>DASXCT010000037.1:0-95981 GCA_036491055.1 Allosphingosinicella sp.
CGGACGCTTTCCTCGCCCGCATCCAGCGCTGGCGTAACGGCTCCGGCACCTTCCGCATGAATGTGGCGCTGAGCGCTCTGCCGTCGTTCACCGCGCTGCCCGGCGACGGCGATCATCTCACCGCCGGCATCATCCTGGCGCCTTCGCTCGGCTACATGGATCGCGCCTGGCAGGATGCTCGCGCGAGCGGCTGGAGCAAGGAGCCGATCATGGAAGTCTTGATTCCCACCACGCTGGACGACTCGCTCGCGCCTGATGGCGCGCATGTCGCGAGCCTGTTCTGCCAGCATGTCGCGCCTGTCTTGCCCGACGGCACATCCTGGGACGATCATCGCGACGAGGTCGCCGACCTCATGATCGCGACCGTGGACAGATATGCACCCGGCTTCGCCGCCAGCGTGGTCGGCCGGCAAATGCTGTCGCCGCTCGATCTCGAGCGCGAGTTCGGGCTTCTGGGTGGGGATATCTTCCACGGCGCGCTGACCTTGAATCAGCTGTTCTCGGCGCGGCCGATGCTGGGGCATGCCGACTATCGCGGGCCGGTGCGGGGTCTCTATCACTGCGGCTCTGGTGCCCATCCCGGCGGCGGCGTCACCGGCGCGCCCGGACACAATGCGGCGCAGGCGATCCTCGCCGACCGCCGCAAGCTCAACCGCGCCGCCTGAACGCGAGCAGCAGCAAGGCCAGCGCCGCGAAACCGGCACCGGCGAGGAAAGTCGCGGACGGTCCGGCTTTGTCCCACAGCAAGCCCGCGAGGAGGCTGGCGAGGAGCAAGGCAAGGCCGCTCGCCAGGTTGAACAGGCCGAAGGCGGAGCCCCGCGCCTGCGCCGGCGCAGTGTCGGCGACCAGCTTCGCCATCAGCCCCTGGGTGAGCGCCATATGGGCGCCCCAGAGCAGGATGCCGGCGAAGATCGCGGCCAGCCCCGGCCCCCAGGCCAGCAACGCATCGGCCGCGATCAGCATCGCAAGGCCCCACAGCAGAAGCGCCCGCGCCGGCCGGCGGTCGGCGAGTATGCCGGCCGGATAGGCGCCGAGCGCATAGACGAGGTTCATCGCGACCAGCACGAGCGGCGCCAGCGCGGGGGAAAGTCCCTCCCCCGCCGCGCGCAGGATCAGGAAGGCCTCGCTGAAGCGGGCGAGGGTGAAGATCATGCCGATCGTCACCACGCTCCAGAACGGCCGGCCGAGCGCTTTCAGCTCAGCGACCCGGATCGGCGGCGGCGCCGCGCCGGCCGCTTTGGGCGCATCGTCGACGCCGAAGAAAAGGCAGAGGACGGAAAGGATGGCGGGCGCCAGCGCCACCCAGAAGACCGCGCGCATATCGTCCTCGAAGAGGAGCATCAGCCCGACGGCGGCCAGCGGGCCGGCGAACGCGCCGACCGTGTCCATCGCCTGCCTGAGGCCGAAGGCGCGGCCGCGCATCCCGGCCGGAGTCACGTCCGCGACCAAAGCGTCGCGGGGCGCGCCGCGCAGGCCCTTGCCGATCCGGTCGGCGAAGCGGGCGCCGAGCACCCAGAAGGCGCCGCTGGCGAGTGGAAAGAGCGGCTTGGACAAAGCCGCCAGGCCGTAGCCGAGCAGGATCAAGGGCTTGCGCCGGCCGAGCCGGTCCGAAAGCCAGCCCGAAAAGACCTTGGAGATCGAGGCGGTCGCCTCGGCAATGCCGTCGATCGCGCCGACGGTCGCGACGCTCGCGCCGAGCGTCGCCGTCAGGAAGAGCGGCAGCAGAGCGTGGATCGTCTCCGAGGAGAGGTCCATGAACAGGCTGACCAAGCCGAGCGCCCACACCGTCCGAGGCATCTTCGGCTGGTTCAGGGGCATGCCGTCACCTCCCGCCAATGTTGAACGCTGCTGCTCCCCGGCGTAGGCCGGGACCCAGTCGAGGCACAAGGCTCGAACGAGGGAGCATGGAATGAAGACGAGAGCCGCGATCGCCGTCGCGCCCAACCGGCCGCTGGAGATCCACGAGGTCGATCTCGACGGCCCCCGCGCCGGCGAAATTCTGGTCGAGATCATGGCGACCGGCGTCTGCCACACCGACGCCTACACGCTGGAAGGCAAGGATTCGGAAGGGATCTTCCCCTCGATCCTCGGTCATGAGGGCGCCGGCATCGTCCGCGAGGTCGGCGAAGGCGTCGCCTCGGTGAAGCCGGGCGACCATGTCATCCCGCTCTACACGCCCGAATGCCGGCAGTGCAAAAGCTGCCTCAGCCGGAAAACCAACCTCTGCACCGCGATCCGCGCGACCCAGGGCAAGGGCGTGATGCCGGACGGCACCAGCCGCTTCCGGCTCGGCGGCGAGACCATCCATCATTATATGGGCTGCTCGACCTTCTCGAACTTTACAATCATGCCGGAGATCGCCGTCGCCAAGGTCCGCGAGGACGCGCCGTTCGACAAGATCTGCTATATCGGCTGCGGCGTCACCACCGGCGTCGGCGCGGTGATCTGGACGGCCGGCGTCGAACCGGGCGCGAACGTCGTGGTGTTCGGGCTCGGCGGCATCGGCCTCAACGTCATCCAGGGCGCGCGGTTGGCCGGCGCGGCCAGGATCGTCGGCGTCGACGTCAACCCCGCCAAGCGCGCCATGGCCGAGGCGTTCGGAATGACCGACTTCATCGACCCGAAGGCGATCGGCGCGGACAAGGTCGTCCAGGCGATAATCGACCTGACCGGCGGCGGCGCCGATTACAGCTTCGACTGCACCGGCAACACCGATGTGATGCGCCAGGCGCTCGAATGCTGCCACCGCGGCTGGGGCGTCTCGACGATCATCGGAGTCGCCGAGGCGGGGCGGGAGATCGCGACGCGGCCGTTCCAGCTCGTCACCGGAAGGGTCTGGAAAGGCTCGGCCTTCGGCGGCGCCCGCGGCCGCACCGACGTGCCCAGGATCGTCGACTGGTATATGGACGGACGGATCGCGATCGACCCGCTCATCACCCACACGATGCCGCTCGACGACATCAACAAGGCGTTCGACCTCATGCATGCGGGCGAGAGCATTCGCAGCGTTGTGATCTATTAGTTTTTCGTCGCCCCAGCGAAGGCTGGGGTCCCAGCGGGTGAAAGGCACGGCGGCCAATTCCACTGGGGCCCCAGCCTCCGCTGGGGCGACGCAAGGGAGCCGACGTGACCCTCGAAACACTCTCCACCGCGAAAAGCTTCGGCGGAACCCAAGGCGTCTACCGCCACCACAGCCGCGAGACCGGGACGGAGATGAATTTCGCCGTCTATCTCCCGCCGCAGGCAAAGACCGGCGCGAAGCTGCCGATGCTCTGGTATCTGTCCGGACTCACCTGCACGCATGCCAATGTGATGGACAAAGGCGGCACTCAGCGCGTCTGCGCCGAGCTCGGCCTGGTCCTGGTCGCGCCCGACACCAGCCCGCGCGGAACCGATGTGCCGGACGATCCGGCCTACGATTTCGGCCAGGGCGCCGGTTTCTATGTCGATGCGACGCACGAACCGTTCGCGAAGAATTACCGGATGTCGAGCTATCTGACCGACGAGCTTCCCAAGCTGATCGAGGAGAGTTTCCCCGTCGATCCGGCGCGCCGGTCGATCGCCGGCCATTCGATGGGCGGCCACGGCGCCCTCACGCTCGCGCTGCGGCAGCCGGACCGCTACCGCAGCGTCTCCGCCTTCGCGCCGATCGTCGCACCGTCGCAGATTCCCTGGGGCGAGAAGGCGCTCGGCCGCTATCTCGGCCCGGACCGTGCCGCGTGGCGCGCGTACGACGCGGTCGCCTTGATCGAGGACGGCGCGCGGCTTCCGGAGATTCTCGTCGATCAGGGCACCGCCGACAACTTCCTCGAGCAGCAATTGAAGCCGGAGCTGCTGGAAACCGCCTGCCGCGAAGCCGGCATCGCGCTGACGCTGCGAATGCAGGAGGGCTACGACCATAGCTATTATTTCATCGCCACCTTCATGGAGGACCATCTGCGCTGGCATTGGGAAAGGCTGACGCGATGAACGGCGCCGTCCCGCCGCCCCCGTCATTCCCGCGTAGGCGGGAATCCAGGGAGCGTGTGTGCAGGTCTCAGAGGCCCGGCTGGATTCCCGCCCTTCGACGTCGCTCAGGACATGCTTGCGCGGGAATGACGAAGACGAGCCGGTGACCTCGCCTCTCCTCCAGACCATGATCGATGCCGCGCTCGCCGCCGGGGCGGAGATCGAACGGTTATACATCGAGGGCTGCGAGGCGGAGGAGAAGCTTGACGGCTCGCCCGTCACCATCGCCGACCGCCATGCCGAATTGATCATCCTCAAGCGTCTCGCCGCGGCCTTTCCCGACATCCCGGTCCTCGCCGAGGAGGAAGCCTGCGCCGGGCGCATCCCGGAGCTCGGCGACCGTTTCTTCTGCGTCGATCCGCTCGACGGCACCAAAGGCTTCGTCGCGCGCACCGGCGAGTTCACCGTCAATATCGCCCTGATCGAAGGCACCGCGCCGGTGGCGGGCGTGATCTACGCGCCGGACCCCAAATTGCTTTATTACGGCGCGCACGGCGAGGGCGCGTTCCGCCGCGCCGGCGCCGGCGCGCCGGAGCCGATCCGCGCCCGCCCCCGCCCCGCCTCCGGCCTGATCGGCGTCGGCAGCCGCAGCCACCACGCGCCGGGCACCGAGGAGAAGAACGCCGGCCTCGGCATCGCCGATTATCTCCCCTCCGGCTCGTCGCTCAAATTCTGCCGGCTCGCCGAGGGCGCGGCCGACGTCTATCCGCGCTACGGCCGGACGATGGAATGGGACACCGCCGCCGGCCAGGCGATCCTCGAGGCGGCCGGCGGCCGGGTGGCGGCGCTCGGGCCCGACGGCGAAGAGGCCGGCCCACTCGCCTACGGCAAGGCGGAAGACGGCTTCGCCAATCCGAACTTCATCGCCTGGGGCGGCGCATTCGCAATTTGAGGACGCGCGTCACTCCGCTGGCGGCGCGGCTCAGATGATCGGGTGGCGCTCCCAATTGGGCCGGTCGGCACGCTTGCAGAGCGTGTCGTGGAGCGACCGGATCGCTTCGCTTCCCGTCCGCTCGAACAGGAAGGGGAGGACGGCATGGACGAGGCAGGCGAGGCCTCCGGCGATCATGCGCAGGCCGAAGGCGGCGGCGTTCCCGCCATGCTCGGCATAGCTTTCGCCGACCTCGTCGAGATGGCGAAACAAGGGCTTTTGAGGCATGGCCGAGTTGTAGCGTGACGTCGGGACCGGCGCCAGAGCCCGCGCCCTTGCCGGACCTGGAAACACGCTCCTACATCGTTCCGCGGAGGAAGCACCCATGGCCGAAGCCTATATCGTCGCCGCGGCGCGGACCGCCGGGGGCCGCAAAAACGGCGCGCTCAAGGACTGGCATCCCGTCGACATGGCGGCGGAGGTGCTGGATGCTTTGGTCGCGCGCTCGGGCATCGACCCCGCCGCGATCGACGACGTCGTCATGGGCTGCGTCGGCCAGGCCGGCGAGCAATCCTTCCATGTCGGCCGCAACGCGGTTCTGGCCTCCTCGCTTCCCACTTCCGTCCCCGCCGTCACGATCGACCGCCAGTGCGGCTCGTCCCAGCAGGCGATCCACTTCGCCGCCCAGGCGGTGATGAGCGGCACCCAGGATGCGGCGGTCGCCGCCGGCGTCGAATCGATGACCCGGGTGCCGATGGGCCTCCCCTTCACCCTGCCGATGCAGCACGGCATCGGCACCGGCCCCTTCTCGCGACGGATTCGGGAGCGATTCGGAGTCGACGGCTTCAGCCAGTTCACCGGCGCCGAGATGATCGCGGAGAAACATGGCTTGGCGAAGGAGGCGCTCGACGCCTTCGCTCTCGACAGCCACCGCAAGGCCGCGCGCGCGACCGACGAAGGCGCCTTCACGGCCGAGATCGTGCCGCTGCCGATCGTGCGGGAAGACGGCACCGAAGCACTCCACGATCGCGACGAAGGCATACGCCACGACGCCACCCTCGAAGCCATCGCCGCGGTCAAGCCGCTGAAAGAGGGCGGGCGGATCACCGCCGCCAATGCCAGCCAGATCTGCGACGGCGCGAGCGGCGTGCTGGTCGTGAACGAACGGGCGCTGAAGGCGCACGGCCTCAATCCGATGGCGCGGATCGTCAACCTCACGGTCACCGGCGGCGATCCGGTGATCATGCTGGAAGAGGTGATCCCCGCCACCAGGCGCGCCCTCGCCCGCGCCGGCATGGGCATCGACGAGATTGACCTTTACGAGGTCAACGAGGCCTTCGCCCCGGTTCCGCTGGCCTGGCTGCGCGAGACCGGCGCCGATCCGGCGCGGCTCAACGTCCATGGCGGCGCGATCGCGCTCGGCCATCCGCTCGGCGCGTCGGGTACCAAGCTGATGGCGACCCTGATCCACGCTCTGAAGGCGCGCGGCGGGCGCTACGGCCTGCAGACGATGTGCGAGGGCGGCGGCCTCGCCAACGTCACCATCGTCGAGCGGCTCTGAAGCCGCCCATCCGTTCTTCATTCGGCCTGTGAGCGCCCGCGCGCGATCGCCTCGGTCACCGCCTTGCGCGCTTCGTCGGCATTGCCCCAGCGGCCGACCCGGACCCATTTGGTCGGCTCCAGATCCTTGTAATGGGTGAAGAAATGCTCGATCTGCTGCATGACGATGCCGGGCAGGTCGGTATGCTCGCCGACATTCTCATAATAAGGGAAGGTCGAATCGACCGGGACGGTCAGCAGTTTCTCGTCCATCCCCGCTTCGTCCTCCAGGAACAGGATTGCGATCGGCCGGGCGCGGACGACGCAGCCCGGGATGAAGGGCGAGCGGGCGACCACCAAAGCGTCGAGCGGGTCGCCGTCGGGCGACATCGTATGCGGCACGAAGCCGTAATTGGCCGGATAGCGCATCGGCGTGTGGAGGATCCGGTCGACGAAAAGCGCGCCCGATTTCTTGTCGAACTCATATTTGACCGGCTCGCCGCCGATCGGCACTTCGATGACGACGTTGATTCTGTCGGGCGGGCTGTCGCCGCACGGGATCAGATCGATGTTCATGGGGCTTCCTGGCCCAATGGGGCGTTGCGGGGGCGCCGCTAGCACCGTGAGTCCCCTTCCTGCAAGGAACCAATTCCCCTCCCTGGAAGGGAGGGGCCAGGGGTGGGTACGAGCGCAGCGAGCCTTGGCTCCGAGTCAGATACGCCTTCGGCGTACCCACCCCCTGCCCCTCCCTTCCAGGGAGGGTTGTTCCCCGTCCTCTGATCGAGTGAACCGCTCAATCTAAGCGGATTTCCTTGTTTCCACCGATGAGCCGCGGCGCCTAGGCCGAGCCCAAGCACCAAAAGGAGAGGCGGACATGGACGCGAAGACGAGCGGCGACCCCTTGGGCGATCCCGGGAAAGAACCCCTCGCGCTGCGGGCGCTGCTGGGCCGGACCAACCGCGACTGGTGGCCGAACCAGATGTCGCTGGACATCCTCCACCAGAATGGCGCCGCCTCGCCCGATCCTTTGGGCAAGGATTTCGATTATGCGAAGGAATTCCAGTCGCTGGATTATCAGGCGCTGAAAAAGGACCTCACCGCCCTGATGACCGACAGCCAGCCCTGGTGGCCGGCCGATTACGGCCATTACGGCCCCTTCTTCATCCGCATGGCCTGGCACAGCGCCGGCACCTATCGCAACGGCGACGGGCGTGGCGGCTCCTCGTCGGGCGGCCAGCGCTTCGCCCCGCTCAATTCGTGGCCGGACAACGGCAATCTCGACAAGGCGCGCCGCCTGCTCTGGCCGATCAAGCAGAAATACGGCCGCAAGTTGAGCTGGGCGGATTTGATGATCCTCGCCGGCAACGTCGCCATCGAATCGATGGGCGGGCCGACCTTCGGCTTCGGCGGCGGCCGTGTCGACGTCTGGGAGCCGCAGAAGGATATTTACTGGGGCACCGAGGAGGAATGGGTCGGCGACACCCGGTTCACCGAGGAGAAGGTGCTCGAAAGCCCGCTCGCGGCAATCCAGATGGGCCTCATCTACGTCAATCCCGAAGGACGGGGGGGGAATGCCGACCCGCTCCAGTCGGCGCACGATATCCGCGAGACTTTCGCCCGGATGAGCATGGACGACGAAGAGACGGTCGCGCTCACCGCCGGCGGCCATACGTTCGGCAAGTGCCACGGCGCCGGCGACGCGTCGAAGGTCGGCGTCGAGCCGGAGGGCGCGGACATCGCCCAGCAGGGCCTCGGCTGGATCAGCAGCCACGGCCGCGGCGTCGGCGACGACGCCATTACCAGCGGCCTCGAAGGCGCCTGGACGCCGACGCCCAACCGCTGGACGAACAATTATTTCCGCATGCTGCTCGACTACGACTATGAGCTGGTGAAGAGCCCCGCCGGCGCCCGGCAGTGGCAGCCCAGGGACCAGAAGCCGGAGGATATGGCGCCCGGCGCGCACAGTCCCGACCGGCGCGTGCCGACGATGATGACCACCGCCGACATGGCGTTCAAGCTGGACCCCGATTACCGGAAAATCTCGGAGCGCTTCCATCGCGATCCGGATGCCTTCGCCGACGCCTTCGCCCGCGCCTGGTTCAAGCTCACCCATCGCGACATGGGGCCGAAGAGCCGCTATCTCGGGCCGGAAGTGCCGGACGAGGATTTGATCTGGCAGGATCCGATCCCGGCCGGCCGGCCGCTCGGCGATGCGGACATCGCCAGCCTCAGGGGCAAGATCGCGGAGTCGGGCCTCAGCGTCGGCCAGCTCGTGAAGACGGCCTGGGCCTCGGCCTCGACCTTCCGTGGATCGGACAAGAGAGGCGGCGCCAACGGCGCGCGGGTCCGCCTGGCACCGCAGAAGGATTGGGAGGTCAACGAGCCCGCCGAGCTCGCCAGGGTGCTGAAGGTCTATGAGGGCATCAAGGCCGATTCCGGCGGCAAGGTCAGCATTGCCGATTTGATCGTGCTCGGCGGCTCGGTCGGCGTCGAGAAAGCGGCGCGCGATGCCGGCCACGCTATCGCGGTGCCGTTCACGCCGGGCCGCGCCGACGCCTCGCAGGAGCAGACCGACGCCGACAGCTTCGACCCGCTCGAGCCGCGCGCCGACGGCTTCCGCAACTATCTCCAGGTCCGCTTCAACGTGCCGACCGAGGAGCTGCTGGTCGACCGGGCGCAGCTCATGCAATTGAGCGCGCCGGAAATGGCGGTGCTGGTCGGCGGCCTGCGCGTGCTCGGCGCCAATCATGGCGGCTCGAAGCACGGCGTGCTGACGGAGCGGCCCGGGCAGCTCACCAATGATTTCTTCGTCAATTTGCTCGATATGGGGACGGCGTGGAAGGAAGTGAGCGACCGCGGCGACGAGGTCTATGTCGGCACCGACCGGCGGACCGACCGGGAGAAATGGACCGCGACCCGCACCGACCTGGTATTCGGCTCCAACGCCCAGCTCCGCGCGGTCTGCGAAGTCTATGCGGCGGCCGATGCCGGCGGGAAGTTCGTCGCGGATTTCGTCGCGGCGTGGACCAAGGTGATGAACGCCGACCGGTTCGACCTCGCCGACCCCCGCGCCCACGCGCCGGAAGTCGCGGCTTGATCGAGGAGGCGGAAGCGGTCCGTCGCGGCCGCTTCCGTCAGCCGGGCACGTCCCCGGTCTCCAACAGGCGCGTTTCGCCGGGATCGGCGGTCTCCCCAAGCTCGGGGATGATCCGCCGGATCGCGGCTGCGAGTAGTTGGAATTCCGCTTCGCGCGGGCTCGAGCGGCGCCAGATCAGGGCGATGCTGCGGAAGCCGTGATCGGAGCGGAGCGGCCGCGCGTCGACCTGAGTCCCGTCGAGGATCCCCGCCTCGATCGCCATTTGCGGGACGAAGGTCAGGCCCAGGCCGTTGTCGACCATCTGGACCAACGTGTGGAGCGACGTCCCCATCATCGCCGCATGCGCGCGCAGATCGGGACGGTTGCAGGCCGAAAGGGCATGGTCCTTGAGGCAATGGCCGTCCTCGAGCAGCAGCATGCGCTTCTCGTCGATCGCGGCGACCTCGATTCCGGCGCCGCGCGGCGCCTCGCCGCCCGGAAAGGCGACGAACAGGGGATCGTCGAACAAAGGCGCGGAATCGACGTCGCCGCAATTGAACGGCAGCGCCAGCAGCACGCAGTCGAGCTGGCCGCGCTGGAGCGCCTCGCACGCCGCCTGGCTAGGCTCCTCGCGCAGATAGAGCTTGAGGTCCGGCCATTCGCGGCGGAGGCGCGGCAGCATGGCGGGGAGGAGGAAGGGCGCGATGGTCGGGATCACGCCCATGCGCAGCTCGCCGTGCAGCGGCTTGCCCTCTGCGCGGGCCATCTCGGCAAGCTCGTCCGCCTCGCGGAGAACGCGAACCGCCTTGTCGGCGATCCGTTCGCCGAGCGCCGTGAAGCGCATGACGCGGCGCGTCCGCTCGACCAAAGTCACGCCGAGCAAGGTCTCCAGCTCGCGCAGCCCGGCGGACAGGGTCGATTGCGTCACATAGCAGGCATCGGCGGCGCGGCCGAAATGGCCGTGCTCGCGCAGGGCCACCAAATATTGGAGCTGCTTGACGGTGGGCAGATACGTACTCATCCGAACCGTCTCCCAGCCGGTTCGCCCGCCTTCCGGGGGAAGGCGGGGCACAAGCTCCAATACTGGAGCTGCTTGAGCGTCGGCAGGTGAACCGTCATCATGATCGAAAATTCCAATCAGTCCGATCCCAATAGCGCGCTGGAACGATCAGTTCCAGCCTCACCTATGCCGAGCCGCGGCATCCCCGTGCCGCAAGAAATCATCCAGACGAAAAGCATCCGCGACCGCAAAATCCCCTAGGAACCTTCCCGTCGTCATGGGATAGGTGAAGTTGGAGCGAGAGACTCTCTGACGATCCACGATTCGTCGTCGCTCCCATGATTTGGGCTGTCATGGCGGGAGGGCATGAAGTGGACCGATCGACGATCATCGCCAAAGGCGCGGACGGCTATTATCATCCCGGCAACGAGGATGATGTCGTCGCCCTCGTCAAATTCGCGGCCGCGAACAAATTGCTGATCCGGGTCCGCGGCGCGTCGCATTCCACCGCCTGGAGCATCTTCACCGATCCGGTCGACGGCGTGCCGAGCAACCGCACCCTGACGCGGCGCCCGCCTGCCGGCCCCAATCTCGACCTGGCGATGGACCGGATGACCAGGCTCATCTGGGTGGACGAGGCAAAGGGCATCGTCGAGGCCGAGGCCGGCATTCATCTCGGCGCCGACCCCTATGACGCGCTCGGCCCCGCGACGCTCGAGGACAGCCTGCTCTACCAGGCGTTCGAGAAAGGCTGGGGGCTGAACGATCTCGGCGGGATCACCCACCAGACGGTGAGCGGGTTCACCGCGACCGGGTCCGCCGGCGGATCGCTGGTCTACGATCTCGACAATGCGATCGCCTTCCGCGTCGTCGACGGCACCGGCGCGGTAAGCTGGATCGAGGAGTCCGATCCGATCTTCGGCGCGATGCGGGTCTCGGTCGGCCTGCTCGGCATCGTCACCAGGGTCCGGCTTCAGCTCAATCCGACCTTCAACATTTACGGCCAGGAGGTGACCACGCCGACCGCGCCTCCGGATTGCCCGATCGACCTGTTCGGGCCGGGCGATCCCGCGCGGCCGTCGATGCGGCGCTTTCTGGAGACCGCGCCCTATAGCCGGGTGCTCTGGTGGCCGCAGAACAAGGCGGAGCGCGTGGTGATCTGGCAGGCGGTGCGCCAGACCGCGCCGCAGCCGCAGGCCTTCGCGCCGGTCCCCTATCTCGAATTCACGCCCGATCTGTTCGGCTGGATCGAGCAATTGCTCGGATCCTTCTTCTATGTCCTGCTCGGCAATCGCGGCTTCGCGCAGAACGTGCCGAAATTGCTGCGCAATTATCTGCGTTTCTTCCACTGCCTCGGTGAAATGTGGGCGGGCAGGATCGGCGGGCTGGCGGCCGCATTGCTTGCGGCGCTCGTCACGATCCTGCTCGCGGCGCTTCTCCTCGTGCCCATGCTGATCTTCATCCTCTTTCCGGGGCTGCTGACCCTGCTCTTCCCGTTCGCACTGGGCATCTTCCAGCCGATGACCGGGAACGGCAAGCCGACCCTGTTCGAGGATTATTATTGGCGCAGCCTGTGCATGGACAATACAGCGGACGACATATTGCTCGGCACCGAATTCACCGAAATCTGGGTCCCGATCCAATATACCGAGCAATGCATGAACCTGCTGAACCGGATGTTCATCGACAAGGGCAGGCAGGCGGTCGGCAATTTCTCGACCGAGATATATGGCAGCCCGCCCAACTCCTCCTGGCTCAGCCCCGGCTATTCGGACGGGAATGACGAATATAAGGACGGGGTCGTCCGCTTCGACGTCTTCTGGTTCCGCGAGAATGAAGGCGAGCCCAATGTCGAGGGCGGCTTCTTCCAGCAATATTGGGACCTGTTCCTCGCCAACGACATCCCGTTCCGGCTCCATTGGGGCAAGTTCGTGCCGGCTTACGATTTCCCCTTCTGGGCCGGCCATTATCGCAGCAGCCTGCCGCGATTCGAGGAGTTCCTGCGGCTCCGGGCGCAGCGCGACCCGGACGATATCTTCTTCACCCGTTACTGGCGCGAGCGTTTCACCGGCCACGCCTGACGACCGGCGCCGGACAGCCGGTTTCGACCAGATAGCAATGCACGATCGGCCGGGCGCGGCCGTGGCTGCGCGCGCCCAGGAAGGCGGCGACGCGGCCGGCATCGTCCCAGTCGAGCTCCTTCATTCCGTCGGTCGCGCGGATCAAAGCGGCGAGCTTGCCGGAGCGGTTGGCGGGCCCGTCCAGCACCGCCTCGACCGCCTCCCAGAAATGCGTGCCCTTGTTGTAGAAGAGGCCGTAATGCGTGTCGTCGCCCTGCTCGGTCTCGCGCTCGGCCTGGAGGATCGGCGTGTCGGCGGGCTTGTCGATGAGGGCGGAAGCTTCGGCCAGCGCCGCGCCCTTGAGATGGCGCCGCGCCGTCTCCCAGGCGAAGAAGGTCGCCCAGCTTTCGGAGATCCAGGCGCGGCCGCCGCCGCCGAGCCATTCGCCGAGCGCGTGAAAGCTCTCGTGGAGGCCGGTCAGCAGCATTCCGGCCGCGAGCTTCGCCCCGGGATCGGACGCGCGCGGATCGGGAATATATTGCATGAGCACGCCGCTGGCGCTGGCCGAGGCGAAGAAGCCTGGCGCGGCCCCGCCGGGCGCGGCGACCCAGATCATGTCGAGGCGGTTCGGCGGCTTCACCCCCGCCGGCAGGATGTCGCTGCGCCATCGCGCCATCGTCGCGGCGACGCGCTGCTGGAGCCGGTCCGCGCGGGCACCCGCCGGCGCGTCGCCATAGACGCGCATCGTGAAGCCGCCGGCGCGGTAGAGCCGAACCGGCCGGCCGACCGCGAGGTAGAGCGGCGCCGCCGGCCGGATCTCGGCGCTGCGCGACAGCAGGCGTCCGTCGAGCCGGGCCGAGACGAGAATTGGCGCCGGCCAGGGCCGAGCGCCCTTCAGCCAGGGGAGCCGGCCGGTCAGCAGCCACAGCCGGCGCCGCCGGCTCCAGGCGCCGGACGGCGGCCGGGTCGAATCCATGCCCTTGTCGGCATCGTCGAGCCGCGCCGACCAGGAGACCGAGGCGCAGCCCGCCGGCCGCGTCCAGCGTCCCGGCCCGGTCCGGACGAGGGGCTTCGTTCCGCAGGCCGGGGCGGAAACCAGAAGCGACTCCCTGGAAGGCGGCAGGGCAAGCTGCCTCTCCCGCGCCGACGGATCGACGAGGGCGAAATCGATCCGCATCGGGTCGCGATCGTCGAGCTTCAATTCGTAATGCGGCGTCTGCGCCGGCGCGGCCGCGGGGAACAGGAACAGGGTCAAAGCGAGCAAAGCCGCCTTGGCCTTCATCCTCAGATCAGCCCCGCGAGCGGGCTGGAGGGGTCGGCGTAGCGGCGCTTGCCCATGCGGCCGGCGCGGTAGGCGAGGCGGCCGCTCTCGACCGCGCCCTTCATCGCCCGCGCCATCGTCACCGGATCCTTCGCCTCGGCAATGGCGGTGTTCATGAGCACGCCGTCGCAGCCCAATTCCATCGCCACCGAAGCATCGGAAGCGGTGCCGACGCCGGCATCCACGAGCACCGGCACCCTGGCCTGCTCGACCAGAATCCGGATCATCACCCGATTCTGGAGGCCGAGGCCGGAGCCGATCGGCGCGCCCAAAGGCATGATCGCGACGGCGCCGGCATCCTCCAGGCGCTTCGCGGCGATCGGATCGTCGGCGCAATAGACCATCGGCTCGAACCCCTCCTTCGCCAGGACCTCGGTCGCGCGCAGGGTCTCGACCATGTCGGGGTAGAGGGTCCTGGCCTCGCCGAGCACTTCGAGCTTGACCAGGGTCCAGCCCCCCGCCTCGCGAGCGAGGCGCAAGGTGCGGATCGCCTCCTCGGCAGTGAAGCAGCCGGCGGTGTTGGGGAGATAGGTGATCTTCTTGGGGTCGATAAAATCCATCAGCATCGGCTGCTTGGGATCGGAGATGTTGACCCGCCGCACCGCGACGGTGACGATCTCGGCCCCCGACGCCTCGACCGCCGCAGCATTCTGCGCGAAATCCTTGTACTTGCCGGTGCCGACGATCAGCCGCGAGGCGAAGCTGCGGCCGGCGACCTGCCAATTGTCGTCGTCCGGACGCTCGTCCCGCGCCATCTCAACCCCCGCCAACGAAGGTGACGATCTCATAATCGTCGCCATCCTCGACCGCGACGTCGCGCAGGGTCGAGCGCGGAACGATCTCCAGATTGCGCTCGACCGCGACCCTGGCCGGCTCCAGCCCGAGCTCGAGCGCGAGGTCGGCGATGCTGATGCCCTTCGGCACCCGCCGGTGCTGGCCGTTGATGCGGATCGAGATCGTTTCGTGCTGTTCCACCGGAAATCCGAACATGCTTGGGTTGCGGCCCCGTGCGCCCTATAGCGTGCCGCCATGGCGACGCCACCCACCGTCTATGTGCTGAACGGCCCCAATCTCAACCTGCTGGGGCTCAGGGAGCCGGAAATCTACGGGGCGGACACGCTCGACGACATTGCCGGCCGGCTCGAGGACCGCGCCCGCGGGCTCGGCGTCAGGGTCGAGATCCGCCAGTCCAACCATGAGGGCCATCTGATCGACTGGCTGCACGAAGCCAGCGCGCAGGGGGCGAAGGCGGTGATCCTCAATCCCGGCGGCTTCACCCACACCTCGGTTGCGCTCCACGATGCGGTCAAGGCGGTGCCGGTGCCGGTGATCGAGGTCCACCTCTCCAACCCGGCGGCGCGCGAGCCGTTCCGTCACAAGAGCCTGGTCGCGCCGGCCGCCCGGGGAACCATCGCCGGGCTCGGAGCGCTCGGCTACGAGCTCGCACTCGACGCGGCCGCCCAATTCTGACCGCCCCGGCCGTTGCGGGAGCCGGGCGCAGGCCCTAAAGCGCGCCGCTTGAAGGGGAAGAGAATGACCGACGAACGCGACTCGCCCGAAGAGGGCGGCATGCGCATCGAGGCGGAGTTGGTCCGCCAGCTCGCCGAGCTCCTCAACCAGAATGATCTGACCGAAATCGAGGTGGAGGACGGCTCCCGCCGCATCGTCGTCAAGCGCGAGATCGCGATGATCGCGGCGCCGGCCCCCGTCGCCGCGCCCGCTGCCGCCCTTCCCCCGCCGCCCGCCGCGGCTCCGGCCGCCGAGGCCGCGCCCGCCATCCCGCCGGCCAGCCATCCCGGCGCGGTCAAGTCGCCGATGGTCGGCACCGTCTATCTCTCCGGCGAACCGGGGGCGAAGCCGTTGGTGGGGCCGGGCGACAAGGTGAAGGAAGGCGACACATTGCTGATCATCGAGGCGATGAAGGTGATGAACCAGATCTCCGCCCCGCGCGCCGGCACCGTCCGCGAGATCCTGGTCGTCGACGCCCAGCCGGTCGAATACGACCAGCCGCTCGTCATCATCGAGTGACGGGGATGCGAAGCCCTATCCGTCATCCCGGTGAAGACCGGGATCCCAGTGAGGCAAAGGCGCGGTATTCTTCACCCCCTGGGACCCCGGCCTCCGCCGGGGTGACGGCATAGGCAATGATCCAGAAAATCCTCATCGCCAATCGCGGCGAGATCGCGCTCCGCATCCACCGCGCCTGCCATGAAATGGGCATCCGCACCGTCGCGGTCCATTCGACCGCCGACACCGATGCGATGCACGTCCGGCTCGCCGACGAGGCGATCTGCATCGGCCCGCCGCCGGCCGCCGAATCCTATCTCAACATCCCCGCCATCATCTCGGCGGCCGAGATCGCCCATGCCGACGCCATCCACCCCGGCTACGGCTTTCTCTCCGAAAATGCCCGCTTCGCCGAGATCGTCGAATCGCACGGCATCGTCTGGATCGGCCCCAAGCCCGAGCATATCCGGACGATGGGCGACAAGGTCGAGGCCAAGCGCACCGCCGCCGGGCTCGGCCTGCCGCTTGTCCCCGGCTCGCCGGGCCCGGTCGAGGGCGCGGCGGAAGCGCGCGCAGTCGCGAAGGAGACCGGCTATCCTTTGCTGGTGAAGGCCGCTTCGGGCGGCGGCGGGCGCGGGATGAAGATCGTCCGCTCCGAAGCCGAGCTCGAAAGCCAGATCGCCCAGGCGCGGACCGAGGCCAAGAACGCCTTCGGCGACGACACCGTCTATATCGAGAAATATCTCGGCGATCCGCGCCATATCGAGTTCCAGATCTTCGGCGACGGCGAGGGCAAGGCGATCCATCTCGGCGAGCGCGACTGCTCGCTCCAGCGCCGCCACCAGAAGGTGCTGGAAGAGGCCCTCTCCCCCGTCATCACCGAGGCGCAGAGGCGCCATATGGGCGGGATCGTCGCCAGGGCGATGGCCGAGATGGGCTATCGCGGCGCCGGCACGATAGAGTTTCTCTACGAGAACGGCGAATTCTTCTTCATCGAGATGAACACGCGTCTCCAGGTCGAGCATCCGGTGACCGAGGCGGTCACCGGCCTCGATCTGGTGCGCGAGCAGATCCGGATCGCCTGCGGCGAGGGCCTGTCCTGCACCCAGGACCAGATCCATTTCCGCGGCCATGCCATCGAATGCCGGATCAACGCCGAGGATCCGCAGACCTTCGCCCCCTCGCCCGGCCAGGTGACCGCCTATGTCGCGCCGGGCGGCATGCACGTGCGCGTCGATAGCGGCCTCTATGGCGGCTACCGGGTGCCGCCTTATTACGATTCGATGATCGCCAAATTGATCGTCTACGGCTCGACCCGCGAGCGCTGCATCATGCGCCTGCGCCGCGCCCTCGAGGAATTCGTGATCGACGGCATCAAGACGACCATCCCGCTCCACCAGAAATTGATCGAGGATTCTGAATTCCAGGCCGGAAATTATACGATCAAGTGGTTGGAGGAGTGGCTGGGCCGGTCGGAATGAGCGGATTGTCCGGGGGACGATCCGCCCGATCGGAGCAGCCACGGAGCCAGCCACCTGGAGCAGTGGCTGGCGAAGGGCGAATAGCGAGCGGCGAGAACAGCCGTCGCTAGATACGCTGACGTTCCATCACCTCCGGATCGCTGGCGAGGCTGTGGAGATAGGCGCGCCGCGCGTCGGAGCCGCGCTTCAGATGGCGCAGCTGCGCCGCCTGGTCGGCGGTGAGCTGGAAGCGGCTGTAGCCGCGTCCGCTCAGGCAGGTCGTCAGGGTGCGATATTGGAGGTCGCGGATCGCGGCGAACTGCTCGTCGGGCCGGTACTTGTCGATCGCCTGCTGCCAACGGATACCAGCGCCGCCGCCGAAGCCGGTGCTCGGCAGGGTGGCGAAAGCCGGCGATTCCATCCACGCCGTGTCGGCGAGATGGTCGAGCTCGCGCGAGGCGCGGACCAGCATCCGCGCGGCGTCGGTGCCGGAAAGGTCGAGGCTCACCGCCTGGTGGGCGCATTCGGCGGCGTCGGTTCGGTACTGGTCGAGGGAAATGCCGGCCTTGCCCCAACTCACATTGCGCGCCGCGGCGCGGGGCGCCTCGGCGGCGGCGGCCGCGGTGGCGGCGGTGGCGAGAGCGGCGACGATGGCGGCGAAATGTCGAGCAAGCATAACTCTCCCCTTATCCTGTGGAACGACGCTCCTTTTCAAACGCACGACTGGCACGCCGGATGCGAAACGATTGCGGCAGTGATGTCGCACCGGGGCAAGCGGATGGTCGCCCTCCGGCCCTGAACTGCGAGTGAACATTTCACCGGCGCAAGGGCTTGGAAACGCCGAGGCCAGGCGAGGCGATCCCCCTATTCTGCCGCCATCGAGAGCCTTTCCTCACCGGTGCCTGCCTCCGCCGGCCTCATCATCCCGACCAGCATATCCGCGAACACCTGCGCGGGGTCGGCGGGAATCTGCCGGCGGATCGCCCGCGCGGCTTCGGCGCCGATCGCGGACCATTCCGCGCGCCGCCGCCACGCACGTTCCAGCGCCGCGTCCAGGTCCTTTTCGGTAGGCGAAGCGGCGATGAAGCCGGTCGCGCCGTCGCTCACCACCTCCGCATTGCCGCCGACGTCGGTGACGATCGGCACCCGGCCGCAGAGCATCGCCTCGACGATGGTCAGCGGCAGGCCTTCCGCGCGCGACGGCAGGATGAGGGCATGATGGCTCGTCCAGATCCCCCCCACGTCCTTCACCGCGCCGGCGAAGGCGACATTGGCGAGGCTGTGATAGCGGGCCATCGCCTCCAGCCCCTTTCTTTGCTCCCCTTCGCCGAAGAAGGTGACCGAAAGCGCGCGCCGCCGCCATTTCGGCAAAGCGAGGACGCGCAGCAGCAGATCCTGCCCTTTCTCCGTCGGAGCGAGCCGGCCGACGCAGGCGAGGCGCAGGCCCTCCCGCGATTCGGGCCAGCCGCCGGTCCAATCCCGCGGCACCCGAAACGGATTGCGGACGATCGAGGCGCGCGGCAGCGCCCGCCCGAGCTGCTCCTCGGTCAGCTTCAGGCTGTGCCGCGAGACGAAGAAGCAGTGAAGCGCATCCGCATAGATTCGGTCGACCCACTCCCGCCAGGCATCCCGGCACCAATAGAGGTCGCTCGCCTTGTGGTTGAGCAGCACATAAGGAATGCGCAGGCGCCGGCAGATTGCGGCGAGCGGCCAGCCGTCATGGTTACCGCCCTGCGAGACCAAAGCCAGATCGGGCCGGCGCAGGGCGAGCGACGCGTAGAGCCGCGCCGCCTGCCAGCCGATGGCGAGCGGACGTCCAAGGGCCGTGGCCGGCCAGTGGAATGGCGGGATGCGGGCGAGCTCGACGCCCCGGGCGACGGCGCGCAGCCGATCGAGATCGCCGACGCCGCGCGGCAGCCTGTTCTTGAAGAAACGGACGCGATGACCGGCTTCGGCGAGGCGCAGGGCCGTACCGCTCCACAAATCCTCGCTGCCGCCCCAGTCGAGATTGCTGCTGATGAATGCAAGATCGAGGCGGCGTGCGCGTGCGGCCTCAGGCATCTTTTCCATTGAGGAGCCGAGCCCTCCCGATTAGGCTCGCCCGCCTGCCCGAGGGCCGCAGCCGGCGCAAGTGAAAATGATCCGCTCCGCTCGCCGCCTTGCCGGCATATTGCGCGCCGGCGAGTGGTGGGGCCATAAGCTGCCGCCCGCTCTGGCCGTCTTCTACGGCACCCTCTTCCTCTCGCGCCATGCCGTTTCCGCGGCAGCGCCGTCGGCGCTCGCCTTGCTCGTCGCCGTCGCGGCGGCGGCCGCCTTCGCCGGCACCGTCAACGACCTTGCCGATCGCGCCGACGACGCGGCCGCCGGCAAGCCCAACCGCATGGCGGGACGAAGCCCAATGGAAGCGGCCTTGCTCGTCGGCGTGCCCCTGGCCATCGGGCTGGCCTTCGCGATCGGCTGGCGAAGCGATCTTCCGCTGGCGCTCGCTTATGCCGGCAGCTGGATCGCCTTTTCGCTCTATTCGCTGCCCCCCTTTCGCCTGAAACGGCTCGGCTTCGCCGGCGTCGTCGCCGATGCCGCCGGCGCGCATCTCTTCCCCAGCCTCACCGCCCTGCTGCTGGCCGCGCAGGCCGCCGGACAGGGATTGGATATCTGGTGGACGGCGAGCGTCGCTTCGTGGTCCTTCGCTTATGGGATTCGCGGCATCCTGTGGCACCAGTTGCTCGACAGCGACAATGATCGGCGGGCCGGAATCGCCACGCTCGCCCTCCGCGTCTCGCCCGCGTGGGCGGCGCGGCTCGCCACCCATATCGTCTTTCCGATCGAGGCCGCCGCCCTGGCCGCGATGCTCCTGCGGCTCGGCAGCCTGCTGCCGCCGATCTTCCTTCTTCTCTATTTGCTGCTGCTCGCGGCGCTGAGGATCCGGACCGTGATCGTCGCGTCCGAACGGCGCTGGGCGATGGCGCTCCAGGATTATGACGAATTGCTCCTGCCCGTCGCGATCCTGTGCGCCGCGACTCTCGTCCATCCGCTCGACGCGCTCATCCTGCTCGCCCAGCTCGCTTTATTCCCCCGGCGTCCGCTCCGCATCCTCGTCAGGCTGGGGTCGCTTGTACGCCCGGCCTTCCCCCGGCGCATCGAATGAGACACAGGTCCGTCGTGCAGGACCGCGCATCTCGATCCATTCCGGCCCGCCCCTCCAAGCCGCGGGCCTTGCGGCGTGCCGCGAACCAGGACGGATTCCTGTCGTGAGCGCCGATCGGTCTCCTGCCGCTGCAACAGAGCCCGTCCACCTGATCCATATCGGCTGGGCCAAGGCGGGATCGAGCTTCCTGCAGAATTGGTTCCAAACGCATCCCCAGATCGCCTTCTCCCATGGAGGGATCGCGGGATGCGCCGGCATCTTCGATCTGGCCCGTCAGGCGAGCGTGCCGGAGACGATAAAGTGCCGGGTCACCAGCGCGGAGGCACTGAGCACGCCATTTCCGTTGGCCGGGATAACGAACATCGATGTTCACGCGCTCGCCGACCATGATGTTCGCGCCGCGCAGGCGCGAGGCTGCCGATCGCTCCGTCTGCTCTTCCCGGCGGCCAGGATCCTGATCGTCACGCGCGGTCCCCGATCGGTCCTGCTCTCCGCTTTTTCGCAATATGTCAGGACAGGCGGAGATCGGCCCTTCGCCGGCTTCCTCGATTTGGTGGCGAAGGCCCGTCATTGGTGGGACTATGATCACGTCATCCATTTGTACGAAGAGGCATTCGGCGCGGCGAACGTGCTCGTCCTTCCTTATGAGTGCCTGCGCGACGATCCCGAGGGTTTTTGCCGTCGCATCGAGGGGCCTCTTGGGCTTGGGCCCGGCCCGGTTCCGCGCGCGGTCCTCAATCGGTCGATCGGCGAAGCCTCCCTGGCCTGGTATCCCCGCTTTACCCGACTTTTGGGGCGGCTTCCGCGGGACGGCATCGTCCGGCGCCTCTATTGGCGTGCGATCGTCGGCGACAGGCTCGCGGGCTTCGCGGCCTTGCTCCGGCATGTCCGTCCGTTGGAAGGAATCGACCCGGCGGACATCCCACCCGATCTCCTGCGCGTCTTGATCCGCCAATGCGAAAGCCTGCGCGCCCGGCCGTCGCACGCCCCCTATTTGCGCGAATACGGGCTAGCCGAGGTGGGGGCCGATGCGGGGGCCGATGCGGACGGAGCCTAACCGGCCGCGACGGCAGCCGGCGGCAGGGCCGCGATCGCCTGCCCGGCCGCCGGCTCCGGCGCCGAAACCGGTCGCCAGCGCCACGGCGCGCCGTCGGCGAAAAGATGCCGCACCCGGCGATCGCGCAGCGTCACGCCGGCGGCAAGGCAGAAGCGCAGGCTGCGCGGGCTGAGCGCCCCCCAGGCGGCCCAGGCAAGGATCGCCACCGATTCGAGATCGAGGCCGAGCGCGCCCCGCCGCAGCAGCCGAGACAGGATCGCCGGACGGTGCCCTGCCCAGATGCGGGTCGAGCCCAGCGAGAGGAAGACCCGCGGGAGGATTTGCGTGCCCCGCGGCGCATCCCCCAGGCCATGTGCCTGCCGGTACATCCGGTCGATCGAATGTTCGACGATATCGCGCGCCGAGGTGAGCCGGGTGCTCAACGCCGACGCCCGGTGCTGGTAGAGAACCTGCGGGAGCACGATCAGGCCGCCGATCCGGGCCATCCTTCGATAAAGGTCGAGATCCTCCCAGAAATCCGCTTCGGTGCGATAGCAGCCGGCCTGCTCGAACGCCGTGCGGCGGAACATGATCGAGCCGTGCGGGAAGGGCGCGAAAGGCGAGGCATGGACCAGCCGCCAGCGGTCGCGGGGGCGCACGCGCCGTCCCTTTTCGTCGATCCCCTCCCAGAGGGTGCCGACCAAACAGGCTTCCGGATCGGCGTCGAGCGCGTCGATCTGGCGGCGCAGCCGGTCGGGATGGGCGATATCGTCGCCGTCCATCCGCGCGACGATCTCGCCGCGCGCCCTGGCCACGACGAAGTTGGAGCTGAGCGCCGGCCCCAGCGGCTCCGCGCCCTCGAACAGGCGGATGCGGGAATCGCGGGCCTGCCAGGCGCGCAGGATCTTTCGCGTGCCGTCGGTCGAGCCGTCGTCGAGGATCACCAGCTCGAAATCGGTGAAGCTCTGGTCGAGGATCGAACGAATGCTGTCCTCGACATAGGGCGCGAGGTCGCGGACCGGCATCACGACACTGAGGCGCGGCCGGGCGCCAGCATCGCCGGGAATCGCTCTCTGCTCCACCAGCGAGCCCTTACACCTTGCGGCTCGAGCCCGCAAAGGAAGGACAATTATCGGAGCGTTTGCCATATTGTCGATCCGCCTGCCGGATCGAGACGGGAAGGCCGGCGCGACTCCGGCGCGACTCCGGCCCGACCGCCGGCTTCAGGCGACGGTCCAGTAGACGGCGTAGCGCTCCCAGCTGCGGTTGAGCGGCTGTAGCGCGATCTCGCGCCCGCCGGTCGCCACGCTGTAGCGGAGCGGCCCGCCCGCCGGCCGCAGCAGCTCTGTCGCGGGACGGCCGCCGGCGTTGAGCGAGGGCATTGCCATTCGCGCCTGCTCTACCGCCGGGCCCTGCTTGTCGATCACCGAAGCGGCCGGAACGCCGTTCGCCGGAAACTGGCCGGCGAGGACGATCGGGCCGGCGAGGAAGGCCATGACCGAGGGCTCGTCGGGAAAGGCTTCGGCACGGAGGGGCATCGGCAGCTCGAGCGCGATTTCGTCGCCCGTCCGCCAGGCGCGTTCGATGCGGAGATAGGCGCCGGGCTCGGCGGTCGCGTCGAGCGGCTTGCCGTTGACCAGCACCCGCGCCTCGCTCGTCGTCCAGCCGGGAATGCGGAGACGCATCGGCCAGGAATCGCCGGGTGCCCTGGCCACGCGAAGGGTCGTGCGCGGCGCGTCGGGGAAAGACGTCCGCTGCTCGACCGCGATGCCGCGCTCCGGCCAGTCGAGAGTCGAGGCGATGAACAGGTCGACGACGATCCCGCGTCCGTCATGACCGTAGATCGCGTCGGCGATCCGGGCATATTCTTCCATGCCGGTGCCGGTGCAGCACCAGAAGCTGTGATCGTCGCTCGCGAAGGTCTTCCACGCGCCCGGCGCCAGCGACAGGAAATATTGGGTGCGCCCGGTCTCGGGCTGGATCGTGCCGAGCCGGTGGTTGAACAGGTTGCGCTCGTAATAATCGATGTAACGCACCCGCGGCGACAGCGCGTGGAGCGCCCGCGTCAGCTTCATCATATTATAGGCGCAGCAGCATTCCTGGTGGTCGGGGCCCTGGTGCCATTCGTCGCCGAGCGCGTAAGGCACGGCGAGCCAATGCTCGGCGTTGCTGGAGCCGCCGGTCGCATAAGTGCGGCTCGCCGCCACCGTCTCCCAGAAGAAGCTCGCGGCATGGCCGCCCCGCGGCTCCCCGGTCAGCGCGTAGCGTCGCGCGGCGCCGATCGCCTGGGGCACATGGGTGTTCATGTGAAGGCCGCGCAATTCGTCGCGCCGTTCGGCGAGCGGGGTGACGAAGCGCGCCTTGGTGAAACGGTCGCCGACATCGATCCAGCGCGCCTCGCCGGTGGCGGCGGCAAGATTGTAGAGCAGCTCGTTCATGCCGCCATATTCGGAGTCGAGAATGTCCTGCATGCGCGCGTAGGAGCGCGCGGCGGTCCAGGCATCCACCCATTCCGCCATGCCGCGCAGGACGGCGAGCGCGTCGCCGCTGCCGGCGTGGAGGTGCATGTCGAGCAGGCCGGCCATGATCTTGTGGATCGTGTAGAAAGGCGCCCAGACGGCGCGGCGGGCGGCCAGCCGGTCGAACAATTCGATCGGAAAGGCGCTGAGATAGCCGCCCTGGTTCAGCGCCCGCTGGCATAGGGCAAGGCCGGCGACGAGGAGATCGCCGCGCCTCCTCATCTCCGCATCCCCGGTCGAGGCGAAAGCGAGCGCGGCGGCGGAGAGATAATGGCCGGTGAAATGGCCGCGCAGCTCGCATTCGGGCGCCTCCCAGCCGCCGAGCGGGGCGGCGGCCGAAGGCAGGCCGGCGGTGAGGCGGAAGCTGTGGAGCAGCCGGTCGGGATCGATCCGCTTCATGAAGCCCAGATTCCAGTCCTGGGCCTGGAGGAACGGGCCGTCGGTGAGCCGGGCACGGCCGAGCGGGAAGGACCGGACCTGGACGGCCGGCGGCTGGAAGGTGCCGTCGGGCGCAACGGCCGGCGGCGGGGCGGTGACGGCGCCGGGCGGGGCGGCGCCCCGGGCCGAAGCGCGGCCGGCGACCAGGGCGGCGGGCGCGGCGCCGAGGCCGAGCAGGACGCCCCTCCGGCTGAGGCTCGGGATCTTGTCGCTCGCCATCGGCTCCCTTCCGTGCTTGCGTTCGATCCTATCCTCATCCGCGGCGAATCCAAGCGCCGCGCGCCGCTTGCCCGGCCCACTTGCCCGACATTGCGAAGCCGTTCACAAGGCGCGCGGTCTTCGGAGGGGATGAAGATGGTCCGCTACCTGCTCGCCGCCGCCTTGCTGTTGCTCGCCGCCGCGCCCGCCGCGGCCCAATATGTCGAGCCGCATCCGGTGACGGTGAAGCTCTGGCCGAACGGCGCCCCGGGTTCGGAAGCGCGCCGCAACGAGCCCGAGACGGCGAAGGATTATTGGGTCGCCAACATCCACGACCCGTCGCTGACAATCTATGCCGCCGATCCGAAGCATCGCAACGGCGCCGCGATCGTCATCTTCCCCGGCGGCGGCCATGAAAAGCTGGTGTTCAACAATGAGGGGGTGAAGGGCGCGCTCGCGCTCAACCGCTACGGCATCACCGCCTTCGTCCTCAAATACCGCCTCGCCCGCGAGCCGGGTTCGACCTACACGATCGAGGGCACCGCCGCCGGCGACGCCCGCCGGGCGGTGCGCTGGGTCCGCGCCCACGCCGCCGATTACGGCGTCGATCCGCATCGTGTCGGGGTGATGGGCTTTTCGGCCGGCGGCGAATTGGTCTCGCTGATCGCGGATAACCCTGATCCGAATCCGCTGCCCGCGGCCAATGCGCTCGACCGCGTCGACGGCCGGCCCGATTTCCAGATCCTCGTCTTCCCCGGTCCGCTCGGGGTTCCGGCGAAGGACGTCGCCCATGCGCCGCCCGCCTTCATCACCGCCGGCTCGCTCGACGAATGCTGCGCCACGCCCGCCGTGACGCTCTACGAGCAGCTCCGCAAGGCCGGGGTGCCGGCCGAGCTCCACATGTATGCGGGTGCCGGCCACGCCTTCAACCTCGACGAATCCAACCGCATCTCGATTCTCCACTGGCCCGACCGCCTCGCCGACTGGATGGCCGACGAAGGGCTGCTCGACGAAGGTCCGCGGCGCTAGGAAGGTTCACCCGGTCCCGCTGCTTGAAAGACGTCCGCCAAGATTCCCGACCATCGGATCGAGTCCATGAAGTCTTCCCCATCTCCGGACGGAGCCCTGCTTTACGCCGAACCCCCGGGCCGCAACCGCCCCGTCCGCGCGATCCTGTTCGCCGCCTGGTTCGCGCTCGCTTTGTTTCTCGTCCTTCGTCACGTCTTCTGGCGCGACGAAATAAGGGCGCTCAGCATCGCGCTCGCCGGCGACAATGTCTTCGCCATGCTGCGAATCCTCCACGGGGAGGGCCATCCGGCGCTCTGGTATCTGATGCTGCGCGGCGCCCATATGCTGGTGCCGGTGAAGCAGGTGCTGCCGGCGGTCGGCTTCGCGGTCGCGGCGGCGTCGGCGGCGATCCTCGCCTTCCGGGCGCCCTTCCGGCCGCTGGTCCTCGTCCTCGCTCTGTTCAGCGCCTTCATGCTCCACGAATATGCGGTGCTGGCGCGCAATTACGGCATCGCCATGCTCGCCATGTTCGTGCTGGTTTTGCTTTACCCGAAGCGGCGCGACCGCGGCATCGGGATCGGGCTGGTGCTGGCACTGCTCTGCAACACCAATGTCCCGGCCGCCCTGCTCGCCGCCTGCTTCCTCCTCTTTTGGCTGGTCGAGCTGGTCGCTGAGGAAGGGCTGAGATGGGGACCGAAATATACGTGGTTCGCGATCAACGCCCTGCTCGCGGCCGCCGGCGCCCTGCTTTGCTTCGTCACCGTCTTCCCGACCGTCCATGATGCCATGCCGATCGACCTCAGCGGCCGTCTCGGCGTGGTTTCGCTGATCAAGGACGTGCTCTCGCCCGCCGGCTCCTTCACCGACTGCCTGCCCAAAGCCATGCGGGGGAATGGGCTCGGCATGGCCCTGCTCGACATCGCGCTCTGGGGGAGCGTGCTCGGCCTGCTGCGCCGGCCGGCCGCCTTGCTCTCGGCGGCGGCGGCGCTCGTGGGCTTCGAGCTGTTCTTCCAGCTCATCTATCCCGGCTATTATCGCCATCAGGGCCTGTTCGTAATTTTCCTGCTCATCCTCCATTGGCTCGCGGCGGAGGGCCATGGCGGGCGCTGGCGCGACGCCTGGGCGGAAGGCGCGGCGGCGCGGCGAATCGCCGGCTTCGGCCAGGCGATGCTGCTGCTCCTGCTCTTCTTCCAAGTGGTGAACGCGGCGGGCAAGGTCGCCGCCGATCTGAACGGGGTGCCCCAAGGCCGCTCGCGCGACCTCGCCGAGCTGCTGAAGCGCGACCGCCTCACCGATGCCGTGCTGATCGCCGACCCCGACATGTTCCTCGAGGCGCTGCCTTATTATGCGCCGAACCCGATCTACTTCATGCGCGAGCAGCGTTTCGGCCATGTCGTCCGCTTCACCAAAAGCGTCCGGACCGAGCTCAGCCTCGACGATTATCTGAACGACGCGCGCGCCTTGCGGGCGCGGACGGGCCGGCCGGTGGTGATCGTGCTGCGGCAGCGGATCGATCCATCGTCGCCGGCCTTCCGGGTCCACGAGGTCAATATCTGGAACTTCTCGGGCACGCGCGAGCAGATCGGGCGCTTCCTCGCCGCGACGCAGCGTCTGGTGCGCTTCGCGCCGGCCGTGTCGGACGAAAGCTACGACGTCTATCTGCTGAAATGAGGCAGTTCAGGCCGGCGGCAGGTCGAACGGATCGTCCTTGCGCGGGATCGACGGATCCTCGCCCGTGGGCGCGGGCGGGACCCGGGCTTCCGAAGGCGGCTTCAGCAACTCGTCGGGCTTGGCGACGCGGCTGCGGCTCGACGCCTTGACCTTGGACTTCACCGGATTGCCCGGCATCTGCAGGTCGCCGCGCGCGCCGCAGCCGGCGACGAGCGGGAGGAGCAGGAGCGGCAGCAAGGCGGCGGCGCAGCGGCGCCAGCCTGCCCTTCGCCCGATGCCCGCCATGTCTCGTCTCCAGCCGCGTTCGTTCCGCGCTTACGTCCTCCCCGCTTGCTCCGCAATCGCCCGCGGGCCATGGGGCGGAACTCCCGGCACCGATCGTCTTTACCCGTCCGCCCTCCCAGCAAAGGTCGAAAACCGACATGGTCACCAAAGCCTATGGCGCCGTCGCCGCCGACAAGCCCCTCGAGCCGCTCGACATCGAGCGCCGCCGCCCCGGCCCGCGCGACGTCGAGATCGCAATCGCTTATTGCGGCGTCTGCCATTCGGACCTGCACACCGTCCGCTCCGAATGGGAGGGTACGCTCTATCCCTGCGTGCCCGGCCACGAGATTGTCGGCCATGTCACCGCCGTCGGCGACGCGGTCGCCAAATACGGGGTTGGAGACATTGTCGGAATCGGCTGCCTGGTCGACAGCTGCAAGCATTGCCCCTCCTGCGACGAGGGCCTGGAGCAATATTGCGAGAACGGCTTCGTCGCGACCTATAACAGCGCTACCGACGATCCGCCGGGGCATACGCTCGGCGGCTATGCGCAGACGATCGTCGTCGACGAGCATTTCGTGCTCAAGATCGATCACCCCGAGGAGCAGCTCGCCGCCGTCGCGCCTCTGCTCTGTGCCGGCATCACCACTTACTCGCCCTTGCGGCACTGGCGAGTCGGGCCGGGGCAGAAGGTCGGCATCGTCGGGATCGGCGGGCTCGGCCATATGGGGATCAAGATCGCCCATGCGATGGGCGCTTATGTCGTCGCCTTCACCACCTCGGAGAGCAAGCGGCAGGACGCGCACGATCTCGGCGCCGACGCGGTGATCAACTCGCGCAACGCCGAGGAGATGGCGAAACATGCGGGAAGCTTCGATTTCATCCTCGACACCGTCGCCGCCAGCCACGATCTCGACGCGCTGACGGTCTTGCTGAAGCGCGACGGCATTCTATGCCTGGTCGGGGTTCCCGAGCACGCCCATCCCTCGCCCAATGTCGGCAATTTGATCTTCAAGCGCCGGTCGATTGCCGGCTCGCTGATCGGCGGCTTGGCCGAGACCCAGGAGATGCTCGATTTCTGCGCCGAGCACGGCATCGTCGCCGAGATCGAGATGATCCCGATCCGGAAGATCGACGAGGCCTATGACCGGATGCAGCGCAGCGACGTTAAATATCGCTTCGTCATCGACAACAAGACGCTTGCGGATTGAGCCGGGCGGAAACCTCCCCGGAAGCGGAAAAGGAACGAATCCAATGCAGAAGCGTATTCTCGGCCAGGGTTTCACCGTCTCCGCCCTCGGCCTCGGCTGCATGGGCCTCAGCCACGGCTACGGCCAGCCGACCGAGCGCGGCGCGGCGGTCGCGCTGATCCGGACGGCGGTGGAGCGCGGCGTGACCTTCTTCGATACCGCCGAGATTTACGGTCCCTTCACCAACGAGGATGTCGTGGGCGAGGCGCTGGCGCCTTTCCGCGACGAGGTCGCGATCGCGACCAAGTTCGGCTTCGCCGTCGACGGCGCCGGCGCGCGGCAGGGCGGCATGGACAGCCGGCCGGCGCATATCAGGGAAGTGGTCGAGGCGTCGCTGAGACGGCTCCGCACCGACCGGATCGATCTTCTCTACCAGCATCGCGTCGATCCCGACGTGCCGATCGAGGATGTCGCCGGCACCGTCCGCGACCTCATCGCCGAAGGGAAGGTCGCGCATTTCGGCCTCTCCGAGGCGGGCGTGCAGACGATCCGTCGCGCCCATCAGGTGCAGCCGGTGACGGCGCTGCAGAGCGAATATTCGCTCTGGTGGCGCGAACCCGAGAAGGAGCTGCTGCCGGCGCTGGAGGAGCTCGGCATCGGCTTCGTCCCGTTCAGCCCGCTCGGCCGCGGCTTTTTGACCGGCAAGATCGACGAAAGCACCAGCTTCGACGCCGGGGACTTCCGCAACAACGTGCCGCGTTTCTCGCCCGAAATGCGCCGGGCGAATCTCGCTCTGGTCGACAGGATCGGCAAGATCGCCGCGGCCAAAGGCGCGACGCCGGCGCAGATTGCGCTGGCCTGGCTGCTCGCGCGCAAGCCCTGGATCGTGCCGATTCCCGGCACGACCAGATTGCATCGGCTGGACGAGAATCTGGGCGCGATTTCGATCGATTTGACCGCCGAGGATTTGCGTCACATCGACGAAGCTCTCTCCGAAATCGAGGTCCAGGGCGACCGCTATCCGCCCCATCTCGCGGCAGCGGTCGGGCGCTAGACCTCTCGTCATCCCCGCGAAATTGTGGAGCCCGGCCTGCCGTCCGGAGACGGCGGAGCTCCGCCATAAGATCTCGCTTTCCTTACAGCCTGGTTGGCGATGCCCTGCGCGGATCGGAGGAAAGGAGCGGGATTCCCGCTTGCGCGGGAATGACGGGAAGGCGAGGCGACCGTCCATGTCGGCTGGGTCGAAGCCCGACCGGGGGCTGGAGGACAAGCTCGGCAACTTCGCACGGGTGACATTATGACGGCCGCGATCTTCTCCGCCGCCCGGCGCGGACGAACCCCATGCCAATTTCGTTTCGATCGCGTATTATTGTTTCGGGGTTCGGGGGCGACTCGCATTCGTGCGTATATTGGGGGAGGACCTGATGGACCGGAGACTTCTTCTTTCGATTCTTGCCGCCGCGGCCGGAGCCGCATCGTTCGCGCCGCCGGCGCAGGCGCAGGACCAATGGGCCCAGCAGATCCAGCGCCTGTTCGACAAAGCCGACGAGCAGATGCAGTCGCGCGGCTTCCATGTCGATTCGCCGATCCGCCAGGGCGGGCTGCGTGCCTCGGGCAGCGAGCGCGTCACCCTGCACGTCAACGGCGGCGGCCTGACCCAAATCATGGGCCTGTGCGACACCGACTGCTCCGATATGGACCTGATCCTCTACGACGGCGCGGGCAACGTCCTCTCCAAGGACCTGGAGGCGGACGACGTTCCGATCGTTTCGTGGCAGGGCGGCGCGGCCGACCTCCAGCTCGAGGTGCGGATGGTGAAGTGCAAGACCGATCCCTGCCGCTACGGCCTGCGCGCCTACAGCAAGGCGGGCGAGCAGAACGTCGCGCAGAGCAGCGGCGGCATCGACATCTCCGCTCTGGACGGCCGTTCGCTTCCCATGCTGCGCGCCGGACAGCAGGTGGACGGAACGCTGACGCCGAACAGCGTGCTGCGCAGCGACGACACCTATATGGACGGCTATTATTATGAAGGCGTCGCCGGCGAGCAGATCACCGTCACCCTGCGCTCGGCGGATTTCGATTCCTGGCTCGTCATCGACCAGCCGGGCGGGCCCTTCCGCAAGTGGGACGACGACAGCGGCGGCGGCCACGATTCAAAGCTGATCGTCACCCTGCCCGCGAGCGGCCGCTACATCATCGCCGCCAATGCCGTCGCGAAGCGCTCCACCGGCCGCTACACGTTGCGGGTCGACAAAGGGAATTGAGTGGCTTTCGGTCGGATGATTCCACCCGACTGAAAACCACTTTAGCGGTCCTTACGGTGCGGGTGCCGACGCGGCCGCCGGCGCCGCGGCGGTACCGGGCGGGCAGCGCAGGCGCGTGTCGGAGCCGGCGGCGAGTTGCAGGGCGACGCGGTCGCCGTCGCGGCCGAGCAGGATCGTATCGGTCTGCTCCCACACCTGGCCGTGGCCGTCATAGATCGAGTCGACGACGATCTTGCGCGGCGCCTCGACCTTGACCGACAGGACCTCGCCCTCGCCGGTGGCGGTGACGATCCGGGTCGGCCGCACCGTCAGCGCGCTGTCCGTCACCACGCCGCATTCCTCGATCGTGCGGCGGAAAATGCCCTGGAAGGCGGCGGGAATGGTGTGACGGACATGGGTGAAGCCGCGCCGCACCGCATCGTCGTCCGCCTTCATCATCGCCGCCTCATTGGCTTCGGCCGAGGCGGGCGGAGCGGCTGGGCCGGCGGCGAGCAGGGCGAGGAAAAGCACGGGCGTCATCGCTCCGCTGAAGCCCGGCCCGCGCCGTTCGTCAACCGCTTCCGTCGGCCGAAAGCTGTCGCGGCTCGGCCTCGGCGGCCGCTGCATCCTCCGCCGGCGCCCGTGCATATTCCCGCCAGAGCATGACCAGGGCGGCCATGGTGCCCGGTCCGACGAACAGCCCGAGCAGGCCGAGCGTCTCGACCCCGCCGAGGATACCGAACAGCACGAGGGCGAAAGGCAGCCGGGTCGCGCCGCCGATCAAAGCGGGCCGCACGAAATGGTCGGCGATGCCGACCACGACGAGGCCGACGACGATCACCGCGATCGCCCAGGCCAATGCGCCCTGGGCAATGAGGAGCAGGGCCGCGACCAGGAACATGAGGATCGCCCCGAACGGGACCATCGCGGCGACGGCCGTGAGCGCGCCGAGCAGGACCGGATGGGGCGCTCCGGCGATCCAGTAGAGGATCGTCATCACCGCGCCCTCGCCGAGGCCGACGAAGACCAGGCCGTTGATCGTGCCGCGCACCGAGAGGATCACCTGCTGGGCGACGCGCTCGCCGGTCGGCCCGAGCAGGCGGTCGCCGGCCACGCGCAATTGCGCGACGATCGCCTCCTGCTCGCGCAGCAGGAAGAAATAGGTGAGAAGCGCGAGCGCGAAGACGAAGATCCGGTGCAGGATCTCGCCGCCCCAGAGTCCGGTCTGGTGGATGGCGCTCGCCTGGACCCGGCCGAGCGCCCGGGCGGCGGCGTCCGGCGTCGCCAGGTTCGCCTGCCACCAATGGCCGATCCAGCCGCTTCCGATCGGAAGCTGCGCGACCCAGGCGGGCACCGGCACGCCGTTGGTCCGCGCCGAGGCGATCCACTGCATCGCGTCCGCCTGCTCCCGCGCGGCCTCGGCGACGATGATTGCGAGCGGAATCAGCACGGCGAGCGCGAACAAAGCGGTGAACAGCGACGGGAGGAGGATTCCGCGCCTGAGACGCGGATGGCGCAGCGCCAGCCGCTCGTGCACCGGCCCGGTGGCGATCGCCAGGATGACCGCCCAGATCGGCGCGGTCAGCAGATGGCGGTCGATCCAGAGGGCGAGCAGGATGAGGCCGCCGACCAGGACGATCTTGGCGACGCGCCGCCCGTCCGTCGGTTCGGCCGGCTTGTGCTTTTCCGGATTCATCGCGCCCCCTTCGCCGTTCCCGATCGTCGGAAAGCAGGCCATAGCGCGGGCGCTTCGATTTTCCGAGCCCGACCCGGTGTCGGACGCCCTCGCCGCCCGCCCCAGCGCGGAGACTGAGCGTTCGCGCCGAGACGCGGAGATTCGGGGTCAAGGCTGGACCGTCGGCGACGAAGCATCGCCCCTCCCCTTCAGGGGAGGGGCTACAAGCTATGCCTCAGACGATGCCGTCCTTCTTCGCCTGGTCCGGCACGTCGGCGTCGATGGCGGTCGCGGCCTTGATGTCCGCATCGCCTTCGGCGGCGAGACCCTTATGGCGCTTGGCGACGCCTCGGCCGTAGAGCGACCAGGCCGTCTTCGGCGCGCGCTTCAGCACGTCGTCATAATCGGCGATCGCCTTGTCCCACTCGCCCCTGCGGACGCGGACGAGACCGCGGCTGTCGAGGAAGGACGGATTGCCGGGGCTGAGCTTCAGCGCCGCGTTGCAATCGTCGAGCGCCTTCCTGAGATCGCTACCGGCGAGCGCGCGAACCCAGCACCGCGCGTTCAGCGCCTCGGCGGAGCGCGCATCCTCGGGATGCGCCGCGATCCAGAGATCGAGCTGGCCCACCGCCGGGGCATAGGCATGAGCGGACTGGTAGAGCTCGGCGATCTCCAGATGCTCGTCCAGCGTCGGCGCGGCGGCATGAGCGGCGGCGTCGAGATCCGCCACGGCCGCCTCGTTCTTCCTGGCGTCGACGTTCAGCGCCGCCCGCTGGAGCAGGGCCGGCAGGTTCGCGGGATCGAGCGCAAGCGCCTTGTCGAGGTCGGCGCGGGCGAGCGCGTCCTTTTTATCGCCGACATAGGCATCGGCGCGCTGGACGAGATAGAGCGGCTCCTTCGGCGCGAGCGCGATCGCGCGGCCATAGTCCGCGATCGCATGCGGCAGATCGTGCTGGGCGGCGAAGACGGCGCCGCGCCGGCTGAATCCCTCCGCGTCCCGAGGGTCGTCCGACTGGGCGGGGCCGGCGGCGACCGGGGCGCTCGCATCGGCACGGGCCTTGCGGCCGAACAGCTCGCCGCCGGTATAGCTGAAGAACATGCGCTGCGCCGCATTGTCGACATAGACGCGATGGGAGATGAAGAAATCGGCGCCGATCAGCATGTCGGTGTCGTCGTCGCCCATGTCGCCGATCTCGATCTGCGCGTGATGGATCTCCTCGTCGCCGATCCTGATCGAGTCGACCGCCGCCAGCCATGTCCGCACATAAGCCAGGCCGATGCCGCCCGTCGCCCCGGACGGCCTCACCCCGGGGCCGTCGGGCTTGATACCGATGCGGGCCGCCGCGCGCAGCGAGAGCAGGGTCGTCGGGGCGCCGGTGTCGAACGTCGCCCGCACCGGCTTGCCGTCGATCATGATCGTGGCGATCGTGAACGGACTGTCCTCGCTTCGCCGCTCGATCTTGAGCGCGGAATAGCTGCCGCCGGCGCCGACCCAATAAGCAAGGTCGCTATGCGCGCAGTCGACCGAACGCATCAGGCGGACGACGCCATGGGGCAGATCATATTCGACGTCGCCGACGCCGAGCACGTTCTGGCCCAGCAGCCCGGCGGTTCCCGTATCCGTCCCCCCGACGAAGAACTGGATATGATGCGCGGTGAGGCCGGCGACGACGAGGTCCTTGACCGTCGCCACCGAGGCTTTGGTGTCGCCGCCGATCCCCGAGAGCCGGAAATCGTCCGGAGCCTTGACCAGTTTGAGCCCCGCCGCGCCGGCGACGCCGGGAGAGATGAGGCTGAAGAAGGCGCCGCTGTCGACGATGAACAAGGCCGGGACGCCGTTGATCCTGGCCGAGACGAGCGGCGAGAGCCCGTCCATCGTCACCGGCAATTCGGCATGCTTTTCGACCCTGCAGGCCGCCTGCGCGGTGCCGCCCAGGGCCAGGGCTGCAACGGCCGCGAGCGCGCGGCCGAAAATTCCCCTCATCCCTCTGATCCTCCACGATTTCCCGAGCATTTCATAAAGGGCGCGGGGCGATGAGTCGATTGTCTCGGGTCAATCGCGTTCGGCGCGGCGGCGTTCGACTTTACCGGCGCCGATTTCGCCGGCTGGGGGCGGAAGGCGGGCTTCAGCCGCTGCGAGATCCTGCCTCTCGCCGGCCCCGCAGCCGCCGCGATCGCCTGCAGGTATAAAGCCGGATTCTCGGGCGCCGACGAACCGCTGCATTGACGCGCCGGCCCTCCGGCCACATGAATGAGAGACATGAAAGGCGGCCCGACCGACAATCCGCGTTGCAAGCAGGCCGCCGGGATTTTTGCCTTTTTGGCCATGGCTATTCCCGGCGTCGCCGGCCCGATGCTTGCCTTGGCGCAGACCAGCCCGGATTCCAGACCGGACGCCGACGAGAAGGAGGTCGTCGTCACCGGCGTGCGGGACATCGTCGTCAACGGCCGCGCGCGCCATTGCCACAAGCTGCGCAACGATCCGCTCGATGCCGTCGACGCGACGCCGCCGGACGGCGTGCGCCGGCAAAGCGAGATCGTCCCCGTCGGCAATGGGAGATTCGCGTTCGGCCCGAGCGATGAGGCACGCGTGACCGGGCCGGTCTTCTGGGCGCGCGCGGGCACCGGGATCGATCAATATGTCTTCCGCGCGCCGACGAACGGATCCGCTTTGTGCATCGGCGCCAAATGGCCCGATCCGGAAGGATGGGGACAGCTCCGGCGCATCGTTGACGTGACGCCCTATCGCGGCAAACGCGTGCGGTTCACGGCCTGGGCCGCGACGGGCGACACGCGTCTGGTCCGCTTCTGGCTCGCGGCCGGGAAGGGCACGCAACGCCTCACGAACGGAGGCAATACAAACAACCAGCCCTGGGGCGGAAACCACGGCTGGACCCCGATCCTGCTCGAGATCGGGCCGATCTCGGCCGAAGCCGACCACATCAGCTACGGTTTCCTCTTATGGGGCCATGGCGACGTCTGGATCTACAATCCAAAGCTCGAAATCGTGGCGGACGACGCGCCCGGCGCGCGCACGGGCAGTGTCGCGATCATCGGCGCCAGCCAACACTGACCGGCGGGGGCGCCGCATGGTTCAAACGCCGAGCCATTCGAGGCCGGCCGGCAGATCGCACGCCGCATAGTCGATCTGGAGCACGCGGCGACGGGCAGGCCGGGCGGCGGCGCGGGAGGCGTGGAGGATCGGCGTCGCTTGGAGCCAGGCGTCGCCGGCGCGGGCGGTGCAGGTAAAGGTGCCGCAGGCGCGAACGGCTTCGTCCATCTCCCGTTCGGCGATGCGCCCGAGCCGATGCGAACCGGGCGCGATCAGCAAAGGCCCATTGTCCGCCGGCACGTCGTCGAGATGGATGCGCAAGGTCACCATCGCGGCGAGCAGGCCGAAGGGCGGCTCGACATGATGAAGGCCGTCCTTGAGCGTCCAGGGTCCGAAGCCCTCCGCCTGCCGGCGGGCGGCGACGCAGATCGTCCGGTCCTGGTGCCAGCCGAGCGCCCAATTGGCGGCCGGATTCTTGTCGAACAGAATCGCGCGCACCGGCCGGCACGTGGGGCCGAGGACGGAAGCCGCGACCGCGCCGATCGCCCCGTCCGCCTTCAGATGCGGTTGCAGCGACGGCAAATATCGCAGGCGGAGCCCCGGCGCGCCCTCAGGCAGGCCGGCGAAAGCGGAGGCGAGATCGGGGAGAATGGCGGATGCCGCGCCGGCGAAAAGCCGAGCGCCGTCTGCCTCGAAAGCGGGCGAATCGAGAACGTGCGTTGCGGCCTTCATATCGGGCGGCATAATAGAGGGATGAGGCCGAGACGCGCAGCCCGCTTTGTCGTTCTTGCGACGGCGCTGAATGTGGCACTGCTTCCTCCTTCGTCGAGCATTGCGGCAGCGGCGCCGGGGCCGTCCATCGCCGCCGGCATTCCCGCCCCGGCCGGCTGGCGGCGCGAGGCTCCTCCCGGGCCGATCCAGGGCGCCGGCACCTATTCCGTCGCGCTGCCGCCGGCGCTGGAGACCGTCCCGGTCGAGGGCATCGATTCCTACGTGGCGGAATATCGTTCGAGCGCGCTGAGGCTGGTTTTCGACTTCGGCGCCTATGGAAGCTCGGACATGGCGGCGTGCCGGCGCCATCCATCCTCCTGCTCGATCGGCACGATGACGGTCGATCGCGTGCCGATCGGCCGGGTCGCCTATCATGTCGCGGATCCCGATGGAGATCTGCCTTACAGGATCACTTACACAATCCCGTTCCGGACCCGGTCCGGATCTGCTTCGCCGATCACCCTCACCATCCGGGCGGAATGCGCGACGGCGCGCGCCGGTGCGCTCGCCGACCGGGTCGTGCGCACGATCGACATCCTGCCCGATCGCTAAACGGACTCCCCTTTTCGAAACGCCGAAGCTGTGGAAGGATGGGCCGTTGCGCAACGGGGGGCGGGACGATCTGGAAACGGGCCGCCATTTACGGAGCCTTGCTCGCCGCCGGCGCGCTTGCGCTGCAATGGCTCGATTACCAGCGGCTGGTGCGCGCGCATCCGGGCGATTTCACCGTCTTCCTTGTCGCCCTCGCCTTCCTGGCGCTCGGCCTCTTCATCGGGGCGCGGGTGATCGCGGCGCCCAAGCCGGCGCCGTTCGACGGCAATTCGAAGGCGCTCGCAACGCTCGGCATCAGCCCGCGCGAGCTGAAGGTTCTGGAGGAGATCGCCGCCGGCCGTTCGAACAAGGAGATCGCGCGGCGGCTGGGCGTCTCGCCCAACACGGTCAAGACCCATGTCTCCCGCCTGTTCGAGAAGCTCGAGGCGAAGCGCCGCACCGACGCCATCGCCCGCGCTCGAGAGCTGGGCATCGTCCCCTGAGGAGAGGGAAATGGGTGAATCCGCGCAAATCACCCTTTCGGGCGATTGCTTCGGGACGGCGCCAAGGCACTGATGGCGCATTCATCGCAAAACAGGGGGATGACATGCTTCGGAAGATTCTCGTTTACGGCGTGATCGCCGGCCTCGTCGCCGGGCTGCCGCTCTCCGCCTTCGTCATTTTCGGTGGCGACAATGCGCCCGATCACGGCCTCCTCGTCGGCTATACGATCATGCTGGTCGCGCTCAGCACCATCTTCGTCGCGATCAAGCGCCATCGCGACGAGATATTGGGCGGGGTGATCCGCTTCTGGCCGGCTTTCGGCCTCGGGCTCGGCATCAGCTTCGTCGCCGGAATCCTCTACGTCATCGCCTGGGAGGCGTCTTGCGCCATCGCCCATGTCGATTTCGCGAGCGGCTATGCGGCGAGCATGATCGCGCAGAAGCGCGCCGCCGGCGCGAGCGCGGCGGAGCTTGCCAGGGTCACGGCCGAGATGGCGCGGTTCAAGGTCCAATATGCCAATCCGCTCTTCCGCCTGCCGATGACCTTCATCGAGATTTTCCCGGTCGGCGTGCTGGTTTCCCTGATCTCCGCCGGCCTGCTTCGAAGCCCGCGCTTCCTGCCGGCGCGGACGCGCGGAGCGGCGGTCGCCCAATGAATCAATGCCATGCCTGCCCCGCGCCGCTCGATCGAGGCGGCGTGGACGGCATTTCGGCGCGGCGGACCGACGCGGGACGCAGGACGGGTGACCGTTTGCCGAGGCTCTGCTAATTTCACGGTTCCTCGAAAGGAGCCGCCGCCATGAACGAGCCTCTCTCCCGCCGTGGTTTGATCCAGCTGGGCCTGGGGAGCGCAGCCGCGGGAATGCTCGCGCCCGCCGCCGCGCAGCCCCCCGCCGCGCCGCGCGCGAACGGCGAAGGAATTGGCTTCGCCGTCGTCGGCCTCGGCAAGCTCTCGCTCGGCCAGATCGTCCCCGGCTTCCGCAATTGCCGCAGCGCCCGGCTCGCCGCTCTGGTCAGCGGCCATCCGGACAAGGCGCATCGCATCGCCGCCGAGCAGGGCCTGCCGGCAGACGCCATCTACGATTATGAGAATTTCGACCGGATCGCGAACGATCCGCGCATCCAAATCGTCTACATCGTCCTGCCGAACTTCATGCATCCCGAATATACGATCCGGGCGCTGAAGGCGGGCAAGCACGTCCTCTGCGAAAAGCCGATGGCGACCAATGTCGCCGATTGCGAACGGATGATCGCCGCGGCCAAGGCGGCGGACCGCAAGTTGATGATCGCCTATCGCTGCCATTACGAGCCGCTGAACCTCGCGGCGATGCGGCTCCTGCGCACCGGCACGCTCGGCAAGCCGCGGCTGGTCGTCACCAAGATGGGCCGGCAGTCGGACCTTTCCGACCCCTCCGACGCCTGGCGGCTCGACATGGCGCAATCGGGCGGCGGCGCGCTCGCCGACATGGGCATTTACGGGATCAGCGGCACGCGTTACCTCTTGAACGAGGAGCCGGTCGAGGTGCGCGCCTGGGCGCAGACCGACCGCGGCGACCCCCGTTTCCGCACCGTCGAGGACCTCATCTCCTGGCAGTTCCGCTTTCCCTCGGGCGCGATCGGCGAAGGCTCGACCTCGTTCGACTATCCCGGGACGATGGACTGGGAAATATTCTGCGAGCGCGGTCGGATGGTCGCGGCGCCGGGCTGCTTCTACAACGGCAACCATCTCCAGCTGACCGGCGCCGGCAACGCGTCCGCGCCGCAGATCACGGAGATCGACCAGTTCGCCCGCGAGATGGACTGGATGAGCGACGTCGTCCGCGGCCGCGCCCCTCTGGTCTCGCCCGGCGAGGAGGGGCTGCAGGACCAGAGGCTGATCGCCGCCATCCTGGAATCCGTCGCCCGCGGCGGCGCCACCGTGCGGACGGATTGGGGGTATAAAAGGGCTTTCGACCCGGCGGCGACAGTGAGGGAAATGGCGTAATTGCCCCTCCCCGGAACGGGGAGGGGGACCGCCGCCGCAGGCGGTGGTGGAGGGGTCGGCCTCCGCGCCGCGGCCCCCTCACCAGCCTTCGGCTGGTCCCCCTCCCCGTTCCGGGGAGGAGCTTGGCGCCTCACCGATAGCGGTAAAGCCGCACGCGCTGGATACCCCAGCTTCCAGAGGGAAGCCGCACGAACCGCCCCTGGTGGGTCTGGTCGCCGTTGAGGACGCGGCCGCGCCGCCATACGCCGTCCACATAATGCCCCTCCTCCACCCGTTCGAGCCCGGCCTGCGGCGGGCCGGGGGTCACGGGTGCGAAGGTAAAGGTGACGCCGCTGCCGGCGACCGCATAGTCGTCGGGGCCGAGCCGGATGACGAGGGCGCCGTGCGTCTCCGTCCTCTGGCCTTCCTTCGGTGCCCAGGTGTCGAGGAAGGAGGCGGTGATCCGATAATCGCCGAGCGTCGCCGTCTGCGGCGCATCGTCCACCGCGCCGTCGAAGCTCACCTTCGGCCGGAAGCCGGTCATGCGTCCGGTGCCGCGGGCGGCGAGGATCAAGGGGGCGAGCTGGTCCAGCAGGTCGTAAGCCTCGCCCAATGCCGCCGCGCCGGGGCCTTTCGCATTCTCGATCGAGAAGGGGCTGAAGCCGAACGCGCCGTAGCGGCCGAAGGCGAGCATCGCCTCGGCCGGGCTCTCCGCCCGCCCCGCCTGGTTCGCCTCGGGGATGAACAGCGCATTGTCGGGCCGGGCGTAACGGTCGAGGATCTCGCCGAAATCGCGGAAATAGATGTCGGGCGCGATCAGGTCGATGTCCGGCGCGCCGGCCTTCCAGACGTCGACCAGATGCGGCACCGGCCCGCCGCTCGGATAGTCGCCGGGCGCGCTGCCGGGCCGGTTCAGCGCCACGTTGACGTACATCGGCAGATCGTAGGCCGCCTTGCCGGCGCGGGCGACGGCGTCGGCATGAAGGGCGAAGCACCAGGCGGAGAACACCTCTTCCCCCGCCGGCCCCGCGCCGAAGACGCTGCGCCAGTCGCCCGAAATGCGGGCGCCGTTCGCCTCCCACAAAGCCTTGAGTTCCGGCGCCAGGGTCGCGCGGTGACGGACCAGCCAGTCGGTCAGCGCGCGCGGCACCGGCGCGGCGAAAGCGGCGTCGGCGGTTGGACTGCGGTCTCGCGCCGTCGGCAGCATGCCCATCTCGTTCTCGACCTGGACGAGGATCACCGTCTGGCGATCGCCGTCCACTGCCTTCAGATGCGCCATCAGGGCCGCGAAGGCGCGTGCGTCCGCCGCGACGTTCGCCGGCGCGAGCGGCGAGAGGATTTCGCTCCCCTGCCCGTCCGGCCGCTGCGCGCGCGGGAAACGCGCCTGGTCGCGCTTCACCCAACCAGGGACGTAGGCCGACATGCTGTTCTTCCAGCTTCCGAACCAGAGCAGGACGAGATGCTGCCCTGCCCCGCGCGCGTCGGCGAGGAGGCCGTCGACCGAGCTCCAGTCGAACCGCCCCTCCGCCGGCTCGATCAGTTCCCAGTAAGCGGGTGCCACCACAGTGTTCATGTGCAGCCGCCGAAAATCGTCCCAATGCGGCTTCAGCGCGGCGAGGTCCGACGCCGTCGAATTACCGAGCTCGCCGCCGAGGATCAGGAAGGGCTTGTCGTCGACGATGAGCTGTTTCGTATTCCCCTGCGGCACGAGATGCGGCGGCGCCGCGGCCGTCGCGGGCGCGGCCGCCATCGCCAGCAGCGGGAGGCAAAGAGCAAGACGCATCGGACGCCTGCCTCGCACGGCCTCGGCCGCCGGGCAATGGCATGACGCGGCGGCAGAGCATTTTGCTCTCTTCACGGCCGCTTGGGCAAGCGATCGTTCCGGCGCTAGAATGACGGCGACGATTCGGGGTTATGGGAGAAAGTCATGATCAAGGTCTACGGCGCGCCGCCGACGCGGGCGCTGCGCGTCATCTGGATGATCGAGGAGCTTGGGCTCCCTTACGAGGTGCACAAGGTCGATTTCCCCAACCGCTTCGAGGACCGGGAATTCATCGCCTGCAGCCCGACCGGCGCGCTTCCCGCGATCGAGGACGGCGACGTCCGCATGATGGAATCGATGGCGATCGTCGAATATCTCAGCATCCGCTACGGTCCGACGCCTCTCGCGCCGACGCCGGGCGACCCGTGCTGGCCGGCCTATCTCACCTGGCTCCATTTCGGCGAGGGATCGCTGACCGCGCCGCTCAACGTCACCATCGGCAGCCATTTCTTCGCGCCCGACGAGGAGAAGCAGAATTGGGGCGCGAAGTTCGCGGTCGACATCTTCCTGCGCAAGTCGCTGGTGCTGGTCGAGCCGCTGAAGCACGGCCCCTGGCTGCTCGGCGCCAATTTCACCGCCGCCGACATCTCGTGCGGCTATGCGCTCGGCGTCGGCCGCTTCCTCCATCTCGAGGAACGGCTCGATCCGGTCCTTCGCGACTATCTCGGCCGCATCCGCGAACGCCCCGCCTTCCAGCGCGCGCTCGCCCATGGCGATCCGCTGCCGGCCTGAGACGATGCGCCGCGCCGCCTCCGGCACGCGCCCGGTTGCGGCGCCTGCTCGCGTGGCCGGCCCTGCCCGGCAGCGGGCCGGGTGACACGTCTCGCCGTCGATCGCGCGATCGATCCGTCGGCGCCGGGCTCGGTCGAGGAGGTCGCCCGGCGCGCCGTCAACATGCCGGTGCCGCAGGCCTATGTGGACGCTGTGCGCGCCTTCCTCGGCCATCACGATTATCGCAACGCCCCGGGGCATTTCCACACCTATACCTTCTTCGATCCGTCGCGGCCCGCCGACCCGAATCCCGCTCCCGTCGCGGCGCGGCAATGAAAGCGCGCCCGGCCGCTCAGCCCCGGCTCATCTTGCCGAGCAGGGACTGCATGCCGAAGGCATAATTGCGCTCGATCGCCACGACCGTCCCCGCGACGTCGCCGGCGCGGATCGCCGCGATGATCGCTTCATGCTGCGCGACGAGGAGATCGCCTATCGCCGCTACCTGCTCGGCCGCGCCGCCGACATCGGCAAATGCACGCCCTTGGCCTATTGGGCGGCGCTGCTCGTCGCTTCGGCCCTGTTCGGCGTCGGCCATTATTATCAGGGGCCGGCGGGGATGTTCACCACCGCCTGCGACGGCTTCATGATCGGCGCCGCTTACCTGCTCGCGCGGCGCAACCTGTGGGTCGCGGTGATCGCCCACGGCATGATCGACACGATCGGCATCGCCCTGCTCTTCTTCGGCCTCGCCGACTGAGCGGCGGCTCAGCGCTTCGGCCTCCCCTCCCTGGAACGGAAAGGCGGGGGGTGGGTCCGCGCGAAGCGCGGCTCTGGTTGGCCCGCGCTATCGCTCAACTTCGGCATCGCGCCGCCGCTTCGCGGACCCACCCCTGGCCCCTCCCTGGAAGGGCGGGGAATTGGGTGCGAGCGAATCGCGGAACAGCCAGAGCATGCCGGCGCGATAGGCGTTCGGCAAGTCGGCGGCGTGGGTGCCGCCCTCGATCGTGATCGCCTTCAGCGTCCACGGCGCGTCGCGTCGCCCCTGCCAGGCCGCGAACCATTTGAGCATCTCGGCGCGAATGCCTGGGTGGTCCCGCGTGCCGCTGGTCACGACGAGGCCGAGATCGGATCGTGCCGCACGGGCCGGCCGGCCGTAGAGGAAGGCGCATTCGGGCGCGCAACCCGGGTTGCTGGCGATCCGGCCCCAGAACAGGTCGGGCGCGGTGAAGGCCGAATAGAGGACGAAGGCGCCGCCGAACGACTGGCCGACGAGGATCCGGCGGCGCGGATCGGCCCGATAGCGCCGCTCGACGGCGGGGATCAGCTCGGTTTCGAGGAAGCGCTCGAAGGCCGGCGCGCCCGCCTTGCCGGGGGGGATGGCGGCGTCCGGCCAATGGAAGTCGACGTCGCGCCGGTTCACCGCCGGATCGAAGGATCCGTAGGCGATCCCGACGACGATCGCCTCGGGAAGATGCTCGTCATAGCTGAGGAAGAGATGCTCCGGAGCAAGTATCGGAAACGCGGAATCGCCGTCGAGCAGATAGACCACCGGGTAGAGGCGCGACGGGTCCTTGCCGTAATCTTCGGGATAGCGGACGTAGATGTGGAACGCCCGCCCAACCGCCTTCGACTCCAGCCGAAAATAGTCGCCGCGAAGCGCCGGCAAATAGTCGAGCGGGGCCGATGCGGCGGAGACGGATGCAGGGGAAGCCGCGGACAAGGCCTGAGGCTGCGCCGCGGCGAGCAAGACGGCCAATGCCGCAAGGAACGGTCCCGCCATGCTCATTCCCCCTCGAAGCGGACCCCTTTACCTTGTCCGAAGCGGTGGGCGGGCGCCAGAGGGTTTTCGCGTCGGTCCATGCTCTGCCGCGCTGCCCTCGCAATGAAGGGAAGGATGGGCTTTGCCGACCGGGAGCCCGGGTCCGGTTGCGCGGCCGGCGCCGGCTTGGCAGGAAGCAGCCATGGTCAAGCTGCTGCCGCTTCTCGTTTTGGCCCTCCTCGCTTCGAATGAAGCGCCGAAGCCGGCGCCGCGTTACGTACCGGCGACCGGCTGGCGGGACAATGAATGGGCGGTGCCCTTCCACGAACAATGGTTCGGCGATCAGCTTCGCGCCATGAACGAGCCGCCGCTCGCGACCGCCGCCGATCTGGAACCGTGGCGGCGGCGGTTCCGGCTGCTCGTCCTCCCGAGCTTCGAGCCGGGCCATGCCTTCCGGATCGACGAGGATGCGAAGGGCGGCGCCATGCTGCGGGAAGCGATGCTCGATGGGCGCGGCGGCTATGCGCCTGGCCGGATCGCGAGGCAGAGCGAACGCGCGCTGTCGCGCCGCGAGGCGGCGCGGATCGACCGCGCGATCGACGCGGCCGGGCTGAAGCGCCTGCCGATGGAGACGAAGCCTTCGCGGGTCAGGCACGGAACCATCACAATCTGCGCCGACGGCACGATGTACGTCTTCGAATTGCTCGACCGCGCGGGCAGAGCATTCCTGGAGCGCGGCTGCATCGAGCCCGAGAGGCCGCTGCGCGCGCTCATCCGGGCCGTCACCAGCCTCGACCCCAAAAAGACGGTGCGGTAGCCGGAACGGAAGGGCCGGAGCGCGGCCGACCCTGCCAGCTTCGTCTCGACAAGGCGTTTCCCGCACGCCAGAAGGCGGCGCACGGCGCGCTGCCCGGGAGACGCGGATGCTTCAGGAGCTGAAATCCCTCACCCGCTCGCAGCGCAGCGCGATCTGGGCGAGCTATCTGGGCTGGACGCTCGACGCCTTCGATTATTTCCTGATGGTGTTCATGCTCTCCGCCATCGCCAGGGATTTCCACACCGACGTCAAGGCGGTCACCACCGGCATCTTCCTGACGCTGGCGGCGCGGCCTCTCGGCGCCTTCCTGTTCGGCTGGTTGGCCGAGCGGTTCGGACGGCGGCCGGTGCTGATGGTCGACATCGTCCTCTTCTCGATCCTCGAGCTCGCCTCCGGCTTCGCGCCGAGCCTCACCACTTTGCTCGTCCTGCGCTTCTGCTTCGGGATCGCCATGGGCGGCGAATGGGGGCTTGGCGCCAGCCTGGTCATGGAATCGATCCCGGCGAAGCTGCGCGGCCCGGTCTCCGGCCTGCTCCAGAGCGGCTATCCGTCGGGCTATTTCGTCGCCAGCCTGGTTTTCTTCCTGCTCTTCGACACGATCGGCTGGCGCGGCATGTTCATGGTCGGCGTGGCGCCGGCCCTGCTCGTCCTTCTCATCCGCATCCATGTCGAGGAGAGCCCGGTGTTCGAGGCGCGGCGCGACAAAGGCCCGTGGTGGGAGCCGGTCCGCCAGCTCCTGGGCCATTGGAAGATCGCCCTCTACCTGGTCGTGCTGATGACCGCGTTCAACTTCTTCAGCCACGGCACCCAGGACCTCTATCCGACCTTCCTCCAGAAGCAGCATCATTTCGACACCCATATGACCGGGCTGCTCGCGGCGGTGATGAATATCGGCGCGATCGTCGGCGGCATCGGATTCGGCTTCTGGTCGGAGCGGATCGGCCGCAAGCGCGCGATCGTCGTCGCCAGCCTGCTCGCCTTGCCGGTGATTCCGCTCTGGGCCTATGCGGCGACGCCCGTGCTGCTCGGCCTCGGCGCCTTCCTGATCCAGGTGGCGGTGCAGGGCGCCTGGGGCATCGTGCCGGTCCATTTGAACGAGCTGTCGCCGCCCGCCGCCCGCGCCCTCTTCCCCGGCTTCGCCTATCAGCTCGGCAATCTGATCGCCTCCTGGAACTCGCCCCTGCAGGCCCATATCGCCGAGGGACGGCACGACGATTACGGCTTCGCCCTCGCCCTCGTCGCCGGCGTGACCGCAATCGTGCTGATCCTGTGGACAATGCTCGGGCCGGAGCGGCGCGACGCCGATTTCATCGCGGAGGCGAAAAGCGGATGAGGAAGGCGATCCTGCTCCTCTGCGCCGGCCTCGCCGCCGCCGCCACCGGCCCCGCCGCCTTCGATCCGGGGCGGATCGCCGGGCGCTACGGCCATCATTTCCGCAACGGCCTGGTCGATGGCAGCCATTATTGGTCGGACGACGTGCTGGAGATCGTGCGGCTCGATCCCCGGCGCGCCTATGTCCGGGCCGAGCTCCAATATTACAACGGCCATCAATGCAGCATCTCCGGCATCGCCCATGCGGAAGGCGGCGGGCTCGTCTATCGCGAGCGCGAGCCCAATGCCGACGGCCATTGCGTGCTTCGCATCGGCGAGACGAAGGCCGGCGTGCGGCTGGTGGACGACCATAGCTGCCAGGACCATTGCGGCGCCCGCGGCAGCCTGAACGGCATCGACTTCGACCGCAGGAGCCGCCGCCCGATCGCCTATATGGACCGGCTGAAGCGCTCGTCCGACTATCGCGACGCGCTGGCCGAGGAACGAGGAGAGAAGACGCAGTGAAAGCGACGATCTGGCACAATCCCAATTGCGGCACGTCGAGGAAGACGCTGGACATATTGCGGGAATCGGGCGCCGACGTGACCGTGATCCAATATCTCAAGACCCCGCCGAGCCGCGACGAATTGAAGCGCCTTTACGCGCGCGCCGGCCTCCGCCCGTCCCAGGGCCTGCGCCGCAAGGAACCGGCCGCCGCTTCGCTCGAGGGGGCGGACGAGGACAGGGTGCTCGACGCGATGGCCGCCGACCCGATCCTGATCGAGCGGCCCTTGGTAGAGACCGAAAAAGGCGTCCGCCTCTGCCGCCCGCAGGATCGGGTGCGGGAGATTCTCTAACCCCTCTCCCCTTGCGGGAGAGGGAAGCGCCGAAGGCGCGGGTGAGGGAGTGACGAGGACATTCTTGCCCTCACCCTGCGTCGCCAAAGGCGACGCTTTCCCTCTCCCGCAAGGGGAGAGGGGAATTGACCTCCGCCTCGCCTCGCGCGAAGCGCGGCGGATGATCGATCCCGATCTGCTGTTGCGGGCCTATGCCATCGGCGTCTTCCCGATGGCCGACGCGCGCGACGCGGACGAGGTGTTCTGGGTCGAGCCGAAGCGCCGCGCGATCCTGCCGCTGGACGGCTTCCGCCTCTCCCGCTCGCTCAGGAAGACGCTGCGCGGCGGCATCTTCACAATAACCCGCGACAAGGCCTTCGCCGAGATCGTCCGCCATTGCGCCGAACGCGAAGAGACCTGGATCAACCGGGAGATCGAGGAGAGCTACCGCCTCCTCCATCTGCGCGGCCACGCCCATTCGATCGAATGCTGGCGCGAGGGGGTGCTTGCCGGCGGCCTCTACGGCGTCAATCTCGGCGCGGCCTTTTTCGGCGAATCGATGTTCTCGGTCGAGCGCGACGCCTCCAAGGTCGCGCTCGCCTGGCTGGTCGCGCGGCTGAAGGTCGGCGGCTACCGCCTGCTCGACTGCCAGTTCATGACCGATCACCTGCGCAGCCTCGGCGCGGTCGAGATCGCGCAGGACGATTATCTGGCGCTGTTGACCGAAGCGTTGTCCGCCGGCGTGCCCGACGGGGCCGCGGCCGGCGCCGGAACGGCCGGAGCGGCGGTGTTGGAGGCGGCGCCCGCCGCCGCCGAGTTCGGCGCGCTCGACCGATTGCTCGCCGCCGATCCGGCGCGCACCGTCGACGGGCCGGCCTCGGGATGGGTCATCGCGCAGCTCTTGGGCCAGACGTCGTAGACCGGATGCTCGACGACGTTGAGCGACGGCGTTTCCTTGTAGAGCCAGCCCGAAAAGACGCGGTGGAAGGCGCCCTTCGGATCGGCGACGTCCAATTGGACGAAGGCGCCGGTCAATTGCTGGATCTCCCACGGCGCCGTCGTCTCGCAGGCGCGCAGGCGAACGATGACGTCGCCGACGCGTTCCGCCTGGCCGGGCTTCAGAATCAGGTCGCGCTCGATCCCGTTGCGCTTGTTGAGCAGGCCGATCACGGCGACGCGCTGCGCCATCGGGGTCGTGCCCGGCGCCTCGCTCGTCACCGTCTGCGGGATGTCGATCGTCTGCGGCTCGGCCGAGGCCTGGCCATTGTCCTGCCGCTCGGGCGCGCCCTTGGGATGGCAGGCGGAGAGCGCCGCCAGCGCCGCGAAAGCCAGCGCCAGGAAATTGGGGGGCGCGAGGGCGCGGCTCATGCCTGGTCGGGGGTCCAGGCCTCGTAATCGCCGCTCGCCGCCGCGCGCTGGGCGCCGCGCTCGAGCGCGCCGGACGGGCGGTAGGCCAAAGGCGTGCCGGTGAGGTTCGGCGTCGGCGGCTTCAGGAATTTGGGCGCGGGCGGCAGCGCCTCGTCCGGCGGGCCGTCGATCAGATGGTGGATCCAGCCATGCCATTCGGGCGGGATCCGGCTGGCGTCGTTCGGGCCGTTGTAGAGGACCCAGCGCCGGTCGCCCTTCTTCGAGGCGAAATAGCGGTTGCCGAGCGCGTCCGTGCCGACGGGTCGGCCGGACAATTTCGTGTGGAGGCTGGTGGTGAGCGTCGCACCCTCCCACCAGGTGAACATTTGCTTCAGCAGGCCCATGGTCGCCGCCTAGAGCGATTCCGGGCGCGGGGGAAGTGGGATCGAAGGCGGAGCCTCATCCCGTCCGCATCCGAAAAAGAAGCCGCGCCGGAGGCCGGCGCGGCTTCATCGCGGCCTTACCAGCAGCGCCATTCGCGATTGTGGCGGCGGCCGTAGCGCCAGCTGCAATTCTGGTAATAATTGTTGTTCCAATTATACCAGCCGTAGTGCGGGCCACGCTGATTGTACCAGCGCGGTCCGTCCCAGCTGCGGTCGTAGCGGCGGCCATGCCATCGGGACCAGCCAACGCCAGGATCGCCGACGGTGACGGAGATCCCCTGGGCCGGCGCCGGAGCGGCGACCGTCAGGGACGACAGGGCAATTCCGGCGCCGACAAGGATGTTGGAGAGTTTCATCACATTCTCCTCATACGCAATGCCCCCGCCATGCGAGCGCTACGCGCGCCGCCACCGGACGGTTCCCGCCGAACCGGCCGGCGGCCGGGCAAATGGGCGGAATCGTTGGAAAATTTTTTCGGCGTCGGTATGAGAGAGCGGTGGATGCGGCTGTCCGGAACATTCACCCAAATTCGTGCCTCGGAAGAGGAAGGCTCGCCAAGCTCCTCCCCCTCGATGGGGGAATGAGACGCCTGGTTTCGTCCCCCGGTCGAAACCTTAGTGGCGTCTCATGGGTGGGGGTGGGGCTCGACGTAGAGCTCAGTGCCGGCGGAGACCTCACCCCCACCCCAGCCCTCCCCCATCGAGGGGGAGGGGGCTTGAGCGTTCCATCTGGGTACCGACGAGACTAATCCGGCTCGATCTCGACCGCGAGGGGGCCCTTGCGGCCCGCGGCGATGCGGGCGCGCAGCGGCTGGTCGGGGACGAGGTCGGTGAGGCCGCCGCGGCGCACCGTCTCCATATGGACGAAGATATCCTGGTCCTCGCCGTCCTCGCGGACCACGAAGCCATAGCCCTTCAGCCGGTTGAACCATTTGACCCGCACCGGCTCATATTCACCCGCCTGGTCGAGCAGCGACGAGGGATCGACCCGCTCGCGCGGGCCAAAGGACGAGGCGCGGACCGGCTCCGGCACCACCGCCTGGCTGAGGTCGATCGACAGCACCTTGCGCGCCTGCAGCCCCCGTTCCTGCTCGGCGACGAGGCATTCGACGATGGCGCCTTCGGGGAGGCTTCGGCGGTCATGCTCCTTCAGCACGCTGAAATGGACGAGGACGTCGCCCTCGGCCTCGTCGCTGACCAGGAACCCGAAGCCGCGCGTCGCATCAAACCATTTCATCGTGCCGGTCACCTTGACCAGCGCCTCATCGTCCGGGCGCGACGCATCGCGCCCCTCCCCGCCGGGGGCGGCTTCATCCGCTCTCGTTTCCCGGCGCGAGGTCATCTTGCGGCCGTTCCCACCCTGTTGAACCCCAAGGACTAACATGGCTTTCACTCTAATGGGAGCGTGTTTTCCCCGACGTTCAGGCGAGGTCGGGATCGGGAAGCTCGCCCGGCGACGCGTCGAGGATGCGGCGGACGAGGTCGAGCCGATGGCCGGCGCGAAGCATCGCCGCCGCCGCCTTGCGCCGCGCCTCGCGCCCCTCACGATCGTCGGCCGGCGGCCTTTCGGCATAAGGGCCGATCCGCCGTCGCCGCGCGAAACGGAGCGCCGCCTCCTCGGCCTGCCGCTCCGCCTCCGCCCGCGCCGGCGCCGCGTCGTCCGCGTCGATGCCCGCCGCCCGCAAAGCCTGCGCAACCCGCCTTTCGCCATAGCCGCGGCGAAGCAACGACCCGGCCCGGGCCTCGGCGAAAGCGGCGTCGTTCACATAGCCCAGGCCCGCGAAACGCTCGACCAGGGCCTCGACCGGCGGCGCGCCCGTCCCGCCCCATCCCCTTTCCCTGAGCTTGCGGCGGAGATAGTCGGCGAGCCTGGCGCGCGTCGTCGCGTAGCGGCCGGCATAGAAGAGGCCGAGCCGCTCCAGCCCCTCCGCGTCGAGCGGCGGCCTTGCTCGTTTCGCAGCTCTGGTAGGTCCAGGGTCTGAACCCATCATCGGCAACGGCCATGACGAGGCGGAGAGGCGGTCAGGGCTAGGCGCGAGGAGGGAGCGATGGTTGACCCATCGTGACCGACGAGCAACGACGATGAGCCGGTGCGAACATCCCCCGGATGTTCGCAGCCATGCCGGGGGCATGGCGGCCGGCTCATGGCCGTCTCTCCGCCTCGCCGCTGCGCCGCAGGCGCAGTTGACCCTGAGCGGCTGCCGCAGGCAGACAGCCGAAGGGCGGTCGCCCGGAGAAGGGCACCGGCACCGTCGCGGCGCTTGTGCGGGCAATGAGCCCGCCCTGCGCACCGCTCCTTGCCGGTGCCCTTCTCCGGGCGATCCTGGCCATTGCCGGTCATGGGTCCGGACCCTAGATAGGCGCCATGCGGCCGGTCCTGTTCATCCTCATCCTGATCATGGCCGCGGCCACGCTGTTCATCCTGATCAAGGGCGTGGTCGGCATGGCGCAGGGCAAGGACCTGACGGGCGAACGGTCGCAGCAATTGATGCGCAAGCGCGTTCTCTTCCAGGCGATCACGATCATCCTCGTGATCCTGTTCCTGCTGATCGCCGGCGGAAAGCACTGAGCCTGGTCCGGCTCAACAAGATCTACACCCGCACCGGGGACCAGGGCGAGACCGGCCTCGCCGACGGCGCGCGCATCGCCAAGGACCACCCCCGCGCGCAGGCGATGGGCGACGTCGACGAGGCGAACAGCGCGATCGGAATCGCCGCGCTCCACGTCCGCGAGGAAGGCCGCCGGGCGACCTTGCGGCGGATCCAGAACGAATTGTTCGATCTCGGCGCCGATCTCGCCACGCCGGGCGAGGATTTCGCCCCGAGCGACATGGTCCTTCGGATCGTCCAGCCGCAGATCGACCGGCTCGAGCGCGAGATCGACGCGATGAACGAGGCGCTGGCGCCGCTGAGGAGCTTCATCCTGCCGGGCGGCGGCGGCGGCGCGGCCCATCTCCACCTCGCCCGGACGATCGTGCGGCGGGCGGAGCGTTCGGCGGTGGCGGCGGCGCGGGAGGCGAACCTCAACCCGCTCGCCCTCGTCTATCTCAATCGCCTTTCGGACCATCTCTTCGTCCTCGCCCGCCTGGTCGCGGCGGGCGAAGGCGGCGACATTCTCTGGCATCCGGGCGCGACAAGAAAAGACTGACTGCCGTGGTTTCGGTGTATAAGGGGCGCGGCGAAGGGAACAGCATGGCGACCCAGGCAGAGCGGCCGCAGGCCCAGGCGCTGCGCCTCCGATATGAAAATGTGCGTGCGCTGAGCCTCGCGCTCACCGAGCCCTTGTCCGATGCCGATGCGACGATCCAGCCGATGCCGGACGCCTCGCCCGCCAAATGGCATCTCGCCCACACCAGCTGGTTCTTCGAGACCTTCGTGCTTCGCGACCATGTGCCGGGCTACGAGCCGTTCGAGGCAGGCTGGGCCTATCTCTTCAACTCTTATTATGAAGGCGAGGGCGAGCGGCACCCGCGCCCACGGCGCGGCATGCTGAGCCGTCCGAGCCTGGACGAGATCCGCATTTGGCGCGCCCATGTCGATGCGGTGATGGCCGGCGCGCTGCCGGAGCTTCCGCCGGCCGCGCTCGACCGCGTCGCGCTCGGCCTCCATCACGAGCAGCAGCATCAGGAATTGATGCTGACCGACATGCTGGCGGCCATGGCCGAAAATCCCTTGCGGCCGGGGCTCTGGGAGCGGCGGCCCGCTTTGCTGGTGCCGGCGCCGGAGCCGATGGGCGGCACCGCCAGCCGCGGCGGCATCGCCGAGATCGGCGCCGGCGACGGCGGCTTCGCCTTCGACTGCGAGCGGCCGCGCCACCAGATCCTGCTGCGCCCCTACGAGCTTGCCGACCGCCCGGTCACCAACAGCGAGTGGCTCCGCTTCATCGAGGAAGGCGGCTATGCGACCCCGTCCTTGTGGATGGCGGACGGCTGGGACTGGGTGCGGACGAACGGAATCGAGGCGCCGCTCTACTGGCGGCGCGGCGACGGCTTCTGGACCCGCTTCGGCCTCGACGGCGAGCAGCCGGTCGAGCTTGCCGAGCCGGTCTGCCACATCGCCTGGTACGAGGCCGACGCCTTCGCCCGCTGGGCCGGCGCGCGGCTGCCGACCGAGGGCGAATGGGAGGTCGCGGCCGCGGCGCTCGACCCCGAAGGCGGCAACCAGCTCGACGCCGCCGGCCCCGTCCGGCCCCGCCCGGCGGCGAACGCGCGCGGGCTCAAGCAGATGTTCGGCGACGTCTGGGAATGGACGCGCAGCGCCTACGAGCCCTATCCGGGCTTCGCGCCGGAGGAAGGGACGGTCGGCGAATATAATGGCAAGTTCATGGTCGGCCAGCAGGTGCTGCGCGGCGGAAGCTGCGCGACGCCGCGCGGCCATGTGCGGGCGAGCTACCGCAATTTCTTCTACCCCCACCAGCGCTGGCAGTTCTGCGGCCTCAGGCTCGCGCGGAATCTCTGAAATGGACGTCCCCCGACGAGCCGGGGTCGATCCCGATTTCCGCCGCGACGTGCTGGAGGGGCTGGCGGCGCCGATCCGCGCGATTCCGGCGCGCTGGCTCTACGACCGGCGCGGCTCGGAATTGTTCGAGGCGATCACCGCGCTTCCCGAATATTATCTGACCCGCACCGACACGGCCTTGCTGGAGGCGCACAGCGGCGACGTCGCCGGTCTCATCGGCACCGGAGACGTGGTAGTCGAGTTCGGGGCCGGCTCGGCAACCAAAACGCCGATCCTGCTCCGCGCCGTCCAGCCCGCCGCCTACGTGCCGATCGATATTTCCGGCGAGTTCCTCAACCTCTCCGTCGCCGTCCTGCGGAAGCAGTTTCCCGATTTGCCGATCCTCCCCGTCGAGGCCGATTTCATGGGCGAGGTCCGCCTGCCGGACGGCCTTCCCGATGGGCCGCGGCTCGGCTTCTTTCCGGGCTCGACCATCGGCAACCTCGTTCCCGGCACCGCCGTCGACCTGCTGCGGCGGATGAAGGCGGCGCTCGGCCCGGGCGCGCGGCTGCTGATCGGCATGGACCGGGTCAAGGACCCCGCCATCCTGCTCGCCGCCTATGACGACGAAGCTGGCGTGACCGCCGCGTTCAACCTCAACCTCCTCCGCCGCGTCGACCGCGAGCTGGGCGGCACCATCCCGCTCGACGCCTTCCGCCACCGCGCCCTCTGGAACGACGCGATGAGCCGGATCGAGATGCATCTGGAAGCGGTGCGCGACGTCGCCTTCGCCGTCGAAAACATGCCTTTCGCGATGAAGGCGGGCGAGACCGTCCACACCGAGAACAGCCACAAATATTCGCCGCGCAGCGCCCATCTCTTGCTCCATGCCGGCGGCTGGACCCCGCTTGCCGAATGGAGCGATCCCGAGGGGCTCTTCGCCCTCATCCTCGCCGAGGCCGAGGCGCCGCGCTTCGCCCCTTGAGCCGCCGCCTGCCATTGCCCCGGCAGGCGCCCTCCCCTACATGGCGGGCGCGGTCGGGGAGTATCGATCTTCATGAATGTCCTGCTGTCCCTCTTCTCGATCATCGACCTGCTGCTGCGGGTGATGGTCTGGGTGATCATCCTCCAGGCCGCCCTCAGCTGGCTGGTCGCCCTCCACGTCATCAACACCTATAATGACGGCGTCCGCCGGTTCCTCTACGCGCTCGATCGGATCACCGAGCCGCTATACCGCCCGATCCGCCGCCTCCTGCCGGATTTCGGCGGCATCGATTTCTCGCCGATCGTCGTCATTCTCCTCATCATCGCCCTGAGGATGCTGCTGAGCGGCGCCGAGGCCGATCTGATGAGGACGCTCTACGCGCAATGACGGCCGAGCTTATCGACGGAAAAGCCTTCGCGGCGGCCTTGCGGGTGCGCGTGGCCGCGGCGGTGCCCGGCTTCGTCGCCGCGACGGGGCGGGCGCCGGGCCTGGCGGTGGTGCTGGTCGGCGAGGATCCGGCGAGCCGGATCTATGTCCGCGCCAAGGGCAAGGCGACGGTCGAGGCCGGCATGGCGAGCTTCGAGCATCGCCTTCCCGACACGGCGACGCAGGACGAATTGATCGCGCTGGTCGCGCAATTGAACGAGGATGATGCGGTCGACGGCATCCTCGTCCAGCTACCGCTGCCGGCGGGAATCGACGACAAGGCGATGATCGACGCGATCGATCCGGACAAGGACGTCGACGGCTTCCACGTCATCAATGCCGGCCGGCTCGCCGTCGGCGAGGACGGCCTCGTTTCCTGCACGCCGCTCGGCTGCCTGATGCTCTTGAAGGACCGGCTCGGCGACCTCAGCGGGCTGGAGGCGGTCGTCGTCGGCCGCTCGAACATCGTCGGCAAGCCGATGGCGCAATTGCTGCTGCGCGAGAATTGCACGGTCACCATCGCCCACAGCCGCACCCGCAACCTGCCCGAAATCGTGCGCCGCGCCGACATCCTCGTCGCCGCCGTCGGCCGGGCGGAGCTGATCAAGGGCGACTGGCTGAAGCCGGGCGCGGTGGTGATCGACGTCGGCATGAACCGGCTCACCCGCGAGGACGGCAAGACCGGATTGCTCGGCGACGTCGAATTCGCGAGCGCCGCCGAGGTGGCGAGCGCGATCACGCCGGTGCCGGGCGGCGTCGGGCCGATGACGATCGCGGTCCTGCTCCGCAATACATTGATCGCCGCGCACGGCCGGGCCGGGCTGCCGCCGCCGGAGGGGCTGTGATCGCGCTCTTCGTCTCCTCCTTCGTCACCTTCTTCGTCGTCATCGATCCGCCGGGCTGCGCGCCGATCTTCGCCGGGCTGACGCGCGACGTTCCGGGCGCGCAGCGCCGGGCGATGGCGGTGCGCTCGGTCGCGGTCGCCGCCTTCATCCTCCTCTTCTTCGGGCTGCTCGGCGAGCCCTTGCTGCGCGCGCTCGGCATCAGCCTCGCCGCCTTCCGCATCGCCGGCGGCATCATGCTGTTCCTGATCGCGCTCGAAATGGTGTTCGAGCGCCGCACCGCCCGCCGCGAGCACCGCGCGCAGGAGGTCAGCGCCGACCCGGAGCATGAGGATATCTCGGTCTTTCCGATGGGCATTCCAATGATCGCCGGGCCGGGCTCGATCGCCTCGGTGATGCTGCTGACCGCGCGGGCCGGCGGCTTTCAGCACGTCCTGGTCGTGCTCGCCGCGCTCATCGCGATCCTCCTCCTGACCCTCGTCGCCCTGCTCGCCGCCGGCCGGCTGATGCGGCTGATGGGCAAGAGGCTGGAAGCGATGCTGACGCGGTTGCTCGGCGTCATCCTTGCCGCCCTCGCCGCCCAGTTCGTGATCGACGGGATCGCCGTCAGCTTCCAGGTGTGAGCGTGGCGCGGAAAAGTGGGCTCCGGTTTTTCGCTACAGCCATGCTCACCGACTAGGACTCACCACCCGCCACATCCGATAGGGCGAGGCCTGGGGCAGCGGGACCGGCGTCAGCCAGGCCGGCACCATGCCGCGCGCGAGCTGCGTGTAGAAGCCGCCCGGTGCTTCCGACGCGTAGATGGTCGATTCCGACATTCCGGGGCAGATCAGCACATAATCGACGCGGTGCTTCAGGACGATCGCATGGGCGTAGTCGGCGGTGCCGCGGAAGGCCTGCATCACGTCGATGATGTCCTGCCCGTTGCGGTGATAGGGGCCGGCGACCGCATCGTGCGGCGTCACCGTGATCAGCCGCGGGCCGAGATCGACGAAGGTCAGCACCGTCCCTCTCGGCTGCAGCGCCACCGGCCGCAATGCCCAGAGCGACGGGCAGAGGCCGTTGGCGTGGTTGACGTATTTCAGGCCCGGATTCTGCTTGTGCGGGATCAGGGCCGCCACCTGCTCCTCGAGCGTTCCCGACGCGACGAGGAAGATGAGCACCGTGCCGAGCACCCGGACGAGCATGTAACGGCTGTTCCAGACCAGAAGGACGAGGATCCAGGCGAGCGCCGTCGCGCCGGGAACGGCAAGCACCTGCGCCGGCGGCCCCGCCCGGCTCTGCCAGAGGAGCAAGGCGGCGCCGACGAAGGCGGGCGCCGCCACCGAAGCCCACACGACCAGCCTGTCCGCATCGTGCCGGCTGCGCCACAGCATGGCGAGATAGCCGACGAGGCCGGTGACGGGCAGGGCGCAGACGGCGAGGATCGTCTGCGAATCGTGGAGATAGATGGGCCGCGCCTCGCGGACATGGGACAGCCAGAGCTTGACCAGCAAAGGCGAGGCATGTTCGGGCGGGCCGAGGCAGGTTGGCCAGAAATGGACGAAGCCGCCGGCGAGAAAGGCTCCGCCGATCCCGGCGAGGGCGAGCCGTAGCAGCCACGAGCGCGGCGACGCCAGCGCGAGCGCGAGCGCGACGATGCCCGCCGCGACCAGGACCGAGAGCCAGACCGGCGAGAGCGCGTCGCAGACCGGGTGCCGGTTCGCATAGGAAGCGAAGACCAGATAAGCGAGCCCCGTCCCCACGGCCATGGCGGCGCCGTAGCTTGCCAGACGCGGCCATTCGCCGCCGTCGCGCACCCACAGCAGCACCAGGATCGCGCCCATCATTGCGAGATAGGGGATCATTTCGAGGCCGATCGCGATCGACAGGACGCTGGAGATTGCGAGCAGCAGGCCGCCGCGCGCCTTGCGCGGATCGGCGAGCGCGGCGGCGGAGACGGCGAGCAAAGCGAGCTGCCAGCCATGATGGTCGATTCGGCACGGCGTCCACATGCTTCGCGCCGATCCGGCGCAGAGCAGGATGGCGATGGCGAGCGCGAAGGCCTGCGGCGCGACCAGCCGCCGGACCGAGCTGGCGACGGCCCGGAACGCAAGGAGCATCGGGATCAAAGGCGCGACCGCGACCGCGATCCGCTCCGCCGTCGGACCGCCGAACAGGGGCGCGAAAGCGAGCTTCAGCCCCGCGATCGGCAGGTCGACCAGCCGCGACCAGTGGATGTCGGCGCCATAAGGCGGGTTCATCCGATATTGGCGCAGATCGTACCAGCTTTGGCCCGACAGCCAGGCGCGGACCTGCATCATCCGCATATTGTCGTCGGTGTCGCCGAGGCCGAAGCCGCGTATCTGCGACCAGCGGGTGAAGATCAGGATGGCGGCGGCGGCGAGCCAGAAAAGCAGCACCCACAGGCGCCAGCGTTTCTCCAGCCGATCGAGCCCCTCCATCCTTCGCCCTTTCCAACCCCGCGAGGCCGCATTAGTCGGTCACCGGCAAAGGGCAAGTTACGAGAAGGAAAAGACGCGTGCGCAGGTTTCGGGATCTCGGTCCCGTCCTCGGCCAGATGATTCGCTTCGGCATTGTCGGCGGCTTTTCGACTCTGCTCTACGCAATCATCTACTGGCCGCTGGCCACCTATGTGATGCCGCCGGTGGCGGCGGTCGTCGTCGCCTTCGCGATCGCCGTCTGCGTCGGCTATGTCCTCCACAGCCGCTGGAGCTTCCGGGGCCACGGGCGCCGCGAACGCACCGCACGCGAGCAGACCCGCTTCCTCATCGTCCAATCCATCGGCATGGCGCTCAACGCCGCCTTCACCTGGGTGCTGACGGGGCCCTCATCACTTTTCCACGGCCCGACCTGGTGGCCGCTCGTGCCGGCGGTGATCGTCACCCCGCTCGCCACGTTCCTGCTGAACCGCCAGTGGGTGTTCGCCTGATGATGAGCCGCATTTGATGGCCGAACTCTGATGGAACGCATCGTCTACGATCGGATGGCGGAGCTGGACGCGACCCATTGGTGGTATCGCGCCCGCCGGACCGTTCTGGCGCGGCTGATCGCGCGCAACATCGCGCTGCCGGCCGAGGCGCGCATCCTCGAAGTGGGCTGCGGCACCGGCCACAATCTCCAGATGCTGCGGGATTTCGGCCGGGTCGACGCGACCGAGATCGACGGCTTCGCCCGGGTGATCGCAAGCAAAAGGCTCGGCCATGCGGTGCGCGACGCCGCTCTGCCCGAATTGAAGGGCGTCCCGGAGCAGGCCTACGACCTCGTCGCCATCCTCGACGTGCTCGAACATGTCGAGGAGGACCGGGAATCGCTCGCCAGTATGGCGCGGCGGCTCCGCCCCGGCGGACGAATCCTCGTCACCGTGCCCGCCCATCCCTGGATGTGGAGCGCCCATGACGAGGTCAACCATCACAAAAGACGCTACACCAAGAAGAGCTTCCGCGCCGCGGTCGAGGAAGCGGGGCTGAAGCTGGAGCTGCTCACCTATTTCAACAGCCTGCTCTTCCCGCTCGCGGCGGCGGCGCGGCTCGCCGGTCGCGCCGCGGGCAACAGGGACAGCGACGACAGCCTGCCGCCGGCGGCGCTCAACAAGGTGCTGGAGACGATCTTCCGGGCCGAAGCCTATGCGATCGGCCGGCTGCCGTTCCCGCCCGGAGTCTCGCTCGCCGCCATCCTCTCCGCCTCGTGAGCGACATGGCCGAGGCTGGGATGCCCTCCCGCCCGGCCGGCAATGTCGGAGACGATGTAGAGCGGCCGCCTTTTCGCCTCGAGATAGAGGCGCCCGAGATATTCGCCGATCATGCCGAGCACGAACATCTGCACCGCGCCGAGCACGACGACCACGAACATCAGGGACGTCCAGCCCTGGATCGTCGCCCCCGCCAGGAAGGCGATCGCGATATAGACGAGCAGGAGGAACGAGACGCCGACGAGGGCGAGACCGACATGGCTCGCGAAGCGCAAAGGCGCGGTCGAGAAGCCGGTGATCGCGTCGAAGGCGAAGCGGACCATCTTCGACAAGGGATATTTGGTCTCGCCGGCATGGCGCTCCGCCCGGTCGTAGACGATCGGCACCTGGCGGAAGCCGACCCAGGCGACCATGCCGCGGATGAAGCGCGCCTGCTCGGGCAGGCTCAGCAAGGCATCGAGGGCGCGGCGGCTCATCAGCCGGAAATCGCCGGTGTCGAGCGGGATCTCGATCTCGGCGAGACGCGAGAGGCCGCGATAGAAGAGCTTGGCGGTGCCGCGCTTGAAGGCGGTCTCGCCGGCCCGCGCGCGGCGCACGGCATAGACGACGTCCGCCCCCTGCCGGTCCATCACCGCCATCATCTCGGGGAGCAATTCGGGCGGGTCCTGGAGGTCGGCGTCGATGATCAGGATGCGCTCGCCGCCGCACAGGTCGAGGCCCGCGGTCAGCGCGAGCTGGTGGCCGTGATTGCGCGAAAGGTTGATCGCGACGACGTGCGGGTCGCCCTCGGCGAGCGCGCGCATCATCTCCCAGCTGCGGTCGCGCGAGCCGTCGTTGACGAGGACGATCTCATAGGCGCCCTCCACAATCTCGCGGGCGGCCGCGCCGAGCCGGGCGTGCAGCTCGCCGAGGCACGATTCCTCATTGTAGCAGGGAACGACGATCGACAGCGACGGGGCGGTCATGCGGCGGCCTTGGGCGGGTTCGAAACGGGCGCGGCGCCGGCGGGAGGGGGTGAAGTCGCCGGCGTCCGGTCGACCACCTTGTAGAGGATGCTGGTGCCGTTGCGCCAGATGGGCTGCAACCCTTTGGTGAGCGCCGGATCGTAAGGCGGCGGCCGGATCAGCCAGACATAGTCGAAGGCATCGCGCGGGAAGCCGGCGAGCGACTGGTCGATCGAACGCCAATATTCGCCACGGCACCGCCTCTCGGTCACGATCTCGGATGCGTCATGGGCATAGCCGCGCCCCTGATAATAGACGGTGCGAAGCAGCTGCGCGCCGGCCATCGACCATTGGTCGTTCGAATAGGCCCGGCGCCGCACGATCGCCATCGCCGGAAGATGCTCGAGCCGGCTCATGTTCCAGGGCTGGTTGCAGTAAGTCCCGACGAAGGCGACCATCCGCGCGCCTTCCGGCACATGGTCGAGCGCGGGCAGCTCCTGACGATAGGTGCGGTCGAGCATCCAGAAGCTGATCGTGTTGCCGCCGATCCGGAGCAATAGGAAGGCCAGGCCGAGAAGGGCGAGGCCGCGGGCGAAGGCCGGGCTCGGGTCGCGCAGCCGGATCGCGATCACCGCCGTCGCGAGCAGATAGGGGACGAGCCGCATGTCGGCATAAGCCGAGCCGAACACGATCCGGGGCAGCAGCAGATAGACCAAAAGCAGGAACAGCGCCGAGGCGGCGAGGTTGCGCGAGAAGGAGAGGCGGGGGCTGCGGATCGCGTCGAACAGGAGGATGACGACGACCGCGAGCGAGGCGACGTCGAACCAATACCAGCGGTCGCGAAGCACGCTGATCAGCCACAGAAATTTGGCCTGCCAGTTGAACCAGTCGCCGGTCTCGCCGCCGACATGCTGGCCGCTCCGCCAGATCAGCATCAGCAGGATCGGCGGCGCCAGCGCCAGGCAATGGAGCGCCGAAGCGAAGCCCGCGCGCACCACATTCTTGCCCGTATCGTACTGCCGCACCAATTCGGCCGAGAAGGCCATCACGCCGAGCGCCCCCCAGCCATAGGTGTGGACGACCCAGAGCGCCATCGACAGCGGCACGAACAAGGCCGCGCGCAATCGCGTTCGTCCCTGCCGCGCCAGCCGCAGCCAGAAGGCGAAGGCGAGGAAGGCGAGCGCCATCGACAGCGCGAAATTGACGAAGCCGAAGATGAACGGGTGGCCGTAGGCGAAGGGGATGGAGAAGAGCGCCGTCGGCGGCACCCGCCCGTGCACCTCGCGCGCCACCCAGAGGAAGCCGGCGACGGTCAGGGGCGGGATGGCAAGGACGATCAGCTTCGTCCCCAGCTCCACCCCGAAGATCTTGGCGACCGGAACGATCAGCAGGTCGATGCCGAGATTGCCGATCAGCGCCCAGTGGAAGGAATAGAAATGCTGGAGCAGCGGCGAATGGGCGATCTCCAGCTCGACCCGGTAGCGGCCCATATGCCCGGGCAGGTCGACGAGCGGCGGAATGGTCGGCCACAGCAGAGGCAAAGCGGCCAGAAGCGCCAGAGCGGCCACGCCCCAGCGCCGCTCCCACCAAGGCGCACCTTGTTCCGACACCCATTTCCCCTCATTCGTCGCTCGGCCTTGCCACAGCGAGGGAAGGCCGTTCAAGCGCCATACAGAGAGGTTTCACTAGCAGGACGCCGCTTTTTGCGGGAAAGTCGCCCGCCATCGAGGAGCTTGGGATGAAAAAGCTGATTTTTGCCGGTGCCGCGCTCGCCGCGCTCACCGCCGCTTCCGCTCTCGCGCAACCGCAATCGGCCCCGCCGGCGCCGCCCCCCGGCGGGCCGCCGCCGCTCCGCCGCGCCGACGTCGAGCAGCAATTGCGCGAGCAGTTCCAGCGGCTCGACGCCAATCATGACGGCATCCTCACCCGCGAGGAAGCGGCCGCCGACCAGGGGCAGCGCGGTCCGGGCGCTCCCGCCGCTGGCGGCGCCGGCCGGCCGTCGGGCGACGAATTGTTCGACCGGCTCGACACCAATCACGACGGCATGCTGAGCCGCGAGGAATTTGCCGGGCTTCGCGCCATGTTCCGCGGCGGTGGCGGCGGCGGTGGCGGTGGCGGTGGCGGCTGGGGCGGCCGCGGCGGCGGCGGTGGCGGCGGCATGTTCAACCTCAACGGCAATTGGTTCGACCGGGTCGACGCCAACCATGACGGCAAGGTGACGCTGGACGAGATGCGCTCGACCCTGCTCGGACTGTTCGACCGGGTCGACGCCAATCATGACGGCATCATCACGCCCGAGGAGCGCGAAGCCTTCGTTCGCGCGATGCGCGCCCGCCAGCAGCCCCAGGGGCAGGGGTCGCAGCCCGCCCCGCCGCCGCCCGACGGCGAATAATAAGGGGTCGGCGTGATGAAGAGGACGATCCTGGCGGGTCTCGCGCTCGCCGGCCTGGCCGCGGCCGCCGCAGCCCTCGCCCAGCCGGCGCCGGACGACGGCGCGCCGCGGCACCGCGCCGGGCGGTCGATCGGCCGCGCCTCGTTCATGAAGCGTATCGAGGATCGCTTCGCCCGGCTCGACGCCAACCATGACGGCTATATCGACCGCGGCGAGGCCGGCCCGGCGGCCAAAACGGATGCGCGGCCCGGCCTCCGCGCCCGCATGGACCCGAATGCGGCGTTCGATGCGATGGACGCCAATCATGACGGGTCGATCAGCCGCCCCGAATATCTCGCCGCCCACGGCCGCCGTGCAGCCGCTCCCGAATCCGACGGCGCCGCCGCCCGGCCGCGCCGCGCCGGCCTCGGCATGGGCTTCGGCGGCCGCTGGTTCGACCGCGTCGACGCCGACGGCGACGGCCGCGTCTCGCTCGCCGAAGCGCAACGCGCCGCCGGTTCCTTGTTCGACCGGATCGACAGCAACCATGACGGAACGATCAGCCCGGAAGAACGGGCCGCGGCGCGCCAGGGCCTCCGCTTCCGCCGCGGGGACACGGAGCGGGGCCGGTAACTCAGGCGGTGCGGCGCTTCCGGTCCGGCGCGGCAAGCTCGGCTTCGGCCGCGCGCAGCCTCAGCTCGGTCTCGGCGATATAGTCGCGGGTGATCGGAACGGCGTTGCGGTCGCGAATATATTGGATCTGATAATTGCAGCCGCCACCATCCTCGAACATGGCGAGCGCGCCGGTCAAATAGATCTGCCACATCCGGTAGAAACGCTCGTCATACAGGGCGACGATCTCGCCCCGATGCGCCTCGCAGCGCTCGATCCAGTGGAGCAACGTATAGGCATAATGGAGCCGCAGCGTCTCGACGTCGCTGTGGATCAGCCGCCAGCGCTGGCTCGCCTCGATGATCTGCGACAGGTTGGGGAGATGATAGCCCGGGAAGATATATTTGTCGGCGAAGGGCTCGCCCGCCCGCGGCTCGTCGAAGCGGCCGATCGTGTGGAGCAGCATGACGCCGTCGGGCGCGAGCAGCCTGCGGCACACGCCGAAGAATTCGTCATAATGGGCGGCGCCGACATGCTCGAACATGCCGACCGAGACGATCCGGTCGAACGTGCCTTCGACGCGGCGATAATCGCGCAGCTCGAACTTGACCCGGTCCGCAACGCCGGCCTCCGACGCGCGCTCGCGGGCGAGCTTCAATTGCTCCTCGGACAAAGTGATTCCGAGCACGTCGCAGTCGAAATGGCGGTTGAGATAGAGCGCCATCCCGCCCCAGCCGCAGCCGATGTCGAGCACCTTCTGCCCCGGCTTCAGATGGAGCTTGGCGGCGATATGCGCCTTCTTGTCGGCCTGCGCCTGCTCCAGGCTGTTCGACGGATCGGTGAAATAGGCGCAGCTATATTGGAGGTCGTCGTCGAGGAAGAGCCGGTAGAGCTGGTTGCCGACGTCGTAATGATGGGCGACGTTGCGCTTCGAGCGCGCCTCGCGGTTGCGGGCCTGGCGCCAGGCGGCGAAGCCGGAGAAATTGTCGAAGAAGCGTTTGCCGCGCGGATTGCCGTCCTCGAACCGGCCGTTGGCCTTGATGAGGCGGGCGAGCGCGAGCATGTCGCCTTCCTCGAAGTCGATCCGCCCGGCCATATAGGCTTCGGCGAAACCGAGCGTCGGATCGAGCAGGATATCGCGCAGGATCTTGCCGTCGTTGAAGCGGAGGGCGACCGGCGCGAGGTCGGGCGCGGCGGTGCCGAAGCGATGGACTTCGCCTTTTGCGTCGGTGACGACCAATTCGCCCCGATGCACGAGGCGGTTCAGAATCTTGTCGAGCAACCGCCAGATCATCGCGCCTTGCTTTCCTTCACTCTGCGACCCCTCACTCCGCGGCGAGGTGCCATTGCGGCGCCGCTTCGACCGCCCGCAGCCTTTCCTCTTCCTCGAAGAGATAGTCGCGAGTCATCGGCAGCGCATCGCGCCGGCGGACATATTGGACCTGCCAGTTGACCAGGGCACCGTAGCGGAACGCCGCCTCCGCCCCGACCAAATAGAATTGCCACATGCGGAAGAAGCGCTCGTCGTAGAGGGCGACGATCTCTTCCTTGTGCGCGGTCGTCCGGTTGTACCATTCCTCGAGCGTGTGCGAATAATGGAAGCGCCAGCCCTCGACGTCGGTGACGATCAATTTATGCTGCTCGGCCTGGTCGACCAGCTCCGACAGCGAGGGGATGTAGCCGCCGGGGAAGATATATTTGCGGGTCCATTTGTCGGTGACGCCCTTGCCGCCGACCCGGCCGCAGCAATGGGTGAACATCACCCCGCCCGGCTTCAAGAGGTCGTGGCATTTGGCGAAGAAGCCGGCATGGTGCGGGCGGCCGAGATGCTCGATCAGGCCGACCGCCGTGATCCGGTCGAACGGGCCGGTGACGTCGCGATAATCCATCAGCTCGAACTTCACGCGATCCGCAACGCCTTCGGCGGCCGCGCGCTCCCTGCAAAATTCGATCTGGTCGGGCGCGAGCGCGACGCCGAGGACGTCGACGTCGTAATGGCGGTGAAGGTAGAGCGCGAGCCCGCCCCAGCCGCAGCCGATATCGAGCACCCTCATGCCCGGCTTCAGGTCGAGCTTGGCGGCGATATGCGCCTTCTTGTCGAGCTGGGCCTGTTCGAGCGTGATCGACGGGTCGCGATAATAAGCGCAGGTATATTGCCGATCCTCGTCGAGGAACAATTCGTAAAGCCGGCGGGTGAGGTTGTAGCTGTGCTCGGCATTGCGGCGCGAGCGCGTCTTCCAGTTCACCTGGTCGAGGAGGCCGGCGACATAGTCGAAGCTCTTGCGCAGCGGCCCCTGCGGCTTGAGCGGTCCCTCGCGCTCGAACGGGGCATTCTCGCGGATCAGCAGGACGAGGTCGCGAATGTCGCCCCGGTCGATGACCAGCCGCCCGTCCATATAGGCTTCGCCGGCGCCGACGCGGGGGTCGCGAACGATATGGCCGGCGGCGCCCTTGTCGGTCAGCCGGGCCTCGATCGCCGGGCGCGCGGGGTCGGGCGTGCCGTAGCGATAGACCTTGCCGTCATGGTCGGTGACGATCAGCTCGCCGGTCTTGATCACCGATCGGAGCATCTTGTCGAGCAGCCACATTCCTTCATTCTCCCCACTCATCCCATTCTGCCGCACTGCACAGGAAGCGGCGGCGGGATCAAGCCCTTAGACGCGGGAGCGCCGCCGCGGACCGGTCGGATGGGAGAAAGGCGCCTTACGCCGGACGGCCGCCGGCGGGCCGGCGAAGGGGATGACGAACCAGGGCGAGCCCGAACGGTGAGAATCCGGCTTCAGATTGCCAAAGCCTCCACCATCGCCGCGAGCTCGTCGGCGCGGAAGGGCTTCTGGAGCACCGGACGGTCGCGATAGGTCTCGTCGATGCCGCCGAGGCCGTAGCCGGTCGCGAACAGGAACGGGATGCCGCGCTCGATCAGCAGGTCGGCGACCGGAAAGGAGCGGTCGCCGGCGAGGTTGACGTCGAGCATGGCGACGTCGAACGCGCCGTCCCGCGCCAGCGCCAGCGCCGGCTCGAGCCGGCTGGCGATCCCCGCCACCTCGTGGCCGAGATCGAGCAGCATGTCCTCGATGTTCATTGCGACCAGCATCTCGTCCTCGACGACGAGGATTCGCAGCCGCCGCTCAGCCATGGGCGGGTTCGGCCTGCATCGCCGCGAGCGTGGCCGTGATCGTGCAGCGCAGCCCGTCCGGCTCGAAGGCGATCTCGGCGGTGCCGCCGAGATCGCCGGCGAGCCCCTGCTCGATCAGCCGCGAGCCGAAGCCGCGGCGCTCGGGCTCGGCGACCGGCGGGCCGCCCTGCTCCTTCCACTCGACGACCAGCCTGCCGTCGGCACTCTCCTGCCAGGCGATCGCGACGCGGCCGCCGTCGCGCGACAGGGCGCCATATTTGGCGGCGTTGGTGCCGAGCTCGTGCAAAGCGAGCGCAAGCGCGAGCGCCGCCCGCGGCGCGATCCAGACCGGCGGCCCCGACAGAGCGAAGCGGCCCTGGCCGCCGCCGAGATGCTCGGTCGAATCGCGCACCACCCGTTCGATCGACGCCCCGCCCCAGACCCCCTCGGTCAGGAGATTGTGCGTCCGCGACAAAGCCATCAGCCGCGCTTCGAAGCACATTTTGGCTTCGGCGAGCGGGCCGTCGCCCTTCAGGGTCTGGAAGGCGATCGCCTGGACCGTCGCCAGATTGTTCTTCACCCGATGGTTGAGCTCGTTGATCAGCAGCCGCTGCCGCTCCTCCGCCGCCTTGCGCTCGTCAACGTCCTCGGTCGTGCCGTACCAGAGCAGGATCGCGCCGTCCGGCCCGCGCCGCGGAAAGGCGCGCGAACGGGCCCAGCGGATGCTGCCGTCGCGGCGGATGACGCGATGCTCGACGTCATAGGGCGCGCCGGTCGCGAGGCTGTGGTCCCAGTTCGACAGGGTCTTTTCGTGATCGTCCGGGTGCATGCCGCCTTTCCAGCTTCCGGCGAGGCCCGTCGTGCCGGTCCATTCCTCCCAGCGCGACGCGATCCGGTCGATCACGCCGTCGGGGCGCGCCGTCCAGGTCACTTGCGGGTTGAGCTCGACGGCGTGGCGGTAATGATCCTCGCTCTCGCGCAGCGACTGCTCGGCCCGCGCCCATTCGATCGCCGCCCAGCTCCGCTCGGCGACGTCGCGCGCCATCGCCGCTTCCGAACGCTGCCAGTCGCGCGGCTCGGAATCGTGGACGTAGAACAGGGCCTTGAGCTGGCCCTCCCGCACCAATGGAATGGCGACCAGCGCCCGCACCCCGATCTCCTCCCAGGCCGCGACCTGCTCCGGCACCGCGGCCGGGAGGATTCGAATGTCGCTCAGCGCGAGAACCTCGCCCGAGCGGAAATAAGCGAGCCCTTCGGGCCCGAGCCCCTGGGCCAGCGACCATGATCCGACCAGGGAGCCGATCGATTCGTCGCGAAGCCATTCGCGGCTGATCGCGACGAGGTCGCGAGCCTCGTCCACCTCGGCGAAGCCGGTGCGGCTCGCGCCGAGATAGGGGCCGAGCAAGGCGGAGGCGGATTGCTTGACCGCCTCGGCATCGTCGAGGCCGCGCAGCCGGTCGGCCAATTCGACCTGGAAGGCGAGGCGGCGCTGGGCGAGGACCGGCCGGGTCACGTCCTGGCGCTGGGTGAAGATCCCGGCGACGCTGCCGTCCGCGGCGAGCAAGGGCGTCAGGCTGTAATTCCAATAGCTTTCCTCGGGCACGCCGTCGCGCAGCCGCATCGCCTGGAACTCGGTCGCCACGACCTGCTCGCCCGTCTCCAGCACCTGCGCGAATTGCGGCCCGACCCTGTCCCAGACCTGTGCCCACACTTCCCGCGCGGGCCGGCCGAGGACGGCGGGATGGCGGTCGCGAAGCAGCTCGGCAAAGCCTTCATTGTAGAGGAGATTGAGCTCCGGGCCCCAATAGACGGCGGCCGCGCCGCTGAAGCGATGGCAGAGCTCGACGGCGAAGCGGAGCCGGTCGGGCCAAAGCGCGATCGGCCCCAGGGGCGTCGACCCCCAGTCGAAGCCGCCGATCAAAGGGCCCAGGGTTGCGGCCTGCGCATGCTGCGGCAGAGGGCGGGTCGAAGCCATTGCCGCCGGTGATAGACGCTCGGCCGCGCATCACAAGAGCTTGAAAAGCTTGACCGGCAAAAGGTCAGGCCAGCGCCGCCACCGGCTGCTCTGCAGCCGGGCTTCGCGGGCAACATGCCCCCGGCATGTTGCTTAGCCCGCTACGCTCTCGGCGGCGATCCGGTCGAGCTCCGCGCGGCTCTTCTTCTCGGCGGCGGACTTGAGCTGGCCGCAGGCGGCCATGATGTCGCGGCCGCGCGGACGGCGGATCGGCGCCGAAATGCCCGCCTCGAACACGATCTCGGAGAAGCGGCGCACCCTTTCCTCGTCCGAACATTCGTAGGGCGCGCCCGGCCAGGGATTGAACGGGATGAGATTGACCTTGGCCGGCAGCCTGTACTTGCAGATCAGCCGGACCAGCTCGCGTGCATCGGCGTCGCTGTCGTTCCTGTCCTTCAGCATCACATATTCGAAGGTGATGCGCCGCGCATTGTTGGCGCCGGGATAAGCGGCACAGGCCTCGAGCAATTCCTCGATCCCATATTTGCGGTTCAAGGGCACGATCTCGTCGCGCACCTCCTTGGTGACCGCGTGGAGCGAGACCGCGAGATTGACTCCGATCTCCTCGCCGGCGCGCGCCATCATCGGTACCACGCCCGAGGTCGAGAGGGTGATCCGCCGCCGCGACAGGCCGAGCCCGTCGCCGTCCATGACGATCCTCAGCGCATCGCGGACATTGTCGAAATTGTAGAGCGGCTCGCCCATGCCCATCATCACGATGTTCGACAGCATCCGCCCCTCGGGCTGGGACGGCCATTCGCCGAGCGCGTCGCGGGCGAGCATCACCTGGCCGACGATCTCGCCGGCATCGAGGTTGCGGACCAGCCGCATCGTGCCGGTATGGCAGAAACGGCAGTTCAAGGTGCAGCCGACCTGGCTCGAGACGCAGAGCGTGCCGCGGTCGGCATCGGGGATGAAAACCATCTCGAAATCGTGGCCGTCGCGGGTTCTCAGCACCCATTTGCGGGTGCCGTCGGTCGAGACCTGCTCGACCACCACCTCGGGCCGCCCGACCGTGAAACGCTCGGCCAGCCAGCCGCGCTGCGGCTTGGCGATGTCGCTCATCGCGTCGAACGAGGTCGCGCCGCGATGATAGATTTGATGCCAGATCTGCTTGGCGCGAAGCTTGGCCTGCTTCGGCTCCAGCCCCGCCTCGGCCAGCGCGTCGCGAATCCCTTCCTTGCTCAAGCCGACCAGGTCCGGCCGCGCATCGCCGCCCGCGCGCGCGGGACGCGGCACGGGCACCGGGTCGATATGACCGGGAATGGGCATCGGCGCTGTCATGAGCGCCCCCATCTAGGGCGGAAGCGGCGCTATTTCCAGGCGCTTCCGCCGCCCGCGCCTTCGTGCAGGACGCGCTCGCGCCCAGCTTCCACCTCGACGACGCTCCCCTGCGTCACATCCGGCGCCACCGGCACGCCGCAAGCCGGATGCGGCGCGGCGCCGGTCAGCAGCGCCCGCAGCACCCGCGCGGACATTCCGTGCATCAGGATCAGCCGGTCGCCCTGCTCCGCGCCATGATCGTCGAGCCAGGCCGAAAGGCGCGCCGCGACCTCTCCATAGGTCTCGCCGCCGGGCGGACGGCGGCTGAACAGGCGGGTGACAGGATCGTAGACCGGGCCGCCCTCGGCGACGATGTCGGCATAGCGAAAGCCGGTCCATTCGCCCATGCCGATCTCGCCCAGGCGCGCGTCGGTGCGGGCCTGGTGCCAGTCGAGCCCGAGATGCTCGGCGATCACCGCCAGCGTCTGCAGCGCGCGGCCGGTCGGCGAGGCCCAGAGCGCGAGCGCCGGCCTCGGCCCGAGTCGCTCGAGCAATGCGAGCCCCATCGCCTCGGCCTGAGCGAAGCCGGCGCGGGTCAGCGGCGTATGTCCCGCATCGCCCTGGATGCGTCCGGCGGCATTGAACACGGTCTCGCCGTGCCGGGCGATGAAAAAGGCGCCCGGCATCAGCGGGCGCAGGCGATGGCGGCGGCGTCGATCGCGGTCGCGGCGCCGCGCAGGGGATAATCGTCGCGCATCAGCCCGCCATTCTGGGTCCGGGTCTCGATGCTCATCGCGACGCCGGTGCGCATCGCCGTCACGATCGCGACATCGGCGCCGGGATCCGGCGCCCAGCCGTCGACGCCCCCGCCGATCAGCTGGAAGGTCTTGTCGTCGATCCGCAGCAGCACCGCCGAGCCGGCCCTTTTCGGCCTGGCAAAGCGGAAATGGACCTGGCCGCGTATGTTGCGGCCGGGCCAATAGCCGATCGAGGCGAAGGCGCGGCCGGCTTCCCGCCGGCGGGACTGGGAGGGCTCCGAAATCGCGTAGCAGCGCCCCGGATCGCGAAACGCCCCCCATTGGCCGAAAATTCCCACCGATTGAGGCTGCGCTTCGGCCGGGGAAGCAAGCGCCAGAAACGAAAGGAGAAAGTTTCGGGCGCGAACCATGAGGCGAGAATGTTCGGCTTGTGGCCGCAGGGCAACAGGAAATCGCGTTTAGGTGGGGTTCATGCAACCTTCGCCACCCCCGGCCGCTGGGGGTCGACACAGGGGAAATGAGTGAAAATTGGAGTGTTGATCATGCGTAGTCTGATTGTTCTTGCGTCCGTTGCCGCGTCGACCCTGGTCGCGGCCCCCGCCTTCGCCCAGGACCAGAAGCCGGCCTTCACCGGCTTCCACATCGAAGGCCTCGCCGGCTGGGATCATCCCCGCGTCCCCAACGACCATGCCAACGGCTTCCTCTACGGCGTCGGCGCCGGCTACGATTACCAGGCCGGCCGAATCGTGTTCGGAGTCGAGGGCGAAGCGTCCGATTCCACCGCCAAGCGCTGCGTGGCCGGCGTGCTCACCGCCGGCGACGATCTGTGCGCCAAAGCGGGCCGCGACCTCTATGTCGGCGGCCGCGTCGGCGCGGTGGTGGCGCCGACCACCCTTCTTTACGCGAAGGCCGGCTACACCAACGGCCGCATCGACGCCGATTACAGCACGGTGAGCGGCGTCGGCGACTTCCGCGATCATCGCGATCTCAACGGCATCCGCGTCGGCGCCGGCGTCGAGCAGGCGATCAGCCGGAATGCCTATGTGAAGGCGGAATATCGCTATTCGAACTATGAGCAGAATGTCGATCGCCACCAGGTGGTCGCCGGCTTCGGCTTCCGCTTCTGACGCGCGCATTCGCGCTCGTCGCCCCGGCGCACGCCGGGATCTCGTTGGGAAGGATTGAGCCCTTCCTCGGGAGATACCGGCCCGGAGTTGTCCCGAGCGACGCCGCGGGCAGCGTCGAAGGGCCGGCATGACGGATCGGGAAGAGGGGTCGGAGCCTGGCTCCGGCCCCTTTTTTCGCGGGGCCGCATTCCCCCTAGCCGCGCGCCGTGACCCGCTCTAATACTTCTTTGAAGTGTCACTTTGGGGGACCCAATGAAGGCGACGATCGAACGGGCGACGCTCCTCAAGAGCCTGGGGCACGTCCAGTCCGTGGTGGAACGCAGGAACACGATCCCGATCCTGTCCAACGTCCTCGTCGAGGCGAGCGAGGGTGGCGGGCTGCGGCTGATGGCGACCGATCTCGACCTCCAGATCAACGAGACGGTCGAGGCCAATGTCGGCCAGGCCGGCGCGACGACGGTCTCGGCCCACACCCTCTTCGACATCGCCCGCAAGCTGCCCGAGGGCAGCCAGGTCGAGATTTCCGCCGCCGACGGCAAGATGCAGATCCTCGCCGGCCGCGCCCGCTTCAACCTCGCTACCCTGCCGCGCGACGATTTCCCGGTGATCGCCGAGGGCGAGCTTCCGACCCGGTTCGAGCTGCCGGCGGCGACCTTGCGCCAGATCATCGACAAGACGCGATTCGCCATCTCGACCGAGGAGACGCGTTATTATCTGAACGGCATCTTCCTGCACGTCTCGGACGAGGCGCAGCCGGTGCTCAAGGCCGCCGCGACCGACGGCCACCGCCTCGCCCGCGTCACCGTGGCGCGGCCGGCCGGGGCCGAGGGCATGCCGGACGTCATCATCCCGCGGAAGTGCGTGGCCGAGCTTCGCAAATTGCTCGACGAGGTCGACGGCACCGTCCAGGTCTCGCTCTCGGAGACGAAGGTCCGCTTCGGGCTCGGCAATGCGATTCTGACGTCGAAGCTGATCGACGGCACCTTCCCCGATTACAGCCGGGTGATCCCGACCGCGAACGACAAATTGCTCAGGATCGATCCGCGCAGCTTCGAGGAGGGGGTCGACCGCGTCTCGACCATCGCCAGCGAGAAGACCCGCGCGGTCAAGATGTCGCTCGACCGCGACAAGGTCACTTTGTCGGTGACCAGCCCCGAAAACGGCACCGCCGCCGAGGAAGTGCCGGGCGATTACAATGCCGACGGGCTCGAGATCGGCTTCAACGCCCGCTATCTGCTCGACATATTGGGCCAGGTCGAAGGCGACATCGTCGAGATGCACCTCGCCGACGCCGCCGCCCCGACCCTGCTCCGCGAGAATGACAAGGCCGCCGCGCTCTACGTGCTGATGCCGATGCGGGTGTGACCGGCGGCCCGGGCTGAATCGGCCGCCTCTTCCGCAATTCCCCGAAAAGGCCGCTCCGGGCGGCCCGCGCCTTTCGGCCCGCCGCCGAAGGTCGATCGGGCGCGCCCCGCGCTTTTGATCTCATCCGATCTTCGTATTATTCGAAAATCGATAGAACCATTTTGATTGTTTCGTCTGTCATGAAAGTACAATCGAACAGAGATTCGAAGTGTCACAAGAATTGATGTAATATACATGCGCGACTCGGCAATTTCTTGTCTTGGCTGCTGCATGACCTGCGGCAGGCTGGATTTGCCGAGCCTCTTCACCATGGAGGGAATCATGGCAAATCAAGGTTCTAAGCAAGGCGCAGGCGGACACGGCGGCGGGCCCGGCGACGAAGGCGCCCCCGACACGTTCCGCTCCTTCCTCATCGACATCGCCACCGATCCGGCGCGCCTCGGCGCGTTCATCCGGGACCCGGATTCGGAAATGGCGGCCGCCGAGATCGCCGAGGCCGACCGCGCGATCCTGAAGAGCGGCAATGCCGCGGCGATCCACGGCCGCCTCACCGGCCAGACCGGGCCGGTCCAGCCGCCGGTGACCGTTCTCGTCGTCGATGCGCAGCAGCAAGCGGGCGGCGGCACCCCCACGCTCAGCGTCCGCGCGCCGAACCTGCAGATCCCGCAATTGCTGCAGATGCTGCAGATTCCCCAGCTGCAGATCCCCCAGCTGCTGCAGATGATGCCGCAGATTCCGCCGATGATGCTCGAGGTGATGGTGGCCGCGGCGGCCCAGGCCCCGACACCCCTGTTCCCGCAGATCCTGCCGCAGCTTGTGGTGCATCCCCAGATCCAGCCGCAGCTCGTCGTGCACCCCCAGATCCTGCCGCAATTGGTCGTTCATCCCCAGATCCAGCCGCAGCTCGTCGTCTTCCCGCAGGTCCTGCCCCAGCTGGTCGCGGCTCAGGCCCAGGCGCAGCCGACCGGCCTGCTCAGCCCGCTGCAGATCCATCCGCAGATCAGCCCGCTCCAGGTCCATCCGCAGATCGCGCCGCTGCAAATCTATCCGCAGATCGCGCCGCTGCAAATCTATCCGCAGGTCGTGCTGCCGCCGATGATCTTCGGGGCCCAGGCCGCGCCGCCGCCGCAATTCGCGCCGCCGCAGAACATGCCGTCGCCGATCATGCTGGCACCGCAGATCGTGGTGCCGCCGCAGATCTTCCCGCAGATCGCGCCGCCGCAGATCACGTTCCCGCAGATTTACCCGCAAGTCATTTTTCCGCAGATCGCGCCGCCTCAGATCAGCCCGCTGCAGGTCTTCCCGCAAGTGTTCCCCCAGGTCTTCCCGCAGATCTTCACGCGGTGACGTCCCGGCCGCGGGCCGAAGCCCATCGTTCATCCGGTCCGCCGCGTACCCCGCGGCGGACCGTTTCTTCCGACAAGAAGCAGGAGACCAACATGGCCGCAGGTTCGTTGATCGTCGTCGGCACGGGCATCCGCACGGTCGGGCAGATGACGCTGGAATCGATCGCCTGGATCCGGCAGGCGGACAAGGTGCTCTATGTCGTCGGCGATCCGATCGCCGAGGCGATGATCCGCGAGCTCAATCCCGAGGGCGCGGAATCGCTCTCCGTCTTCTACGGCGTCGGCAAGCAGCGCATCGAGACCTACAACCAGATGATCGACCGCATTCTGGAATGCGTCCGCGACGGCCTCGTCACCTGCGTCGCCTCCTACGGCCATCCCGGCGTGTTCGTCTATCCGACCCACGAGGCGATCCGGCGGGCGCGGGCGGAAGGCTATAGCGCGAAGATGCTGCCGGGAATCTCGGCCGAGGATTGCCTGTTCGCCGACCTCAACGTCGATCCGGGCATTCTCGGCTGCCAATCCTACGAGGCGACCGATTTCATGGCCAACGGCCGGATCATCGATAACAGCTCCAGCCTCATCCTCTGGCAGATCGGAGTCGTCGGCGACGCCACGTTCAAGACGCACGGCTACGACACGTCGGCCATGCCTTTGCTCGTCCAGCGGCTGATGGCTTATTATCCCGCCAATCACCCCGTCTATCTGTACGAGGCGGCGGTGCTGCCGGGCTGCGAGCCGACGATCATCAACGCCAATGTCGCCGCTCTGCCGACCATCCCGATGTCCGCCGGTTTCACCGCCTACATCCCCCCGGCGCGGCAGACGACCGGCGATCCGGTCATCGTCCAGCAGATGCAGGCATTGCGCGGCGGCTGAGCGCTTCCGGCGCCGCGACGAAATGCCTATCAGACGGGCGTGTTCGTCGCGCGCCTCAGCCTTTCCGACTTCCGTTCCTATGCCGACGCCCTGGTCGTGCCGGGGCCGGGGCTCGTCATCCTCACCGGCGAGAACGGGGCGGGAAAGACCAACCTGCTGGAAGCGGTGTCCCTGCTCTCGCCCGGGCGGGGGCTGCGCGGCGCTTCGCTGGCGGAAATGGCGAGGCAGGACGGCGGCGGCGGCTTCGCGGTGGCGGCGCGCATAGCCCTCCCCCTCGATGGGGGAGGGTTGGGTGGGGGTGAGGTCCCCATCGGCAGCGACTTACGTCGAGCATCACCCCTCCCCTTCCCCTCCCCATCGAGGGGAGGGGAAATAGACATCGGCACCGGCACAATGCCGGCCGCGCCGGAGCGGCGGCAGGTGCGGATCAACGGGGCGGCGGCTTCGGCCAATTCGCTGGCGGAATGGCTGTCGGTCCTGTGGCTGATTCCGGCCATGGACCGGCTCTTCCTCGAGGGCGCGAGCGGGCGGCGGCGCTTTCTCGACCGGCTGGTGCTGGCGCTGGAGCCGGGCCATGCCCTCCACGCCGCCCGCTACGAAGCGGCGATGCGGGCGCGCAACAAATTGCTCGCCGAGCCCGGGCCGCGCGACGAAGCCTGGCTCGGCGCGCTCGAGGCGCGGATGACGGATCATGGCGCCGCCCTCGCCGAGGCGCGGCGGCGGACGGTCGCGGCGCTCCGCGGCAGGCTGGCCGCGACTCCGGAAGGCCCGTTCGCCCGCGCCGGCATCGCGCTCGAAGGCGGCGAGGAGGATCTCGCCCCCGCCCTCGCCGCCGGCCGCGCGCGCGATGCCGCCGCCGGGCGAACGCTCGCCGGACCGCACCGGACCGACCTTGCAGTCATCCATCTGGACAAGCAGCAGCCGGCCGCCTTGTCCTCGACCGGCGAGCAGAAGGCCCTGCTGCTCGCGATCATGCTCGCCCATGCCGATCTCGTCGCCGAGCGCGCGGGCCGCCGGCCGATCCTGCTGCTCGATGAGGTCGCCGCCCATCTCGATCCGCGCCGCCGCGCCGCCCTGTTCGAGCGGCTGGAAGCCGGCGGCGGTCAGGTGTGGATGACGGGGACGGAGCCGGCGCTCTTCGCCGGCGCGCAGGCGAACCGCTGGCATGTCGCGAACGGGCTGATCCGGGCCGCCTGACCCCTTTCGTCGCCCGGCAAGGCACGCCGATTGAGCGGAGCCGCCGGTTGGGCTAGCCCCGGCCCATGCCGAGCCGTCCGCTCTTCGTCAGCCGTTTCTACGAGGCCAGCCTCGGCGACGCGGCCTTTCTCGCCGAGCTGGAGCAATCCTGCCGGGTGCTGGCCGCCGACGATGAAGCCGGCCGCCGCTGGTCGCGCGAGCACCATTATCGCGGTTATACGTCCTACGCCTCGCTCGACGACCTCCCGGCGCGCGACCCGCATTTCGCCGCGCTCGTCCGCCATCTCAACCGCCATGTCGCCGCCTTCGCGGAGGAATGCGCCTTCGATCTCGGCGGCCGCCGCCTCCGCCTCGACAGCCTCTGGGTCAATCTGCTGAAGCCGGGCGGCGTGCATTCGGCGCACATCCACCCGCACAGCATCGTCTCCGGGACCTTCTACGTCGCCGTGCCGCCGGGATCGGGCGCGCTCAAGCTCGAGGACCCGCGCCTGCCGATGATGATGGCCGCCCCGCCCCGTCGGCCGGACGCGCCGGAGGAGCTCAGGACCTTCGTCTACGCCGAGCCGAAGCCGGGCAGCCTCTTCCTGTGGGAAAGCTGGCTTCGCCACGAGGTGGCGCCCGGCACCGGCCGCGGCGAGCGGGTCAGCATCAGCTTCAACTATCGCTGAGCCGGCAAAGCCTGCAGCCAGTCGATCACCTCCTGCTCCAGCCGGATGCGCGCGCCCGACCAGGGATGGTCGGTGGCGACGTGGACGCCGGCCACACGGCTGCCCGGCGCGGAGCGGACGGCGGCGGCGAGCGCGTCGTTCATCGGCGCGAGGCCGTCGTCGGCCGTGAGCACCAGCAAAGGCGCCCGCGCCAGACCGGCCGCTCCCGGCGTCCAGTCGAACTCGGAGCGATGGGCGATCACCTCGTCGGCCATCGATTCCGCGGTGACTCCGTCGAGGCTCTCCATATCGTCGGCCATCATCGCCACCGTGTCCGCGCGGCTGCGGACCCGGCCGCCCATATTGGCCGCCGAGATCAGGATGGCGCCGGCGAGATCCGGGTCGCGCTCGGCGGTCATCGCCGTCACCCAGCCGCCCATCGAATGGCCGGCGAGGACGATCCGGCGCGGATCCACGGCGAGATGCGCGGCATTGGCCGGATCGCGGAGGTAAGCGAGCACGGCGCGCGCATCTTCGAGATTGCCGGCGAAGCTGAACCTGCCCGGGCTGCCCCATGAGCCGCGATAGTTGAAGGTGACCACCGTCCAGCCGGCGCGCCGCACCGCCTGCGCGAGATCGAGATTCTTCTCGTTGCCGGGGAGGCCGTGCATCAGCACCATCACCGGATGCGGCCCGGCGCCGGCGGCGGTGTAGGCGACGCCGTTGATCTTCACCCCGCCCGACGGGATGTGAAGCACCTCCATCCCCGCCGGATGCGCATGATCGTGCGGCGGATCGGTGTAGATTGCGGGATTGATCTCAGCCGGCGGCACATGCGCGAAAGCGGGCGCGGCGAGCATTGCCAGCGCCAGCGCGAACAGTCTCTTCATCCCTCTTTTTCCTCCCGTTGCGGCCATGTTGCACCGCCGAAAAAAGCGGCCCGATTCCAGCCATTTTCCTTGGGTTTCGGCCCCCCAATCGCTATATCCCGTCCATGGCAACATCCCCCAGCGAAAACAGCTACGGCGCCGATTCGATCAAGGTGCTGAAGGGCCTCGACGCGGTCCGCAAACGGCCCGGTATGTATATCGGCGACACCGACGACGGCTCGGGTCTCCACCATATGGTGTTCGAGGTCTCGGACAATGCGATCGACGAGGCGCTCGCCGGTCATTGCGATCTCGTGCGCATCGTCCTCAACCCCGACGGCTCGGTCTCGGTCGAGGACAATGGCCGCGGCATCCCGACCGGAATCCACGCCGAGGAAGGCGTCTCGGCGGCCGAGGTCATCATGACCCAACTCCACGCCGGCGGGAAGTTCGAGAATACGTCGGAAGACAATGCCTACAAGGTGTCGGGCGGCCTCCACGGCGTCGGCGTCTCGGTGGTGAACGCGCTCAGCGAATGGCTGGAGCTGATTATCTGGCGCGACGGCGAGGAGCATTGGATGCGCTTCCGCCACGGCGATGCCGAGGCGCCGCTGAAGGTCGTCGGCCCGGCGCCCGACAACAAGAAGGGCACCAAGGTCACCTTCCTGCCCTCGTCCGACACGTTCAAGATCGTCGAGTTCGACTGGGACAGGCTCGAGCATCGTTTCCGCGAGCTCGCCTTCCTCAATTCGGGCGTGCGTCTGGTCCTGACCGACGCGCGCCACGAGGAAGAGAAAGAGGTCGAGCTCTTCTATGAGGGCGGGATAGCCGCCTTCGTTCGGTATCTGGATCGCGCCAAGACTGCGCTCATCCCCGATCCGATCTCGGTCACCGGCCAGCGCGACGATATCGGCATCGACGTCGCGCTCGAATGGAATGACAGCTATTACGAGCAGACCCTCTGCTTCACCAACAACATCCCGCAGCGCGACGGCGGCACCCATCTCGCCGCCTTCCGCGCCGCTTTGACCCGCACGGTCAACACCTATGCCGACAAGAGCGGCATGATGAAGCGCGAGAAGGTCAGCCTCACCGGCGACGACATGCGCGAGGGGCTGACCGCGATCGTCTCGGTCAAGCTGCCCGATCCCAAGTTCAGCTCGCAAACCAAGGACAAGCTCGTCAGCAGCGAGGTGCGCCAGCCGCTCGAAAGCCTGATGGCCGACAAGCTCGCCGAATGGCTGGAGGAAAATCCCGGCCATGCCCGCACCATCATCCAGAAGATCATCGACGCCGCCGCCGCGCGCGAGGCCGCCCGCAAGGCGCGCGAGGCGAGCCGCAAGTCGGTGCTCGGAATCGCGTCGCTGCCCGGCAAGCTCGCCGACTGCCAGGAACGCGATCCGGCCAAGTGCGAGCTCTTCCTGGTCGAGGGCGACAGCGCCGGCGGCTCGGCCAAGCAGGGCCGCAACCGCGTCGTGCAGGCGATCCTGCCCTTGAAGGGCAAGATATTGAACGTCGAGCGCGCCCGCTTCGACCGGATGCTGTCCTCGAAGGAGGTCGGCACCCTGATCCAGGCGCTCGGCACCGGCATCGGCCGCGACGATTTCAACGCCGACAAGCTCCGCTATCACAAGATCGTGATCATGACCGACGCCGACGTCGACGGCGCCCATATCCGCACGTTGCTGCTCACCTTTTTCTACCGGCAGATGCCCGAGCTGATCGACCGCGGCCACCTCTTCATCGCCCAGCCGCCGCTCTACAAGGTCAGCAAGGGCCGCTCCGAAGTCTATTTGAAGGACGATGCCAAGCTCGACGATTATCTCGTCGAGGCGGGCGTCTCGGGCCATGTGCTGGAGACGGCGGAAGGGCCGCGCTCGAACGCGGACCTGCGCCAGCTCGCCGAGCATGCGCGGCGGATGCGCAGCCTGATGAACTATGTGCCCAAGCGCTACGATCCGGCGATCATCGAGGCGCTGGCGCTCGCCGGCGCGCTCAACCCGAATCTGCGCGAGGCGGGGCGGGGCGAGACGATCGCCCGGGCCGCCGCCTGGCTGCAGGCCGGGGACACGGAATCGACCTGGACGGGCGAGCTCGGCGCGGACGGCGACTATATCCTGCGCCGGCTGTGGCGCGGGGTCACCGACCACCATGTCGTCGACCACAAGTTCGTCGCCTCGGCCGAGGCCCGCAAGCTGCACGGCCTCGCCGGCGAGCAGGCCCAGGCTTATGCGACCTCCTCGCGGCTGGTGCCGCTGAAGGGCGCCGCGAGCGCAGCCGCGGCCGCCGAACCCGACGATGCGGCCGAGGATGAGGAGGCGCCGGTCCAGCGCGCGCCCGATCGCGCGTTCGATTCCAGGGGCGTGCTCGTCCGCCGGCCGACCGAATTGCTCGAGGCGATCCTCGCCGCCGGGCGCAAGGGCCTCGCCGTCCAGCGCTACAAGGGCCTTGGCGAGATGAATGCCGAGCAGCTCTGGGAAACGACGCTCGACCCCGACAACCGCTCGCTCCTGAGGGTCGAGGTCGCGCAGGCCGACGTCGCCGACGAAATCTTCACCCGCCTGATGGGCGACGTGGTCGAACCGCGCCGCGACTTCATCCAGGAAAATGCGCTCAACGTCGCCAATCTCGACGTCTGAGCCTACCCGTCATCCCCTATTTCTTCGTCTCCGCGAGGAAGATGAAGGAATAATCGGACGCATAAGGCGGCAGGCCCTGCAGGCCGTTCCGCCTCGTCACCTTGCGCAGGCCGTTCGGCTCCAGCGTTGCCTTCCGCCGCAGCGGCGCGATCGATGCGAAATTGGCATGGCAGTCCATGCAGGAATTGGAATTCCGCTGGAAGGATTCCAGGGTCGTGTTGGCGACGATCTGGGTCACGCCACCGGCACTTCCCTTCGGCATCGGGTTGCCCATGGTGAGCGGAATCCGAAGCCGCGGTCCCGGCGGCGTCCCCAACGCGGCCTGCGGCCACTGGGCGTCGACCAGGCGGTAATAATTGAACACCGATCGGGCGGGCAGGAGGCCCCAGACATGGGAGGTGACCTGGTTGGCCGGATCGCCGACCGGGTTGAGCCGGGTGATCTGCATCGGCTTGTCATAGGGGTCGCAGACCGTGCCGGCCGTACCCCAAGGGATTGGCGGCCGGTTGTGCCGGCAGCGATAGGTCGGATCGTTGCTCGGATTGCAGGCCGGATTGAAGAAGGTGTAGCCGGGCGACAGCCGCCGGTTCGGATTGGGCGGCAATGCGGGCGCCTTGAAGCCGCCATTGGGCGCCTCGTCGGGGCTGTTGACGAATTTATGCCTGCCACGTCGACGTCTCAAGCGTGAAAAATGCCCGAAACGGGCCTATCGGCCCGCTTCATCCCCTCGGCGGAGGCCGCCCTCTCCGCCGTGCCGTTCAGCCTTCGCGCGCCGCCGCGTCAGACGATCGGGTTGGCCGCCGGGGCTTTGGCATCGTCCGACTGGTCCGACTGGTCCGGCTGGGCCGAGGGGGACGACCAGTGCGCCGCCAGGCATTGGGCGAGCGCCGTGATCGCGCGGCGGCTGCCGGCCAGCGGCAAGGTGTCGACTTTGTGGCCGTCCTGGCTGATCCGCATCCCTTCGGCGCTGGTGAAGACGTCGAGGAAATTGGTCGTCCCGTCGCCGCCCGGCTGGACGGTGAAGAGCAGGCCGGGGCCGTCGCCGTCGATATTGTGCCGCGCGGTCGCTTCGACCGGCACAGCCGTGGGCGAACCGACGAAATCGAGGCTGAGCTGGTAGGATCGGCCGTCCTGAAGCGCGCCCCATTCCTTGTTCTGGAGGAGGAAGGCGAGCTTGGGCCGGCCCGCGAAACCCCAGATTGTCAGCATCGTGCCCTGGGGAGAGACCGCTTCGACCATGCAGCCATTGGGCATTTGCGCGATCGCCCAATCGCCGCTTTGTTCGCCCTGTCCCATCGCCGCCGCGCCCGGCGCGGTGAGAAGGAGGGCAGCCATGATACGCCGGAACATGCTTGGGCTCCTTTCGGCCCCACCCGCATCAATTCCCGTTGGAGCGCAGAACCGCCGGCCCTGCTTTTGGTTGCTGGCGCGCGACGAACGGTTCGGCGTTTTCGCGCCTTCTGTTCTCCGGCGAAAGCCGGAGTCCAGTTCTGAATCGGTTCTGGACCCCGGCTTTCGCCGGGGAACAAGGAGGGTTTAAGCCGCGCGGGCGCCGATCGCTTTCTGCCGCCGGCGCTGGACCGAGGAGCCGATCCCAAGCGCCTCGCGATATTTGGCGACCGTCCGCCGGGCGATGTCGAAACCCTTGGCGCGGAGCAGTTCGACGAGCTGGTCGTCCGAGAGGATCGCGTTCGGATCCTCGGCGGCGATCAGCGCGCGGATCTGGCTCTTCACCGCCTCGGCCGAGACGGAATCGCCATTGTCGGCGGCCGCGCCCATCGCGCGGATGCCGCTGGTGAAGAAATATTTCAATTCGAACAGGCCGCGCTCGCAGGCGAGATATTTGTTCGAGGTGACCCGGCTGACGGTCGATTCGTGCATTCCGATCGCCTCCGCCACCTGACGCAGGGTGAGCGGCTTCAGGTGCGAGACGCCGTGGCGGAAGAAGCCGTCCTGCTGCTTGACGATCTCGGTCGCGACCTTGACGATGGTGCGCGCGCGCTGGTCGAGCGCCTTCAGCAGCCAATTGGCGCCGGCGAGGCATTCGGAAAGCCAGGCCTTGGACTGCCGGTCCTGCGCGCCTTCGGCAAGCTCGGCATAATAAGTGCGGTTGACGAGCAGGCGCGGCAGGGTGGCGCTGTTGAGCTCGATCGCCCAGCCCTGGGGCCGGCGGGCGACGAACACGTCCGGCACCGCCGCCTCGATACGCTCGCCCTGGGCGAATCGGCAGCCGGGCTTGGGATCGTAGGCCCTGAGCTCGCGGATCATGTCGGCGAGATCCTCGTCGTCGACACCGCAGATCCGCTTCAGCGCGCCGAAATTGCCGCGCGCGAGATGGTCGAGATTGTCGATCAGCCGCGCCATGCAGGGATCGTAGCGGTCCGCTTCCTTCGCCTGGAGGGCGAGGCATTCGGAAAGCGAGCGGGCGCCGACTCCGGCCGGATCGAAGCCTTGCACGATGGCGAGCACCCGCTCGATCTCGCAGAGCGGCACGCCGAGGCGCCGGGCGATGTCGACCGGCCCGCCGGTGAAATAGCCGGTCTCCTCGATCTGCTCGACGATCTGGCCGGCAATGACGAGATCGTCGCCCGACAAGCGCTCGCCGGCCTGGGCGAGCAGGTGCTCGTGGAGCGAGAGGCCCTCGGCGGCGAACCGGTCGAAATCCGGCCCCTCGCCCTCCGACCCGCCGCCGCCGAGCCCCTCCATGCCGAGCGCGCCGTCGAGGCCGCGGTCGACGGCGCTGTCCTGGTGCAGATTCTCGTCGTTAAAATCCATGTCGAGCGGCGCATCTTCGGTCGCGTCGCCGGTGCGCACGAGCTGGTCCACTTCGGGGGTTTCGGGGGCCGCTTCGAAACCGTCCTCACCCTCGAAGCCGTCCGCCTCGGCATCGGGGGCGTCGGCGGGTCCGGGCTCCGGCGCCTCGCCGCTCGCGCTTTCGAGCAGTGGATTGCGCTCCAGCTCCTCGGCGATGAAGCTCTCGACCTCCAGATTGGACAGCGCCAGCAGCCGGATCGCCTGCTGGAGCTGCGGCGTCATCACCAGCGATTGGCTTTGGCGAAGATCGAGGCGCGGCCCAAGGGCCATGACGGCCTATCCCGTCATCCCCGCGAAGGCGGGGATCCAGACTGATTCAGGGGCGCGTCGAAAGCCCCCGGATTCCCGCCGGGGCGGGAATGACGAAAGAACGGAGATGGGTACCGCCATATGCCTACAGCTCGAAGCTTTCGCCCAGATAGAGGCGGCGGACATTGGGGTCGGCGACCAGCGCCTCCGGGCTGCCCGCGAACAGCAATTGGCCGTCATAGATGATGCAGGCGCGGTCGACGATGTCGAGCGTCTCGCGGACATTGTGATCGGTGATGAGGACGCCGATGCCGCGCTTCTTCAATTCGCGGACGAGATCGCGGATGTCGGAGATCGAGATCGGGTCGATGCCGGCGAACGGCTCGTCGAGCAGCATGATCGAGGGATCGGCGGCGAGCGCGCGGGCGATCTCGCAGCGGCGCCGTTCGCCGCCCGACAGCGCCATGGCCGGCGCGTCGCGCAGATGGGCGATGTGGAATTCGCCGAGCAATTGCTCGAGCCGCTCCTGCCGCATCTTGCGGTGGGGCTCGGCCACTTCGAGCACCGCCATGATGTTCTGCGCCACCGTCATGCCGCGGAAGATCGACGTCTCCTGCGGCAGATAGCCGAGACCGAGGATGGCGCGGCGGTACATTGGAAGGCCGGTAATGTCCTGCCCGTCGAGCAGGATGCGGCCCTTGTCGGGCTTCACCAGGCCCATGACCGAATAGAAGCAGGTCGTCTTGCCGGCGCCGTTCGGGCCGAGCAGCCCGACCACCTCGCCGCGGTCGACGTGGATCGAGACCTCTTTCAGGACCGTCTTGCGGTCGTAGGATTTGGCGATCGAGACGACGGAAAGCCCGTGCGACAGATCCGCCGCGTCGAGCCCTTCGTTCGGCCGCTCAAGGAGGGTGGCCTGGTTCATTCCTGCTCCGCTCGTGCCGTCGAGTCTTAGGCCAGGCGGCGGGCCGCCTCAACTGGCAAGCTTCGTGCATGGAGGTGAAAAAGGCGTGAGCGGCCTCAAACAGGATGAAGCGTTGGGGCGTCCGGGTCCTATTCGCCGGTGCCGGTGCTCGCCCCGCTCTTCCTGGGCACCGTAAAGCTCCCCGAAACCCGCCCGCTTTGGCCCGAGCCGCTCGGCGCGGAGGCGTCCATCACCACCCGGCCGCTGGTCAGGTCGTAGACCAGCCGGCCGCCCCGGATCGTGCCGTCGCAGCGCGTCAGCACGACATTGCCGACCATGGTGATCAGCTTCCGGTCGAGGTCGTAGATTCCATATTCGCCGCGCGCGGTCTCGGACGGGCTGCGAACGGTGACGCCGCCGCTCGCGTCGAGCCGCTCCACATGGACGTCGGGATTGTGGACATAGGAGGCGGTGACGCGCGGGGCGGTGAGGGTCAGATCCCCCTGGCGGGCGACGACATTGCCGGTCAGGATCGCCCGATTGGCCTTGTCGTCGACGTCCATCCGGTTCGCGTCCCAGTCGACCGGCGCGTTGGTGTCGTGTCCCTTGAGCGCCGAGGGATGGCCCGCGCTGCACGAGCGCGCCGGAGCGGCGGGCGCCGCCGCGGGGGCCGCGCCAAGCGCCGCCGCGCCCGCGGCGAGGAGGAACAGGAACCGCGTCATTTGACCCTCTTGAGACCGCCCTGATCGATATGCAAGTGCGGCCGTCCGGTCAGCGTCACATGCTGGTTGGGGAGGCTCGCATTCATGTTCTTCGCGGTGAAATGGCCGAGCGGCATCTGGCCCTGGACCCCGCTCTGGCCGGTCACGTCGTGGGTGTTGAGGTCGAGGGTGACGTCGCGCGTCTCGAGCCGGTAGCCGCCGGCGCCGACGACGTGGATCGGCCCGTCCACGTCCAGGGTCTGCTTGTCCATATGGTAGCGGCCCTTGTCGGCGGTGGCGACGGCCGGCCCCTGCTTCAGCTGCATCTGCGCGCGCACCCCGGTGATGTCGACGATCGGCACCTGCGACGTCTTCTGGATCGCCTGGTTCGCATCGATGATGAAGGGGCGGCCGTTGTCGTCGACGCCCTGATAATGGGCGGTCTGGGTCTTCATCCGCTCGCTGGCGGTGGCGACCTTCTTCTTGTCGAGGAGGAAGCTGACCTCCTTGTTGTGGCTGAGCGGGGTCAGCAGCAGATAGGCGAGGAAGCCGCCCACCGCCATCGGCAGCCCGATCTTCAGGAAACGGACGAAGAGATCGTGGAACCCGCCCGGGGCCGCCCAGCCGCGCTTCGCCGCCCGTTCGCGCCGGGCAAGGTCAGACATTGCCGGGTTCACACATGCGCGAAGATGTCGACCTCCGCCCAGCCGGCCAGATCGAGCAGGGCCCGGTGGGGCAGGAAGTCGAAACAGGCTTGCGCCAGCGGCATGCGGCCTTCCCGCTCGAGCCTTTCGTCGAGCTTCTCCTTCAATTGGTGAAGATAGCGCACGTCCGAGGCGGCATAATCCCTTTGCGCATCGCTCAGTTCCGGCGCGCCCCAGTCGGAGGTCTGCTGCTGCTTGGAGATGTCGACGACGAGCAGCTCCTTGATCAGCTCCTTGAGCCCGTGGCGGTCGGTATAGGTGCGGACCAGCCGCGACGCCGTCTTGGTGCAGTAAACGGGCTCGGCCATCACGCCGAGATAGGCGCGCATCGCCGCCAGGTCGAAGCGGGCGAAATGGTAGAGCTTCAGCCGGCCGGGATCGGCGAGGATCGCCTTGAGGTTCGGCGCCTCGTAGCGGCTGTGCGGGCCGAATCGGACGAGATGCTCGTCGCCGCGTCCGTCGGAAATCTGGACGAGGCAGAGCCGGTCGCGGCCCGGCTGCAGGCCCATGGCTTCGGTGTCGACGGCGACGGGCCCGTCGGCGAGGACGCCGTCGGGCAGGTCCTCTTCGTGGAAATGGACGCTCATGGGGGCCGGAGATAGGCGCAACCGGCCAAGGCCTCAATGCCCTCTCGAAAGCCCCTCGCCGGAATGGCTTTTTTGCGCTATGCGAGTCGGCAGTGCGCCGTCAACGGGGGCGCGAGGCCGTTCGCGCGATCAGCCCAGCGCGGTGGTTCTTCAGGAGCATCGGGGCGCGGGAAAGTAAGTTACCACATGGGTTTTGACAAAGGGCGCCGCGGGGAACGTGGCGGGCGCGGCCGAGACAAGCGCGACGGTTTTGGCGACGACAATTTTTACGCAGGCGGCGATGATCGAGGCGGCTTCGGCGGCGGTCGTGGCGCGCCTTATGGCGGCGGCGGCGGCGGTTACAGCGGCGGCGGCGGCGGTTACGGCGGCGGCGGTGGCGGCGGCTATCGCGGCGGCGGCGGTGGCGGCGGCTATGGCGGTGGTGGCGGCGGCTTCGGCGGCCGCGGCGGTGGCGGCGGAATGCCCCCGCAGGTCGTCGGCGAAGGCAAAGGCATCGTCAAATTCTTCAACGGCCAGAAGGGCTTCGGCTTCATCGTCCGCGACGATGGCGGCGAGGATGTGTTCGTGCACATCTCCGCGGTCGAGCAAGCGGGGCTCACCGGCCTCGCCGAGGGCCAGCCGCTCTCCTTCACCCTGGTCGACCGCGGCGGACGCATCTCCGCGACCGACCTCAAGATCGAGGGCGATCCGCTTCCGGTTCCCGAGCGCGCCCCGCGTCCGGCCGGCGGCGGCGGGTTCGGCGGCGGCGGCGGCGGCGGTGGCGGGCCGCAGCGCCAGCTCACCGGCGAGAAGGCTTCCGGCACGGTCAAGTTCTTCAACGCGATGAAGGGCTTCGGCTTCATCAGCCGCGACGACGGCCAGCCCGACGCCTTCGTCCACATCTCCGCCGTCGAGCGCGCGGGTCTCCCGACGCTGAACGAGGGCGACCGTCTCGAGTTCGAGCTGGAGGTCGACCGCCGCGGCAAGACCGCGGCCGTCAACCTCCAACCGATCCAGTAACACCCGCTGCCACGGGGATGAAGAGCCCGGCCGCCACCAGGCGCGCCGGGCTTTTTCATTCGGCTTTCGGCCCCTCATCGTTTCCCGGCCCTTCAGCGGGCTCAGGATAAACCTCGGCAAAGCCGAGAGCCGGGATCCAGCTTCACATGCCTGTGCGCCGCCAAGGCCGTATTGATTCGCGCAGAGACGCAGAGGCGCAGAGAGTCCGAGGCGCTCCCAGATCAGTGGGTATCTGCAAAAGCCGATAAAGAGCTCTTCTCTGCGTCTCTGCGTCTCTGCGCGAACTATATTGCGGCTTCGCCGCCCGCGAGACGCCAGCGTAGAATCTCGCCGGCATGGAAAGGCACCAAAGACGTGCCTCCAGCCGAAAGCCGCTCCGGCACCGCCACCGGCACCCTTTCCAGCGTGATCGTGCCCTCGTTGAGCGGCAGGCCGTAGAAATGCGGTCCATTTTCCGAGGCGAAGGCTTCGAACCGGTCGAGCGCGCCTTCCTCCTCGAACGCAGCCGCATAGCTTTCGAGCGCGAAGGGGGCGTTGAAGATGCCGGCGCAGCCGCAGGCGGCTTCCTTGCGCTCGACCGCATGGGGCGCGCTGTCGGTGCCGAGGAAGAATTTGGGCGAGCCGGAGGTGGCGGCGCGGCGGACGGCCAGCCGATGAGCCTCGCGCTTCGCGACCGGCAGGCAATAGGAATGCGGCCTGATCCCGCCGGCGAAGATCGCATTGCGGTTGATGTGGAGATGGTGCGGCGTGACGGTGGCGGCGACGTTGGGCCCGCTCGCCAGCACAAAATCGGCCGCATCGGCCGTGGTGATATGTTCGAACACCGTCTTCAGCGCCGGAAAATCGCGCGCGAGTGGCGCGAAGACGCGGTCGATGAACGCCTTCTCCCGGTCGAAGATATCGACCTCCGGATCGGTCACCTCGCCATGGATCAGAAGCGGCATGCCGATAAGCTGCATCGCCTCGAGCGCCGGACGGATGTTGCGGATATCGGTGACGCCGAACGCCGAATTGGTCGTCGCATGGGCCGGGTAGAGCTTGGCGGCGACCCAGATGCCGCGCTCGAACCCCTCCGCGATCTCGCGCGGATCGGCCTCATCGGTGAGATAGCAGGTCATCAGCGGGGTGAAGCCCGCATCGGCCGGCACGGCCGCGCGGATGCGCTCGCAATAGGCCCTGGCAGCTTCCACATTCGTCACCGGCGGCACCAGGTTCGGCATCACGATCGCCCGCGCGAAGGATCGCGCCGTCCAGGGCGCCACCGCCTCCAGCATCGCGCCGTCGCGCAGATGGACGTGCCAGTCGTCCGGCCGGCGGATCGTGAGGCGTGTGGATTCGGTCATCGGGATTGCCGTTCAGGGCTCCGTTGGTATTCCGGAAGAGAAGCCCTACTTCCTCTCCATGGCCGCGACCACCCTCATCGAGCGCGCTCTGCTCCGCCTCTCGGGCGAGGATGTGCGCGATTTCCTCCAGGGCCTCGTCACCAACGACATGAGCCTGCTGGCGCCGGACCGGCCGCTCTGGGCCGGCCTGCTGACGCCGCAGGGCAAGGCTTTGTTCGATTTCATCCTCTGGACCGACGGCGCGGACGTTCTGATCGATTGCGAGGCCGAGGCGGCGGAGGATCTGGCGCGACGGCTCGGCTTCTACCGGCTGCGGCGAAAGATCGCGATCGAGAAAGAGGAGGAGCTGGCGGTGCATTGGCGCTTGTCCGAACCTTCCTGTTCCCCGGCGCAAGCCGGGGTCCAGTCCGAGTCCGGAGCTGGACCCCATGATGGGGCCCCCAACGCGCTGTCCGGGGGACAGCGCAGCCCCATCATTTCGCCGGGGAACACAAAAGACCCCCGCCTCCCGGCCCTCGGCCATCGCTGGCTCGCGCCGGCCGGGGAGGCCGCGCAAGGCTGGCGCGCCCATCGCCTTTCGCTCGGCGTGACAGAGGGCCGCGCCGAGCTTGGCTCGGACAAGATTCTCTGGCTCGAATGCAATGCGGCGGAGCTGAACGGGGTGAGCTTCACCAAGGGCTGCTATGTCGGCCAGGAGAATACGGCGCGGATGAACTATCGCGCCAAGGTCAACCGCCGCCTCGTCGTCGTGCCGACGACCGAAGCCGGGGAACGGACGCGGATCGTCTATCCGGAGCTTGGCTTGGCGGTGGAGCATCGGCGGGTCGAGGATCTCGGCAATGCCCTCATTCCCGCCTGGCTGGCGGCGGCGCTGGCATCCTGAACCGCGTCCGTTCGGCCCACGATCGAAGCGCTCGACACGAGCAGCCGAGCGACGTTCGTCCCTGCGCTTTGAGGGTGATCGAGGGCCGAGCTGCTCGCGTGCACCTGTTCCCCGGCGCAAGCCGGGGACCAGTAACGACGTCCGACTGGGCCCCGGCTTTCGCCGGGGAACATTAGGTGGGACGGCTCCCAGCCGTTCAGAGAATCTCCGCGAAGGCCCGCACCGGGAAGGTCCCCATGCCCTGTACCTTGGGGGGCGCCGCGGTGAAACGGAAGCCGCTTGGGGGAAGCGCACCAAGATTGGTCAGATGCTCGCAGATCGGGATGCCGGCGCGGAGCAGGATGGTGTGGACGGGGCGGGTGCGCGCCCGCGTGTCGTCGATATTGTGGCTGTCGATGCCGACCAAAGCGGCGCCGCGTTCGGCCAGAAGGCGCGCGGCCTCCTCGCTCAGAAAGGGGTGGTCGCTATAATAAGCTTCGGTGCCCCAATGGCGGTCCCAGCCGGTGTGGACGAGCACCGCCTTGCCGGCGACGTCCATTCCCTCGAACAGCTCCGCCCCGGCCGCCAGCCCCTCGCTGCGCACGCACAGGCCCTCCAGCCCGGCCAGCCGCTCGATCCCGACCGCGGCCAGATCCGCCCCTTCCTCGAACCGGTGGAAGGGCACGTCGACATAGGTGCCGGTGTTCGCCACCATTTCGATCCGGCCGATCTGGAAGGTCGAGCCGTCGTCATAATGGGCCGCCGACTGCTCCCGGCTCCAATAGTCGCAGATATGCGGTCCCGGCAGGCCCTTGTATGTCGTCATCCCCGCCACGATCACATGGCTGAGGTCGACGATCCCTTTCTGCGTGCGATCCGCCATAAGGCGATTCCCCCGATGAAGGCCCAGATCACGTTGAGCGAGGCCGACGGCACGGCGCCGTGCCACCAGCTGTTGACGACGAAGCCGATCGCACCGGCGACGTTCATTCCCTGGTAGAGCGTCGACTGGCCGGTCAGCCGGCCCATCGACAGCAACAGATAGGCCGAGAGGATCAGCAGGGCCCCTGCCCAGCCCACGACCTCGATAAAGAAAGCGAGCGGGCTCAGGCGGCCAGCTTCCTCAGCACATATTGCAGGATGCCGCCGTGCCGGAAATATTCGAGCTCGTTGGCGGTGTCGATCCGCACCCGGGCGGTGAAGCTCGACTTGCTGCCGTCGCCGTGCATCACCTTCACCTCGATTTCCTGGCGCGGCTGGACGTCGGCGACGCAGGTGATTGTGAAGGTCTCGCTCCCGTCGAAAGACGGCACCTCGCCGACGAACTGGAGCGGCAGCACGCCCATCCCGACCAGGTTCGAACGGTGGATACGCTCATAGGTCTCGGCGATCACCGCCCTGACGCCGAGCAGCATCGTCCCCTTCGCCGCCCAGTCGCGCGACGAACCGGTGCCATATTCCTTGCCGGCGATGACGACCAGCGGCACGCCCTCCGCCTTGTAGCGCATCGCCGCGTCGTAGATCGGCATCACCTCCCCGTCGGGCAGGTGCTTCGTGACGCCGCCCTCGATCCCCGGCACCATCCGGTTCCTGATGCGGATGTTGGCGAAGGTGCCGCGCATCATCACCTCGTGATTGCCGCGCCGCGAGCCGTAAGAGTTGAAGTCCAGCCGGTTCACCTGATGCTCGGTCAGATAGGCGCCGGCCGGGCTGTCCAGCTTGATCGCGCCGGCGGGCGAGATGTGGTCGGTGGTGATCGAATCGCCGAAGATGGCGAGCGGCCGGGCATGGGCGATGTCCTCGGGCGGCACCGGCTCCATGGTCATGCCGTCAAAATAAGGCGGGTTCTGGATGTAGGTCGAGCCCGGCGACCAGGCATAGGTCTCGCCGCCGGTGATCGGGATGCCGCGCCACTTGTCGTCGCCTTTGTAGACGTCGGCATAGCGGGCGCGGAACAGGTCGCCATGGACATATTGGTCGATCAGCGACCTTACCTCCTCGTTCGAAGGCCAGACGTCCTTGAGATAGACGGGCTCGCCGTCCGATCCGGTGCCGAGCGGCTCGTCGAGCATGTCGCCGACGACATTGCCCTTGATCGCATAAGCGACGACGAGCGGCGGCGAGGCGAGATAATTGGCGCGCACGTCCGGCGACACGCGCCCTTCGAAATTGCGGTTACCGGAGAGGACGGAGGCGGCGACGAGGTCGTTCTTGTTGATCGCCTCCGAGATCGGCGCCGGCAACGGGCCGGAATTGCCGATGCAGGTGGTGCAGCCATAGCCGGCGAGGTTGAAGCCCAGAGCATTCAGATGCTCCTGCAGCCCGGATTTGGTGAGATAGTCGGTCACCACCTTCGATCCCGGCGCGAGCGAGGTCTTGACCCAGGGCTTGCGGTTCAGCCCCTTCTCATGCGCCTTTTTCGCGAGCAGGCCGGCGGCGACGAGCACGTCGGGGTTGGAGGTGTTGGTGCAGCTGGTGATGGCGGCGATGACGACGTCGCCATGGCCGAGATCGGTCGTCCCCGCCGCCTCGACGTCGAGCGGATCGGACGAGCCGGCCGGATCCTTGACCGGCGCCCGCTTCTCCAGGTCGGCGAGGCTGTGGCCATATTCCTTGGTGAAATTGGCGACGAATTCCTCGTCGACGCGGGAGAGCGGCACCCGGTCCTGCGGCCGCTTCGGCCCGGCGAGCGAGGGCTCGACCGACGCCATGTCGAGCGCGAGCCGGTCGGTGAAGACCGGCTCATGGGTCGAGCCCGCCTCCAGCCACAGGCCCTGCGCCTTCGCATAGGCCTCGACCAAAGCGACCTGCTCGTCCGGCCGGCCGGTCAGGCGGAGGTAGTCGATCGTCTTGTGGTCGATCGGGAAGAAGCCGCAGGTCGCGCCATATTCGGGCGACATGTTGCCGATCGTCGCCCGGTCGGCGACCGACAGAGCGGCGACGCCGGGGCCGTAAAATTCGACGAACCGCCCGACCACGCCCTTCTGCCGCAGCATTTGCGTCACGGTGAGGACGAGATCGGTGGCGGTGATCCCCTCGGCGAGCGCGCCGGAGAGGTAGAAGCCGACCACTTCGGGGATCAGCATCGAGACCGGCTGGCCGAGCATCCCGGCCTCCGCCTCGATCCCGCCGACGCCCCAGCCGAGCACGCCCAGACCGTTCACCATCGTCGTATGGCTGTCGGTGCCGACGAGCGTGTCGGGGTAAGCGACGTCCCGCCCGTCCGCGCCTTTCGAAGCCCACACCCCGCGCGCGATATATTCGAGATTCACCTGGTGGCAGATCCCGGTTCCCGGCGGCACCACCTCGAAATTGCGGAACGCCTTCGACCCCCATTTCAGGAACTGGTAGCGCTCCATGTTGCGGGCATATTCATGCTCGACGTTGCGCTCGAAGGCGCGCGGCGTGCCGAACTCGTCGACCATCACGCTGTGATCGATGACGAGGTGGACGGGGACGAGCGGGTTGATCTTCTCCGCCGAGCCGCCGAGCCGGGCGATGCCGTCGCGCATCGCGGCGAGATCGACGACGGCGGGGACGCCGGTGAAATCCTGCATGAGGACGCGCGCCGGGCGATACTGGATCTCGCGCGCCGGGTCGGCGGGGTTCTTCTGCCAGTCGATCAAGGCCTGGATGTCGTCGCGCGTGACGGTGACGCCGTCCTCAAAGCGGAGGAGATTCTCGAGCAGCACCTTCATCGAGAAAGGCAGGCGCGATACGTCGCCGAGTTGCGCCGCCGCCTTGTCGAGGCTGTAATAGGAATAGGTCTTCGAACCGACGTTGAGATTGGTGCGGGTCTGAAGGCTGTCTCGGCCGACGGCGGTCATGGAATTTCCTCGTCTCGAATGGACATTCGAGCCGGGCGGGAGAGCAGCCCGGCGCGGTTGGCGCGGGCTCTAGCAAGGTGGGGGCGAGGGGGGAAGGGTGGGGGCGGAGGGAATGTCGGCTGCCAAGCCATTGCGGATCGTAACGGGCTCGCGCACAAGGTCAGTCTGAAGCGGCGCCGATCCCATAGGTTGCTCGGCGGTTTCCTGTCTGCCGGAGGTCACATGCCGGAGTGGGAGCAAGGACAGATCGCCGTCGCCTCGGTCGCGGCGGCTTTGTTCGGAGCCATCCTCGCCGCTTTGCTCGTCCAAGGATGGCTGCCCGGTGTTTTCGACTGGATGCGCGTGAGCGAGGTCGTCGGGGGTGATCCGGCGCTGGCTCCGGCGGAGTTTGCAGTGCAGGTTGCCGCCTTCATCGGCATCGTCGCCATGATGATCGCAGTCGTCATTTTCGGCATTTACGCGGCACTGCGGCGGCTGGGCATGTTGCGGCCCGTGATCGCGCTTGCTCTTGTCCTGACCGTCGTCTTTGCAATCGCGTTCGCAGCCGAGGCTGCCTTGGAGGTCGCGCGTGCTTCCGACTACCGGACGGCGTGGGATGCGACGGGCTTGATGATCGAGGATCGACGGCTCACGGCACACGGCTGGGAAACCGTGGCGAGACGGGCGGCGGTGGCGTCGCTTTTAGCCGGCATCATCGCAACTGCGTTCGGGCTGATACGCTCGCTCCAAGCGCGAAGAAGCACGAATCACTGAGCGTCTGCTTTCGACCCATTGCGGACATTTCCGCGAAAGGTACGCTAATCGCATGACTTTCGCGCTTCTCGCCATCTTGTCGGCCCTTCTCGCAATCGGCACGTCCGGCGTTCCGGTCCTGGGCGGAGGAACCGTCCCGTCGGCGCATGCTGCCGATCGCCTGGAAGCAGGTTGCGAGCCCCCAACTGAAGTTGAGAGAGAGATCTGCTACCGCGCCGCCGCCGCAAGGTCGCGCGGGGAAGTAGAGCGTGCGTTTGAGCGGAACTTGCGAACGGCAACGGCCCTGGACAGAGAGTGGAACGCCTTTGCGCAAGCCCATCGCATCCGTGGTTCATCTCTGGCCGGCCAGTTGAAAGCCTCTCAAGCAGCGTGGCTCAGCTATTCGCAATCGCAATGTTCCTTTGAAGGCGGCACGTCCCGCGGCGGCAGTGGAACGGACATTCTCGAAGCGGCCTGCCATTATCGACTCAACTCGCACCGCCTCTCGGAACTCCAGGAAGACAGGAAACTGCTTAATCGCGGAAGGCACTGACGTCCGCTTTCCACCCATTGCGGACATGGCGCATCGCTGCAATATCCGGGTGTGCGTGGGCTGCCCCTCTCATCCGCTGAACGGATTTTGCTCCTTGTTCTGATCGTCGTCGTCGTCGGTTGGTATTCGTACGTGAGGATGCACAGACCGTCCGCGGCGATCGTGAATGGAACCTACCGAAGCGCATGCTGCGGCAATGTCGTGCTCGCGAACGGATGGATCATCGCGGATCGGGACCGGACTCGCTTCGACCTCGAGGATATGAAGTTCGGGCTTACCGCCTACCCCGAACGGCCGATCAGGGTGGATGGAAGACACGTCGTGATGGGTCCGCCCACCGCGGATACGGCGGGAATCGCGTTCAGCACCGACCGAAAGGCATTCACACTTTGCTCGTTGTCCCCGCGCTGTGAGCCCGAGCACAGGTTCAGCCGCGATAGATTGGACGGAAGCTGAGCGAGGGCCGCGCACGAATGTCCGCTTTCCACCCATAGGGGCAATCCGCCGGAGACGAAGTCGGGCACAATTGTCGAAAAGCCGAAAATCGGGTTCTGAAGGCGTCTCGAAGGGGCGCTCGAGCCGGGCGGGGAGCAGCGGCCGGCGCGGTCGGCGCGGGCTCCAGCAAGGTGGGAGCGAGGGGGAGGGATGGTGCAACGGGAGGGTGCCGAGCCCAACGGGAAAACGAGGAAATGAGCGTTGACTGAGGCCCCCCGATCTGGCCGCCCGCCGTCGCGAATGTCGGCTTCCGACCCATTGCAGACATTGAGCACGGATGCGAAGCTGGCGACGTGAAGAAACACATCCAGACAGTTGCAACGTGGCTTTCGATTACATGCGCTGCAGCCCTTCTCGCCCTCGTGGGCGGATGCGATCTTCACAGACGACCAACTCTGTCGAAGAACGAGCAGCAGCTGTGCATTAGCAGGGGCGGGCACGAAAGCAGGGGCGGGTTTGGTGAGCCAATTTGTCAGGTCCACTTTGCCGACGCAGGCAAGGTCTGCACGGGCAAGGCCGATTGTCAGGGCCAATGCCTTAGTGATGCGCCCGACAACTCGCAGAATGTGCCAGTCGGCACACCAGTGGTCGGCCATTGCGCGGCGGAGAGCAACACCTTCGGCTGCTACGCCCCAGTAGAGAATGGCAAGCTGGCGGAAGAATATGGCTGCGTCGATTGAACGTCGGCTTTCGACCCATTGCGGACATTCGGCCGCGTGTGCGGATTGTTATAGAGGCGGCAGGCGGACGCCGGATGCGCCGTGAAATTCGAGGTCGAAGCCGGCCGCGGGCTTGCTGTGAATCAGAGCCCTGAACTCACTCCTGGACATGCCGAACGTGGCCTTGCCGTTGACTTCGACCACCTGCTGTCCGCTCCTCAGGCCCGCAGCTTCGGCGCGGGAACCTGGAGCAACGGCCAGTATATAGATGCCGTAGGGAGTCTCGACCCAACTGAATGACAGACCGGCTGACGCCGGTAGGTTCATGAGATTGGGCTGAAGCCTTCATCGGTGCGCTTCGTGTGCCTGTCGAGATAATTCATGATGACGGTGTCGGTGATGTTGCCGCTGGTGGTGGAGAAGTAGCCCCGC
>DASXCT010000038.1:0-24035 GCA_036491055.1 Allosphingosinicella sp.
TGTTCCGCGCGATGCTGGAAAATGCGGCGTCCGAGCAGGGCAGCCGCATGACCGCGATGGACAATGCGACGCGCAACGCGGGCGACATGATCAACCGGCTCACGATCCAGTATAACCGCTCGCGCCAGGCGGCGATCACGACCGAGCTGGTCGAAATCATCTCCGGCGCCGAAGCGCTCAAGGGTTAAGAAGGCAGGAAAACGTCATGGCAACCGCACCCGCTACCAACAATGTCGGCCGCATCAGCCAGGTGATCGGCGCCGTCGTCGACGTGACGTTCGACGGCCCGCTGCCGATGATCCTCTCGGCGCTCGAGACCGACAACAACGGCAACCGCCTCGTCCTCGAGGTCGCGCAGCATCTCGGCGAGAACACCGTCCGCACCATCGCGATGGACGGCACCGACGGCCTCACCCGCGGCCAGGAGGTGAAGGACACCGGTTCGCAGATCCGCGTCCCCGTCGGTCCGGCCACATTGGGCCGCATCCTCAACGTGATCGGCGAGCCGATCGACGAGCGCGGCCCGGTCAATGCCGAGACCTATTCGCCGATCCACGCCGACGCCCCGCCCTTCGTCGACCAGTCGACCGAGACCAGCATCCTCGTCACCGGCATCAAGGTGATCGACCTGCTCGCCCCCTACACCAAGGGCGGCAAGATCGGCCTGTTCGGCGGCGCCGGCGTCGGCAAGACCGTGCTGATCCAGGAGCTGATCAACAACATCGCCAAGGGCCATGGCGGCACCTCGGTGTTCGCCGGCGTCGGCGAGCGCACCCGCGAGGGCAACGACCTCTATCACGAGTTCCTCGACGCCGGCGTCATCGCCAAGGACGAGGAAGGCCATGCCATTTCGGAAGGCTCCAAGGTGGCTTTGGTCTTCGGCCAGATGAACGAGCCCCCGGGGGCCCGCGCCCGCGTCGCCCTTTCCGGCCTCACCATCGCCGAATATTTCCGCGACCAGGAGGGCCAGGACGTGCTCTTCTTCGTCGACAACATCTTCCGCTTCACCCAGGCGGGCTCGGAAGTGTCGGCATTGCTCGGCCGCATCCCCTCGGCGGTGGGCTATCAGCCGACTCTCTCGACCGACATGGGCCAGCTCCAGGAGCGGATCACTTCGACCAACAAGGGCTCGATCACCTCGGTGCAGGCCATCTACGTGCCCGCGGACGATCTGACCGACCCGGCGCCGGCGACGAGCTTCGCGCATCTCGACGCGACCACCGTGCTCAGCCGCGCCATCTCCGAGCTCGGCATCTATCCGGCGGTCGATCCGCTCGATTCGACCAGCCGCGTGCTCGAGCCGCGCACCGTCGGCCAGGAGCATTATGAGACTGCCCGCGCCGTCCAGGAAATCCTCCAGCGCTACAAGTCGCTTCAGGACATCATCGCCATCCTCGGCATGGACGAGCTGTCGGAAGAGGACAAATTGACCGTCAGCCGCGCGCGCAAGCTCCAGCGCTTCCTCTCCCAGCCCTTCCACGTCGCCGAGGTCTTCACCGGTATTCCGGGCAAGTTCGTCCAGATCGAGGACACGGTCCGCTCGTTCAAGGCGGTCGTCGACGGCGAATACGATCACCTTCCGGAAGCCGCCTTCTACATGGTCGGCGGCATCGAGGAGGCGGTCGAGAAGGCCCAGAAGCTGGCCGCTGAAGCGGCGTGACACTGATGAGCCCCCTCCCTTGCAGGGAGGGGGTTGGGGGTGGGTGCGAGCGCGCCAGCGCGAGCCCCGCTCCCGAAGCGGCCGGGACGGCATCGAGTCGCCCCGTCCGCCACCCACCCCCAGCCCCTCCCTGCAAGGGAGGGGGGAGTTAGAAGAATGGCCGACCTTCATTTCGAGCTCGTCACGCCTGAGCGGCTGGTCCGTTCCGAGAGCGTCTATATGGTCGTCGTGCCGGGGACGGAGGGCGATTTCGGCGTCCTCGCCGGTCACGCGCCCTACATGTCGACGCTGCGCAACGGCGATCTCGCCATCTACCGCGCCTCGATGGCCGAGACTCCGGAGCGCATCCCCGTCGAGGGCGGCTTCGCGGAAGTGAACGAAAAGGGCCTTACAGTGCTCGCCGAGCGCGCCGATGCGGACGCCGAGAGCGCGGCGCGCCCGGCCCATGGCCGTGCGCCGGAGGGCGTCGGCCCGGCCTAGAATCGTACCCGATCAAGTCGGGATACGATTCCAGGCTTTTGTTTTACCGTTCTTTTCGGCCGTCAGGATGAGCAGGTGTCGATTGGGAGGTCGCCGCACCCCCCCCCGGATGCGGCTGCGGGCTGCGGGGCAGCCCACCCCTCATTGGGAGGTCGCCGCATCCCCCGGATGCGGCTGTGGGCTGCGGGGCAGCCCACCCCTCCCAATCCCCGCAATCGACAGCCATGCCGAGGGCATGGCGGCCTGCTCATTCCACCTGACTGAAAACCACTCTAGGCCCGGCTCGGCGGCGGCCGTTCGACATCGGCTTGGAGCTGCCGGAAGCGCGCGTCGCTGCCGAGACCGCGGAAACGCAGGTCGACACGGACGGCGACGTAAAGGCTTTCCCCGGCAGCGTCCGAGGCGGCGAGGAAGCGAAGCGCCGGCTCCTTTTCCCCCAGCAACGCGTGCAAGGCGGCGAGCTGATAGTCGCTGCCCTTGCCGGCCCGGCGCCGCGCTTCCTCGCCGGCGAGCATCGCGCGGAGCACGGCGACGCGGCCGCCAAGGCGGAAGGCCTGCTCCGCCCGCCCCGCGGCGACGATCGCTTCCGGATCGCCGCGGATCCTGGCGGCGGCCTGCGTCTCCTGCATGGCGATGGACGGATCGCCGTCGGCGAACTCGATCTGCGACAGATAATAATGGGGCGAGTAGAATTCCGGCTCGCTGGCGGCGAGCCGGCGAAGTTCCGCCACGCCTTCGGCCCGGCGACCGGCATGATAAGCGACCAGGGCCTTGTCGGCGACGATCGAGCGGGAGGCGGGCTCGCGCTCTTGCGCCTCGCCGAGCGCCCGCATTGCCGCGTCGAAGCGGCCGGCATGGAACAAGGCGGTGCCGTACCAATGCCACGCGTCAGCCGACATTGGATCGAGCTGCGTCGCACGCTCGAAGCCGGCGAGGCCGCGCGCCCAGTCGCGGGTCCAGAAAAAGGTGACGAAGGCGCGCACCGCCTCGGCGTCGGCGAGCTTCGGGTCCAGCGACAAAGCGCGCTCGGCCGCCTCTCCGGCGCGCGCATAAGCGTCGGCATCGGGCATGACGCTATATTCACGCAGCAGCAAATAGGTCTTGGCCAGCCCCGCATAGGCTTCGGCATAGGCCGGATCCTCGGCGATCGCGCGGCCGAACAGGTCGCGCGCCTGCTCCAGGCCCGCGGGCGTGCGCCGTTCCCGATCGTAGGTCGCCTGCAGATAGAGGTCGACCGCGCGCGCCGGGGCCCGATGGGCCGAAGCTGCCGGCGGCATGGGGGGGCGCCCCGGCCACAGGACGATCGCGGCCGCTCCGGCGAGGGTCAGGGCCGCGACGCCCGCCATGGTCCGCCGATGGCGTTTCGGCGGGAGCGCCGATTGCCCGGCGGACGCCTCGATGTCCCGCCCCCGCATCCATCGCTGGAGCTCGGCCACTTCCGCATAGACGGTCGCCCGGGCGCCGCCCGGGATGCGCTGGACCGGCAGGCCGCGCCCCTCCCAGCGTCGCACCGTCCGCTCGTCGGTGCCGAAAAAGGCGGCAATTTCCTTCCAGCTTTTCAGCCGTTCGCCGCGCCTGACATTGGAGTTCGCGCTCGCCATGACCGCAAATGCCCGCTTCTGCCCGGATGTGCCGTCGCGCCCCGGACGTCCCCGATCCCTATTCTACCATGAATTCCGGGGAGGCGCGCCTCCCCTTGTCGGGGAGGCAAGGATGAGAAGGACGTTCGCGATTCTGGCGGTCGCCGCTTTCGCTCTGGGGGCGTCCGCGGCGCACGCCCAGACCAACTGGACGGGCATCTATCTCGGCCCGGAGGCCGGCGGGGCGAGCGCCCGGCTCAAGGCGAGCGGCACCGATTCGATCTTCCAGCTCAGCAACGAGCATCCCGCCCCGCCCGGCTCGCCCAACAATCCGCTCATCGTCGTCCCCGGCACCACGCGCGACTTTGCGGGCAGCAACACAGGGACGTCGCTCCTGTACGGCGGTTTCATCGGCGGCCAGATCCAGACGGGTTCGCTGGTGCTCGGCGTCGAGGCCGATGCGCATGGCAGCCGTGACTCCGGCCGGATCTCGGTCGCCACGATTCTGCCGCCGACCCTGCTCGCGCCGAGCTCGAACCTCAACCAGATGCGCGACGTCCGCAGCCGCTACGACTGGTCGGCGCGGGCGCGTGTCGGCGTCGCGATGGGGAACAGCCTGCTCTACGCGACCGGCGGCATTGCCCAGACCCAGATCCGCCTGACCGGCAGCGACAGCTTCCTCACGCCCGCGGGGGCGGCCGCCCCGGAGATCCCGCCCGTTATGACCTTCCAGTCGCCGACGATCGGGCCGGTCGTGACGACCTTCACCCGGAGCGCGCGGCTGACCGGCTGGACCGTCGGGATCGGCGGCGAGCAGCGGATCGCCTCCCATCTCAGCATCGGCCTGGATGCGCGCTATCTCGATTTCGGATCGCACAGGATCACCTTCAACTGCAGCTTCGAGAGCGCGCGGGCGGGGACGTGCGGCAGCTACAACACGCCGCCGATCGTCATCTACGGCCGCACCCACGACACGACCGACACCACGCCCGGCGCCGAGCCCGGCCCGACCCGGGTGAATCTCACCGAATGGCGGCTGGCGCTGCGGCTGGTCTGGCGGTTCTGAACCTCTGCTCGCGGGGGCGGGGGCGCTGCCGGGGGGCAGCGCCCTCGAAACGCGCCAATTAGGCAATTGTCAAAGTTTCCTCCTTATTCACCACCGCCAACCAGCGACGACGAGTGGGACGAGGAACGGCATGAGCGCGTTTGGACGGCGGAACGGGACCGGCGGCGGCGGCGGAGCGGCACAGAGGCCGGCTTTCGGCGTTGCACGACCGATGAAGGGGCCGGGCCCTGCCGGGGCGGCGCGCCTCCCGATCGAAGGCGGCGACCAATTTCCGCCGATCGAGGACCTTACCGCCGACGACAGCTTCGGCGGAGCGGGCGCCGCGCCGGACCGTGGCGGCGACGCCATGTCGCGCCTCCAGAACCGGATGGACGCCTCCTCCGAGGCGCCGACGAGCCGTTCCGAAGGCTTCGAAGCCTCGATCCACCGCATCAAGGAGCAGGTGCTGCCGCGCCTGCTCGAGCGCGTGGATCCCGAGGCGGCCGCCACCCTCTCCAAGGATGAGCTGGCCGAGGAATTCCGCCCGATCATCGGCGAGGTGCTCGCCGAGCTGAAGATCAACCTGAACCGGCGCGAGCAGTTCGCGCTGGAAAAGGTGCTGGTCGACGAGCTTCTCGGCCTTGGCCCGCTCGAGGAATTGCTGAACGACCCCGAGATCAGCGACATCATGGTCAACGGGCCGAACCAGACCTTCATCGAGCGCAAGGGCAAGCTCGAGATCGCCTCGATCCAGTTCCGCGACGAGGAGCATCTGTTCCAGATCGCCCAAAGGATCGTGAACAAGGTCGGCCGCCGCATCGACCAGACCACCCCGCTCGCCGACGCCCGTCTCCAGGACGGCAGCCGCGTCAACGTCATCGTGCCCCCCTTGTCCCTGCGCGGCACCGCCATCTCGATTCGTAAATTCTCCGAAAAGCCGATCACCATCGACATGATGAAGAATTTCGGCTCGATGTCGGACAAGATGGCGACCTGCCTGAAGATCGCCGGCGCCAGCCGCTTCAACGTCATCATCTCGGGCGGCACCGGCTCCGGCAAGACCACCATGCTCAACGCCCTGTCGAAGCTGATCGACCCGGGCGAGCGCGTGATCACGATCGAGGACGCGGCCGAATTGCGGCTGCAGCAGCCGCACTGGCTGCCGCTCGAGACCCGCCCGCCCAACCTCGAGGGCCAGGGCGCGATCACCATCCGCGACCTCGTCATCAACGCCCTTCGCATGCGTCCCGACCGGATCATCCTCGGCGAGATTCGCGGCAGCGAGTGCTTCGACCTGCTCGCCGCGATGAACACCGGCCATGACGGGTCGATGGCCACGCTTCACTCCAACTCCCCGCGCGAATGCCTGGCGCGTATGGAGAATATGGTGATGATGTCGGACATCAAGGTGCCGAAAGAGGCGATCAGCCGCCAGATCGCCGATTCGGTCGACCTCATCGTCCAGGTGAAGCGCCTTCGCGACGGCTCGCGCCGCACCACCAACGTCACCGAGGTGATCGGCATGGAAGGCGACGTCATCGTCACCCAGGAATTGTTCAAGTTCGAATATCTGGACGAAACCGCCGACGGCAAGATCATCGGCGAATATCGGTCGATGGGCCTCCGCCCCTACACGCTGGAGAAAGCGAAGATGTTCGGCTTCGACCAGCCCTATCTCGAGGCGTGCCTCTAAAAGGATCGTCGCGAAACAGTCCTTCGCGCCGGAAACCACCCCTCTCCCCTTGCGGGAGAGGGAGGGACCCGCGCGCGAAGCGCGTGGGAGGGTGAGGGCAGTCCATCCCCGAAGAACCTTCGACTTCGGCGCGCCCGTCTTTAACTTCCGAGTAAATCCTGCCCGGCTACCAAGCGGCGATGGACGCCCGCTTCTCCTTCCAGACCGATCCCTCGCGCGACTTCGTCCGCATCGTCATGTCCGGCCTCTTCGGCCTCGACGACATCGCCGATTTCATCGCGGCACGGCGTGAGGCGCATGGCCGGCTGCTTTGCGCGCCCAATGCCCATGTCACGCTCAACGACATACGCCGCCTCAAAATCCAGCCGCCGGAAACGGTCGCCGCCTTTCGCGCGATGCTCGCCGCGCCCGATTACCGCTCGCGCCGCCTCGCCTTCGTCGCCGGACCGACGCTCGCCCGCAACCAGCTCCTCCGCGCCCTCGCCGGCCGCGACGCCCGCTGCTTCGACGATCCGATCACGGCCGAAGCCTGGCTGCTGCGCGAGGATGTGCGGCGCGGCGCGGTCGGCTGAACCCACCTCAGGCCGCGGGTAGCCGATCGATTCGTTCGATTTCCTGCGAAAGCGCGAGGCGGCGCCGCTCGGCTTCGCCGGACGTCGGGGCTGTCCGCGCCAACGGCGCACGGGTCATCGACCCTCATTTCGGTAGAGCAAAGGCGGGCTAGCCCTTCGACGGCGCTCGGGGCGAACGGCCGGGTCGGCAGGCGCGCAACAAGACCGCCGACGAGGCGTCAGTCGCCCTTGTCGCCCTCGTTCCTCGGTTTCTTGTGCTCGGCGTGCCGCTTCACGTCCTGGCGCAGCGACTTCGAGACGTCGTCGCTTTCTCCGAACGTGCCGTCCTCGTTGCGGCGCTGATAGCGTTTGTCACCCGGATGCGGCTGGTTGAGTTCGCGCTGGCTCATGGTCGGCTCCCATAGAATGTCTTGCGGGACCAAACGGCCGAGTTCGCCTTTCGTTTCGATGGTTTTGGTCGATGGCCCCCGGCCCGCCGGCCTACCCAGCCGCGTCCGTCCCCATCTTCTGCCTCAGCAGCGCGAGCACGCTGAAGATGGCCATGCCCAGCAGCACGCCCGAGCAATATTCGAGCAGCTCGCCGCCGTCGCTGCCGCGATGCTTGTCGGCGATCTGGAAGGAGACGCTGGCGGTGATGAGGAGCGAGACGGCGAGGCTCGACCAGACCGGGCGCGGCCGACCCGGACGGGGCCTGGCCTTCAGCGCCGTGAGGATCGTGACGAGGAACATGGCCGCGTCGACGCAAAGCATGACGATGATGATCGGTTTCATGTGACGCCCCCTTCGCTGCCCGCAGACTGGCACGGCGGAGCCGCGGCGGCAATGGCCCCCATCCGCCTTGCCCTTCCCGGCTCCCGTCCCTAATCGAGCCTCGATGCCTCCCCGCCACCCGTTCGCGGTCCGCGATTTCCGTTTCTATTTCATCGCCCGCCTTTCCGCGACGATCGCGCAGACGGGGATGGTGATCGTGATCGGCTGGCAGGTCTACGACATCGCCCGCCGGACGATGGACCTGCACCATGCCGCGCTGCAGCTCGGGCTGATCGGCCTCGTCCAGTTCGTCCCGCTCTTCGCCCTTACCCTCGTCACCGGCTGGACCGCCGACCGGATCGACCGGCGCTACATCGCTCGCGCCGCGGTCGCGCTCGAATTGTTCTGCGCATCCGTGCTCGCCTTGCTCGCCTGGAACCATGCGACGACCCTGCCCGCCTTGTTCGGGATCGCCGCTTTGCTCGGCGTCGCCCGCGCCTTTGCCGGGCCGGCTCTGTCGGCGCTGGCGCCCAATTTGGTGCCGCTCGAGATCCTGCCCCGCGCGATCGCGACCAGCTCGATCGCCTGGCAGGTCGGAGCGATCGTCGGCCCGGCGCTCGGCGGCTATCTCTACGCCTACGCGCCCTACGCGCCCTATCTGGTCGGGTCGGTTCTGTTCACCCTGTCGCTTTTCTGCATGTTCCTGATCCGGCCGATCCCGCGCACCGAAATGGCCCGCCGCCATCCCTGGCAGCAGATGGTCGACGGCCTTCGCTACGTGCGGGAGAACAGACTGGTGCTCGGCGCGATCTCGCTCGACCTGTTCGCGGTGCTGCTCGGCGGGGCGACGGCGATGCTGCCCGTTTATGCGCGCGACATCCTCCATTCGGGGCCGACCGGGCTCGGCCATTTGCGCGCGGCGCCGGCGGTCGGCGCGACCTTGACCGCCTTGTTCTTCGCCTACCGGCCGCTCAAGCACGATGTCGGGGTGAAGATGCTGGCCGCGGTCGCCATATTCGGCGGGGCGACCATCGTCTTCGGGGTCTCGCGGTCGATGCCGCTCTCGCTCTTCTGCCTGTTCCTGCTCGGCGCCGCCGACATGTTCTCCGTCTATGTCCGCCAGTCGCTGATCCAGCTCTACACGCCCAACGACATGCGCGGCCGGGTCGGCGCCGTCTCCTCGCTTTTCATCTCCGCCTCGAACGAGCTTGGCGAGGCCGAATCGGGCCTCCTCGCCTCTTTGATCGGGCCGGTGGCGGCGGTGGTCGGCGGCGGCGCCGGCGCGATCCTCGTCACCCTGCTCTGGGCGCGCTGGTTCCCGGAGCTGCGCCGCGCGCGCGGCTTCGAGCCGCCGAGGGAGCTGGTCGAAGCGCCCTGAAAGCGGCTACCCTTTGAAATAATCTCACGCGCGCCTGCATTTTCGCGCGATTTTCTTCTATGCCCGCCGCGCCGGCGGGGCAGATTAACGCTTTTTGCCCGCCCCCCGTTGTCAACCCGGCGCGTGGAATTCCATCTGCACCCCGCCGGCCCGGCGCGACTCGCACGGCTCGCACAAGAGGAGAAGGAAAGATGAAAGCCGCCAACATCCTCGAGACGATCGGCAACACCCCCCATATCCGCATCAACCGGCTGTTCGGTGACGCCGAGGTGTGGATCAAGTCGGAGCGGGCCAATCCCGGCGGCTCGATCAAGGACCGGATCGCGCTCGCCATGGTCGAGGATGCGGAGCGCTCGGGCGCGCTGAAGCCGGGCGGCACGATCGTCGAGCCGACCTCGGGCAATACGGGCATCGGCCTGTCGATGGTCGCGGCGGTCAAGGGCTATCGCATCATCCTGTGCATGCCCGAGAGCATGAGCCTCGAGCGGCGGCGGCTGATGCTCGCTTATGGCGCCCGCTTCGACCTCACCCCGAAGGAGAAAGGGATGAACGGCGCGATCGCCCGCGCCACCGAGCTGCTCGGCGAGATCGAGGGGAGCTGGATGCCCCAGCAATTCGACAATCCGGCCAATGTCGAAGTCCATGCCCGGACGACCGCCAACGAGATATTGCGCGATTTCGAGGACAGCCCGATCGACGTGCTGATCACCGGCGTCGGCACCGGCGGCCATATCACCGGCTGCGCGCAGGTCTTGAAGAAGGCCTGGCCGAACCTCAAAGTCTATGCGGTCGAGCCGAACACCTCGGCGGTGATCTCGGGCGGCCCTCCCGGACCCCACGCCATCCAGGGCCTCGCCGCCGGCTTCATCCCGAAGAATCTCGACGTCAGCCTGCTCGACGGAACGGTGATCGTTACCGCCGACGACGCCAGGGAATGGGCGCGGCGCTCGGCGCGGGAGGAAGGGATTTTCGTCGGCATCAGCTCCGGCGCCTGCCTTACCGCCATCGCCCAGAAGCTGCCGGAGCTGCCCAAGGGCAGCCGCATCCTCGGCTTCAACTACGACACCGGAGAGCGGTATTTGTCGGTGCCGGATTTCCTGCCGGAGCAATGATATCCTCCCCTCCCTGACAGCTACGGCATTCACACATTTCCTTTTGTTCGTCATTCCCGCGCAAGCGGGAATCCAGAACGAAGCTGATATCAGTCACTCAGGCCGCCTGGATTCCCGCTTTCGCGGGAATGACGGATAAGCCTAAGTGATTGATCTGGAAGCGCGACCACGGATGTGTGAATCCGATAGCCCTGACAGGGAGGGGATCGAGGGATGGGTGCGAGCGCAGCGAGCCTTTGGCGCGGGCGTCTTCGCGCACGTCGAGTGGGCTCAGCCGCTACCCACCCCCGGCCTCTCCCTTCCAGGGAGGGGAGAGCGTAAGAGCGGCCGATGACCCCCCTCGCCTCTTCCCTTCTCGCCTTCATCCCCGCCGCTTCGTTGCTGACGCTGACGCCGGGGCTCGACACCGCGCTCGTGCTGCGCACCGCGGCGGCGGAGGGGACAAGGCGGGCGATGGCGGCGGGGATCGGCATCTGCCTCGGCTGCCTCGCCTGGGGCGCGGTGGTGGCATTGGGGCTGGGCATGCTGCTGAAGGCGTCGCTGCTCGCCTACACGATCCTCAAATATGCCGGCGCGGCCTATCTGGTCTGGATGGGCGTCCAGCTCCTCTTCTCCCGCCGCGAGCGGTTCGACGCGCCGCCGCACGCGCGGCGCGACAACTGGCTCGCCCGCGGGTTCCTCACCAATGCGCTCAATCCGAAAGTGGGCGTTTTCTACGTCTCGTTCCTGCCGCTGTTCGTGCCGGCAGGCTCGAACGTCGCGGCCGTGACCCTTTTGCTCGCCGCCATCCACGCGTCGCTCGGCCTGATCTGGTTCGCCATCCTCCTGGCGGCGATCCGGCCGCTGGCGCGGGCACTGGAACGGCCGCGAATGATCCGCGCCCTCGACCGCGCCACCGGCACGATCTTCCTGCTCTTCGCCGCCAGGCTGGCGCTCAGCCGCGATTGAGCGGGGCGGAACGCCGGCCGCGTGGCAGCGTTGGGGCGCCGTAACAAAATGGAGATCTGCCATGACCGATCCGGACCGGGAGCGGGAGACCACAACGACCATCGTCGAGACCGACGGCGGCGGTGGCGGAGGCGGCGGCGCGGTGGTCGGCGTGGTGCTGGTGATCGTCGTGCTCGCGGTGCTTTTCTATCTGTTCGGCGGCCAGCTGCTCGGCTCGAAGCACACCGACATCAACGTCAACGTCAGCGGCCCGGCCAAGTCGGGCTGAGGCGCGGGGCAGGCTTCAGGTGAATGCGGGCTGACGGGTCCGTTCAGGAATTTATCAAGCGAATCAACGCATAAGCCCACTGCCGACTCCCGGGTCGGCCCCTCGAGTCGCGTAACGAGGGCGGGGCCGGCGGTCACCGCCGGCCCCGAACTTTTAAGCGCCTCCCCGGAACGGGGAGGGGAAAGCCGAAATGAGCAGGCCGCCATGTCCCCCGGACATGGCTGCGCAGTGCGGGGCACTGCGCACCTGCTCATGGTGGAGGGGCCGGCTCATTCCCCGCCGCCGCGCTACGCCTGTCGACCTCCTGTCAATGTCGTCTTGCGATCGATGACGGGCGCGCGTCTTGGTTCCTATCCCCGCGCCTCGGGCAGATAGGCATCGTCGATCCAGTCGGAGAAGCGGGTGATCTTGCTCTCGAACTTCAGCTTGACCTTGCCGGTGGCGCCGTGGCGCTGCTTGCCGACGATCAATTCCGCCATGCCGTAGACCCGCTCCATGTCGCGCGCCCATTCGGCATGGGCGTCGAACACCTTGGCATCGTCGCCGTCGATCGGCCGCTTCGGCTCGCGCGCGGCGACATAATATTCCTCGCGATAGATGAAGAGGACGATGTCGGCATCCTGCTCGATCGAGCCGGATTCGCGCAGGTCCGAAAGCTGCGGCCTTTTGTCCTCGCGCTGCTCGACCGCGCGGCTGAGCTGCGCCAAAGCGACCACCGGCACGTTCAGCTCCTTGGCGAGGCTCTTGAGGCCGCGGCTGATCTCCGAAATCTCCTGCACCCGATTGTCGCTGCCGTTGCGCCCGGTGCCCTGGAGCAATTGGAGATAGTCGACGATGACGAGGCCGATCCCCTTCTGGCGCTTGAGCCGCCGGGCCCGGGTGCGCAGGGCCGCGATGGTCAGCGCCGGCGTATCGTCGATATAGAGGGGGAGGCCTTCGAGGTCGGCGGCGGCGCGGGCGAGGTTGCGGAAATCCTGCTGGCTGATCTTGCCCATGCGCAGATTTTCCGAGCTGATGCCCGATTGCTCGGCAAGGATGCGGGTGGCGAGCTGGTCGGCCGACATTTCGAGGTTGAAGATCGCCACCGCGGCGCCGGCCGATTTGTCGGCGGCAATGCCGTCTTCGAGGTCGCGGACCAGGCGCTGGGCCGCGTTGAAGCCGATATTGGTGGCGAGCGAGCTCTTGCCCATGCCGGGGCGGCCGGCAATAATCACCAGGTCGCTCGGATGAAGGCCGCCGGTCTTGGCGTTGATCGTCTCGAGGCCGGTGGTGATGCCCGAGAGGCCGCCGCCGCTGTTGAGCGCCTTTTCGGCCATCTGAATCGCCAACCGCGTGGCATGGGCGAAGGTCTTGACCCCGCCTTCGCCGCCGCCTTCCTCGGCGACCCGGTAGAGCGCCGCCTCGGCCTGCTCGATCTGGCCCTTGGGATCGACCTCCTCCGACGTGTCGAGCGCATTCTCGACCATCTCGCGGCCGACTCCGATCAGGGCGCGCAGCAGGGCCAGCTCGTAAACCTGCTCGGCGAAATCGCGCGCGCCGATGATCGCGGCGCCGCTGCCGGTGAGCTGGGCGAGATAGGCCGGGCCGCCAAGCTCCTTCATCTCCTCGTCCGCCTCGAACAGCGGCCGCAAGGTGACCGGCGAGGCGATCATGTTGCGGTCGATCAGCTTCAATATCTGCTCGTAGATGCGGGCATGGAGCGGCTCGAAGAAATGGTCGGGCCGGAGCTTGAGCTGGATGTCCTCGGCGAGCCGGTTGTCGATCATCAAGGCGCCGAGCAGGGCCGCCTCCGCCTCGACATTGTGCGGAAGGGTCGAGGTTTCGGGCGCCGGCGCGTCGGCAAGGCGGATGATGTTCTCGGCCATGAGGCGACCCTACGCCGATCCCGCGCCTCCCGAAACAGCCACGCTCATCGCCACCGTGGACCAAATTGTGGGCAAAGGCTGTATTTTCTCCTCCCCCTCGATGGGGGAGGGATCCGCGGCTGGCCCCCGCGCCACCTCGCCGCTAACACCTCCGCATGGCCGATCCGCGGATCATCGATATCGAGCTCGACGAGCGCACGATCATCCGCCGCAGCGCGGAGATCGAGCAGGAGCGCAAGGTCGCCATCTTCGACCTGATCGAAGGCAATTTCTTCAAGCCCGAGGCGCATGACGGCCCGTTCCGAATCCTGCTCCGGATCGAGGAGAGCCGTCTCGCCATCGAGCTTCGGGACGAAGAGGGGCGGCCGCTGGAGACGATCCGCCTCGGCCTCACCCGCTTCAAGCGGCCGGTGCGCGACTATTTCGGGATCTGCGAGAGCTATTTCAAAGCGGTCCGCTCGGATTCGCCCAAGGGCCTGGAGACGATCGACATGGCCCGCCGCGCCATCCACAACGAGGCGGCCGAGCTTCTCCAGGAGTGTCTCGACGGCAAGGTCGAGATGGATTTCGACACGGCGCGGCGGCTGTTCACCCTGATCTGCGTCCTGCACATCAAATAGGCACAGGCTTGCCCTCCTTCGTCATTCCCGCGAAAGCGGGAATCCAGCTTGGGCACGAAGCAGGTAGGAAAGAAGCTGGATCCCCGCTTTCGCGGGGATGACGGAAAGGGACGGGGACGAAAGCCGACCATGACGATCATGTCCGACCGCTGGATCCGCGCCCGGGCGCTCGCGGACGGGATGATCGAGCCGTTCGTCGACGGCCAGAGGCGCGAGGGGACGATCAGCTTCGGCCTTTCCTCCTACGGCTATGACGCGCGGGTCGCCGACGAGTTCAAGATCTTCACCAATGTCGACAATGCCATCGTCGATCCCAAGGATTTCGCCTCGAACAGCTTCGTCGACCGCAAGACCGATTGCTGCATCATCCCGCCCAACAGCTTCGCGCTCGCCCGCACCGTCGAATATTTCCGGGTGCCGCGCGACGTGCTCGTCATCTGCCTCGGCAAGTCGACCTATGCGCGCTGCGGCATCATCGTCAACGTGACGCCGCTGGAGCCGGGCTGGGAAGGCCATGTCACGCTCGAATTCTCGAACACGACGCCGCTTCCCGCCAAGGTCTATGCCAATGAGGGGGCGTGCCAGTTCCTGTTCCTGCAGGGGAACGAGCCGTGCGAGACCAGCTATGCCGACCGCGCCGGCAAATATATGGGCCAGCGCGGCGTGACCCTCCCCAAATTATGAAAAAGGCGCTCGCCCTCGGCCTGATGGCTTTGGCCGCGGCGGCGCTCGCCCAGCCGCCCTCGCCCGAGCGGCGGGCGGCGACCGAGGCGGATTATCGCGCGACCCTGAAGCGGCTCGGCATCGCCTCGCTCCGCCCCGGCGCCGACGGCTTCAACCGCAACGCCCCCAATGCCGCCAATTATGACGAGGCCAAAGCCGGCCTGACCTCGAAGCTGCCGGCTTTGCTGCGCACGAAGGACGGCCGGCCGGTCACCAGCGCCGCCATGTGGCGGCATGTGCGGCGGCCGGAGCTGGTCGCCCTGTTCGACCGCTACGTCTATGGCCGCGTCCCCGCGACAGCGCCGAAGATCCGATGGGTGCTCGCCTCGACCGAGCGGCGCGCGAAAGCGGGAATCCCCGTCGTCACCGACCATGTTCGCGGCCGCGCCGGCGGCGGCAAGGTCGACATCGAGCTCGACCTCACGCTGCCCGCCGCGGTGAAGCGGCCGGTGCCGGTGGTGATGGAATTGGGCTTCCCCGAAGGCTTCCATTTCCCCGGCTTCCCGATCCCGCCCAAGACCGGGCCCGACTGGATGGAGCAGGTGATCGGCCGCGGCTGGGGCTATGCGATCCTGGTCCCGAACACGATCCAGGCGGACGACGGCGCCGGGCTCAAGGAAGGCGTGATCGGCCTCGCCTCGGGCAGGCGGCCGCGTGCCAATGACGATTGGGGCGCCCTGCGCGCCTGGGCCTGGGGCGCGAGCCGTGCGCTCGACCGGCTGCGCGCCGATCCGCGCGTCGACGGCAGGCGCGTCGCGATCGAAGGCCTGTCGCGCTACGGCAAGGCGGCGCTCGTCACCATGGCTTACGATCCGCGCTTCTCGGTCGGCCTGATCGGCTCCTCGGGGGCGGGCGGCGCCAAATTGATGCGGCGCGATTTCGGCGAGACGATCGGCAATCTCGCCGCCTCGGGCGAATATCATTGGTTCGCGCCGAACTTCCTCCGTTATGACGGGCCGCTGCATGTCGACGATCTGCCCGTCGACGCGCACGAGCTGATCGCTCTGGTGGCGCCACGGCCGGTCTTCATCGGCGCCGGCACCGTCGAGCATGGCGACGGCTGGGTCGATCCGCGCGGCAGCTTCGAGGCGGCCGTTGCGGCCTCGCCCGCCTGGAAGCTGCTCGGCGTGCCGGGCCTGGCCGGCGGCGATTCCTTCCCGCCGGTCGGCCAGGCCCGCGACGCCGGCCGCCTCGCTTATCGCGAGCATGAGGACGGCCACACCAACGGCCCCAATTGGCCCGCCTTCCTTGCCTTCGCCGCGCGGATATGGGGGCTGCGGCCATAGGCCCGCTTCAGCGAAAGACTTCCACCAGCGCGTCCGCCGCCGGGCCGTCCTTCCATTCGCGAAGCTCGATATAGCAGGAGATGTGCATGACCCCATAGACGACGGAGCTTATCGTGCTGGTCACGACGGTGACGAAGAGGACGATGAGGCTACGTGCATCGGTGGGGAGCGCCCCCAATTGAAAGCTGCCCGTCAAGCGAAAGTCGCCGGCCAGGAAAGCGGCCCCGACAATCCAGGTCGCGATCAGGAGAATCAGCTCGACCCCAAACACCTTCCAGCGCGCTCCGCGCGTCAGTTCGCGGCTGCGGTTCAGCGCGTCGCCCAGGCCAAGACGCTCGATCACCAGTGCGGGCGCCGCCACCCACCAGGCGATATAGAGCGCCAGTCCCGGAAGGATCAGCAGCACGAGACCGAGAGCCGAGCCGTAGCCGACGATCAGGCCGAGCAGAATGAGCGGCCCGAGGCGATGCAAGGCAGGCGGGAGGGTATCGACGATATCGGCGCGTCGTCCTTCGCCATGCGCCACGACCGTGAGGGCCAAAGCGCCCTCCATCACGGCGGCCAGGGCCATGTCGGCATCGATGCCGGCGAACCATCCCAGGCTCGCGATTGAGAAGGAGCCGCTGCCGAGAGCCTGCTGCAAGGCCGCCTGGACGATCAGGCCCGGCAGCGCGCCGAAAACGAGCGCCACGCCCAAGGTGGCGAAGGGATGCGCCGCGATCGTGCCGAAGCCGCGACTGAAAATGCGGCCGATCGAAACCCGGCGATCCGGCCCGTCCAGAGCTGCCGTCGCCATCCGGCCGGACGTCCCGATCAGCCGAAGACGTCGGCGAGCGCGCCGGTGGCCGGCCCCTCCTTCCAGTCGCGCAGCTCGACGTAGAGCGACGTCTGGATCACTGCCCATAGGAGGGTGGTGACTGTCCTTTGGAATGCATCCAGCGCGAAATAGGAAAGACTGAATCCGCGCGCCGCGACCAGTGCCGCGGCCCGGGCGCCGCCGAAAATGGGAAGGGTGAGGGATTCTATAATTCCCACGAAGATCCACGTCGCGACGAGGACGATCAGCAGAAGGCCCAAAATCTTCCAGCGCACGCCGTCCGTCAACTCATTGCTGCGGCCAAAGGCCTCGAAAATGCCCACTCTCTCCGCGACGAGCGCGGGCGCTGCGACCGACCACACGACCCAGATCAGCACGCCCGGGATAATCAGAAGGAGAAGGCCGAAACCGATGCCCAGTCCGTTGCCCAGGCCGAGCAGAAACAGCGGGACGATGACCGCGAGCCCCGCAGCGGCCGATTCCTGGAACCCGGACTGACGTCCGTCGCTGTGGGCAATGGTTGCCTGTACGAGCGCCCCCTGAGTCACTGTCGAGAAGACGATCACGAGCACGCTCGCCCCGAGGGTGAGGCCGGTCCTAGACCAGAAGCTCATGACGCCGACGCCGTTTAACCGAAGATATTGAGAGCCAAGGCCGACAAGCGTCGCTGGAAGCGCTCCGAACAGAAAGGAGATCCCGATGGTCGTTACCGGGTTGCTGCCGATCGTGCCGAATGCACGGTTGAAGACGCGCCCGATGGAAAAGTCGCGATCCTCGAACGCTGCTGCGCTTGTCGCCATGCCTGCCCCCTCCGCGGCGCCCCCTTGCCGTACAGATGCAAGCTGCTCTCCCCATGTTGATTCGTCCATCCCCAGATTTGCCGTTGCGTAGGCGCCGGCTTCGTTTAAGCTTTTGACATTATTGCGAGCTGCCGTGCGTGGAGACGGGCCATAGGGGGGAATGTAGAAGGGGCGGCGGCTGCGGCCGGGAAGCTCGCGGCCGCCCACAAGGCGCTGCGGGCCGATCCCTCCGTCCAGTTCGATCTGAAGGCGGCGCCGCCACCGCCGGAGCCGCCGCAATGGCTGATCGATTTCGGCCATTGGCTCGACCGCGTACTGCGGCCGGTGGGCCGCCTCTTCAATTGGATCGGCAGCTTCATGCCGAGCGCGCCTTATGCGCGAATCCTCCTCTGGACGGTGCTCGCCGCGGCGGCCCTGTTCCTGCTCGCCATCGTCTATCAGCGCGTCCGCCACGGCATTTGGCGGCTGCCGCGACGGCGCGGGGCAATCGCGGCGGAAGCCGCGGCCGAGGAAGAGACGCAATGGGCGCCCGACGCGGCGCCGGCCCGCTCCTGGCTCGAGGAAGCCGACAGGCTGGCGGCGCAAGGCCTTTATGCCGAGGCGATCCACCACCTCCTCTTCCGCTCGGTCGAGGACATCGCCCGGCGCCGGCCGCGCCTGGTCCGGCCGGCCCTGACCAGCCGTGAGCTCGCCGCCGCCGAGGCGATTCCGGCCGGCGCGCGCGACATCTTCGCGGCCATCGCCCGTTTGGTCGAGCGCAGCCTGTTCGGCGGCCGCGCCGTCGGGGAGACCGACTGGTCCGTCGCCCGCACATCCTATGCCGATTTCGTGCTGCCGCGGAGCTGGCGGGCATGAGCGAGATCGGCATAAGCGGCGCGGGCGGCGGCCGGCCCGGCGCGGAAGGCGCCTTCCGCCCCGCGACCATGGGGCTGATCGTCGCGGTCGGCATCCTCGCCTTCGTCGCCATGCTCGTGCTCGGCGCCTATGCGCCGGACCTGCGCTCCGGCCACAATGGCGGCGCGCACGCGCTCTCCAATTCCGCGACCGGCTATAGCGGCCTCGTCCGGCTCGCCGAGGCGACGGGCCGCAACCCGGTCATCGTCCGCAACCCGCCGATGCTCGACACCGACGATCTCGTCGTGCTGACTCCGGAGACGGGCGCGACCGACATGTCCAAGGCCCTGGAGGCGCGGGGCGACAAGCCGACCCTGATCGTGCTTCCCAAATGGTGGACGGTGCCGGACAAGATTCATAATGGCTGGGTGCGGGCGCTCGGCGTCGTGCCGGTCTCCGATCCGGAAGGCGTGCTCGCGCCCCAGTATAAGTTGAAGATCGGCCGCGAGTTCAGCCACGGCGCGCCGCTGAAGACGATTCCCGATCTGGCGCCGCCGGAGATGCATTTCACCGCGCCGGGCGCGCTGCAGACGGCGAGCGGCAACGGCTTCCATCCGATCGTCGCCGACCAGGCGGGACACGGAATCCTGCTCCAGTTCGGCGACAAAAGTTTCTACGTCCTCGCCGATCCGGACCTCATCTCCAACAAGGGCATTGCCGACGAGCACCAGGCCGCCGCCGCGCTGGCCATGCTCGATTATCTCAATTCGGCCGGCAAGTCGGTCTCGTTCGACGTGACCCTGAACGGCCTCGGCCATTCGCCGAGCCCGCTCCGCATCGCCTTCGACCCGCCCTTCCTCGCCGCGACCCTGGCGATCGCCGCCGCTTTGCTGCTCGCGGCCTTGCAGGCCGTGACCCGCTTCGGCGCGGCGCGGCGGCCCGAGCGGGCGCTTGCGTTCGGCAAGGCGGCCCTGCTCGACAACAGCGCCGCCCTCGTCCGCCAGGCGGGGCGCGAAGCCTCGCTCGGCGCGCGCTATGCGGAGATGATCCGCGAGCGGGCGATCGCAATCTTCGGCGTTCCGCAGCGCCTCCAGGGCAAGGCGGTCGACGATTATCTCGACGCGCTCGGCGGGAACGCGCATTTCTCGACGCTCGCCGTCGCCGCCGACGAAGCGCGGCATCGCGACGATCTGCTCGCCGCCGCGCGGGCGCTCCACTCATGGCAAAAGGAGAATGAAGGGTGACGGTCGAAGAAGTCCAGGCGCTCGCGGGCGAGATCAGGGCCGAAATCGCCAAGGCCGTCGTCGGCCAGGAGGCGACGGTCGAGCTGATGCTCGTCGCCCTTTTCGCCGGGGGCCATATCCTGCTCGAAGGGCCGCCGGGCACGGCCAAGACCCTGATCGCGCACAGCTTCGCACGCGCGATCGGCCTCGATTTCGGCCGCATCCAGTTCACGCCGGATCTGATGCCGGGCGACATCATCGGCGCCAATCTGTTCAACTTCCAGAATTCGACCTTCACGCTGACGCGGGGGCCGATCTTCACCGAATTGCTGCTCGCCGACGAGATCAACCGCACCCCGCCCAAGACCCAGGCGGCCCTGCTCGAAGCGATGCAGGAGCGCACCGTCACCATCGACGGCGACTCCCTGGCCCTGAGCGACCATTTCATGGTCGTCGCGACCCAGAATCCGATCGAGCAGCAGGGCGTCTATCCCCTGCCCGAAGCCCAGCTCGACCGCTTCCTGTTCAAGCAGAATGTCGATTATCCGTCCGCCGAGGAGGAACGGAAGATCATCGCCACCCATGGCGCCCGCAAGGATGCGATGGACCCGTCCGATTGGGGGGTCGAGCGCAAGGCGGACGCGGCCAGGATCGGCGCGGCGCTGGAAACGGTGGCGGCCGTCAAGCTGGTCGACGAAGTGATCGACTATATCGCGGCGCTGGTCCGCGGCACCCGCGACGTCGCCGACCTGGAGAGCGGCGCCTCGCCGCGCGCCGGAGCGATGCTGGCCGGCGCCGCGCGTGCCCGGGCCGCGCTCGACGGGCGCGACTTCGTCATCCCGGACGACGTCAAGACGCTCGCCCCGGCCCTGCTCCGCCACCGCCTGATCCTGTCGCCCGCCGCCGAGATCAACGGCCGCGCGGTCGAGGACGTGGTGACCGGAATCATCGAGACGATCGAGGCGCCGCGTTGATCTACCCGACCCGGACGGCGGTGCTTGCGGCGGCGGCGGGCGTGCCCTTCGCGCTCGCGGTCGCGGCGGTCGCGCCCGGCCGCTGGTATGCCGGCCTCGCCTGGCCGGTGGCATTGCTCCTGCTTTTCATCCTCGACGCCTTCCGCGCGGCGCGGCACGGCGACGCCGTCCTGGAAGCGCCGAGCTTCGCCTATGTCGGCGAGACCCGCGATGCGATCGTGACGGTGACCCTTCGCGGCGGCACTCTGCCCGGCGCCGCCGCGGTTGCGCTCGCCGCCAATCCGTTCGTCGCGCTGGAGGATGACGGCCGCCTCTGGGTCCCCCTCGACCAGGGGCGCGGCGCCGCCTTGCTTCCGCTCGCTTTGGTCCGCCGCGGCCTCGCCCGGCTCGATCGGCTGTGGCTGCGCTGGCGGGGGCCGCTCCGCCTCGCCTGGCGGCAGCGGCAGATCGCGCTCGACATCGTCTTTCCGATCCTTCCCGACGTCCGCCCGGTCCACGAGCAGGGCGCGCAGATCTTCCAGCGCCACGCCTTGCAGGGGCTGATCGCGCAGATGAATCGCGGCGACGGCTCCGATTTCGACGCTTTGGTCGAGTATCGCTCGGGCATGGACCGGCGCGCGATCGACTGGAAGCAGTCGGCGCGCCACATGAAGCTCCACGCCAAGGAGTTTCGCGCCGAGCGCAACAGCCAGATCGTCTTCGCCGTCGATTCGGGCCGGCAGATGTCGGAGCCGGTCGCCGGCCTGCCGCGCGTCGACCGCGCCGTCTCCGCGACCCTGCTCGCCGCCTGGGTGGCGCTGAAGCTCGGCGACCGGGTCGCGCTCCATGCCTTCGATTCGCGGCCGCGCATCGCCAGCGGCCTCGTCTCCGGCGCCGCCGCCTTTCCCGAGCTCCAGCGCCTCGCCGCGGCGATCGATTATGGCGGCGAGGAGACCAATTACAGCTTCGCGCTGACCACTTTGGCGACGCATCTCACCCGCCGTTCGATGATCGTCCTGTTCACCGAGTTCACCGATCTGACCTCGGCCGATTTCATGGTCCGCGCGGCGCGGCGGATGGTCGAGAAGCATCTTTTGCTCGTCGTCGTGCTTCGCGACGAGGAATTGGAGACGATCGCGGACCGCGCGCCCGAGGATGCCGACGACGTCACCCGCGCCGTCACCGCCGCCGCTTTGCTCCGCGACCGCAAGCTCGCGCTCGCCCGGCTCCAGCATCTCGGCGTCCACGTCATCGAGAGCGAATATGACAAGGTCGGCGAGCGGCTGGTCGCCGGCTATATCGACCTCAAGCGGAGGAATTTGCTGTGAACGCATCGGCGATCGTCGAAGCGCGGCCGGCTCTGGTCAACGCGACCCGTTTCCGCGCGGCGCACCAGGCGGATTGGGAGCGGCTCGACCATCTCGTCAAGCGGATGGAGAAACGCTCGATCCGGTCCTTGTCGGACGACGACATCCTCGCCCTTCCCCTCCTCTACCGCACCACCTTGTCGTCGCTGTCGGTCGCGCGGGACACGTCGCTGGACCGCGGCCTGATCGTCTATCTGGAGCAGCTCTGCACCCGCGCCTATTTCCAGATCTACGGCGTCCAGACCTCGCCCTGGAAGCAGCTCGGCCATTTCTTCGCGCGCGGCTGGCCCGAGGCGGTGCAGTCGATCTGGCGCGAGACCCTGATCTGCGTGCTCTTGACCATCGTCTCCGCCCTCGTCGCCTTCCTGCTGGTCGAGAGCGATCCGTCCTGGTTCTTCGGAATCATCCCCCAGGCGCTCTCGGAAGGGCGCGACCCCTCCGCCTCGGCCGCGAGCCTGCGCTCGACCCTCTACGACAGGCCCACCGGCGAGCATGAAGGGATGCTTGCGACCTTCGCCACCTTCCTCTTCACCCACAATGCGCAGATCGCGATCTTCGCCTTCGCGCTCGGCTTCGCCTTCTGCGTGCCGACCATCCTGCTCATCGCCTATAACGGCCTGATGCTCGGCGCCTTCCTGGCGGTGTTCGCGGGCAAGGGCCTGCTCTGGAATGCGGCGGCCTGGCTCTCGATCCACGGCACCACCGAATTGTTCGCGATCAACATCGCCGGCGCGGCGGGCCTCCGGATCGGCACCGCCATCGCCTTTCCCGGCCGCTGGTCGCGGACCGAATCGGCGGTGCAGGCGGGGCGCACGGCGGCGCTCGCCATGGCCGGAACGGTGGTCATGCTCGCCGTCGCCGGCCTGCTCGAGGGAATCGGCCGCCAGACGATCACCGACGACACCAATCGCGCCCTGATCGGCGGCATCATGCTCGCCGGCTGGCTGCTCTATTTCTACCTGCCGCGGCGGCGGGAGGCCTGATGCGCTTCCCCTTCCGCCGCAACCGCGACACCGGGCGCGAGAAGGGCCCCCGCTCGATGCGGCGGTCCTTCGTCACCCCCGAGGGCGTCGACCTCCAGCTCGAGCTCGGCTCGGCCGGAACCCGCGCCGCCGCCTTCCTGCTCGACGGCTTCATCATCGTGCTGATCCTGATCGCGATCACCATCATCCTCGCTCTGGTCCTGGTCGCCAGCCGGAAGGCCGAGATATTGCTGATCCTCTGGCTGCTCGGCTTCTTCGTGCTTCGCAACGGCTGGTTCACCCTGTTCGAGATGGGCGGCCGCGGCGCGACTCCCGGCAAGAGATTGCTCGGCCTTCGCGTGGTGGCGCGCGACGGCGCCCGGCTGACCGGCGGCGCGGTCATCGCCCGCAACGCGATGCGCGAGATCGAGGTGTTCCTGCCTTTGTCCTTCCTCGGCGAGCAGGCGGCGCAGGGCGCGGCCGACGCCTTCCTCACCCTCTTCGCCCTGATCTGGAGCGGCATCTTCCTCTTCTTCCCCTTGTTCAACCGCGACCGGCTGCGGCTCGGCGACCTCGTCGCCGGGACCTGGGTGGTGCGGACGGTGAGCGGGTCATTGGGCGCCGATCTCGCCGCCTCGCACGAGCCGGCGCGGCGCAGCTTCACCGCGGCCGCGCTCAACCTCTACGGCGTCTACGAGCTGCAGACGCTGGAGGATGTGCTGCGGGGCGGCCGCGGCGACGCCGTCGCCATCGTCGCCCAGACCATCCGCCACAAAGCCGGGATCGAGGATGACGGCGACGATTACGGCTTCCTCTCGGATTATTATGCGGCGCTCTGCGCCCGCCTCGAAGGCGGCCTCCTCATCGGCCGCCGGCGCGAGAACAAATATGAAGAGGCGCTGTCGCGCTGACCGTCATTCCCGCGCAAGCGCACTGCTGTCCGGGATTTTGGTATTGTGGGTTGTTGCACGGCAGACAGATCCTGAGGATTTTGCCATGATCAGGTTGCCTAGACTTGATTATGGAGGTCTGCCGTGCCGTTTGTGCCTAGCGCTTTTCACCGGCTTTTGGAACCGCTGGATCGTCGGCTGATGAATGG
>DASXCT010000039.1:0-64638 GCA_036491055.1 Allosphingosinicella sp.
CCATTCATCAGCCGACGATCCAGCGGTTCCAAAAGCCGGTGAAAAGCGCTAGGCACAAACGGCACGGCAGACCTCCATAATCAAGTCTAGGCAACCTGATCATGGCAAAATCCTCAGGATCTGTCTGCCGTGCAACAACCCCAAACACCAAAATCCCGGACAGCAGTGCGCCTTCGCGGGAATGACGGATAAGCCTAAGTGATTGATCTGGAAGCGCGACTACGGATGTGTGAATCCGATAGCTCCCCGGCGGGGAGAGGGTTTCGGCGTCCGACTATACCCCAAACGCCCAACACGCTCACCAACTGCGCCCGGATGTTTGGTCCCGTATGTGATGGGAGCAGGATTATCCCCATCGCAGTTGAGGGGATAACGGAGATACCGCCTCGAATGTCGGCCTAAACCTCGCTCGGAAGCACGTTGAAATGCCGGGTTCCGCCGGCGCGGGCGATCGCGGCCTGGACGTCGGGCCGGGCCTTGACCGCGGCAAGCCCGCGCTCGGTCGGCGGGGGCGGAAGGCGGACCGGCGGATCGGGATAGTCGCTGAGCGCGAGCAAAGCGTCCGCCCGTTGCTCGGGATCGTCCAGCCGGCGGATGAGGACCGATGCCGCCCCGTCCAGGTCGCCGGCGCACAGCAGCAGGTCGGTGAGGTCGGAGGGCGAATCCTCTTCATGCGCCCTGGCATAAGCGAGGTCCGGCGCCGCCTTGCCCTTTTCTCCCAGGAGGACATGCGCGCAGCCGCGGGCGAAGCGAAGCACTATCTGGCCGAACGGGCTCGTCTTGTGCGCGGGATCGTCGAAGATTGCGAGCGTCGCCAGCGCGTCGCGCGGATGCCCGAACCGGTTCTGGAGGATGGCGAGGTTGATCGCCTGGCTGACATTGGGCGCGCCGCGTTCGGACAGCGCCATGCCATGGCGGAGGGCGGCCACCGCTTCGTCATAGCGGCCGAGCGCCTGGTCGCTTCGCCCGACATCGTCCCACCACCAGGGGATGTTCTTGTCGCGGTCGGTGAAAGCCTTGGGGTCCTCGACCTCGGTCGCGACGCTCTGGAGCAAACGCAGCGCCTCGTCCGGCCGGCCGAGCTCGAGCAGATCGTCGGCGGCGAAATCGAGCGGGCGGAGCCGGTCGGGGTGGGCGGTCGCCGCGTCGCGGTCGGCCTTCAGCGTCGCTTCGACCGCGGCGCGGAGATCGATGTCCGCTGGGAGGAATGGGCGCAATGCCAGGTCGACGCTGGCCCGGCGCAGCCAGTAAGGCGATCGAACCGCCGCCACCTCGGCGCGCGCCTCGGCCTCGCCGCCGGGCCGGCCGGCCAGCAGCCGCGCGTGAAGGACGCGAAAGCCGTCCTTCGCGATCGGTCCGTCCTCGGGCTTATAGGCGTCGCTCGAAAGCAATTTGAGCAGCCGCTCGCGAAGCGCGCTTTGGCCTTTGTCCTTCAGCAGCCGGTCGAGCCGGTAGAACCAGCTTCCGTCGATGTCGGAAAGCAGCGACGGCTGGGCGGCGGGCATCGCCTCGGCCGTCGCCACCGCCGCCTCGGCGCGATCCGTCTCGATTTCGAGGAAGAAGCGCATGCGCCAGAGATAATCATCGCCCTCGCCAATGTGCGTGCCGGCGAGCGCGTCGGCATAAGCGGCCTCTTTCCGGTCCGCCCGCGCCGCGCAACTGATGAGGAGATCGAAGGCGAGCGTCTGCGTGCCGCTCAGCGTAGCGGCGTTCGGATCTCCCTGCATCAGCGGCCGAAGCTGCCGGTCCGCCTCCGCGCAGTCCTTGCGCTCATAAGCGGCGATCCCGTCGTGCACGCGCTGGGCGGTGGCCGGCACCGGAACGGCCACGGGCACGGCCGCCGCGCTGCCGGCGAGGATGGCGAGCCCGAGCGAGGCGAAGGTTCGGACGAGAACCCGCCGCCCGCGGCAGACGCCGCTTGTGTCTTTCCTCTTGCCCCTCATGCCCCTCGCCTCTTCGACCCTGCGGCCCCATCCTGGAACGGCGCCGGACGCCGCGCAAGCGCCGAGCCGGAAACGAAAGGACGATCGCGCGTTGGGCGGCGGCGCGTTGGGCAAAGCCGGCGAGCCTGCTATGCCCCGCCCCAGGACAAGGGAGTTGAATCATGAACCGTCTCGCCACCGCCGCCGCGATCCCGGTCCTCCTGCTCGGCCTCGCCGCCTGCAAGGTGACGGTCGACAACCAGACCCAGGCCCAGATCGACAATACGTCCGACCAGATCGGCAATGCCTCCGACCGCGCCGGCGCCGAGATCGACAATGCCGCCTCGGCCGCCGGCAACACCGCCGACCGGCTCGGCAACGACGTCGAGCGGGGCGCCGACAAGATCGGCAACGGCGTCAGCGTCCACGTCAACCTGCACGGCGAAAAGAGCGGCAATTCGAGCAGTGACGACAAGGACTGAGCATCCTTCGTCATCCAAGGGAGGGGAATCGCATTTGGGATTGCGCGACCCTTGCCGTTCGTCCTGAGCCTGACGAAGGACTTCGTTTCTTTCTTGATCCAACCGGGGGCAAACCAGGGCACTCGCCGATCTAGAGGGATTCCCGGCCTTCCGCCTCCGGCTGCCGCCGTTCTCCGAGATCGACTCCGGGGGCGTCAAAGAAATCATCCCAGGCGGCGTCCGCGGGCAGGATGACCCGCGCCTTGCCCGCCTTCCGGATCACCACCTGTTCTACGCCTTCGGGGAAAGCGAAATCCTCCGGCAGCCTGACGGCCTGCGAACCATCGGATCGGAACAGGGTGGAGCGGCAGGCCATGAAAAGCGGCTCATCCCATGCCGCCGGCATGTCAAGGGCGCCCGGACTTCCGCCTTGCCCCCTCGCCTGCCCTCCCCTATATGCGCCGCGTCCAGCGGGCGTGGGTCGCGCTCGCGATAGGCTCAGCTCAGCAAGCGCGTGGGGCGAGGCGAAGATGCCAGCCCCGACGCGCCTTTTGCTTTTTCGCAAGGGCGCAACTGATCTGGACTTCGCGATCGGCGACCCTCTCTCGGCCGGGCGCCCGTGCCGCATGGGGCGGCGCGGGCACGATGTTCCAAGACCGGCGGAGACAACCGCGGGCCGGAATATGAAGACGAGAAGGACTCTATCTTATGGCCACTTCGGCGATGCCGACGCGCGACGATTTCGCGAAACTGTTGAACGAGACCCTTGGCGGCGAGAATGAAGGCTTCGAAGGCCGCGTCGTGAAGGGCACGGTGACCGCCATCGAAAACGACATGGCGGTGATCGACGTCGGCCTGAAGAGCGAAGGCCGCGTCGCACTCCGCGAGTTCGCCGCGCCGGGCCAGAAGGCCGACATCAATGTCGGCGACGAGGTCGAGGTCTATGTCGACCGGGTCGAGAACCATAATGGCGAGGCGATGCTCAGCCGCGACCGCGCCCGCCGCGAGGCCGCCTGGGACAAGTTGGAGACCGAATTCACCGCCGGCAACCGCGTCGAGGGCGTGATCTTCGGCCGGGTCAAGGGCGGTTTCACCGTCGATCTCGGCGGCGCCGTCGCCTTCCTGCCGGGCAGCCAGGTCGACATCCGCCCCGTCCGCGACGTCACGCCGCTGATGGACGTGCCCTCGCCCTTCCAGATCCTGAAGATGGACCGCCGCCGCGGCAATATCGTCGTGTCGCGCCGCGCCATCCTGGAAGAGACCCGCGCCGAGCAGCGCAGCGGCCTCATCCAGTCGCTGCACGAAGGCCAGGTGGTCGACGGTGTCGTCAAGAACATCACCGATTACGGCGCCTTCGTGGACCTGGGCGGCATCGACGGCCTGCTCCACGTCACCGACATCAGCTACAAGCGCGTCAACCACCCGTCCGAATTGATCAACATCGGCGACACGGTCCGCGTCCAGATCATCCGCATCAACCGCGAGACCCAGCGCATCAGCCTCGGCATGAAGCAGCTCGAGGCCGATCCGTGGGAGGGCGCGTCGACCAAATATCCGGTCGAAGGCGTGTTCCGCGGCCGGGTGACCAACATCACCGAATATGGCGCCTTCGTCGAGCTGGAGCCGGGGATCGAGGGCCTCGTCCACGTCTCCGAGATGAGCTGGACCAAGAAGAACGTCCATCCGGGCAAGATCGTCTCCACCTCGCAGGAGGTGGACGTCGCGGTGCTCGAGGTCGATGAGGAGAAGCGCCGGATCAGTCTCGGCCTCAAGCAGGCCCAGGCCAATCCTTGGGCGAGCTTCGCCGAAAAGCATCCGGTCGGCAGCGAGGTCGAGGGCGAGGTCAAGAATTCGACCGAGTTCGGCCTGTTCGTCGGGCTCGAGGGCGACGTCGACGGCATGGTCCACATGTCCGACATCGCCTGGGGCATGACCGGCGAGGAAGCGCTCAATCTCCATCGCAAGGGCGAGACGGTGAAGGCCGTCGTGCTCGACGTTGACGTCGAGAAGGAGCGGATCAGCCTGGGCATGAAGCAGCTCGAGCGCGGCGGCGTCGCCAAGGGCGGCACCGGCTCGGCCGGCGGCGTCAACAAGGGCGAGACCGTCACGGTCACCGTGCTGGAGGTCCGCGACGGCGGCCTCGAAGTCCAGGTGGGCGACGACGGCGCGACCGGCTTCATCAAGCGCACCGACCTCGGCCGCGACCGCGACGAGCAACGGCCGGAGCGTTTCCAGGTCGGCCAGAAGTTCGATGCGATGGTCATCGGCTTCGACCGTTCGAAGAAGCCCAATTTCTCGATCAAGGCGCTGCAGATCGCCGAGGAGAAGCAGGCGGTCGCCCAATATGGCTCGTCCGATTCGGGCGCGAGCCTCGGCGACATCCTCGGCGAGGCGCTGAAGCAGAAGGCCGAACGCTGATCGTTTCGGGTGCGATTCGGGGGACGGAAGCGGCGCTTCCGTCCCCCTTTTTGCGTCAAAGACGGGAAAAGGTGAATTTTTCTCGCCGCTTACCAAACTGCGATATTGCCTTTACGGAAAAGATCAGGTTTAACCTGGATCAGCCGGGGCGGATGGGGGTCCGTTCCGGGCAGGTTACATAAGGCCAAACCGAGGGGGGAAGCCGTGATACGTTCCGAGCTGGTCCAGAAGCTTTGCGACGATCATCCCGATCTGACGGGCAAGGAGATCGAGCGCGTCGTTTCCGCTTTTTTCGATTCGGTGATCGCCCAGCTCCAGCGCGGCGGCCGGGTCGAGCTTCGCGGCTTCGGCGCCTTTTCCACCCGCGACCGGGACGGAAGGAAAGGCCGCAACCCGCGCACCGGCGACACGGTCGACGTCTCCGCCAAGCGCGTGCCCTATTTCAAGCCGGGCAAGGAAATGCGCGAGCGGCTGAACCTGCCCGACGCCCTGCCCGAGGCGGCGGAGTAAGGCGCGATCCCGGGTGGGTGCCGAGAAGATGTCGGCACCGGCGCATCTTCGGGCGGTGCTTGCCGCCTGCTTCCTGTTCGCCCTGATCGCCCTGGCGCCGCCGGCGCCCGCCGTCGCCCAAACGGATGCGGGCCCCGATGGGCTGGCGGGCAACTGGACCGGAACATGGGTCCGCGACGGCGACGCGCTTCCGGTGACGATGAATTTCACCCGCAAGGCCGGCGGCTATGAGGGCGCGTTCGATTCCGACGCGCTCCAGGTCGCCGCGATCCCGTTGAGCGCGATCGCGGCCACGGATGGCAAGGTTCGCTTCGAGATCCGGGGCGACCAGAGCACCAGTAAATTCGACGGCCGGATCGCGGATGGGGACATAAACGGCACCTTCACCGACGGCGATGCCGCCGGCAGCTTCCACCTCGTCCGCGCGCTCCGGCCGGCGCCGGCGGTCAAGACGCGCGACGTAACGTTCACGGCCGGCGCGGCGCGGCTGTCCGGCACCCTGGTCCTGCCGGCGACGCCGGGACGTCATCCGGGGGTGCTGTTCCTGCAGGGATCGGGGCCCGAGGGGCGCTGGGCCAATCGCTATCTGGCGCAGAAATTCGCGCAGGCCGGGATCGCCGCCTTGATCTACGACAAGGAAGGGGTCGGGCAGTCGACCGGCGACTGGCGCAAGGCCGATTTCGGCCGCCTTGCCGACGATGCCGCCGCGGGGATCGCATTTCTGCGCGCCCAGGCCGAGGTCGATCCGGCGCGGGTCGGTATTTACGGCCACAGCCAGGGCGGCACGATCGCGCCCCTGGTCGCCGAGCGCGCGGGCAGGATCGCCTTCGTCATCGCATCGGCCGCGGTCGGGGCCGATCCGGCGGCGGCCGAGATCTATAGCGTCGGCAATGCGATCGGCCTCGACGCGCTGCCGCCGGCCGAGCGCGCTGATGCCAAGGCCTATATCGAGGCCGTCGTCGACGTCGGCTACCGCGGCAAGGACCGCGCAATGCTCGACACCGCCTCGGCACGGTTCAAGGCGCGGCCCTGGCACTTCGCGCCGCCCGATCCCGACGACATCTATTGGCGCCTCGCCGGCCAGGATTTTCGGCCGGCCCCGCATTGGCGGCGGCTGAAGGCGCCGGTGCTGCTCGTCTATGGCGCCCATGACGAGCGCGTGCCGCCGCGCTAAAGCATCGCCGCGATCGAAGCCGCGCTCGCCGCCGGCGGCAACCGCCGGGTGAGCGTGAAGCTCTATCCCGATGCGGATCACACGTTCACGATCGTCGACCCGGCGCGCAAGGGCGGCTGGCCCAGGCACGAGCCCGATTATGCGGCGACCCTGATCCAATGGGTGAAGGCGCGGACATAGCGCCGATCCAGCACCGCGTCTTTTGCGCCTTCGCGCCGGCAGGCGCAGGCGCTAAGCCTCAAGCCGTGCGGACGTGGCGAAATCGGTAGACGCCGGAGACTTAAAATCTCCTGCCCTTCGGGGCGTGCGGGTTCAAGTCCCGCCGTCCGCACCACGGCTAAGCAGCTGAATTTCCTACGCTGATTGGCACAACCGAGCCACCTTCCGAATTGCCCTCGTTTGAGGGTGTGTGCAGACTTGGTGCATTCGCGTCAGGAATTCCGCGATTGAGGATCGTGATGGCCTGGTCGACGTGCGGCGCCAGCACGTGCGCGTAGTGCATGAGCATCGCGACCGTCTTGTGCCCGCTGATGGTCTGGGCGGTCTTCAGGTCCGTCCCTGCCATCAGCAGCCGGCTAATGCCGGTGTGGCGCAGGGTGTGCGGCGTGACCGCCTTGGAGCCCTTGGCGGACATCCCGGCGCGAATCACCACCCTTCGGAACTGCTTCGCCATCGACTGCCGGTGCGGCAGCTTGTTGAGCTTCGTCCGGGCCGGGAAGATCCAACCATCCGGATCGTCGGCCATCTCGCGGCGCTTCAGCAATGCGTCCCGTAACGCGATCGTGATCGGCTGGAGCCGCGCGCCCGCCTTCGCTTGTGGGATGCCGATTCGGCAGGACTGCCAATCGACCTCATCGAATCGCCGGCGGGTGATCTCGGTGTGACGCATGGCCACGTTGCTCGCGAACATCACGAAGAGCCATATATCCGGGTCCTGGTCGGCGACCGCGGCTTTAAGCAATGCGTCATCCTCCTGAGGGGTGAGGATGTCGATGTGCTTGCGCTCTTCCTGGGCGCGCGGAATCGTCGGCACATCCTCAGCCTTGATCCAGCGCCACTCCTTTGAGGCGGCGCGGTTCAGCATGTGCGAGAGGGTCGCCAGCTCGCGGTTGACGGTGGCCAGCTTCGCGCCCTCCCCTTGCCGGTGCTTGCGATACTGGAGCAGCCGGAACTCGGTCAGCTTGTCCAGCCGCTCCTTACCGAGGAACGGGACCAGCCGCGACTTCAGGTGCCGGCGCTTGTTGCGGAGGTTCTTCCCCCCGCCCTCCTCCATCCGCTCGAGATATTCGTCGGCGGCCTCGGCGGTCGTGCGATGACGCTTCCGGCCGCGCGGCAGGTCCAGCCTCCCTTCCCTCGCCTCCGTGCGAAACTTCTCGATCGCCCGTTCGGCTTGCTCGCGGGTGACTCCCTCCGATTCGCGGCCGATCACCCGGTGGACCCGATTGCCGTCGGACTGGATGTTGACCGAATAGCGAAGGTCACCACTCCCCCGGCGCTCGACGACGATCCCATGCTCCTGCAGCTTCTCGCCGGCTTGAAGTGCTCGGATCGCTGGGCGCGTGAGGATCTGGAAGCGGAGGGCCATCAGGCCGCCTATTCGGCAGGGATGGCAGCGAAGGCGTCGGCGGGGAACTTATACCCGTAGAGCGCTCTAGCGGCGTCGCGGATTTGGCGTGCCCGATGCCCGATCGGCAGAATGATATGCGGGACTGCGACCCTCATCTCGTTTGGGGACTGCATATACTGATTCACCGGGCCGAACTCGATCTTCTCCTCGCCTCGCTGTCGTAGGTGGAACAGACCGCCGGCATGCAGTGAGAGAAATGGTCCGAACTGCTCATCGCTTGAGCGCTCGCGCAGGGCATCAGCCCAGGCCGTTCGCCAGAACGCCGCGCCGAATTTCAAGGCAAAGGTTTCCCTGATGTGGTTCGGCGCCACCTTCAGATCGAGGAGGTCTAAGTAAGCGCTGATCTCGAGAAGCACCGGCAGTCGGTAAGGGAAGCGCACGCCCCTGCCGAGGCCTCTGTTTCCCTTTGGGATATCGAGCCTCTGGAGCTGCCTGATGCGCTCGAGGAACTTGTCGTGCTTCCCCCCGGCCACCTGAAACACCTCCTCCAGCAGCGCTATGGCCTCCCCGTAAGTGATCTCGATCTCGGCGGCTGGTGGCATGGCATTCTCCGGTTCCGCTCGGGGCTGTACGTACTTTGCCGACCATTGACAACCGTTCCCGGAAGGTTGTACGCCAATTTACGTCCACAAGTGGAGCGAACCAATGCTCGAAGATGTGAAGGTGAGAGTCCTGCCCGATGGGCGAGTGAGCCGAGAAGATGCGGCCCGCTACCTCGGGAAAAAGTCGAAAACGTTGGCGGAGTATGCCCGCCTTGGCGTCGGCCCAGTGCCGCGGAAGACCGGCGGCCGCGTCTTTTACCGGCTCGCCGATCTCGAGGCCTACGTCGCCACCGGCGCTCGCGAGGCGGCGTGAGCACGCATGGCCACGGCAACGGCAAGGGCGCCGAAGCCCTGTAACGAGAAAGGCCGCCCTGTGGCGGGGCGGCCCTTCATTCAACTCTTCTGCGGCGAGGAACTAGCTAACACGGCGGCCCTCCGATTTCAACGGCTTCGGCTGCTCGGGATCATCGGGCATCGCGCCAACATCGTGGCCGAGCTAGCGTGGGGGAGCCAATGAGCGGCGTCCCGCACGTCGGCTCCCCCACTGCGCGCTTGGACGCAGCATGGCGAGCGGCTCCTGCGCACCTTCGGCCAGTGATCGCGGCAGTCCGGGATTGCGGGATCGGCATGCTGTTTATCGGGCAGCACGCTGGACCCTTCCGCATTCCCCGCGACGACAAGCGGCCCGGCGTCACGATCCTCGGGGACGACTTCGACCAGTCCCTCGGCCCGGACGGCTTCCACCATGCATCTGTCCGTCGCGCGATTCGCGAGTGCTCCGGCTTCGCAGTGCTCGGCGGAGAGGCGACCGCTGATATATATGCGGCAGTGACGGCCGGCGCCGTCGCCGGCGGCAGGATGTTGATCGTCGAGACCCGCCCATTTCACGAAATTCCTTGGCTCGAGTTGATCCAAAAGCTGGCGCCTGGCCGTCCCATCATTTGGGCGACGGTGAAAGGCGGCCATGCGTGAGCGGCGAGGGCGATCTCGGCGGAGAAGGGGCGGCGGGTCCCCGCGCATGGGCTCAGGCTGTGGCGGACTGCCTCGCCCGTCCCGAGCGGTACAGCGAAAGGGAGATCCGGTTCCTCCGCTCCATAGAGCGCGAGCCGACGCTGACCGATGCGCAAGGGCGGTGGCTTGCCGCCCTCGCCGACCCGGTGGACTTCGCCCGGATCAATTCGGCGGCGCTGGCGATCCTGCCGGCCCTGCTACGGCGGTGGCTGCCTCAAGGTCGCATGGCTGGGGCCGAATGGGTCGCGCTCAACCCCAAGCGGGCCGACGGGACTCCCGGATCGTTCCGCATCAATGCGGCGACCGGGCAATGGGCGGACTTCGCGACGCCCCACCGCAGCGGCGACGTGATCTCCCTCGCCGCCTACCTCCACCATTCCGGTGATCAGTTTGGGGCCGGACCGGCGCTGCGGGAGATGTTGTCCCTATGAGCCTCAGCGCCGACCCCTATGCGCCGATCTCGCCGGAAGAAGAGGCGGCGGCGCCGAAGGCCGCTCGAGGCGCGGACCGTGTGCCGATCGTGCCGGTGCCGGATGACGCTCCACCCTTCAATTTTCAGATCCCAAAGCTTGGCGGAGCCCCGAAGCAGACATGGGCCTATCGTGACGAAACCGGCCGCCTGCTCTTCTACGATGCTCGGTTCGAGTATGAGCAGAATGGGAAGACGGCCAAGGACGTGCTCCCCGTCGCCTACTGCCAGACCGGCGAAAAGCGCGCGTGGCGGTCGAAGGGCCTGCCGGGGCCCCGCCCGCTTTACGGACTCGACCGGCTGGCGGCGAGGCCAGAGGCGACCGTGGTCATCGCGGAAGGCTGCAAATGCGCCGACGCGACGGAGGCACTACTTCCGTCGCATGTGGGCGTCACGTGGCCGGGCGGCGGAAACGCTGTGCACCTCACTGATTGGAAGCCGCTCGCCGGCCGCGATGTCATCATCTGGCCGGACCGCGATCGCCAACGCTTCGAGGATGGCGCCGAAAAGCCTTACGATGACCAGCCGGGCACAATCGCCGCGGCGCAGATCGCGCAGCGCCTGAGGGATGTCGCCCGAAGCGTGGTGCTCCTCCGCGTCGACGGGTTGGACGTCAAAGACGGGTGGGACGCAGCCGACGCGCTGGCGGAAGGATGGACCGACGCCGAGACATTGGACCTCTTCGCCCGTTGCGGCGAAAACCAGGCCGATCGCGCCGCCGACGTCCACCTCCCGTACGGCTTCGAACTGACCGAGACCGGCCTTTACTTCGCCGAGGAGCCCAAGGGCGAAGGAGGCGCACCCACCCGCATCCGGGTCGCCGGCCGGTTCGCTGTCAGCGCAAAGACGCGCGATCTAGGAGGGTCGGCATGGGGTCGCCTTCTGGAGTGGACCGACGATGATCAGCGCCGGCACCGGATGGCAATCCCGTGCTCAATGCTCGCTGGCGACGGCGCATCCATCCGCGAAGCGCTGTTGGACCAAGGACTGTACGTGGGAACCTCGAGCAAGGCCCGCGGCAAGCTGCAGGAGTTTCTGGCCTCCGTCGACACGCCCGTCCGGGCCCGCGCCGTCGACCGCGTCGGCTGGGCGAACGATCGCGCCTTTGCCCTGCCCGAAGAGACGATCGGCGACGCCGGGGGCGAGCGGATTATCTTCCAGAGCGCGGGACAGGCGCCCCACCCCTATTACTCGGCCGGGTCGCTGGACGGCTGGAAAGCGGGCGTGGCGCAACTGGCGATCGGAAACAGCCGCATCGCCTTCGCGATATGTGCGAGCCTGGCGGGCCCGCTGCTGGGGCCGTGCGGGGAGGAAAGCGGCGGCGCGAATTTCAGGGGCGCGTCGAGCACCGGCAAGACCACCGTGCTTCAGGCCGGTGCCAGCAGCTGGGGCCATCCTCGGACATTCATCCGGACGTGGCGAGCGACGGCGAACGGGCTGGAGGGCACAGCATCGCAGCATTCCGAGACGTTCCTCTGTCTCGACGAGCTGAGCCAAGCCTCTCCCGGCGAAGCTGGGGCCTGCGCCTACATGCTGGCGAACGAGCAAGGGAAGGTGCGCGCGAACCGCGCCGGCGCGGCACGGGCGAGCGCGCAATGGAGGGTCAACTTCCTCTCGACCGGCGAGATCAGCCTCAACGATTTGATGCGGGACAACCGGACGGGCCGAACCACCGCCGCCGCCGGCCAGGAGGTGCGAGTCCTCGACCTTCCAGCCGATGCGGGCGAAGGTCTCGGCCTCTTCGAGACGATCCACGGCGCCGCCTCGGCAGACGCTTTCGCCCGGCAGATCAAGGCGGCGGCCCGGCAGAACTACGGCTGGGCGGGTCCGGCGTTCGTCCGCGAGATCATTCCGATCCGCGACCAGTTGCCGACGCTGATCTCAAACGTCGTCGCCGAATTTACCGCCCGCTATGTCCCGCTCGGCGCCGACGGGCAGGTTCACCGAGCCGCGCGCCGCTTCGGGCTTTATGCGGCGGCGGGTGAGCTCGCGAGGGACCTCGGAATCCTGCCTTGGCCCGAAGGTGAGGCCACCCGCTCGGCTGCGGCCATGTTCAGGGGCTGGCTTGAGCATCGCGGAGGCAGCGGGTCGGCGGAGGAGCGGAACTACGTCCGAACCTTGGCCCTCTTCCTCGAAAAGCACGGCTCCTCGCGGTTCTCGGCCTGGGACACCGAGCGCACGGACGCGGTGCAGGAAAGGACGGTCGAGCGAGCCGGCTTTTGGCGCGGCCGCGAAGGCGACGACCGGCGCGAGCATCTGATATTCCCGCAAGTGTTTCACGACATCTTCGCTGGCGTCGACGCCGGTCAGGCCGCGAAGGTGCTGCGGGAAAAGCACATCCTCATCCCCGGCTCCGACGGCAAGAATTCGAAGACCGTGCGCCTCCCCGGATTGGGATCGGCCCGAATGTATGTCATCGGCCCGGAGATATTCGATGCCGAGGGGTGAAGGCCGGAGCGCCGCGGAGGCTTGGCGGAGGCGCCGTGGAACACCGTGTTACATCCCCGGTGTGGCGCGAAAAATGGCAGATTTCCGCCGTTGTTACACCCGTACACCCGTAACACCGCTTTTCGGGGATGATCGCGCGGAATCGGCGGGAGCGCGATCCGAAATGTGCGGCCTTGCGCGCACGACCTCATATTATGGGTGTACCAGGTGTAACGGTGTAACACTCCAAAAAAGCCGAGGATTTCCGCCATTTTCGGAGGCGGCGAGGCGTTACACCCCCGGTGTAGCAACGTGTAACAGCCGCCCGAACCGATGGCCCCGAAATTTACAGCAATTTACAGTAATTTACAGCTGGCGACAACAAACGGAGCGGCATGATCATGGCTGAACTCTCCGACCGGCGGCAGGAGCGGTTCGCTCAAGCATTGGCGCGCGGGGCGCCGCAGAGCGCCGCCTATCGGTACGCCGGATACGAAGGCGATAGCGGCAACGCCTGCAGGGCCCGCAAGCGGCCGGAGGTCTCCGCGCGCGTCGCTGAGATCGAGAAGGAGCCTGTCCAGGATCTCCCGCCAGCGGTCGCTCCGCCGCTCATGTCGCGCGTCCCAATCCCCCGCCCGCTGCGCACGGCTGCGGCGGAGATGGCTGATCTCCTGGGACAGTCGGCGTTCGATTATATCGCCCGAGCGGTTGCGCGGCAGGTCGAGGAGGATCAGCGGACGATGACCATTGCGCGCGCTGCAGCCGGGGTCGGCAGTGCCGCCGCGCCCCAACTGCCGCCCTCGAGCGGCCTCAAGCCCTCGGCCGGCAGGAAGCAGGAGGCGGACCATCCTTCATCGGAGAAGCCTGCGGCGCCCGCCTCGATCCGGGCTAATGGCGGGCGGACTGAGGCCGCCGACCGGAACTATAAAAAGACGTCGCCGACCGAGATGCACCCCAATGCGCGGCGCGCAATGGCGCAGATCGCCGACGGCCACGCCGCCCGCGTCGCACCCATCATTGCCAAGCTGAAGGCGGAGGGGTGTACGTCGCTCGAGCGATTGGCGAACGCGCTGAATGCTAGGCGCGTGCCGTCGCCGCGCGGCGCGCGCTGGTACGCGGCATCGGTTCGCAACCTGCTCGCCCGCCTCGACCGGGATGGCGGCAACGGATGCGAGGCTTGAAAAGCTGACGGCAAAGCTGACGGCGGCGACAGTTTTGCTCCGGACCGGCCGGCCGAGGGTATGTGTGTCATGCACATGCCTCCGGGGGATGGCGGCGAGGTATGGCCATGATGGCCACACCCCGCGTCCGTGGTCCCGCCGGTAGGGTAGCCGCCTCCTGGTGCGAGCATGATGCTCGGGGTTTTGGCTGACCTATACCTCGCGGTCGTGGCGACGCGGCAGGGCGCACCGCTCGACCATGTACCCACCGCATGGGCTGCCGGTGCATCGCCATGCCGATCGTCGAAGACTGAGGCAAAAACGGATGACGTTCGGCCGTTCGACGGTGACGCTGCGCCGCTCAGTTCGGCCGTGACGAACTCGGCCGCTCAGAGACGAACCTCGCACGCGCCTCCTCGGCCATCATGCCGGCGAAGATCGAAAGCCCCTCCTCAAGGTGCGCCTTGTCCCGCAGCCGCGCCGACCAGCTGTCCGGCCACAGCGGCCAGCGCCATCATGGCTGCCGCGGTTCCGACTTCGTCCACCGCCTGCTGACACATCGGCACGAGCTGAGCGGCAAAGGCGGCGGCTTCCGGGGGGAGTTGCGGCTGCTGTGGATGGGCCATGACTCCGGATCCTATTGCCGCGACCGGCCTCAAGGTGCCTGTGTCACGAAGGCACCTTCAGACGGCACAAAGGACTGCCGCCCGCTCAGGCATCGACCCGCGCAGCAAGGGCTCGGCGCGCGGCGTCGGCGATGAAGCCCGACCGATTGGGCGCAACGCGGTCGATCGCGTCCACCAGCCCTTCGTCCATGGTGATGTTGATACGCTTCGGCTTGCCGGGGCGCTCACCGCGAACGAGGATGCGCGCCGCCTCGGCGACGTCGCTGTCAACTTCAAGTCGGTCCAGCTCGCTCGGCCCCGCCAGTTCGTCGCCATGACCGGCTGACACGATCAGATGACCGGTCAGCGCCTCCTCGGCATTGAGGGCCGCTTCCTGCATCGTGCGGCCAGCCGAGGTGCAGCCGGGAAGGTCGGGAAAGAAGACGCTATAGCCGCCCTCGGCGCGCTCGACGATCGCGGGATAAAAGACCGTTGCCATGTTACCTGTCCCTCCATGGACGATGGGGCAAACAGCCCCGGTTATATCGGCGGCGCTCCTATGGCAGGGAGACGCCGCTTTGCTTGGAAATGCTCCTCAAGGTGCCTATCGCCAGGTCGGCCGTTGGATGCGGAACCGTCACCGTGCCCGCCTTTGTGGGGTGCCGAAACTGGACGTGGCTGCCGACCTTCCGGACCTCGGACCAGCCATCCGCCTTCAGTTTCTTGATCACCTCGCGGCTGCGCATCGGACCTTCCTGTTGATACACACATATACACACCCGAGGTGGCGGACGCAAGGATTATCGCCATTGATACACACTGCCGCGACCCAGGCGGGGCGGGTGAGCGTGAGTGATGGGATGGCGGTGGCGCTGAAAACGGACGCTATGGCGCGAATTCGGCCGCTGGGCGCAGAAGAGCGGAGCCGGCCTAGGGCTGCCTACCCCGCGGCGCTTCGTAGGCCCTCTGCGGCGGCTGTAGCGCCAGCCCCAGACGACGGCCGGAGGTGGCCGGGGAGATCGGTCTCGGGGAGATCGGGCCAGCCGGTCGTGCACGGGCCGAGCCAGCCGCGGGCGGGCGCCGTGCGAGCTTGCGCTGCCGCCACTTTGTCCCGCTCGGTGGGGTGGGTCATTGTCTCGACGCGAAGGCACGCGCCTCTGGCGGCAGCTTCGCCACCTCGATCATGGTGCGCCCCTCGGCGGAGAACTTCACCGGGCCCAAGCAGCGGTGGAGCGCGCGAATATGCGTGGCAGGAATCGCCCAGCGCCGCGGCGGGTTGACCATCTCGACCACGACCAACGGGACGCACTCCGCCGGCGAAACCGGCGCGTAGGGGAAGGTGAGGCCTTCCATCAACGGCATGGCCAGTCGCTTGAGCTGCTGCGGCAGGCCATCGCTCGGAGTATGCTCGGGCCTGAACCAAATGGCTACGAACTCGCCGGGCTCCGGAGTTCCGCACCGGGTGAACGCCATGCAGGTGCCGTCCTGGATCAACGGCTCCATGCAGTGCCCGGTGCATGTGGCGGCATAAACAGCTGGGAAGGTCGACGGATCGACTCCGGCCGGAGCGAAGGAGGTTGAGCAGAGATTCGTGGCATTCGTCATGTCGGTTCCTCTCTCGGTGCCGCATTATCGTTGGGACATGGGTGAGCGCCCCGGCTGGGCGGGAGGGGGCAAGCCGGGGCGCTCGATCGGCGCGGCGGGTGAGCTCCGCGCCGAATAGGTTTGATCACGCGCGACCATCACATCGGAGCGCGGCGGGGCAGTAGATGCCGACCACGCGCCCGATGAGCTTCCGCGCCAGCGCGTCGAAGGTGTACGGGAAATCGGCAACGTGAAAGACGCCGTCGCGCCGCATCGCACGGTCATGCTCGGCCTCATTGCGAGGGGAGGCATAGGCAGCGACGGCCCAGACGTCTTGACCCGGCCAGTTGAGGCGGCGCGTCTGGACGATCTTGCGCGTCCGCAGCTCGAAACCGTCCGGCACGTCCGGCGGCGACACATATTCGATGACGAACAGACCGCCGTCGATCGGGATCCAGCCGGCGCCGCCGTCGCCTTCCGCGACCGCCACCTCCCCGGCGCGAAGGAGCGGCGCCGAGCCGTTATCGGTCACCGCTTGCACGAAGCAGCGCGGCGGAACCCGGTCGAATATCTCGAGCCGGATTTCCTCGACGTCGGGCGGGAAGATGGACGGCGCTTGTGCGGCCGCTGCGATCGCCGTGGCCATCACATCAACCCCACGCTGCCGTCGGGCAGGGTGTATGAAGGGAAGGTCCGGACGTGCGCCTTCACGGCCTCCTTGCCGCCGGGAACGAGGTCCAGGAGGTCCTGCAGCTCGCGATTGCGACCGGCGAACATCATGTTTTCCACCTTCGAGCGCCGGATCGCCACGTCGTCGGGCTCATCCTCTGGCGGAGGCTGATAGCCGGGTGCGTCCGAGGCGCTTGGCCGCCACATCAACCGGCCGCTCCCATCGGGAAAAACCATCATGCCGCCGCCAAGGGCGAGCAGCCGCTCAAGCCATGCTCCCGCGAAGAGGTCGAGGCCCGGCGCGGCGGCGGCGGGTGCGGTTGTGAAGTGCTGCATCGGTCAGCCCTCCCTGCTGGCGGTCTGCCGGGCGGCGCCGGCCTCGATCGTGCGGCGGAAGCTCTCATCCCGGCTGTCGACGGCCGCGAGAACGGAACCGACGTTGGCGGGCCTCGCCTCCAGCCGGCTCCGAAGCGTCTCCCGCTGCTGAGGATGCGGGCCTTCGGTTGACCAGCAAAGGACAAGCTCGCCGGTGGCGCAGTGCCGATGTGCCGAGCCGACGAAGCGGGCCCAGCTGCGGACGAAGGCGGCGCCGTCAAAGGCGGGGTTCCGCTCATCCGTCGAGGGATAGCGAAAGGTGCGGAAGGTGCCGGCGCGGCGGGTGGTCTGTGGAGTGGCCATGATCACGCCCCCATCTTCCAGAGGGCGTCCGCGGCCCGGACGGCGAGCTTCGTCATCCAGTCCAGATCATCGTAGTTGGCCGGCATCGTGACGCCGTTGATGATCCCCTCGCAGAACTGGCGGCTACCCTCGAAGTGCATCATTGAAAGCAGAATCTGAGCGGCAGCGCCTCTCGGTGTCTTGGCCTCGGCGCGTTCGAGCACGATCTCCACAGCGTCCAGCTGGCGGTAAAATTCCTCCTCCTGCTCATCATTCCAAGCATCGCCCGGAGTGGCGTAGTTCAGCCGCTGAAGGGCCTTGTACTCCTCCCATGCGGAGAGGAGGGCGCTGTCGCCGCTGGCAGTTGCGGCCATCGCTGGAAGCCCAACGAGGGCGGCGCCGACGGGAGCCGAGACAAGCGCCCTCAACAGCGTGCGGCGTGAGGTGCGGGCGTCTCTCATGCGAACGCCCTCCCCCGCAAGCGAGCCATGTCCTCGGCGACCACTTCGAAGCAGTCGCGCGGTACCCGAGTCAGCGTGTGGAGGTCGTGCTGCTTGATAATCGCGATCTTGGTCAACGCCGCCTCAAGGTCCGGCGCAGGAGTCAGCAGCAGTGCGATTGCCGCATCTTGGGCTGGGCAATAGTAAGCATCCATGTAGACGTCGCACTTTCGGTCCATTGTCCGACCTGCTTCATGGAACTCCTTCCGATCAGCCTCGGACAGGCTCTCGCTGGACCAGCGTGCCGTATCGGGCACGCCTAAGCGCAGGCACACGAGGTCGTATTCCTCCTTGGCCAACGAGTAGGGCCCGAATGCATTCGACGCATCGTCCAGCGCCTGCAGGCGCCGGTATTCGTGCAGCCGCCGATCCCAGAGTGTCCGGCCGGAAGTCGGCGGCGCGGCAATCGCCGGCCCCGCCAGGGCGGCCACTGCTGGCGCCGCAGCGAGTGCGCCTAGAATGGCGCGGCGTGAGGTTCGGGTGCTCATGCTGCTAACTCCAGCGTGAAGGTCAGCCCGTCGGCGGGGATGGTCCGGTCGTCGACGAGGTCGCGAATTTCATCGGGAGTGCCGACACCGGTCAGCCGCCCGTCCTGATGGATCAGGTAGAGGTTGGGCGAGCCGGCGGGCAGCTCGGCGAGGGTGAGGCCCGGCAGGGCCGGAGCTTGGTTGCTCATGCTGCCAGCCTCCGTTCGAGATCGTCGACACCTTGGCCAGTCTGCTCGGCGAGCAGCGCGCGGTAAGCCTCGCGGGCGGCGAGATAGCGGCGCTCGGCGCGGGCGAAGGCGCTCGGCACGATCGCGGTGCGTTCGGCCTGCCGGCGGAACCGGATGGCGGCGTCATCAAGCGCCTCGCCAGCGGCCTCGAGCGGGGTCTTGTCGGCCGCGCGGCGGGCGCTGGCAGCCATGCCGAGCCCGACCTGATAGGCATCTTCCGAGGCCCATTCGGTGGCGCGGCGGGCGTCGTCGCGAGCGAGGGCGGCGCGGGTTTCGGGGGAGTATGGCGACTTGTACGCGCTCGCCGGGGGCGGTAATTCGATGGTAGCCATGATCACCTCTCACCAGGTGGTTTCGGTTAGGCCGGGCGGGGGAGTACCAGTCCTCTGCTCGGCCGCTCTAACGAAAACCGTTATACTCGCACCGAGCGTGCCGTGCAAGGCCTTTTTCGTTGCCTTGACCGAAAATCGTTATGCAGCTATGCCGCGATGCTATGTTGACGCCCGCCACATGCCGCGCCGCGCGCGCGTTGGTCGACCTGTCCCAGGAGGAACTGGCCAAGCGGGCTGGCGTCGGCGGCTCGACCGTCCGAAACTATGAGGCCGGGCGATCGGTGCCGGTGCCGAACAATCTCACCGCGATTCAGCGGGAGTTGGAGAGTGCCGGCGTGCTCTTCATCCCGGCTGGCGAGGCAGGTCCAAGCGGCGGCGGCGGCGTTCGGCTGCGCGCATCCGAATAGTGCCCCCGGATCTCGGCGGCGAGGCCGAATTGGCGGATGCGATCTCTCCGGTAGCCTGTGATCGGCGCTTCAGCGCCAGCGGGTCGTCGTGATCGATCGGCATCGGAAGCTCCTCGCAAATGGGAGCTGTCCATTTATCGTCGTACCGGCAGGGTAAGCGTGCGGGGGCCATAGCACCGACCTACGCAACTCGGTGCTCGGCCGCCTTTGAACCTTTCGCGGCCCGACATTGACGGCGCGGCGGCAAGTTGGCCGCCTATTCCTCGCCTGGAGCTCAAAGACGTGGTGGCACTCACCCTCGGCGGCGTCGGGGCGGTGCTCAGCATCATCAACACCGTGAACGCGATGCAGCGGGAAAAGGTGAGGCTCCGGGTTCGGCTCATGAACGTGATGCCGGTGCCGCGGGGAGCCCCGATCGGCTATTCCATCGAGATCACCAACCTCAGCACTTTCGCTGTGACGGTGGAGGAGGCCGGCTTCGTGTACGGCTGGCGGTTCAGCAGCGCCAAGCGCAACGTCCATGCGGCTCTGCTGAATTTCCACCTCGCCCAAGGCAGCGCGCAGCTCCCGGCGAGGATGGAGCCCCGAAGCTCGATAAGCCTCTACTTCGATCCGAGCCCGTTGAAGGTCGATGATAGAATCGGCCGGTTCTATGTGCGAACCGCTTGCGGGGTGCACCGTCACGGCTACACGCCCGCCGTCGCCAGCCTGAGGCGGCAAATCGGGCCCGCGGCGAAGTAGCGCCGCCTCACCGATGTAAAGCGGCGCAGCAAAAAGGCGCCCGCCCTCCATTTTGCGTCCGAAATCCGGCCGGACGTCGAAACCTCGGCATCTTCGCGCATGCGGGACACTTTCCCCCGGACGAACTCCAGTCGCTTAGGGGCCGGTTGGATCCAGTAAGGCAAAACCGATCGACGCAGCAAACATCGACACGATAAGCGCACCCTCCTCGACCGACGCCCTCAGAACATTGGGAGGGTCAATGATGGGTCGACCGTCGGAATCGTTACCCGCGATGCGGCACTGCGCCTTGCGATAGCCCTTCCATGCTCGCATGTTTTCGGCAATTCGGATTGAACAAAGCGACGCGACCGCCAGCACTAAGCCGGCGGCGGCTCGACCCAGTTGCCGCGACATTGCTGGGTTCACGTGCGGCTGCACCTGGAGCCAGAGAGCGCCCCCGACGACGGCAGAGAAAATCTTCACGAATAGTGTGAACGCGTCACCGGCCTTCTCGCTGTGATAACGGCACTGCTCGCTGACAAATCGATAGTGAACATCATCGCTGATCATCCGTCTGCCCTCCGAACACCGTGATCCCTTACTCGGCCGCTGTACCCATCACGGCTTCCACTCCGCCAGCGTCCAGCCGGCGCGCTCATCGAATCGTCTCCCAAGCATCGGGCCTCCCACCGTTTGCCGGCGGCATGAAATACCCGGTGCCGTCGCCAGTCAACGGTCGGATGGCATTCCAGGGAGACCTCGGGATAGTTTCAGCGGCTAGAGCCGTGGGAAGAATAGGGCCATTCTGTGGACACTCAGAACGTCCAGAGGCGAGCCAACATGAAGCGAGCGATTTTCGACACAACCGCCAAGTTCCATGCCCCCGGCAGGCTGGTGGAAGAGGCGAAAGCGAAGGCCGAGCGCAAGGGCGTCACCTTCTCTGAGCTCGTCCGCTCGGCACTTCGCCACGAACTCGAGCGAGAGGCCGCATAGGTGTCGGGCGAGAACCAGGCCGAAATCAAAATCACCGCCACATCGGAGGTGGCCGCCGGCATCGACCAGGCGAAGGGCTCGATCGAAGGACTCAGCGGCTTTATCGAGGAGATGAAGGCCGGATTCGCCGGCATGACGGGCGCCGTCGAGCAACTTCAGGCGCAGTTCGTCACGCTCGGCGAGTCGATCGAAAGCGCGATGGTCAGGGGGCGCGCCGCGACCGAGGAACAGGCGACCGGAATCAAGGCGCTGGTGCTGAGCGCGAAGGGCGGCGTCGAGAGCTTCAACGCCATGAAGTCCTCGATCGCCGGCTTCGGGACCGCCATTGTTGCCGCTCTCGGCGTCGAGATGCTTGTCCATGGCGTCGAAAAGCTGACCGGCGCGGCGACCACCTACACCGCCGATGTCGAGAAGCTGGCCAAGGCCTTCGGCATCAGCCTTGGCGCGGCGGACGGCTTCCAGCTCGCGCTGCACAAGCTGGGGATCGAGACCGACACTGCAACCGGCATGGCGAACAAGATGGTTCGCCAGATGCGCCAGCATGAAGACGCCTTCAACCGTCTCGGCGTCGCGACGCGCGATAGCGAAGGGCATTTCCGAGACCTTCAGGACATCTTCCTCGACGGCCTCGACAAGATGCGCGACTACCAGGAAGGTGTCGACCGGACAGCGGCGTCACAGATCATGTTCGGCCGCGGCGCCGGCGATCTGACGCAGATTCTGCGCCTGAACCGTGAGGAGCTGGAAGAGGGCAAGAAAGCCGCCGAGGAGCTTGGCCTGCAGACGACGGGCGAAGGCGTCGAGGCGATGCACCAATATAAGGAGGCGGTGGCCGAGGCGAGCGAGACCTGGGATACGTTCAAAATCATGCTCGGCCAGGAACTTCTTCCGACGCTGAAGGACATGGCGGTTTGGTTCCGATCCGAAGGTCCGGCTGCGATCAAGACGACCATCGCCGACATCAACAGCTTCGTCGGCGAGATAAAGGCCATCCCGGCGGCCTGGAACTTCGTGACGGCATCGCTCAATCTGGCGCTGGAAGGTTGGGAAGGCTTCTTCGACGAGATCAATCTCTGGCTCGATAAGCTCGAGGCCAAGATCGAGCTGTTCGGAATGACGTCCACGATGGCGCTCTCCGGCCATGTCAGCGAAGCGGTCGAGGTGTGGCGCGCCGGATTGAAGCAGATCGGGGATGCGGCGGATATCGAAGGCGCCAGAATCGTCCGCGACGCAAACCGCGCCAGCGCGGCGTGGGACCATGCGCTCGCGGCCATGAATGCCGCCATGGGCGGCAGCGTCGATACGGGCTGGATGGACGCTTCCGGAAAAAACGACCCGAATTATCGCGGCATGGAAGATGGCCCGGAACCGACCGATCCGACGGCCGGCGCCGACAACCGCCTCGACGACATCAAGCAGCAGCATCCGAAGAAGGATAAGAAGCCGAAGGACGACCTGGTTCAGATCCTCGACGAAAGGCTGAAGGCTCAGCAGGTCGAATGGGATCTCGAGCAGGCCGCGCAGGGTAAGGCGCAGGAATTTAGCCTCGCCTCGGTCACCGCTTACTGGAAGCAATATCTTAATATCCAGGGCGCCTCCGTCAAAGATAAGTTCGCCATCGACGAGCGCTATACCGCCGCCTTCAAGGCGCAGATGGACAAGGAGAATGCAGTTTTCCTGACGTCTCAGCGGAAGAAGATGGACCAGGCCAAAAACGACGAGAAGGAGCGCCAGCACCTCGCCCAGGAAACCTACGACCGCGAAGCCTCCCTCTATGGCGCCGACTCGAACCAGGCGCAGGCGGCGGCCGACCAGCTTGTGCGGATCAACACCGAGGCGGCGGAAAAGCTGAAGCAAATCGCCGAGGACCAGGCCCGGCATGACCAGAAGATGGCGGATCTCAAAATCCAAGCCGAGCGCGAGCGGGCGCAGTTCATGGTCAGCATGGGGTTGATGACGCAGCGCCAGTTGATCGAGATCGACCGGCAATTGGAGAACGAGCGGTACCAGGACCAGGTGAAGAGCCTGAATCAGCAGCTCGCCGCGGAAAAGGCTCAGACTCCGCAATATCAGAAGATTTGGCAGCAGCTCCAGGAGGCGCGAAAGCAGCACGAGAACACCCTCACCGGCATTACTCAGAAAGCGGTCCTGCAGCGGACGCAACTTGAGCGCAACGCGATCAGCCAGCTTTCCTCTTCATGGGGGCAGGCGATCGGGAAGATGGTCACGCTGCAGGCCTCGTTCGCTTCGACGATCAAATCACTCTGGCAAGGGCTTCAGCAGGCGATCGGGAGCGCCATCGCGTCGATTATCGAACAGTGGCTGGTGAAGCATTTGTCGGCGCTGCTTATCGGCGGAGCGGCGTCTAAGGCATCGGCGGCCGGACAGATTTCGAACCAGGCCGCGGTCGCCGGCGCCGGCGGCACTGCCTCCATGGCGGCGGCGCCGTGGCCGATGGACATGACAGCGGTCGGATTCGGTATTGAGATGGCCACGGCCGCAGGCGCGTTCGCCAGCGGCCTAACCATTCCCAGCGCCGCCGGCGGCTATGACATTCCGTCCGGAATCAACCCGCTGGTTCAGGCCCACGCCCGAGAGATGATCCTACCCGCGCAATATGCGGACGTGATCCGCTCGCTGGCGACCGCTCCTAAGTTCAGCTTGCCCTCCATGGCCATGCCAGCATTCTCGCTCCCGGCCGGCTTGAATTCACCCATTGCCGCCTCGCTTTCCCGGTCGGCGCAGTCACAGCCGCCGCAGCAGTCGGCCGCCAATGCCTCGGTTGGGTCCACGATCGTCAACCATTTCCACGGTCCTACGGACAAGGCGTCGATTGAGCGGTGGTTCCTGGACAATCACGTCGGCGTCGCGAAAGCGGCCGACCACGCTGTTCGCCAAGGGTTCCGACCGAAGAGTGTAGCGCGATGAGCACCGGGAACCCGTTCGTCGACCGCGTGGTGAAGCTCCCATGGGTGCAGACCGGAGGGCGCGAAGCGAAAGAGCGCCAGCAGATCTGGGACCGCTTCGAGCCGAACGTGCGGGAGTGGCTCAGCAACGGCGGGAAAAATCCGCCGGACGCCGTGGCGGAGATGGTCCGCCTACTGGAGGCGATCGCCCTCCAATATATCGCCGTCGCTGAGGAGCGGGTCGCGGCGATGCCGAACCAGGCGGATTTGGTGGCTCGCATCCAGGAGTGGCAGGGCCAGCTCTTCTTCGGGTTGATGAAGGAAATAGCGGTGCGGCAAATCGCAATCGGCCAGCTTCGGCCCAGCGAGGGTTCGCCCCAGCCCGATTGAGCTCGGCCGCCGTGCTGCCCGTTGACACCGTCGGCAGGTGGCGCGCTATTCATCGGCCGACCGGAGGGAGAGTCGGTATGGGCGCAGGGGTGGCGGCTGCAATCGCATTGCTGGGAGCAGCGGCACCGGCCGCGGCGCCAGACATTGGGGCTCAGCCCACATTCCAGGATGCGGTCCGGATCGGGGAAGCTGCCATCCGGGACCGGATGATAGATCCGGACTCCGCTCGCATCGAGTGGCCTTTCAATTTCGTCGGCGGCACGCTCAAGCCTCGCATCGGCCGGCACCAGGCTGGATATTACACCTGCGGCTTCGTCAACGCCCGCAATCGGATGGGTGGCTATACCGGCAAGACGTGGTTCCTCATCATGGAGCACGACGGCGCGGTGACGTCGCTGGAGATCGGCGACCCGAGCGGCATCAGCGTTGCCGACGCCACCTGTCCGGGCATGGCGAAGAAGGGGTTCTTCCCGGCCGCGCCCGCGATCGCACCAGCCTCGACGGCGACCCCGATGGCGCAAATCTACGCCCAAGCCGACGATGGCGCTGCCGCGGCGGCCGCTCGCGGAGGGGTAGGAATCAGCTTCCTACCGACGCCCTTCGGCATGCTGCTGATGGCAGTGGCGCCGAACAGCCCGGCCGCCAGAGCGGGCCTGAAGCAGGGCGAGACGGTCGAAGCGGTGAACGGCATTTCCATGAAGGGGATGAGCCAAGCGGCCGTCCTCGAAATTCTAAGCCGGCTGGAGCCGCAATCGACGTTCACCGTCGTCGGCGCCGGCGACGTCAAGGTGACGAAGCCCTAGCCACCACTCTCGCCACGGCGGCCGACGCAAAACGCGTGTGATTGCGCAGGGCACGACTCGGCTATTACGGGAATGTTCCAGCAGTTGAACGAAGGGCGAAAACGAAGGGATCGCCGAGGGTTAGACGTCGCCCGGCACGTTCGGGAATGTCGTGCTTTCGGACTTAAAATCTCCTGCCCTTCGGGGCGTGCGGGTTCAAGTCCCGCCGTCCGCACCATCTCTAAGCCGCTCATCTACCCGCCATCCGGAAAGCCGGCGCGGCGCACTGCCGCGTCGAGCTCGGCGCGCGGCAGCGGGCTCATGTGCATGCCGATCAGCCGTTCGGGATGGAGGCCTTCGCGGGCGATGGTCTGGCGGATCTCGAACAGGGATTCGGGGTTGATCAGGCTTCCGCCCGGCCCGAGCGGCTGGATCATCTCGCCGGTGTGCAGCAGGTGCGCGTCGGGGATGTAGGTCATCAGCATCGGTTCGGCGGCGAGCGCGATCGGCATGACGAGGATGGCGTTGCGGCCATGCCCGACCTGAATCCTTCCCGTGACGATGCGCAGGATCGGGCGCACCGGCTTTCGCGCCAGCCGGTCGGGGCGCAGGCGGCGCGGCGCGGCTAGCAACTTGCGGAGCACCGGCGCATTGCCGTCCAGCACGTAGATGGGAATATGGCGCGCCGCATATTCGCGCGCGCCGGCGATGTGCCAGGAGAAAGCGGTCGAGGTGATCAGGGCCTTGATCGGCAGGCCCGGAAAGCGCCGCGCCGCCTCGCGGATCGCCTCTGCGGAATAGCCCGAAGAGATCGGCGCATCGATCACGACGATGCCGTCGTCCTGCCGAACCAGGGTGACGTACCAAGAGCCCGGAATCTGGACGATTCCGGGCGCGATCTCCTCGATCCCGCGATGCGGATCCGGCGCCTCGTAGAGCGCGCGGCCGAGCGGGATGCTATCGGCATCGCTCGCCTCCAGCCGGGCGGCCGCGGCACTTGTCTCCGCGGCGATCTCGGCATCGGTCGGACGCGGCGGATCGAGCCTCGGCGGACCGCTGACGATAATCGTCTGGAGATGGACGCCGTTGCGATAAATGTCCCATTGGGTCGGGTAGCGGAGCCCGTCCGCGGCGTCCCAGATCATGAACTCGGTCCGTTCGACAAGGTCGCCGAAGGTGCCGCACGCGACCTCGGAGCTGGTCGCATGGCCGCAGGCGAACAGGCCCTCGGCGGCGGTGATCAGATGCGTCTCGGCATCGATCAGCAGCCGCGCCCGGCTGCCGCGCAGGCTGAAGGCAACCACGATCTGGCGGCGGGCATGGAGGATGGTATCCGGCACGACCTTCAGGTCGGGCGCCGCGTCCGCCAGCCGAAGGGCGAGGAACGGGTCCCGCAATTCCCAGCCGGGCGGGGCCAGGGTCATCCGGGCGCGGACCGGCTTGCCGTTGGCGATCCGGTCGAACTGATCGGCAATGCCCTGGCTGATCTCCCGCAGCGAGACCGACGCCCGATCGCGGGAGAGGGTTTCGGCGACGCGGTCGAAGCGCCCGAAATCGTCGGTATAGACGGCATTGCTGGTGCCGACCGGATAAGGCTCGCCGCTATGCTCGTTCTCGACGATGTCGCGGGTGACGACATTGACCTCGAGCCGCAGCCGCGCCGCCGAGCGCAGATCCCGGGCGGAGTCCATCGCCGCGAGCGCCTCGGCGACCGCGGCGTGAGCCGAAGGCGCGGATTCCTTCGCCCCCGCCGGCACCGCCGGCAAAAATGCCAGGATAAAGATCGCAGCCGCCGCTCTCACCGACACCCCTCCTTCCAGGCGGCTTCTCGCCGCCGACGCCTCAACCGAGGCGCCCCGCCGTGCGCGGGCATATATTGTTGGATTGCCGATTGCCAAACCCGTGACGGACGATCCCGCTGCCCGTTCAACCTTCGACCATTTCCCCCGGCGCCTCGACCGGCTCCGCCGTCCATTCGCAGCGCGACAGGCTGATCGGGTCGAGGAACATGCCGCCCATGCGGCCGCCGAGCTGCCAGCGAACCTGGGCGCGGACGGGGCCGATCCCGGGCACGTCGAGCGAGACGTTGCTGCCGATGCGGACCGGAGCCGGACATTCGGCCATGAAGCCGGCGGTCGAGACGTCGCGCACCTTCACCTCGACCTTGTACCAGCCTTCATGGCGGAGCTCGGCCGAGCCTTCGACGCGCCGCCGCGCGGCGCGCCTCTGCTTGAAATCGGCCGGATCGCCCTCGTTGGGGCTTGGCTTCGGGCGGTCCAGACCCATGGCCGAGGCTAGCGCTTCAAAAATGAAGGAGGCGTAAAGCCCTCACCTTCCGGGCGCGCCTGCGCTATCGAGGGGCGATGCGGAGTCTCGCTCTCCTGCCGGCCGCGCTGCTGCTGGCGCTGATTTCGCTCTCCGGCTGCCGCCGCGAGGCCGCCGGCCCGGTCATCGTCAGCGTGATCGGCGGGCCGGTCGGCATCGCCGATCCCGACCGCGCGCCGCCGGACGCGCCCGCCGCCTACGCGCTCGAGAGCGCCGCCCAGGGGCTGGTCCGCTTCGACGCGACCGGGGACGTCGAGCCCGGCCTCGCCCAGAGCTGGATCGTCTCCGACGACGGCCTTCGCTACACCTTCCGCCTCGCCCGGATGGACTGGCCGGGCGGCGGCGGGCGGATCACCGCGGCCGAGGTCGTCGCCCGGCTGAAGGCGGCGATCGCGGCGAACAGCCGCAATCCGCTCAAATCCACGCTCGGCGCGATCGACGAGATCGACGTGATGACCGACGAGGTGCTGGAGATCGCGCTCAAGGCGCCCCGCCCCAATTTCCTGCAATTGCTCGCCCAGCCCGAGCTCGCCATCCTCCGCGGCAGCCAGGGCACCGGCCCCTATCGCCTGCTCCGGGCAGACGGCGGCGCGCTGCTGCTGGCGTCGCCGCCGCCCGACGAGGACGATGCCGGCGCCGAGCCCGGCCCGCAGCTCCTCATCCGCGGCGAGCCGGCGGCGGCGGCGGCGGCGCGGTTCGACCTCGGCCTTGCCGACCTCGTCACCGGCGGCACGTTCGGCGACCTGCCGATCGCCCAGGCGACGGCGCAGGGCGGCCGCATCTTGGTCCTCGATCCGGTGGGAGGGATGTTCGGGCTCGCCTTCGCCGGCGGCGACGGGCCGCTCGCCAGGCCCGAGGCGCGCGACGCCCTCTCGGCGGCGATCGACCGCGACGCCATCGCCGCCGCTTTCGCCGCCGCCTTCCCCAGCGCGCGCCTGCAGGTCCGCGACACCCTGCTCCCGGCGGGCATCGAGGGCCTGTCCGCCCCCACCGCGCCGGCGTGGGACGCGACGCCCCTCCCCGCCCGCCGCGCCGCCGCCGCCCATGTGCTGGCGGGGCTCGGCGGGGCGGGACGGTTGCGGGTTACCGTCTCGCTGCCGGACGGGCCGGGCTATGGCCTGCTCTTCGCTCTGCTGCGGCGCGACTGGGCGGCGGTGGGCGTCGAAACGATGCGGGTGGCGCCCGGCCAGCCGGCCGACCTTCGCCTCGTCGACGAGGTGGCGCCCTCGACGATCGCAAGCTGGTATCTGCGGCATTTCACCTGCGACGCGAGCAGGATCTGCGATCCCGCCATCGATGCATTGCTCGAGGCGGCGCGGACGGCGCCGACCCAGGATGCCCGCCGCGCCCTCCTGGTCCAGGCGGATGCGAGCCTGGCGGCGCTGACGCCGTTCATCCCGCTGGCGGCACCGGTGCGCTGGTCTCTGGTGTCGCAGCGGCTGAGCGGGTTCCGGCCCAATCCGTTCGCCCGGCACCCGGCCGGGGAGCTGATCCGGGGGGCTTCCTAGCACGACACCTCTCCCTTGAGGGGAGAGGGATACGGAGCCTTGGCGACGAAGGAGCCTAGGCGTAGTTGGGTGAGGGTGACAGCGGCGGAGTGAAATCGCCAACGATGTCACCCTCACCAACTCCGCCTAAGCGGCAGAGCCGCTAAGGCTCCGTATCATGAGCCGCCTGGTCTCGTCCCCCGGACAAGACCTTAGTGGCGGCTCATCCCCTCCAAGGGAGAGGCGGGCGCCCGCATTGCTTTCCGCCCCCGCGCTTCCCACCTTCCCTGCACGTAAGAGCTTCAGGAGCTTCACGAATGCGCGTGTCTCAGCAGGGTTTCGATGGCGTCGCCGGGCATTTGCAGATCGGCCGCGATCCGGAATCGGTGCGGCGGCGGATCGAGATGATGGAGCGGCTGCTCGAGCGGCTGTTCGTCATCCCCGGCCTCAACCGCCAGGTCGGCCTCGACGTCCTGCTCGATATCATTCCGGTGGTCGGCGATGTGATCGGCGCGATCCTCGGCGCCTGGATCGTCTGGGAGGCGCGCAACCTCGGCATGTCGAAATGGCATATCGCCCGCATGACGGGGAATGTCGGCATCGACTTCCTGCTCGGCTCGATCCCCTGGATCGGCGCGATCCCGGACTTCCTGTTCCGGTCGAACAGCCGCAACCTCAGGATCGTCAACAAGTGGCTCGACAAAAATCATCCGGCGGCCCGGACGATCGAAGGCGAGCTGGTGCGGCGCTGAGGCTCAGAGGTCGGCGGGATCGGCCTTTCGGCCTTCCGAGAACCAGGCCGCGGATTCGGGGCGGAACAGGAACCAGAGCGATGCGAGCGACAGCAGATCCCACCCGATCGCGAGCACGAACTGCACCGTGCCGTAGACCGGCCCCTTGATTAGCCCATACAGGCCGAAGATCAGGAAGATCACCGCAAGCACGGCATAGATCCATTTCGCGGCCGGGCTGCCCTTGCGGCTGATCAGCCAGATAAGCAGCAGCCAGACGACGACGACGACGACCGCCACGCCGACACCGATGCTCGACATCATTCCGACCAAGTTGCCCTGGCCCTTCGCCACGAGCTGGGCTTGCTGGACCGCCATCATCTTGTCCCAGCTCAGCCAGCTGTTGACGATGCTGACCAGAACGGCGAGCAAGGCGGCGAGCTCGAAATTCGCGATCGATTTGGGTCGCATGGTCATTCCCCTCCTGTTTGCCCGAGTCTAGCGGAGCCGCCGCCCGGCGGGAAGCCGGAAAGGAGCATCCTTGCGGTCGCTTCGCTTTTGCGGAAAGCCGGGCTTGTCCCGCAACGCCTCAGGCCGCGGTGAAATCGAGGCCGATGTCGGCGGCCGGCGCCGATTGGGTGATGCGACCGACCGAGACATAGGTGACGCCCGCCTCCGCCTTGGCGCGGATCGTTTCCAGGGTGACGCCGCCGCTGGCCTCGGTCGGGACGCGGCCGCCGACCATCCGCACCGCCTCGCGCAGCATTTCCGGCGCCATATTGTCGAGCAGCAGATGCGTCGCCCCGGCGGCGAGCGCGGGCGCGATCTGGTCGAGCCGGTCGACCTCGACGATGATGCTTCCGATCCCGGAAGCGGCGGCACGGCGCACCGCCTCCCCCACCCCGCCGGCGACCGCGACATGATTGTCCTTGATCATCGCCGCGTCCCACAGGCCCATGCGGTGGTTCCGCGCGCCGCCCATCCGGGTCGCATATTTTTCGAGGAGGCGGAGGCCGGGAAGGGTCTTGCGCGTGTCGAGCAGGATCGCGCCGGTGCCGGCGATCGCATCGACGTGAAGCCGCGTCAGGGTCGCGATCCCGGAGAGATGCTGGACGACGTTCAGCGCCGAGCGCTCCGCGGTAAGCAAGGCCCGCGCCCGGCCGGAGAGGCGAAGCAGCTCCGTCCCCGCCGCCACCTGGTCGCCATCCGCGCACAGACGTTCCATCTCCACGTCGGGATCGAGCGCGCGGAAGAAGGCTTCGGCGACCGGCAGGCCGGCGACGACGATCGCGTCGCGGCTGTCCATGACGCCGCGGAAACGGGCGTCGGCCGGAATCACCGCCGCCGACGTGATGTCGCCGCCCGCGCCCAGATCCTCGGCAAGCGTCGCCGCGACGAAGGCGCCCAAATCGAAGCCCGGAAGCGCGAAGCTCATCGGCCGATCCCACCCAGCTCCCGGTTCAGATAGACGGTGAGCAGGGCCGCGCGCCTGGCGTCCTCGGCGTGGTCGGCGCCGACCGAATGGCCGCCCTCCATATATTCGTGGAAGTAGAAACGGTCGCCATAGGCGGCGAGCCGCGCTGCCATCTTGCGGGCATGGCCGGGATGGACGCGGTCGTCCCTGGTCGAGCTGTAGAAGAAGATTGGTGGGTAATGCACGCCGGGCTTCACATTCTGATAGGGCGAATATTGGGAGATATAGGCCCAGTCGGCGGGCTTGTCGGGATCGCCATATTCGTCGACCCAGGAAGCGCCGGCGAGCAGATGCGAATAACGCTTCATGTCGAGCAGAGGCGAGCCGGCGATCGCCGCCGCATAGAGATCGGGCCGCTCGGTCACCGCGACTCCGACGAGCAGGCCGCCGTTCGACCGGCCGGAAATCCCGATCCTGCCCTTCGCGGTCACCCCGGTGCGGATCAGATCCTCGGCGACGGCGTGGAGATCGTCAAAGGCGCGCTGGCGATGCTCGCGCAAAGCCGCCCGGTGCCAGCGCGGCCCATATTCGCCGCCGCCGCGGATATTGGCGAGGACATAGGCATTGCCCTCCTCGACCCAGAACATGGCGAGCGGGCCGGCGCGATAGGGCTCGCTGGTGAGGTAGGTCGGCGTCTGGGCGAGCCGGAAGCCGCCATAAGCGTGGATCAGCACCGGCGTGGGGCCGCGCGCATCCTTCCGCCGCACCAGGAAATAGGGAATACGCGTGCCGTCCTTCGAGCGGGCGAATCTTTGCTCGACCCGGTAGAGGCTGGCGTCGAACTTCGCGGGCAGGCTCTGGACGAGCGCCGGTTGCCCGGCCGCCGTCACCGCATAGAGGCGCGGCGGCGTCAGCATCCCCTCGACCGTGGCGAAGGCGAGATCCTGCCTTGCCGCGGTGCGCAGCAGATGGACGGTGGCGTTGGCGGGCAACGGGATCGGCCGCATTGCCCAGCCGCGCGCTCGCGGGGTCAGCGCGAACAGGCGGCCGGAGACATTGTCGAGCGCCTTCACCCACAGGACATGGTCGGACGAGGCGACCTCCTCGATCGCCTGGGTGGCGGCCGGCGCCATCACCAGCTCCGGCGCCGGCGCCGCTCCGGCGGCGATGCGGGCGAGCGGCCAGGCGACGAGCGTCCCCTCGGCGAAGCGGCCGAGCGGGCTCTGCAGCTTGACGATCAGCCGGCCCTGGAAGACGTCCTCGACCTCGGCATCGGCGGGGATGGGCACCGGCACGAGCCGCCCCGCGGCCGTCAGCAGGCGCCATTCATCGGTCCAGAAGGTCTTGCCGCGGCGGAGGAAGGTCCAGCGCCGCGCGCCGTCCTGGAAGGCGATTGCATCGACCGAAACGTCCTTCGCATCGCCCTCGAACAGGGTCGGCGCGGCGGCGAGCGGCGTGCCGCGCTTCCAAATCTTGACGATGCGCGGATAACCGGACGCGGTCAGCGATCCGGGTCCGTAATCGGTGCCGACGAGCAATGTATCGGCGTCGCGCCAGGTGACATTGCTCTTCGCCTCGGGCAGCGAAAAGCCATCCGGGACGAAGCGGCCGGATATGCTGTCATATTCGCGCACCGTATCGGCGTCCGAGCCGCCCGGGCTCAGCGAGACCAGGCAGAGCCGGTATTCGGGCGCGAGGCAATTGGCGCCGTGCCAGACCCAGCTTTTCCCCTCCGCGCGCCCCAATGCGTCGACGTCGATCAGGGTGCGCCAGCGCGGATGGCCCGTCCGATAGGCGGCAAGCCGCGACACCCGCCACAGGCCGCGGGGATTCTTCGCGTCGCGCCAGAGGTTGAGGACGCGGTCCCCCATCACCTGGTCGGGCGTCGCGATCTGGCGCTCGTCGTCCAGGATCGCGCGGGCGCGGCTGCGGTAAGCCTCGTAATTCGGCGCGTGGGTGAGGATGTCCTCGGTCGCCTTGTTCCATTCCCTGACCTGCGCCAGCGCGCGGGCGCCGTTGACCTCCTCGAGCCAGAGATAGGGATCGTCCGAAGCCGGCGCGGCGGCGGCGAGAAGGAGCAGGGAGAGAGCGGGAAGGACGAAGCGGATCAAGGCGGCCTCCGGAAATGCGGGGCCTCTATAGGAAGAGTTCCGGCAAACAGGGAGTCGGGCGCGCATTATCCTCCCCGGGACGGGGAGGGGGACCACACGAAGTGTGGTGGAGGGGGGTCGGCACCTGGCACGGGATCGTCGAATGGCGCAGTGCGGGTCTCGCACCCCCCTCCACCGCACTTCGTGCGGTCCCCCTCCCCGCAAAGCGGGGAGGACTTTAGGCGGTGAACAGCGGGCGGCCGACGTCGCCCTTGCCGACACTGCTTCCGGCCATCTCCAGCATCCGGTCGAGCGGCTTCTTGGCGGCGAGGCGGAGCTGCTCGTCCATCTCCACCCGCGGCGTGAGGTCGCGCAGCGCGAGGTACAATTTCTCGAGCGTGTTCAGCGCCATATACGGGCACGCATTGCAATTGCAGTTCCCGTCCGCGCCCGGCGCGCCGATGAAGGTCTTGTGGGGCGCCGCTTTCTCCATCTGGTGGATGATGTGCGGCTCGGTGGCGACGATCATCGTCTCGGACGGCGATTTGAGCGCGAAATCGAGGATCGCCCGGGTCGAGCCGACATGGTCGGCATGGTCGAGGATATGCGGCGGGCATTCGGGGTGGGCGAGGACCGGCGCGCCCGGATGCCCGGCGATCAGCTTCAGCAGCTCGGTCTCGGAAAAGGCCTCGTGGACGATGCAGACGCCCGGCCAGAGCAGCATGTCGCGGCCGCTCTTGCGGGCGAGATAGGAACCGAGATTGCGGTCGGGGCCGAAGATGATCTTCTGGTCCTTCGGGAGCTGGGCGAGGATGGTCTCGGCCGAGGCGCTGGTGACGATGACGTCGGAGAGCGCCTTCACCGCCGCCGAGCAGTTGATGTAGGTGAGCGCGATATGATCGGGATGCGCCGCGCGGAAGGCGCGGAATTGCTCGGGCGGGCAGCTATCCTCCAGACTGCAGCCGGCCGCCATGTCGGGCAGGACGACGATCTTGTCGGGCGAGAGGATCTTCGCCGTCTCGGCCATGAAGCGGACGCCGCAGAAAGCGATCACCTCCGCGTCGGTCGCCTGCGCCTTGCGCGAGAGATCGAGGCTGTCGCCGACGAAATCGGCCAAATCCTGGATTTCGGGCGCCTGATAATAATGGGCGAGGATGATTGCTTCGCGCTCGCGGCGCAGCCGGTCGATCTCCGCGCGAAGGTCGAGGCCCCTGAGGCTGGTCGAAGGTGCGTTCATTTTCCTGTTCCAGGCCCCTGCCGCTCGTCCCCTCGGCACGCGCGGCGTCTGACATTGTGGACCGCTGCATCGACGAACTGCACCGGCGGCCCGGGCGGGCGCGCGACGGAAATATTTCCGTCATCCACCTAAATCAATGCGCTGCTGCCGATTTTCAAGCCGCCGGCCGCCATTCGTCCCCTTCGCGGCGCGCCAGGCCGCGCGCTTCCAGATCGATCAGATGGGCGAGCACCGACCGCCCCGCCGCCGGGTGGAGGCGCGGATCAACGTCGCGGTAGAGGATGGCGACCATGTCCGGGATCCGTCCCTCCCCCGAAGCGAGCCGGGCGAGGATCTGCCGCTCGCGCTCCCGTCGATGGTCGGCCAGCCAGTCGAGCCGGGCGTGCGGATCGGCGATCGGCGGCCCGTGCGCCGGATAAAGGACAGCATCGTCGCGCGCCCGCAGCCTGGCGAGGCTGGCCATATAGGCCGCCATGTCGCCATCGGGCGGCGCGACCACGGTGGTCGACCAGCCCATGACATGGTCGCCGCTGAACAGGGCCTTCGTCTCCCAAAGCGCGAAGCAGAGATGGTTGGACGTATGGCCGGGCGTCGCCACCGCTTCGAGCGTCCACCCCTCGCCCGTCAGCTTTTCGCCATCGGCGAGCACGCGGTCGGGCCGGTAATCCATATCGAAGGCGGCGTCGGCGCGCGGGCCGCCATCGGCGAGCGCGAGCGGCGCGCAGCCGATTATCGGCGCGCCCGTCGCCGCCTGCAGAGGCCGCGAGGCGGGGCTGTGGTCGCGATGATTATGGGTGCAGAGGATCGCCGCGACCCGCTCGCCGGCGAGCGCCCCGGTCAGCGCCTCAAGATGAGCGGGAAGGTCGGGTCCGGGATCGATGACCGCGACCGCACCTTCGCCGACGATATAGGTCTCGGTCCCGGTATAGGTGAAGGGCGACGGATTGGGCGCGAGCAGCCGCCGCACCAGCGGCCCCGGGCGCTCGATCCTGCCGGTGGGCCAATCGTCCATGGCGGGGATGTGGCATCGCCAGCCCCGAAAGCCAAGGCGGGCGAACGGGACGGAGCGCGCTGCCTCCGCCCCGCCCAGCCTACCGAGATCGATGGCAACGAGATTTGGCATGCTCCCCTCCCCCTCGATGGGGGAGGAGAAAGCACAGGCCTTCGACTGAACGCCTCAGCGCATACGGCGGAGCTGCTCGATCGCGTCGCGCAGGTCGGCGCTGACGCGCAACTTGATGCTGTCGGACAGGCCGTCCATGTCCTGGAGGCGCTCGAGCATATGTTCGAGCTCGTCGGAGCGGTCGGCCGGACCGCCCGCGTGGTTGCCGCACAGCAGGATGCGGGTACGGTCGTGCCCGTCGCCGTCGGTGCGATCGACCAGGGGCGCGGCGCCCCCGCAATCTTCGAGCGCGAGCTGCCGGAGCCCGTTGCCGGCGTCGAGCATCAGCACATGGCGGGAATCGGCGATGCCGCCGGCCGCGCCGTCCTCGGTCCGGAACCTGATGATTCGGGAGGTTTCGCCCGCATTCGCAGCCCGATCGGGGCCGCTCTTCACGCGATAGACCCGGCCGTCCTTGGCGCGAATCACGATCACGCCGCCGTCGCCCGGTTCCACCCGGTAGGAGGCGCCGTCCTTGGCGTTGACGACGAAGACGCCGCCGTCGCCGCGATCGATCCTATAGGTTTGGCCGTCTTTGGCGCGGAGCTCGATCGCATTCCCGCCGTCCGTCCGTAAAGTATAGACGCGGGCGCGCGGCGTCGCTCCGTCCGCGACCTTGTCGGTCACGACGACGACATGGCGGCCGTCGTTCGGCGCAGCGTCGGGACCGGCCTGCGGGGCATTTTGGCTTTGGGCATTTTCGGCCGGCGCGGCGGTTTCGGGAATAGCCTGGGGCTGCCGGCCGGCGGCGGGCGCGGCGAGAAAGGCCGCGGCGAGGAGCAGCGGCGCGATTCGTCCGGTCATGAATCAATCTCCCTGTTCGACGATCTGGAAGTTGAGGTTCGCCCAGACGCCGCCCCGCACCTGCAGCCTTTGGGCGACGCGGAAGAGCTGCGCCGTCTGTGCCCGCGTTTGCCTTTGCGCCTTGCGCGTCTGCTCGGCGGCCTTGCGCAGCTCTATTTCGATCGCCTTTTGGGTCGCCGGATCGACGACGCGGTAGACGATCGTCCTTCCCTTGCCGGGCTTGCGCGCGGCGGCGCGCTCGAACGCGCTCTCCGAAAGGTGGAAGAGCAGTGCATAAGCCGGCTGCGCCGGCGCCGGGGCGGTATCGGCGTCAGGCGTGTCGGGGGGCGTCTCGGGGACGTCCCCGCCCGAAGCCAGCACCAAAGCCGGCGGCCGCTCGTCCGAACCGCCCGGCGGCTGCGGCTGCGGCGCGAAGGGCGGCAGGTCCACCGTCGGCACGTCGGCATCGGCAAGGCGGAGCGGGTCTTCGCGGCGGGTGCGGACGACGGTGCGCGCGACGTCATGGACGGATCGCTTCGGCTCGGCCGCCGGCATTGCGGCGGCGAGCCGGACCGGCGCGGCAACCGGCGCCGGCCGCGCCACCGCGGCCACGAGGAGCCGCGGCATTTCGGGGTCGGATCGAAGCGTGGCCGAGGTGGCGCCGGCGACCGCAAGCACGCTGAGCGCCGCCATGCCGCCGGCGCTGCGCAGCGGGCTGGCGCGGTGGCCGCGAAGCATGCGCAGCCGCCGCTTCAGCGCGCCCGCGCCGTTGATCGGGCAGGCGGCGATCAGGCCGGGGCCGGCCGCCGACTTGACGAGCGCGCGGGCATAGTCGCAGCGTTCCTCGATCGTCGCGCGGGCGGCGACGGCGGCGTCGCAGGCCAGCTCCTGGTCGGCGCGGAAAGCGCGGTAGGCGAGCCAGGCGAGCGGGTTGAACCAATTGACCGCGAGCATTGCGATCGCCGCCATGTTCCACCAGATGTCGCGGTGGCGGTGATGGGTGAGCTCATGCTCCATGGCGAGGCGGCGCTCGCCGGGGCTGTAGCGGCGGCTGAAATCGGCGGGCAGGAAGATGCGCGGCTCGATCAGGCCCAATGCGAGCGGCCCCTCGACCATGCGCGAGACGAAGGTGGCGATGCCGCCGTAGCGCGCCGGCCGCGCCGGCCGCGCGGTGCCGTCCAGCCGGCGCAGGAAGGCGCGGTAGCCGAGCCATTGCAGGATGATGAAGATGGCCGCGCCCCCGGCCCAACATGCGAGCAGGAAGGGCACCCACTGCCCTGGACCGGCGAAAACCGGCGGGGGCGCGGCCATATCCGACGCCGTGGGGATGAGCACGGCGGCGGACGGTGGCAGGTCCTGCGCCGGCAAGGGGAGCGGCGGCAGGACCAAGCGGAAGGCGGGGATCAGCCACAGGGCATAGGCCCAGCCGGCGCCGAACAGGCGCGCGACCGGCCGGCGCAGGGCCAGCACCAGCAGCATGAGAAGGGTGACCGCCTCGAACGAGTGGAGCAGCCAGGAGGTCATGACTTGAGCTCCTTCAGCAAAGCTTCGATCTCTTCGATGTCGGCGGGGGTGAGACGGTCGCGGGCCGCGAGCTGGGCGACGAGCGGGGTCAGCCGCCCGCCGAACATGCGGTCGATCAGCCGGCCCGATTCCTCGGCGACATAATCGGCGCGGGCGATGGCGGGGCGGTAGAGATAGCGGCGGCCGTCCTGCGCGTGGGCGAGCGCGCCCTTGGCGAGGAGGCGGGAAAGCATGGTCTTGACGGTCGGCAGGCTCCAGCCGCGGTCGGCCGGCACCCGCTCGGCGACTTCGGCGGCGGTCAAAGGCGACTCGTCCCAAAGCACCTCCATGACCGCATATTCGCCCTCGGCGATTCGCTCCATGGCCGTCCTCCCTTATTGATTACAGTTGTAATCATTGCCCGGGTGAACGGTCGATGAATGGATGTTCAGCCTTCGCCGGCATCGAGCCGGCAAAGGCGCCACCCACCCCTCAATCTCCTCCCTTGGAGGGAGGGGAAGCTAGGCTGTCGGCCCGCTTTACAGCCGGCGAAGAAGGTTAAGATCGATGAACCATCGCAAGGCGCGGAAATCCGCGGCTGGCACGGTCTGGCACGATGCGTGTATCCTTTTACGCGTCCACATACGCTTCCACATTCAGGGGCGGGCAGGCGCTTCTTTCCGGTCGCGCCGCCCGCCCTTTCCCTTTTCAAGAAAGCGTCGCCCCAGCTGGGGCCGCGGCGGGTGAAAAACGCGGCGCCTTCATGTCGCTGGGGCCCCAGCCTTCGCTGGGGTGACGTCGAGCTTGACCGCATGCGATGGAATCGGCGTCAGCAGCAGCAAGGCAAGGCAGAGCAGGCCGAACGCGGCCATCCAGTAAGCGCGGCGCCGAAAATCCCGCACGGTCTGGATCGCGCAATAGAGCGCGACCGGGAGCAGCAGCCAGGGCCAGGCGCCGCCGGGGCCGATCAGGCGGCCACCTGCTTGTCTTTCAGCAGCTGCTGCAGCTCCCCAGCCTCGACCATCTCCATCATGATGTCGGAGCCGCCGACGAACTCGCCCTTGACGTAGAGCTGGGGGATGGTCGGCCAGTCGGAATAAGCCTTGATGCCCTGGCGGATCTCCGCGTCCTGGAGGACGTCGACGGTCGCGAACGGCACGTTGAGATGGTTGAGGATCGAAATCGCGCGCGCCGAGAAGCCGCATTGCGGGAACAATTCGGTGCCCTTCATGAACAGCACCACGTCGTTCGACTTGACGATCTCGTCGATGCGGGCCGCGCTATCGGAAACATTGTCGGACATTCAAACTCACTCCTGATCGGGAAGGACGGTCTTGAGCTGGAGCGCGTGGAGCGCATTGCCCATCCGGCCGCCGAGCGCCCGGTAGACGAGCTGGTGCTGGGCGCGCAGCGGCAAGCCCCGGAAGCTCTCGGCGACGATGCGGGCGGCATAATGGTCGCCGTCGCCGGCAAGATCGGTGATCTCGACCCGCGCGCCGGGAATCCCGGCGCGGATCAGGGCCTCGATCTCTTCCGCCGCCATCGGCATCAAGCTGCCTCCTAATGCTCCGCCTGCATCATCTGGCGGCGCGCCTCGACCGTGCGGTGCTCGAGCGCGTCGCGGATCCGCGCCTCGTCGATGTCGACGCCGGCCGAAATCAGGTCGCCGAGCAGCTTGCGGATCACCACCTCGTCGCCCGCTTCCTCGAAATCGGCGTGGACGACGTCGCGGGCATAGCCCTCCGCCTCCGCTTCGGTGAGCCCCATCAGCCGCGCGGCCCAGGCGCCGAGCAATTTGTTGCGGCGGGCGATGATCCGAAACTGCATCTCCTGGTCGCGCGCATATTTGGCCTCGAACGCCCGCTCGCGATCGTCGAAGGTGGTCATGGGGCTCCCTTCTTCTGCCTCGTGCCTGAGATAGGCGCGGCGCGCCACGCGCGCAACGGATGCGGCCGGCCCCGAACGAAAGCCGCGCGAAAAACCGCTTGCGCCGGTCCCGGAATCTGCGACCAAGGCGTCCCCTTGGAGACCAGACCAATGTTCCTGAAACTCGCATTCCCCGCCGCTTTTCTGCTGGCGGCCGCGCCGATCGCGGCGCAACCTCCGGCCGCGCCGGCCCCGCAGCCGCCCGCCGCCGCGCCGGAACAGCAGGCGACGACGGCGCAGCAGGCCGAGATCCAGCGCACGGCAATGGCCTTTGGCCAGTGCATCAAGACGGGGCTCGACAACCTCTCCGCCACCATCGCCCCGGAAGCAGGGGCCGCCTCCGTCCTCGGCGGCTGCTCGGCGCAACGCAACGACCTGGGCAAGGCCGTGGACGCGATGATCGCGACCCTGCCGGAAGCCCAGAGGGCCGCGGCGCACACCCAGTTCGAGAGCCAGATCGGCGAGGCCCAGACCCAGATCGCCGAAGCGATCCGCCAGCATCGGGCGGCGCCCCCCGCCGCGCCGGCGGCGCCCGCAACGCCGCATTGAGCCGCCCGCATTGATCCAATGGACGGCTGAGCGACCTCAGCCGTCCATCGTCACGACCAATTTCCCGATCGCCTGGCGCGCTGCCATCTGCGCGATCGCCGCGCCGCCCTCGGCGAGCGGCCAGGTCCGGCTGACTCTCGGCGCGATCTTCCCGTCGCGCCAGAGGCGGAAGAGGGTCTCGACATGGGCCTCATTGGCCTTGGGATCGCGCGCCGCGAAGGCGCCCCAGAACACGCCGCAGACGTCGCAGCTCTTGAGCAGAGCGAGGTTGAGCGGCAGGCGCGGGATGCCGGCCGGGAATCCGACGACGAGATAGCGCCCTTCCCAGGCGATCGAACGCAGAGCGGGCTCGGCATAATCGCCGCCGACCGGATCGAGGACGACATGGGCGCCGTCCGGCCCGACCGCCTCCTTGAAGCGCTGGGCAAGCGCCTTCGAACCCTCCTTGTCGAACGGCCCGCGCGGATAGACGAGGGTGGCGTCAGCGCCCGCCTCTTTGGCGGCGGCTTCCTTCTCCTCGGACGACACGGCCGCGACCACGCGCGCGCCGAACGCCTTGCCGAGCTCGACCGCGGCCAAGCCGACCCCGCCGGCGGCGCCGAGCACGAGCAACGTCTCCCCGGCCTTGAGCCGGCCGCGGTCGCGCAGGGCGTGGATGGCGGTCGCGTAGGTGAGGATCAGGGCCGAGCCCTCCTCGAAGCTGCGCTCGGGCGGCAGCGCGAAGGCGCGGGCGGCGTCGATCACCACTTTCTCGGCGAGCCCGCCATGGCCGATCATCGCGATCAGCCGGTCGCCTTCCGACCAGCCTTTGACGCCCTCCCCCGTTTTCGCGACGAGGCCGGCAATCTCGCCGCCCGGCGCGAACGGCCGGGGCGGGCGGAACTGGTATTTGTCCTCGATGATGAGCAGGTCGGGATAGTTGATCGCGGCCGCGCGGACGTGGACGAGGAGCTGGCCCGGCCCCGGCTCCGGGTCCGGCAGGTCGCGCAGGACGAGCGTCTCCGGCCCACCCGGCGCTTCGGAGAGCAAGGCTTTCATGGTCGCAGCGCCTCTCGATCGAATCTCGGCGAGACATAGGAGGGATCGTGCGCGAAGGGCAAATCCCGCCCCGCGGCGAGCGCGTCCAGCACCGCGGCGAAATCGGTGCCGAGCCAGCCCGAAGAGCCGGTGAGGAGAATGCGCATCTTTCGTCCGGATATCGGGATTCAAGCCGTCCGGCGACCCCCTCGAAAGGTGCCCCGGATCGGCGGCGGCCGTTCGCCACGCCCCGCGGCGCAGCCGGCGCAGCGGCCGAGCGCCTCGACGATCGTCCGTCCGACGACGAAGCCCTCGCGTTCGGCCGTCTTGCACAGGGCGCGGTGCAGCGCCGTCCCCCCCGGCTGGAAGACGGCGCCGCAACGCGTGCAGACGAGGAGCAGGGGCTGCGCCTCGCGCTGCGGCACATAGCGGGACAGGCTCTCCACCCGCGCCACCAGCCGCACGCCGACCAGGCGACGGAGCGCGCGGTAGATCTGGTTCGGAAAGACCCGGCCTTCGCCCGGCCGCGTGACGGCGGCGAGGAGATCATAGGCTCCGAGCGTCCTCGGCGCCGCCGCCAGGACGCGCAATATATCCTCCTCCACCCGCCATCCCCGACTTTCGGGAGGCGCCCTCCCCGCCCACGGCCGCGGCGCCATGGTCAGAAGGCCTTGGTGACGCCGACGAAGAAACCGCGCCGCGGCCCGAATTGCGGCGCGCCGACGCCGACGCCGGACCCGTCCCGTATCTCGTAGACCTTGTCGAAGATGTTGACGACGTCGAAGCGCAGGTCGAGGCCGATCGAAGCGAATTTGTGGCTGATGCTGCCGTTGAACTGGGCGTAGCCGGGAAGATGGGCTCCGTTCGGCGCCGGCGCCGGATCGGCAGGCGACGGATTGGCCGTGGTCCGCAGGCCGGAGCCGTAGAGCATGTCGATGCCGAATTTGGTGCCCGAGAGCGCTCCGTTCTCAAACCGATAGGCGATTCCGCCGGACGCGGTCCAGGTCTGGTCGTGGTCGAGATAGATGAAATGGTTGCGGATATAGGCGAGGTCGCCCGGATCGAAGCTGAACTGGCTCGAGACGATGTCGCGCCCCTGCCCCTTCGTGTAGGCGAGGTTGGCGTAAACGAGCCACGGCCCGCGCGCATAGCTTATATTGCCCTCGATGCCGTGGATGCGGCCGTCGCGATAGTTGAACGGGGTGAGGATGATCGGCGCGCCGAACTGGCCCTCGTCGATCAGGTTGCGCGATTGGCGATAATAAGCGTCGACGCCGATAGTGACGGGGCCGATCTTCTGCTGAATGCCGGCGTCGAAATAGTTCTGCCGCTCGGCCAAGGGGGTGGTGTCGACGAGGAGGGCCGGCTCGGCGCTGGTGCCGACGAACTTCGCGATGGACGGCGTCGCGACATTCTCGAAAGGCGGCGGCGTGAAATATCGGGCATAGCCGATATGGACGGTCGTCCCGGTGCCGGGCGTCCAGACCAGATTCGCGCGCGGGCTGAGCTGGCTCTCGGAACGATAGCCCTTATAATGGTCGAACCGGGCGCCGAAATTCAGCGTCAGGCGCGGCACGATCCGCCATTCGTCCTGGAGATAGGCGGAATAAGTCCGTTCGGTCGCGGCCGTATCGTCCACGATCGAGACGGGCTCGCCCGCCTGATCCCCATTCGCATCGACCGGAAAGACCTGACTGGTCGTGCGGCTGGTGCCGCGGTCGCGGCTGACGATCACGCCCGCGCGGATGGTATTGCCGTCGCCGATCCTGTAGGCGCCCTCGAGCTGGCCGCCGACCGTGAAGTCCTGCTTCGCCGCGCTCTGTGCAATGCCGTTGAACAGCAATTCGCCGAGCACGTCGGGATGGTAATCGAGCGAAGAATAGCGGGTGAAAAGCGAGGCCTGGAAGGTCAGCGGCCCGGAGCTGTGGAGGAAGCTGGCGAGGCCGAAGGCGGTACGCTCGCGCTGCCGTTCGTTGAGATCGTCGCTGAGAAAATCGGTCCGGCCGCCGACGCTGAAGGTTCCGTCGGGATGGAGGCCGCGCGGATTGGGAATTTGGAAATTCTGGTCCGAATAGCCGCCGATCAGCTGGACGCTGTTCTCCGCGTCGATGATGTGATCGACGTAGCCGAAGGCATGATACTGGTCCGTCCTGTCATGGAGCGGACGGCGCGAGGCGTCGACGCCCTCGATGCCGACATCGTTATGCCGATACTCGCCCGTCACGTAGAAGTTCGTGCCGCCGCTGTGGCCGCCATATTCGAAGCTCGGCACGATCGTGTCGTTGCTGCCGCCATAGATCGAAATGTCGCCGCCATTGTCGAACAGGCCGGACTTGGTGTGGATGTCGATGATGCCGGCCGTCCTCAAACCGTATTGCGCCGGAAGCGCGCCGGTGAGCAGGTCGAAGCGGTTGACGAAGCGCGGCGTCAGCGTCTGGCCGAAGACGGCCAATCCCTCGGGCAGGATGATGCCGTTGATCCGATATTGCAGATTGGCATGGTCGTCGCGAACGTGGAACTGGCCGAATCCATCCTGCACGACCCCCGGGGTCTGCAGCAGGATCTGGTTCAATTGCTGGTTGTCGCCGCCGGGCAGTGCCTGGATGGTCGCGTTGGAGATGCCGTAGTCGGTCGCGCCGAGGCTCGGCTGGATCGATGCGCGCGCCGCCTCCAGCCGCGTCGCGGTGACGACGATGTCCTGCTCCTGACCGGCGGCGGGCGCCGCGGTGGGTGGCGGGGCGGGATTGGCGGGCGGGGCGGCTTCGGGTTTCGGGGTCGCGGCCGGAGCCTGGTTCTGCGCGTTCTGGGCGGACGCGGCGAAGGGGATCAGAGCCGAGGCTCCGAGCAGGAAGAGAAAGGGGCGCATGTTCATGTCCAATCGTCTCAGCTGCCGGAAACGGCAGCGCGGGCGCTCCACGAGCGCGGGCGATCAGGTCCGGAGCATTCTCCGGCCGAGCGGAAAGGCCGTCAGACGCGGGTCTGGTGTGAAACCGCGGGCCAACGGCCGCGGCCTGCCGCGGGGCAGGCCCCGCTCAGCCGAGGGGCGGCTGGAGCAGAGGCGGGATCGAGAGGCCGGCCCAGGCGGGCGCATCGGTCAGCGCGTGGCGGATGCGGTCGACGGCGCGGACGGGAAGCGCCACCGACGGCGGCGTCAGCAGGTCGGCGGGCGGAGAGACCGGGTCGCCGTGCGACAGGCCGCCCTTTTTGGCGATGACCGAATTCGCATCGTCCTCGGCGCTGGCCTGGGCGGCGATCCTCTTGTCGACGTTGTGCAGCGCCAGTTCGTGGGCGGCCCCGCTCCCATGGCGGCAGATCGCCTCCTCGACGGAGGCGCCCTGCGTCGCCAGGAAGGCGAGCGTCATCAGCAAGGTGAGAAGCCGGCTCATGATGCGGCGTAATAACATCGCATTCCCGCGGCGCAAGCCAAACCCGACGAAATGCCGAAGGGCGTCGACGAAACGACCCGCGCACCGCGGCGCGAAAGCGGCCGCCCGTCAGCTCTCGTAACGCGCCGTCGTCTTCGCGGCCACTTCCTCGGCGGTGACGTCGGGCGCCAGCTCGACCAGGCGGAAGGGGCTTGAATGGTCGGGCCGCTGGAAGACGCAGAGATCGGTGACGATCATGTCGACGACATTCCTGCCGGTGAGCGGCAAGGTGCAGGCCGGGATGAACTTGGGATCGCCGTTCTTCGAGACATGCTCCATGACGACGATGATCTTCCTGACCCCGGCGACGAGGTCCATCGCGCCGCCCATGCCCTTCACCATCTTGCCCGGGATCATCCAGTTGGCGATGTCGCCGGTCTCGCTCACCTCCATCGCACCGAGCACGGCGAGGTCGATATGGCCGCCGCGGATCATCGCGAAGCTCTGCTCGGAGCCGAAATAGGCGGTCTGCGGAAGCTCGCTGATCGTCTGCTTGCCGGCATTGATCAGATCCGCATCGACCTCGTCGTCATAAGGAAAGGGGCCGATGCCGAGCAGCCCGTTCTCGGACTGGAGCGTAACCTCCACGCCGGGCGGGATGTTGTTGGCGACGAGCGTCGGAATGCCGATGCCGAGATTGACGTAATAGCCGTCGCGAAGCTCCCGCGCCGCGCGCGCCGCCATCCGGTTGCGGTCCCAGGGCATCAGTTCAGCCGTCCTTCCTCGATCGTCTCGATATTGCCGAATTGCTCGCGAAGCTCCTCCGCCAGGCCGTCGACGATCGCCTGCAGCGCCTCGCTCTCGTCCATCTCATAGGCCGCGGCATAAGCGCGGGCGGCGTGCCGCACCGTGTCCGAGATCAGATAGCCGAACACGCGCGGATCATCGAGCAGCCCGGGCTCGATCCAGACGCTGCTGCCGCCGCCGTTGGTGATCCAGATCCGGACCATTTCGTGCGACTGGTCGGTGAGGGCATCGCCATTTTCGAGCGCGATGGCGTTGGGATGGTCCTTCATCGGGCCGCCTTCTCCCATCATTTGCCTCCCTCGGGACCCGGATCGGTCCAGCGTTTGTCCTTCGGGAAGATATCGTCCCAATTGCCGGCGAGGCCGGAGCCGTAGACCGGATTGGGGAGGACGAACCAGAAGCGGCCGAAAAAGCCGTGCAGCGCCGCCGACATCGTCCAGGCGCGCCGTTCCGCCGTCTTCGGCTTTCCGAACAGGTCGGTGAAATCGCCGAGCTGGTCGCCGCCCATGGCGACGACGCAGAAGCGGCGCGCAATCTCCGCCCGCCGGCCGTCCTTGCCCGATTTGCCGTCGGCGTCGCCCTTCAGGAACAAGGTGTCGCCGTGGCGGAATGCGCCGAGGCCGGCAATGGCGAGCGCCCGCTCGGTCTCCGCCGCCGCCGCCGCGTCGCGATTGGTGTTGACGATCACGGTGACGCCAAGCCGGCGGAGTTCGTCGAAGGCGCGCGCGGCGCCGGGCACCGCCGCGACCTTGTCGGCCCCGGTCCGCTCCCAGCGCAGCCAGCGCGCGTCGGTCGAATGGACACCGGTCCGCGCCTCGTCATATTCGTAGCCGAGGTTGAGCACTGCGGTCTCGTCCATGTCGAACACCGCCGCCGGCGGCTTGTCGCCGCAGGGCAGGGTCTGGGGATCGTCGAGCGTCGCCCCCGGCGCCAGCACCACCGACCGGCGCGGCCCGGGCGCGGCGCGGCGGGAATCGAGGAAGATCCGGACATGGTCGACGAGCGCATTATACGCCTGCTCCGACAAGGCCGCCGCCTCGCCCGAGCCGAACAGATAGCGCATCTCCGCCGGCGGGGGTGCCGCACCCGTCGGCGAGGGCCGCTGTCCCTGGGCGGCGGCGGGCATGGCGAGGGCGAGGAGCAGGAGCGCAACCGCACCTCCCCTCCCTGCAAGGGAGGGGTGGGTGCGCGCGTCCGCGCGCCTGAAAATACTGCGTCCGAAGCGGCCGCGCGGCATCGAGCCGCGCTGCCGCTGACCCACCCCCGGCCCCTCCCTGTCAGGGAGGGGGGAATTGGGGTGCCCGCTCATGCCGCCTCGCGCGGGCGGGTGGTGCGGAACTCGATCCTTTTCTCGTAAGGCGCGCCGCAGACCAGGCGTTTCACATAGATGCTGGGGAGGTGGATGCAGTCGGGGTCGAGGCTGCCGACCGGCACGATCTCCTCGACCTCGGCGACGCAGACCTTGCCGGCGGTCGCCATCGGCTGGTTGAAGTTGCGCGCGGTCTTGCGGAAGACGAGGTTGCCGGCCTCGTCCGCCTTCCAGCCCTTGATGATGGCGAGGTCGGCACGGATGCCGCGCTCGAGCACATAGGTCTCGCCGTCGAACTCCTTATGCTCCTTGCCCTCGGCGACGATCGTGCCGACGCCGGTCCTGGTATAGAAGCCCGGAATGCCGGCACCCCCCGCGCGGCAGCGTTCGGCGAGCGTTCCCTGCGGGCAGAATTCCACCTCCAGCTCGCCGGCCAGATATTGCCGCTCGAACTCCTTATTCTCGCCGACATAGGAAGAAATCATCTTGCCGATCTGGCGGGTGCGCAGCAATTTGCCGAGCCCCTCGCCGTCGATGCCGGCATTGTTGGAGACGATCGTCAGCTTCTTCACCCCGGAAGCGCGCACCGCGTCGATCAGCCGCTCGGGAATACCGCACAGGCCAAAGCCGCCGCAGCAGACCAGCATGCCGTCGAACAGCAATCCATCGAGCGCCGCCGCCGCATCGGGATAGATTTTCTTCATCGCCTGCTCCGCTTCATATGAAGCGGCGATAGAAGCCCAGCCCGAGTCCGGTCAACTTCTGTCCTCCCCGCTACGGGGAGGGGGAGCGCCTGAAAGGCGGTGGAGGGGGGCCGGAGACCCGCACTGAGCCCGTTCGATCGCCCCGTGCAGGTCTCGAAACCCCCTCCACCGCGCCATGCGCGGTCCCCCTCCCCGCGAAGCGGGGAGGACAAGGGCTTTCACCCCGCCGTCCGCTGGAGCAAATCGATCAATTCCTGCCGCCAGAATTTGGCCCAGGTGTGGGTGCCGTGGCCGCGGGTGTCGGTGGTGGCGTGGATCAGCACGTAGCGGCCGGTCTTCATCCGCCGCGCGGCGTCCTCGGCGATGCCGTAGCCGGGCGGGTTGATGAAATCGTCCTCGCTGTTCACCCAGACCAGGGGCGCTTCGATCCGCTCCAGCCCCGGCCAGGGATCGTAGTTCCTCGACGCATCGAGCTGGTAGACGAGGTCGTTCGCGTCGAGCGTCCGCACCCCGCGCTCGATCCGTTCCCTGATATAGGCGTCGGCCGCCGCCCGGGTGGGATAGGCTTTCTGGAGATAGAGCGGCGCGAAGCCGGCGATCTGGAGCACGGTCTCGGCGGTGCGCAGGCCCTGGAGCGGCTCGGCCTTGTAATCGCCGCCCGCCCAGGCCGGATCGGATTCGATGCCGAGGATCGCCGCCTCGCGCCACATGCGGTTGTGGCCGGCGAGCGTGGTCGGCAGGCAGGCGAGCGGCAGGATCGCGCGCGCGAAATCGGGATGCGCCTCGGCCCAGACGAAGCTGTGCATGCAGCCCATCGACGTCCCCATCAGCAGCCGCAAATGGGTGACGCCGAGCCCTTCGACCAGCATCCGCCGCTCGGCCTCGACCATGTCGTCATAATCGTATTTGGGGAAATGCATCCGCATCCCGTCGCTCGGCTTGGAGGATTTGCCGTGGCCGATATCGTCGGGGAGGATGATGTAATAGCGGGCGATGTCGAGCGGCTGGCCCGGTCCGTAAAGCTCGTCCGCGAATTGCGGCGCGAGGAACTGGCGCCCGCTGCCGCCGGTGCCGTGAAGGACCATCACCGCATTGACGATCTCGCCCTTCGCGTCGCGGCGCGGCATGCCCAAGGTCGCATAATGGATGCGCAGCTCCGGCAGGCGCTCGCCGTCGACAAAATGGAAATCGCGAAGCACCGCATCGCCTTCCTTCAGCCGGTCGGCATAGGATGAATGGGGCGCCTGGGCGGCGGCCGGCGCGGCGAGCAAGGCCGCCGCGAACATCATCCAGAATTCGAGCCGCATCTTCAATCTCCTTGGCTTTGGGGCTTTACGGCAACGGCGAGGCCATGCTCAATGCGGCTTTGGGGGATCAAGAGGGGGGAGGAATCATGAATCCGATCGGTCTCGGCGTCATCCTGGTCGGGCTGCTTTGGGTGCTCGGCTTCGGCTACGTCCATTACCGCGCCGCCGGCAAGGCCAGGGCATCGGAAAGCTGGCCCAGCGCCCCGGGCAAGGTGCTGCGCGCCGAGATCCTTGTCGAGGAATCGAGCAGCAGCGAAGGCGGCACCACCACCTGGTACAATCCGGCGGTGGCCTATTCCTACAAGGTGGCCGAGCGCGAGCTGGAGGGGAAGAGGCTGCGCTTCGGCAATGTCCGCGGCACGAGCCGAAAGCGCGCGGAGGCCGTGCTCGCGCCTTATGCCCAGGGCGCGACGATCGACGTCCGCTACAATCCCGAAAAACCGGAAGAATGCGTGCTGGAGAGCCATAAGCCGGCCGCGACCGCCTTGATCCTCACCGCCGCCGGGATTCCGATCCTCGTGCTCGGCATCTGGCTGGTCGCCGTCGCGGCCTAGCGCGGATCGACTTGCAGGTCTGCTGTCGAACTCCCTCTCCCCGGCGGGGAGAGGGTTGGAATGCGGGGGCTCGGCATATGAGAATACCCCAAAACGCCCGACACCCTCGCCAATTCCGCCGCCAAGGCTCCATGAGCCCCTCGCCCTCGACGGGAAGCCTCGCGAGCAAATCTGGATATCGACCTGCCCTGGAACTCAATCCGCTTCGTCGGTCGCCGGGAGCCGCTCGAACCGGGCGGCCCAGGGCGAATCCGGGTGGCGCTCGGCTTCCCCGGCGGGCCTCAGCAAGGCGGGCGCCGCATCCCCCGGATCGGGCGCGGCGGGAACCAGAATGTCGAGGTCGAGCGCGGCGGCGAAGCGCAGGCCGATCCGGCCGTCCGCCGACCAGCCGATCCGGGCGTGGTGGCAGCCGCCCTCGCCGAGATCGAGCTCCACTTCGGCGCCCGGTCGGAGGGCGGTCTCGCCGCCGGCGCCGCGCAGCCGCACCGGGACCGAGAGGCCGCTCCAGCAGAGCGTGCCGCTCTTCGCCAATGGCGCGCGCTCGGCGGCATCGCCCGCTTCTTCCGCTGCGGCGGCGACGGCGTGGAAGACGGGGGCCTCCGGCGCATTCTCCCAGACGATCGCCTCGCCGATGAATTCAAGGCCGATGCGGCCGTCGCGGATCCAGCGGACGGCGCAGCGCGTCGGGCTCTCCGCGCTGAACAGGATGTCGATCCTCTCGCCGATATGCGGCGCGATCGCCGCCTCGATCATCGCCCCGCGCGAGGAGACGTTGACCACCCGCGCGGCCCGCTTGCGGCGGCGGAAGACGATCGCCGATCACGCGACGAGATCGGCACGGCGCTCCTCGGAGCGATGGTCGGCATGGCGCGCTTCCTGCCGCGGGATCGCGACGCCGCCGAGCCCGCCGGGACCCTTCCCGTCCCTGCGCGCGGCCGATTTCATGTCGCCCCGGAGGATCGATGAACGGATTTCGTGCATTGTCGCCCTCGAAAAACCGCCGCTTCGGGTCCCATGCCGCCACAATGATTACCGAATCGCTATCGGACCTGGCGCGCCATGATTCCCCGGCGCAGGCGGGGGCTCGGGCCGGGGCTCGAGCCGGAGCCCGTGATTGCCGCCGATGACCGCCCAGCCCGACCTGTTCGGCGGCGGGACCGCCGGCCTGCCCGAAGGCCTCGCCTACGGGCCCAACCTGATCGCGCCGGAGGAGGAGAAGGCGCTGGCGGCGATCATGGCCGCCCTGCCCTTCGCGCCGTTCCAGTTCCACGGCTTCGAGGGCAACCGCCGGACCGTCTCCTACGGCTTTCATTATGCATTCGACGGCAGCGGCCTGCGCGAAACCGCGCCCATTCCGGACTGGCTGCGGCCGGTCCGCGCGAAGGCGGCGGCCTTTGCCGGCCTGCCGGCCGACGCGCTCGAACATGCCTTGCTGGTCGAATATCCGCCCGGCGCGGGCATCGGCTGGCACCGCGACCGCCCGGCCTTCGGCGAAGTGATCGGCATTTCCCTGCTGGCGCCGGCGCGGCTGCGCTTCCGGCGGAAGCTCGCGACCGGCTGGGAGCGCCGCAATCTGATCGCCGAGCCGCGCTCCGCCTACCTGCTGCGCGGCCCGGCGCGGAGCGAATGGGAACATTCGATCCCACCGATGGAGGAATTGCGCTATTCCATCACTTTCCGGACGCTGAGGCGCGGTTGAGCGACGTGCGTCAACCCGCTCACCCTGGGCAGGGACGGGGCGCGGCGAAGCGTGTCCTGAGCGCCGCCGCAGGTGGCGGTGAAGGGTCCGTATCAAGGACGTCCTTCGATACGCCGCTTCGGCTTCGCTCAGCAGCTACTCAGGATGAGCGGGTGGGGGTTGAGCGACGCCGCGGGCGGCGGTGAAGGGCCCGTATCGAAGGACTCCTTCGATACGCCGCTTCGGCTTTGCTCAGCAGCTACTCAGGATGAGCGGGTGGGCACGATTGTACATATAAGGATGAGCGGGCGGGGCGCGATTGCACAAAGGCTGAGGACGATTCCTCAGCTGTAGAAGATGTGCAGCCCGATCTGGGTCTCGCGGGTCAGTCTTTTGCCCCAGCTCGGCGAGACGTAGGTGGCGTGGTACCAGAGAACGTCGGCCGGCACTTCGGTCTCGGCGAGCCTGTCCTCGGCGATATGGGCGATCGCCACCGCCTTGCGCCACGCTTCGGAGGCACGGTCCGCCATCGGCATATGACCGTGGCGGACGAAGGAGAATTGGGCGTGCTGGGTGATGACGTCGCACAGGTCGGGCGGATAGCGGCCGGAGGCGGCGCGGTTCAGCACCACGTCGGCGACGGCGAGCTGGCCCTCGATCGGCTCGCCGCGCGATTCGAAATAGATGGCGGTGGCGAGGCAATCCTGCTCCGGGTCGGGCGCGCTGTCGGTCTCGAATTTCGAGACGAGGTCGGCGAGCGGCGGCGCGGGCGCCGGAGCGGCGACCTGCACATCGTCGCTCCCGGCGAACAAGGCGGCGACACTCTCGAACAGGCCGGCGAACAGGCCCCCATCGGGCTGGGCCTGGATCGCCGCCACCTGGCCCTGGGCCGGCGCGGCAATGGTTGCGGTGGCGCCCAATGCGGCGCACGCCGCGGCAAGGCCCGCGGCACGAAAAATCCGGGTCATCGGCTTCCAAAATTATGCGGTTGGCTGATTTCCCGGATGCGCGGCGCGCATCTCCGATCGCCCCCGACTCGCTGGCCGCCGGTTCCCCTTCGAACCCTCGGCGGTCCCCGCTCTCTTGTCTAAATCGTCAGAGCCGCATGCGAACGAATTGGATCGCATCCAGCTCTATTCTCTTTGTTTTTCCGTATCTTCCAAATCGCCGGGCGCTTCGGCCCGATCGAAAGATGCTCTTGCCGCGCCGCTTTTGCCGGAGCCTTGCTCCGCCCTGTCCTGCAGCGTTCCGGGCTGCCGCGCACATGATGAAGGAGGGCCGCCGGATCAACCCGCTGCACCGCAGCAAGGCGATGAATCGTGCGCGGCAAAGGGTGCGCCGAAGGAAAATGCGCCGCCGTCCGGAACTTTTCGGCCGATCGGGCTTTGAGCGGCGCCCTCAGCCTCCGCCCGGCGCCGGTGCCGCCTGATTCGCGACCGGCGGCGGCTGGTCATCGCCGGCGATCGATTTCACATAGGCGCTCTGGACCCAGCCCGAACGGCACGGCCCCGCATAATCGTGGCGGGTGTCGGCGGGCTCGGAGACGCCGCACGAGGACGCGAGCGCGCCGCTCTTGTCGTAGACGATCCCGAACCATTTCTCGTCGAGCGAGCGGTTGCAGACGAAGAAGCGCGCATCGACCGGCACGGCGCCCGTCTGCGGCGCATTGTCGAACGGGGCGGAGCGGACGGGCAGGCTCTGGCCGGCGTCGAGATGGCGCGTGGTGCCGTCGGCATTGCACGCCTGGAAATTGGGCCCGAGCTCGCCGACCCGCACCGGGATCGGCACCGGCGTCACCGTGTCGGAGGCACTGGCGAGATTCTGGTCGGCCGAGCCATTATTGTCCGACACCGACGTGCCGCAGCCGGCAAGGGCGAGGGCCGAAGCGATAATCGGCAGAAAGACGGGGGCGCGCATCGCGCTGCTTGTGGCGCGCCACGCCGGAAAAATCTATGCCCGCCGGCATTGCGGCAGACGAAGGGCCCGGGAGGCGACCGAAATGGCTTACTGGCTGATGAAATCCGAGCCCCATAGCTTTAGCTGGGACGATCTGGTGCGCGACGGCGGCACCGAATGGGACGGCGTCCGCAACCCCGCCGCGCGGCTGCACCTCAAGGCGATGAAACCGGGCGACGAGGCTTTCTTCTACCATAGCGGCGACGAGAAAGCCGCGGTCGGCATCATGCGCATCGCCCGCGAGGGCGCGCCGGACCCGAAGGACGCCAACTGGGTCTCGGTCGCGGTGGCCCCGGTGCGGCCGCTGGCCAGGCCGGTGACGCTGAAGGCGATGAAGGCCGAGCCGCGGCTGGCGAAGCTGGAGATGATCCGCCAGTCGCGGCTTTCCGTCTCGCCGGTGCGGGATGAGGAATGGGCGGCGTTGGTGGAGATGGGCGGCTAAGGATTCTCGCTTGCGTCTCCGAGGCGGGCGATTTCGGCCCGGACCTGCGCCAGATCCCGCGCGAAGCCCGGATGGTCCGGACGGTCTTCGCATAATTGCCCGATGACCGCTTCGGCGGCCCTGAACCGTTCGACCGCCTGCGCCGGCTTTCCATCCGTCTCGGCAAGCTGTGCCAATTTCGCATTGCTGATGAAAAGGTCGCGCCGCCATTCGGCGTTGCCCGGCTCCCGCGCCGCAAGCTTCTCGGCGATGGCAAGCCCGGCCTCGTAGCGCTGCCGCGCCGCGGCCAGATCGCCCGCCGCTCTCTCGAGATCGCCGAGCCTGTCATGGCTCACCGACAGGTCGCGCTGCCATTCGGCATTGCCCGACTCCAGCACCGCAAGCTTCTCGCGAATGGCAAGCCCAGCCTCGTAGCGCCGCCGCGCCGCAGCCAGATCGCCCGCCGCTCTCTCGACATCGCCGAGCCGCTCATGGCTCACCGACAGGTCGCGCTGCCATTCGACATTGCCCGGCTCCAGCGCCGCAAGCTTCTCGCGAAGGACGAGGCTGGCCTCGTAGCGCCGCCGCGACGCGGCCAGATCACCCGCCGCGCTCTCGACATCGCCGAGCCTGTCATGGCTCACCGACAGGTCGCGCTGCCATTCGACATTGCCTAGCTCCCGCGCCGCAAGCCGCTCGCGAATGGCAAGGCCGGCCTCGTAGCGCCGCCGCGCCGCGGCCAGATCGCCCGCCGCAACCTCGACATCGCCGAGCTTGTCGTGGCTCACCGACAGGTCGCGCTGCCATCCGGCATTGCCCGGCTCCAGCATCGCAAGCTTCTCCGCAATGGCAAGGTCGGCCTCATAGTGCCGCCGCGCTGCGGCCAGATCGCCCGCCGCAACCTCGACATCGCCAAGCTTGTTGTGGCTCACCGACAGGTCGCGCTGCCATCCGGCATTGCCCGGCTCCAGCGCCGCAAGCTTCTCGGTTATGGCAAGCCCGGCCTCATAGCGCCGCCGCGCCGCGGCCAGATCGCCCGCCGCAATCTCGACATCGCCGAGCTTGTAGTGACTCACCGACAGATCGCGCTGCCATTCGGCATTGCCCGGCTCCCGCGCCGCAAGCTTCTCGCGAATGCCGAGCCCGGCCTCGTAGCGCCGCCGCGCCGCGGCCAGATCGCCCGCCGCACCCTCGACATCGCCGAGCCTGTCATGGCTCACCGACAGGTCGCGCTGCCATACCGCATTGCCCGGCTCCAGCGCCGCAAGCTTCTCAGTTATGGCGAGAGCCGAATCATATTCCGCTCGCGCCTCGGCAAGCTCACCTTCTATCCGCAGGACGTCGCCAAACTCGCCGTGCAAAACCATGCGGTCCCGTTCTGATCGAACGTGCTGCAACGCGATCGAGAAGCAATTCCGAACGTCCACCAGCTTACCGCCATAGATGAGTCGCAGCCGGCCCAACTCGATCCAGGACCAGATGTCGGTCGGATCGAGGTCGACGGCGCACTCATAGGCGGCGAGGGCCTTCGAGGGCGCGAAGGGAGCATAGAGGCGTGCCGCCTGACGGGCTCGTTCGGCATCGCGCTGGCGCCCGGCTCCCACTTCGGCCATGAGCTTGTCGCCGGCCTCGATCGGATTTCCGGCGACGGCCTCCGACGCGATGGCTCGATCGCCCGCATCCTGGGATTGAGCCAGGTCGAGCGCGGTATCCGCATAGGCCGCGGCTTGTGCCGGCGTAGCCTCGGTTTGTTTCGAGACGGCGGCCCGAAGTCCTTCATAAAGGCGCAGGCGCTCTTCGTCGGACAGGGTTCCGTGCTCGATTGCCGCTTCCACTCTCTCGGTCAGATCGGCGCTTAGCAATCGATGCGTCAATCGATCGCGATCTTCCGAGGCCTGGCCTTCAAGATGGACTTGGCCCGACAGATCGTTCGCGTCCTTGCGCACGGCGTCGTGGTGACCTCCGAGCATGGATTTGACCTCGGCCTTGGACGCTGCGCTCGGGCGAAGCATTTGCCAAAATGCAAAAGCGACCACGATCCCGCCTATAAAGGCGGCGGCGCTGGCGAGAGAATCGTTGCCGCTTAAGATCCACTGACAAATCGTCAGGAGATCGTGGGGGCTTTTGGCGGGCAGTGACGCACGCGCCGAAAACAGGCTCGCCGCCGCCGCCGCAACAGCCGCAACGAAACCCGCGACCACATTTCGAAACCGCCCCATCCGCGTCTCCCGGACCGCGGCAGGATGATCTGTCACTCTGAATAATGCAACGACATCCGTGCCTCTAAAGCTGCGCCGTGATGTCCTGCTTCCCCAAATGAAATTGCGGATCGGCACAAGGGCCTGGAGCTGTGTCCGAGCAAATTCGGTCGGATACGGCTCCAGCGTGGGAGGGGGGTTGCAGACTCAGCTTGCCCCTCCAACGCGTTTCGCGATGGGCAGGTGCGGATTGCCCCGCAATCCGCAGCCAGGCCGGGGGCATGACGGGCCTGTATCCCTTCCCATCGCCCGCGGCGATGGGGAGGACGGGGTCAGGCCGCCTCGGCTTTGCGGGATTGGCGCTTGCGTTCGTGGGGGTCGAGGTGGCGTTTGCGCAGGCGGATCGCCCTGGGCGTCACTTCGACCAATTCGTCATCCTCGATATAGGCGATCGCCTGTTCCAGCGTCATCCGGCGCGGCGGGGTGAGGCGGATCGATTCGTCCTTGGGGCCGGAAGCGCGGAAGTTGGTGAGCTGCTTGGACTTCATCGGATTGACCTCGATGTCCTGCGGCTTGGCATTCTCGCCGATGATCATGCCCTCGTAGAGCTTCTCGCCGGGTGAGATGAACAAGGTGCCGCGCACCTCCAGCGCGTTCAGCGCATAAGCGACCGCCTCGCCCTGCTCCATCGAGATGAGGACGCCGTTCTGCCGCCCCTGGATCGGGCCCTTATAGGGACCGTACCTCTCGAAGAGCCGGTTCATGATGCCGGTGCCGCGCGTGTCGGACAGGAACTCGCCATGATAGCCGATCAGGCCGCGCGAGGGCGCCGAGAAGGTCAGCCGGGTCTTGCCGCCGCCCGAGGGGCGCATGTCGGTCATCTCGCCCTTGCGCTGCGCCATCTTCTCGACGACCGTGCCGGCATAGCCGTCGTCGACGTCGACGACGACCGTCTCATAAGGCTCCTCGCGGCCGCCCGAAGCGCTGTCCTTGCCCTCGCGGAACAGCACGCGCGGGCGGCTGATCGAAAGCTCGAAGCCCTCGCGCCGCATCGTCTCGATCAGCACGCCGAGCTGGAGCTCGCCGCGGCCGGCGACCTCATAGGCGTCCTTGTCGGCGCTTTCGGTCACGCGGATGGCGACATTGCCCTCCGCCTCGCGCTCCAGCCGGTCGCGGATGACGCGGCTCTGCACCTTGTCGCCGTCGCGGCCGGCATAGGGGCTGTCGTTGACCGTGAAGCTCATCGCCAGGGTCGGCGGGTCGATCGGACGGGCGGCGATGGCGCGGGTCACGGCCGGCTCGGCGATGGTGTTGGAGACGGTGGCCCTGGTCAGGCCGGCAATGGCGATGATGTCGCCCGCCTCGGCCTGCTCGACCGGCATACGATCGAGCCCGCGATAGGCGAAGACCTTGGTCGCCCGCCCCTCCTCGACCGCCTTGCCGTCGACGTCCAGCGCCTTGATCGGCATGTTGACCTGCAGGCGCCCGCTCTCGATGCGGCCGGTGAGGATGCGGCCGAGGAACGGATCGCGGTCGAGCAGCACCGCGATCATCCGGAAGAACCCCTCCGGATTGGCGTCGGGGGCCGGGACATGGTTGACGATCGTCTCGAACAAAGGCGTGAGGTCGCCCGCGCGGACGTCGTCGGAGAGGCCCGCATAGCCGGCGCGGCCGCTCGCATAGAGGGTCGGGAAATCGAGCTGCGCGTCGCTGGCGTCCAATGTGAGGAAAAGCTCGAATATCTCGTCCAGCACCTCGGCCGGCCGCGCGTCGGGGCGGTCGATCTTGTTGACGACGACGATGGGGCGGAGGCCGAGCGCGAGCGCCTTGCCGGTCACGAACTTGGTCTGCGGCATCGGCCCCTCCGCCGCGTCGACGAGCAGGATGACGCCGTCGACCATCGAGAGGATGCGCTCGACCTCGGCGCCGAAATCGGCGTGGCCCGGCGTGTCGACGATGTTGATCCGCGTGGCTTCTCCGGCATGGGCCCATTCGACCGACGTGCATTTGGCGAGGATGGTGATCCCGCGCTCTTTCTCCAGGTCGTTCGAATCCATCGCCCGCTCCTCCACGCGCTGGTTGTCGCGGAAGGTGCCGGACTGGCGGAACAGCTGGTCGACAAGCGTCGTCTTGCCGTGATCGACGTGGGCGATGATCGCCACGTTGCGGAGGCTCATTGCGGGGTCACTCTTGCGGAAATGTCGCGGCGATATAGCGGCGGTGCTGCGCTGCAACAAGGGCGGTTCCCCCTCTCCCTTGAGGGGAGAGGGATACGAAGCCTTGGCGACGAAGGAGCCTAGGCGGAGTTGGGTGAGGATGACAGCGGCTGAGGATAGCCTCGAACCGTGTCACCCTCACCAACTTCGCCTAAGCGGCATAGCCGCTAAGGCTTCGTATCATGCGGCGCTGGCTCGTCCCCCGGACGAGCCTTAGTTGCGCCGCATCCCCTCCAAGGGAGAGGAGGTCTACTCTAATCCTTCCCGATCTCCCGCCAGCTCTTTTCCTCCACCTCGACGCCGAATTTCTTCGCGGCGGCGAGGATGCGTTTCCAGGCGGCGTCGCGTTCGTCGTCGCTGACGCCTTCGACCTGGTTGAAGCGGGCGATGGCGGCGCGGACGTGCCTAGCGTCCTCGATCGGCTCCTTGCGTTCCTTGGGGAAGGCGTATTTCGATTCGCTCAGTTCGTCGCGGTCTTTCTGATCCAGTTCGCTCATGATCCTGCCTTTGCTTTCATCTCCCAAGAGCGAGCGCGCACGAAGGCGCTTGGTTCCGTTGCGCAAGCCTTTCGCGCTCCCGATGGCCGCCGGCGGAAAGCGGAGTCGACCGGCCGCGACCGGAGGCAGGGGCAGGAGATCGTTCGCGCAGAGACGCAGAGGCGCAGGGAGTCCGAGACCGTCACCAGGCCCGGCGAATGCCGGAGGTGATTCGAGATCGACGGCTTCGCCGGACGGACGCTCCGCGTCTCTGCGTCTCTGCGTCTCTGCGCGAACCATTTTCTGGCCTTCGAACGGTCCGGCCTCTCAACGCTTCGCCGGCCTGCTTTCCGTCGCGGCACGCCAGGCGACCAATGCCCAGCCGAGGATCATAGCCACACCGCCCAGCGGCGTCACCGCGCCGAGCCAGCGCCAGCCGGTCAGCGCCATCGCGTAGAGGCTGAAGGCGAAGAGGCAGGCGCCGGCGCCGAGCAGCCAGGCCGGAAGCCTCGGCCGGTCGAGCGGCGCCGCGATGAGCGCGACCAGCGCCAGCCCGTGCCAGACCTGGTATTGCACGCCCGTCTGCCACCAGCCGAGCCGATCCGCGTCGAGCACGGATTTGAGCCCGTGCGCCCCGAACGCGCCGAGGACGACACCGAGGCCCGCCAGCGCGGCGCCGGCGGCGAGGATCCGCCGCCGGCCTCCCACCTCGGCCCCCACGACGCGCGCCTCAGCGGCCGCTGCTGGTCCGCCGGATGAAGGCGGCGGCATCGTCGTGCAGGCTCTTCAGCGACTGCTCGTTGGCATAGACCATGTGGCCCGACGGATAATAATGGAACTCGATATTGTTGAGCAGATTCTGCGGGATCGGCAGGTGATGCATCTCGTACCAGCCCTGGTAGAAGGGCGTCGCGAGATCGAAATAGCCGCCCGCCACCATCACGCGGAGGTTGGGATTGTATTTCAGCGCCTGCGCCATGTCGGTCATGACGTTGGTCGCGCCCGGAAAGGCAATGTTCTGGCCGGGGAGCTGGTGCTTGAAATCCCAATATTTGAAGACGTCGACCTCGGGCCGGAAGGTCGTCTCGCCGCCATAACCGAGGTGGTTCCTCGCATAATCGTTGAAGGCCGAGACATAGGCCGAGCTGATCGCCGCCGATTGCGGATCGTAATCGGCCTCCTTGCTGAGCGGGTCCATGCTCGGGCCGGAGAAGCGGGTGTCGAGCCGGCCCGTCGTCAGCCCGGCCGGATCCTGTAAATTCTTCTCGAACTCGCCGCCGCTGATGCGGAGGTTGGCCTTGAGGATATAATCGACCGGGAGGCCGGTATAGCCGGCGAGGCGCTGGGCGATCTGCTGGCGGCGCTGCGGGTCGAGCTCGCTCCCCTGTTCGAGCGCCATCGCATAATCGGTGGTCGCGAACTGCTCGACCTCGTGCAGGAAGGTCTCGAGATTGTCGGGGCGCGGCCCGGCCAGCCTATTATGATACCAGGCGGTCGCGGCATAGGTCGGCAAGGCCGCGATATAGGCCTGGTCGATGCCGGGATTGTTCTCCGGCCCGTCGGCGTCGATGTCGAAATTGAGGATCTGCGACAGCAACATCACGCCGTTGAAATCGACGTCGTCCTGGGTCTCCAGCTCGTTCACCACCACCGCCGAGCGCGGCGTGCCATAGCTCTCGCCGAACAGATATTTGGGCGAGTTCCAGCGGCCATATTTGGAGAGGAACCCAAGGATGAACTGGCTGAAGGCGTAAGCGTCGGCGTCGACGCCCCAAAAGGCCTTCTCCTTGTCCTTGCCGGCGATGCGGCTGAAGCCGGTGCCGGGCGCGTCGATGAAGACGAGATCGCTCGCGTCCAAGAGGCTGAACGCATTGTCGACCAGGGTGTAGGGCGCGGCCGGCGTATGCTCATGGTCGGCGGTGACGATCCGGCGCGGCCCGAACGCGCCCATGTGCAGCCACACGGTCGAGGAGCCGGGGCCGCCATTGTAGAGGAAGGTGATCGGCCGGTCCGCCGACGGCGCGCCCTTCTTGAAATAAGCGACGTAGAACATCGAGGCTTCGGCCTGCGGGTTCTTGTCCTCCTCGCCGAGCGCGCCCGGCTTGTTCTCGCCCGGCGGATTGGCGGCGCGGGCGCGCCAGGCGGCATCGTCCCAGCCTTTGGGGTGGACGACCAGGGTGCCGGCGATCGCGCGATAGTCGATCCTCTGGCCCTCGACGGTGACGAAGCCGTCGCTCGACACGCTCTCCGGCTGGAAAATCACGCCGCGGTCGGGCGAGGCGGTGCGGGTGGCGTCGGGGCGCTGGTTCTCGACGGGCTCGGCGGCGCGGTCCGGCCGGCGCGGCGTCTCCTGCGCGGCGAGCGGCGCCGCCGCGAATGCCAGAGCGGTGGCGAGCAAAAGGGCTTTCTTCATCGGCGCGAGTCTCCCATCCCTTGTTTTGCGCCGCGTCTATGGCGCCGCGGGGCGGACGCCAAGGGCAAAGTAGCGAATGTCCTCCCCGGGACGGGGAGGGGGACCGCGCGCAGCGCGGTGGAGGGGGGCTCGCGCCAGGTTCTGAGCCCTCGATTTTCGTGCCGGGTGCCGCGCCAAAGCTCCCCATGCCAAGTGTCGTGCCGGGTGCCGGACCCCCTCCACCGCGCTACGCGCGGTCCCCCTCCCCGTTCCGGGGAGGACAAGGCGCTAGTCCGCCACCCGGCCGTGGCCGAACAGCGACCAGCCGGTGCGCTCGACCAGCCGTTCCAGCGCCATCGCGCCGACCAGCGAGGTGCCGGCCGAATTGAGGCCGGGCGACCAGACGCAGACGGTGCCGGTGCCGGGAATGATTGCGACGATGGCGCCGCTGATCGCGCTCTTGCCGGGCAGGCCGACGCGGAAGGCGAAGTCGCCTGAATTGTCGTAATGGCCGGAGGTCAGCATCAGGGCGTTGATCCGCCGCGCCCGCGAAGCCACCGTCACCAGCTTGCCGGCCACCGGGTCCATGCCGTCGAAGGCGAGGTAGAGCGAAGCGCGCGCGAGCTGGCGGCAGCTCATCGCGATCGAGCAGATCCGATAGTAAAGCGACAGCACCTCGTCGGCCGGATTTTCGAGGTTGCCGAAGGCGGAGATGAAATAGGCAAGGCTGCGGTTGAAGGCGCCCGCCTGCGATTCCGCCATGGCGAGCGTCTCGTCGATCGCGACGCCCGCGTCGTCCGCGCGTTCGCGCAGGAAATGGATCATTTCCTCGAGCGCCTCGTCGGCGCTGTCGCCGGCGATGAGCTGGTCGCAGACGACGATCGCGCCGGCGCTGGTCAACGGATTGCGCGGTTTGCCCCGCGCCATTTCGAGCTGGAAGATGGTGTTGACCGGTGATCCCGACGGCTCGCGGCCGACATGGTTCCACAGCGCCGCCTTCTGGTGATCGAGGGTGAGCGACAAGGCGAAGACGTAGGAAATGCTCTGGATCGAAAAGGCTTCCCCGGCATCGCCGGCGGCGAAGACCGAACCGTCCTCGAGCGCGAGCGCGATCCCCATTTTCTCCGGATCGGCGCGGGCTAGCGTCGGAATGTAAGCGGCGACATTCCCCTGCCCCCGATAAGCCGAGACGTCGCCGACCACGTCCTCGAGCAGAGCCTGATAATCCATCCTCTCCCCATCCTCGCTGCAACCCCGGGCCGGAGGGGTAACGGCCAAACCGAAGCTTTCGCTCCCCGCGTGTCGATCATGCGCCCCTCCCCTTCAATGGGTGAGTCTGGACGAGGGGCTTGATGCCGGCGGAGACCACACCCCTCCAACCTCCCCCATCGAGGGGGAGGATTTGCGACGTGCATTCCTCATCGGGAGGGCTGAACCCGTCGGTCCTAATGCCTCTGCGTCGTGAAAGCCGGCCGGCGCTCCCCATCCGCCACCGCGGCGACCAGCCGGTAGAAGAATTGGTTGAACTTCGCCGCCGCCGCGAAGTCCATGGGCTGGGTCACGTCGTCGCCGGGGCTGTGATAGCGGGTTCGGTACCAGAGCCGGTAGCGGCGCTCGGCGTCGGTGCCGGGCACATAGCCGAAGATGAAGCCGGTCGCCGGTACGCCCGCTTTCAGGAACGGCCAATGGTCGGCGCGCTGGAGCAGGCCGCGCTCCGGCTCGGGATCGGCCTGGATGCGGATGCCCATCGGCGCCGCCACCTGCTTCGCCGTCTCACCCAGATTGGTGTCGTTCACCGCCAGCATGGTGAGGATGTTGAGCGGAAAGAGCGGGCGGAGCTGATCGAGGTTGATCATCGCCGCGACATTGGCAAGCGGCACCGAGGGATGGCGCACGAACCAGGTCGAGCCGAGCAGCCCTTTCTCCTCGCCGGTGAAGGCGACGAACAGAATGCTGCGCCGGTAGCCGCGCCCGTGCCGCCGGTCGGCGAGCTGGGTGAGCAAGGCGACATAAGCGGCATCGTCGAGCGTTCCGTTATAGAGCCGGTCGCCGTTGACCGGCTCGCCATGGCCGTAGCCGTCGAGATGGGCGCCGAGCACGACCGTCTCGCCACGAAGCTTCGGATCGGTGCCCGGCAGGATGCCGACGATGTTGGGCGAGGAATAATGGGCCCGCGCGACATGGAAGGTCGCGTGCAGCCGCGCCGGCACGTCGAACAGGGGCAGCAGCTGGTCCTTGCCGCCGGCGCGCAGGATCGCCGCCGCATCGTGGCCCGAACCGTGGATGAGCGCGGCAAAGGCATCGGCGTTGAGCCGCATCACCGGCAGGGCCGCGTCGCGGGGCGGAGCGTCGCCGGCGATGCGGACGATGCGGGCATAAGCGACCGGCCAGCGCGGCGGCTCGACGGTGAAATAAGGATTGTCGACCGCGATCAGCCCGGCCGCGCCTTCCGCCACCGCCGCGGCGCTGCGTTCGCCGGCGGTACGACGGGCGTTGAAGCAGATGACGATCCTGCCGCGCACATTCTGCATCTCGGCGCGCGAGCAGGTGCCGCGAAAGGCGAGCGGCGCGTCGAGCGACGGCGGCAGCGCGTCGGTCGGCCGGACCGTGATCTGGTGGAGGAAGGCGAGCGGCGCGCCGGTGCCGTCGCCGCGCACGATGCGGAAGGACGTGCCGGCCTTGTCCACCCGCACCTCGCTGAAATTCACGCGCTGGAACCAGGTGCCGTTGTCGCCGGCCGGCTTCAGCCCCGCTTGCGCGAAACGCTGCGCGACAATGTGGGCCGCCCGCTCGAAGCCGGCCGACCCGGTGTCGCGCCCCGCCATCGCGTCGCTGGAGAGAAAGGCCGTCGTCCGCCACCAGGCGGCGGTATCCGAATCGAGGCCGCGCGGCGGCACCGCGGCCGAACCGAGCAGCAGGGCGGCGGCGAGAAGCGGAAGGCGAAGACTCATGAATCCTCCCTAATGCGGGAAGGCGTCCGCGTCCTCCCCCCGGATGCGATGGCGGCCTCCCCATCCGCGCCCATTCCTGCTATGACGAATCGGAGGAAAGGGAGCCTGCAAGATGCTGTTCCTGCTCGCAAGTCTGGCCGCCTCGGCCGCCACCCCGAAAGTCGTCCGCATCCCCGAGCCCGCCGCCCCGCCGCGCTGCGGCGCGCACGTCACCTACGCGAAGGACGGCGCGAAGACGCACGGCCTCCACCGCCTCGGCGAGGAACCGCCGGCTTCCGAATATCTCGCCGTCGATCGCCTCATCGGCGGCTGCTCCGCGCCGGCCGTGGTCCGCACCGGAATCGGGCGGTAACCCACCCGCCGCGCGCGTAGCGCTATCGAATGCGAAAGGAGCCGATCCGCCGATCGGTGGGATCTCGCCGAACGCCCGATTTGGTTCGCGCAGAGACGCAGAGACGCAGGGACTCTGCGTTCCATGACGGACCGCACAGCCTCCCCGTCATGACATTCAATCCCGGCTTCGCCGGATCGGCAGGGCGCTCTTTGTACCCTCGGCCTCTCTGCGTCTCTGCGTCTCTGCGCGAACCATCTTACGGGCGGTTGCCGCAGACCGCGGTCGTCCGAAATCGCCCGCTACAGATTGAAGTCGTGCGCGCCGAGCGTATGTCCGCCGGTGACGTTGACCATGATCTGGAAGTCGGCGACGCCGTCGCCGTTGACGTCGCCCGAGACCGTCCAGCTGCCGCCGCCATTGTCGATCGCCTGCAGCTCGCCGGCATGGTGGTCGAACGCCCCATTGCCGATGAAGGTGAAGGCCTGGTCGCCCGCCTTGGTCGTGTTGGCGTCGATCTGGGCGAGGTTGATCATGTCGCCCAATGTGAAGTCGGTGATCGTGTCGTGGCTGCCCGGGGTTGAATCGGCGACCGCGCGGTAGAGGAAGACGTCGTTCCCCGCACCGCCGGTCAGCGTGTCCGCGCCTGCGCCGCCCGACAGGCTGTCATTGCCGTGCCCGCCGATGAGGGTGTCGTTGCCCGCCCCGCCGATGATCCGGTAGGTCCCGTCCATCTCCGCGCTGGCATCGAAGGTCAGGGTCTCG
>DASXCT010000040.1:0-20311 GCA_036491055.1 Allosphingosinicella sp.
GGCGCTCGTCCACGCCGTCCTCGGCCCAATATCCCTCGGCCGGATCTTCGCCCGCGCCGATCAGATCCGAAAACGAATCACTGAACCGCCCCGCAAGCGACAAAGCCAAACCATCCCATGCTAAACTTAGCGCTTATGGGCCTCCGCCGGGATGACAATGATGCACGGGTGGTCGCCACGGCTTGCCGCCCCTATCAATGGGGTCATGACAGGCGTGCTGGAGGGGCTGAGGATCGTCGAGCTGGCCGGGATCGGTCCCGTGCCCTTCGCCGGCATGATGCTCGCCGATCATGGCGCCACCGTCATCCGCGTCGAGCGCGAGGATCGCGAACCGGTCATCCCGCCCCAATTCGACATTCTCGGCCGCAGCCGCGCCTCGACCATCCGCCTCGATCTGCGCAGCGAGAACGGCGCCGCCCGCATCCGCGCGCTGGCGCGGGATGCGGACGGGCTGATCGAGGGCTTCCGTCCCGGCGCGATGGAGCGGCTCGGCCTCGGGCCCGACGTGCTGCTCGCCGACAATCCCCGGCTCGTCTACGGCCGCATGACCGGCTGGGGCCAGGAGGGCCCGCTCGCCGGCGCGGCGGGGCACGACATCGACTTCATCGCCCTTGCCGGCGCGCTGCACACTTATGGCCGCGCCGGCGGTCCGCCGGTGCCGCCGGTCAATGCGGTCGGCGATTTCGGCGGCGGCGGCATGCTGCTCGCTTTTGGGATGCTGGCCGGAATCCTCGCCGCGAAGCGCAGCGGCAAGGGCCAGGTGATCGACTGCGCGATGGTCGACGGCGCGGCCCTGATCTCCGCTTTGACCTGGTCGCTGAAGGCGGCGGGCATGTGGACCGATGAGCGGGGCACGAACCTGCTCGATACCGGCCGCGCTTATTACGACGTCTATCGATGCGCGGACGGTGAGTGGGTGGCGGTCGGCGCGCTCGAGCCCCAATTCTTCGCAATCCTGAAGGAGAAAATGGACCTGCGCTCAGCCCAGCACGATCTCGGGCTCAGGGAGGAGCTGATCGCGGCCTTCCGCGCGCACCCGCGGGCCTGGTTCTGCGATCTGCTCGAGGGGACCGACGCCTGCGTCGCGCCAATCCTGTCGCTCGCCGACGCCCCGCTTCACCCGCACAATGCGGCGCGCGGCACGTTCGTGGAGGTAGAGACCGTGGTGCAGCCCGCGCCCGCGCCGCGCTTCACAAGCCGAGATGAAGGAAGCGGTTGAAGGCGCTGCGGACATAGTCGCCGAACGGTTCGCCGTCGGCGAAGCCGCGGCTGCGGTACAAGGCGATTGCCGGCTCGAAGGCCGGGCCGCGGCCGGTCTCCAGGCTCAGCCGCTTCATCCCCCGCCGCCGCGCCTCGGCGACGATATGGTCGAGCAGGGCCGCGGCCACGCCCTTGCGCAGATGGTTCGGATGGGTGCGCATCGACTTGATCTCGCCCGTGCCTCCGCCGAGCGCCTTCAGCGCGGCGATGCCGGCGACCGCATCATCCACCCATGCGGTCCAGACGGCGACGCCCGGCGCCTTCAGGCCCGAAAGATCGAGCGCGAAGACATGGCCCGGCGGCGAGTTGGCATGCATGGCCGAGAGATGCAGGGCCAGCAGCGCCCGCACCGCCTCGCTCGAAAGATCTTCCTCGCGGATGGCGAGAGTCAACGATTGCGCCGCCCTTCGACCAGGCTGTCGACCAAAGACGGATCGGCGAGGGTCGAGACGTCGCCGAGGCTGCCGAACTCATTCTCCGCGATCTTCCTCAGGATGCGGCGCATGATCTTGCCGCTGCGGGTCTTGGGCAAGGCCGGCGTGAAATGGATGAGGTCGGGGCTTGCGATCGGGCTGATCTCCCGGCGGACCTGGTCGCGCAATTCGCGCTCCAGCGCCGCGTCGCCTTCCTCGCCGGCGATCAGGGTGACGTAGCAATAGATGCCGGTCCCCTTGATGTCGTGCGGATAGCCGACGACCGCGGCCTCGGCGACCTTGGGATGGCTGACGAGCGCGCTTTCGATCTCGGCGGTGCCGAGCCGGTGGCCGGCGACGTTGATCACGTCGTCGACCCGGCCGGTGATCCAGTAATAACCGTCCTCGTCGCGGCGGCAGCCGTCGCCGGTGAAATATTTGCCGCGATAGGTCGAAAAATAGGTCTGAACGAAGCGCTCATGATCGCCATAGACGCTGCGCATCTGGCCCGGCCAGGAGCGCGCGATGCAGAGATTGCCGGAGGCGGGGCCTTCGAGCACGGTCCCGTCGCCGTCGACGAGCTGCGGCTCGATCCCGAAGAAGGGCCGCCCGGCCGAGCCCGGCTTCATGTCGTGCGCGCCGGGCAAGGTAGTGATCATGATCCCGCCGGTCTCGGTCTGCCACCAGGTGTCGACGATCGGGCAACGGCTTTCGCCGACAATTTCGTAATACCAGCGCCAGGCTTCGGGGTTGATCGGCTCGCCGACCGTGCCGAGCAGGCGGATCGAGGAACGGTCGTGCCTCTTCACCGGCCCCTCGCCCTCGCGCATCAGGGCGCGGATCGCGGTCGGCGCCGTATAGAAGATGTCGACCTTGTGGCGCTCGACCACATCCCAGAAGCGCGAGAAATCGGGATGATTGGGCACGCCCTCGAACATGAGCGTGGTCGCGCCGTTGGCGAGCGGGCCGTAGACGACATAGGAGTGGCCGGTGACCCAGCCGACGTCGGCGGTGCACCAGAAGATCTCGCCGGGATTGTAGTCGAACACATTAGAGAAAGTGGCCGCGGTCCAGACGGCATAGCCGCCGGTCGTGTGGAGCACGCCCTTGGGCTTTCCGGTCGAGCCCGACGTGTAGAGGATGAAGAGCGGGTCCTCGGCGTTCATCGGCTCGCACGGGCATTCGTCCGGAACGGTCTCGCCGAGGATATGGTACCAATGGTCGCGCCCTTCGACCCAGCCGATCTCGTTGCCGAGATGGCGGACGACGAGGACCGAACGCACGCCCTGTCCTGAGCCTGTCGAAGGGCCGCGCTCCAGCGCCGCGTCGACATTGGCCTTGATCGGCACCAGCCTGCCGCCGCGCATGCCGCCGTCGGCGGTGATGACGAGGTTGCTCGCGCAATCCTCGATGCGGCCGTGCAGGGCCTCGGGCGAAAAGCCGCCGAAGACGACGCTGTGGATCGCGCCGATCCGGGCGCAGGCGAGCATCGCCACCGCCGCCTCCGGAATCATCGGCATGTAGAGCGTGATGCGGTCGCCCTTGGCCGCGCCAAGCTCCTTGAGCACGTTCGCCATCCGCACCACCTCGCGGTGGAGCGCGCCGAAGGTGATGCTTCGGCCCTGGCCCGGCTCGTCGCCTTCGAACAGGATGGCGACGTCGTCCGCGCGGCTCTCCAGATGCCGGTCGACGCAATTGTGGCAGAGGTTGAGGATGCCGTCCTCATACCATTTGATGTCGACCGGATCGTAGGACCAGTCGGCGATCCGGGTCGGGAAACGAAACCAGTCGATCCGCCGCGCCTCCTCGGCCCAGAAGCCGTCCGGATCGTCGAGCGAGCGGCGATAACGCGCCTCGTAATCGGCGAGGGTGCAGTGGGTGTCCCGGGTCGCGGCCTCCGGCGGACGGATTCGCTCGTTCATGCTCGTCTCTCCTGGGGACGCGATTCCCTAGCGTGCGATGCGGGGCGGCGCCAGCCGTCGGAGCGCGGCCTTCAATGCGGCTGGGGCCGATCAGGATCGTCCCGGATTCGACTTGAAGCAGCGGCAACCGATTCCACAAAGGATGGCTCCTCCCCGGAACGGGGAGGGGGACCGCACGAAGTGCGGTGGAGGGGTCGTGGCACGGTGCGAGCGACCCCTCCACCACCGCCTTCGGCGGCGGTCCCCCTCCCCGTTCCGGGGAGGAGCATGGCCGCCTTGCCCTCTCATCGGTAGCGGGAGATAGACCGCCGCCATGACCAACCCCGATTTCCTGATCGTCGGCGGCGGCATTGCCGGGCTTTCCGCGGCGGCGCGGCTGGTGCGGCACGGCAGGGTGGTGGTGCTCGAGGCCGAGGAGGCGCTCGGTTATCATTCGTCGGGCCGCAGCGTCTCGTTCAGCCATTACGGCATCGGCAATGCGGTGGTGCGCGGGCTCACCGCCTGGAGCCGGAGCTTCTACGAGACCCAGCCCGAAGGCTTTTGCGAGACTCCGATCGCCCGCGCGATGCCGAGCCTCTATTTCGCGACCGAGGGAAGCCTCAACGCCCTCATCGCCCTGCGCACGGAGATGGCGCATTTCACCGACGCGATCCGATGGATCGAGGATCCGGCGGAGATCGCCGCTTTGTCCCCGGCGCTTCGGACGGGGGGCGACGGCGCGATCGCGGCGGTGCTCGATCCGACCGGATTGAAGCTCGACGCCGATGCCCTGCTCCAGTCCTTCGCCCGCGCCGTCCGGGCAGGCGGCGGCGAATTGCGCATGGGCCGGCGCATCGCCTCCGCCCGATTGCACGGCGAAACCTGGGAAGTGCGGACCGAGCAGGGCGAGACCTGGTCGGCGCCGGTCCTGATCGACGCCGCCGGATCGTGGGGCGATCGTTTCGCGCGGCTGGCCGGCGTCCGGCCGCTCGGCCTGCAGCCCAAAAGACGGACGATCATCGCCATCGATCCGCCGCCGGGAACGAAGATCGCCGCCTGGCCCTTCACCCACAGCGCCGCCGGCGACTTCTACATGCTGCCCGAAGCAGGGCAGATCCTCGCCTCGCCGGTCGACGAGGTCGAGGACGATCCAGGCGACGCCTGGCCCGAGGATTATGACGTCGCCCTCGCCGCCGGGCAGGTCGAGCGCTACACCGAGCTTCCCGTCACCCGCATCGCCCATCGCTGGGCGGGGCTGCGCTCCTTCGTCGCCGACCGCGTGCCGACCGCAGGCTTCGATCCGGCGGTGCCCGGCTTCTTCTGGCTGGTCGGCCAGGGCGGCTACGGCCTCCAGACCGCGCCGGCCATGGCCGCGATCGTCGAGGCGCTGGCGACGGGCGGCGCCTGGCCGGACGGGCTTGCCGCGCTCGGAGTCGCGCCGGAGCGGATCCGGCCCGAACGGCTGGCCGACGCTTGGAGCGGAAAGCGGATTTCCTGACGCTTATTCTGCGGTAAGGAAGCGCGATGCGTTGGGACGAACCCGTCCAGTGGCAGACGGTGCCGACGGAGCCGCCCGGCCCGCTCGATCCGGTGCCGCCGGCGCCGGCGGAACGGCCGCGCCGCGGCTGGCGGCGGCCGTTCGGCCTGCGCTGGCGGCACATCGTCCTCGGCCTGCTCGCTTTGTTCATGCTGCTGGTCGCCTGGCTCGCGATCACCGCCCCGCTCTCCAAGTCGCTCCAGCCGATCGCGGCGCCGGGCCTCACTTTGGTCTCGGCCGAAGGCGAGCCGATCGCCCGGCGCGGCGCCGAGATCGACGAGCCGGTCAAGATTGCCGAGCTCCCCAAATATGTGCCCGCCGCCTTCGTCTCGATCGAGGATCGCGGCTTCTACCACCATCTCGGCATCAGCCTGCGCGGCATCGCCCGCGCCGCCATCCGCAACATCGGCGCCGGCGGGGTGCGCGAGGGCGGCAGCACGATCACCCAGCAGCTCGCCAAGATCTCTTTCCTCAACGCCAAGCGGACGGCCGCCCGCAAGGCGCAGGAGGTGCTGATCGCCTTCTGGCTCGAAGCCTGGCTGACCAAGGACCAGATCCTCGAACGCTATCTTTCGAACGTCTATTTCGGCGACAATGTCTACGGCCTGCGCGCCGCCTCCTGGCATTATTTCAGCCACGGGCCGGAGAAGCTCACCGTCCCGGAGGCGGCGATGCTGGCCGGCCTGGTCAGGGCGCCGTCGTCGCTCGCGCCGACCCGCAACCTCGCCGGGGCGCGCGCGCGCGCCAAAGTGGTGATCGGGACGATGGTGCGCGACCATGTCATCACTGCCGCCAAGGCGCGGACGCTGCGGCCGGCGCGGCTCCATGTCGAATCGAACCGGCCCGTGCCGACCGGCACCTATTTCGCCGACTGGGTGCTTCCGACCGCCCGTGCCCGTACCCAGCAGGGCGACGATGCCTATGGCGAGCAGACGGTCCAGACCACGCTCGAATCGCGGCTGCAGAAGCTCGCGCTGCAGACGGTGCAGAATGCCGGCCTCGGCAAGGCGCAGGTGGCGCTCGTCGCCATGCATCCCGACGGGCGGGTCGTCGCGATGGTCGGCGGCAAGGATTATGCGACGAGCCCGTTCAACCGCGCCACCCAGGCGCGGCGCCAGCCGGGCTCGACGTTCAAGCTCTTCGTCTATCTCGCCGCCATGCGCGCAGGGATGAGTCCGGATTCGACGATCGAGGACAAGCCGCTCAAGATCGGCGACTGGCAGCCGAAGAACAGCAGCAACCATTATCGCGGCACCTTGACCCTGCGCGAAGCCTTCGCTCTCTCCAGCAACGTCGCCGCCGTGCGGGTGTCGGAGAAGGTCGGGCGGCAGAACGTCATCCGCGCCGCGCGCGACCTCGGCGTCACCAGCCCGCTCGCCGACAATCCGAGCCTCGCGCTCGGCACGTCGGGCATCACCCTGCTCGAATTGACCCAGGCCTATGCGGCGGTCGCGGCCGGCGCCTATCCGGTGCGGGCGCGGGGGCTGGACGAGCCCGAGCAGCCCTGGTGGCAGCGTATGTGGAGCCATTATGCCGCCGGCCAGACCCACGATCCCAATTTCGACCGGATGAAGGATCTGCTCTCCGCCGTCGTCCAGCAGGGGACCGGCCGCGGCGCCGCTTTGGAAGTGCCGACCTATGGCAAGACCGGCACCAGCCAGGACAATCGCGACGCCTTGTTCGTCGGCTTCGCCGGCGATCTCGTCGTCGGCGTGTGGGTCGGCAATGACGACAACACGCCGCTCGGCCAGGTGGCGGGCGGCGGCCTTCCCGCGCGGATCTGGCGCGACTTCACCGCCGCCGCGCTCGGCACCAATCCGGTCCAGGCCGCGGCGCCGCCGCCGGAGGAGGAGCCGGTCGAGGCGACCGGCAATCTCAGCTTCGACGTGCCGCTCGGCAATAGCGGCTTCCAGCTCGGCGTCGACATCGACGGCAACGGCGTCAGCGTTTCCGCCCAGCCCTCGTCCGGCGACCGGCGCGACCAGCCGCCAAACCGCGAGCCGCCGACGGTCAACGCGCCGCCCGCGCCGCCGCCTTCCGACGGCGACGACGGCCCCCAGGACGAATGAGCGCGAGAAAAAGCGACGAAAGGGTTCGGCGAACGGCGCGGCAAGGCGGCGTCGTTTTCCTGGCCGCGCGCGATCAGTCGAGAAAAAGCTCGGCGATCGCCTCGACCATGGCCGGCACGTCGAGCCGATATTCGCGGTAGAGATCCTCGAGGGTCCCGGTCTGGCCGAAACGCTCGACGCCGAGCGGGCTCACCTTCTGGCCCCGAACGCCGCCGAGCCAGGAGAGCGAAGCCGGGGCCGCGTCGATCAGGGTGACGAGACCGGCATGGCGCGCGAGCGGCGACAGCAAAGTCTCGACGTGCGATTCGGCGCTCACCCCATCCGCCCAGCGGCCGCGGCGGCGCGCGCTCCAGCCGCGATGGAGCAGGTCCGGCGAAGTGATGGCGAGCAGGCCGAGGCCGGGAACATCGTCCTTCAGCGTCTCCCAGGCGGCGAGCGCCTCGGGCGCGAGCGCGCCGCTATAGACCAGGGCCGCCTCGGCGCCGGGCGCGGGTTCGCGCAGCCAGTAGCCGCCGGCGATGGTGCCCTGCTTCCAGCTTTCGTCCGGCCGTTCGGCCTGCGCGACCGTGCGGGTGGTGAGGCGGAGATAGACGCTCTCCCCGTCCGGCGCCTGCATCAGCCGGAAGCTCTCCGCCATCAGCAGCGCAAGCTCGTCGACGAAGGCCGGCTCGTAATGGCGCAGGCCCGGCTGGCCGAGCGCGATCAGCGGCGGGTTGATCGACTGGTGCGCGCCGCCTTCCGGCCCGAGCGTCACGCCCGACGGCGTCGCCACCAGCATGAAGCGCGCATCCTGGTAGCAGGCATAATTGAGCGCATCGAGGCCGCGGGCGATGAACGGATCGTAGACCGTGCCGATCGGGAACAGGCGCGTTCCGAACAAATCGCCGGCGAGGCCGAGCGCGGCGAGCATTAGGAACAGATTGTTCTCGGCGATGCCGAGCTCGACATGCTGGCCGGCCTCGCCGCCGCCCCATTTCTGCGCGGAGGGGATCTTGGCCTTGGCGAAGACGTCGGCAAGGTCCTGGCGCCGGAACAGGCCGCGCTGGTTCACCCAGGCGCCGAGATTGGTCGAGACGGTGACGTCGGGCGACGTGGTGACGATCCGGTCGGCGAGGTCGGAGCCGGCCCGGCTGAGGTCGAGCAGGATCCGCCCGAACGCCGCCTGGGTCGATTGCTCCTCGCCCGAGGGCGCGGGGATCGCGGGAATGGAAACCTGATCCCACGGCCGCTCGCGCTTGGCCCGGGCGATGCGGCTATTCTCCGCGACCGCGCGCGCCGCTTCCGCGGCATTGCCGCCGAGCCCCGCCCACGGCTCCCATTCCGCGCCCTCGGCGACGCCCATCTTCTCGCGAAGGGCGGCGATCTGGCCGGGATTCATCAGCCCGGCATGATTGTCCTTGTGGCCGGCGAAAGGCAGGCCGAAGCCCTTGATCGTGTAGGCGATGAACAATGTCGGGACGTCGTCCTGCGCGCCGTCGAACGCCTCGACGAGGCTCGCCATGTCATGGCCGGCGAGGTTGGTCATCAAGGCGGCGAGCCGGTCGTCGTCGCGCGCGGCGAGGATCGGCTTCGTCGCCGGCGCTTCCTTGAGGAGCCGCTCGCGCCAGGCGCCGCCGCCGAGATAGGTGAGCGCCGCATAATCGGCATTGGGGCAGCGGTCGATCCAGTCGCGCAGCGCGTCGCCGCCCGGCTCGGCGAAGGCCGCCTCCAGCGCCTTGCCGTATTTGAGCGTCACCACCCGCCAGCCGCAGGTCGCGAAGATCTCGTTGAAGCGGCCGAACATCCGGTCGGCGGTGGTCGCGTCGAGCGACTGGCGATTGTAATCGACGATCCACCAGCAATTGCGGATATCGTGCTTATAGGCCTCGATCAGGCATTCGTAGATATTGCCCTCGTCGAGCTCGGCATCGCCCATCAGGGCGACCATCCGTCCGGCTTCCTCCGGCGCCATCATGCCATGAGCAAGAAGATAATCCTGGACGAGGCTGGCGAAGGCGGTGACGGCGACGCCGAGCCCGACCGAGCCGGTCGAGAAATCGACCGGGATCCTGTCCTTGGTCCGGCTCGGATAGCTCTGGGCGCCGCCGAAGCCGCGAAAGGATTCAAGCTGCTCGCGCGACTGGTTGCCGAGCAGATAATGGACGGCGTGGAGCACCGGCCCGGCATGCGGCTTCACCGCCACCTTGTCGTTCGGCCCGAGCGCGTGGAAATAGAGCGCGGCCATGATCGCCGTCATCGACGCGCAGCTCGCCTGATGGCCGCCGACCTTGAGCCCGTCGCCGCTCGGGCGGAGATGGTTGGCATTGTGGATCGTCCAGGCGCTCAGCCAGCGCAGGCGCTCCTCGATGAGGCGCAGGGAATCGAGGTCGGGAGGGCTCTTCTTCAGCATGGCGGCGCTGTAGCGGGATCGGGCAAGCGGGGACAGGTGCCGCTCATAAATCCTCCCCTCGATTTCGAGGGGAGGGGGACCATGCGCAGCATGGTGGAGGGGCCAGCTCCATGCCAAGGCCCCTCCACCACCCTTCGGGTGGTCCCCCTCCCCTGCAAAAGCAGGGGAGGACCTAAGAGCCGACAGCAAATGGGGGCTGGCGTCGCCGCCAACCCCCACTGTCCCAGCTACCGCCGCCGCCGGGTCGCGTGGCGGCTCCCGCTGGGTGGGTCGGGTCGCGGCCGAAGCGAGCCTCGTGCCGTTCCCCGGTCGGCGCCCTCCGCGCTTGCGCGCGGAGAGTGCCTTTCGGGGTCTCGCACCAGGCCGTTCGGCCTGGCCTCGATCCCTTCCGTCGGCCGGCGGGGCGCGGGTGCGCAGCCGGTCTCCGGCGGTTCCAGCCGGGGGCCGAAGCCCCCGAGCCGGTTCCGTTCGGCTCAGGCATCGGGGCGAACCCCTCTCCCTTCGCCATCGGTTTCCGATCGAAGCGAGCTCCGATCTTCCGCCACGAGCCTCGACAGGGACGAACCCCGTCTCGACCCGTTCGGCTTTCCCTTCGGAGCAAGCTCCTCCGGTTCCGCCCGGCTCCAGCGGGCCGAAGCCCGCTTTCGCCTGGCCGTCGGTCCGCGGGGCGAACCCCGCATCCTTTCCGGCCGGTCCTGACCGAAGCAAGCTTCGTTCGGGACCTTTTCCGCTTTCGCTTCGGCGGGGCGATTCCCGCTTCGGTTCCGGCGGTTGCAGAACCTTGACCCGAGGGTTTCCGGCGCTGCCGGGCGGCTTCACGAAATCCAGCCGCGCATCCGCTTTCGCTTATGCTGGCCCGGCTTCATCCACCGTCCTGCTTCCGGCGTTCCGCACCTTCCTTTTGAGGGGAAAGAGCCTCCCGCCTTCGGCCGCTTCAGGCCGGGGCCGATCCGTTTCCGGGCCGGTCCCTTCCATCCACGCGACGAAAGCTGTCACGGAATCCGAGTCGCGCCAAGCGGATTCAGCCTGTGGAAAACGAGGATAACGGGGGTAAGTCGGCGGCCGGATCAGGTCCCCGCTTTGGCCTTCCGGCCGCCGCCGCCGCTCGCTTTCCGGCCCGGCGATGCCGGCTTTTCCGCGGCCGGCCGGTCCCAATTGTCGAGCGTGCGGCGGGCCAGATCGAGGGCGAGGCCGCGCAGGGCATCGCCGATCTTGGAGGCTTCCCGGCTTGCCCCCTCGGCCGCGTCCGCCGCCTTTCCGGCGGCCTTCCGGCCGGCCCTGGCGGCGGTTTCGCCGTTGCGCAGCGCCGCCGCGGCGGACAGCAGCGCCGCGGCGACCACTTCCGAGACGACCGGCTGGCCGGCCAGCTTCAGCGCTTCCTTGCCCGCCTTGCGGAGCGGCTTGGGGATCTTGAGAACGTTGTCCTCCTTCTTGCCCTTGCCCTTTTTCTTGTCTTTTCCCTTGCCCATCGGCCCCTCCTTCACTGAACGACGATCACTGCTTTCATGCCGAGCTCCCGGCGGAAGAGATTGTCGCCGGCGACGGGATAGCGGCCCGCCTTCGGCACGAACGCGATCGTCGCGTCCGAAAAGGGCGCGAGCCGAAGCGCGCCGCCATGGACCAAAGCCCGGTCGTGATCGCGCAGATCGATGCTGCGGAAGAAACCCGGCGCCACGAAGCGATGCGCCTGCGCGCTGTTGTTGACGAAGCGCAGCCGCACCGCCGCGTCCGCCTTCAGCCGGATCACCGGCGGCTCGATCTCGAAGCTGGTCAGCAGCACGTCATATTCGGGCGTCATCGGCCAATCCTGCGCCACGGCGGGCGCGGCGAGGGCGAGAAAGGCGATCGGGATCAGCCATCGGCGCATCGGTTCGAGCTCCCGGCCGTATGAACGGCACGTATCCGCAACGCTTAGCATGGCCCCGCGTTGCCCGGAAACGTCGCTTCCGGAACGCGCCTGTCCCTTCCCGCTGGAGGACGGCAGAATCGAGGTGCTTTCCGGATGCGCCTTTTCCTGCCCGCTCTTGGCGCCCTGCTCGCCGCCGCCATGTCCGACGCCGCGGCTGAATTCCCCTGCCAGGCCAGGCGCGCCGCGATCCTGATGAGCCGGCTCTCGCGGGAGAAACCTTAGCTCCATTCCATCCGGAGGGCGCCGGCCACGCGCAAGGCCGCGCAGGCGAGCGCGATGAGGGCGCCTCCAAGATACAGATAGTCGAAACCGGCAAACCCGAAATTCGAGGCGATGACGAGGGCAATCCACGAGATCCGCGCGAGGAGCTGCGGCCATCGGCTCGGCACGAACAAGGGCGCGCCAAGCTGGCCGGCGGTCACGGCGACCGGCGCCAATGCCAGCAGCCAGAGCGGCATGTGCGGCTTCGGAAAGCCGTGCGCCAGCAAAAGCGCGGCCGTTCCGAGGATCAGCAACAAGGCGGCGACGGCCAAGTCGCGCATAATCTTGCGAGCGCCGAGTATGCACCGCTCGATCGTGGCTCCGCATTCGAGCCCGACCCAGCACATGCCCGAAAGCGGCGCGATCATTCTCAGATCCTGCCCCGGGGGCGCGTAAACGACGATCGCCACCGACAGGATGGTCGCCAGCAGCGGCAGGAAATAGCGGCTCTTGTCTGAGCGCTCGGAACGAACGATCCAGAGGCGCGAGAGGAGGAGGAGCGCGCCCGCCGCTGCGGCGCCGGTCGCGAGGAAAATCGTCCACAGGCCGTCCGGAAGCAAAGCGGCCGCGGGCGGAAGAGCGAGCACGACGGCAAAGGGCCAAAGCGTGCGGAAACGGCTACCGGCAGGAAATGCCAGGGCGCGCCGGCGTGCCTGCCCGCGCAGCCGCGCATCCACCAGCATGGCCATGAAAGTAGCGGCCAGAGCGAATGGATAGACGAGCGCGAGCGACGGCGCACCGCCCTGCTTCTCCGCCAGGAGCAGCCAGAGACAGAAGGAAAGCGCGATCGGAACGCCGATCATCGCGGGCCAGAAGTCTGCCGGGAGACGCGGGCCGGCGAGAGTGTCGCGCCACCAGGCGAGCGCCTCGGGATCGAAATCGTGCTCGATCGTCGGATGCTCGACTTCGACCAGCCGCAGGAAGTCCGTCACCTGCCCCGCCAGGCCGAGCTTGAAAAGACTCAGCCGGCGTCTCGGCGGCGACCGAAGCTCGTTCAGCGCGACGCGATGCTGTGCGAGCGGACGGTCGCAATCGGCCAAAAAGGCGAGGTCGCGGCGGCGCTGCAGGACATGCTGGAGCGCCCAGCTCCGTTTCCAGTCGCGGCCGGAGCTTCGCCAGGCGAACCGCGCCGTCGCCGGTTCGATCAGCGGATCCGATCGCGGCATCGCCGATGCGATTGCATGCATCAGCCATTGCTCGACCTCGACGAGGCAATCGACGGCGGCGAGAGCAGGATGCGACAGGATTTCCCTGCCCACCGCCTCGATCCGGATTCGCTCGGGCGGCAAATCGCCGAACAGCAATTGCTCCAGCTCGGCCCGCAGCGATTCGAGCCGATCGTCGCCGGAATGCATGCGTGCGGGCCGAGGATCGAAATCGAGAGGATCGTGCGATTCTTCGTCGACAATGGTTTCGCAATCGCTTTGGGCGACCATTTCGTCCGATGGGTGTGCGAGCCATTCCCCATCCTCAGGTTCGGCGAAGAATGGAGTCCGGACACCCCAGGACAACGCCGCTTCCATTGCCTCCCGCAAGCGGATGAAGGCACCCGGATCGGCATCGACGTCGATCGTCTTCAAGGCTCGGGCGTAAGCGCGCTTGACGGTCCGGCCGTCGTCGGTCGGCACGATGCCGAGCTGCTTCCAGGGATCGCGCAGGCTCAAAGGATGCGCTCGCCCTCGATCTCGTCGAGTGCGCGAACGACCTCGTCCCGCGCCGTGGACACGCGTCGCGGGTCCTGGCCGTCGAGCGCGGTCTCGAAGCCGGAGATCAGCGCGGCGACATGAGTGCGCCTCTCCCCGATATTCTCCTCATAGCAACGCTTGGCTCGCTCCAGCACGGCGGCGTTGGCCGCTTCGTCGCGTGGATGCAGCTTCAGCCTGGCGAGCTCGGCGCGACGGCGGGCGACATCCTTCCCATTCGCCTGCTCGTCGTCGTCGACGATGACGAGTTGTCGCGCCTGGCCCGTCTCCGGCACGGTCACATCCACCTCGAGAAGGCCGCTGCTGTCGTAGCTGAACCGGCATTGCAGGGAAATTTCGCCGGCCCGCTTCGGCGGAACCGGAATGGTGACGGTGCCGAGCTTCACATTCTCCGCCACGAATCGCGATTCGCCTTGATAAATTCCAAGCTCGACCGAGCGCTGGCCGTCCCTCATCGTCTGGAACATCTCCACCCGGCTCGCGGGAACGACCGTGTTGCGCTCGATGATCGGGGAAAACAGGCCGGACCGAATCCCGCCCCCCGGCAGATGCTCGGCGCTCTCGACACCGAGCGTGAAGGGACAGACGTCGGTGAGTCGGATTTCCTTGAGCGCGGCATCCCGCTCTTGAAGCGCGCCCTGGACCGCGGCACCCAGCGCTACCGCGTGATCGGGGTGGACGTTCGTGGACGGGAAGCGGCCGAACATGCGGGTGACTGCGCGGCGGACGATCGGCATGCGGGTGGCCCCGCCCACCATGACGATCTCGCTCAATTCCTCGACGCGGACGCCGCCGTCCCGAAGGGCACGGACGACCGGCTCGCGCAACGAATCGATCAAAGCGCCGGCAGCCTCCTCGAACGCGGCGGCGGCGATGACGGTCTCGTAGCGTTCGTCCTGCCAGACGAAACCGAACATCGTCTCGTCCTGCTCGGTCAGCTGTCGCCGGACCCGTTCCGACGCGGCACGAAGCACCTCCTGCAAGCGTGGATCGAGCGCAGGCTTCCAGTCGCGCCGGCCTATCTGCTGTAAAGCGAGGTTGGCGAGAACCGTGTTGAAATCTTCACCGCCGAGGCGGTTGTTGCCGGCGGACGAGCGGACCTCGATGATTCCGTCGAAAATCTCGACGATCGAAACGTCGAACGTGCCGCCGCCCAGGTCGAAGACCAGGAAAGGCGATTCCTCGTCCAACTCGTGGATGCCATAGGCCAAAGCCGCCGCCGTCGGCTCGTTGACCAGCCGTTCGACCGCGAAGCCGGCAAGCTCGCCGGCGCGGCGTGTCGCCTTGCGCTGCTTGTCGTTGAAATAAGCGGGAACGGTGATCACGGCCCGATCGATTCTTTCGCCGGTGTACGCCTCGATATCCGCCTTGAGGCCGCGCAGGACCATCGAGGAGAGCTCCTCGGACGAATAGCGGCCGCGGCCGAGCGCAAACCGCGCGCTGGTGCCCATCGTGCGCTTGAACAGGGTCTTGGCGGAGGCCGGATCGGTGACCATCCGTTCACGGGCGGCAAGGCCGATGAGGAGGCTGCCGTCCTCCGCGACCGCCACCGCCGATGGCGTCAGGAAATCGCCGAGCGGATTGGGGATGAGCACCGGCTTGCCGTCCTGCCAGACCGCCGCCGCGCTATTGGTTGTGCCAAGGTCGATACCGACGATCATGCAGCCGTTCTACGGCCGCTTGGCCTTCTGTCCAGAACGGGATCGCTTCCGTCACGCCCTGTGCGTGCGCCCCATCCCCGCGGCCATCCGCGTCTCCGGGTTAGCGCGGGAATGGCCGGGGGCGAGGAGGCGGACGCTCTTGTTGGCGAAATCGACCGAGACTCGGTCGAACAGCTTCAGCGCGTCCATGCCGAGCAGCAAAGCCGGCCGGTTCATCAGATCGAGCTTCCGGAACGGCTCGACGTCGGCGAAGGCGACCGGCATGTCGCGGATGAAGGCCTGGCCGAGCCGGATGCTGCGGATGACGGTCGCGTCGGCGACCACCCGGCCGCCGGTCACGCTGACCATGGTCACCGGCGTCGGCTCGGGCAATTTGTGGTGGCGTTCGAGCGCGTGGCGCAACGCGCTGTTGCCGACCGTCCCCTGCGCGCCGGTGTCGACGATCACCCAGACCTTCTGGCCCTCGACCGAGGCATCGACGAGGATGAGATGGCCGAAGCGGCTCTTGGCCGAAACGACGATCGCATCGGGCTCCCAGCTCTCCTCCCGGCGGTGCGACGCGACCACCGTCATCGCATTATGGGCGAAATCGAAGGAGACGCGCTGCGACTGGAGCGCATCGACGCCGAGCATGCCCTCGGCGCCGAGATTGCGCGGGTCGAGGGTCGGGGCCTTGATGTCGCGATATTGCTTGCCGCCAACCTCGAGGCTGGGGATGAGCACCGTATTGACGTCGCTCACCTCGCTCATGCTGTAGAGCCGGGCCCTGCCGCTCGAATCGAGCTTGAGATTCTCCGCGAGATCGCGCGCGATCACCGTCCGCTCCGCCCCCGTGTCGACGATGAACTTGTAGGGGCCGCTGCCGTCGATGCTGACCGGCACGGTCATGCGCTGCCAGGCATCCTTGCCGAGATCGATGGCGACGCCTTCGGGCGCGGGCTGCTGCGCTGGATCGGCGGTTGCGGCGGGATCGGGCCGGGCCGGCGCGGCGGGCTGCGAGGCCGGCGGCGCCGCGCCGAGCAGGGCGGTCGAGAGGAACAGGAAGAATGGCCTCATGAGCGGACTCCGTCCAAGCCATTCTACGCTACGTCGCGGCAGAGTCGAAGCCCTTGCGACGAAACGCAATCCGGAGGGATCCAAACCCAGCCCCGCAGCGGCGTGACGGAGCGCATTTTGGCCGGTGGCCAGGAGCGAGGAAAGGCGCGATGCTGGCACATCGCGCCCGACGAGCGACGCCGCCACCGGCCAAAAGGCGCCCGCCCCCGAAGGGGGTCGCTCGTTGCGGGGGCTGGGTTTGGATCCCTGGGATCAGACCAGCGCCAGCGCACGCTCCCGGATGCGCTCGACCGCGGCCGCGTGGATGCCCGGCGTCGCGACCAGCACGCCGAAGGCTTCGCCCGAGGCGGTGTTGAAGGCAAGCGGCTGGCCGAGCGCGCCGGTCACGGTCGCGCCGGCCTCGGCGGCGATCAGGGCGGCGGCGGCGATGTCCCATTCGAAGCCCCAGCGCAGGGTGGCGACGAGATCGGCCTCGCCCGCCGCCACCATGGCGATGCGGAGCGCGATCGAATTGGGCCTGGGCACCGCGACGAGATCGGAATCGACGGTGGGGAGCTGGTCCGCCGGCACCCGGGCGCCGGCCAGCGACGTCCGTCCGCTTGCCCGCAGCGTCTCGCCGTTGCGCCGGGCGCCCTTGCCGGCTTCGGCGGTCCAGTGCTCGTCCCGCGCCGGCGCGTCGAGCACGCCGAGCACCGGCACCCGATCCTCGACCAAAGCGATCGAAACCGCCCAGCCGCTCCGCCCGCGCAGGAAATCGCGGGTGCCGTCGATCGGGTCGACCACCCAGAGGCGGCGCCGCTCGATCCGGTCCGAGGCGTCGAGCGTCTCCTCCGACAGCCAGCCCGCTTCGGGGTCGAGCGCGGTCAGCCGCTCGCGCAGGAAAGCGTCGACCTCCAGGTCGACGGCGCAGACCGGATTGCCGGGCGCCTTCTCCCAGCGGTCGAAGGCGGTGCCGCAGCGCGTCGCGGCGATCCGCCCCGCCTCGCGGGCGATATGCGAGACCGCCTCAAGCACCGGCGACCATCATTCCCTCGATCCGCAGGGTCGGCACGTTGACCGCGCGGCGATATTCGAGGTCGTCGGCGGCGGCGAGGTTGCGGAACATGTCGAGCAGATTGCCGGCGACGGTGATCTCCGCCACCGCCGGCCCGATCCGGCCATTTTCGATGATGAAGCCCGACGCGCCGCGGCTGTAATCGCCGGTCACCGGATTGACGCCCTGGCCGATCAGCTCGGTGACGTAGAGGCCGCGGCCGATATCGGCGATCAACGTCTCTTTCGAGACCGGCCCCGGCGCGAGATGGACGTTGGTCGCGCTTGCGCTCGGCGCGCCGCCGACGCCGCGGGCGGCATGGCCGGTCGGCGCGCGGCCGAGCTGGCGGGCCGAGGCGCTGTCGAGCAGCCAGCCAGTCAGCACGCCGTCCGCGACCAATTCGGTCGGATGCGTCGGCAGGCCTTCGCCGTCGAACGGCCGGGAGCGGAGGCCCCGCGGCCGGTGCGGCTCGTCGCGGATCGTGATGCCGGGGGCGAAGACCTGCTTGCCCTCATGGTCGAGGAGGAAGCTGGTGCGGCGGGTGATGGCGGGGCCGGTGATCGCGCCGAGGAGGTGGCCGATCAGGCTCGTCCCGACGCGCGGATCGAAGACGATCGGCATGGTGCCGCTCGGCAGCTTGGCCGGATCGAGCCGCGCGACCGCGCGCTCGCCGGCTTCGCGGCCGATCGTCTCGGGATCGTCGAGATCGGCATAATGGCGGGCGCCGTGGAAGGCGTAATCGCGCTGCATCCCGCCGCCGCTGCCGGCGACGACGCTGGCCGAGCCGCCATAATGGCTGGTTGCAAAGCCGCGGCAGAAGCCATGGCTGGTGGCCAGCGCGATCGTGCCGCGACCGGCGCTCACGCCGGCGCCCTCGCTGTTCGTCACCCCCGGCACCGCCCGCGCGGCCTGCTCGGCTTCCAGCGCCCGCGCCTTGAGCTCGGCCGCCGGCAGGTCGAGGCCGTCGTCCCCGTCGATATCGGGCGCCTCGCCTCTCATCAACAGCGCCTCGGGCGCGAGACCGGCGAACGGATCGTCCGGCGCCTCGCGGGCCATCGCCGCGGCACGATCGATCAAGGCGGCAAGCGCTTCGTCGGAGAGATCGGAGGAGGAGACGCTGGCCGAGCGTTGCCCGAGGAAGAAGCGAAGGCCGATCTCCTCGCCTTCCGAGCGCGAGACGTCCTCGAGCGCCCCGAGCCGCACCTGCACGCTCGACGACGCGTCGGCGAAATAGAGGGCATCGGCGGCATCCGCGCCCGCGCGGCGCGCGCGCTCGATCAAAGCGGCGACGCGCGCCTCGGCTTCGGAGATGGAAAGCATGGCGGCGGCTTAGGTGGGGACCGCGCAAAAGGAAAGCCAGTGCCGGGCCCCGTCATCCCGGCGGAGGCCGGGATTCCGGGTCGGAAAGACACCGGCATCCTTGCGGAGATCCCGGCCTTCACCGGGACAATGGATCAGGTGGTGGTGCCGACGACCGTGCAGGCGAGGAACATGAGCAGGCCGGCGAAGCGGTTCGCGCGGAACTTGTCGAGCGCGTCGGCGCCGTCCTCGGGCTTCAGCGCGGCCGCCTGCCAGAAGAGATGGATCGCCATCGGGGCGAGCGCGACCAAAGACAATCCATCCGGCCGCACCCGCCAGAGCGCAAGGGCGCAGAGCAAAAGGGCGATCAGATAGAAGGCCGCGACCCCCGCCTGCGCATGGCGGCCGAGCGCCAAGGCGGAGGATTTGACGCCGACCAGGGCATCGTCCTCCCGGTCCTGGAGCGCGTAGATGGTGTCGTAGCCGACGACCCAGAAAATGGCGCCGGCGTAGAGCAGGAAATCGGTCGCATCCATCGCGCCGGTCACCGCCGGCCAGCCGACCAAAGCCGCCCAGGAGAAGACGATGCCGAGCCAGGCCTGCGGCCACCATGTGATCCTTTTCATGAACGGATAGATCGCGACCGGCGCGAGGCTGATCAGGGCGACGATCTGCGCCGTCCGCCCGAACTGCAGCAGCACGAACAGGCCGATCAGGCAGAGCAGGACGAGCAGGGCCCAGGCGCCGCCGAGCGAGGCCCGCTTGCTCGCCAGCGGCCGCAGCCGCGTCCGCTCGACCTCCGCGTCGAGCCGCCGGTCGACGATGTCGTTATAGACGCAGCCGGCGCTGCGCATCGCCCAGGCGCCGAGCGCGAGCCACAGGATCAAAGCGAGGCCGTGCGGACCGAAGCCGGCCAGGGCCACCGCCCAGGCGCCCGGCCAGAAGAGCAGCCACGCCCCGATCGGCCGGTCGAGCCGCATCAGGGAGGCATAAGGCCGAAGCGGCCGCGGCAGCGCCCCGATCAGGCCCCGCCTTTCGCTGTCCGGCACGATATCGTTCGTCTCGGCTGACATAGATTCCCCATTGCCCACTCGCATTCAGAAGTCGAGGCATGAGCCCTCCCCCTCGATGGGGGAGGGTTGGGAGGGGGCGCCGCGCCTGAGTCCGAGGCGAGAAGCTCGGAAAAGCATAGGTGCAGCCGACACCCAATCTCATAGGCAGCACCATCACCCCCTCCCCTACCCCTCCCCCATCGAGGGAGAGGGTGGCGTAAAATCAGCCACTTGGGAGAAAGCTCTAACCGAACAGGGTCCGTTGGAACCGCTCCGCCGCCGCCATCGCCCGCTTCGGCCCGAGCACCGCCCCGGCGCAAAGCCTCGGTTCGAGCAGCCGCCCGGCCAGGCGCGCGATATTGGCCGGGCCCACCGCATCGATCGCGGCGGTGATTTCCGCGGGCGGCAGGATGCGGCCGAACATCAAGAGCTGGCTCGCCGACTGCTCGGCCCGGGCCAGGGCTGATTCGCGGGCCATGAAGGTGCCGCCCTTCAGTTGCGCCTTGGCCCGGTCGAGTTCCCCCTCGCGCAGGCCTTCGGCCAGGGCCAGGAACTCGGCCGCCGCCACCTCTGCCGCCTCGCCCGCGTCCTTGGCCGCCGCCCCCGCGTAGATGCCCAGGGTCCCCACATCGGCGTGGGTGTCGGCATAGGCGTCGATGGCGTAGGCCAGGCCGCGGTGCTCGCGCACCGCCTGGAACAGGCGCGACGACATGCCCCCGCCCAGCATCTCGGCGAACAGGCGAAGGGCGAAATAATCGGGGTCGCGTG
>DASXCT010000041.1:0-44577 GCA_036491055.1 Allosphingosinicella sp.
TGTAGAGCTCCATCACCACGTCCATGCCATCTTGCAGGAACTCACCCGGCTCGCCGAGCAGGTCCTCGGGCAGCGACACCTGCTCGTAATTATCCTTGTCCATGAACACGAGCATGTCGCCGTCGTGATAGAGGAACTGGAAGTCCTTTGTGTCCAGCCGCACGCGCTCAACCGTCTCGGCCGAGCGGAAACGGACGTTGTTCTTGCGGCCGTCGATGAGGTTCTTCATCTCTACCTGCATGTAGGCGCCGCCCTTGCCCGGCTGGGTGTGCTGGATCTTGGTGGCGCGCCAGATGCCGCCCTCATATTCGATGATGTTGCCGGGACGGATGTCCACGCCGCTGATCTTCATGTCTGTCTCTCGGGAGAAAGTGGAAAAGAGCCGGCGGGGGCTCTAGCCGCTCGCCGCCCACACTTCAACGCCATGCCGTCCCGTCATTGCGAGGAGCGAAGCGACGCGGCAATCCAGCCCGGAGGCTAAGCAAGCGCGATTCTGGATTGCTTCCCCCGGCTTTCGCCGGGGTCGCAATGACGGAGTGAGACGGCCGCGGCTACTGTTTCCCCGTCAGCAGCGGATAGGGATTGATCGGAGTCCCCTGCCACCAATGCTGGCCAGCCTGCATCCGGTTGATCGCGAAATGAAGGTGCGGGGCGCTGGCGCTGGCGTCCCCGGTCGCGCCGACGCGGCCGATCGGGTCGCCCTGCTTCACCTTCTGCCCTTCGTGCAGCCCCGGCGCGTAGGAATCGAGATGGGCATAATAATATTGCCATTGGCCGTCGGGCGAGCGGACGTAGGCGGTGATCCCGCCGCCGCCATGGCTGAAGAAGAGCTTCTCGACCGTCCCCGGCGCAGCGGCGACCACCGCTGTCCCCCGCGCGGCCATGATGTCGGTCGCGTCGTGGACGCGGCCATTGGCACGGGCGTCGCTATAGGTATCGACGAGCTGCTCCGGCCTCACCCCGGCGACCGGAATGGCGAGGCCGCTCGGCGAAATGGTGAGGGGTGGCGGTGGGAACGAAGGCTCCGGCACGGTCGCGGGCGCGGCCCTCGCCTCGGTGACGGGCCCATGATTGAAGGCAATGATCCAGAAGGCGCTGGTCAGCGCGGCGCTGACCACAGCCGTCAGGACGACGATAAGGATCAGTTTCAGCCGGTCCATACCCCTTGAACGCAACTTATTCCCGGCCCGTTCCGTTTCGCGCCGCGAATGACCGGAACTATCCGCATCGGCTGCTCGGGCTGGATCTACGCCCATTGGCGCGGGATCTTCTATCCCGACAAGCTGCCGCAAAAGGCGTGGTTCGCCCATTATGCGGCGACCTTCGACACGGTCGAGATCAACAACGTCTTCTACCGCCTGCCCAGGGCGGAGACGTTCGACGCATGGCGCGCGCAGGCGCCGTCCGGCTTCCGCTACGCGGTCAAGGCGAACCGCTTCATCACCCAGGCGAAGAAGCTCAAGGATTGCGCCGAGCCGATGCGCCGCTTCCTGACGCCGACGCGGCATCTCGGCGCGACATTGGGCCCGATCCTCTACCAGCTCCCGCCGCGCTTCCGCGCCAATATCGAGCGGCTGAAGGACTTCATCGCGCTGCTTCCGCGCGACCTCGTCCACGTCTTCGAGTTTCGCGAGCAAAGCTGGCTGACCGAGGAAATCCTCGCCTTATTGGACGAGCATGGAATCTCCTTCTGCGCCCACGACATGCCGGGCTCGGCGACGCCGCGCTGGGCGGCGGGCCCGATCGCCTATGTCCGCTTCCACGGCGGCGCGGGCAAATATTGGGGCCGCTATCCGGACGAAAGCCTGCTCGGCTGGACCGACTGGATCGTCGGCCAGGCCCGAGCGGGCCGAGACGTCTGGTGCTATTTCAACAACGATATCGGCGGCCACGCCATCCACGACGCGCTGACCTTGCGCGGGATGGTGCGGCAGGCGATGCGGTGAAGCGCATAGCCCCTCCCCTTCAGGGGAGGGGTTGGGGTGGGGCTTGTGCTGGTCCGGACCTCCCCCTCCCCAAACCCCTCCCCTGAAGGGGAGGGGCTTAGACGCTTAGCACCTTCTGAAAGGCCGCGACCGCCGCCGCCGGGCCTTTGGGGTGGTTCCATACCGACCCGCAAACGGCAAGAAAGTCCGCCCCCGCTTCGACCAGCGCCCGCCCATTCTCCGGCGTGATGCCGCCGATGGCGACGCAGGGGAGCTCAAACAGGCGCGACCACCAGGAGAGGATGGACGGGTCGGGGCGATGGTGGACCTCCTTGGTCGCGGTCGGGAAGAAGGCGCCGAAGGCGACGTAATCGGCGCCGGCCTCGCCCGCTTCCATGGCGAGGTGGCGGCTGTCGTGGCAGGTGACGCCGATCTGGGCGGCGGGGCCGAGCAGGCGCCGGGCCTCGCGCGGATCGCCGTCGCCCTGGCCGAGATGGACGCCGTCGGCGCCGAGCCTCTTCGCAAGCGCCATGTCGTCGTTGACGATGAAGGCGACATCGTGCGCTGCGCAGAGGCGCTGGAGCGGCTCGGCGAGCAAAGCCGCTTCGTGTTGGCCGATGCCCTTCACCCGGAACTGGAAGGCGCCGACCGGACCCGCCGCCAGCGCCGCCTCCAGGCGCGCGGGGAAGTCGTCGCCGACGTCCAGCGGCGAGATCAGATAGAGCTGCGGCGGGGGGCGCTCGATCGCCTCGAAGCGCGAAGCGAAACCGGGGTCGAGCTCATCCTCCATCTACTTTTCGCCGACCATTGCGAGGGCGAAGCCGTCCCATTTCTTGCCCCCGACCGTCTGGATGGCGGTGGCGCTGAGCCGCGGCGTCGCGGCCAAAGCGTCGAACAGCTTCCGCGAGCCCTGGACGCTGGCGTCGCTGCTCTCGGCATTGGCCACCTGACCCTCGCGAACGACATTGTCGACGACGATCACGGTGCCCGGATGCGACAATTCGAGCGAGAGACGGAGATAATCGGCATTGCCCGGCTTGTCAGCGTCGAGGAAGACGAGGTCGAACGGCGCGGCGCCCTCCGCGATCATGCGTTCCAGCGTCGCGCGCGCCGGCCCGACGACGATCTCGACGCGATCGCCGACGCCCGCGCGCGCCAGATTGGCCCGCGCGACCTCGGCATGGTACGGATCAATCTCCAGCGATACGAGCCGCCCATCCGCCGGCAAGGCGCGGGCGAGCCAGATGGTCGAATAGCCGCCGAGCGTTCCGATCTCGAGGATCCGCCGCGCGCCGGCCATAAGCGCGAACAGGTGCAGCATCTTGCCCTGCGGCGGCGAGACGTCGATCGCCGGCAGCCCCGCCGCCTGGTTGGCGGCCAGGGCCTGCGTCAGCGCGGGATCGTCGCCAAGCAGCTTGCCGGCGATATAATCGTCGACCTCCGCCCAATCGGGGGCGTGATCGGGGTCGAAACTGCCCCCGGCAGCTCCGCCCCCGATCACTCCTCGCCCTTGTAGATGCGCACCAGCCGGTCGAGCATCGCCATCGCTTCCTCGCGCGGGCGCTGGAAGGCGTTGCGGCCGATGATCGAGCCGTTGCCGCCGCCGCCCACAATATCGCGCGCGTCCTGGAAGACGGCGTCGTCGCCCTTGGCCGCCCCGCCCGAGAAAACGACCATGCGCCGGCCGGCGAAGCAGCATTGGACGACGTGGCGGACGCGCTCGGCCTGGTTCGACCAATCCTGCCCCTCATAGGCCTTCTTCGCCTCGGGCTGCTCGATATGGTCGCTCGGCAGCTTGACCTTGATGATATGGGCGCCGAGCAGGGCCGCCATGTGCGCGCCGTAAGCGGTGACGTCGAGCGCCAGCTCGCCCGCCTTCGAGATGTCGCCGCCGCGCGGATAGGCCCAGATCACGGTGGCGATGCCGACCGTCTTCGCCTCGGCGGAAAGCTCTCTTATCTCCTCGATCAGCTCCAGATTGTCCTCGGAGCCCGGATAGGTGGTGAAGCCGATCGCCGAGCAGCCGAGCCGCAACGCATCGTCGACGCCGCCGGTCACCGCCTGATCCTTGCGCGTCGCCCAGCTGTTCGAGCTGTTGATCTTGAGGATGGTCGGGATCTGGCCGGCGAAGGTCCCCGCCCCCGCCTCGAGCGCGCCGAGCGGCGCCGCATAGGCGTTGAGCCCGGCGTCGATCGCGAGCTGGTAATGATAATGGGGGTCGTAGGCCGGCGGGTTGATCGCGAAGCTGCGCGCCGGCCCGTGCTCGAAGCCCTGGTCGACCGGCAGGATGATCATCTTGCCCGTGCCGCCGAGCCGCCCCTGCATCAGCATGCGGGCGAGATTGGCCTTGGTGCCGGGATTATCGGATTCGTATCTGTCGAGGATCGCCTTGACCGCCGGGGTGATGCTCATCGCGCGTGAAGCTCCGTTGCTGCCGATTCGTTTCGGGATCCCGCCCGTTATCGCAGCCGGGCATTGCGCACAAACCGGCGGCGGGTTTTCGTGGTTAAGCTTCTTTTTACCATTCCGGTTTACCACGATCCCCGGGAAGTGGGGGATATCGAAATGATCGCGCTCGTCGCACTGCTGAACGTCAGCCAGCCTTTGCCCTGGCTCGACCGTCACTGGATCAACCATCAGGCGCGCCGCGAAATGCTGATCGCGGCCAGCATGTCGAGCTTCGACCCGCCGCGGCCGCACGGCGCGCCGATGCGGCTGGCGATGCCGGGGCGCGCGCACCTGGTCGCACGGGCGCACGCTCTGCTCGGCGGCCCGTCCGGAATGTGAAAGGGGCCGCTTCGGCGGCTCGGCACCCTTCAGCGTCTCGCTCGTTACGAACGGGCGCCGGCCACGTTCGCCGGTGCCTGTCACGGAGAAGACGATGAAGATTCCAAGCCTGAAGGCGATCGCTCTCGCCACCGCGTTCGTCGCGGCGCCGCTCGCCGCGCAATCGCAGTGGGATTCGACGGCCTTCTGGGAAGGCGCCCCTCCGGGCGTGTGGGAACGGATCGATTTCCTGCAGCACCGGATCGACGCGGGCGTCGCCCATCACAAGCTGAATCGCACCGAAGCCACGCGGGCCCAGAACGAGCTCGGCAGGATCCGCGAGATGACCCATCAATTGCGCGACCGCGACGGCGGGACGCTCAGCGATCCGGACCGTACCTATATGCAGGATCGGCTCGACCATCTCGGCAACGACATCCACTGGATGGCGCATAACGGCTGGTGACGAACGGGCGCCGGCCGCCCGGGCGGCGTCCGGTCCCTATTTTTCGCCGAAATTCACTCGACCGTGACGCTCTTCGCAAGGTTGCGGGGCTGGTCGACGTCGGTGCCCTTCGCCACCGCGACATGGTAGGCGAGGAGCTGGACCGGAATCGCGTAGACCAGGGGCGCGATCAGCGGGTGCACCTTCGGCATCTCGATCGTCGCGGCGATGCGGTCGTCCGCCGCCTGAGCGATGCCTTCGGCGTCGGAGATCAGGACGACGCGGCCGCCGCGCGCCTGCACCTCCTGCATGTTGGAGACCGTCTTCTCGAACAAAGGCCCTGAGGGCGCGAGCACGATCACCGGCACATGCTCGTCGATCAGCGCGATCGGGCCGTGCTTCATCTCGCCGGCGGCATAGCCTTCGGCGTGGATGTAGCTGATCTCCTTCAATTTCAGCGCGCCTTCCATCGCCAGCGGATAATCCTGGCCGCGGCCGAGATAGAGGACGTCGCGGGCGCCGGCGATGATTCCCGCCATGGCGGCAATCTCCTCGTCATGGGCGAGCGCCGCGTTCATCGCCGCCGGCGCTTCCTCGAGATGATCGACGATCGCCCTTTCCTCCTCCTCGCTCATCGCGCCCTTGTCGCGCGCCATCTTGGCGGCGAAGGCGGCAAGCACGGCGAGCTGGCAGGTGAAGGCCTTGGTCGAGGCGACGCCGATCTCCGGCCCCGCATGGGTGGGGAGGAGCAGATCCGCCTCGCGCGCCATCGAGCTGGTCGGCACGTTGACGACGACGGCGATCTTCTGCCCTTCCTTGCGGGCGTGGCGGAGCGCCGCGAGCGTGTCCGCGGTTTCCCCCGATTGCGAGATGAAGAGGGCGAGGCCGCCTTTTTCGAGGACCGGCTCGCGGTAACGGAACTCCGAGGCGATATCGAGCTCGACCGGAACGCGCGCGAACTGCTCCAGCCAATATTTGGCGACCATGCCGGCATAGAAGCTGGTGCCGCAGGCGACGATGGTGACGCGCGGTACGTCGGCGAGGCTGAAGCCGATGTCGGGCAGCGCCACCTTCTGCTCGAGCGGGCGGAGATAGGAACCGAGCGTCTGGGCGACGACGATCGGCTGCTCGAAAATCTCCTTGAGCATGAAGTGACGGTAATTGCCCTTCTCGACCCGCGCCGAGGAAGCGCCCGAGCTGACGATCTCGCGCGTCACCTCATTGTCGTCGCGGTCGTAGACCTGGACCAAATCGTGGCGGATGACGACCCAGTCGCCCTCCTCCAGATAGGAGATGCGCTGGGTGAGCGGCGCCAGCGCGAGCGCGTCGGAGCCGAGATAGGTCTCGCCGTCGCCATAGCCGACGACGAGCGGCGAGCCGAGCCGGGCGCCGATCAGCATGTCGGGATAATTGCGGCAGAGGATGGCGAGGCTGAAGGCGCCGTGGATCAGCTTGAGCGTCCGCGACACCGCTTCCTCCGGCGTCGCCCCTTTCTCCAGCTCGCGGGTGACGAGATGGGCGACGACCTCGGTGTCGGTCTCGGATTCGAACTTGCGCCCCTCGGCGATCAATTCGTCGCGCAAGGGCCGGAAATTCTCGATGATGCCGTTATGGACGATCGCCACTTCCCCGGTGGCGTGGGGATGGGCGTTGTCACGGGTCGGCGCGCCATGGGTCGCCCAGCGGGTGTGGGCGATGCCGGTCGTTCCCGGCAAAGGATGCTCGGCAATGACGCGGGCGAGATTGTCGAGCTTGCCCTCCGCCCGCCGCCGCTCGAGCCGGCCGTCGACGATCGTGCAGAGCCCGGCGCTATCGTAGCCGCGATATTCGAGCCGCCTCAGGCCGTCCATCAGCCGCGGCGTCACCGCCTCGCGTCCGACAATCCCGATGATCCCGCACATAGACCGCTCTATTCCTACACAGGTGGAAAACCCCGCTGCGCAGATGGGGGAGGATGCGCTTTTTGTCACGGAAAATGACGTGGAATTCATCCCGAACCGGTCACCGATCCGCCGCGGCGGATGAGCGATCGGGATTTGCCGACGACGCTCTACCCTTTGCCAAGCCGGTCATTTGGTGCACGCAAAGGCGCGAAGGCGCGAAGGGGCCGTGGTTCTCAAGCCCTCGCGGCGAAGCCGCAATCCTTCCCCCTTTCTTCTCTGCGTCTCTGCGTCTCTGCGCGAACAATCAGCAGCCTCGATGCCGCCAACCGCCGACGGCGGAGAGGTCGCGAAAGCCGTATTTGGTTCGCGCAGAGACGCAGAGACGCAGGGAGTCCGCGGCTCCCGCGCGCTCGCGACGAAGCCGTTCCTTTCCTTTTTTTCTTCTTCGCGCCTTCGCGCCTTCGCGCGAACAAATCAGCAGCGATGGAGGCCGCTACGCGGCAGGAGGATTGGCTCCAGCCCCCTCGTCTCGCCGGAAACGGCCGCTCAGGACGGCTGTCCGCCGGTGATCGTGACCAGCCACCAATCGGGTGGCGCCCAGAAGCGCAGGGGGACGACGCTGGTGCCGACTCCGCCGGAGACGATCATCGTCTTGCCGCCTTCCCGGTAGCGGCCGCAGGCGTAGCGGCTGCCGTAATCCGAAGGCACGGCGATCGCGCCGACGAACGGCAAGGCGATCTGGCCGCAATGGGTATGGCCGACCAGGAGCGTCGTGCCGGCGGGCAGGCGCGGGAAGACGTCCGGGCCGTGGCTGAAGAACAAAGGCGCGCCGCCGAGCCCGCGGGCGGCGGCGAGCGTCGCCGCCGGATCCGCGTGGTCGGTGCTGCTGTCGCCGATGCCGCCGATGGCGAGCGGGCCGCGCCGCACCGCCTGGTTGTGGAGCACGAGGATACCGAGACGGCGGAGCGCCGCTTCGGCCGCTTCCGGCCCATCCCAGAAATCGTGATTGCCGAGCACGGCGAGCACGCCGAGCGGCGCGCGCAGGCCGGCAAAGGGCGCCACCGCCTCTTCGGGCGTATAGGCGCGGCCGAAATATTTCCGCTCCCCCAGGAAATCGCCGCCGAGCAGGATCAGGTCGGGATGCTGCGCGTCGATCTCGGCGACGATCCGCCGCAGCCGCTCCGGCGACTGGTCGGGGCCGCCCATATGGGTGTCGGTGAGCAAGGCGACGCGCAGCGGCTTCGCGCCCGCCGGATAGTTCGGAAGCGCGATCGTCGCCGTCCGCATCGCCGGCATCCGCCGCGCCTCGGCGAACATGAAGGCGAGCAGCAGGAACAGTGCGAGGAACAGGATCCCCAACCAGCGAAGAACGCGCATCAACCCTCCCACGGCGTTCCGGCCGTTCGCGAAATCGATAATCCGTCTCACGCAGGAGCGCAAAGGCGCGAAGAATGCTGCATTCTCCGCGCCCTCGCGGCGAAGCCGCAATCATTCTTCTCTTTTTCTCCTCTGCGCCTCTGCGTCTCTGCGCGAACAACCAGCAGCATCGATGCCGCGAACCGACGACGGCGTAACGGTCTCAGAGTCGCTATTTGGTTCGCGCAGAGACGCAGAGGCGCAGAGAGGCCGCGGTTCCAATGCCCTTCCGGCAAAGCCGCATTCTTGCCTTTTTCTTCTTCGCGCCTTCGCGCCTTCGTGAACAAATCGGGCAATGGAGGCCGCTCCGCGGCAAGAAGTTGCCCCGTCGGTCAGGACGGCCTTCCGCCGGTGATCGTCACCAGCCACCAATCGGGCGGCGCCCAGAAGCGCAGGGGCACGTCGCTGGTGCCGACGCCGCCGGAGACGATGACGGTCTTGCCACGCTGATCGTAACGGCCGCAGCTATAGCGGACGCGGTGCTTTCCCGGGATCCAGATCGGACCGATGAAAGGCAGCGCGATCTGCCCGCAATGCGTGTGGCCGGTGAGCAGGATCGCCCCCAGCGGCAGCCGCGTGAGAGCGTTCGGCTCATGGCTCAGGAAGAGGGCCGGACCGCCGAGGCGTTGGGCCGCGGCGAGCGTCGCCGGCACGTCCATATGCCCGCTATAGCCATCGTCGATTCCCCCGATGACGAGCGGGCCGCGCCGCACCGCCTGGTTCGACAGCCCTATGATGCCGATGCGCGCGAGCGCGGGCTGGATCGTCCCTTCCGCATCCCAATGGTCGTGATTGCCGAGCACCGCGACCACGCCCAGCGGCGCGTGCAGGCCCGCGAGCGGCGCCACCGCCGCTTCCGGCCCATAAGAGCGGCCGATCGGCTTCGGCTCGCTCATATAATCGCCGCCGAGCAGGATGAGGTCCGGATGCTGCGCATCGATCGCGGCGACGATGCGGGCGAGCCGTTCCGGCGACTGGTCGGGCCCGGCCATATGGGTGTCGGTCAGGAGCGCGATGCGGAGCGGCTTCGCGTCCGCCGGATAGCCGGGCAAGGCGACCGTCGTCGTGCGCATCACCGGCATCCGCCGCGCCTCGGCGAACATGAAGCCGAGGAACACCAGGACGACGACAAAGGCGATCCCCAGCCAACGTTTCATTCTTCCTTCTCCCCTTGTGGGAGAAGGTGGCTCGAAGAGCCGGATGAGGGGTGCGCGGCTGGGCCGCGCGCCGGCCTTTGGCCGGCACCCCCACCCCGACCCCTCCCCACAAGGGGGAGGGATTCAAGGCGCGGCGTACCGGTCAAGTCAGCGACCGTCCTTCCTCGCCTGCATCGTCTCGCGAAAGCGTTTCGCGCGGCCGGGCTTCGCCTCCTGCGCGCCGCGGGCGACGGCGAGCGCGTCCGCTTCGACATCGCGCGTGATCACCGATCCGGCGCCGACCATCGCGCCGTCGCCGATCCTGACCGGCGCGACCAGAGCGCTGTTCGAGCCGATGAAGGCCCCGGCGCCGATCTCGGTCTTGTATTTGAAGAAGCCATCATAATTGCAGGTGATGGTGCCGGCGCCGATATTGGCGCCCGCCCCCACTTCGGCGTCGCCGAGATAGGTGAGGTGGTTGGCCTTGGCGCCCTTGCCCAGCTTCGCTTTCTTGACCTCGACGAAATTGCCGACCCGCGCTTTCTCGCCGATCTCGGCGCCGGGGCGCAGGCGGGCGAACGGGCCGATCTCGGCGCCCGTTTCGACGCTCGCGCCCTCGATATGCGAGAAGGCGCGGATGCGGACGCCCTCGCCGATGCGGACGCCGGGGCCGAAGACGACGTTCGGCTCGACCAGGCTGTCGCGGCCGATCTCGGTGTCATAAGCGAACCACACCGTCTCCGGCGCGACCAGGGTCACGCCGTCCGCCATCGCCTTCGCGCGGCGGCGGCGCTGCCAGAGCGCTTCGACCTCGGCCAGCTCGGACCGGCTGTTGATTCCGGCGACCTCGTCGGGCGCGGTCTCGACGACCGCCGAGCGGCGGCCGATCGCGGCGGCGAGCATGACGATGTCGGGCAGATAATATTCGCCGGCCGCATTCTCGTTCTCGACGCCGGAAAGAAGCGGCCAGAGATCCTCGGAGCGGACCGCCATCAGGCCGGAATTGCAGAGGTCGACCGCCCGCTCCGCCGCGCTCGCATCCTTATATTCGACCATCCGGACGATATTGCCGTCGGCCTCGGCGACGATGCGTCCGTAATGAAGCGGGTCGGCCGGCCGCGAGGCGACGACCACGCTCACCGGCGCGTCGGGGCCGTTCAGCCGGTCGAGCATGCGCCGCATCGTCGCCGTCTCGACCAGAGGCGCGTCGCCGTAGAGGATGAGGACGTCGCCTGCGAAGCCCTGCAGCGCCGCCTCGGCCTGCTGGACGGCATGGGCGGTACCGAGCTGCGGCTCCTGGACGGCGACGATGCCGCCTTCGGCCTCGACCAAAGGTGCGACCTGCTCGCGCCCGGCGCCGACCACGACCGCCACCCGCTCGGGCGACAAGGCCTCCACCGAGGCGAGGAGATGGGCGAGCATCGGCCGGCCGGCGATCGGATGGAGGACCTTGTGGAGGTCGGACTTCATCCGCGTGCCCATGCCGGCGGCGAGGATGATGGCAGCGACCGGGCGCACCGAATTCATGGCGGAGCTCATGGCCGCGCATCTGGCACGTTCATGTTGAAACTTCCACCGCGGATCGGCAGGCGGCGGCGATGGCCACAAGCTTCGACATCATTGCCTTCGACCTCGACGGCACCCTCGCCGACACCGGTCCCGATCTCGCCGCCGCGCTCAACCATGCGCTCGCGCGGCTCGGGCGGCCCGCGGTTGCGACCGGGTCGGTCCGCCATCTCGTCGGCTACGGCGCCCGCGCTTTGCTCCGCCGCGGCCTCGCCGCAACCGGCGAGGCGCCGGAGGATCTGGTCGAGGAGGGCTTTCCGATCTTCATCGACCATTATCGCGCCAATATCTGCGTCGGCACCCGTCCCTATGACGGGGTCGAGGCGGCGCTCGACCGGCTCAAGACCAAGGGCGTCCGCGTCGCGCTCTGCACCAACAAGGCGGAGCCTTTGACCTTCGCCTTGCTCGACGCGCTCGGCTGGCAAAAGCGCTTCGACGCCGTGGTCGGCGGCGACACCCTCCCCGTCCGCAAGCCCGATCCGGCGCCCCTCATTGAAGCCGTTGCCCGCGCCGGCGGCGGCCGCGCCGCCTTCGTCGGCGATTCGATCGTCGACGCCGACACCGCCCGCGCCGCCGGGTTGCCGTTTGTGGCGGTGAGCTTCGGCTTCTCGGACCGGCCGATCGCGGCGCTCGGGGCGGATGCGGCGATCGATCGCTACGACCAGCTCGAAGCGGCGCTCGCAAGCCTCCAACCCCGCCTTTGACGGCGCGCAGACGCATCGATGCCGCCGCCCGCCGGCGGCGTGGCGGTCGCGGAGTTTGTATCTGGTTCGCGCAGAGACGCGGGCGCGGAGAGTCCGCGGTTCCAATGCCCCTGGCGAAGTCGTTTCCGTCTTTTTCTTCGCGCCTTCCGCCCCCGCGGCGAAGCCGCAATCATTCTTCTCATCTTTTTCTTCTCTGCGTCTCTGCGTCTCTGCGCGAACAATCTGCAGCCTCGATGCCGACAACCGCCGACGGCGGAGAGATCGCGGAGTCTGTATTTGGTTCGCGCAGAGACGCAGAGAGGCCGCGTTTTCCGCGCCCTTTCGGTGAGGCCGCATTCGTTTTCGTTGCGCTTCGCGCGCTTCGACGGCGCATGAAGGCTGGGAACTTTCGCCGATCCGGCCGCTCTGATAAGATACGGCGTCCGCCGTTCCATGGGGAGGAGCGCGTCATGACCTTGAACCGCACTTTTTGCCTGTTGCTGGCCGCGAGCGCGCTCGGCGCGTCCTCGGCCCTGGTCGCGAGCCCGCCGGGCGGCGGCGGAGGCGGCGGAAGCATGGCCCCGAGCGCGTCGGGATCGCAATATGACGCGGCCGCCGAATACCGGAAGGGCATGGCGGCCCTGCAAGGCCAGAATTATGCCGACGCGAAGAAGGCGTTCGAGCATGTGCTGACCGTCGTGCCCGAGGATGCGAACAGCAATTTCCTCGCCGGCCTGGCCTCGGCGGGGCTCAACGACCTCAAGAGCGCGCGCAAATATTATGAGCGCGCCGTCCGCGCCGACAAGGACATGGTCCAGGCCCATCAGGAGCTCGGCATCACCTATATCAAGACCGGCGAGAAGGCGAAGGCGCAAAGCGAGCTCGACCGGCTCAACGAGATGCAGCAGAAATGCAATGCGACCTGCGCCAAGGCCGCCGACATCGGCAAGGCGATCCAGACGCTGACCGCCGCGATGGGAAGCGCGCCCCAGGCGCGGCTCGAGACGCAACCGGGCCTGCTCTTCGCCAGCGCGGCGGGCGGCGACCGGGCCTATCTCGACGCCGTCGGCCTGATCAACGATCATCGCTACGCCGAAGCGATCGCCTCGCTCGAAAAGGCCAAAGCCGCGTTCGGGCCGCACCCGGACATCCTCACCTATCTCGGCTTCGCCAACCGCAAGCTCGGCCGCTACGACGTCGCCGAGCATTATTATCGCGCGGCGCTGGCGGCGGCGCCCGGTCATCGCGCGGCGACCGAATATTATGGCGAGCTGATGGTCGAGCGCGGCGACAAGGCCGGCGCCGGGAAGATGCTGGCGAGCCTCGAAACCACCTGCACCTTCGGCTGCGCCGAGGCCGACGAGCTGCGCCGATGGATCGACGCCGGGCACGCGCCCACCAACTGAGCCCCTTCGTCGCTGTCGCTCTGCTCGCCGGAGCGGCGGCCGCGCCGAACGTGCCGATCCGCGAGGCGCGCTGGCTCGCGCCGACGGGCTTGCTCGAAGGGCTCAGCCGCGAGCCGGCCGAATGTTTCGTGCCCCCGGCCGACCCGGCCGAAAGGCGGGCGGCCGAGATCGGCCGCGCCGCCTTCCGCACGCCGCTTCTGCTCGGCGGCCAGGCGGCGCGGGCGGGGATGAGCTGCGCGACCTGCCACCGCAACGGCCGCGCCAACCCGGCCTTCCTCTTCCCCGGCCTGTCGGGCGCGCCGGGCACCGCCGACGTCACCTCGTCGCTGATGAGCAGCCATCGCGGCGACCATGTCGACAATCCGAGACCGATTCCCGATCTCGGCCGCCCGCGCGCCTTGCTGAAGGTCTCGCGCGACCCGGCCGATCCGGCCCTGGCCCATTTCATCCACGGCCTCATCACCCAGGAGTTCGACGGGCCGGAGCCCTCGCCCGAAGTCCTTGCCGGCCTTGCCGCCTATGTGCGGGCACTGAGGCCCGAAGGGTGCCGGGGCAGCGACCGGGCGATCCGCCTCGGCGAGCGACTCGACGAGGTCGACGATGAAGTCGCGCTCGCCCGCGATGCGCGCGGCGAGACGAGGCGCCTGCTCCTCGCGGCCGCCCGTTCGACCCTCGGCGCGATCGACGAACGCTTTCGGCTATCCGGCCTCGAACGCGATCGCGACGCGCTCCGCGCGGCCGACGGCGCGCTCGAATCGATCCGCCTCGGCCGTGCGGGATTCGGCGCCTGGGGCCGGACCTGGCCGGCGCGGCGGCGGCTGCTGCTCGGCGACGAAAGCCGCTCGCTCTTCTCGCCCCCCATCCTGCGCAAGGCGCTGGCCCGCTCCGGCTCATAATGGATATTACCTCTCCCTTGAGGGAGAGGATACGAAGCCTTGGCGGCTTTGCCGCCTAGGCGAAGTTGGTGAGGGTGTCGGGCCTTGGGGATAATTCTCAAAGGCCGAGCCCCCCTCACCATGCCGCGCCTGGACCGCTGCCCCGCAGCGGTCCTAAGTGGCGCGGCATCCTCTCCCCGCCGGGGAGAGGGAGTTTGCGTCCTAGATCTTCAACCCCGAAGCGACGAACCAGGCGATCGCCGCCGCCACGATCGCGACGACGATCGCGCGCCAGAGCGGGGCGATGGCCGGCGCCTCGGTCCCGGCTTCGGCGCGGGCGCTGCCGGTGATCATGGCCGGCGTGAGGTTCCTGCCGCGGAACAGGTAGAAAATGATCGCGCAGACGTGAAGCGCGGCCAGGCCGACGATCACCCAGAACAATTTATGGTGGATCAGCGCCAGCGCGCGCGACGTGTCGAAGCTGACCAGATAGGAAAGCGGCCCCGATTCGAGCCCGTCCTCGTCGACCGCGAACAGGCCGAGGCCGATCTGGACGGCGATGGCGAGCAGCATCGCGACCACGCTCCAGCCGCCGAGCGGATTATGGCCCGGCCGCATTGGTCCGTCCTCGCCGCGCGCATAGCGAAGCAGGGCGCCCGGGCCGCGGACGAAGCTGGCGAAACGCGATGGGGCGCTGCCGGCAAAGCCCCAGATCAGCCGGAACAGGATGAGCCCGAGCAGGGTGTAGCCCGAAAGCCGGTGACGATCGAGCTGGTCGTGCGTCGCCGTCCACCAGGAATAGGGAATGAGGAGGACGATCGCCCAGTGGACGATCCGCGTCGGCAAATCCCAGACGCGGATCCTGGCGCCGCCTGCTTCCGCCGCCACGGCCGGAAGCTCAGTGATCCGGATTCTTGTAGGCGTCGTGGCAGGCCTTGCAGGCGCCGCCGACCTGATGGACGAGCGGCGTCAGCACCGCCGGATCGCTGCTCCGCGCGGCGCCGGCGGCGAGCGCGTCGGCGGCGCTCGCCAGCGCCGCGGCCTTGGCGTGGAAATCGCCCGGATTGGACCAGACGGCCGGCTTGACCGCGGTCTTGACGCCGGTGTCGGGGCCGGTCCCGGCCGGGAACCAGCTCGGCACCTGCCTTGCGAGCTGGGCGAGCTGGGCCGAGCCGAGCTTCACCGCCTGCGCATCGGGGCTCGATGCCTTGAGCTGGTCGATGACGCCCTTGAAGGTCCGCCCCATCGTCTTCATCTGATCCTGGCGCTGGGGAATGGCGACATGGGGATCGACGGCCGCGACGAGCAGGATAGTAGAGGCGGCAAGCAAGGCGGCGAAGCGCAACTGACGCATGACGGGTCTCCGATTGCGGTGGCGCATCGTCTATGGCTGCGCGGCGCGCGCTCGGCAAGCGCTCTCACCAGGGTCCGGACCCATGACCCGCAACGGCCATGACGAGGCGGAGAGGCGGTCAGGGCCAGGCGCGAGGAGTGGAGCGATGGCGATCCATCGTGACCGACGAGCAACGACGATGAGCCGGTGCGAACATCCCCCGGATGTTCGCAGCCATGCCGGGGGCATGGCGGCCGGCTCATGGCCGCCTCTCCGCCTCGCCGCTGCGCCGCAGGCGCAGTTTACCCTGAGCGGCTGCTGCAAGCAGACAGCCGAAGGGGGGTCGGCCATTGCCGGTAATGAGTCCGGACCCTAGGCCTTGCGCGCCTTGGTCCAGAGATGGCGGGCGAGCATCAAGGGCGGCATCCGCAAGGCATGCGAGCGGACGTAGAAGCCGAGGCGCAAAGCCGGCCGCGTCGCCCGCCCCCAGCCGTTGCGGGCGAGCAGGCGCGCCTTGAACAAAGGGTCGGCGCCGTCCCAGACGCGCCAGCCCTCGGGCACCGGCGTCCCGTACAGATCGTTGGCGATCCGCCCGGCGCGAAGCAAAGGCGAAAGCATCTGGTGGCGCTCGGCGCGCTCGTGGAGCTGCTGCCAGAAACCGGGCTCGGCGGCGAAATCGCGAAGCAGCCGGTCGATGTCCCAGAGGTTGCGCAGGCCCCCTTCAAGGTCGCCGTCGGCGAAGAGATGGGCGGCGGCGTGGACCGCCATGTCAGCCGGCGCGAGGGTGAACAGCCCGTCGCTAAGCGGCCGGCGCGCGGCGACCAGCGCCTCGGCATCCGGCGTGCGGCGGGCGGTCAGCGGCAGGATCGTGTGGTGGACGTCGATCATCCGGTCCCGCTCCTTGTGGATGAGCGGCGGCAGCTCGTGCATCCAGCGCCGGTAATAGAGATCGTCATAATCATCCTCCTTCACCCATTCCCAGCCATGGGCGATGAGGGCGCGCTCGGCCTCGGCCAGGCCGGCGCGGGGGACGAGGATATCGAGGTCGCCGATCGAGCGGCCGGATGCGGCGGAAAGACCGGCGGCGGCATAGGCCGTGCCCTTGAGCAGGATCATCGGCAGGCCGAGCGGCGCCAGCGCCCGCCGCGCCATCTCGGCTTCCCACAAAGCCTGGGTCCGGCCCTGGGCGGCGTCGGCGCGGGCGGCGGCGAGAATCGTTTCGACCTTCGCCGGAAGCGCCCGTCCTTCGAGCCGGTGCGCCAATGTCCCGAGCAGCCTCTCGGCCCGCGCGGCGGCGAGCAGGGACGTCCAGTCCTGGACCGCTCCGGCGCCGGCCGGCTCGGCGAGCAGGCGAACGAGGGCGAGCGCGATCTTCACGGCGCGCTCCACAATTCGTCGACCAGCGCCATGGCGGCCTCGGTATCGGGATAGTCGATCGCCCGCGCGGGGACCTTGGTCACGAGCCCGGACAGCGGGTCGAATCCGCGCTCGGCGAGCGCGACATAATTGGTCGAGGCCTGGGTCAGGCGGACGAAGGCCTCGGCGGCGCCGACCGGGCGGATCGCGCGGACGAGGTCGCGGCCGAAGCGCGGGAACAGGATGAGCGCCGGCCGCGCAATCTCGTCCATCCGCGCGATCGCCTCGGCGCGCGGACGGAGGTGGCGGATCCGGCCCTTGGGCGTGCCGTCGAGGATCGGGCCGAGCCGCTCCGCTTCCACGTCGCCGAACAGGCCGAGCGCCTCGTTCTTGAGGCTGATCGCGCGCGGAAAGGGATGGAGCGCGCCGCTGTCGAGATCGACCAGGGCGAATTCGTCGCCGAGGAAGCGCCAGCCGCGCTCGCCGAGCAGGGCCGCGAGCGTCGACTTGCCCGCCCCGGAATGACCGGTCATCAGTAAGGCGCGCCCGTCCCGCTCCGCCGCCGAGGCATGGAGCAGGAGGAAGCGGCGCTGGCCAAGTGCCATCTGCAGGTTCATCCCCATCTCGGCCGCGAGCAGGCCGTGGGCGAGCGCCACGGGCGCCGCATCGGGCAGCACATAATCGCCCCCGATCGCGACCGAGGGACGGATGAGCCGCCGCCACGGCCGCTCGGCCGCCAGCCGCACGGTGAAATCGGCGACCGGATCGGGCGCCGGATAGGCTGCGTAGAGACGGCGCAGCGCGTCGAGCGGCGCCCGCCAGTCGGAGCCGATGCGGAACGTCACCGGCCCGATGCGAAGGTCGAGGCGGTGCCTCATATCCGGCGAACCAGCCCCGCCGCCTCCAGCTCGGCGAGCCGGGCGCCGATCGCCGCTTCCGCATCCTCCGCGTCGAGCTCGAAATCCTCGGCGATGCGCAGGGCGATCTCGGCCGCGTCGCCCGGCTTTGCGGCGAGCGCGGCGAGGATCTGCGGCGCCGGCGGCGCGAGGATATGGGTGAGGCCGGAAGGGCGGTGGTAGAGAGCGGTCAGCCCGTCCAGCGCGACGGCCTTGGTCGCTTCCGGGGGGTCGGCGATGAAGCGGGGACCGGTCACGGCCCGCCCGGGAGGGTGAAGACCCTCTTCAGCGGGGCATCTGCAGCGAGGCGAAGCAGGTGAAGCCGCTCATCCCCGCCTGCAGACGGCGTATGTACTGGGCATAGGCCTGGGCGGACTGGGCATCGACCCCCGGCGGGGCGATGCCGCTCTGGAGCAATTGCCTGGCTTCCTCGCCCTTGAGCGGCCGGGCGAGCGGCGGATGGGCGCCGGGCGTGCCGGCGGCGACGACCGAGCCGTCGTCGCTGATGAAGCTCCCCGCCGCACCGGGCGCCGGGATCGGGATCTCGCAGGTCATGACCGATCCCGCCGTCTGGGCGAGCGCCGGCCGGATCGTCACCACCGTCGAGGCCGCCGCCGCGCCGAGCACGAGCATCGTCCGGCGGCTCGGCCTGAATCCGCCTTCTTCGCTCGGCTTGTCGTCCACGTCGCTCATCTTTCCCGGGATTTATGCGCAGCCTCTTTCATAAGGGTAAAGCCCGTTCATTTCGAGCGACGCGAAATTCGCACCGTCCCGGAGCGAGACTCGGCCTTTTTGCCCTGTCCCCCAAGGGAAGAGGGTTATGGAGACCTGGCGGCTCCGCCGTCTGATCGCAATTGGGTGAGGATGACAGAATTGGAGAAATAGCCACGGACGGCGTCACCCTCACCAACTTCGCCTAAGCTCCTTCGTCGCCAAGGCTTCGTATCCTCTCCCCTCCAAGGGAGAGGCGGTCTTTTGCCTTGGCGCCTCCTTCACACGGAGAAAATTCGTTTCGGCCACGTTTAGGGGGCACCGCCGGCATGCGGGCGGCCACCAAGGAGGATGAGATGAGAGCAGTCATTGTCGCCGCGGCCCTGCTGATCGGCACCGCGGCTTATGCGCAGGACACCGGCGGGTCGGGAAGCACGCAGGACAATAATGCGACGGCCGGCGGCCAGACGGTCGCGCCGAGCAACGCGGCGCCCAGACGCGACGCGCACGGCGTCCCCGTCATCTCCGCGCCGGCGACCGCGCCCTCGGGCTGGAACCAGCCGCCGGGCACGTCGGGCGTCGCCCCGGCCTCGCAGCCGGCCGCGAGCCAGGGCGATGCCGGCGCGCAGCCGCCCTGCAGCCGCAAGGTCACCGACAATTGTACCCAGACCTATGAGCGGCATCGCGACACGGGAGGCGACACGGCGGCTGCCGGCGACAAGGCCGGCAACGGCATGAGCGCCGACGCGAGCGGCGACACCGCCGCCGCCGACACCGGCACGAAGACGACGCACCACCGCCGTCACCATCGCCGCCACCACAAATAGAGCCGAAGCGGGGGCGCCAGGCCCGGCGCCCCCGCCCTTTTCGCTCGCCTGAGCGGACCTGCTGTGCCAATTCCCCGGCGGCCATTTTTCGCCGAGAGGGGGTTTTTCGGGACATGACGATCAGCTTCGAAGGCCGGGTCGCGATCGTGACCGGCGCCGGCGGCGGCCTCGGCCGCGCTTATGCGCTGGAGCTCGCGCGGCGCGGCGCCAAAGTGGTGGTGAACGATCTCGGTGGCGCCCGCGACGGCACCGGCCATTCCGACGCCGCCGCGGCGGTGGTCGCGGAGATCGAGGCGGCGGGCGGCATTGCCATCGCCAACGGCGCCAGCGTCACCGATTTCGGCCAGGTCGAGGCGATGGTCGCCGACGCCAAGGCGCGCTGGGGCGGCGTCCATATCCTCATCAACAATGCCGGCATCCTGCGCGACAAGAGCTTCGCCAAGATGGAGATGGCGGATTTCCGCGCCGTCGTGGACGTCCACCTGATCGGCTCGGCCAATTGCACCAAGGCGGTGTGGGAGACGATGCGCGAGCAGGCCTATGGCCGCATATTGATGACGGCGAGCTCGACCGGCCTTTACGGCAATTTCGGCCAGGCCAATTACGGCGCCGCCAAGCTCGGCCTCGCCGGCCTCATGAAGACGCTCCACCTCGAAGGCGCGAAATACGATATCCGCGTCAACACGATCGCGCCGACCGCGGCGACCCGGATGACGCAGGATATCTTCCCGCCCGATCTGCTCGCTTTGTTCAACCCGGACAATGTCGTCCCGGCCGCCCTCTATCTCGTCTCCAACGAGGCGCCGTCGAACATGATCGTCGGCGCCGGCGGCGGCGTGGTCCAGGCCGCCTATGTGACGCTCACCCCCGGCTACGCCCTTCCCGAAGGCCGCCGCACGGTCGAGGAAGTGGCGGCCAACTGGGACCGCATCGCCGGCCGCGACGGCGAGATCGTCCCCCAGTCCGGCGCCGAGCAGGCGATGCTGATCCTGAAGACGCTGCAGGGGGGGTAAAGCCTCGGTCATTCCCATCCCTCTTCGTCATTCCCCTCTTCTCGTCATTCCCACTCTCTTCCTCGTCATCCCCGCGAAAGCGGGGATCCCGCTTGGGCACGGCACTGGACGAAAAGAAGCTGGATCCCCGCTTTCGCGGGGATGACGATGACGCTGTATTGCATCACCAATACACCCGTGCTATGCCTCCGCCATTGAGGGAGGATGCACCATGTACAGCGATGCCGATCTCGAAGCGGCGGTGGCGGCGGGGGCGTTGAGCCCCGAGGCGGCCTCGGCCCTGCGCGACTATGTCGCCGTCCGGAGCGCGAGCCCGGTCGTCGACGAGGAACGGTTCCGGCTGATCACCGGCTTCAACGACATTTTCGTCTCGATCGCGGCGGCGATCCTGCTGGCCGCGCTCGGCTGGATCGGCGGTTATGCCGGCCTCAGGGTCGACGGCGACGGGCCGTCGCCCGTTTCCGGCCTGCTGATCGCCGCCGCCGCCTGGGGCCTCGCCTTGTTCTTCACCGGGAAGAGGCGGATGGCCCTGCCCTCGATCCTGCTGCTGCTCGCCTTCGTCGGCGGGGTGGTCGAAGCCGTCGGAACGACGCTGGCTTTGGCGGTCGGCACGGATGCGATGAACGGCAGCAAGATGGTCGGCGGGCTCGTCATGGCGGGCGGCGCGGCGGCCGGAATCCTCGGCGCGTGGGTGCACTGGCGCCGGTTCATGGTGCCGATCACCATCGCCGCCGGCGCCGCCTCGGTGGTCGGCCTGGTGATGGCTCTGATCGCCTCGGCGCTCGACAACAATCCGAACGCCGGCAATATCCTGCTCGTCTTCCTGCTCCTGCTCGGGATCGGCGTCTTCCTGTTCGCCATGTGGTGGGACGCCTCCGACCCGACCCGCGAGACCAGGCGCGCGGACGTCGCCTTCTGGCTGCATTTGCTGGCGGCGCCGATGATCGTCCATCCCGTCTTCAAGCTGTTCGGCCTCAGCGAGGGCGGCGGCACGGCCGGCGGTGCGATCATCGTCATCGGCCTCTATCTGCTGTTCGCGCTGACCGCGGTGGCGATCGACCGGCGGGCGTTGCTCGTCTCGGCCCTTCTCTACGTATTGTGGGCGCTGAGCCGCCTGTTCGAGGCGGCGGTCGCGGTCGAGCTCAGCTTCGCGCTGACCGCCTTGGTGATCGGCTCGGCCCTGCTTTTGCTCTCCGCTTTCTGGCACGATGCGCGCCGGATCGTGGTGAAGCCGCTTCCGGCAGGACTGAGGGCCAAGCTGCCGGTCCTCGACCGGGTCGCCGCGACCGCGTGACGCACTGAGAAACGCCTGAGCCGCCCCTCGTTCGGCGAGGGGCGGCTTGTTTTTGCCCTATCCGATACCCCGGCAGTTACCGGGTTGCCGCGGCCCTCGGCGACGTGCACTCTCCCCCTCGTCGCCAACGGCCGAAGGGGGGCTGCTGCATGTCGAACGTCGCCGGCAAAGCCTATGGCATGAACGTGGTCACGCCGATGCCGCCGGCGAAGACCTGGATCAACAAGCTCATCTTCATGGCCGGGCGCGCCTTCCCGAGCACGCTCGGCGGATTGCTCGGCCTGTCGCTGATCCATTTCGCGCGCTGGGTGATCATCCCCCGCGACGCCTGGCCCGAGCGCGGCCAGCGCCAGCGTCCGACTCGCAACGACCTCATGCTGTTCTGCAGCAATTTCAACGGCACCTGGGACCAATATATCGACGCCTTCGCCGACGGCATTCCGGGCGGGCTCGACCTCTTCTGGTATTCGAGCACCAAATATCCCAATTCGATCCCGATCACGCCGTTCAAGAATTATATCCGCTTCAACCAGATCGACACCGGCTATTATTACAATGCGACGCCGGGCAGCGCCCAGCGCGACATCAAGATCGCGCTCGGCCTCGCCGCCGCCTTGCAGGCGGTGGATGCGGATGCGGACGACGCGGCGCTGGCCGCCGCTTATCGGGCGATTCTCCTCAACGGGCAGAACGGGCTCGGGGCGCCCGGCTATGCGCCGGTGGCGAGCTGCGACACGGCGGTCGCCGATCTCCACCGCTGCGCCGAGGTCCACCGGCGCTGGGGGCCGAAGGGCAAGGGCCCGCCCGCCGCCACCCACAAGCTGCACGCGGTCGCCGCGGCGACGGTGCGCGGGCCGGAGCATGAAGGCGGCGATGCGGCGAAGCAGGACGTGCGGGCCGCGGTGAACGCGGTCCTCGGCACGGCGCCGCGGCTGGACGAGGCGCCGCCGCTGCCGCCGACGGCGGACGAGGGAGGGAGCGATGCCTGATTTCGACGGCGGCCATTATTTCTTCACGGCGGTGGTGCCGGTCTGCAACCGCGGCATCGTCGAGCATCAGGGGGTCGAGCATGAGCGGATGAAGAGCTCGCCGATCCACATGGTGCGCGAAGCGCTCGAGACCTTGCCCACCGCCCTGCAATCGCGCGCGTCGGAAAAGGTCGGCATCCAGAGCCCCTTCGCCCGGTCGACCCGCACCCATTTCGCCCGCTTCGTCGTGCTCGACCAGCCTTATTACAATGGCCGCGACCACCAGGACGCGATCCTGGCGACGATCGAGAGCACCGACCTGCTCAAGGCGCAGCCGCACGACCGCCTCGCCTGCCCCTATCTTTTGGTGATGATCGATTTCGACCCGGCCGACCGGTCCGGCGCCGGCGAGCCCCGGGCCTATCTGGAACATCTGTGGGAGACGATGGAAGAAGAGCTGAAGGCCGTCTTCGCTTATTGCTACGGCTTCCCGCAGGTCCATGGCGCGACCGGCTTCGCCGATTTCCTGATCGGCTGCCAGATCGAGACGACCATGCCGTTCAACGATTATTGGGTCGGGGCACCGCCGCTCAAATCCTTGTCGAAGGGGCTCCTCCTGGCGGTCCTGGCGGCCGCGGCCGCGATCGGCGGCGTCGCCACCTGGCGGGGCCATCTGCACTGGTGGCTCGCCGTGCCGCTCATCCTCCTGCTGCTGATCGCCGGAATCCTGATCGATTATTGGCTGATCATGCGCCGCGGCGCCAAGCCCTTCCCGTCGTCGGGCGCCACCCTGCCGCGCGTGCTGAAGGCGCTCTACCTCCAGCAGGCCTTCGTCCGCTTCGCCGCCGACCGGCAGGGCGACGATGCCGCCGGGACCGGCGCCGCCTTCCGCGCCTTCCTCCGGCAGCACCGGCCGGGCGACCTCGCCGGGCCCACCCAGAAACCGGGCGTGATCCGCAGCCTCTTTCCGGGAGCCGCCGCATGAGCGCCGCCCTCGACCTCGCCGACATCCAGGGCGGCGTGCTTCGCGCTTATGGCCGCCAGGGCTTTCCCAAGGCGCGCTATTTCTTCCTGACCATCCGCGACGCGGCGAAAGGCCGCGCCTTCGTCGAGGAATTGCGGCCCAGGATCACCACCGCCGCGCGCTGGAAGAATCCGAAGCGCGGCGAGCCTTTGCTGCGCACCCAGAAACCGCGGGTCAAGGACGTCGTCCGCGCCGAGGGCGTGCCCGATTATCCCGGCGAGGTCGCGCTGATGAAGCCGAAGGTGGCGATCAACATCGCCTTCACCTTCATGGGCCTCGCCGCTCTGGAGGTGCCGACGCGGACGCTGCGCGGCATGCCCGACGAGTTTATCGACGGCATGGAGAAGCGGGCGCCTTTGCTCGGCGACGATCTCTGGCTCGACCGGCGCGACTCGGTCTGGCGCAATTCGCGCGGCGAGACGCAGGTCCATATCCTCGTCTCGTTCAACGCCGAGATGAACCCCGACGGCACGCCGACCGACGATCTGGAGGCGGAGACGCGGCGGCTGCGCGACCTTTGCGCCCGTTCCGAGGGCGGCGTCGTCCTGCTCTCCGGCAATGGCGACGGCGACCCCGATTTCCAGCAAATGTCGGCGATCCTGCGCGACGATAGCGGCACCCTCACGCCGACCAACAAGGAGCATTTCGGCCTTTCCGACGGCTTCGGCGACCCCGTCTTCCTCGGCCAATTCTCGGGCGAGGCGGAGAGGCTGCGGGTCGCCGGCGGCGGCAAGATCCTGCCCGACCAGAGCTGGGCGCCGCTCGCCACCGGCGAATTCCTGCTCGGCCATGCCGACGAAGCGCAGGAGATACCAGGCGCGGCGATGCCGATCGAGTTCAGCCGCAACGGCACCTTCATGGCCTATCGCAAGCTCGCCGAGGATGCCGGCGCCTTCGACGCCTATATCGGCGAGCAGGCCGGCCGTTATGCGCGCCAGTTCGGCGTGGACATCGCGGAAGCGTCCGAGACCGTCCGCGCCAAGCTGGTCGGCCGCTGGAGCGACGGCGTGCCGCTGATGGCGGCGCCCACCTACGCCGCGCACGAACAGTTCAACGCCGAGCTCGCGGCCGCGCAGGCGGCGAAGGACAAGGCCAAGCTCGCGGCGATGGCGCTGCAATTGACCAACTTCAACTATCGCAAGGATCCGGACGGCACGATCTGCCCGGTCTCGTCGCATCTGCGGCGCGGCAATCCGCGCGACATGCTCGATCCGCATTTCTCCGATCCGCCGGCGGATTGGGACGGCTCGGCCCTGGTCAACCGCCGCCGCATCCTGCGCCGCGGCCTTCCTTACGGCCCCTATCTGCCGGGCGCGCAGGCCGGCGGAGAGCGCGGCATCGTCTTCATCGCGATCTGCTCGAGCCTGTTCCGGCAGTTCGAGTTCGTCCAGCAGCAATGGATCCAATACGGGCTCGACTTCAACGTCGGCAGCGACGCCTGCCCGATCGTCGGCAACCATGTCGCCGAGGCGGGCGGGGCGCCGGAAGGCAAGATGGTGATCGCCGCCGATCCGAAAGATGCGAACGGCCGTCCCTTCCTCTGCGACCGGGTGCCGCAATTCGTCGAGCCGCGCGGCGGCGATTATTTCTTCGTCCCGAGCATGACCGCGCTCAGGATGATCGGAACCGGGATCGTCGACCCGACCTGAACCAGCCGAGGAGCCGCTTATGCATTGGCTGCTGAACCTGCCCGTGGCCCTGTGGCGCCGGCTCCTGCTGATCGGCCAGGGCGTGGGCGCCCTCCTGATCCTGATCGGCGTCGGGATCGGCGCCTTGTTCGGCAGCGGCGGATCGCTCGGCGACCGGCTGAAGGCGGCGCTCACCGCCCCCGCCAATTTGCGGCGCGGCTTCGCGGCCGCACGATTGTTCGTCCCGAACCTGGTGCTGAGCAAGAAGCTGATCACCGCCTATGAGAATATCGGCACCGCCTTCGTCGCCCGCCGCAACGACGTGCTCGACGTGCTCAGCCGGGACGACGATTTCGGGGTCGTCTACGGCCCGCGCATGGAGACGATCACCGGCGGCGAGAATTTCTTCCTCGGCATGCAGGACACGCCCCGCTACACGCGCGACGTCTCCAACATGCGGCTCGCCGTCCGCCGCGACGACGTGCCGACCATCGTCGCGCCGTTCATGGCCGCCACCGCCGAGGCCCTGGTCGCCGCCGCGCCCGGGCAGATCGACCTGCCGCAGCAGCTTGCCCAGCCCGCCGCCGTGCGCCTGCTCGACCATTATTTCGGAACGCCGGGCCCTTCCGAGACGGAGATCGCCGACTGGACGACGAGCCTGTTCCGCTATCTCTTCCTCGACCTCCAGGCCGATCCCGTCTTCGACGCCGCGACCGAGCAGAAGGCCGCCGCCTTCCGCGCCTGGATGGACGCCCATATCGCCGCCCGCAAGGCGGCAGGCGGGACGGGCGACGACATATTGGCGCGCTGCCTTATTATGCAGGCGGGCGGCCTTCCCGGCATGACCGACACCGATATCCGCAACAATCTGATCGGCCTCCTGATCGGCGAATTGCCGACGACATCGGCGGCGGCGGCGCTCGCCCTCGATGAATTGCTGGGCCGGCCCGACGCGCTCGCCGGCGCGCAGGCGGCGGCGCGGGCGGGCGACGACGATCTGTTCGCGGCCTATGTGTTCGAGGCCTTGCGCTTCCGGCCGCTCAACCCGGTCGTCTACCGGCGGGCGCTTCGCGACGCCTGGGTCGCGCAAGGCTGCGTGCGGGCGCGGCGGATCAAGGCGGGGACGATGGTCATGGCCTCCAACCTCTCGGCCATGTTCGACCCGCTCGCCATTCCCAGCCCCAACAGCTTCCGCACCGACCGGCCGTGGGAAACCTATATCCTGTGGGGCTACGGCCTCCACGCCTGCTTCGGCGCCTATCTGAACCGCGCCAATCTGCCGGCGATCCTGAAGCCCTTGCTCGCCAAGGCCAATCTGCGCCGCGCCGCCGGCGCCGCCGGGCAGATCGACGATGCCGGGACGCCCTTCCCCGTCCACTTCCATCTCCTGTTCGATCCATGACCGGAAACGCCGATCCGACCGCGGGCGCGAAGCCGGTCTTCCTCACCTTCGCCCCGATGGTGGACAGCGAAACCTCCCGCCTGCTCCTCCATCATCATGGGGTCGATTATGAGGAGCGCGACCGTCTTTTGCCCTGGGTGATGCTGCTCGCCCTCCTCCATGGCGGCTCGGGCAAGGTCCCCTTGCTCTACGGCGGGGGCATCCGCCTCACCGGGCCCTGGGCGATCGCCCAGCATTTCGATTCTGCTTTGCCGCCGGACCGGCGCCTGATCCCGCCGGACGGGCCGCTGGCGGCCCAGGTCAAGGCGGATTGGGACATGTTCAACGGCGGGATGGGCGCCGATACCGCCGTCTTCGCTTATTTCCACCTGCTGCCCGAGCGCAGCCTGATGAGCCCGATCTTCGCGGCGCCGCTGCCGCCGCTCGAGGCCCGGCTCGAGCCGGCTTTCTATCCTTTGCTCGCCGCCCTGATCCGCTGGTTCCTCAATGTGTCGCCGCAGGCGGCGGCGGCCGCGGCCGGCCATATCCGCGCCGCTTTCGAGGCGACCGACAAAAGGGTCGCCGACGGGCGCCCTTATCTGTGCGGCGACCGCCTCACCATCGGCGACATCGCGCTGGCCGCCGCCGCCGCGCCGCTGCTGCCGCCGCCGGGTTACGGCGCCGAAATGCCGCCGCTGGACAAGATGCCGGCGCCGATCGCCGACCTGATCGAGGAGCTGAGGGGCCATCCGACCGGCCGCTTCGTCGCGCGCCTCTATGCGGAGGGTTTCGCGGCCGCGCGCGCGAAGGCGGCCGCCTGACACGACGCCCTCCCGGGCCGAGCGCCGTTCGCATCTTCAAGCTTCCTGCCCAAGCTTCTGGCCTCGGACACTTTTCGCGCGCGCCGCGTTACGCAACCGATACGAAAGGCGCCTGTCCATGGATCGTTTTTTCACGCGTTGCTGCTCCTCCATCGCCACCGCCGCCGGCCAGCCTTTGGCCTTCACCTCGGCGTTGCTGCTGATCGTCGTCTGGGCGGTGACCGGCCCCCTCTTCCATTATTCGGACACCTGGCAGCTCGTCGTGAACACGGCGACGACCATCGTCACCTTCCTGATGGTGTTCCTGATCCAGAACAGCCAGAATCGCGACGGCGCGGCCGTTCAGGCCAAGCTCGACGAGATGCTGCGCGCGATCGATTCCGCCCGCGAGCAGTTCATCGGCATCGAGCATCTCACCGACCGCCAGATCGCCCTCATCAAGAAGGCGCTGGAGCGCGAGGTCGACCAGGAAGGCGAGAAACAGAAGACCGCGCCGGACACGGTGACCCGGCTGCTGAAGCGCTTCTAGAATCGTATCCGATCAAGTCCGATCGGATACGATTCCAGGCTTTTGTCTTACCGTTCTTTTCGGCCGTCAGGATGAGCAGGTGTCGATTGGGAGGTCGCCGCATCGGAAATTATGTGCTTAACTTAGCAGCGCCGATTCGTTACATAGGCCCTGCGATGTCAACGCACAGGCTCTTAGGTGGAAAGCTCCCGCCCTGAAATCGAGATAACCCTCGCCATGATCGAGGCCGGGGCGCATGCACTCCGCCTGAGCGGCTATGCCAACGAGTTCCTCGATATCACTGCCGAGCAGCCCGTTCGGGAGGTCGTGGAGGCAGCTCTCGCGGCGGAGTGAGGCCTAATAGCCTCCCCATAAAGTGGGAGGCGACATGGACCGTATAGCGGGCTTCCGACACGATTGCGTCGAGGACACCTATATCCAGTCCCTTCATTTTGGACTGCGACCAAAACATCGAGGGGGAGCCGTCATTTTCGTAAAGGACGATCCCGTGCGCGAGCATATTGCGGTCGGGCCGATAGCGTTCGCCGACGTGGACGAGTTCGCTAACCAAGTCGGCGGCAGGCACCGGCACCTCTCCGCGCTTGTGCCTGGCATGGATAAGGTCGATCTTCTTTTTGAGGTCGATCGCGTAAATTAGATCTGAAGCGTCGCCGGGGGATGTGATTCCGGCCAGCTTCGCCAATGCGGAGCCGAGAAGCATATCGGCGTGAGCCCAATCCAATCCAACCGAGGCAATGGCCTCGAACTGTTCGGGCGTAAGATTGTAGGATAGCAAGCGAGGCGTCATGGTAGACACTCCCAAACAGGCTGACACCTACTCCGAAGCGGAGACGGACGCGCGCCGCGAGGCCGCGCTAAAGCGGGCGTTCACGATGCCCCATAAGCCGCACAAGCCGAAGCGTGCAGATAAAGATTGAGCAGGGGATGTCTCCTGATTTGATCCGCGGTGTGTTCCGGGGGATCAGCCGGGATTTGTCTGCCCTTTGCCAATCCAATTTTTCTCCGCCCACTGCCGAAGTTCAGCAAACGGCTGCTCAAGACGCTGCTCCAGAAACGCCGCAGCCCGAGCGTCCCCACTCTGAAAACCCTCAATCATAGAACCATATATTTCGTCGACTTCGGCGGGGCTGATGAGGCCGCGATTCACGAGCGCCCGCAGGATGTGGATCATTCCCCACAAGGCCGCGAAGCCAACAGGTTCATTGTTTGTCATTGTGGCCCCCGAGTCGCCCCGCCAGTAGCTTACGGCGGCGGCTCAGCCAGTCCAGCGCTTACGAGGGATGCCGATCGTGCAGGGAGGCTCAGCCAGCTTAGGCGGCGAGTTTATCAGTCCGCCGATAGGTGAGGCGCTTGCCGATCGCTCCCTTGAGCATCACGGCGGCGCGCTCGCCATCGGTCATACCACGGGTGTTGTAGTGGAGATCGAACTCACGGCAGTAGCGGCCGAGGTGCGCTTCGCTCATGTGGCGATAGGTTCCGATCACGCCACGCTTGAAGATGGAGAAGAAGTTTTCGGCCGTGTTGCTGTGCCTGTAGCCGCCGCCGGTCACGTACTCGCGGGCGCTGTGGTTGACGACGCTGTGTCCGGCAAACTCGCCGCCGACGCGGGTATAGACCATGCTCTCGTCGGTCATCAGGTGCGACGAGCGGTGAACGTTGGTCACGATCAGGCCGCGCACCTGCTTCGCATTGACGTTTGCGACATGAAACGAGCGGGCGTGTCCGTCGCGCTGGACAAGGGCGACGACGGCTTTCTTCGCAGCGGGCTTGCGGGTGGCGCGGTTCTTCGCCTTGCCACCGATGAAAGTCTCGTCCGCTTCCACGAAGGTGTTGGGGCCGCCGAGGGGATCGTTGCCCGCCGCGCCGTCCATGGCTTCGCGAACGCGGTGTATCAGGAACCATGCGGTCTTGTAGGTGACGCCCAACATGCGCTCGATCTGCTTCGCGCTCATGCCCTTCTTTGAGGCCGCCATCAGGTGGAAGGCGAGAAGCCACTTATGAAGCGGAACGTGCGAGCGCTCCATGACCGAGCCGGTGCGGATCGTGAACTTGTCGCGGCAGTCATTGCAGAGGAACATGCCGGCCTGTGTCTTGCCTTTCATGCGGCGAACGCGAACGCTTCCGCAGAAGGGGCAAACCGGCTCGCCATCGCGCCAACGCGAAGCCTCGCAATGCGCCAGTGCGGCGGCTTCGTCGTGAAAGATTTTGTCGGTGATGTTCATGGCCGTTTCCCTCTGCGCTCAGAGGTATGGTAGCCACGCTGCTAAGTGAAGTATATTCCACCTGACTGAAAACCGCTCCAAGGTCGATCGGCGCCCGGCTTTCCCGACCCGCTGAATCGACTCAGCCGCGCCGCCGCGGCGCGGCGGGGGAGATGGGATCGGATGCCGGGAAGGTTTCCTCGATCGCCTCGTCGAGCAGATCCTCCTCGTGCGCCTCGTCGTCCGGCTTCATGTCGCGGGCCGCGGCCTCGCCGGCGCGGGCGGCGCTGCTTCCCTTTTCATAAACGCTCGGCTCGGAATCGCGGTCGGCCATGGCGGATCTCCGGGGCGCGGCTTACCAGCGCCGGCCCCGAAGCGGAAGGCCGATCGGTCAGGCGGCGATGGGCAGGCGAACCTCGGCCTCGATCGCGGCGGGCGCCGGCGCCGAACCCGCGGCGGCGGACGCGGCGCGGCGGCGGCTCGGGACGAGCAGTCGCGCGGCGAGGACGACGAGGCCGAGCGCGAGATAGGCGCCGATATCGTAGAAAGGCTGCCAGATCAGCAGGCCGGCGAAGACCAGGCGCAGCCAGAGCGGGTTGAAGCCGAAATCCTCGCCCAGCCCCTCGCAGACGCCGAGGACGGTGTGGTCGCGCATCGGAAGGGCTGGGCTTGTCTCTTGCATCATTCGGCTCCTTTGGCACGGCGGAACTGATCCCCGCCTGAATGCACGGCACTCAGCACGAACCATGCCAAAAGGATGAAGATGTTTGATTTCAACGACTTGGCTTCAACCGACGCGCCTGGTCGGTCCGCTCATGGTCGAGATTTCACCAATAGTTGGTGAATCGCGCCAGCTTCAGCCTGTCAGTCGAAGCCGTTCGCCAGGAAGCGCTCGGCAAAGAGGCAATGGAGCGCGACGCCCTTCGCCATCGCCGCCTCGTCGAGCATCATCGCATTGTTGTGGAGCGGCCGCCGCGCTTCGGGCTCGGCCCCCTCCGGCGCGACCCCGAGAAAGGCCATGGCGCCGGGAATCTCGCGCAGGACGTAGGAGAAATCCTCCGAGCCCATCACCGGCTGCGCCACCTCGATCCAGGGGCAACCGAGCGCCTCGGCGCATTGCCGCACCAGGCCGGTCGCGCGCGGATCGTTGACCGTCACCGGGAAGCCCGGCTCGACCCGCGCCTCGGCGGAAAGGCCGTGCGCGGCGGCGATCTGCTCGACCACCCGCACGAACGAGGCATGGAGCGATGCGCGGCGCGCCTCCGACAAGGTGCGCAACGTGCCGAGCAAAACGACGTCGTCCGGAATGATATTGTGGGCGCTGCCGGCCTCGATCTTCGTGATCGAGAGCACGGCGGGGTCGCTCACGGGCACGGTGCGCGCGACATGGGCCTGGAGCGCCATCACGATCTCGCAGGCGACCGGGATCGGATCGAGGCTGTCGTGCGGCATCGCGGCATGGCCGCCCTTGCCGTGGATGGTGGCGTGGAGCGTGTCGGCCGAGGCGAGCAAGGCCCCCGCCCGCCCCGCCACTGCGCCGCGATCGATCGTCGGCCAGATATGGAGCGCGAAGGCAGCATCGGGCCGGCGGCCGCCGACGACGTCGTCGAGCAATCCGTCGTCGAGCATGAAGCGGGCGCCGTGATGGCCCTCCTCGCCCGGCTGGAACATGAAGGCGACCGTCCCCGGCAATTGCTCGCGCCGGGCCGAGAGGGCGCGGGCGGCGCCGACCAGCATCGCTGTGTGCGAATCGTGGCCGCAGGCGTGCATCATGCCGGGGTTTCGCGAGGCGAAATCGAGCCCGGTCTCCTCCGCCATCGGAAGCGCGTCCATGTCGCCGCGCAGCAGCACCGATCGGCCATTGTCGCCGCCGGCGCCGCGCAGGATGGCGACGATGCCGCTGGTCGAGGGCCCTTCGCGCAGCTCGAGCGGCAGGCCGGCGAGCGCCGCCTTGATCTTCGCGCTGGTGCGGCGGCAGTCGAGCCCGAGCTCGGGATCGGCATGGATGGCGCGGCGCAACTCCACCACGCCCTCGAGCTCGGCCGCACCCGCGGCGGACCAGTCGGTCCGGTCGATCATGTCCACAGCGAATCTCCTTGTGCGTGGAATATCTAGACCTCCGCGCCCCTCGTGGCGAGGCGGGCGGTGCGCGGCAAGGCGATCGGTGCTAGGCCTCGCCTGGGATGCTGAATTGGCTGCTTGGAGGTGCGTCCGTTGGAGACTTATGACTTCGTTGTCATTGGTCTTGGCGTCATGGGATGCGCTGCCCTGTCGGAGCTGTCGGCGCACGGCAAAGCCCTGGGAATCGAGGCCTCGGCTCCCGGGCATGACGGCGGATCGTCGCACGGCGAAAGCCGCATCTTTCGTCTCTCGAACTTTGAAAGCGGCGCATACGAAGCGTTGGCCCTCCGATCCCTCGATGCCTGGGGCAAAATGGACGTTCGCGGGGAACCCGTTTATCTCCGCACCGGCATCGTTGAAGCCGGGCCGCGCCATTCTGGCCTCGTTGCACCTCGAGAGGCTTCGACGCTTGATTTCGTCAAATCCGAGCAGCTCACAGCCGGTCAAATCAATGAGCGCTTTTTGGCCATGACGCTGCCGGCGCATTGGCTCGCTTATTACCATCCCGAAGCAGGCATTGTCCGGGCAAATCTTGCGATCAGGGGCTTTTTGCGGGATGCGTGCTCACGGGGAGCGGCGCTAGTATCGAGGGGCGTCAAGTCGGTTCGACAACAGGGCGATTCCGTTGAAGTCGTGACCCGGGATGGCGAACGTGTCGGCGCCGCTGCGGCGGTGGTGACGACGGGCCCCTGGATCGCCGACCTGATACCGGAGCTCGCCGGCAAGCTCGGCACAACGTTGCAGACCGTTGGCTGGTTTGAACCCCTGCGGCCCGAACGCGCCTCACCAGACCGGATGCCCGTATTCATTTTCGACACGGAAGGTCCCGCCGGGATGATTTACGGTTTTCCGGACTTTGCGGGCTTGGGCGTCAAAGTGGCCTCACACGAGAGGGGGCCATGCCGGGACATTGCGAAGAGCCGGCCTGCCGAGCACGAGCGTCGGCGCGCGCTCTTGCCGGTTCGCGACGCTTTGCGGTCGTTGCTTCCCGCGGCAGCGGGCAGGTTGAAAGCATCAACGACCTGTATCTACACCAACGCATCCGACGATGAATTCATCATCGACCGGCGTCCCGGGTTTCCAAATATCGTATTTGCATCGGCATGCTCCGGTCATGGTTTCAAGTTCGCGCCGGCGATCGGAGAGATGTTGTCGAGGCTTGCCCGCGATCCACGGGCTATGACGCGCTTTCCTTTTGGTCGGCCTGAATTGGCCGTCAAGGGCGTGACTTGATAATGAGCGTGGATTGAGGAAAGCGGGGTTGGGTTGGGAGGTGACAGCGCCGGAAGTAGATCCGCTGACGGTGTCACCCTCACCGACTTCGCCTAAGCGGCAGAGCCGCTAAGGCTTCGTATCATGAGCCGCCGGGTCTCGTCCCCCGGACGAGACCGTAGTGGCGGCTCATCCCGTCGAAGGGAGAGGGAGAATGGGGGGAGCCGCTTGAACACTGGTTTTGCCGCACCTTGCGACCGCGCCCAGGCCGAAGCCGCGGCGGGAAAGGCCGTCCGCCATCCCCGCTGGACGATCGCGGCGACGATGCTCGCCTCCAGCCTCGCGTTCATCGACGGATCGGTGACCAACGTCGCTTTGCCCGCGATCGGCCGCGACCTCCATGGCGGCGCCGCCGACCTGCAATGGACGATCAACGCCTATCTGCTGCCGCTTTCGGCGCTTTTGCTGCTCGGCGGCGCGGTCGGCGACCATGTCGGGCGGCGGCGGACGTTGGTCGCCGGCATCCTGCTGTTCGCGCTCGCCTCGATCGGCTGCGCGCTCGCCCCAAGCCTTTCCATCCTGTTCGCCGCCCGCGCGGCGCAGGGGGTCGGCGCGGCCCTGCTCCTGCCCAACAGCCTCGGCATCCTCGGCAGCTCGTTCGAGGGCGAGGCGCGCGGGCGCGCGGTCGGCACCTGGGCGGCGGCGGGAGCGATCGCGAGCGCGATCGGCCCGCCGCTCGGCGGCTGGCTGGTCGGCGCCGTCGGCTGGCGCGCCATCTTCTACATCAATCTCCCGGTCGCCGCCGCGGCGATCGCCATCGCCTTGCGATTCGTGGCGGAAAGCGCGGAAGGACGCGAGAAGCTCGACTGGGCGGGCGGCCTTCTCGCCACTATCGCGCTCGGTGCGCTGACCTGGGCGCTCACTTTGTGGTCGAGCCGACACCAGGCGTCGGCGCAGACCTGGCTTGGGCTCGGCGTCGGCCTTGTGCTCCTCGGTCTGTTCCTGTGGACCGAGCGGCATCGCGGCGAGCGGGCGATGATGCCGCTCGGCCTGTTCGGATCGCGGCCGTTCGTCGGCCTCAGCCTGCTCACCTTCCTGCTCTATGCCGCGCTTGGGGGGCTGCTCGTCCTGCTCCCCTATCTGCTCATCGTCGGCGGCGGCTACAGCCCGCTCCAGGCCGGATTCGCCTTGCTGCCTTTCTCGATCGTGATCGGCATTGCGTCCCGCTTGGCCGGGCGGCTGACCGCGAAGCTCGGCCCGCGCTGGCCGCTGACGTTCGGCCCGATCGTCACCGGCGCCGGCTTCGCCTTGATGGCCCGGACCGACCCGCAGGCGGGCTATTGGACGGGCGTCTTTCCGGGCATTGCCGTCGTCGCGCTCGGCATGGCGGGGGCGGTCGCGCCGCTGACGACGGCGGTGCTGTCCTCGGTCGACGGCCGCCACACCGGCACCGCCTCCGGCCTCAACAGCGCCATCGCCCGCACCGGCGGCCTCATCGCCACCGCGCTCGCCGGCGCGGTGATGGCCGAAAAGGGCGCGGCCCTGCTCGGCGCCTTCCATATGGCCGGCCTGGTCGCGGCGGCACTGGCGGCGGCCTCCGGCGCGACCGCCTGGCTGACTTTGGGGAAGGAAAAAGCCGCGCGCGCCTGAACGGCGGCGCGGAGATTATCCGGCGACCAGCTTCAGCAGCCGCCGCTCGATCGGCGCGAGGACGGGGCCCAATTCCTCTCCCCGGCGCAGGACGATCCCGCTCTCGCCGATCAGGGACCACATGCCCTGGCGGCTGCGCTGGCTGGGGCGCTTCTCGATCTTATACTCGGGCCGTTCGGCGGTGCGACGGAAGGCCCAGAAGCCGGCATGGTCGCGGCCGAGCTCGATCGCATAGTCCCGCCACAGGCCGGCGGCGACCATGCGGCCGTAAAGATCTATGATCCGCATCAGCTCGGCCCGGCTGAAGCCGATCTGCGGCGCCGACGCCCGCGAAGACGGAAAAGGGCAGATGTCACCCATCAGGCGCGGCCGCGCTCCTTTCTCGCTTTGGGCGGGGCCTTGGCGGTATCCGCCTCGCGCTCCTCGATCAGTTCGGCGACGCGGCGGCGGAGCTGCTCGAGCTCGCACTGGAGCAGCTCCAGTTTCTGGGTCGCCGGATCGAAATTCTCCGAGCAGGGCGTGCCGTAGGGCAGGAAGCGGCCGGCCGCGCTCTGCTCGGCGGCGACCAGGGTCGAGCGGGCGGGGATGCCGACCATGGTCGCGCCTTCGGGCACGTCGCGCGTCACCACCGCATTGGCGCCGATCCGCGCCCGCGGCCCGACCGTCACCGGCCCGAGCACCGCCGCGCCCGAGCCGATGATGACGCCGTCGCCGATCGTCGGGTGGCGCTTGCCGGGGGCGCCGTCGGCCGGATTGGTGCCGCCCAGGGTGACATGCTGGTAGAGGGTGACGTCGTCGCCGATCTCGGCGGTCTCGCCGATGACGACGAAACCGTGGTCGATGAAGAAATTGCGGCCGATGATTGCCCCGGGATGGATGTCGATCCCGGTCAGGAAGCGGGCGATATGGTTGATCAGGCGGGCGAGGAAGAAGAGCTCGCCGCAGAACAGCCAATGGGCGAAGCGGTGGAAGCCCAAAGCCCACAAGCCGGGATAGAGGAATATCTCCCACCGCGTGCGGGGGGCGGGATCCCGCGCCTTCACGGAATCGAGATAAGCAACCAGGCCGTTCAGCATCGGCGCCCTTTTCCCACCGGTCGTTGCGCGAAGATAAGCAACGGCCCGGCAAATTGCCAGACGCGGACTGAATTTTCGGTTTCGGCGCCGTAGCGCGTCAGCGGCGGCCGCGGCAGACCCTCACCGGCGCGTGGGCGCCCCGCGCGCCGGTCACCCATTCGACCTCGCAGCGCACCGTCGGCGGCGCGGCAAGTCGCGGCCCCCGACCTGCCGTTTCGGGCGCCGGGTCGCGATACCAGTCATAGGGATAGCCCCGGTCGTAATCATAGACGGCATGGCCGTTTTCCGACCAGGATTCGGCGGTGTCGGCGAAGAAGCCCTGGTCGCGAAGCGATTCCGGATCGTCGATCAGCCCGCCATAATCATAGCCGATCAGGCCGATGTCCCGGCCGATGCGGTTGCCGAAGCAGCGGCGGCCGCGCGCGAGGCAATGCCCCTTGAAGGCGCGGTTGCGGCCGGCGAAAAAGACGCGGCCGTGCGCCGCGCTCCGCGCGCGGGCGGACGAGGCGGCGCCGAGGCCCGAACGCTGGGCCGCGGCGGGCACGGCCGCCAGCAGGATGGCGGCGGCGCCGGCCGCGAAGCAGGCCTTCTTGTTCATTGCTTTTCTCCCTTTCGCCCTTCGCGGAGCAGAAGACGCCGCCCCGCCTGCCGACAATGCCGGGGAGGCCGATTTTCTCCCCCGCAGCCGCGCTTGTCGAGCGGCCGCCTCGCGCTTAGGAGCGGGCGGCCCAAAAGGGGACAGAAGGAAAAGACGACAATGAAGCTCGACAGCTCGATCGCCGCATTGGTCACCGGCGGCGCCTCCGGCCTCGGCGAAGCCACCGCCCGGGCGCTTGCCGCGCGCGGCGTCAAGGTCGCGATCTTCGACCGCGATGCGGAGAAAGGCGCGCGGGTCGCCTCGGAGATCGGCGGCGTCTTCGCGGAGGTCGACGTCACCTCCGACGATGCGGTCGCCGCCGGCTTCGCGAAAGCGCGCGCGGCGCACGGGCAGGAGCGGATCTGCGTCAATTGCGCCGGCGTCGCCAATGCCGCCAAGACGGTCGGCCGCGACAAGGAAACGGGCGCGCCCAAGTCCTATCCGATGGTCCAGTTCGAGCTCGCCATCCGCATCAACCTGATCGGCAGCTTTCGTGTCCTCTCCCAATCCGCCCTCGGCATGGTCTCGCTCGATCCGCTCGAGGATGGCGAGCGCGGCGTCATCGTCAACACGGCCTCGGTCGCGGCGCAGGACGGGCAGATCGGCCAGGCGGCCTATTCGGCGTCGAAGGGGGGCGTGCTCGCCATGGCCCTCCCGATCGCGCGCGACCTGATGAACGACGGCATCCGCGTCAACACGATCCTCCCCGGCGTGTTCAAGACGCCGATGGTCGCGATGATGCCGCCGAACGTCCAGGAGGCGCTGGCGGCGCAGGTCCCCTTTCCCAAGCGCCTCGGCCAGCCCGAGGAATATGCCCGGCTCGCTTTGTTCATCGCCGAAAATACGTACCTCAACGGCGAGGCGATCCGGCTCGACGGCGCGATCCGGATGGCGCCTCGGTAGGCGGGTTTCCGCGGGCTTTTTGCGGGGGCCGAAAGCCGATTCCGGTTAACGCAAAGACGCGAAGAGGCCTGCGTCTCCCTCGCCCTCGCGGCGAAGCCGCAACCATGCTTCTCTTTTTCTTCTCCGCGTCTCTGCGTCTCTGCGCGAACAATCAGCAGCATCGATGCCGCCAACCGCCGACGGCGGAGCGGTCTCGGAGTCCTTATCCGGTTCGCGCAGAGACGCAGAGACGCAGAGAGTCCGCGGTTCCAATGCCCTTTCGGCGAAGCCGCTTCCTTCCTTTTTCTTCGCGCCTTCGCGCCTTTGCGCGAACCGAATCCGGCCTTGGCGCCGCTCCGATTCTGAAGAAACGCCGCTTCTACCGGTCGATCGGATAGATCCTCAGGACGACGCCGGTGCGACCGTCGATCTGGTAGATAGTGCCGCCGCCATAGCGATAATAAACGCCGCCGCCGTCGCGGAAGCGGGTGCGATAGGCGTTCGGCACCGCGTAGAGGTTGCCATTGGCCCGGTCGCCGACCCGGAGCGCATCGCCGTCCTCATCCTCGTCCCGATCGGCATTGTCCCGGTCGTAGCGCCCGTCGCTCCGATAATTGTCGTCGCGGCCGGCATCGTCGCGATCATATTGAGCATTGCCGTAGCTGCCATTGCCGTACGGCGCGTTTCCATACGTGCCTTCGCTGCGGTCGCGATAGGGCCCGGAAGGCGCGCCGCCATAGGGGGCGTTGCCATAGGGAACGTTGCCGTAGGAGCGGTTTCCCGAGCTGTCATAGCCGCTGCCGCCATAGCGATTGCCGTAGGCGCCCTGGTTGCCGCCATTATAGCCGGAGCCGTTGCCGTAAGCGGGACGGTTGTCGTCGCGGCCATAGCCCTCGCCTTCCGCTTCCGCGATCTCGTTGCGCAGGCCCTGCGCCCGCTGCCGCAGATCCTCGCGTTCGGTGCCGTTATACCCGTCCTCGGCATAGCGGCGCTGCAGATCGACGAGGCCGCGAAGCTGCGAGCGGAGCTCGGCCGCATCGTCGGGCGACAGATTGCCGCGCGCGACGCCGTCGTCGATCCGGGCGCGCAGGCCGCCAATGTCGACGGCGCCGCCGTTCCATTGGGCCGAGGCCGGCGCTGCGGCGGCGAGCGCCCCCAAGGCGGCTATCGCGAACATCTTTCCGGTCATCTTCATGCTCCAAACTCGACAAGCCCCAACGCCGGCGCATCAAACGCACGGCGGCGCGGCTGGCTCCCCGATCGGCCGCGGCGGAGCGGCCGCACCGGCCTTACAAAAAAGTAATCGCGCCGCCAGACGCGCGAGAGGAGCCGGGGCGTAATAGACGGATCGTGGCGGGCATCCTTTGCCGGAAGTCCGCTTTGTCGAGCCGAATCGACTGTGGTTTTCGTTTCGAAACTCCCGAAAACTGCGCCCGGCGACCCTCTTCGCCGGGCGCCTTGTTTCCGGGAGGGGTCCGGCGGCTTGCCTCCCTGGAGCCGCCGGACCTATTGGCCATATGTTGCGCGAAAAGCGGCCACCGCTTTTCGCACAAGCAACATGACAGCGAAGATTTCGGGAGGGGCGAGGAGTCCGGCATGGGCCGCAAGATATTGCTGATCGAGGACGACAGGGAGACCGCCTCCTATCTCGCCCGTGGGCTCGGCGAGGAAGGCCATGGCGTCGAGCATGTCGAGGACGGGCGCGACGGCCTGTTCCGCGCCACCGACGGCAGCTTCGATCTCGTCATCCTCGACCGGATGGTGCCGGGCCTGGACGGCCTCGCATTGCTGAAGGCGATGCGCGCCGCCAGGGTCGAGACGCCGGTCCTGATCCTCTCCGCCCTCGCTTCGGTCACCGACCGGATCGAGGGGCTGGAGAGCGGCTCCGACGATTATCTGGTGAAGCCCTTCTCGTTCGGCGAGCTGCTCGCGCGGGTCAACGCCCTGCTCCGCCGCGGCGAGGGCAAGAGCGCGCCCGACCTCAGGATCCTGGTCGGCGATCTGGAGATCGAGCCGCTCTCGCGCGTCGTCAAGCGCGCCGGCAAGCCGATCGACCTGAAGCCGCGCGAATATCGGCTGCTCGAATATCTCGCCCGCAACGAGGGGCGCGTCGTTACCCGCACCATGCTGCTCGAGCAGGTGTGGGACTATCATTTCGATCCGGGCACCAACGTCATCGACGTCCATGTCAGCAGGCTGCGCCGCAAGCTCGAGGAAGGCTTCGAGCGGCCGATCCTCCACACCGTCCGCGGCGCCGGCTACCGACTGGCCGCCGCGATCTGAGCATGCGGCTGCCGACCACCCTGCGCATCGGCCTGCTCGCCGCCCTCCTCGCCTTTCTTTCCAGCGCCGCTTTGATCGGCTTCATCCACTGGCGCACCTATGACGATTCGGTCGAGGCGGTGCGCCAGCAGGTGGCCGAGGAATCCTCGGCGCTCGACGACGTCTATTCCTCGGGCGGGCGGCGGGCGCTCGACAAGGCGATCGCCGACACTTTGGGCTCCGGCGATCCCCAGCTGCTCGCCGCCATCGTCGAGCCAAGCGGGGCGGTGCGGATCGGCAATGTCGGCGCCCTCATCGATCCCCAGCTGCCGCTGAGGCAGGGCTATCGGGTCGGCCGCATCCAGTTCCGCGGCGCGGCGACGACGGCCGGCGCCGCCTATCTGCTGCGCCGGCTCGACGACGGCGAATGGCTGCTGACCGGGCGCAGCCTGGGCGAGCGCATCCGGTTCCAGCGCATCCTCGAAGGCTCGCTCGGCCTCGCCCTCGCCATCTCGGTGCTGCTTGGGCTGCTCTGCGGCCTCGTCGTCGCCCGTTATGTCGGCTCGCGGGTCGGCGCGATGGCCGACGTCGCCGACAGCATCGCCGGCGGCGATCTCGCCCGGCGCGTGCCGCTCTCGGGCAGCCGCGACGCCTTTGACGGCCTCGCCCGGCAGATCAACCGCATGCTCGACCGGATCGTGGCCCTGATGGAGGAATTGCGGCTGCTGACCGACAGCCTCGCGCATGATCTGCGCTCGCCGGTCGGGCGGCTGCGGGCGCGGGTCGAGGCGGCGCTCGCCGCGACCGACGATTCGAAGCGCGACGGCCTGCTCGGCGGCATCCTCCAGGAAGCGGATTCGCTGATGCGGATGCTGACGACGGTGCTCGAGATCGGCCGTTCCGAGGCGATGGCGAGCCGCAACCAGTTCGAGCCGCTCGATCCGGCCGGGCTGATCGACGAATTGGCCGAAATGTACGAGCCGATCGCCGAGGAAGCGGGCTGCGCGCTCCGCGCCGAGCCGGCGACGGACCTGCCCTCGTTCACAGGCCATCGCCAGCTTCTCGCCCAGACGCTCAGCAACCTGCTCGACAACGCGCTCAACTATGCGCGGGGCGGCGGCGAGGTCGTCCTGTTCGCGCGCCTGTCGGCCGGTCGGCTGCGGCTCGGGGTCGCCGACCGCGGGCCGGGCATCGCACCGGCCGACCAGGCGGAGGCGAGGCGGCGCTTCGGCCGGCTCGACAGCTCCCGCTCGGCCGGCGGGGCCGGCCTCGGCCTCGCTCTGGCGGAAGCGGTCGCCCATCTCCACGGCGGCACCCTCGAGCTGCTCGACAACAAGCCGGGCCTGCGGGCGGTGCTGGTGCTTCCGCTCGACCGGGTTTCCCCTCCCTGAACGGGAGGGGAGACAAGAAAGCGGGCGGATTCCGGGGAACCCGCCCGCAGGCTCGCGCTTCCGGGAAGGGCTGAGCGCTACTTGATGTTGCCGGCCATATAGGTCTCGATCCGCTTCACCAGGGGCGGCGGCAGCGGCACATAATCGAGGCTCTTCGCCTGCGCCTGGCCGTGCTCGAGCGACCAGCGGAAGAATTTGATCGCGGCGGCGCTGTGCTGCGGATTCTTCGGATGCTTGTACATCAAAACCCAGGTCGTCGCCGTGATCGGATAGGCGTTCGGCCCCGGCGCATTGGTCATCACCAGGTAGAAATCCTGGGCGTGCGACCAGTCGGCGGTCGCCGCCGCGGCCTGGAAGCTCGCCGCGCTCGGCGTGATGAAATGGCCGGCCATATTCTGCATCACCGCGTAGGTCATGTGGTTCTGCAGGACATAGGCATATTCGACATAGCCGATCGAATTGGGGATCTGCTTCACATAAGCGGCGACGCCCTCATTACCCTTGCCGCCGACGCCGGTCGGCCACTGGACGGCGGTGCCCTCGCCCACCCTGGTCCGCCACGGCGCGAAGACCTGGCTCAGATAATGGGTGAAGTTGAAGCTGGTCCCCGAGCCGTCGGAACGGTGGACGACCGAGATCTGCGCGCCCGGCAGCCTGAGGCCCGGATTGAGCCTGGCGATCGCGGGATGGTTCCAGGTCTTGATCTCGCCGGCATAGATGGCGGCGAGGACGGGGCCGGAGAGCCTGAGCTGGCCCGGGCGCAACCCCGGCACGTTGACGACGGGAACGACGCCGCCGATCACGACCGGGAATTGGGCGAGGCCCGAAGCGGCGAGCTCCCTCGGCTCGAGCGGCTTGTCGGTGGCGCCGAAATCGACGGTCGCCGCCTTGATCTGGGCGATGCCGCCGCCCGAGCCGATCGACTGGTAATTGATCTGGTCGCCGGTCGCGCCTTTGTAGGTCGCCGCCCATTTCGCGAGGACGGGAAAGACGAAGGTCGAGCCGGCGCCGGTGATCTCGACCGCCGCCGCCGCCGTTCCGAAAGCGGCGAGGCTGACCGCCACGGCGGCCGCGGCGAGCTTCCTGGACATGATGTTCATTTGAGACTGCCCCCTGGGAAATATGGAAAACGGCACGGTCCTGGCCGTCCGCGGGGCGAGTCGTAACGCCGCGCGATGACGAAGACGGGACTCGAATGTGACAATCCCATGTAATTGCGCGCGGACGCCGGCTGTCAGCAAATCGCCGCGCCGGATTCCCCGATCTGTCACAAACCCGGACTAACGACTCAAGGCGCCCCGGCTTGACGGGCGAATCACCACCTGAGGGGGATATTTTCCATGACTATTCGTACGTCTCTGCTCGCGGGGGCGGGTCTTTCCGCATTGGTCATTTTCGCGGCGCCGGCCGAGGCGAAGACGGCGAAGCGCCATCATCATCATGCCGCGGCTGCCCATTCCGACAACAAGGCGCTCGTCGCCGAGGTGGGCGAGCTGAGGACCGAAGTCGCGCAGCTCACCGCCCGCCTCAACGCCCAGGATTCCGCCCAGCAGCAGGCGCAGGCCGCCGCCGCCCAGGCGCAGCAGACCGCCGCCGCCGCGCAGGAGCAGGCCCAGGCCGCGACGACCCAGGCCCAGGCCGCGCAGACCCAGGTCGCCGCCGCCCGCGCCGCCGTTCCGGGCGAGGTCAAGACCCAGCTCGCCGCCCAGCCCAAGCCGGCGGCGCATTGGTTCGACAATACGACGATCTCCGGCCGCATGTATTTCAACGTCAGCCATATCGACCAGCATTCGGACGGCCAGCTCGTCGGCCGCAGCAGCGGCTTCGACATCAAGCGGCTCTATCTGGGCGTCGACCACAAGTTCAACGACATCTGGTCGGCCAACGTCACCACCGACGTCAGCCTGATCGCCAACACCAACACGGTGACCGGCACCGCCGGTTCGGCGACCGCCCAGCCCGGCCAAAGCACGACCGCGCCGACCGCCTTCCCCAAGACGGTGGGCGAGACGCTCTATCTCAAGAAGGCCTATCTGCAGGGCAAGTTCGACGACGCCTTCATCGTTCGCTTCGGCTCGGCCGACCTGCCCTGGATCCCGTTCATCGAGGACGTCTACGGCTATCGCTACGTCGAGAATACGTTGATCGACCGGACCAGCTTCGGCACCTCGGCCGACTGGGGCGTCCACGTGCTCGGCAGCTTCGCCCACGGCCTGGTCGCCTATCAGGTCTCGGCGATCACCGGCGGCGGCTATCGCAATCCGCTGCGCTCGCAGTCGATCGACCTCGAGGGCCGGCTGAGCCTCAACTACCAGGGCTTCGTCGCGGCCGTGGGCGGCTATACCGGCAAGCGCGCCGCCGACACCTTCACGCCGTTCAGCCCGACCAACAATGCGACCACTCCGGTCCAGACCGGGGTGGACGTCGCCACCTTCCACACTGCGGAGCGGTTCGACGCCCTCATCGGCTACAGCAAGGGCAACATCCATGCCGGCGTCGAATATTTCTGGTCGAAGAACTGGAACCAGGTGACCAAGGTGCCCAACGACACGTCGGACGGCTGGTCGGCCTTCGCCTCCTACAAGTTCACGCCTTTGTTCAGCGTCTTCGGCCGCTTCGACCGGGTCCGGCCGACCCGCGACCTGTTCCCGAACATCCACGAGCATTATTTCAACTTCGGCGTGACCTACAGCCCGGCCAAGGTCGTCGACCTCTCGCTGGTCTACAAGCGCGACCAGGTCGACAACGGCTTCTTCGCGCCGAGCGACTCCAACCCCTCCAACTTCGCCTTCCCGATCGGCGGCCGCAACCAGGGCACCTATGACGAGATCGGCCTGTTCGGCCAGTGGCGGTTCTGAGCTGAAGGTTTCCCCGCGGGTCGGCGTGACCCGCACATAGTCGGCCACTCCCGCGGGCGCGGGGGTGGCCGATCTTCTTTCGATGCCGCTAGCCGCCGGCGGCATAGCGGCATCGAAGTCCCTATTTCTGTTCACGCGAAGGCGCAAAGGGACCGTGTTTCCCGCGCCCTCGCGGAAGCCGCAATCATTCTTCTCTTTTCTTCTCTGCCGCGGCTCCAACGCCCTCCCGGCGAAGCCGCTTTCTTTCCTTTTTCTTCTTCGCGCCTTCGCGCCTTCGCGTGATGGGGTGGACGCCCCCCGACGGCATCTTTGTGCCAGGATGGTGGTGTCGAACGACCATCTGAGGGAGGCGTCCATGGGCGAGGTTACTACGATCGGGCTGGATCTGGCAAAGCAGGTTTTTCA
>DASXCT010000042.1:0-3482 GCA_036491055.1 Allosphingosinicella sp.
CCGTCTCCGCCGCGCTTCGCGCGGCTCCGGCTCGAACCCTCGATACGGTTTTGCTTATGCTCGACTTTCCAGGCGAGCGCCTTCGACCACTCGGCCACCGCTCCGCATGCCCTGGAAGCACGGCGATCTAGTCGCGCCCCGCCTTCAGGGCAAGGCACCGTGGTGAAGCGGGAGGGATTGGACGCGCTACGCGCGCCCGTCTCCGCCGCGCTTCGCGCGGCTCCGGCTCGAACCCTCGATACGGTTTTGCTTATGCTCGACTTTCCAGGCGAGCGCCTTCGACCACTCGGCCACCGCTCCGCATGCTCTGGAAGCACGGCGATCTAGTCGCGCCCCGCCTTCAGGGCAAGGCGCCGTGGTGAAGCGGGAGGGATTGGACGCGCTGCGCGCGCCCGTCTCCGCCGCACTGCGTGCGGCTCCGGCTCGAACCCTCGATACGATTTTGCTTATGCTCGACTTTCCAGGCGAGCGCCTTCGACCACTCGGCCACCGCTCCGCATGCCCTGGAAGAAGCGCCCTCTAATGCGCGGGTGACGAAGGAGCAAGCGAAGCAAAGCCGTTCATCCGCCGGGCGAGATCCACGTCTTTCGACGTGACGCCACCCTCGCTGTGCGTGGAGAGCGCCACGTCCACCCGGTTCCAGCTGTTCGACCAATCGGGGTGGTGATCCGCTTTCTCGGCCGCGAGCGCGACGCGCGCCATGAAGGCGAAGGCTTCGGAAAAATCGCGGAATTCGAAGCTCCGTCTTATTGCCTTGGCATCCGCATCCCAGGACCAGCCCGCGAGTCCCCGCAGCGCCTCTTCCCGCTCCGCATCGGTCAGCATCATTGTTTCCTCCACTGCTTCGCCTTTATGTCACGCTCCGATGAGCGAAGGTCAAACCTATCCGCCCGACGCGGCGGCGATCGAGCGGCTCGCCGAGGCGGCGATCGCGCGGATGCCGGAGGAATTCCGCCGCCATCTCCAGGATGTCGTGCTGCGCGTCGACGATTTCGCCGAGGAATCCGTGCTGGACGCGCTCGGCATCGAGGATCCGTTCGATCTCTCCGGCCTCTATAGCGGACGTCCGATCGGTGAGCAGTCGTCGATGCTCTCGGGCGAGCTTCCGGCGATGATCCACCTCTACCGCCGCCCCTTGCTCGACGAATGGGCGGAGACGGGGGTCAGCCTCGAAGAATTGGTAACGCACGTCATCGTCCACGAGGTCGGCCACCATTTCGGCTTTTCCGATGCGGACATGCACGCGATCGAGGATCAGGCCGGGTGAATGCGGCGGGACCGCTGCTGCGGCTCGCGCAGGTCGCCTGCATCCGCGGAGGCCGCCTGCTGTTCGAGGAGCTCGACCTGATTCTGGGACCGGGCGACGCGGCGATGGTTACCGGGCCGAACGGCGCGGGCAAATCGAGCCTGCTCCGGCTCGCCGGCGGCCTGCTTTCCCCGGCGGCGGGCGCGGCGGTGCGCGGCGATTCGGTCGCCCTCGCCGACGAGGGATTGGCGCTCGATGCGAAGCTGAGCCTCGGCCGCGCCCTCGATTTCTGGGCGAAAATGGACGGACGCGATGCCGCCGGGGGCATGGCGGCGATGGGCCTCGCTCCGCTCGCGGACGTGCCGGTGCGGATGCTGTCCACCGGCCAGCGCAAGCGGGCGGTGCTGGCGCGCGTGATCGCTTCGGGCGCTGCTTTGTGGCTTCTCGACGAGCCGGGCAACGGCCTCGATTCGGAGGGGCTCGACCGGCTCGGCGCGGCGATGGCGGCGCACCGCGCCGAAGGCGGCGCGATCCTCGCCGCGTCGCACCAGCCGCCCGACCTCGACGGCGCCCGGCAGGTGGCGCTGGGATGAGCGACCTCATCCTTCGCGAGCTTCGCCTGGCCGCCACCGGCGCAAGCGCATTGCTGCCGCTCATCTTCTTCCTGCTGGTGGCGATGCTCTTTCCTTTCGCGATCGGCCCCGACGCGCCTTTGCTCGCCCGAACCGGCGGCGGCGCCTTGTGGGTCGCGGCCCTGCTCGCGGCCCTGCTCCCCGTCGAACGGCTGGTCGAGCCGGACCGGGCGAGCGGATTTCTCGACCAGCTCGCGCTGCGCGGGATGAGCGAGGAGAATATCGCCGCCGCCAAGCTCGCCGGCCATTGGCTGAGCTTCGGCCCGCCTCTGATGCTCGCCGCCTTGCCCGCGGCCGCGCTGATGAAGCTGCCCGAGGCGGTGCTCGCCCGGCTCGAGCTCGGCCTGCTCGCCGGCACGCCGGGCCTCGCCGCTCTCACCCTGCTCACCGCCGCCCTCACCGCCGGCCTGCGCGGCGTCGGCGCGCTCGGCGGATTGCTGATGCTGCCGCTGGCGGTACCGATCCTGATTTTCGGCGCGGGGATGAGCGACCCGGTCGCCGGGGCGGGCGCGGTCAAGCTGCTCGCCGCGGCCTCGCTCTTCCTGGTCGCCATCACGCCCTTCGCCGCCGGCGCCGCGATCCGCGCCGCGAGAGATTGAGCCCCTCCCCTTCAGGGGAGGGGTTGGGGTGGGGCTTGTTGGAAAATTACGGAAGTTGCGTTTCTGACGGGACTTTATTCGTTCCGCGACCACCGCGCGAAGATCGCCGTCGGTAGAAGCAGCCCCCGTGCCTCCTCGCGAACCGCCATGTCGCCGCATTCGACGCGGCCGCCGAGATCGCCCAGCGCCTGGCCCAGCAATTCGCCGATCGCCAGCGCCGACATCCGCACCGCATAGACGGTGAGGACGAGGAAGCGGCTCTCCGCGTCGAGCAGGCGGCGGCAATCGGCGATCAGACCGGGCAGCCCCTCCTCCAGCCGCCACACCTCGCCCTCCGGGCCGCGGCCATATTTGGGCGGATCGAGGACGATGCCGTCATAGCGGCGGCCGCGCCGCACCTCGCGCGCGACGAACTTCGGCGCGTCGTCGACCAGCCAGCGGATCGGGCGGTCGGCCATGGCCGAGAGGATCGCATTCTCCTTCCCCGCCTCGACCGATTTCTTCGAGGCATCGACATGGACGAGCCGGGCACCCGTGGCGGCAAGCGCGAGGGTGCCGACGCCGGTATAGCCGAACAGGTTCAGCGCTTCCGCCTGTCCCGAGCCCGCCGAAGGGCCGATCCGCTCGCGCATCCACGCCCATTGCGGCGCCATGTCGGGGAAGAAGGCGAGGTGGCGGAACGGCGTGTTCTGGGCGGTAAAGCGCAGCTCCTCCCAGCGCATGTGCCAGCCGCCGCGCGGCACGTCGCGCGCCAGGTGCCATTTGCCGCCGCCCTCCTCGTCCGAGGCGGCGATGAAGTCGCCGTCGGCTTCCCAGCCGGAGGTCGCGGGCGCCCACATCGCCTGCGGCTCGGGGCGGATGAAGCGGAAGCGGCCGTAGCGCTCGAGCTTTCGACCATGCCCCGAATCGACAAGGCCATAGTCGGCCCAGGGTTCGGCGATAAGCGTCTGGAGCGTCACGCCGGCGCCATCAGGCGGCACGCGCCAGGCGGCCGCCGACGCTGGC
>DASXCT010000043.1:0-192500 GCA_036491055.1 Allosphingosinicella sp.
CGGGGCTACTTCTCCACCACCAGCGGCAACATCACCGACACCGTCATCATGAATTATCTCGACAGGCACACGAAGCGCACCGATGAAGGCTTCAGCCCAATCTCATGAACCTACCGGCGTCAGCCGGTCTGTCATTCAGTAAACTGGCACCGTAATCCATTAAATCCATTAGTAATCCATTAGGCTTAGGGATCCTTTCTGCCCCGCAAACCGTCCCGCTGCGGCGCCTTCGGCTGATCTGAAGCGATTTATCCTGGAAAATGGAGCGAGACGGCGATCCCCGCTCTCGAAGATGCCCACAAAACCGCGTTGAACGATATCGCGAATCGAGCAAGGATGAGTCGTTGGCGCGGCAGGATATCGTCCAATGCGGCTGTCACCTGTTAATTTGCTCCATTTTGGTTGTTCCGTTTCCTCATGAGAGCAGCAGAAAACCGTTTGGTTGTTCGGATTTCGCACCGAAAATAACAGTCATATCGGTTATTACAGAAAGTTCATCTCGCTCTGCGATTTGCCTATTGACTCCGATCCACGGCTGCTTTTTGTTGGGCGCGGGTAAGGGGCTGAAAATCAATGACTAAAAGATATGTGGAGTTCGGCTTGATAGCCGCTGCGATCGCGCTTGTTCCCGCTCTCGCAATCGCCAGCGAGACCGTCAATTACAGCTATGACGCGAAGGGACGCCTGGTGCAGATCGCGCGGTCCGGCACGATCAACAACAATGTGGTGACCAACTACACATACGATCACGCCGACAATCGCACCAACAAGACGACGACTGGATCGCCCAATCCCGGGCCGCCCTGATTCTGCGACCCGCGAGTCGCGGGCTCCCTAGTCCATCGCTCCGTCCGGAGCACTGAACCACTCCTGTCGGAGACTGACCGATGAACCGTACCTCCGTTCGGGCGGCGATGCTCGCCTGCGCCCTTCTCACCACCACCGCGATCGTCTCGCCGGCGCGGGCCCAGGTCCAGAGCTCGGCGCCGCTGCCTCCGCATTCCACGATCGACGCAAACGGCGTGAACCTGGGAACGGGGCTCGTGAGCATCCCGAAGGCTGGCGTCTCGATCGGCGGCCCGCACAACAGTCTCGCCTACAACCTCGTCCTCCAGGAGGGACAGGAATATGGCAGCATGCTCGGATGGATCACCGATAATGGCAGTACCATCACGGTCACGCTCGGAACGACATCGGAACAGTTCACACCTTCCGGTGCCGGCTACACGCCGGTCCTTGCGGATGGCTCTTCATTCGATGGAGCGAACTTCACCGCGGCGGACGGGACCCAAGCTATATTTGCAGTTATCAACAACGTTAAGAGCTTGATCTCAGTAACGAAGCCGAGTGGCGAAAAGCTCGGTTACAATTACGAAGGTGGCGCCATCGTCCAAGGCAGCTATCCAAACCTCATCATGAACTATTATGATCGCCTTAATTCGATCCAGAGCAGCAATGGTTACATGCTGGTCATGGGCTATCAGTCCGACAACCTTACGGGTGACGGCCCGACGCTCTGGAAAACGCTCACGTCGGTCAAGGCCGTCAATATGGCCGCCGAGACGTGCGGCACGACGAGCTGCACGTCGACGGCGAGCTGGCCTTCGCTGTCCCAGGCATGGGACCCGGTGGGCCGTACCTGGACCTATACGGATTCGATGAGCCGGGTTTCGCGCTTTGCCTACGATTCGAGCGGCCGTATCACCGGCGTCCGCTATCCCGGCAGCTCCAGCGACAACATCACTTATGCCTATGACGCCAACAGCCGGGTCTCGTCCGCGACCAAGGACGGGATCACGACGACCTACACTTATTCGGATGTGAGCAATACGCGGACGACGACGGCGACCTATCCCGGCACGGTCACAAGGGTGGTGACCACCGATATTCCCACGGGCGAACTGTTGACCGACCAGAACGAGCTCGGCCACACCACCACCTACGCCTATGACACGTCGATGCGCCTGACCCAGGTGACCGCGCCGGAAGGCAATTACGTCAAATATACTTATGATGGGCGCGGCAACATCACGCAGACCCTTTTACACGCGAAAACAGGATCGGGCCTCGCGGACATCACGACCAGTGGGACCTTTCCGGCAACCTGCACTCACCCCGCAGACTGTAACAGCCCCACTGCGACCACCGATGCGCGCGGCAACACGACCAATTACACCTGGGACGACACGACCGGTGCCTTGCTGACCGTAACCCTGCCCGCCCCCACCACCGGCGCCGTGCGGCCGCAGACGCGCTACGGCTATTCCACGGCTCAGGCCTATTACAAGAACAGCAGCGGCACGATCGTCGCGTCAGGTCAGAACATGACCCTGCTGACCTCAACGTCGCAATGCCAGACGACGAGCTCGTGCTCCGGAACAGCCGACGAGATGAAGACGACGATCGGCTATGGGTCAACGGGCGTTGCCAACAACCTCCTGCCCGTAAGCGTTTCGACCGGCGCAGGCGACGGCAGCCTCACCGCGACCACGGCGCAGACGTGGGACAATGTCGGGAATCTCTCGACAGTCGACGGCCCGCTTTCCGGGACGGCGGATACGACGATGTATCGCTATGACGCGGATCGCGAGCAGATCGGCGTGGTGGGTCCGGACCCCGACGGCGCGAGCTCGCTCCACAATCGCGCCACGCGCACGACCTACGATGGCCATGGGCTCGTCACCAAGGTCGAGCAGGGCACGGTCAACAGCTATTCCGACACGGACTGGGCCGCGTTCTCGAGCCTGCAAGAAGTGGATACGGGCTACGATGCAAACCTGCGGCCTGTAACGAGGGGCATCGCATCGGGGGGCACGACCTATTCGCTGACCCAGACGAGCTACGACAATCGGGGCCGGATCCAGTGCGTGGCACAGCGGATGAATCCATCCACTTATGCCTCGCTCCCGTCAGATGCCTGCACGCTCGCCACGACCGGTAGCTACGGCCCCGACCGGATTGCGAAGACGACCTATGACGCAGCCGGCAATGTCACCCTGGCCCAGAACGCCTATGGCGTCACCGGAATCCAGAGCGACGATATCACCACCACCTACACGACCAACGGTCTCGTCTCGACCGTCAAGGATGCCGAGGGCAATCTGACCACCTATGGCTATGACGGCGACGATCGCCGCACCACGACCTATTTCCCGAACACGACGAAGGGCGCCGGGACCAGCAACATGTCCGATTACGAGCAGCTCACGCTGGATGCGAACGGCAATGCCACCGCGCGCCGGCTGCGCGACGCAAGCACGATCAACTATACCTTCGACACGCTCAATCGGATGACGCTCAAGAACCTGCCGGGGACGGAGCCGGACGTCACCTGCACCTATGACAATCTCAACCGCCTGACTGGCGCTTCCCAGACCGGGAACAGCCTGTCGTACACCTACGACGCGCTCGGCCGGAAACTGACCGAGGTCGGGCCGCAGGGAACGATCACCTCGACCTATGACATTGCCGGCCGGCGGACGAAGATCACCTGGCCCGACAGCTTTTTCGTCAATTACGATTATCTGGTGACGGGCGAGGTCTCCGCGATCCGCGAGAACGGCGCCGTCTCGGGCGTCGGCGTGCTTGCCAGCTACGCTTATGACAATCTCGGCCGCCGTACCTCGGTCACACGCGGCAATAGCACGAGCGCCAGCTACGGCTACGACGCCGTGTCGCGATTGACGTCGTTCAGCGACAACATCTCGGGCACGACCTATGACCAGACGCTCGGCTTCAGCTACAATCCCGCAAGTCAAATCATCCAGAATACGCGTTCGAATGATACTTATGCCTGGACCAGCCATGGCAACGGCAGCACCGGATCGACGACCAACGGCCTCAACCAGCTGACGACCATCGGCGCCACTGTTCCGACCTATGACAGCAAGGGTAATATGACCTATGCCGGCGGTACGACCTATAGCTACAGCTCGGAGAATTTGCTTACCAGTTCGACCGGCGGCGCTTCGCTGACTTATGATCCGGAGAAGAGACTCTACCAGGTCTCCGGCGGCGTCGCTGGGACCCAGCGCTTCGCCTATGACGGGACGAGCCTGATCGCGGAATATGATGGCTCGAACGCGCTGCTGCGGCGCTACGTGTTCGGCCCCCGTGCAGACGAGCCGATCGTTTGGTATGAAGGTTCGGGTACGACGGATCGGCGCTTCCTGCACCAAGATGAGCGAGGAACTGTCGTGGCCGTCAGCAACAGCTCTGGCGCAGAGCTGAATGTCAACACATACGATGAATATGGAAAACCCGCGACCTCGGATAGCGGCCGGTTCCTGTACACGGGTCAGGCCTATCTGCCGGAGGTCGGAATCTACGATTACAAGGCCCGCATGTATGCCTCCGGCCTTGGCGCGTTCATGCAGACGGACCCGATTGGTTACGGCGATGGCATGAATTGGTATAGCTATGTCCATGGAGATCCGTTGAACCGGACCGATCCTTCAGGACTCGCCGTAGTTTGTCAGTGGGTTTGGGAACCAAATAATAACGGGTCCGCCGGTTGGTCACGTGCAGACGCTGACGGCGGCGAGACGATTAGAGGAGCTTCGCCTCCGACTGGCCACGATGTGCAAGTATGCGTCAACGTACAGGGCGCTCCTCCGACAAGCCCTGCTCAGGCGGCTTCAAATAATGCTAATAATAATTCTCCACGGCAATCGACACCAATAAAACCGCCCATTCCTAGTATCACACAATGCATCGCGAGAGTAGGAAAGAAGGATGGTGCGACGGCACTCCTTGATGGCTTTGGTGCTTTCATACCGAATGGTTCAACTGACCTGGCCGTAGGCAAGCTTTTACTAAGCTATATTTCAGGGAATATCTCGGGCGCGACGGGCGATAAGACCGGGGGGTTTTTGGGAGGCGCAGGGGTTATTGCGGGCGCAGCCAACTTGTGGGCAAAGGGATGGCCAGCAGTAGGTTCGACCGCCAAAGCCATTCCGATCATTGGCAACATTGCGAGCGGGGTATCTCTTTTATATGATGGATACAGAATCTACAAGGATTTCGAAGATTGTAGAGCAGGAAAGTAGATGGTTAGATTACCGCGGAACACCTTCCAAAGTTCGTCTGATAGGAGATGGTCGTTCATATTTCTATTCGTTGCTGCCATAATATTCTTCGTATTTGTATACTTTGGTGAACCCGAACGCGGCTTGTTGGCTGCGTGCACCTCTGCGGTGCTAGCAACTGTTTTATACGTACGATGGGAACTCAGACGGAAAATGTATCTTTGGGTATTTTTATTTATCTTTTTAATTTTCCACGTGGCCGTAATTTATAATGTACACCTTGGAGTAATACGCTTTCCTGTTGTTACCCTGGTTCCGGTCGCGACACTTGATGTTATCGTTGCTTTGAGCTTGCTAACGGTCATTGAAAAGTGTGTTGGCGGCCCTGAGAAATAGTCGACGCTGTTTTGACCGTCGTGGTAGCCAGATGCGGTCGACCTTCACCAGATCGAATTCGTCGAGGCCCTCGCCCTGCAGCAAAGGCAAGGTGGCGATGTCGTAGAAAGGGAAGCCGAGATAAGCGAGGATCAGCGAGCGCCGCTCGGCCCTTGGGAATTCGGCCAGCACCTCGGTCAGCCTTGCATCCGCCTCGTCGTCGACCGTCTTGAGGTCGAGCGCGGCGGCAAGCGCCGCCATCGCTTGTTCGGGCTCGGCCTCGGTCGCGGCGAAGGCGAGATCGTCCGCGGCGGATGCGCCGGCGCCCTGGTAGCGGCCGAGGAAATCGTAGACGATCTCGCGGGCCCGGCGGAGCGCCCGGCGGGGCGCGTCCTCCGGCTCCTCCATCTCGGCGAGCCGGCGGGTCGGGAAGCGCAGCCGCCGCACCCGGAACGGAAGGTCGAAATTGCGGAAAAGGTTTCTGGCCGGCCGGCGCCGGCTGGAGCGCATCGAATACTTCGCCGCGTCCCTTCCTCACAAAAAAAGACCCCCTCCGCGCGCGGCGGAGGGAGTTGAGGACGGCTCGTGAGCGCTTAGAAGCTGCCGCGAAGGATCAGCGAGTAGCGCCGGTCGTTCATATAATAGGATCTCGGCCCGAGCAGACCACCCACCGTGAACTGCTGCTCCGTCTTGGTGATCGTATTGAGCAGGTTCACGCCCTGGACGCCGATCTTGATGTGCTTCGTGATGTTGATGAAGGCCGAAGCGTCGAGATAGCCCGCCGCATCGTTGAAGATCGGATAATAAGGGAAGATCACGTCCGACGCCGTCAGCAGGAAGCGCGAGCGCCAATTGTAGGCGACACGGAGCGAGATCGGCCCTTTCTCGTAAAAGGCCTGGACGTTGATATTGTGCTTTGACAATTGCTCGAGCGGCAGATGCCCCGGCAACACCGTGCTGGTATGGTCGGGCGAGCCGGTGTTCAGATAGGAATTGGGCAGGCCCGAGCTCTGGATGTAGGTGTAGTTGGCGCTGATCCCGAACCCGTCCAGCGGCTTGGGCAGGAAATCGAACGTCTGCTGATAGCCGATTTCGAAGCCCTTGATCTTGCCATGGCCGTGATAATTGTCCGGACCGCGCACCGCGATGTTCTCGGTGACCCCATTCTGGGTGAAGTCGCGGAAGATCGTGTTCGAGAAGAAGAAGTCGTGCACGTCCTTGTAGAAGGCATCGAACGTCAGCGATCCGACGCGGGCGAAATACCATTCGGCGGTCGCGTCGAACTGGAGCGCCGTCGCCGGCTTCAGGTTCGGGTTGCCGACGTTGAACGTGATGATGCCGCTGCTCGAGTCGAAGCTCGCCGTCAGCGAGTTGCGGATGCTCGCCAGATCCGGAAGCGTCATCACCTTCGATGCGGCGAAGCGCACGATGACATCCCGGCCGACGCCGAACTTCAGGTTCAGGCTCGGCAGCCACTGATTGTTGCTCGTATTGATCGTGCTCGGCGAGACCGTGCCGCTGCCGAATTGCTGAAGCTGCGCATATTGGGCCGGGGTGAGCAGGCAGACGCCGCTCGGCTGCGACCCTATCACGGTCCCCGGCGGGGCACCCGGCGGCAGCACCGGCGGGGTTACGCTCGGGCTGCAGCGTGTGGCGAAATCCTCGGTAACGCCGAGGTCGTTCTTCGTGATCTGGATCGCGCCCTCCGAACGGACGCGGGTGTCCACGAAGCGGACGCCGATATTGCCGCTCAGCCGGACGTCGCCGAAGATCGGCTCGTCATTGCCGAAGTTCAGCATCAGATAGCCGTCGGCATTCTTCTGGCTGACCTGCTCGATCTCGCTCGGCAGATACTGCGTTCCCGGAACGACGCCCGCGCGCTCGGACAGCGGAACCCAGCCCGCTCCGCCGCCCTGGGCGACCCATTGCGCGTTCACCGTCTGGAAGAAGGTGCTCGCGCCGGCATAATCGTTGATCAGGTCCCCATTGTAGAAGAACCCGCCCAACGGCCCCGGAGTCTCGTTCCGGAAGAAGTTGTTGAACGAATAGAAGGAGACATTGTTCGGCGTGGTGTTCATGAACACCGGACCGCTGCCTTGCCACGCTTCGCTCAACACGGCCCAGTTGTAAGTGGAATAACGGATCGTCTCTTCGCGGTCGGCATAACGGGCGCCGAACTTGATCCGGTTCAGGAAGGAGCCGTCGTTGAACTTGTAGGCGCCATCGCCCTTGAAGGCCCATTCGTGGCCGGTGCTGTGCTCGGCATGGTCCATCGCCGCGCGCCAAAATTCGTTGGCCGGATCGAGGAAATATTGGGAATCGCTTTCGTTGATGTGCCGCAGCAGGCCGGTATTCGCAGGATTGATGTTTGGATTCGGACATTGCTTGGTCGGCAGGGAGCAACCCGGGCCCGCCCAGCTCGCCGCCAGATAGAGCGGCTCATGCGGCACGACCACCGGAATATTGCCGCTGATGTCCACGAAGTCGTCGGCATAGGTCGAGCCGAAGACGCTGACGTCGAGGTCGTTATGCGTCGCCCAAGTATAATCGCCGTCCAAGTCGAACGACCAGTGATTGTTCGGATTGAACTTGAAGTTCGCGCCGATGTCGCTGACGATGTTGCGCTCATCCACCTGGCGATCCGACAGCGACTGCTGTGCGCCGCCGGTCGGTATCTGGTCGTTGCTGCCGCTCGTGGCGTTCCGCCATCCGGACCCCGGAAGCGTGATGAAGCCGCTCTCGAACACGCCGTTCGAACCATATTGGTAATTCTGGAACCCGCCGATCGGGCATTGCGCGCGCGTGCTGCCACCCGGGCCGGCGCCGTTCTGCTGGCACCCCGCCGGATAGGTATTGTATTCGGACAGGTCCGGAGCGCTCTCGAACGTATGCTCGCCCCATTTGTTGGTCGAATCGGTGCGCAGGAATTGCAGGCTCAGCGAGGCGCGGCGGTCGAGGCTCTCCCACTGCGCGGCGAGGTCGATGCCCTTGCGAACGCGGTCATAATCCTCGGTGCGGAACTGGCCACCCAAAGGGGCATATTGAAGCGCGGAGGGGTCCGCGAAGTGGTCCGCACCCGGAGTGCTCGCCTGTCCGCAAGTGACGGCCCCCCCCGGCGGAGCTTGCGGCAGCGTCGTCGTATCATTGTTGCTTGGCAGCGGATTCCGGCATGTCTGGGTGGCGACCGTATCGGCCTGGACAACCGAGGTATTGTCGCGGGTCTGGAAATTGGTGACCTGGATGCCGTCGGCGCGACTCTTGATCCGCGAATAGGAGACGTCGGCGAGGAAGCCGATCCGGCCGATGCCGGTGTCGAACGTGTCGCTGATCAGCAGCGACGCGGTCGGCGTGATCTTCTTGCGCATGTCGCCTTCATTGGCCTCGGCATCGAAAGCGATGTGGAAGCCCTTATTGTCGAGCGGCAGGCGCGTGTTGAGGTTGACGGTGCCGGCGAGGCCGCCCTCGATCATCTCGGCGGTCGCGTTCTTGTAGACCTCGACCGAGCCGAGCAGCTCGGAAGGAACGTCGGCGAAGTTGATCGCCTGGCCGTAGACGCCGGCCGAGAAGGTGTCGCGGCCGTTGAACTCGGAGCGGACGAAGGTGAGGCCGCGGACGACGACGCCCGAGCCCTCGACCGAGAAGTGATCCGGGTCGTTGCTGCCGGCGAAGCGGTTCATCTCGACGCCGGGAACGCGCTGCAGCGCCTCGGTCACCGAGCGGTCGGGAAGGGCGCCGATGTCCTGCGCGGTGATCGCGTCGACGACGGTGTCCGAATTGCGCTTGATGTTCTGCGAATTGGCGAGGCTCTGGCGGATGCCGGTGACGACGATCGTGCCCTGGTCGCTATTCTCGGGCGCGGCGGTGGCCGGCGCCGGCGTCTGGGCCGCCTGGACGTCGCTGGCCGCGCCGTTTCCGCTCTGGGGCGCCGTCCCGCCGCTCGGCGCATTCTGCGCGAAGGCGGGCGTCGCGGCGGCGAACGCACAAACGGCGAGCAGCGACGCGCCGCTCCGGAGCAGCGGGCCGAAGTTCGCGTCACGGCGCGTGCCGAGCGGCGAGCGGACGGATGAAGCCATCGATTAACCTCCCCAAAATGACTATGGTAGCGCTAACACAGCTTCGCGCTACTCTCGTTCGTCATCCCTGGATAACCCGGGCCGTGGCCGGCGGCAAGCCCGCTCCCGACCCCGATTGCACCCAAAATGGCGAAAAGGTCGATTCTGTGACGGCTTTGCAACAGCTCGGCTAAGTCCTTGCCATTTCCCGCTTCTTCGGAGGGCGTTCGGCGGCGCGCAGGCGGTTTGATTGACCGGGCCCGGGACAGGGTCCAAAAAAGGCACACTCGCGTGAGGGGCGTGACGCATGGACGAGCGGAAAAAAGTGAACGTTATCATCGTCGGCGGCGGCACCGCCGGCTGGATGACGGCCGTCGCGATCGCGAAGCTGCTGCCGACCCGCGCGACCGTCCGCCTCGTCGAATCGGAGGCGATCGGAATCGTCGGAGTCGGCGAAGCGACCCTTCCCCATATCCGCGGCTTCAACGAAAGGCTCGGCATTCCCGAGGCCGAATTCATGGCCCGCACCCGCGCCACCTTCAAGCTCGGCATCGAATTCCAGGGCTGGGGCCGCGAGGACGATTCCTACATCCACCCATTCGGCACGTTCGGCCGCGGCGGGGCCGAGGTCGATTTCCACCAATATTGGCTGCGCATGAAGCAGGAGGGCCGGCCGGTCGCCGATCTCGAGCAATATTCCTTCGCCTGCATGGCGGCGCGGCTCAACCGGTTCGAAACGCCGTCGACGGACCTGCGCCAGCTCGCTTCGACCTTCGGCTATGCCTATCAGTTCGACGCGACCCTGTTCGCGCCTTATCTCCGCGCGCTCGCGGAGGGCCTGGGCGCCCGCCGCACCGAAGGCCGGGTCGTGGACGTGACGCGCGACGGCGAGACCGGCGACATCGTCTCGATCCGCATGGAAAATGGCGAAGTGATCGGGGGCGATCTGTTCGTCGATTGCTCGGGCTTCGTCTCCTTGCTGATCGGCAAGGCCCTGGGCGAGCCGTTCCAGGACTGGTCGCACTGGCTGCCCTGCGACCGCGCCGCGCCGGTGCCGTGCCGGACCGAGACCGCGCTGACGCCTTATACCGGCGTGATCGCGATGCCGGCGGGCTGGCGCTGGCGAATCCCGCTCCAGCACCGGACCGGCAACGGCTATGTCTATGCGAGCGCCTTCCTCTCCGACGACGCGGCGGCGGAGGCGATCGTCGCCGCCGCGGAAGGCGAGATCATGGCCCAGCCGCGCCTGCTCCGCTTCAAGGCCGGCCGGCGCGAGCGGAGCTGGGTCCATAATTGCGTCGCGATCGGGCTTGCAAGCGGCTTCCTGGAGCCGCTCGAATCGACCAGCATCTATCTCATCCAGCAGGCGATCACGGCCCTGCTCGAATTGTTCCCGGAAAAGGCGGTCTCGCCGCTCGACCGGGACGAGTTCAACCGGCTGATCGACCTCGAATATGACCGGATCCGGGACTTCCTGATCCTCCATTACCACGCCAACCACCGCGTCGGTCAGCCCTTCTGGGACTATGTGCGCAACATGGCGGTGCCGGATTCGCTCCGGGAGAAGATCGAATTGTTCCGGCGGCGCGGCCGGGTCGTCAAATATCGCGAGGGCGTCTTCCTCGATGCGAGCTGGATCGCGGTCTATCTCGGCCAGCATATCGTTCCGGAAGGCCACGACGTGCGCGCCGACGCTCCGCCCGCCGACGCCGTGGCGCGGGCGATGGAGGCGCTCAGGGCGGAGATCCGCGCCGGTGCCGAGCTTATGCCCGACCATGTCGGCCATATCGAGCGCTACTGCCCGATGGCGGCCTGAAATGAATGAGCGAGCGCACCCGATTCGCGAGGTGGTGGTTGCAGGCGGCGGCATCGCCGGCTGGTCGGCGGCGGCGGCGCTCCGCAAGCGGCTGCCTTCTTTGTCGGTGACGATCGTCCCGATCCCGCCGCCGCCCGATTCACTGATCGACCGGATTGGCAGCACCCTGCCGTCGATCGGCGAGTTCCACAGCGACATCGGCCTCACCGAGGCCGATACTTTGCTCCGCGCCGGCAGCGGCTTCCGGCTCGGCACCTGGTTCGAGGGCTGGGTGGAGAACCGCCCGTCCTACGTCCATGCCTATGGCCCCTATGGCAAGCCGTTCGGCACCGCTTCCTTCCACCATCATTGGGTGCGGGCGGCGCATCTCGATTCGGCGGCGCCGTTCGATTCCTTTTCGGCGGCCGCCGCGATGGGCCGGGACGGACGCTTCGCGCCGCCGCAAGACGAACCCGGCTCGCCGCTCGCCGGTTTCGGCTACGGCCTCGTCATCAACCCCGCCCGCTATCGCGAGATGATGCGCGCTTATGCCCTCCATCTTGGCGCCCACGCGCGCGAGGGCGAGATAATGGAGGTGCGGCTGCGTGGCGAGGACGGCTTCGTCGAATCGCTCCGCCTCGCCGACGGCGGCGAAGTCCGCGCCGACCTCTTCATCGACTGCACCGGGCCGGCGCGGCGCATCCGCTCGGCTTTGGGCGACGCGTTCGAGGATTGGGGACGATGGCTCCCCTGCGACCATATCCTCTTCGCCGAGGGCGCCCCCCCGGCGGAGCTGCCGTCGCTCGACAAAGCGGTGGCGGCCGGCGCCGGCTGGCGCTGGGAAACGGCATCGCCGGCGCGGACCTCCCACGGCCTCGTTTATGCATCGACGCATCTCAGCGACGGCAAGGCCGCACGGTCGCTCCACGTCGCCACCGGCGCGGAGGCGAAGGAGGCGCCGGTAACCCTTCGGCCGGGACGACTCGCCGAGCCATGGCTCAGGAATTGCGTCGCGGTCGGCGATGCGGCGGTGGCGGTCGAACCGCTCGAATGGACCAACCTCCATCTCGCCTACAATGCGATCGACCGGATCGTCTCGATGATGCCGGACGGCGACTGCGGCGCCGTCGAAACGCGGGACTATAATCGCCAGGCCAATGCGGAAGCGGACCGGGTCCGCGATTTCGTCGCCCTCCATTATGTCGTTTCGCGCCGGAGCGAGCCCTTCTGGCGCGAGGCCGCTTCGGTCGAGCCGCCCGCTTCGCTCGCCCACACGCTCAGCCTGTTCGCGGAGCGCGGCCGGCTTCCTTATTATGAGGAAGAGACATTCTCCCGCGACTCCTGGCTTGCGGTCCTCCTCGGACAGGGTTTAATCCCGCGCCGTACCGATCCTCTGATCGACATCGTCACGCCCGCCGCCGCCGATCAGGCGATGGCGCGGATGCGAAGCGCGATCGAGGCCCTGGTGCCCAATCTTCCGAGCCAGACGCTCTATCTTCAAACGCTCATGAGGCAGGCCGCACGATGAACGAACATTCGATCCGGGAGATCGTCATCGTCGGCGGCGGATCGGCGGGCTGGATGGCCGCCGCCGCCTTCGCCCGCTTCCTCGGCAACGGCTATACCCGCATCACCCTCGTCGAATCGGAGGAGATCGGGACGATCGGGGTCGGCGAAGCGACGATCCCGACGCTCATCAACTTCAACCGGATGCTCGGCATCGACGAGAATGAATTCGTCGCCGCGACCGAGGGCTCGTACAAGCTCGGCATCGAGTTCGTGAATTGGGGCGGGATCGGCGAACATTATTTCCACCCGTTCGGCACCCACGGCCACGACCTCCACGGCGTCCATTTCCACCAGCTTTACCTGCGTGAACGCAAGCGCCGGGTGATGCCCGACATTTCGAGCTGGTCGATGAGCGCGGTCGCCGCGTCCCACGGCAAGTTCGCCCGGCCGGCGGCCGATGCGGGGCTGCCGCTCGCGCATCTGCTCTATGCCTATCATTTCGACGCGAATCTCTACGGCAAATATCTGCGCGCCTATGCGGAACGGGGCGGCGTCACCCGGATCGAAGGAAAGGCGGTCGACGTCTCGCTCCGCGGCGAGGACGGGTTCGTCGAATCGATCACGCTCGCCGACGGGCGGGTGATCCAGGGCGATCTGTTCATCGACTGCTCGGGCTTCCGCGGCCTGCTCATCGAGCAGGCGCTGAAGACCGGTTATGAGGAATGGACGCACTGGCTGCCGTGCGACCGCGCCATCGCCGTGCCGTGCCGCTACGAGGGGCAACCCGACCCGTTCACGCGGGCGACCGCGCATCCCAAGGGCTGGCAATGGCGCATTCCACTCCAGACCCGGATGGGCAACGGCATCGTCTATTCGAGCGCCCATCTCGGCGACGACGAGGCGGAGGCGCTGATCCTGTCGAACCTCGAAGGCGAACCGATCGCCGATCCGCGCCGCCTCTCCTTCACCACCGGGCGCCGGCTCAAGACCTGGAACGCGAACGTCGTCTCGATGGGCCTGTCGAGCGGCTTCATCGAGCCCCTGGAATCGACCAGCATCCATTTCGTCCAGAGCGGCATCGCCAGGCTGATCTCGCTATTCCCGGACAAGAGGTTCGATCCGATCGAGCGCGACGAATATAACCGCCAGATGCAGAATCTGTTCGAGGACGTGCGCGACTTCATCGTCATGCATTACAATGCGACGACGCGCGACGATTCCGATTTCTGGAATTACTGCCGGACGATGCGCATCCCCGACAGCCTCGCGCGCAAGCTCGAATTGTGGAAGGCCAAGGGCCGCACCTTCCGCGAGGACCTGGAATTGTTCAACCGTCCCTCCTGGGTCGCGGTGACCTTCGGCCAGCATCTGGTGCCCGACGATTACGATCCGATCGCCGACTCGCTCGAGGACGACAAGGTCGCCGCGGCGATGGAACAGATGCGCCAAGCCTATCTGAACACGGCCGAGCGGCTCCCCATGCACGGCGAGTTCATCGCCCGCACCAGCGCAGCGCCCAATGCCGCCGCGCCGCCGCCGCTGCCGGAGTTCGTCTTTTGAGGCCGGAGTTCGTCTTTTGAGAGAAGACGCCGTCCGCAAGGTGGTGATCGTCGGCGGCGGCACCGCCGGCTGGATGGCGGCCGCGGCCCTGGCGCGAATCATGGGGCAGATCCCGACCTTTCAAATCGAGCTCATCGAATCGGACGAGATCGGCACGGTCGGCGTCGGCGAGGCGACGATCCCGCAGATCAATTTGTTCAACGCCATGCTCGGCATCGACGAGCATGATTTCGTCCGCGCCACCCACGCCACCTACAAGCTCGGCATCGAATTCCGCGACTGGACCCGGATCGGCCATCGCTACGTCCATCCGTTCGGCTTCTACGGCATCGACATGATGGGGGTGGAATTCCACCATCACTGGCTGAAGGGCCGCGCGCTCGGCGACGAGACCCCGCTCGACGATTATGCCTTGAGCATCGTCGCCGGCCTCCAGGGCAGGTTCGAGCATCCCCGGCCGAACCAGCCCAATTCGCCTTTGTCGCGGATCGGCTATGCCTTCCAGTTCGACGCCAGCCTCTACGGCCGCTATCTGCGCGCCCTCGCCGAGCGGCAGGGCGTCGTCCGCACCGAGGGCCGGATCGTCGACACCGTCCAGAATGGCGAGACCGGTTTCGTCGAGGCGGTGGTGCTGCAGAGCGGCGCCCGCGCCGAAGGCGATCTGTTCATCGATTGTTCGGGCTTTCGCGGCCTCCTGATCGAGCAATTGCTGGAAACCGGGTTCGAGGATTGGTCGCACTGGCTGCCCTGCGACCGCGCGCTCGCCATTCCCTGCGAGAGCAGCGCGGACGTCCAGACCCTCACCCGCTCGACCGCGCGGCCCGCCGGCTGGCAATGGCGCATCCCGCTCCAGCACCGGACCGGCAACGGCTATGTCTATTCGAGCGCGCACATCTCGGACGACGAAGCGGCGGCGACCCTGCTCGCCAATCTCGACGGCGCCCCGCTCGCCGAGCCGCGGCCGCTGCGCTTCAAGGCCGGCCATCGCAGGAAGGCCTGGGTCAGGAACGTCGTCGCGCTCGGCCTCGCCGGCGGTTTCCTCGAGCCGCTCGAATCGACCAGCATCCATCTCGTCCAGACCGGCATCGCCCGGCTGATGACGCTGTTCCCGACCCGCCGTTTCGATCCGGTCGAGATCGAGCGCTACAATGCGCTGACGGTGCAGGAATATGTCGATATCCGCGACTTCCTCGTCCTCCATTACAGCGCGACCGAGCGCAACGACACGCCCTTCTGGGATTATTGCCGCGCGATCGCGCCGCCCGAGGGCCTCGCCTACAAATTGGACATGTTCCGCCGGAACGGCCGCGTCTTCCGCGAGCATGAGGAATTGTTCACCGAGACGAGCTGGCTGTCGGTCATGGTCGGCCAGGGGATCGCGGCCGGCGGCTACCACCCCGCCGCCGACATCTTGTCCGACGCCGAGACGCTGAAACGGCTCGGCCATATAAAGGAGGTCGTCGCCGACACGGCCGCGCGGCTGCCGGCCCAGGCCGAATTCCTCGCCCAGCATGGCAGCGCGAGCAATGTCAGCCTGAAGCGCGCCTCCTGATGCCGCTCCCGCCGCCGCGGCCGATCCGCGACCACGAAGGCGTCGACCGGCGCCGTTTTCTCGAGGAAATCCGGCCGGCGGGCCAGCCGGCGGTGCTTCGCGGCCTCGGCGCGGACTGGCCCGCGGTGCGGGCGGCGCGCCGCTCCGACGAGGAATTGATCGCCTACATGAAAAGCTTCCGGCGCCGCGACGATCCGGTCACGGCGATCGTCGGCGAGCCGGAGATCGAAGGCCGCTTCTTCTATCGCGACGATTTGAAGGCGCTGAACTTCACCCGCGGCACCTCGCCGCTCTTCCCATTCCTCGACCGGCTGCTGCGCGACCGCGGCAACCCGAAACCCTATGCGATGGCGGTCCAGTCGGAGGTCATCCCGCAGCTCATGCCCGGCTTCGAGAAGGAGAATGCGACCGACCTCGTCGCCGCCGACGTCGAGCCCCGCGCGTGGATCGGCAATCGCATCCACGTCGCCACCCATTACGACCTCAAGGAGAATATCGGAATGGTCGTCGGCGGCCGCCGCCGCTTCACGCTTTTCCCGCCCGAGCAGCTCGTCAACCTCTATGTCGGCCCGCTCGAGCTGACTCCGGCCGGAACGCCGATCAGCCTCGTCGACCTCGACCATCCCGATCTCGACCGTTTCCCGCGCTTCGCCGAGGCGGCGGCGACCGCGCAAAGCGCCATGCTCGAGCCGGGCGACGCCATCTACATCCCCTTCCATTGGTGGCACGGCGTCGATTCGCTCGGCGAGGTCAATCTCTTCGTCAATTATTGGTGGAACGACGCGCCGCCCGGCATCGGCCGGCCCTATGACGCCCTTATGTTCGGCCTGTTCGCGTTGAAGACGCTGCCGCCCGAGCAACGGGAGATCTGGCGCAAGGTCTTCGACCATTATGTCTTCTGCGCGGACGGCGATCCGGCCGGGCATCTGCCGCCCGATGCCCGGGGCATATTGGGGCCCGCGACGCCGGATCTGCTTGCCCGGATGCGGGTGACCCTGCGCCAGCGGCTAAGCGAGATCTGAGCTTGCGACGCCTGATGCTGGGTTTCGCCGGGCTCCTGCTCGGCGCCGCCACCGCGCCGTCCGACGCGCCCAATCCGATCCGCATGAACCAGCTCGGCTTCCTGCCCACCGGCGCCAAGCGCGCGATCGTCGCCGATCCGTCCGACGCGCCGCTCGACTGGAAGCTGCTCGACGGATCGGGCCGGGTGCTGCAGACCGGCAAGACGATCCCGTTCGGCGCCGACGCCGCTTCGGGCGAGCATGTCCAGCGGATCGACTTCGGCACCTTCGCGACTCCGGGGAGCGGCTATCGGCTGGCGGTCGGCGGCCGGACCAGCCGCGCCTTCGCGCTCGCGCCCGATCTCTACGACCGGCTGCGCATGGATGCCCTCAATTATTTCTACCAGACCCGCGCCGGCATCCCGATCGAGGCACGCTTTGCCGGCGGCGCCGAATGGGCGCGGCCGGCCGGGCATTTGCCGGACCAAGCGGTCTGCGTCTCCGGTGCCGACCTGCATGGGAATGACTGGCCCGGCTGCCCCGGCGTCCACGACGTCACCGGCGGCTGGTACGATGCCGGCGATCAGGGCGAATATGTCGTCAACGGCGGGATCGCGCTCTGGACCCTCCTCGATCTCTACGAGCGCGAGCAGGCGCTCGGCCGCCCTTCGCCTTATGCCGACGGCAGGGCGCGGCTTCCCGAAGCCGGGAACGGCGTCAACGATCTGCTCGACGAGGCGCGCTGGGAGCTCGAATTCTTCCTGAAGATGCAGGTGCCCGAGGGCATGCACCTCAAGGTGCCGGTCGCGCAGAAAAGCGACGTCCCCGGCCTCGTCTTCACCGAGATCGACGCTTCCGGCATGGCCTTCCACAAGGTCGGCGACGAGCATTGGACGCCGCTGCCGACGCCGCCGCAGCTCGACCGCGAGCGGCGCCTGCTCTTCCCGCCGAGCACCGGCGCGACGCTCAACCTCGCGGCGACGACGGCGCAATGCGCGCGCATCTGGCGGCGCGTCGATCCCGCCTTCGCCGCCCGCTGCCTCGCCGCCGCCGAGCGTGCCTGGGCCGCGGCGAAGCGCAATCCCGAAATCCATGCGGTCGACTCCTTCACCGGCAGCGGCGGCTATGGCGATTCGGATTTCAGCGACGAATTTTACTGGGCCGCCGCCGAGCTCTACGTGACCACCGGCAAGGCCGAATATGCGGATGCGCTGCGCGCCTCGCTTTGGTTCCACGCGCCGAAGGCTTCGGAGCCCGGCTGGCCGCGGGTCGCGACGCTCGGCACGATCTCGCTCGCTCTGCTGCCGAACGGCCTCGCCGCCGCCGAGCGCGCCGCCTTGCGCCGCAGCCTGGTCGCCGCCGCCGATTCCTTCCTCGCCGACGAAGACCGGACCGGCTATCATTTGCCTTATGCGCCTTCGGGCTGGCCCTGGGGTTCCAACTCCAACATCCTCAACCGGGCGATCGTGCTTGCCCTCGCCGGCGATTTCACCGGCGATCCGCGCTATCGCGACGGCGTCATCGACGCGATGGACTATATAATCGGCCGCAACCCGCTCGACCGCTCCTTCGTCACCGGCACCGGCGCGCGGCCGATGGAGCATCCGCACCACCGCTTCTGGACCCACCAGCTCGACCCGAATATGCCGGGGCCGCCGCCGGGCGTGCTCTCCGGCGGACCCAATTCGACCTATATGAGCGATCCGGTCGCGGGCCGGCTCAAAGGCCGCTGCGCGCCCGAAACCTGCTGGGTGGACGACAGCCGCGCCTACAGCGTCAACGAAGTCGCGATCAACTGGAACGCGCCGCTCGTCTGGGTGTCGGCGTGGCTCTCCGAACGGCCTCGATGAATTATTGTTAAGATTCGACGGACGCTCGCCGCGGAGCGGAGCGGCCTCTATAGCAATGGAGGGATTTTAGAGAGGTCATGGCGAAGCCGGTATTTCACGACCCGTCGGGCCGGCGGGGCCGCTGGACGCGGTCATCGATCCTGCTGCTCGTCTTGCTCGTCCTGGGCACGGCGACGGTGTTCGCGATGACCATCGTCGACGTGCCGATCCCGGGACCGCTGCCGGTCCGGATGGGCCAGGCCAGGCTCCATGCCTTCGCCGAGCGGCTCGGAATCGTGAAGCGCCGGCCGCCGCGGCGCGGCCTCTATGGCGGCAGCTGGCTCCCCGCCGCGCCGGCCAAAGGCGCCCGTTTCACCCGGCCGACCGTCGCCGCTTTCTACGTGCCGTGGGACGAGACCAGCGGCGCCTCGCTCAGCCAGCATATCGGCGAGATCGACCAAGTCATTCCGGCTCTGGTGACGGTCACCGGCCCCAATCACGATTTCAGGATCGTCAACGATCCCTTGTTCGAGAAGATCATGGCCAACGCGCCGCGCAAGCCGCAGATGCTGCCGCTGGTCCAGAACGTCAACGACCAGGCCTGGGACCCGGCCGGAACCGCGGCGCTGCTCCACGATCCGGCGGCGCGCGCGCGGCTGATCGGCCAGGTCAGCGCACTGCTCGCCGAGCGCCAGGCGCCCGGCGTCGTCTTCGACTTCGAGGATCTGCCGGCCACCGCCCAGCCCGACTACAAACGCTTCCTCATCGACGTGCGCCGGGCCTTTACCCCCCGCCACCTCAGCGTTGGAATCGCGGTTCCGGTCGGCGACGAGACCTGGAACCTCGCCGATTACGGCCGCATCGCCGACAAGATCTATCTGATGCTCTACGACGAGCATTGGGCGACCGGCGATCCGGGGCCGGTCGTCTCCCAGACCTGGTTCGTCCAGCGGCTGGTCAACGCCGTTCGGACGATCGGCCCGGGCAAGGCGGTCGCCGCCGTCGCCAATTACGGCTACGATTGGGCGAAGGGGCAGGATACCCAGACGCTCGCGGTCGAGGAGGCATGGCTCTCCGCCCATGACAGCGACGCCCAGATCCGCTTCGACCCGGTCAGCGGCGACGAGACGTTCGACTATGACGACGAGGACGGCGTCGCCCACCATGTCTGGATGGCCGACGCCGCAACCGCCTGGAACCAGCTCCGCGCCGCGCGATTGCTCGGCGTTTCGGGCGTTGCGCTCTGGCGGCTCGGCACCGAGGATCCGGGCGTCTGGACCGACCTTGCCGGCTTCGCTCCGAACAATCCCGTGCCCGATCTGTCGATGCTCCGCACCGCCGGGAATACCGACATCCAGGGGTCGGGCGAGATATTGCGCATCGCCGCGACCCCGACCGACGGCAGCCGCGCCATCGCGGCGGACGCGAAGGGGCTGATCCGCGGCGAGACCTACAAGGTGCTGCCGACGCCCTATGCGGTCCAGCGGACCGGCTACCGCCCCGGCCTCGTCGCCCTCACCTTCGACGACGGCCCGGATGCCGAATGGACTCCGAAGATCCTCGACATATTGAAGCAGAAAGGGGTGCCGGCGACCTTCTTCGTCGTCGGCGCCAACGCGCTCAGCCATCCCGGTCTGCTCAACCGCATCGTCACCGAGGGCCATGAGATCGGCAATCACAGCTATACCCATCCGAACATGGCGCAGATCTCGGACCGCGCCGTCCGGCTCGAGCTCAACGCCACCGAGCGTCTGGTCGAAGCCTATACCGGCCGCGGCATGCGGCTGTTCCGCGCGCCTTTCTTCGGCGACGCGGAGCCGACCACGGCCGACGAGCTCGGGCCCGTCCTCGCCGCCCAGCAGCGCGGCTATCTGAGCGTCGGCCTCCATGTCGACACCGAGGACTGGCAGCGGCCCGGCGTCCAGGCGATCCTCCAGAACGGGGTGAGCGAGGTGCTCGCCGGCAACAAGGACCGGTCCGGCAATGTCATCCTGCTCCACGACGGCGGCGGCAACCGTTCGCAGACGGTGGCGGCATTGCCGCAGCTCATCGACATCCTGAAAGCGCGCGGCTACCGCTTCGTCCGCGTTTCCGACCTGGCCGGCCTGACGCCGGCGCAGGTGATGCCGAAGATCGAGGGCAGCGACCTGCTCGCCGTCCGCGCCGACGTTGCCATCTTCCTCGCTCTGGCCGGCCTCGCCGCCTTGCTCTCCTTCACCTTCTACGTCGCGATCGTGCTCGGCCTGCTGCGCGCTTCGTCGCTGACCCTGCTGGCGGCGACGGCGCCGCGCGATACGCCGCCCGATCATGCCGACCAGCTCATCTCCGTCCTGATCCCCGCTTATAACGAGGCGCGGGTGATCGAGGCGTCGGTCCACCGCGTTCTCGCCAGCCGCGACGCCCAGATCGAGGTGATCGTGATCGACGACGGCTCGAAGGACGGCACCGGCGACATCGTCGAGCGCGCCTTCGCCGACGAGCCGCGCGTGCAACTCCTGCGGCTGCCGAACGGCGGCAAGGCGCACGCGCTCAATCGCGGGCTCGAGCTTGCCCATGGCGAGATCATCGTCGCGCTCGATGCCGACACCCAGTTCGAGGCGGAGACGATCGCCAGGCTCGCCCGCTGGTTCGCGCGGCCCGGGATCGGCGCCGTCGCCGGCAATGCCAAGGTCGGCAACCGGGTGAACCTGGTCACGCGCTGGCAGGCGGTCGAATATGCGACCGCGCAGAATCTCGAGCGGCGCGCGCTGGCCCGGCTCGACGCGATCATGGTCGTGCCGGGCGCGGTCGGCGCCTGGCGCCGGGCGGCGCTCGCCGATGTCGGCGGCTTCCCGATCGACACGCTCGCCGAGGATCAAGACCTCACCATCGCCATCCAGCGCGCCGGCTGGAGAGTCGCCAACGACGTCGACGCGGTCGCCTGGACCGAATCGCCGCAAAGCCTGCGCGGCCTTGCCAAGCAGCGCTTCCGCTGGGCGTTCGGAACGCTGCAATGCCTCTGGAAGCATCGCGCCATCCTGCGCCGGCACAGGCCGCGCGGGCTGGCGCTGATCGGCATTCCGCAGGCCTGGCTGTTCCAGATCCTGTTCTCGCTCTTCTCGCCCTTGATCGACCTCGCGCTCCTGCTCAGCATCGTCTCGACGATCAGCCGGGTCCGGCAGCATGGCTGGTCCCAGACCAATACCGACGTGTTCGAGATGGGCGCCTTCTGGATCACCTTCGTGCTCTTCGACCTGATCTGCGGCTGGATCGCCTATCGGCTCGACGTACGCGAGAAGCGCTTCCCGGCCTTCCTGCTGATCGCCCAGCGCTTCGTCTACCGGCAGCTCATGTATTGGGTGGTGATCCGCGCGGTGACCGCGGCGCTGCGCGGCCGCTGGGTCGGCTGGGGCAAGCTGGAACGGACCGGCCGGGCGACGGCCCCGACGGCGGCGGGCACCTAGACGCGCTCGCAGGCCTCGCATCGGTCAATTGCATTGGCGGCCCCGCTCTCATAGGCTGCGTCGGGAAGGGGAAGGATGAACAAGCCGAGCCGCAGAAGCCGGGGCACGACCACGATCGAGGACGTCGCGCGCGCCGCGGGCGTCTCGGCGATGACGGTGTCGCGCGTCATCAACGGCGGCCAGAACGTGCGGGAATCGACCCGCAACGCCGTGCTCGAAGCGGTGAAGAAGCTCAATTATTCGCCCAACACCGCCGCGCGCAGCCTCGCCGCGGGCGAGGCGACCCATATCGGCATGCTCTACGCCAATCCGAGCGCCGCTTATTTGAGCCAGTTCCTGATCGGCGCGCTCCACGCCGCGCGGCGGGCCGGCTGCCACCTCGTCATCGAATCCTGCGAATCCGAGGACGCGGACGAGCAGGCCGAGGTCACGCGCCGCTTCGCGACCAGCGACGTCGAAGGCGTCGTGCTGCCGCCGCCGCTCTCGGAATCGCAGCCGATCATCGCCGAGCTGGCGGCGATCGGCATTCCGGTGGTCACGGTCGCGATGGGAACGCCCGCCGAAGACAGCCTCAACGTCCGCATCGACGATTATGCGGCGGCGGCGGAGATGACGCGCTATTTGCTCAGCCTCGGCCACCGCAGCATCGGCTTCATCAAGGGCCATCCCAACCATATCGCAAGCCACGATCGCGCCCGCGGCTTCGCCGCGGCCTTGCGCGAATATGGGCTCGACCCCGACGAGGCGCCGATCGAGCAGGGCTATTTCACCTACCGGTCCGGCCTCGCCGCGAGCGAGCGGCTGCTGTCGCGGCCCAAGCCGCCGAGCGCGATCTTCGCCAGCAATGACGACATGGCGGCGGCCGCGATCAGCGTCGCCCACCGCCGCGGCCTCACGGTTCCGGGCGACCTCAGCGTCGTCGGCTTCGACGACACCTCGCTCGCCACCACCGTCTGGCCCGAGCTGACCACGGTCAGGCAACCGATCTCGGCGATGGCGGAAGCGGCGCTGGAATTGCTGCTTTCCGATCTTCGCAGCCGCCGCTCCGGCGCCGCGCGCCATTCCGCCGAGCGGGTGCTGGAGCATGAATTGATCGTCCGCGAATCCTCTTCGGCGCCGGGCGCGCTTTGGGTCGGGCGCAGCCGCCGCTCGCGGACCGCGCCGGTCCACACGGCGGACGTGGGTTGAGCGCGGGGGCCGACGCCCACCTGCAGCATCCGCGCGAATCTATCTGGCGCAACCCGTCCCGTTAGCGCTAACAGTAATGCCATCCGCGAAAAGCGGAGAGCGGGAGAGGAGAGGGACATGACGGAAGCGAGCCCGGCACGGGCCAATATGGGGTTTATCGGCGCCATCGTCGCGGTGGCGACGATCGGCGGCTTCCTGTTCGGCTATGACAGCGGGGCGGTCAACGGCACCCAGCCGGGACTGACCGCGGCCTTCGGTCTCATTCCCGGCAGCTTCTCGCCGGGGAACGGGCTCGCCTTCACCGTCGCCTCCTTGCTGATCGGCTGCTTCATCGGCGCCTTCTTCGCCGGCCGCCTGGCGGACGTCGCCGGCCGCCGCAACGTGATGCGGCTGGCGGCTTTGCTGTTCCTGGTCGGCGCGCTCGTGCAGGGCTTCGCCCACGATCATCTGATCTTCGTCCTCGCCCGAATCCTCGGCGGCATGGCGGTGGGGGCGGCGAGCGTCCTCTCGCCCGCCTATATCTCCGAAGTCGCGCCCGCGAGCATTCGCGGCCGCATGACGACCGTGCAGCAGATCATGATCATCACCGGCCTCACCGCCGCGTTCGTGGTCAATTATTTCCTGGCCGCCGCCGCGGGCGTCTCCACCGCTTCATTCTGGGGCGGTCTCGAAGCCTGGCGGTGGATGTATTTGATCCAGGCGCTCCCGGCGGCGATTTTCCTCGTCGCCTTGTTCTTCATTCCCGAGAGCCCGCGCTATCTGGTTTCCAAGGGACGTCTGGACACCGCCCGCTCGGTGCTGACCAGGCTGTTCGGCGGCGACGTCGCCGACGCCAAGCTCGACGAGATCCGTGCCACGTTCAGCGCCGATCACCGGCCGCAGCTGCGCGACGTGCTCGCACCGGCGGGCGCGCGGGGCGTCCTCGGCATCCGCCCGATCGTCTGGGTGGGCATCATGCTGGCGGTGTTCCAGCAGCTCGTCGGAATCAACGTCATCTTCTATTATGGCGCGACGCTCTGGCAGCTCGCCGGCTTCAGCGAGAGCGATTCGCTGCTGATCAACATCGTCTCCGGCGCCGTGTCGATCGCCGCCTGCTTCGTGACCATCGCCGTCATCGACAAGATCGGCCGCAAGCCTTTGCTGCTGATCGGATCGGCGGGCATGGCGGTGACCCTGTTCGTCATGGTCTACGCGTTCAGCCACGGCTCGCTCGACGCGAAGGGCGGCCTCGTTCTCTCGAAGGATCTCGGCCTCATCGCCGTGGTCGCCGCGAACCTCTACGTGATCTTCTTCAACGTCTCCTGGGGCCCGGTGATGTGGGTCATGCTCGGCGAGATGTTCCCGAACCAGATTCGCGGGTCGGCGCTGGCGGTCGCCGGCTTCTGCCAATGGTTCGCCAACTTCCTCATCACCTTCACCTTCCCGCCGATGGCGGCAAATCTCGGCCTGGCGGGGAGCTACACCTTCTATGCCGTGTGCGCGGTGATCAGCTTCTTCCTGGTCGCGAAATTCATCCGCGAGACCAAGGGCAAGGAGCTGGAGGAGATGCAGGGCTGATATAAGCTCCTCCCCGGAACGGGGAGGGGGACCGCGCGTAGCGCGGTGGAGGGGCCGCGGCGCGTGCGCGTGGGCAATCACCCCCTTCACCATGCTTCGCATGGCCCCTCCTCCGCGTGCCGGGGGAGGAGCGTATTTTGGAGGCTCAGATGAATCGCATCCCCGCCCGCCCCTTCCGCTCGCGCGAATGGTTCGCCGCTCCCGGCCGCAGCGACATGGCGGCGCTCTATCTCGAGCGGTTCATGAATTACGGGATCACGCCGGACGAATTGCGCTCCGGCCGGCCGATCGTCGGCATCGCCCAGACCGGGTCGGACATCAACCCGTGCAACCGCGTCCACCTCCAGCTCGCCTTGCGCGTGCGCGAGGGCATACGCGACGCGGGCGGGATCGCGATGGAATTCCCGGCTTATTCGATCTTCGAGAATTGCCGCCGGCCAACCGCCGCGCTCGACCGCAATTTCTCCTATCTGGCCCTGGTCGAGACCCTGAACGGCTATCCGCTCGACGCAATCGTCCTCACCACCGGCTGCGACAAGACGACACCGGCCGCGATCATGGCGGCCTCCACCGTCGACATCCCGGCGATCACGCTCAACAGCGGACCGATGCTCGACGGCTGGCACGACGGCGAGCTGGTCGGCTCGGGCACCGTCATCTGGCGCTCGCGCCGCAAGCTCGGCGCCGGCGAGATCGACGAGGAGGAATTCCTCCGCCGCGCCACCGATTCCGCGCCCTCGACCGGCCATTGCAACACGATGGGCACCGCCTCGACGATGAACGCCGTCTCCGAGGCGGTCGGCATGTCGCTCCCCGGCCAGGCCGCCATCCCCGCCCCCTATCGCGAGCGCGGCCAGATCGCCTACGAGACCGGCAGGCGGATCGTCGAAATGGCCTATGAGGATCTGCGGCCGTCCAACATCCTCAGCCGCGCCTCCTTCCTCAATGCGATCCGCCTCGTCACCGCGATCGGCGGCTCCAGCAACGCCCAGCCGCACATCGTCGCCATGGCCCGTCACGCGGGCGTCGAGATGAGCGACGAGGATTGGATGACCTACGGCTACGACCTGCCTTTGCTGGTCAACATGCAGCCGGCCGGCAAATATCTCAGCGAGCGCTTCCATCGCGCCGGCGGCGTGCCGGCGGTATTATGGGAGCTGCTCCAGGCCGGCAAGCTCGACGGCGACGCGATGACCTGCACCGGCCGCACCCAGGCCGAGAACGTCCGGGGCCGCGAGGCGACCGACCGCGAGGTGATCTTCCCCTTCGATCGGCCGCTCAAGCAACGGGCCGGCTATCTCGTTCTCAAGGGCAATCTGTTCGATTTCGCGATCATGAAGACGAGCGTGATCTCCGACGATTTCCGCGCCCGCTATCTCTCGCGGCCCGGCCATGAAAATGTGTTCGAGGGGCGCGCGATCGTGTTCGACGGCTCGGACGATTACCACCACCGGATCAACGATCCGGCGCTCGGCATCGACGAAAATTGCATCCTCGTCATCCGCGGGGCGGGCGTGATCGGCTGGCCGGGCTCGGCCGAGGTGGTCAACATGCAGCCGCCCGACGAATTGCTCCAGCGCGGTATCATGAGCCTGCCGACGCTCGGCGACGGCCGCCAGTCGGGCACGTCCGACAGCCCCTCCATCCTCAACGCCTCGCCCGAGAGCGCGGCCGGCGGCGGCCTTTTCTGGCTGAGGACCGGCGACACGGTCCGCATCGATCTCAATGCGGGGCGCTGCGACGCTTTGGTCGACGAAGCCGAGATCGAGCGCCGCAAGGCCGAAGCGCCGCCGCCGATCCCGCCGAGCAACACGCCCTGGGAGGAGCTGTTCCGCGAGAAGACCGGCCAGCTCGCCGAAGGCGGCGTCCTCGAATTCGCCCTCAAATATCGCGGCACGTCGGCTAAGACCCCGCGGCACAACCACTGAAAAGACCGTCACCCCCGCACGAACCGGGGGAGTATGACAGCGTTTGGAATGGTCAGGCTTGGCCAGGCCAATGTCCGCCATGGGTGGAAAGCGGTCTTACCGAAACAACATCCGCCCTTTGCCTTGGCTACCTGGCTGTCTCCGTGCGGGGAGGTGGACCGATGAGGCTATTCAGCCAGGAAGAACAGCGTCTCGACACTAGCCTCAAGAGCTAAGGCGAGTTTCAAAGCAAGGATTGTTGACGGCACAAATACCCGGTTTTCGACGGTGTTGATTGTCTTCCGGCTAACCCCGACGCGCTCCGCGAGCTGAGCTTGCGTCCAGCCCCTGGCCCCCCGCGCCTCACGCAACCGGTTTCCGAGCTCAGCCAAGGTTATGCGCGCGGCGCTCAAGAAATCCGAAGCGTAGCATGCTGACTCCGAGCCCAGCACTGACGATGATGTGGATCACTTCGCGCGCTGTCAGGCCCCCGGGGCCGGAGACCGCATAGAGGCCGATGGCTGCTGCCATGGCAAGACCGAAGCCAAGGCGGAGTGCGTCGGCACGGTTGGCGCGGGTGACGTCGTCTTCCATGAGCGCCCGGACGGCCTTTGGTTTTAGCCAGAAGCCTCCCGTCAGCAGAGCAGCCAGAATTATGAGGGCCAGCAGGAACCAGGCACCGATGCGCACATAATCCACCGCGCGTTCGGCGGGCGGTTGGGTGAAGTAGGCAAATTGCTGGAACAGGAACAGGCCCGTCATTGCCATCAACATGCCGGGTCGGCGGCTGCTCAGTCGTTCCGCCTCGTCAACGTCGCTCATTGGTGCCTCCCGTAACTCATAGGTTACATGTAACCTGTCGGTTACTCGGCGTCAAGCGCCGGTCACGTGACGGTTGCGTTGCAGCGGATCTGTGGCATGTGCCCGACGTCCGCGTTGGGTCGCTTTCGGACGCTCAGGAAGAAAGGAAGATCCCGGATCAAGACCGCGATGACGGGGGGTCAGGCCAACGCCACCCGAGGACACGCGACCCCCGGCACGTCCACCCGGAACTGGAACAGATCCCCCGCCTCGGGCTGCCGCTCGATCTGGTCGGGGCGGAGGAGCTGGCGGGCGGTGGTGGCGTAGGCGGTGCGAAGGTCGGCGCCGCCGAAGGCGATCTTGGTGATGTTGGAGACGGGGAAGCGGATGCGGCCGATCAGCTCGCCCTGGGGCGAGTAGCGGCGCGCTTCCCAGCCGGCGTAGAGGCTGATCCAGACGCAGCCTTCGCTGTCGATGGTGGGGCCGTCCGGAAAGCCTTCCTTGGGATCGATGCGGACGAAGGGGCGGGCATCGCTCAGCGTCCCGTCGTCGGCGACGTCGGCCGCCTCGATGGTGCCGCCCAGCGTATCGACGAAATAGAGGATGCGGCCGTCGGGAGAGAGACAGGGGCCGTTGGTGATCGCGATGCCTTCGAGCCCGGTGCGGACCACCGCGCCCTTCTGGAAGCGATAGAAGGCGCCGGTCTTCTCTTTCTCTTTATTGTCCATCGTGCCGAACCAGAGGCGGCCCGACGGATCGACGACGCCGTCGTTGAGGCGGTTGTTCGGCCGGTCCGGCTCGATCCCGGCGATCAGGGTGAAAGCGCCGCTCTCCGGATCGAAGCGATGGAGGCCGCTCTGCAGGCCGGCGACGAAGCTGCCGTCCTCGGCCGGCAGGACGAAACCGACTTCCTCGGGCGCATCCCAGCTTCTGCGGCCGCCGCCGGCGGCGTCGGTGCGGTAGACCTTTTTGCTCTTGATATCGACGAACCAGAGCGCGCCATCGACCCAGACCGGACCCTCACCAAGCTGACATTCGAGGCTCCAGACATTCTTCGGGTCGCTCATCGTCTCACCGCCATCGTCTCACCGCCATCCCGCGTCGATGAAATATTCGTGTCCGGTGATCAGCCTCGCATCGTCGGAGGCGAGGAACAAGACCAAAGAGGCGACGTCCTCGGGCACGAGCCGGCCGTCGAGGCATTGGGCGGCGACGATCTCCGCTTCGCCCTCGGGCGTGTACCAGCGCATCTGCCGCGGCGTCTGGACATTGCCGGGAACGACGCAGGTGACGCGGATCCCGTCCGGCCCGAGCTCGCGCGCCAGCGAGCGGGTGAGGCCTTCGATCGCCGCCTTGCAGGTCTGGTAGAGGGCCATGTCGGGCATGCCGAGATGCCAGGAGATCGAGCCGAAATTGACGATGGCGCCGCAGCCCTTCTCCCGCATCGCCGGCACCACCGACTGGGCGCAGAAGAAGAGGTGGCGCAAATTCACGTTGACCCGTTCGTCCCAATATTCGGGCGTGACCTCTTCCATCTGATGGCGGTCGTCATTGGCGGCATTGTTGACGAGGATATCGAACGCGCCGCCCGCCTCGATCAGCCGCGCGATCGCGTTTTGGGTGGCGCGGACGTCGGTGAGGTCGACCTTCTCGAAATGCGGAGCCCCGCCCAGCTTCCCGACCAAAGCCCGCGATTCCTCCTCGGCAATGTCGAAGAAGGTGACGTCCGAGCCCTGGTGGGCGAACGCCGCGACGATGCCCGCGCCGATGCCGGACCCGCCCCCGGTGATGAGAACGCGCTTGCCCTTCAGGCTTGGATAGATGGCTTTGGTGCCGGTCGATTGGGTCAATGCTTCAGCCCCCGATATAGACGGTCTTGATCTGCGTGTAGAATTCGACCGCCGCGAAACCCTGCTCGCGCTGGCCGTAGCTCGATTTGCGGGTGCCGCCGAACGGCACATGATAGTCGACGCCGGCGGTCGGCAGGTTGATCATCACCATGCCGGCCTTGACGTTGCGGCGGAAATGCCGGCTGTGCTTGAGCGAATTGGTGACGATGCCGGCGGAGAGGCCGAACTGGCCGCGATTGGCCATCTCCAGCGCTTCCTCATAATTTTTGACGCGGACGGTGCTGGCGACCGGGCCGAACACCTCCTCGCAATTGATCCGCATGTCCGCGGCCGTGTCGGCGATGACGGTCGGCTGCATGTAATAGCCGCGTTTGTCGAGCGTCAGCAATTCGCCGCCGGAGGCGACGCGGCCGCCCTCGTCGCGGGCGATGCCGACATAGCGCATATTCTGCTCGAGCTGGCCCTCGCTCACAGCCGGGCCGATCTGGCTCGACGGATCGAGCGCGTCGCCGACCTTGAGGCTCTTCGCCTTCTCGGCAAGCGCTTCGACGAAGCGGTCGTGAATGCCCTCGGTGACGATGATCCGCGACGAGGCGGTGCAGCGCTGGCCGGTGCCGAAAAAGGCGCCGTCGATCGCGCACATCACCGCCCGCTCCAGATCGGCATCGTCGAGTATGACGAGCGGGTTCTTGCCGCCCATTTCGAGCTGCACCCGCGCCTGCCTCTTGATCGCGCCTTCCGCGACCTTCTGCCCGACATATTGGGAGCCGGTGAAGGAGATGGCGTCGATCTCCTCATGATCGGTGATCGCCTGGCCGACATCGCCCTCGCCGAGCACCAGGTTGAACACGCCCGCCGGCGCGCCCGCCTCATGGATGATCGCCGCGAGCGCATGGGCGATGGCCGGCGTCGGCGTCGCCGGCTTCAGCACCAATGTGTTGCCGAAGGCGAGCGCCGGCGCCGCCTTCCAGGCGGGAATCGCGATCGGGAAGTTCCAGGGCGTGATCAGGCCGACGACGCCGAGCGCCTCCCTATAGGTGGCGACGTCGAGTCCAGGCCGGGTCGATTCGAGCGTCTGACCGTGGCGGCGGAGCGCCTCGCCGGCGAAATATTTGAAGATGCGCGCGGCCCGCATCACCTCGCCCGTGCCTTCGGGCAGGGTCTTGCCTTCCTCGCGCGAGAGCAGGCGGCCGAGATCCTTGGCCCGCTCCATGATGATCGAGCCGACTTTGTCGAGCAGGTCCGAACGGACTTCGGGCGAGGCCTCCGCCCAGGCCGGAAAGGCCTTGCGCGCGGCCCGCGCCGCTTCGTCCACCTCGGCCGCGCCGCCGCGGGGATAGCGGGCGACGACGTCGTCGAGGTTCGACGGGTTGATGCTCTCCTTGGTCGGATCGCCGGAAACGGCGTCGCCGCCGATGAAGTGGGTGAGGGTGTCGGTCACGTCTGTTTCTCCTCGGAGTCGATCAATCCCCTCCCCGCCAGATTCCGCATCAGGTCGCGTATCCCGAAATGCCAAGGCGCGGCCGCCTTCGACGTCGTCACCCGGTTGACCAGGGCACCAAGCTTCGGCGTCGAGATGCGGACGACGTCGCCCATCTTGTGGGTGAAACCCCGGCCGGGCTCGTCGCGATCCTGGACCGGCGCGAAAAGCGTGCCGAGGAAGAGCGCGAAGCCGTCCGGATAATGATGCTCGCTCATCGCCTGTCGGACGAGCTCCTCGGGATCGCGGCTGATCTCGGCCATCGAGCTCTCGCCCTCCAGCCGGAAATTGTCCTGTCCCTCGACGACCAGCTCGACCCGCGCCTTGCGGACGTCGTCCATGGTGAAATGATCGTCGAACAGGCGGATGAACGGCCCGATCGCGCAGGACGCATTATTGTCCTTGGCCTTGCTGAGCAGCAAGGCGCTGCGGCCTTCGAAATCGCGGAGGTTGACGTCGTTGCCGAGCGTCGCGCCGGCGGCGCGTCCTTTCGGGTCGACGACCAGCACCACTTCCGGCTCGGGATTGTTCCAGTCCGAATCGGAGCGCACCCCGATCTCGGCGCCCCAGCCGACCGAGGACAGGACAGGGACCTTGGTGAACACTTCGGCGTCCGGGCCGATCGCGACTTCGAGATATTGCGACCAGAGGCCGTCCTCGATCAAAGCCCGCTTCAGCGCCGCCGCTTCCTCGCTTCCCGGCACGACCGAGCGGATGGCGCCGCCGATCCGCGCCTCCAGCCCTTCGCGAATCTCCAGCGCCTTGTCGGCATTGCCGCGCGCGCGTTCCTCGATCACCCGCTCGATCGCCGAGACGGCGAAGGTGACTCCGGCCGCCTTCACGATCTGGAGGTCGACGGGCGAAAGCAGGAGCTCCGCGGCGCGCGCGGACAATTCGTCGAGCGAGAAGAGCCGCCGCCCTTCCGGCGATTCGACGCCGCCGCGCTCGATCAAATCGGCCATGGTCGGGGCGATGCGCGACATGTCCTCGACGGCGCCGCCCCGGATCAGGACCGGAGTCGGCCCTTCCGGAAGCGCGAGACGCCCGGCGAGCGTCGCCCGTTCGACATCGTCCGGCAGCATGGCCGCGGAAAAACGCATTCGCCTCCCAGCTCCTCTCGCCGCGCTTGGTAGCGCTACCAATGGCCAATGCAACCGTGTATCAACCGGGGCAAGAAGAATAGAAAGAATAGGGAGGATCCTGTCCATGGAGAAGAGGCTCGCCGTTTTTGCGCTCGGCCTTTCCGCAATCGCGCTCGCCGGCGCCGCGCCGGCCGGCCCGCAAAAGCCCTGGCTGAGCCCGTCTCTGTCGCCGGACAGGCGCGCCGAGCTCGCGGTCGGCGCGATGACCCGCGACGAGAAATTGAAGCTCGTCTTCGGCTATTTCGCGACCAGCCAGCCGGAGCGCAACTACACCGCCCCCGCCGAAGCGCGGCAGGGATCGGCCGGCTATGTCCCTGGCATCCCGCGCCTCGGCATCCCGCCGCAATGGGAAACGGATGCCGGCGTCGGGGTCGCGACCCAGGGCGCGGCCGAGCATAAGCGCGAGCGCACCGCTCTCCCCGCCGGCATCGCCACCGCGGCGACCTGGGACCCGGCGACCGCCTTCCGCGGCGGCGCGATGATCGGCGACGAGGCGCGCCGCTCGGGCTTCAACGTCATGCTCGCCGGCGGCGTCGATCTGATGCGCGAGCCGCGCAACGGCCGCAATTTCGAATATGGCGGCGAGGATCCCCTTCTCGCCGGAACGATGGTCGGCGAGGAGGTGCGCGGCATCCAGTCGAACGATATCATCTCGACGATCAAGCATTATGCCTTCAACGACCAGGAGACCGACCGCGACACCGGCAATTCGGTCGTCGATCCGACGGCGGCGCGCATGTCGGACCTGCTCGGCTTCGAGATCGCGGTCGAGCATGCCGATCCCGGCGCGATCATGTGCTCCTACAACCATGTCAACGGCGTCTATGCCTGCGAGAATCGCTGGCTGCTGACCGAATTGCTGCGCCGCGACTGGGGCTGGAAGGGCTATGTGATGTCGGACTGGGGCGCGACCCACAGCACCGCCGCCGCCGCCAATGCCGGGCTCGAGCAGGATTCGGGCTACCCGTTCGACAAGCAGCCTTATTTCGGCGCGCCGCTCAAGGAGGCGGTGACGCATGGCGAGGTCAGCGAGGCGCGGCTCGACGAGATGGCGCGGCACATCCTGCGCGCCATGTTCGCGCACGGCCTCGTCGACCATCCGGTGACGGCCGGCGCGCCGATCGACTTCGCCGCCCATGCCGCAACCACCCGCGCCGACGCCGAGGAGGGCATCGTCCTGCTCAGGAATGCGGGCAACATCCTGCCGCTGTCGCCCGATGTGCGGCGGATCGCGATCATCGGCGGCCATGCCGACAAGGGCGTGCTCGCCGGCGGCGGCTCCTCGCTCGTCTATCCGCGCGGCGGCAATGCCCTGCCCGGCGTCGAGCCGGCGCATTGGCCGGGCCCGGTCATGTATTATCCCTCCTCGCCGCTCGCCGAGATCAAGCGCCAGGCGCCGAATGCGACGATCCGCTTCGCCTCGGGCGACGATCCCGCGGAGGCGGCAGCGCTCGCGCGCGACAGCGACGTCGTCATCGTCTTCGCCACCCAATGGGAGGGCGAATCGTTCGACGTGCCGCTCACTTTGCCCGACCGCCAGGACATGCTGATCGACCTCGTCGCCGCCGCCAACCCGAAGACCATCGTCGTGCTGGAAACGGGCGGGCCGGTGCTGACCCCCTGGGCCGACCATGTCGCCGGCCTGCTCGAAGCCTGGTATCCGGGCACCGAGGGCGGCGCGGCGATCGCGAACATATTGTTCGGACGAGTCGATCCGTCGGGCCGTCTCCCCGCCACCTTCCCGCGCGCGCTCGACCAGTTGCCGCATCCGGCCGCGCCGCACCCGGGCGACACGGCTTACACGGAAGGCGCGACAATCGGCTACAAATGGTTCGACGCCAAAGGTTTCGAGCCGCAATTCGCCTTCGGCTACGGCCTTTCCTACAGCGATTTCCGGATGGACGGGCTGAAGGCGGTTCCGGCGGGCCATTCGATCGCCGTCACCCTCAATGTGCACAATGTCGGCCGCCGCGCCGGGGCGGCGGTGCCGCAAATCTATGTCGGCGGCAGCGGCTGGGAGGCGCCCAAGCGGCTCGGCGGCTGGGACAAGATCGCCCTCGCCCCCGGTTCATCGCGCACGGTGACGGTGAACGTCGATCCGCGGCTGCTCGCCACTTGGGACGAAGCAAGCCGAAGCTGGCGCATCGCCCCCGGCACCTACCAGGTCATGCTCGCCGCCTCCGCCCGCGACATCCGCCAGAAGGTCGAAGTGCATCTCGCCGGTGGCACATTGCCGGCCGGATGGCACCCAGCGCGATAGCTGTTCCCCGGCGAACGCCGGGGTCCAGTCGGGCGCTGCTACTGGACCCCGGCATTCGCCGGGGAGCACATTATGCGTCGCCCCTCATCCGAGGCGCGGCGGGCAAGCTCGATGATCCGCAGCCCTTCGCGCGCGTCGGCGGGGCCGACCGGCGGCGGGGCGCCGTCGCGGATCGCGGCGAGCGCGGCCTCGTAGAAACCGAGATAGCGGCCGCGCTCCGTCGGGATTCGCTCGGCGCCGGATTCGGTGGTCAAAGTCCCGTAATTGGCCGGCGCGTCTTCGGCGGCGGACCGCGGATCCGCCCCCTCCTTCATCGCCGCCTCCTGCGGATCGAGACCGTATTTGACGAAGCTGCCGTTGGCGCCGTGAAGGGCGAAGCGGGGTCGCGGAGCCATGACGAGCGTCGACGCGCCAAGCACGACCCGCAGCGGACCGTAATGGAACGTCAGCGAGAAATAATCGTCGACCGCCGCGCCTTCGCGCTGAACCAGCACGTCCGCCGACAGCGCTTCCGGCGTTCCGAACAGCAACAGAGCCTGGTCGATCATGTGCGGCCCGAGATCGTTGAGCGTCCCCGCGCCGCCGTCGGCGGCATCCTTCCAGCCGGGCCTTATCTCGCGCCGGAAGCGGTCCCAATGCGCCTCGAACAGGAAGATCTCGCCCAGAAGCGGCAGCATTTTCCGCACGGTCAGGAAATCGCCGTCCCAGCGGCGATTGTGGAAGGCGGTGAGCATCCGCCCCCGCGCCTTCGCCAGCGCGATCAGGGCATCGGCTTCCTCCACCGAGACGGTGAAGGGCTTGTCGATCACGACATGCTTGCCGGCCTCGAGCGCCGCCTCGGCGAGCGGGAAATGGGTGCGGTTCGGGCTGGAGATGATGACGAGGTCGATCCCCTCCGCCACCGCCGCCGCCGCCGCATCCGCTGCCCCGGCGACGATTGCCAGCTCCAGCCCGGGCAGCGCGCGGATCAGGGGCGCGTGGAAGATGGAACCGCCAAGGCCGCGGCCGATCAGGGCGACTTTCAGGCGCATCGTCGGTCCTCTCTCCCGCCCGCCGGGCTTTCCGGCTATTGGGAACGCCAACAGTTCGCAAGGAAGAGATATGGGACTCGCCCGCCGCGATCTGCTCGCTTTGTGGATGCGCCGGCACGGCGGCTGAGGCGATCCTCCCCTGCATTTGCAGGGGAGGGGACCGCACGAAGTGCGGTGGAGGGGCCTTGCCGCGGTGCCTTTGCCCCTCACCGCCCTACGGGCGGTCCCCCTCCCCTCGGAATCGAGGGGAGGATATTCGAAGGCCGATCCACGTTATTGCATAATTATGCATTGATCTGCATAGACGCCCTATGATTCGCGTTGCCATCCTTGGAGCATCGGGGTTCGTCGGAGCGGAGCTGCTTCGGCTCCTCGCCGGCCATCCCGCGCTGGAAGCGGGGCTGCTCTTCGCCGACAGCCAGGCCGGGGAGACGCTGGAAAAGGTGCATCCGCACCTCGCCCCTGCCTATCCGAATGCGGCCTTCGAACGCTACAGCCCGGAGCGGCTCGACGGCGTCGGTCTGATCTTCGCGGCCCTGCCCCACGGCCAGAGCCAGAAGATCGCGCCCGAAATCCTCGGCCGGAACATCCCCTTCGTCGATCTCGGCGCCGATTTTCGGCTCGATTCGGCCGAGGATTATGCGCTTTGGTATGGCGAGCCGCATTCGGCGCCCGAGCTGCTCACCCGCTTCGTCTACGGCATTCCCGAGCTGAACCGGGCGCGGATCGCCGGGGCGAAGGCGGTCGCCGCCGCCGGCTGCTACCCGACCTCGGCCATCCTCGCGCTCAAGCCCCTGATGGTCCTGATCGACCCCGCATCGATCGTGGTCGATGCCGCCTCCGGAGTCTCGGGCGCGGGCAAGGGCCTCAAGGAAGAGACGCATTTCAACAATGTCGACGAGAATTTCACCGCCTACGGCCTGCTCAACCACCGTCACACAGCGGAAATGGAGATGGCGCTCAATGGGCGCGTGCTGTTCACCCCGCACCTCGCGCCGATGAACCGCGGCATCCTCGCCACCTGCTACGCAACCCCAAAGCGCGCCTGCGATCCGCTGGCGGTCCTGCGCGAGGCTTATGCGGACGAGCCCTTCGTCCACGTCTCCGAACGCGCGCCCTCGACCAAATGGACCTTCGGCTCGAACGCCGTCCACCTCACCGCCCGCTACGATGAACGGACCGGCCGTATCCTCGCCATCGCCGCGCTCGACAATCTCGTGAAGGGAGCCGCCGGACAGATGATCCAGTGCGCCAATCTGATGCTCGGCCTCGACGAGGGCGCCGGCCTCTCCCACGTGGGAGTCTGGCCGTGAGTGGCGCGGCCGCCACCTTAAATCCTCCCCTCGATTTCGAGGGGAGGGGGACCGCGCAAAGCGCGGTGGAGGGGCCGGCTCCGTGCCAACGCCCCTCCACCACCCTGCGGGCGGTCCCCCTCCCCTGCAAAAGCAGGGGAGGATCTTTATGAGCGTCACCGCCGCCCAGGGATTCGTCGCCGCCGGCTGCCATGCCGGCATCAAGCGCCGGCGCCAGGACATGGCCCTGCTCGCGACCGACGACCGGAGGCCCGTCGCCGCCACGGCGGTGTTCACGCAGAACAAGTTCGCCGCGCCGCCGGTCCAGTATGACCGCAAATTGCTCGCCGCCAATGGCGGCCGCGCCGCGGCGGTGATCGTCAATTCCGGCAACGCCAATGCCGGCACAGGCGCCAAGGGCCTCGCCGACGCCGAGGCGATGGCCGAAGCCGCCGCCAAGGCGCTCGGCGCCGACGCGAAGGACGTCCTCGTCTGCTCGACCGGGATCATCGGCACCCCGTTGCCGATGGACAAGATTCTCGCCGCGACCCCGAAGTTGGCGAGGAAGCTCTCGGTCGACGGCGCGAGCGATGCCGCGCACGGCATCCTCACCACCGACCACAAGCCCAAGGAGGCATTGGTCCGCGGCGCGACCTTCACGCTCGGCGGCATGGCCAAAGGCTGCGGAATGATCGCGCCGAACATGGCGACGATGCTCGCCTTCCTCACCACCGACGCCGACGTGTCGGCGGAGGAAATGACGGCGATTCTGCGCGACGCCGCCGACCGGACGTTCAACACCTTGAACGTCGACGGCGCCACCTCGACCAACGACACCGTCATCCTGCTCGCCTCCGCCCGCCGCGGCCGGCCGGACATGAAGGAGTTCGCCGACGCCGTCCACAAGCTCTGCGAGGACCTCACCTACCAGATGGCGCGCGACGCCGAGGGCATGACCAGGATGGTCCTGCTCCGCGTGACGGGCGCCGCGTCCGATGCCGAGGCGCGGATCGCGGCCAAGAACATCGCCGAGAACAATCTGGTCAAATGCTCCTGGTATGGCGGCGATCCTTATTGGGGCCGGCTGCTCGGCGCCGCCGGCTCGGCCGGGATCGAATTCGAGCCCGAGAAGACCGAGGTCTCCTATGGCGGGGTCGTCGTGTCCCGCGCCGGCACCAATGAAGCGCACGACGCCGAGGCCGTCGCCGCGCACATGAAGCAGGAGAGGATCGAGATCGAGGTCGCGCTCGGCCTCGGCACCGGGCAGGCGCAAATGATCGGCATCGATCTCGGCCCGGGCTATATCAAAGAGAATTCGAGGACGTCGTGAGCAAAGCCGCCGACATCGCCCGGATCCTTGTCGAGGCGCTGCCCTACATCCGCCGCTTCGCCGGCAAATCGGTGGTGGTGAAATTGGGCGGCGCCGCGCTCGACGCCGCGCTCGACCAGGCGCTGGCCCAGGACGTCCTGCTGCTCCGCTCGGTCGGCGTACGCTGCGTCCTCGTCCATGGCGGTGGCCCGCAGGTCGACGAGATGATGCGCCGGCTCGACATGAAGCCGGAATATAAGGACGGCCTGCGCGTCACCAATGCCGACACGCTCGAAGTGGTCCGCATGGTTCTGGTCGGCAAGATCAACCGCGACCTCGTCGGAACGATCAACCGCGAGGCGCTCGACGATCCGGTCGCGGTCGGCGTGTCGGGCGAAGATGGCGGCCTGCTCACGGTGACGCCGCGCGACTCTTCGCTCGGCTTCGTCGGCGACGTCAGCCAGGTCCGCGCCTCGGTGCTCCACCGCCTGCTCGACGAGGGGCTGACGCCGGTCGTTTCGACCATCGGCGCCGACCCTGCGGGCCAGCCCTACAATATCAATGCCGACGAGGCGGCGCGGGCGATCGCGGTGGCGATGGGCGCCGAGAAGATCGTCTACCTCACCGCCGCACCTGGCCTGCTCGAGGACGTCGCCGACGAAAGCTCGCTGGTCCAGCGCCTGACCTCGTCGGAGCTGTACGAGCGGATCGAGCATGAGAGCGTGACCCGCGGCATGATCCCCAAGCTGCGCGCCTGCGCCGAGGCGGTCGACGCCGGCGTCGGCACCGCGCACATCATCGACGGGCGGGTGCCCCATGCCCTTCTCATCGAGCTGCTGACCGACGAGGGCATCGGCACGATGATCCGGCGGGAGAAGAATTGGTGAGCGACCTTCTGACTATCGCCGATCTCGGCCGCGAGGGGCTGGAATCGGTGCTCGCGCTTTCGGAGCGCAAGGATCTCGGCCGGCCGCTCGCCGGCAAGGGCGTCGCCTTGGTCTTCCAGAAGCCGAGCGCTCGGACCCGCAATTCGATGGAGATGGCGGTCGTCCAGCTCGGCGGCCATCCGGTGACGATCAAGAAGGAGGAGGTCGGCCTCGGCTCGCGCGAAACGACCGAGGACGTGGCGCGCACCCTCGCCTGCTTCCACGAAGTGATCGCGGCGCGGGTGATGGACCATCGCGACCTGGAGGCGATGGCCGCGGCGACCGCCAAGCCGGTGCTGAACATGCTGTCGGATCGCTCGCACCCGCTGCAGGCGCTCGCCGACCTGCTGACCGCGAAGCAATTGCTCGGCGGGCTCGATCGCGCGCGGATCGCCTATGTCGGCGACGCCAACAATGTCTGCCACTCGCTCGCCGAAGCCTGCGCCCTGCTCGGCGTTCCCCTCAGCGTCGCCAGCCCGCATGATTATGGTTTCGCCGAAGAGATGGAAAGCGTGCGGCAGGTCGCCGATCCGGCCGAGGCGGTCGCCGGCGCGAACATCGTCTATACCGACGTCTGGGTCTCGATGGGCCAGGACGAGGAGACGGAACGCCGCCGTCAGGCCTTCGCCGCCTATCAGGTGACGCCCGAGCTGATGGCGAAAAGCGACGACGCCTGGTTCCTCCACTGCCTCCCCGCCCGCCGCGGCGAGGAAGTGACCGACGCGGTGATGGAAAGCGCGAAAAGCGCCGTCTGGAAGCAGGCCGAGAACCGCATGCACACCGCCCGCGGGGCGCTGGCATGGATGCTGGGGGCGAGGTGAAGGTGGGCTTCACTATCCTCCCCGGGACGGGGAGGGGGACCAGCCGAAGGCTGGTGGAGGGGGGCCTGTACCCTCCACGGACCCCCCTCCACCATGCTTCGCATGGTCCCCCTCCCCGTTCCGGGGAGGAGCATTTATGACCGACGCACGCTCCCAAAGGCAAAAGATCATCGCCCAGCTCCTCCGCGCCGAGCCGATCGCCAGCCAGGAGGAAGTGACCGAGCGTCTTTCCGCCCAGGGTTTCGCCGTCACCCAGGCGACCGTGTCGCGCGATCTCGAGCAGATCGGCGCGGTCAAGGCGAAGCGCGGCGGGGCCCTGCGCTACATCCTCCCGGACGAGATGGGCGACACCGGCTGGGCCGCCGCCCGATTGGGCCGCATCCTCGCCGAATGGGTGCAGTCGATCGAGACGGCCGGTCCCCTGCTCGTCCTCCGCACCCCGCCCGGCTCGGCCCATATCGTCGGCCTCGCCCTCGACCAGGCGAAGCTCCCCGAGATCGCCGGCACCATCTGCGGCGACGACACTCTGTTCATTGCCCTTCGCGACGGCGCCGACGCTCGCGCGACGGCCGACCGGCTTCGCGCCCTTTCACAGGAAATCCAATGACCCTCCAACCGCCGAAAAAGGTGGTGCTCGCTTATTCGGGCGGGCTCGACACCTCGATCATCCTCAAATGGCTCCAGACCGAATATCAGGCCGAGGTGGTGACCTTCACCGCCGATCTCGGCCAGGGCGAAGAGGTCGAGCCGGCGCGCCGCAAGGCGGAATTGCTCGGCATCAGGCCGGAGAACATCTTCATCGAGAATCTGCGCGAGGAATTCGTCCGCGACTACGTCTTCCCGATGTTCCGCGCCAACGCGCTTTACGAGGGCCTGTACCTGCTCGGCACCTCGATCGCCCGGCCGCTCATCGCCAGGCGCCAGATCGAGATCGCCCGCAAGGTCGGCGCCGACGCCGTGTGCCACGGCGCCACCGGCAAGGGCAACGACCAGGTCCGCTTCGAGCTTGGCTATTATGCGCTGGAGCCGGACATCCGCGTCGTCGCCCCGTGGCGTGAATGGAATTTCGCCAGCCGCGAGCAATTGCTCCACTTCGCCGAGCAGCACCAGATCCCGATCGCCAGGGACAAGAAAGGCGAGGCGCCCTTCTCGATCGACGCCAATCTCCTCCACTCCTCGTCCGAGGGGAAGGTGCTGGAGGATCCGGCGCTGGAGCCGCCCGAATATGTCCACCAGCGCACCCTCTCGCCAGAGGAGGCGCCGGACAGACCGACAGTGATCGAGATCGGCTTTGAGCGCGGCGATCCCGTCTCGATCGACGGCGAGACGCTCTCGCCGGCCAACCTGCTCGCGCGGCTCAACCAACTCGGCCACGACAATGGCATCGGCCGCCTCGACCTCGTCGAGAACCGCTTCGTCGGCATGAAGTCGCGCGGCGTCTACGAGACGCCCGGCGGCTCCATCCTGCTCGCCGCCCATCGCGGCGTGGAATCGATCACCCTCGACCGCGGCGCCATGCACCTGAAGGACGAATTGATGCCGCGTTATGCGGAGCTCATCTATAACGGCTTCTGGTTCTCGCCCGAGCGCGAGATGCTGCAGGCGGCGATCGATCACAGCCAGCGGCACGTCTCCGGCATCGTCCGCGTCAAGCTCTACAAGGGCAATGCGACCGTGATCGGCCGGACCAGCCCGCAATCGCTCTACGACCAGGATCTCGTCACCTTCGAGGAGGGATCGGGCGGCTACGACCAGCGCGACGCAGCCGGTTTCATCCGATTGAACGCCTTGAGGCTTCGGATCGGCGCCCGCCGCGACCGCCGCGGCTAGCTAGGGTCTGCATTCCCGCAACGGCTGAACGTCCGGGGGCCGATCCGCGCGAGAATCGCCTCCGCCGCCGCGACGGGCGCGGATGCGCCGGTGTCGATCGTCAGCGAGGGCGGCGGCATCGCGGCGAAGCAGGCGTCGTAGCCCGGCCGCAATCGGCGGAGCTGGTCGACCGACCCCATCTTGCCGAATTGCGATCGACTCGGGTCCGTCAGTCGCCTCTCCTGCTCGTCCGCCGCGACTGCGAGCGCGACGAAGATCACTTCCCCACCCGCGCCCTCGACCAGCGTCCGAACCCGTTCCGGGAAGCCGGCCGTGACGGTCGGCTCCGGAGCGAAGGTGAAGATCAATGAGCGGCCCGCACGGGCGGCCTCCCCAATGATGTCGAGCCAGAGCCGTTCGCGAAGTGCCACGAAGGAGGGCGAGCCGAACTCAAATACCGCGCCGACCGCATCGACGATCAGATGATTGTGGAAGAGCGCCAGACCGCCGCGCTCCGCCAGCGCGCGGCCGATGGTCAGCTTGCCGGAAGCGACCGGACCGTAAAGGAAGATGAGCCGCATCGCCGAAATCTAGCCCGGGCGACCGCAAACTTCCATCCGCCGCGACGCCCTCGCCCACCATGAAGGGGACGCAGCCGCCCACCGAGCCGGGTTCGAACCGAAGTCGACAAGGCCTCGTCGGAAGGCCGTTACGGCATCGAATTGACTCCATAATACGCTACGTACTATTGGGAGCCATGGCGCTGACCACGCTCGCCGCGTTGCTGCTATTTCTTGGGGAGGGGAAATCCGGCTACGATGTCCGCCGCCTGTTCCAGATGACGCCGATCGGCGTGTTCAGCGACAGTCCGGGCGCGATCTATCCGGCCCTGGCGCGGCTGGAGAAAGCGGGGCTGCTCGCCGGCGAGGCACAACCCTCCGCGCGCAAGCGCCGCGTCTACCGCCGCACCCCGGCGGGCAATGAAGCGCTCGGCGAGTGGCTGCGCGCGCCGATCGGCACCGAGACGGTCGAGAAAAGACCGCACGAGATCGAGCTGCGCTACGTGCTGATCGCCCTCCATCTCGGCCCAGCCCCGGCCGCCGAGTTCCTCGACGAAGCCGCGCGAGGCTATGAGCGCCGCATCGCCGATCTCGAAGCTTTCTGCGCCGCCAACCGGGCCATGGGCAGCATCTCGCTCGACACGCTCGATCTCGGCATCCGGCTTTTCCGGACGCGGCTGCAATGGTGCCGCGACATTCGGCGAACAGGGGAGGAAGGAAAATGAAGAAGATCGGCGTTTCGATACTTGCCCTGCTCGCGGCGGCGGCCGCACCGGGTTCGCGGCCGGTTTACCGCACGATTCCCGTGCCCGGCGTCCACCATTATCTTTACGAGGTGATCGAGACGATCAACGGCGCCCGCCGCGACGGCTGGCGGACGGAGTTCGACCTCGTCTCGGCAAGCGGCGCGGTCGACGCGGTGGTGCGCAAGACATATCATTTCACCGACAAGGGCTGGGAGCCGGTCACCGCCGACGCAGCCTGCCGAGCCGCGATGCATGGCGGCGCCGACAGCCTCGCGCGCGTCCGCTTGTGGCCGATGCCCGCGGGCAGCGCGCCGAAGCTTGACGCGTCCTTCCTCGATACCTGCGCGCCGCCGGGAGTCTTCTTCCCGCTGACCGACATCCTCAACGTCGCGGTCATCCCGTCCTCGCCGACTTTCCATGCGCAGGACCTTCGCGAGGTCGGTCAAAGCGCGCGCTATGAGGGGTTCGAAGCCGCCTTCGACCGCGCCGGCGAGGCCATCAAGGAGACGACCCATGGCGGCGAGGTGCGTCTCGCCGCGCTCGATCCGCACCGGGCGGTGATCGACTGGCGGCCCGATCCGGCCGACCTCGAACTGAACGAACGGGCGCAAAAGCCGCCGATGACGCTGAAGGGAACCGAGCATTGGGCCTTCCGGGTGGAGCTGGACCGGGCGAGCGGCGCGATCCTTCGCGCCCAGACGACCTATGACGATCTCGATCTCGCGATCGTCGGTGCGCCGCCGAACGTGCCGCGGGTCAAGATCACGCGCTCCGTGCTGATCGAACGGCAGTAGGTCAGTCGAGGCCCAGAGCCGCCTTCGCCGCGGCGATCTGCTCGCGCACGCGCTCGGGCGCGGTGCCGCCGTAGGAAATGCGGCTGCGCACCGAGGCGCCGACGGTCAGCACCTCATAGACGCGTTCGTCGATGCGCGGATCCACGGCGCTGAGGCTGTCGAGATCGAGTTCGGCGAGGCCGCAGCCTTGCTCCTCGGCCGCCTTGACGGCGCGTCCGGTAATATGATGCGCTTCCCGGAACGGGATTCCGGCGCGGCGGACCAGCCAGTCGGCGAGATCGGTGGCGGTGGCGAAGCCGGCCTCGGCCGCCGCGCGCATCCGGCCGGCATCGAAACGCGTCGTCTCGACCATGCCGGCGAGCGCCTGCAGCGACAGCATCAAGAGGTCGTGCGCCTCGAAGACCGGCGGCTTGTCGTCCTGCATGTCCTTCGCATAAGCGAGCGGCAGGCCCTTCATGGTCATCGCCAGCGATACCATCGCGCCGGCGATCCGGCCGGAATGGCCGCGCACCAGTTCGGCCGCGTCGGGGTTGCGCTTCTGCGGCATGATCGACGAGCCGGTCGAAAACGCGTCCGGCAGCGCGACGAAGGCGAAGGGCTGGCTCGCCCAGATTATCAATTCCTCGGCGAGGCGCGAGAGGTGGAGCGCGCAGAGCGCCGCCGCCGTCAGATGGTCGAGCGCGAAATCGCGGTCGGAGACGGCGTCCAATGAATTCGCCATCGGCCCGTCGAAGCCGAGCGCCGCCGCAGTCGCCTCGCGGTCGATCGGGAAGCTGGTGCCGGCCAAGGCCGCCGCGCCGAGCGGGCTCTCGTTCAGCCGCGCGCGCGCGTCGGCGAAGCGCGACCGGTCGCGCCGCAGCATCTCGTAATAGGCCATCAGATGATGGCCGAGCGTCACCGGCTGCGCCGCCTGGAGATGGGTGAAACCGGGCATCACTGTCTCGGCATGTTCCTCCGCCCGCCCAACCAGCACGCGCTGAAAGGCGGCGAGCGCCGCGTCCGCCTCGTCGATCGCGCCCCGCACCCAGAGGCGGAAGTCGGTCGCGATCTGATCGTTGCGCGAGCGGGCGGTGTGGAGGCGGCCGGCGGCGGGGCCGATCAGTTCGGCGAGCCGCGCCTCGACATGCATGTGGATGTCCTCGAGCGCCGGATCCTCGCGGACGCCCTTCAATTCATATTCGTCCTGGATCCGCTCCAGCCCCTCGGCGATGGCGCTCTCCTCCGCCTCGGAGACGATGCCCTGCGCCTCGAGCATCGCGACATGGGCGAGCGAGGCCTGGATGTCCTCGCGCCACAGGCGCTTGTCGAAGCCGATCGAAGCGTTGATCTCGCGCATCAGTGCCGATGGACCGCCGGCGAAGCGGCCGCCCCACATCAGATTGCTCTTTGCGTCTTCGGCGATGGCCTCTCTCCCCTCACCAAATCTCAGGCGACATACCAGCTTGTGCCGTCGGCCTTGTCCTCGATCACGATCCCTTCGGCGGCAAGCGCGTCGCGGATGCGGTCGGCCTCGGCGAAGTCGCGGGCGGCGCGGGCATCGGCGCGGGCCGCGATCCAGGCCTCGATCTCGCCATGGCTGAGGCCGGGCGTCTCGGCCGCCGCCGCGCGCGCGATGCCGAGGATCGCGGCGAGGCCGTGGAGCTGGCGCGCAAGTTCGGGCGCGGAGGTCCGATGAACCTCGCTCGCCAGCTTGAACAGGACCGCAACCGCCTCGGGGCTGTTGAAATCCTCGTCCATCGCGCGGCGAAATTCGGCGGCGTGCGGCTCGTTCCAGTCGACCTCGCCTTCCAGCGGCGCGACCGCGCGCATCGCCCCCTGCAGCCGCGCCAGCGCATTGCCGGCGTCGAGCAGATTCGCCTCGCTATAGGAGATCGGGCTTCGATAATGGGCGCGCAGGAAGAAGAAGCGCACGACGTCGCCCCCGAACCGCTCGATCGCATCGCGCAAGGTGATGAAGTTGCCGAGCGACTTCGACATCTTCTCCTTGCCGGTTTCGAGCTGGCCGACATGCATCCACCAGCGCGCGAGCGGGGCGTGGTTGGCGGCCTCGCTCTGCGCGATCTCATTTTCGTGGTGCGGGAATTTGAGGTCGGGGCCGCCGCCATGGATGTCGACGGTCGGCCCGAGCAGCGCCTTGACCATGGCCGAGCATTCGAGATGCCAGCCCGGCCGCCCCTTGCCCCAGGGCGAAGGCCAGCGCGCCTCGTCCGGCTCGTCTTCCTTGCCGGTCTTCCACAGGACGAAGTCGAGCGGGTCGCGCTTGGCGGCGTCGGCGGCGACCCGCTCGCCGGCGCGCAATTCGTCGAGCGAGCGGCCGGAAAGCTTGCCGTAGCCGGGGAATTTGCGGACCGCGTAGAAGACGTCGCCGGAGGGATAAGCGAGCCCCTCCTTCTCCAGCGCCTCCACCAGGGCGACCATCTGCGGCACAAAGGCCGTCGCGCGCGGCTCCCGGTCGGGGACGCGCAGGTTCAAAGCCGCGAAATCCTCGTCCATTCGCGCGATCATCCGGTCGGTCAGCGCGCCGATCGTCTCCCCGTTCGCCTGCGCCCGCTCGATGATCTTGTCGTCGATGTCGGTGATGTTGCGGACATAGGTGACGTCGTAGCCCGAGGCCTCCAGCCAGCGGATGACGATGTCGAAGCCGATCTCCTTGCGCGCATGGCCGAGATGCGGCGCGTCGTAGACGGTCTGGCCGCAGACATAGATCGAGACCTTGCCGGGCTGGAGTGGCTCGAACGGCCGCGTCTCGCGCGTCAGGGAATCGTAGATCGAAAGCATGCGGCTTTCCCGTACCGGCCAAAGCCGCGAAGGAAAACCCTCGGTCGGATCGACATTCAGCGCGCGCCCTTTCACTCCTCCCCCTTCGATGGGGGAGGATACTTCACCTTAGCGGCTTGCCGCTTAGGTGAAGTTGGTGAGGGTGACACCGTCGGCGAATTTTCTCTTGCGCTGTCACCCTTACCCAATTGCGCTTTGGCTCCTTCGTCGCCAGGGCTCCGCATTTATGAGCCGCTTGGTCTCCCATCCAGAGGGAGCGGAGAGAGCATCCTTAGGTTGAACGTCGATCCGCCCTCAGGGAATGCTTGCGGCTTCGGAGCGCATCTGCTGCCGGGCGGCGGCCCACTGGCCGATCATCTGCTGGAAGCAGCCGCTCTGGCCCCAGCTGCCGGCGGGCGAGCAGCTTCCCGGCCTGGTGAAACGCTGCGCATCGTCGAGCCCGGCGACGCGCGACGCCCAGGAGGTTTCCGACAAAGTCTCATTCGCTTCCTTCTTCCGCAGCTCCTTGGGGATGCGGTAGCGTTCATTGTCGGGGCGGTGGGCGCAGACGACGATCTCGTTGTCGGCCTTCTTCGGACAGGGATCGTTGCCATAGACGACCAGGCTAACGGTCCGCTCCGGCGGGGGTGCATCCGCGGCGCCGGCGGCGGCGGCGGCGGCCGGCAGGAGAAGAGCAATGGCGAGCGGAGCCACAAGCGACTTCATCGTCCATCCTTTCGGATCTGAAACGCGCTTTCCGGCCAAAAGGATGAACGAAAGCTGTCCGGCCATCCCCTATTTGCCGCTGCCCGTCGTTTCGAGGCCGCGCTTCTTCAGCATCGGCCCGATATCGGGATCCTTGCCATAGAAAGCGCGGAACATCGGCCCGTAATCCATCGTGTGGCCGCGCGAGAGGATGAGATCGCGGAAGCGCTGGCCGTTGGCGCGGGTCATGCCGCCATGGCTCTCGAACCAGGAATAGCTATCCTGCGCCAGCATCTCGGTCCAGGGATAGGCATAATAGCCCGCCGAATAGCCGTTCGCCCAGATGTGGAGGAAATAGCTGGAGCGGTAGCGCGGGGGCACGTCCTCGATATCGAGCCCGGTCCTGGCCAGGGCCGCCGTCTCGAAGGCGTCGGCATCCTGCCGCGGCGCGCTCGCCGGCAGGGTGTGCCAGGACATGTCGAGCTGGGCGGCGGCGAGCTCTTCGCCGAGCGCATAGCCCTGGTTGAACCGGGCCGCCTTCTTGATCTTGTCGACCAAAGCCTGCGGGATCGGCGCGCCGGTGCGATAGTCGCGCGCATAATGGTTGAGCACCGACGGCTCGAGCGCCCAATTCTCGTTGAACTGGGAGGGGAATTCGACGAAGTCGCGCGCCACGTTGGTGCCCGACAGGGTCGGATAGACCTGGCTCGCGAACAGCCCGTGCAGGGCATGGCCGAATTCGTGGAACATGGTGGTGACGTCGTCGAAGCTCAGCAAGGCAGGCTGGCCGGGCTGCGGCTTGGTGAAGTTGGCGACATTGTAGACGACCGGCTTGGTGCCGAGCAGCTTCGACTGGCCGACGAAGTTCGACATCCACGCGCCGCCCGATTTGTTGTCGCGCTTGAAATAGTCGAAATAGATGATGCCGAGCGGCGAACCGTCCTTGTCGAACACCGAGAAGACGCGGACGTCCGGCTGGTAGACCGGAATGTCGTGCCGTTCCTTGAAGCTGATGCCGTAGAGCCGGTTGGCGGCGTAGAAGACGCCGTCCTGGAGGACCCGGTTGAGCTCGAAATAGGGCTTTATCTCGGACTCATCGAGGTCGTAGCGCGCCTTGCGGACGCGCTCGGCATAACGTTCCCAGTCCCACGGCTTGAGATCGAAGCTCTCGCCGCCGCCGCGGATCGCCGCCTGGATGTCGGCCGCCTCGCGTCTCTCCTCGGCGGCGGTGGCGGGGGCGAGCTGGCCGAAGAAATGCTCGACCGCATCGGGAGTCTTCGCCATCTGGTCGGCGAGGACATAGGCGGCCCAATTGGGGAAGCCGAGCAGGGCCGCCTTCTGCGCGCGGAGCAAGGCGAGCTGCTCGATCGTGGCGCGGGTGTCGTTGGCATCGCTTTTCTCGGCGCGGGTCCAGCCCTGACGGAACAGGGCCTCGCGGGTCGCGCGGTCGCTCAGCGACTGGAGCGCCGGCTGCTGGGTCGTGTTCTGGAGCGTCACCACCCATTTGCCGGTAAGGTTGCGGTCCTTCGCCGCCTGCGCGGCCGCGGCGACGCCCTGCGCGTCCAGGCCCGCGAGCCGGGCTTCGCCGTCGACGACGAGCGCCCCGGCCTTGGCTGCGGCGAGCAATTTCTGCTGGAAGGCGGTTTCCAGCGTCGAAATCTGCGTGTTGAGCGTGCGCAATTTCGCCTTGTCCGGGTCCGAAAGCTGGGCGCCGGCATGGATGAACTGCTGATAATAGATATCGAGCAATTGCTTCTGCTCGGCGTCGAGCCCGAGCCGGTCGCGCTGCTGGTAGAGCGTGCGGACGCGGGCGAAGAGCTTCGGGTTGAGGTAGATCGCATCCTGATGCTGGGTGAGGCGCGGCGTTTCCACCTCCTGCACCTTGTCGAGCACCGGGTTCGTGTTCGCGCTCACCACGCCCGAAAAGGCCTCGTTCACCCGGTCGAGCATCCGGCCCGAGCGCTCCAGCGCCGCGATCACATTGTCGAAGGTGGCCGGGGCGGGATTGTCGGCGATGCGCCGGACCTCGGCCGCCTGCTCGGTCATGCCCTGCTCGAAGGCGGGCTGGTAATCGCTGTCCCTGATCCGGTCGAAGGGCGGCGCCTGGAACGGAAGGTTGCTCGGCGCCGCGAAGGGATTGGCGTGCGCCGCCGCGCGAGCGGGCTCGGCCGCGCCATGACCGGCCGGCGCCGCGAGCGCCGGCGCCAGCGCGAGGCAGCCGAGCAAGGCCGTGGTCCGAAGCCAGGAAGTGCGATTCATCTTTCTCTCCTCGGGGGCGCCGCCCTTGCGCGCGCCTCTCCTCTCATGACCTGCCGCGCGACTCGCGGACGTGACGGCGCCGTAACTGGCGGAACGGCAAGGGAGATTCAACCGAGCCGTGGCGCCGGCGGCTCATCCCGGTTGAGCCGGCCCCCGCTTGCCGCTATCGGCGTCGGCAAGCAGAGGACGATCGATGGCCGAATTCCGTCTCCCCAAGAACAGCCGGATCACCGGCAAGGGCCGCTCCTTCAAGGCGGTCAACGCCAAGGGCCGGGTGCGGCGGTTCAAGATCTACCGCTACGATCCGGAGACGGGGCAGAATCCACGCTACGACAATTTCGAGCTCGACCTCGACCAGACCGGGCCGATGGTCCTCGACGCCCTGCTCAAGATCAAGAACGAGATCGACCCGACCCTCACCTTCCGCCGCTCCTGCCGCGAGGGGATTTGCGGCTCCTGCGCGATGAATTTGAACGGCCGCAACGGCCTCGCCTGCACCACCGCGATCGAGGATCTGTCCGGCGAGATCCGGATCACGCCGCTGCCGCACATGGACGTGATCAAGGACCTCGTCCCCGATTTCACCCATTTCTTCGCCCAATATGCCTCGATCGAGCCGTGGCTGAAGACCAAGACGCCGCCGCCCGCCGGCAAGGAGCGCCTGCAATCGCCCGAGGACCGGTCGCGGCTCGACGGGCTCTACGAGTGCATCCTGTGCGCCTGCTGCTCCTCCTCCTGCCCGAGCTATTGGTGGAATTCGGACCGCTTCCTCGGCCCGGCGATCCTGCTCCAGGCCTATCGCTGGCTCGCCGACAGCCGCGACGAGATGAAAGGCGAGCGATTGGACGATCTCGAAGATCCGTTCCGCCTCTATCGCTGCCACACGATCATGAATTGCGCCAACGTCTGCCCCAAGGGTTTGAACCCCGCCAAGGCGATCGCCGAAACCAAGAAATTGCTGGTGGAGCGGGCGGTCTGATCCTGCCTTTTTCTTCCCGTCATCCCCGCGAAAGCGGGGATCCAGCTTGGGCAGTGCCTACGACGAAGCCGCTCTGGATTCCCGCCTTCGCGGGAATGACGGTTAAATGACCGACCATCCGCCTTCGGTCCGCCATTATCCCGACCCCGATCATCCCGGCTGGCATGCCTGGGATCTGCCGAAGGACGGGCGCTTCCACGAGACGATCGGGCGGATGATCGTCCAGCCGGCGGGCGAGGGGCGCGGGCGCTGCCGCATCTTTCCCGACGAGAGCCACACCAACATGGGTGGTATGCTGCACGGCGGCGCGATCCTGACCTTCATCGACATGGCCCTGTTCGCCGGCGGCCGGGTGGCGGGCGCGAGCACGCGGCGGGCGGTGACGCTCGATTGCGCGGTGCAATTCCTTTCCCCGGGCCGGGCCGGCGTTCCGCTCGACGCCGAGGTGGAGCTGCTGCGCGAGACCGGCCGTCTCGCTTTCTTCCGCGGCCTCGTCGTCCAGGAGGGGGAGACGATCGCGGCCTTCACCGGCACCTTGCGCAAAGTCTCGCCCAGATCGTGAGCGCGGTCGCCTTACGCTACCGGCAATTGCTCGCCACCGGCGAGCTCAAGGCCGATCCCGACCAGGAGCAAGCGGTGGCGGTGCTCGACCGCATCGCGGCCGAGCTGGCGCGCAAGCCCGGTTTGCTCGAACGCCTCACCGGCCGCAATTCGGAGCCGGTGCGCGGCGCCTATCTCTGGGGCGGGGTCGGACGCGGCAAGTCGATGCTGATGGACCTCGCTTTCGAGGCGATCGCGATCGCGCACAAGCGCCGCGTCCATTTCAACGAATTCATGCTGGAGGTGCACGAGCGGCTTCGGGTCGAGCGGGTCAAGGAGGAAGGCGATCCGATCCCGCCGGTGGCGCGGGCGCTGGCCGAGGAAGCCCGTTTCCTCGCCTTCGACGAGATGGTGATCAACAACAGCGCCGACGCGATGATCCTCTCGCGCCTCTTCTCGCAGCTATTGGAGGCGGGGGTGACCGTCGTCACCACCTCCAACCGGCCGCCGCGCGACCTCTATCTCGACGGGCTCAATCGCGAGCTGTTCCTGCCCTTCATCGACCTGATCGAGCGCGATCTCGAAATGGTGCCGCTGAACGGCCCGGTCGATTACCGGCTGGAGCGGCTCGGCGGCTTTCCGACCTGGTACGTGCCGAACGGGGCGGAGGCGACCGCGGCCCTCTCCGCCGCCTTCTTCCGCCTCACCGATTACCCGGTCGAGGACCGCGCGAACGTGCCGTCGGAAGACATCCCCGTCGGCGGCGGCCGCACCTTGCACGTGCCGAAGAGCCTGAAGGGCGTCGCCGTCTTCTCGTTCAAGCGCCTCTGCGGCGAGCCGCGCGGCGCCGCCGACTATCTCGCCATCGCCCGGCGCTATCATACGATCATCATCGTCGGCATTCCGCTTATGGGCCCGGAGAACAGGAACGAGGCTGCGCGCTTCGTCACCCTGATCGACGCGCTCTACGAGCATAAGGTGAAACTGCTCGCCGCCGCCGATGCCGAGCCCGAGCATCTTTACGAGCGGGGCGACGGCAATTTCGAATTCCAGCGGACGGTGAGCCGGCTGGAGGAGATGCGCTCGGCCGATTATCTCGCCGAAGGCCATGGCGAGCGCTGAAGGAGGAACAAGGCGAATGAAACGGCTCCTGATCGGCTTGGCCCTTTTCCTGATCCCCGCTCTCGCCGCGGCCCAAAGCGCGCCGCTTCTCCCGCACCCAATTCTCGCCGATGCCGACCGGCGCGAGGCGCTCGACCTCGACGGCCCCTGGACCTGGTCGGTCGATCCCTATCGCGACGGCCTCGCCGGCTTCCACGGCGAGGAAGCGGGCAAGGGCCATCGCCGCTACGAGGATGTCGACGTCGCCGAGACGATGCGGAAAAATCCGGGCGCGCTCTACGAATATGACATGGACCGCTCGCCAATCGTCACCCTCCCCCAATCCTTCCTCACCCACGCGCCCGAGATGCGCTGGTATAATGGCCTGGTCTGGTACCAGCGCCATTTCACCGTCCATCCCAAGGCCGGGCAGCGCGCCTTCCTGCGCTTCGGCGCGGTCGATTATCATTCCTATGTCTGGCTGAACGGCAAGCGCGTCGGCGAGCATGAGGGCGGCTTCACCCCCTTCGCTTTCGAAGTGACCAGGCTGCTGCGCGACGGCGACAATCGACTGACCGTCGGCGCCGATTCCGAGCGCACCATCGCGGACGTGCCGCCGCCGGTCACCGACTGGGAGAATTATGGCGGCATCACCCGGCCGGTCAGCCTGGTCTTCACCCCCGCCACCTATGTCGACGACGCCTGGGTGCGGCTGACGCGCGACGGCAGGATCGCGGCGACGATGCATCTCGACGGCGCGGGGGCGGCCGGCCGCGAGGTGCGGCTGGCAATCCCCGCGCTCAACTTCACCCTCTCCGGCCACACCGGCGCCGACGGAAGCTGGACCGGCGAAGCGCCGGCGCCGCGCGGGCTCAAGCTGTGGTCGCCGGACAGCCCGACGCTGTACGACGTCCGCTTCGAGGCGGGCGAGGACGTGCTGACCGACCGAATCGGCTTCCGCACGATCGAGGTCCGTGGCGACGACATCTTGCTCAACGGCAAGCCGATCTTCCTGCGCGGGATCAGCGTCCATGCCGAGGAATTGGGCAAGGATCCCACCCGGGCGCTGACGGCGGCGGCCGCGCGAGCCCTCCTGCGCGAGGCGAAGGACGGGCTCCACGCCAATTATGTCCGCCTCGCCCATTATCCGCACCCGGAGACGATGACCCGCGCGGCGGACGAACTGGGCCTGCTCGTCTGGAGCGAGATCCCGGTCTATTGGCGGGTCGATTTCGCCAATCCCCAAACGCTCGCCACCGCCCGGCACATGCTCGCCGAGGAGATAGAGCGCGACCGCGACCGCGCCTCGATCATCATCTGGAGCGTCGGCAACGAGACGCCGGTGAGCGACACCCGCACGGCCTTCCTCGCCACCCTCGCCGACGACGCCCGCGCGCTCGATCCGAGCCGCCTCGTCAGCGCCGCCTTGCTCACCCGCCGCGCCGAGGAAGGCGGCCATCCGGTGATGATCGTCGACGATCCGCTCATCCCCCATCTCGATGTGATGGCGGTCAACACCTACAATGGCTGGTACGGCAACGATCCCCTGTCGTCGCTGCCCGGCTTCGCCTGGCGCTCCGACCAGCACAAGCCGATGATCTTCTCCGAGCTTGGCGCCGACGCGCTCGCGGGCTTCCACGATCCCGCCGCGCCGCGTTTCTCCGAGGAATATCAGGCCGAATATTATCGCCAGACGCTGAAGATGGCGGCGAAGATCCCGTTTCTGCGCGGCATGTCGCCCTGGATACTCAAGGACTTCCGCTCGCCCCGACGCCAGCACCCGGTCTACCAGCAGGGCTGGAACCGCAAAGGCCTGCTCTCCGAGACCGGCCAGCGCAAGGAGGCCTTCTCGGTCCTCGCCGATTATTACAAGGCGCTCGAAAGCCGCTGACCCGCTCAGCCGGTCGACCGCTCCCTATGGCTGTATTGGTATTGCTAGTACACCTTTGCTAAGTCGCCCTTCTTGGGAGAAGGGCGCGACCGTGCCGACGGTGTTGAAATGGACCGGCTGGATCGCCGGCTGGGCCTGGTTCCTGCTCGCGGGGGCAGGTGGTTTCGGCCTGATCCTGGTCGAGGGCCCTTGGCCGCCCACCAACGGCTGGTTTGCGATGCTGTCGGGAATTGCCGGTTGTCCGGGGCTGGCATGGCTGCTGGCGCGTTACGGCAACAAGCGCCTTCCCTTCTGGGTTCAGTTCGCCGCGGCGCTCGCCCTGTTCCTCGCAGGACGCGCGGCGCTGCACATCTGGCCGCACGATCATGTCCTGAGGTGACGGCGCCGTGAAGAGATGCGATGCTTGACCGCGCCGCCCCGGCGGGTCCAGCCTCCGCGCATCGTTCTTTCGGGGGATTTCCTATATGCGTGCTGCCCTGCTTCTCGCTCTCGGCCTTTTCTCGTCCGCGGCCGTCGCCGCCCCGTCCATCATCACCCCTTCCGGGCCGCTGCCCGCGCCGGGCGACAAATGGCAGGCCAAGGCCCACGAAATCTACCAGCATGCGATCGAGGTGCCGACCGTCGAGGGCCGCGGCCTGGTGCCGGTCCTCGCCAATTGGCTCGCCGACCAATATCGCGCCGGCGGCTGGGCGGATTCCGACATCCACGTCCTCCCTTATGACGGCAATCCCGGCAACCACACCGCCGCTTTGATCGTGCGCTGGCCGGCGGCGCACCCCTCGGGGAAGAAGCCGATCCTGCTCATGGCCCATATGGACGTGGTCGAGGCGAAGCCGGAGGATTGGTCGCCCGGAATCGACCCGTTCAAGCTGACCGAGAAGGACGATTATTATTACGGGCGGGGCACGAGCGACATCAAGGAAGGGGTGACCGCGATCACCACCGCCTTGCTGAAGCTGCGCGCCTCGGGCTTCCAGCCGACGCGCGACATCGTCGTGCTCTTCACCGGCGACGAGGAGACGAGCGGCAAGGGCGCCGAGCTCGCCGCGACCCAATGGCACAAATGGACGGACGCCGATTTCGGGCTGAATTCGGACGGCGGCGGCGGCGGCTTCGGCGAGGACGGCCATCCGCTCGGCTTCACCCTGCAGACGGCCGAGAAAACCTATTCGATGTACACCTTCACCGTCCGCAACAAGGGCGGCCACAGCTCCCAGCCGCGGCCGGACAATGCCATCTATCAGCTCGCCCACGCGCTCGACCGGCTGGAACATTATCGCTTCACGCCGATGCTGAACGAAACCACCCGCGCTTATTTCACCGAGCGCGCCAAGCTGGAAAAGGGGCCGCTCGGCGATGCGATGCGGCGCTGGCTGGCCAATCCGAACGACGGCGCGGCGGCCGATTTCATCGAGGCGGACCCGACGACCGTCGGCCTCACCCGCACCCGATGCGTCGCGACGCGCCTGTTCGGCGGTCATGCCGACAATGCCTTGCCCCAGCTCGCCCGGGCCACGATCAACTGTCGGATCATGCCCGGTACCGAGCCGGCGGCGATCCGCGATGAGTTGGAGCGGGTCGTCGCCGATCCGGGCGTGGTGGTCGAGCGGACCGACAATCAGGCGATGTCGCTGACTTCGCCGCTGCGGCCGGACGTGGTCGCCGCCTACACCGCCGCCGTCCACAAGCGCCATCCCGACTCGCCGATCATCCCCGAGATGAGCACGGGCGCCAGCGACGCCCGGCCGTTCCGGGTCGCCGGCATTCCCATTTACGGCACCGACGGAAGCTGGGGCATCATCCCCGACGACGACCGCGCCCACGGCCGCGACGAGCGCCTGCCGGTCAAGGCTCTGTATCAGGATGTCGACCATTGGGTGGACATGGTCACCCAGCTTGCGGGCTAGGAGTCGTTCAGACCCTCTCTCGCTCATCCTGAGTCGGGACTGAGCCTGGCGAAGCATGTCCTGAGCGACGCCGCAGGCGGCGTCGAAGGGGCCCGTATCGAAGGACCGTCCTTCGATAATGAACAGGTGAAACATGCCCCGGCATGTTTCACCTGTTCATGGTTCGACAAGCTCACCGGCTACTCAGGATGAGCGGGTAGGGACTGCCATGGACAATTTTGAGCTCAGCCCGCCAGGCTCTCCGCCAAAGCCCGGCCCGCCGGCGCGAGGCCGTAAAGGGGGGTGGGCGGATAATCCTCCTCCACCCGCCGCGCGACCATCCGGCCGGCGACCATCTGCTGCAGGTTGAGCGACAAGGCGCGGGGCGTGACCGGCGCCAGCGCGTTGCGCAAATCGGTGAAGCGCGCCCAGTCCCGATCCAGCCGGCCGATGATCGGCAGCGACCAGCGCGGCAGGCTCTCCGGTGCGATGTCGAGCCGGCGGCGCACGGCCATCATGCGCGTGCAGGCGGCGCCGACCTCTTCGCCGGCGGGAGTCAGCACATATTCCGGCCGCAGCGGGTGGCCGTGCCCCGGATTGCGCATCGCCCAGCCGAGCGCGGTCAAATGGCCGAGCGTGCGGACGAGCGAATCGCGCGGCAGGCCGAGCGCGCCCACCAGCCGCGCGAAGCGGGCACCTTTCTCCTCGGCCAGCAGCGCGAGCACCGGCACGGTCCACCGCCCGGTCGCCAGCGCCTTCAGGGATTGCGGCCCGATCATCGCTGGACAATCGCAGCCGTCCATGATTTATACAAGATATAAAAACTGGACATAAGAGGAGACGAAGATGGCGATCGACTATGATGGCGGGCTGACCTGCGCGCTGCACGTGAGCGACATCGACCGGTCGATCGCCTGGTATGCGGACGTGCTCGGCTTCACTTTGCTCTACAAGCTCGACCAGGCGGCCTGGTGCGAGATGGCGACGGGCGTCGAGCGGGTGCGGATCGGCCTCGGCGAGAATATGGACGGGAGCGGCCACGGCGGCGCTACCCTGACCTTCGGCGTCCGCGACATCGAGGCGGCGAAGGCGGCGATCGTCGCTAAAGGCGTGCGGCTCGATGGGGACATCAGGGACATACCGGCCATGGTCCGGCTGCTCACCTTCTACGACCCGGACGACAATGCCTTGATGTTCTACCAGGCGCTGCAGGGGGCCTGATCGGTCGCCGCGGGGCGCCGAAGCTGCTATGTCCCCGCCAGCAAAGGAGGGGAATATGATCGTTGCGACAACGGAGAATATGCCGGGTTACCGGATCACCGAGACTTTGGGCCAGGTATTCGGCGTGGTGGTGCGCAGCCGCGGGCTCGGCGGCAATCTCATGGCCGGGCTGCGGTCCATCGGGGGCGGCGAGATCAAGGAATATACCAGCCTGGTCGAGGATACGCGGCGGCACGCGATCGACCGCCTGGTCCAGAACGCCACCTTGATGGGCGCCGACGCGGTGGTGATGATGCGCTTCGATTCCGGCGAGATCGGCCAGACGATGAGCGAGGTGGTCGCCTATGGGACCGCCGTCCGCTGCGCGCCGGCGGGCGGGCAATAATGCTGCGCAACGTCCTTGTCGGCCTTTTCGCCGCGGCTTTGGTCATCCTCGCCGCGGCGGCGGCGGCCGGGCTGGCGCCGTGGGGGTCGGCCATCGGCTGCGCCATCCTGCTGGTTTTGATCGTCGTGGAACGGCAGCGTTATTCCGGCCTGGCCGCGAGCGCATTGCTCGAACCGCTGAAGCCGACCGCCGAGCGCTTCGTCGATCCGGAGACGGGCCGCCCGGTCCGGGTCTGGACCAACAAGGCCGGCGAGCGCGCCTATGTCGAGGAGAAGCGGCCGGAAGCCTGACGGCGACTTCCCTGTAAGACGGCGTTCAGGCAATCGGCCCTACATCCGTCGAAAAGGGAGGCATGGCGATGGGCAGGGCATTGTATCTCGGACTTTTCACCGGGGCGCTCGCGCTTGCACCCACCGCCGGGCAGGCGGCATCCCCGCCGCCCGTCCAGCCGGACCCGGTCGCCTCGTTCGGCTGCAAGGCGGACCGCGAGGCCCCGCGCCAGGATCTGCAGGCCATTGCCAGCGCCTACGGCCAACGTTCGGTCGCGATCGTCCGGGCGGCGCTGGCGCGAAACATGAACGCGCTCGGCAGGATGGTCGCGCCCTCGGCAAGCTTCACCCTGTTCCGGGGCGACGTCGGGATTGCTTCGCGGCGGACCGGCTCCGATGCGGCGGTCGAGTTCGTCGGCGGGATCGGTCCGGAAGCCTTTCAATATTCGACGGCCCCGACCATGCCCTCGCTGGCGGATCCATGCGGAGAGGCCGCCGCGGACGTGATGCTCACCGGGCGGCAGCCGGGCGAGGCGGTGCTAGCGACCTTCAAATATCGGGCAGGATTGCTCGCCGAAGTGGACGCGAGGCACATCGACGTGACTCGCGGCGATTTCGCCCCGGCAGCCGACGACAAATAGCATTTACCCCAAAAGGAAGCGCCGAACGAGGAGCCGCCGCCCGCGCGATGCCTCGACTCCGGCGCGATGCGGAGGCGCGATGAGGCCGTTCCCGATGCTCCTGTTCGCCTTTCTGTCATTGGCCGCGGCCCCGGCACCCCATGACGATGAGATCGACTATGCCGTCCGCCCGGTCGTCGAGGGCGGCGCGATCGTCGCGACGTTACCGCCACCCTGCACGGTGATAAGAGTGGGACAACCCGGCTGACCCTTCCCGACAAGGCCGCCGGCGCCTCGGACCTGTGGCGTTTCGTCAAGGATCTCCGCGTCGACGGCGCGGCGTCGATGACCGAAGACGGGCCGGCGGCGCGGCTGGTCCGCGCCGCGCCCGGCGCGCCGCTCGTTCTCCATTACCGGCTGGTCTCGGCCTTCGACCACGATCCGGCGGAGCGCGACGTCGACACCTATCTGCCCGCGATCCGGCCGAGCTGGTTCTGGGCTTATGGCGAGAGCCTGTTCGTCACTCCGGCGGGCGCCCATTGGGCGGCGCGGGTGCGCTGGGACGGCGCGCATTTTCCGATCGTCTCCGACCTCGACCACCAGGCGGGCCGGCCGATGTCGATCGACGATCTGATCGAGAGCGTCTCGGTCGGCGGCCCCGCCGTCCGCCTGCGCCGCGTCGAGCTTGCGGGCGCGCCTTTGAGGATCGCCTCGGTCGGCACCTTCGACTTCAGCGACGAGGATTTCGCAACCTCGGTGACCCGGATCATCGCCGGCGAGCGCCATTTCTGGGGCGGTCGCGAGGGGCCGTTCCTGGTCGTCCTCGCCGCGCTCGGCGGCACCCCGCGCGGGACCAGCATACGCGGCGACGGGCGCGGCGACGCCTTCGCGATCCAGACCACGCCCAATGTTCCGCTGGCCGATCTCGCCTCCGTTCTCGCGCACGAATATTTCCACACCTGGAATCCGCGGCGGCTGGGAGGGATCGAGGACGGAGCGCGCGAGGCCGAAGATTATTGGTTCAGCGAGGGCTTCACCGATTTTTATGGACGGCGCCTGCTGCTGCGGATCGGTGGCGAAAGCCTCGACTCGTTCGTTGCCGACTGGAACAAGGCGCTGACCGAATATGCCGGCTCGCCCGCCCGCCTGGCGTCGAATTCCGCGATCGCCGCCCATTTCTGGCAGGACGGGGACGTCCATAATCTCCCCTATCTGCGCGGCGCGATCATGGCCGCGCGGTGGGACGCGGCGCTGCGGCGCGCATCGCACGGCCGCACCAATCTCGACGACGTGATGCGGGCGATGCGCGACCGCGCGAAGGGCGGCTCGGCCAAGGCGCCGGACCTGTTCGAAGCGACCGCCAGGCGCTTCGGCCTCGACATCGGCCCCGAGCGGCGGACGGTGATCGAGGCGGGCGGGGCGGCTCTGCTGCCGCCGGACGCGTTCGGCGCCTGCCTTCGCGTCACAAGGACGGCCCTGCCCAAGTTCGACCGCGGCTTCGACATCCTCGCCACCCTGCGCAACCACGATAAGGTTGTCGGGCTCGAGCCGGGCGGTCCGGCCGAGCGCGCCGGACTTCGCGACGGAATGGAGATCGGCATCGACGAGTCGCCCAGCAACGATTCCCGCAAGCCTTTGATCTATGCCCACCGGAAGGAGGATGGGACGGTCGAGCACATCACCTATCGCCCCGAAGGCCGCGAGATGACGACGCTCCAGCAGATCGCGATTCCGCCCGGCCTGTCCTCCGCCGAGCGGCAGCGCTGCGCGGCCGAGGTGTCCGGCGGCGCGCGCGTGGCGACAAAAGGCTGAACGGCTTCCCGGCCTTCGATGTCGCCCGCGGCGGCGCTCAGGGTAAGCTTGGGCAAAGCCGAAAGCCGGGATCCAGTCCTATGGCTTGCGCTGCCGGGCCCCGGCCTTCGCCGGGAACGGAAGAGCCAATTCCGATCAAAAAACCGCCCGAACCGGTTGCCCCACGAGAGAGGCGGAGCTAAGCGGCCCCCGTCCCCCCGCGGCTGCGCCGCAGCCCGCCCCCATGGAAGAAAGGCCCGGAAGCCAGCATGGCTCGCAAGAAAATCGCTTTGATCGGCGCCGGCATGATCGGCGGCACCCTCGCCCATCTCGCGGCGATCAAGGAATTGGGCGACATCGTCCTCGTCGACGTCGTCGAAGGGATCCCGCAGGGCAAGGCGCTCGATCTCGCCGAGGCCGGTCCGGTCGAAGGTTTCGACGCCAAGCTCACCGGCACCCAGGATTATGCCGAGATCGCGGGCGCCGACGTCTGCATCGTCACCGCCGGCATCGCCCGCAAGCCGGGCATGAGCCGCGACGATCTGCTCGGCATCAATCTGAAGGTGATGAAGGCGGTCGGCGAGGGCATCAAGGCGCATGCGCAGGGCGCCTTCGTCATCTGCATCACCAACCCGCTCGACGCGATGGTCTGGGCGCTCAGGGAATATTGCGGCCTGCCCCCCGAGCGCGTCGTCGGCATGGCCGGCGTGCTCGATTCCGCCCGCTTCCGCCATTTCCTCGCCGAGGAATTCGGGGTCTCGGTCGAGGATGTCACCGCCTTCGTGCTCGGCGGCCATGGCGATACGATGGTGCCGATCGTCGAATATTCCACCGTCGCCGGAATCCCGATCCCCGATCTCATCAAGATGGGCTGGTCGACGCAGGAGAGGATCGACGCGATCGTCAAGCGCACCCGCGGCGGCGGCGGCGAGATCGTCGCCCTGCTCAAGACCGGCTCGGCTTATTACGCGCCCGCGACCAGCGCGATCGCGATGGCCGAGGCCTATCTCAAGGACAAGAAGCGCGTGCTTCCGGCCGCGGCCCATCTCAGCGGCCAATATGGCGTCGACGGCCTCTATGTCGGCGTGCCCGTCGTGATCGGCGCCGGCGGGGTCGAGCGGATCGTCGAGATCGCGCTGGACGAGACGGCCCAGGCCAATTTCCAGGTGTCGGTCGAGGCTGTGAAGGAATTGCTCGCCGCCTGCCGCGCCATTGACGGCGCCCTTTGATGATCGCCGCCGCTCTCCTCCTTGCCGCGGGCCCGGCGCTCGCGGCGCCGCCGCAGACGCCCGTCGAGCTGTTCAAGGCGGCCTGCACGGCCGGAACCGTCGCTTTGGCGCGCGGTAGCGCCGCGCCGACGGCCTATGAGAAATTGCCGCATGGCGCGCGCGAGGCGCTCGGCCAGACCCTCGCGGCGCCGGGCGACGACCGCAATCTTCCCGGCGCGCCGAAGCCGCGGGACGTGTCCAACCCGATCTTGGAGGTCGGGCCGGGCCAGGCCCTGTTCCTGCTCGCGCCGGCCACGGGCGAGCAGGCGCAGGGGCGCTTCGCCCATGCCTGCGCGATCATCTGGAAGGGCGAGCATTTCGCCGAGGGCCGCGCGGCCATCCTCCCCACCAATATCGACGCGCAGCAGCCGCCGACCCAGACTCCGAAGACCAATTCGCTCGGCCTCGCCTTCGTCGGCACCAGGGCCGGCGGCCTGTTTCTTTCCGTCACCACCCTTCGCGACTGGACGGTGCTGAAGTCCGTGCCCGAAGCGGAAGCGCAATTTCCGGGAGCAGACTGAATCCATGTCGATCCTCGTCAACAGGGACACGAAGGTCATCACCCAGGGCTTTACCGGACGCCAGGGCAGCTTCCATTCCGAGCAGGCGCTCGCTTACGGCACCAGGCTCATCGGCGGCACCTCGCCGGGCAAGGGCGGATCGAACCATCTCGGCCTTCCGGTGTTCGACACGGTCCAGGAAGCACGGGAGAAAACGGGGGCCGACGCCTCGGTCATCTACGTTCCGCCCGCCGGCGCTGCCGATGCGATCCTCGAGGCGGTCGACGCCGGGATTCCGCTCATCGTCTGCATTACCGAGGGCATTCCGGTGCTCGACATGGTTCGGGTCAAGCGCGCGCTCGACGGCTCGAAGTCGCGGCTGATCGGCCCGAACTGCCCGGGCGTGCTGACGCCGGACGAGTGCAAGATCGGTATCATGCCCGGCAACATCTTCAGGAAAGGCTCGGTCGGAATCGTCAGCCGCTCGGGCACGCTCACTTATGAGGCGGTGTTCCAGACCACCAACGAGGGGCTCGGCCAGACGACGGCGGTCGGCATCGGCGGCGATCCGGTCAACGGCACCAACTTCATCGACGTTCTGGAGAAGTTCCTCGCCGACCCGGCGACGGAATCGATCGTCATGATCGGCGAGATCGGGGGCTCGGCCGAGGAGGATGCGGCGCAGTTCCTCAAGGACGAGGCGCGCGCCGGCCGTTCCAAGCCGGTGGTCGGCTTCATCGCCGGCCGCACCGCGCCGCCCGGCCGGCGCATGGGCCATGCCGGCGCGATCGTCTCCGGCGGCAAGGGCGCGGCCGCGGACAAGGTCGCGGCGATGGAAGAAGCTGGAATCCGGGTCTCGCCGAGCCCATCTGAGCTGGGAACGACGCTCAAGGCTTTGCTGAGAGGCTGAGGATAAGCGGCGGCTCCGGGCGTCGCCGGCGGACGAATAGGAACGATCCAGTGGACAGCATCGATTTCGGCGACACCGAGCAGGGCCCGAGCTGGGCACGCCCGAACTGGCCGGTCACCTTCCTCGACGATCTGAACGCCGGCCTCGACCCGACCCTGATGGCGATCGCTCCGGTCGCGGCGAAGGCGAAGGACCAGGTCCGCGCCGCCGGCCGCTCCGAGGCCGAGGTCGAGCAGGCGGCGCGGGATTCGGTCCGCGCGATGATGCTGATCCGCACCTATCGGGTGCGCGGCCATCTCGCCGCCGATCTCGATCCGCTCCACCTCACCCACCGCACTTTGCCCGCCGATCTCACGCCCGCTTATCACGGCTTCGGCGAGGCCGATCTCGACCGGCCCGTCTATGTCGGCGGCGCCCTCCACCTCGAATGGACGACGATCCGCGAGCTCGTCCAGGTCCTCCGCGCCAATTATTGCGGCAAGGTCGGCCTCGAATATATGTACATCAACGAGGTCGAGGAGCGGCGCTTCCTCCAGGACAAGATGGAGGGCAAGGACGCCGAGATCCGCTTCACGCCCGAGGGCAAGGAGGCGATCCTCGCCAAGGTGATCGAGGGCGAGCAATGGGAGCATTTCCTCGCCCGCAAATATGTCGGCACCAAGCGCTTCGGGCTGGACGGCGGCGAATCGATGATCCCGGCGCTGGAAGCGGTGATCAAATATGGCGGCCAGTTCGGCGTCCGCGAGATGGTGTTCGGAATGGCCCATCGCGGCCGGCTGAACGTGCTCGCCAACGTCATGGGCAAGCCCTATCGCGCGATCTTCTCCGAATTCGCCGGAGGCTCGGCCAATCCCGAGGATGTCGGCGGCTCGGGCGACGTCAAATATCATCTCGGCACCTCGTCGGACCGCGAGTTCGACGGCATCCGCGTCCATCTCTCGCTCGTCCCCAATCCGAGCCATCTGGAAGCGGTCGATCCGGTCGTGCTCGGCAAGGCGCGCGCGCAGCAGGTGATGCGCGGCGATCATGAAGGGACGCAGGTCCTCCCCGTCCTCCTCCACGGCGACGCCGCCTTCGCCGGCCAGGGCATCGTCTCCGAATGTTTCGGCTTTTCGGGCCTGCCGGGCTTCGAGACCGGCGGCACGCTCCATTTCATCATCAACAACCAGGTCGGCTTCACCACCTCGCCGCAATATGCGCGCTCCTCGCCTTACCCGTCGGACATCGCCAAGGCGGTCCAGGCGCCGGTGCTCCACGTCAACGGCGACGATCCCGAGGCGGTGACCTTCGCCTGCAAGCTCGCCATCGAATATCGCCAGCGCTTCAAGCGCGACATCGTCATCGACATGTGGTGCTATCGCCGCTTCGGCCACAATGAGGGCGACGAGCCGAGCTTCACCCAGCCGCTCATGTATGCCGAGATCCGCAAGCACCCGCCGATCTCCGCGCTCTACGGCGCGCGGCTGATCGAGGAAAAAGTGGTCGACCAGGCCTGGATCGACGGCCAGGTCGCCGCCTTCACCGCCACGCTCGACCATGAGTTCGAGGCGGCGCGCTCCTATCTCCCCAACAAGGCCGACTGGTTCGAGGGCCGCTGGACCGGCCTCGGCCGCCCCTGCACGCCCGAGAGCGAGCGGCGCAACGCCCCGACCGCCGTCCCGGAAGAGACTTTGCGCGACGTCGGCACGGTGCTGACCACGATCCCCGGGGACCTCGCCGTCCACAAGACGCTGAAGCGGGTGATCGACGGCCGCCGGGCGATGCTGGAGAGCGGCACCGGCTTCGACTGGGCGACCGCCGAGACGCTCGCCTTCGGTACCCTGGTCGCGGAAGGCTTCCAGGTCCGCCTTTCCGGCCAGGACAGCGGCCGCGGCACGTTCAGCCAGCGCCACGCCGTCTGGGTCGACCAGAATGACGGGCACAAATATATCCCGCTGACCCGGATCGAGGGCGGCCGGTTCGAGGTGCGCGACAGCCCGCTCTCCGAATTCGGAGTGCTCGGCTTCGAATATGGCTATGCCCTGTCCGACCCGCACACATTGGTGCTGTGGGAGGCGCAGTTCGGCGACTTCGCGAACGGCGCGCAGACGATCATCGACCAGTTCATCGCCTCGGGCGAAGCCAAATGGCTGCGCGCCAACGGCCTCGTGATGCTGCTCCCCCACGGCTATGAGGGTCAGGGGCCGGAGCACAGCTCGGCGCGGCCGGAGCGCTATCTCCAGCTCTGCGCCGAGGACAATATGCAGGTCGCCAACTGCACGACCCCGGCCAATTATTTCCACATCCTCCGGCGCCAGATGCACCGCGACTTCCGCAAGCCGCTGGCGATCATGACGCCGAAGTCGCTGCTCCGGCACAAGCTCGCCGTCTCGACCCTCGCCGACTTCACCGGCGACAGCCATTTCCGCCGCATCCTCTCCGACCTCGATCCGCCGGCGGACGCCGAGGTGAAGCGCCTCGTCCTCTGCTCCGGCAAGCTCTCCTACGAGCTGATGGAGACGCGCGACAGCGCGGCCCGGAACGGTGCCGGCGCGCGCAATACTAGCATCGTCCGCATCGAGCAGCTCTACCCCTTCCCGGCCGAGCCTCTGATTGTCCGCCTCCAGCGCATGACCAAACTCGAGGAAGTGGTCTGGGCGCAGGAGGAGCCGAAGAACCAGGGCTGTTGGACCTTCGTCGAGCCCTTGATCGAGCAGAGCCTCGCCGAGGCCGGGGTCCGGCCGCGGCGCCCGGTCTATGCCGGCCGCGCGGCTTCGGCCTCGACCGCCACCGGCCTTGCCAAGCGCCACGCGGCGGAGCAGGCGGCGCTGATCGCCGAGGCGCTCGGAACCGACAATGATGCGGCGCCGCAGCGCAAGGCCGGCTGAAGGAAAGAATATGGCGACCGAAGTCAAAGTCCCGACGCTGGGGGAATCGATCACCGAGGCGACGCTCGGCCAATGGCTGAAGAAGCCCGGCGATCCGGTTCAGGTGGACGAGCCGATCGCGAGCCTCGAGACCGACAAGGTCGCGATCGAGGTGCCCTCGCCGGTCGCCGGCACGATGGGCGACCAGCTCGTCCAGGTCGGCGACAATGTCGCCGTCGGTGCGCCGATCGCCCATATCGAGGAGGGCGGGGGCACGGCCGCCCGGCCCCAGCCCCAACAGGCAGCGCCCGCGCCGGCGGCGGCGCCCGTTTCGACGCCGGTCAACCCGGTCGGTCCGGGCGAGAATATCGAGCCGAGCGACGATGTCGAAGGGGACGAGGACGAGGGATCGAACCTCACTCTGTCCCCGGCGGTGCGCCGCATCGTCCTCGAACATCATCTCGATCCGTCGAAGATCCACGGCACCGGCAAGGACGGCCGCCTCACCAAGGACGACGTGATGGGCGCCGTGAAGGCGAAGGAGGCCGCGCCGCCGGCGCCGCCGGCCCCCGCCGCGGTGCCTCCCCCTCCCCCACCGCCGGCCCCGGCCCGCGCCGCCGCGCCGGGCGAACGGCGCGAGGAGCGCGTGCGGATGTCGCGGCTGCGCCAGACCGTCGCCCGCCGCCTCAAGGAAGCGCAGAATAATGCCGCCATGCTGACGACGTTCAACGACGTCGACATGAGCGCGGTGATCCAGGCGCGCAGCCGCTACAAGGATCTGTTCGAGAAGAAGCACGGCATCCGCCTCGGCTTCATGAGCTTCTTCGTGAAAGCGGCCGTGCTCGCCGCGCGCGACGTTCCTTCGGTCAACGGCTCGATCGAGGGCGAGGAGATCGTCTATCGCGACTATATGGACGTGTCGGTCGCCGTGTCGGCGCCGCACGGGCTCGTCGTCCCCGTCATCCGCGACGCCCAGGCCCTCTCCTTCGCCGACATCGAGAAGATTATCGCCGATTTCGGCAAGCGCGCGAAGGACGGCACCCTGACGCTCGAGGACATGCAGGGGGGGACCTTCACCATCTCCAACGGCGGCGTCTTCGGCTCGTTGCTGTCGACCCCGATCATCAACCCGCCCCAATCGGCCGTGCTCGGCATGCACCGGATCGAGGAGAGACCGGTGGTCAGGGACGGCCAGATCGTCGCCCGCCCGATGATGTACCTCGCCTTGAGCTACGACCACCGCCTGGTCGACGGCCGCGAGGCGGTCACCTTCCTCGTCCGCATGAAGGAGGCTATAGAGGATCCGACGCGGCTGCTGATCGACCTTTGAGACGCGAAATGAACTGGCGAGATCATATCCATTCCGATCCGGCCATCCTTGGCGGCAAACCCGTGTTCAGGGGCACGCGGATCACGGTCGAGCTGCTGCTCAAGCTCCTCGGAGCCGGGTGGGACGAGAAAAGGATCGCAGCGGAATATCCGGGCGTGGCCGGCGATCAGATTCGCGCCGCGGCGGCGTTCGCGGCGGATTTCCTGGGCGATGAAACCTATGTTGCCATCGCCCAGGCGAAAGCCGCTTGAGGTTCCTGCTCGACGCCAATGTCGGATCGACGATCGCCCAGGCCCTGCTTGCCGCGGGTCATGCCCCTTCTGGACGATCCGGAGCTGAAGGGCCATCTGACCGTCGTCGGACACGAAAATACCCGCCGGCGCCCATTTCCAGCAAAGAGTTGATCCATGGCTGACACCGAATATGATGTGATCGTGATCGGCTCCGGGCCGGGCGGCTATGTTGCGGCGATCCGGGCGGCGCAGCTTGGGCTGAAGACGGCCTGCGTCGAAAGCCGGGAGACGCTCGGCGGCACCTGCCTCAATGTCGGCTGCATCCCCTCCAAGGCCCTGCTCCACGCGTCCGAATTGTTCGAGGAGGCGAATCACGGCACGCTCGCCAAATGGGGCGTGAAGACGAGCGGCGTCGAGCTCGACCTCGACGCCATGCACGGCGGCCGCAAGGAGGCGGTCAAAGGCCTGACCCAGGGCATCGAATTCCTGTTCAAGAAGAACAAGGTGACGTGGCTGAAAGGCCAGGGCCGCTTCACCGCCAAGGATGCGATCGACGTCGGCGGCACCACCTACCGGGCCAAGAATTTCGTCGTCGCCACAGGCTCGTCGGTCACGCCGCTGCCCGGCGTCGAGATCGACCAGGAGAAGATCGTCGATTCGACCGGCGCGCTCGAGCTGGCCAAGGTCCCCGGCCACATGGTCGTGATCGGGGGCGGTGTGATCGGGCTCGAGCTCGGCTCGGTCTGGCGGCGGCTCGGCGCCAAGGTCACGGTGGTCGAGTTCCTCGACCAGATCCTGCCCGGCATGGACGGCGAGGTCCGCAAGGAAGCGAATAGGATCTTCAAGAAGCAGGGCTTCGAGCTGCGCCTCTCGACCAAGGTCACCAGGGCCGAGCGCAAGGGCGACGGCGTCGTCCTGACCGTCGAGCCGGCCGCGGGCCCTTCGACAGGCTCGGGACAGGCGGCGTCGGAGACGATCGACTGCGACGTCGTGCTCGTCTCGATCGGCCGCAAACCGAACACCGAGGGCCTCGCCCTCGACGCCGCCGGCATCAAGACCAACAAAAGAGGCCAGATCGAGGTCGATCCCGAATTCCGCACGAAGGTGCCCGGCATCTGGGCGATCGGCGACGTCACGCCCGGCCCGATGCTCGCCCACAAGGCGGAGGATGAGGGGATCGCGGTCGCCGAGAATATCGCCGGCCTCACCGGCATCGTCAATCACGACGTCATCCCGAGCGTCGTCTACACCATGCCCGAAATTGCCGGCGTCGGCCTCACCGAGGAGGAAGCGCGCCAGCATGGCGAGGTCAAGACCGGCAAGTTCCCGATGCTCGCCAACAGCCGCGCCAAGACCAACCGCGAGACCGACGGCTTCGTCAAGGTGATCGCCGACGCCAAATCGGACCGCGTGCTCGGTGTCTGGATGATCGCCTCGGTCGCCGGAACGATGATCGCCCAGGCCGCCCAGGCGATGGAGTTCGGCGCCACCTCCGAGGACATCGCCTACACCTGCCACGCCCACCCGACCCACAGCGAAGCGGTCAAGGAAGCGGCGATGGCGGTCCAGGGCAAACCGATCCATATATGAGGCCATGGACGAGGACTTTCCGCTGAGCCGCGCCCTGCCAGCTCTCGCCCTTGCCGCGCTGGCGCTCGCCTCCTGCGGCGGGCCGAAGCCGCTGGTCCTGCCGGCCGATCCAGTGGACCGCGCGGCGACCTGCGGAATCGTCGCCGCGGCCGAGGCGCGAAGCGCGACGGCCGATATCAACCAGCCGCTCACGATCGACGCGCAGGGGCACATCCTCCAACATGCCATGCTCGCGGCGTCCGGGAGCGGTCGCTTCTCGGTCCAGATCGCCAATGCGGTCAGCAAACGGATGAGCGAATTGCAGGCGGAGGTGACGAGCGGCAAGTGGCAGGATCTGGAGCCCGCCTGCAGCGCCGCCTTCCCCACCGCCACCAGCGGAGAGGCGACGCTGCCGAAGGACCGCCTCGATGCCCAGCTCGGCTGCAGCGCGCTCGCCGAGTTCACCGCCTCCGCGCTCGAATCCGACAGACATTATGCGGCCGAAATCTCCCGCTACCGGAAGCTTCGCGCGACGCTCAGCGACCATATGGGGCCGGCGCTCCGCGCCCGGTTCGGCTCCGACCTGACGAAGCAGCGCGACGCCGGCGACAAGGCGATGGCGGCGATGGCCGAGCTCGGCTCGCCCGTGGCCGTCCTGGATCAATGCCTGAAGACCTTCGGCTGAACCGGCCGGTGCGGCCAGGCGCCTGATGCCGCTGCCGTCGCTCGATCCGTTGCTCGATTATCTCGACTGGGCGGGCGTCGCGGTCTTCGCCTTGTCCGGCGCTCTGGTGGCGGCGGCGAAGAAGCAGACCTTGGTCACCTTCGTCTTCTTCGCGGTGGTGACCGGCGTCGGCGGGGGCACCGCGCGCGACCTGCTGATCGGCGTGCCGGTCTTCTGGATCCACCAGAATGCGACCCTGCTGATTTGCCTCGCCGCGGCGCTGACCGTGTGGATCACCCCCGCTTCGCTCTGGCGCGGCGGCACCTTGCTCTGGCTCGATGCGATCGGCCTCGGCGCCTATGCGAGCTTCGGCGCGGCCAAGGGCCTCGCCTACGGCGTGGCGCCGCTGCCGGCGATCGGCATGGGCGTGCTGACCGGCTGCCTCGGCGGCATCGTCCGCGACCTGCTCGCCGACGAGCCCTCGATCCTGATGCGGCCCGAACTCTACGTCACCGCCGCCGCCCTCGCGGCCGCGCTCACCGTCGGGCTGCTGCTGCTCGGCCTCGCCGGAATGGCCGCGGGCCTGATCGCCGCCGCCGCCGGCTTCGCATTGCGCGGCTGCGCCATTCATTTCGGCTGGTCGCTTCCGGCCTATCGGCGCTGAAACACCTTATCCAAGAACATCGTTCGGGCTGAGGAAGTCGGGAGATGCCACGTCCCGCCACGGCTTCGGCTCGGTCGGTGGCACCGTGGGCGCAGCCAAAGGGCGTTGCCAGAGGCCGACGTCCCACCACCCGCCATGCTTCCAGCCGACCTGCTCGTACGTGCCGGCGCGGACGAAGCCGAGCCTTTCGTGCAGGGCGACGCTGGCCGGATTGGGGAGCGCGATCGCGCCGAAGGCCTGGGTGAAGCCCTGCGCCTCGAGGATCGCCAGCAGCGGCCGGTAGAGCAGGCTGCCGATGCCGCGGCGGTGGAGTCCGTCGCGCACATAGATTGTGGTCTCGACCGTGTAGCGATAGGCCGGGCGCGGCCGGAAGGCGCTCGCATAGGCATAACCGGCGAGCGCCCCTTCTTCGTCGACCGCGGCGAGCCAGGGATAGAGGATGCCCCCCGCTTCGATCCGCCCGCACATCGAAGCGGCGTCCGGCGTCTCCGTCTCGAACGAGATGATGCTGCCCTCGACATAGGGCGCGTAGAGCGCGGCGACGGCGGCGGCATCCTCCGCCGTCGCGGCGCGGAGCATCAGCCGACCAGCTTCAGCAGCCATAAGGTAAAGCCGCCCGCCGGCGGGGGCGCCGGCCGGACCGGGCTGCCGTCGTCCGGGCATTCGAGGCAGCGCGCCTGGATGGTCGGTCCGGAAAGCAGGCGGTCGGCTTCGGCCATGGCGCGGGCGAGCAGCAATTTCGGCCGCCCCGCGATGCGGGCGAAGGCGTCGCCGCCGGCCTCGGCATCGTCGTCATGGTCGCCGCGCGCCATCGAGGCGACAAGCCGCTCGGCGAAGCCGGGCTTGCGCTCCAGCCACACCGCCTTGGCGGTCGCCGGATCGAGCTTCGCCCGCCGCGCCGCCTCGCGCACCGCATCGTCGAGATTGCCGAAAGCGTCGACCAGTCCGAGCTGGTGGGCGGTGCCGCCGTCCCAGATATGGCCCTGGCCGATCTTGTCGACCTGCTCGGGGCTCATGTGCCGCGCTCCGCCGACCACGGAGAGGAAGCGGCGATAGGTGCTGTCGATGCCGGTCTGGATCAACTTGCCGACTTCGGGGCTCGGCCCGCGCAGCAGGTCCGGCTCGCCCGAGAGCGGCGTCGTCTTGATGCCGTCGGCGCCGATGCCGAGCTTGGCGAGCGTGCCCTGGAAGCTGGGCAGGATCGCGAACACGCCGATCGAGCCGGTGATGGTCGAAGGCTCGGCATAGATCTTGTCGCCGGCGGTCGCGACCCAATAGCCGCCGCTCGCCGCGAGATTGCCCATCGAGACGACGACCGGCAGGCCCTTCGCCTTGGCGGCAAGCACGGCCTGGCGGATCCGCTCGGCGGCGAGCGCCGAGCCGCCGGGGGAATCGACCCGCAGCACCAGGGCCTTGAGGTCGCGATCGGCAAGCGCCTTGTCGAGCGCGCGGACGATCGTCTCGGCGCCCGCATTCCCCGGCCCGGCATTGCCGTCGACGATGTCGCCCGCGACGGTGACGATGCCGATCCTGGCGCCGCCCTCGTCGACCGGATTGGCGGCGGCCCAGGCGCTATAATCGATCTTGCGGAAGCTGCCCGGGACGTCGCCGTCGCTGGTGCCGGAAATCTCGGCGACGCGCTTGCCGAAGGCGGTCCAGTCGCCGAGACGGTCGACGAGGCCCGATTTCAGCGCCGCCTGCGCCAGATCGCCGCCCGCCGCCGCGATGCGGCCGTTCGGATCGGCGACGTAGCCGGCGACGTCCGCCTTGGGCCGCGCCTTCTTCACTTCCTGCTGCCAATTCTCCCACATCGCGCCATAGACGCCCTGCAGCGCCTGCTTCGCCTCGGGCGACATGTCGTTGCGCGTATAGGGCTCGACCGCCGCCTTGTAGGTGCCGACGCGATAGACGTTGGCGGTGATGCCAAGCTTGTCCATCAGCCCCTTGTAGAAGAGCTCGGTGCCGCCGGGCCCGGTGATCGCGATGCCGCCCATCGGGTTGAGCCAGACCTCGCTGGCGTGGGAGGCGAGCTGATAGGAATCGTCGTCATAGGCGCTGGCATAAGCGAGCACCGGCTTGCCGGCCTTGCGGACCTCGTCGAGCGCCGCGCCGACCTCCGACAAAGCCGTCTGGCCGCCGCCGGCGAAGATGTCGAGGTCGAGCACCACCGCCGGCACCCTCTTGTCCTTCGCGGCCGCGCGCAAAGCCTGGACTATGTCGCGGAGGCGATATTCGTGCGTCGCACGGCCGCCGAGCACCTCGCTCGCCGAGGGCTGGGACGGCTGCTCGACCACCGGCCCGTCGAGCCGGAGCAGGAGCGCGCCGCGCTGCCCGGCGCCGACGGTGGGATGGGCGCTCATCAGCGCCCAGAGACCGCCGAAGAAGAGCAGCATGAAGAGGAGGACGAGGGCATCCTTCACCCCGACCAGCAGCTTCCACACCTTGCCTGCGAACGTCATGACGACTCCTCGATGCCGGCGCCCCTCGCCCTCTGGCTAGACCAGCCCCTCAAGCCTGTAAACGCAGCCGCGCCGAGCTGCAATTTTCCGCGCCCGGCGGCCTTGACCGACGGCGAGCAGCCCCTAAATGGGCGCTGCTGGCACTCGCTTGGGGTGAGTGCCAACATCGGATTTCAACCGCGGCTCCGCTTCGCCTCCAAGGGGGCTACGGCCGCAAGACATATAGAAGAGGTGACGCGCATGAACTTTCGTCCGCTTCATGACCGGGTGCTCGTCCGCCGTATCGAGGCCGAGGAGAAGACGGCCGGCGGCATCATCATCCCGGATACCGCCAAGGAGAAGCCGCAGGAGGGCGAGGTGCTCGCCGTCGGCGCGGGGACCCGCGACGAGACCGGCAAGCTCAATCCGCTCGACGTCAAGGAAGGCGACCGCATCCTGTTCGGCAAATGGTCGGGCACCGAGGTGCGCCTCGACGGCGAGGATCTGCTCATCATGAAGGAGAGCGACATCCTCGGCATCGTCGAGGGCGGCACCGAGGCGCGCAAGGCAGCCTGATCCGGCCTCGACTTCATCATCATTCCCGCGAAAGCGGGAATCCAGCTCAGACATCAACTGGACCCCGGCTTTCGCCGGGGAACAAGAGAAGGGAAACTGAAACATGGCAGCGAAAGACGTTCGCTTTTCGCGTGACGCCCGCGAGCGCATCATGCGCGGCGTCGACATCCTCGCCGACGCGGTCAAGGTGACCTTGGGGCCCAAGGGCCGCAACGTCGTCCTCGACAAGAGCTTCGGCAGCCCGCGCATCACCAAGGACGGCGTAACCGTCGCCAAGGAGATCGAGCTCAAGGACAAGTTCGAGAATATGGGCGCGCAGATGCTGCGCGAGGTCGCGTCGAAGACCAACGATCTCGCCGGCGACGGTACCACCACGGCGACCGTTCTCGCCCAGTCGATCGTCCGCGAGGGCATGAAGTCGGTCGCAGCCGGCATGAACCCGATGGACCTGAAGCGCGGCATCGACCTTGCCGTCGTCAAGGTGGTCGAGGATCTGAAATCGCGCTCGAAGCCGGTCTCCGGCTCGAATGAGATCGCCCAGGTCGGCATCATCTCGGCAAACGGCGACACCGTCGTCGGCGAGAAGATCGCCGAGGCGATGGACAAGGTCGGCAAGGAAGGCGTGATCACGGTCGAGGAGGCCAAGGGCCTCGAGTTCGAATTGGACGTCGTCGAGGGCATGCAGTTCGACCGCGGCTATTTGAGCCCCTATTTCATCACCAACCCGGAGAAGATGCAGGTCGAGCTCAGCGACCCCTATATCCTCATCCACGAGAAGAAGCTCTCCAACCTCCAGGCGATGCTTCCGATCCTCGAGGCGGTGGTGCAGTCGGGCCGTCCCTTGCTGATCATCGCCGAGGACATCGAGGGGGAGGCTCTGGCCACCCTCGTCGTCAACAAGCTGCGCGGCGGCCTCAAGGTCGCGGCGGTCAAGGCGCCGGGCTTCGGCGATCGCCGCAAGGCGATGCTCGAGGACATCGCGATCCTGACCAATGGCGAGATGATCAGCGAGGATCTCGGCATCAAGCTCGAGAACGTCACGGTGGCCATGCTCGGCCAGGCCAAGCGCGTCACCATCGACAAGGACAATACCACGATCGTCGACGGCGCCGGCGAGGCCGACCGGATCAAGGGCCGGGTCGAGGCGATCCGCCAGCAGATCGAGAACACGACCAGCGACTATGATCGCGAGAAGCTGCAGGAGCGGCTGGCCAAGCTCGCCGGCGGCGTCGCGGTGATCAAGGTCGGCGGTTCGTCCGAGATCGAGGTGAAGGAGCGCAAGGACCGCGTCGACGACGCCCTCCACGCCACCCGCGCCGCGGTCGAGGAAGGCATCGTTCCGGGCGGCGGCGTCGCTTTGCTCTACGCGACCAAGGCGCTCGACGGCATGAAGGGCGTCAATGACGACCAGACCCGCGGCATCGACATCGTCCGCCGCGCGCTGCAGTCGCCGCTCCGCCAGATCGCCGAGAATGCCGGCCATGACGGCGCCGTCGTCGCCGGCAAGCTGATCGACGGCAAGGACGAGAATCTCGGCTTCAACGCCCAGACCGAGGTCTACGAGAACCTCGTCCAGGCCGGCGTGATCGATCCGACCAAGGTCGTCCGCGCCGCGCTCCAGGACGCGGCCAGCGTCGCGGGCCTGCTCATCACCACCGAAGCGGCGGTGAGCGAGGCGCCCGAGGACAAGCCGGCCGGCGGCGGCATGCCCGGCGGCGGCATGGGCGGCATGGGCGGGATGGACTTCTAGGTCCGACCCCTGTGACCTGAGCAAAGAAGAGGCCGGAGCGTAAAACCTCCGGCCTTTTTCTTTGCGCGACAATCACTTGTTCCGAAGACCCGCGCCGCTTAGGCTGGCCGGGCCATGATGCGATATTCGCTTCTGCCGTTTGCGGCCTTGCTCGTCGCCGCCACGCCTCCGGGGATGGACCCGGGCAATGCCAATCGTCCGAGCGACATGATGGCACTTTCCGACGCGCCTGTCCGGCTGGGTTATTCCGATTTCCTTTTCGGCAAGCAGACCGACGGCGGCAGCATTGGAATCGACGTCGGCCGGCTCCCCGGAAACCCGCCTGTCGTTATCGAGATCGGCGACTGGAATTCGTTGGACGTTTCGACACAGTGGCTGAATTCCTTCCTGCACGGTCACGGCTATCGCGTCGCCCATATCGGTGACGTCCAAGCGAAACCGGACCATGATGGCGCGGCCTTGGCGGCCAATTTCGCGAGAGGCATCGCCGCCCTCCTCGCCAAGGCCGGTCGATACCATTTCGATCCGAACCGCATCGTCCTGATGGGCACCGCGGAAGGCGGCGATCTCGCCGCGCTTCTCGCGACCGATCCGGCTTATTTTCGGCAGGCGGACGTCCCCTTCGAAGCCATTCGCGGCGTCATCCTCATCGACGGCGCCGGCTTCGATTTCCCTGCCTATCTTGCCATGCTCAGCCATTATTGGCGCAGCTCGACCGAAGACACTTTCGGAAAGAATCCCGAGGTACAGGCGCGGATTTCCGCAATCCGCTTCGTCCAGCCGCCCAATGCGCCCGCCTTCCTGTTCGCGGCGGTGAAGGGGAACGCGAAAAGCGAAGGCCAGGCGGAAACCATGGCCGCCGCACTGCGCAAGGAAGGCACTGCGGCGCAGGTCGTCCCAGTCAATCGCTCACGCGAGAACGACCCGTCGACCTATATCGGCCGCCCGACCAGCCCGGCCAACCCAACGCTGCTCCACTTCCTCGGGACGGCCGTCGGCCAGCCCTAGACTAGAAGCGCAGCGGCTTCACCCTTTTGACGCCGCCGAGCGCTTCGAGCTTCGCCACCAGCGCGGGGTCGATCTCGCCGTCGACGGAGACCAGGGCCACCGCCTCGCCGCCCGCGGCGCGGCGGCCGAGGTTGAAGGTGGCGATGTTGATGCCCGCTTCGCCGAGCAAGGTGCCGAGGCGGCCGATGAAGCCGGGCGCGTCCTCGTTGACGATGTAGATCATCCAGCCGTCCAGCTCGGCCTCGACCCTTATCCCGAACATGTCGACGAGCCGCGGCGCGGCATTGCCGAACAGGGTGCCGGCGACGCTGCGTTCGCCATGTGCGGTCGAGGCCGTCACGCGGATAAGCGTGTGATAATCGCCTTCGCGGTCGTGCCGCACCTCGCGCACGTCGAGGCCGCGCTCGCGGGCGAGGAAGGGGGCGTTGACCATGTTCACGCTGTCCGACCAGACCTTCATCAAGCCCGCCAGCACCGCGCCGGTGATCGGCTTCTGGTTCAATTGGGCGGCGGCGCCCTCGACCTCGATCGAGATTCCGGTGAGATTCTTGCCTTCGAGCTGCCCCACCAGCGACCCGAGCCGCTCGGCGAGCGCCATATAGGGTTTCAGCTTCGGCGCCTCCTCGGCCGAGAGCGAGGGCATGTTGAGCGCGTTGGTGACGCCGCCGCGGGTGAGGAACTCCGACATCTGCTCGGCGACCTGGATCGCGACATTGACCTGCGCCTCGGTGGTCGAGGCGCCGAGATGCGGCGTCGCCACCAGGCCCGGCGTTCCGAACAGGGGATTGGCCTTGGCCGGCTCCTCGACGAAGACGTCGAGCGCCGCGCCGGCGATATCGCCGTTCTCCAGCCCTTGCTTGAGCGCCGCCTCGTCGATCAGCCCGCCCCGGGCGCAATTGACGATGCGGACGCCCTTCTTGGTCCTGGCCAGATTCTCGCGGCTCAAGATGTTGCGCGTCTGGTCGGTCAGCGGCGTGTGGAGGGTGATGAAGTCGGCGCGGCGGAGCAGTTCGTCCAGCTCGACCTTCTCCACGCCAAGCTCCAGCGCGCGTTCCGGGGTCAGGAACGGATCGTAGGCGATCGCCCGCATCCTGAGGCCCAGCGCGCGCTCGGCGACGATCGAGCCGATATTGCCGCAGCCGATCAGGCCCAAGGTCTTGGCGGTCAGCTCGACCCCCATGAAGCGGTTCTTCTCCCATTTGCCGGCCTGGGTCGAGGAATCGGCCTGGGGCAATTCGCGGGCGAGCGCGAACATCAAGGCGATGGCGTGCTCGGCGGTGGTGATCGAATTGCCGAACGGCGTGTTCATCACCACCACGCCGCGCGCTGTGGCGGCCGGGATGTCGACATTGTCGACGCCGATCCCGGCGCGGCCGATCGCCTTGAGGTTCACCGCCGCCTCCAGCACGTCCGGCGTCACCTTGGTGGCGGAGCGGATGGCGAGACCGTCATAATCGCCGATGATCGCCTTCAGCTCCTCCTTCGAGAGGCCGGTCTTCTCGTCGACCTCGACGCCGTTGGCGCGGAAGATTTCGGCGGCTTTGGGATCCATTTGATCCGAGATCAGGACTTTGGGCATTGGGGTCTCCGTGGCGGAAATTTTCCGTCATCCCGGCGCAGGCCGGGATCCCAGCGAGGAAAAGGCGCCGAGCCTTTCACCCCCCGAGATCCCGGCCTTCGGCTTTGCCGAAGTTTATCCTGAGCGCCGCCGCAGGCGGCGTCGAAGGGCCGGAATGACGCGTGGGGGTCAGGACTTGCTCGCTTCCCCAAAGGCCCAGTCGAGCCAGGGAAAGAGCGCTTCGAGATCGTCGGTCTCGATCGTGGCGCCGCACCAGATGCGCAGGCCCGGCGGGGCGTCGCGATAGGCGGCGATGTCGTAGGCGGCGCCTTCGGCTTCGAGCAGGCTCGCCATTGTCTTGACGAGCGCCGCCTGCGTCTCGGCATCGCCGCCGACGCCGTCCGCGAACTTGAGGCAGACGCTGGTGTTGGAGCGGCTCGCCGGATCGCCCGCGAGATGCTCGATCCAGTCCGTCGCCTGAACCCAGGCATCGACCGAAGCGGCATTGGCGTCGGCGCGCCCGATCAACGCGTCCAGCCCGCCGAGCCCCTGTGCCCATTCGAGCGCGAAGATATAATCCTCGACGCAGAGCATGGACGGCGTGTTGATCGTGTCGCCCTTGAAGATGCCTTCGTTGAGCTTGCCGCTTTTGGTCATCCTGAAGATCTTGGGCAGCGGCCAGGCCGGAATGTGGCTTTCCAGCCGCTCGACCGCGCGCGGGCCGAGGATCAGCACGCCATGACCGCCCTCGCCGCCGAGCACCTTCTGCCAGGAGAAGGTGGTGACATCGATTTTGTCCCAGGGAAGGTCCTGCGCGAAGGCCCCGGAGGTGGCGTCGGCGAAGGTGAGACCCGCGCGATCCTCGGCGATCCAGTCGCCGTTCGGCACGCGCACGCCCGAGGTGGTGCCGTTCCAGGTGAAGACCACATCGTGCCCCGGATCGACCTTGGCGAGATCGGGAAGTTCGCCATAAGGCGCCTTCACCACATTGGCGTCGAGCTTCAATTGCTTGACGATATCGGTGACCCAGCCCTCGCCGAAGCTCTCCCAGGCGAGCACCGTCACCGGCCGCGCGCCGAGCATCGACCAGAGCGCCATCTCGACCGCGCCCGTGTCGGACGCGGGAACGATGCCGATACGGTGCGTATCGGGCACTCGGAGGATCTGACGGGTCAGCGCGATCGCATGGCCGAGCCGGGCCTTGCCGAGCTTCGAGCGATGCGAACGTCCGAGCGAGCCGAGCGCGAGATGCTCGGGTCCCCAGCCCGGCGGCTTGGCGCACGGACCGGACGAGAAGAAGGGACGATTGGGGCGGGTGTGGGGTTTTTCGACGCGCACGCGCGCGCCGGCTTCGGCTGGTTCAGTCATAATCGACTCTCCTCACAGAGAGCCCGCGCCGCGTTGGGACGGCGTGGCCCGGAGCCGGCTTTAAGGTCCGGCGCCGGGCTGTCAAGCCGAGTTTGGGATCCCTTCCATACGTTTCTCCAGCCGCAGCGGCAGTCCACCTTTGGGCCGCAACGTCACCATGCCCGACGGCATCACCGCCCGTCCCGGCATCGGCGCGAACCGCCATTCGGCCAGCCAGCAGGCGAGAACGGTCAGCGCCTCGGCGGTGGCGAAGCGCGCGCCGACGCAGACGCGCGGGCCGCCGCCGAACGGGATGTACTGGAACCGATGGCGGCCGGCGCGCGGCTCCTCCCGCCAGCGGTCGGGATCGAAGACGTTCGGCGCCTCCCACAGGCTTTCGTGCCGGTGGAGCAGCCAGGGCCAGATCGAGACGATGTCGCCGGCCTTCACCGCGTAGCCGGCGAGCCGGTCGTCGCCCGCCGCCTCGCGGTCGAAGCGCGGCACGGGCGGATAGAGCCGCAGCGTCTCCTCCAGGACCCGGCGCAGCAACGGGAGGCGGTCGGGCAGCGCCGCATCCTCGCCGCCTGCGAGCGCGGCGCGCGCCTCGGCCGCCGCTTCCTCCTGCAAGGCGGGCTGCTCGGAGAGAATGAAGCAGGTCCAGGTGACCGCATTGGCGGTGGTCTCATGGCCCGCAAGGTAAAAAGTGGCGGCATTGTCGACGGCCAGCTTTTTGGCCTCGTCGGGCGGAAAGCGCTCGCGAAGCGCCCGGATGAGCCGGCCGAGAAAATCGTCGGGCCCGCCGTCCGGCAGCCGTTCCTCGACCACCGCCGACAGGGTGCGGCGGAGGAAGAGCTGGCCGCGGCGCCCGGCCAGCGACCGCGGGCTCCAGGGGACGAGCGGAAGGCCGAGCAAGGCCTGCAACCGCGCGGTGGCGACCGCTTCGAGCGCGGCGGTGATATGGGCCATGGCGGCTTCGCTGGTCAGGCGCGGATCGCCGGCGAAGAGGGTATTGGCGATCACCCGCATCGTCGTCGCCGTCGCCGCCTCGGCCATGTCGATTGTGCCGGTCTCCCAGCCCGCCGCCTCGACCCGCGCCGCGTCGGCGAAAGCGGGGACGAGCGCATCGACCGCAAGCGGGGTGAAATTCGCCGCCACGATCCGCCTTTGCGCGCGCCAGAGGGTGCCGTCGGCGCTGAGCAGCCCGCGCCCGATCGTCCGGCTGAGCAATTTCCTGACGATGCGCGGCTTCACATAATTGGCGGCATTGTCGAGCATGACGCGCTGCACCGCCTCGGGATCGAGCGGGATGTGCACGTTCCAGCCGAACACCCGCCGGCGGATATAGGGCATTCGGAACGCTTGCGCCGACCAGCCGTAGACCGCGCTCCGCGCCCGCTCGCCGACGAAGCCGCGCCAGCTCGAGACCGGCGCGCCGCGCGGCGGATGAGGCGGGACGAAAGGCGCGTTCATCGGCCGCGCCGAGGCCTATTCCGCCGCGAGCAACCGCTCGGCGCCGCCGAGATCGACGCTGACGAGGCGGCTGACGCCCTTCTCGATCATGGTGACTCCGAACAGGCGGTGCATCCGGCTCATCGTCACCGCATTGTGGGTGACGATCAGGTAACGCGTCGGGGTCTCGCCGGTCATGCGGTCGAGCAGGTCGCAGAAGCGCTCGATATTGGCGTCGTCGAGCGGCGCGTCGACCTCGTCGAGGACGCAGATCGGCGCCGGATTGGTGAGGAACAAAGCGAAGATCAAGGCGATTGCGGTCAGCGCCTGCTCGCCGCCCGAGAGCAGGGTCAAGGCCGAAAGCCGCTTGCCCGGCGGCTGGGCCATGATCTCAAGCCCGGCTTCGAGCGGATCGTCGGATTCGACCAGTTCGAGATGCGCCTGGCCGCCCTCGAACAGGGTGGTGAACAGGCTGCGGAAATGGCGGTCGACCGCTTCGAAGGCGGCGAGCAGGCGCGCGCGGCCTTCGCGGTTGAGGCTGCCGATCGATCCGCGCAGGCGATGGATCGCCTGGCCCAGCTCCTCGCGCTCGGCGGTGCTGGCCGCCGCCTGCTCCTCCAGCTCGGCCAGCTCGCGCTCGGCGACGAGGTTGACCGGCCCGATCCGCTCCCGGTCTGCCATCAGCCGCTCGTGCCGCGCCGATTCGTCGGCCGCCTCGGCGATATTGTCTTCCGCGAAGCCGAGCTTTTCCGGCAGCAGGGGCGGCGGGCATTCGAAGCGCTCGCCCGAGATTCGGCCCATCTCGATCCGCCGGGCTTCCTGATTCTCGTGGCGGGCGGCGGCGCCGGCGCGCGCCTCGCGGGCGGTGGCGAGCGCCTCGGCGACTTCGGCGAGCCGCGTCTCGGTTGCGCGAAGGGAATCCTCGCCCGCGCGCTCGGCGGTCGCGGCCGCTTCGGCTTCGCGCGCCGCCGCTTCGGCCTCGCCTTCCAGATCCGCGATCCGGCGGGCGACCTCGTCGGGCGCGTCGGCGAGCCGCGCCGCTTCCTCTTCCGCCTCGGCGATGCGGCGGCCCATGTCGGCGTGGCGCTTCCCGGCCTCGGCGGCGCGGACGCGCCAGTCGGCTTTTTCCTTGCGCGCCGCCTCCGCGCGCTGGCGGTCGGCGCTCACCTGCCGGGCATGGGTTGCCGCCTCGGCCCGGACCTCGGCCAAAGCCTGCTGCGCGGCCTCGGCGCGGCGGCGGAGATCGGCGACGATGCTCTCCGTCGCCGACGCGTCGGGCAGAGCGGCAACAAGCTCGTCGGCCTTGTGGAAGCCGTCTTCGGCCTCCGCCAGATCCTGCCGCGCCTGCTCGATCCGCTCGGCAAGGCCGGTGCGGCGCAGCTCCAGCCGCTCGATCTCGACCCGCGCCATATCCTCGGCCCGGGTGGCGTCGCGCAGCGCGGACGTCGCGCGGCCCTCCTCGGCGCGGGCCGCATCCGCCGCCTCGCGCGCCTGCTGCATCGCGGCCAGCGCCGCGGCGGTGCGCTGCTGCGCTTCCTCCACCGTCGCTGCGGCGGCGGGGAGCGCTTGCTCGATCTCGGCGAGGCGGTTGACCCGGATCAGCCGCTCGGCCGCCGCCGCCCCGAGCCCGGTCGCGACGAAGCCGTCCCAGCGGCGCAGCCGCCCATCGCGGGTGACCAGCCGCTGGCCGACGGCGAGCGCTTGCCCCTCATCCTCCTCGGCGACCGCCACCTGCGCGAGACGGCGCGCCAAGGCAGCCGGCGCATGGACATGATCGGCAAGGGCGGCGCAGCCCGAGGGCAAAGCGGGATCGTCGTCGCGCGGCTCGGCGCCCGCCCAGCGGCGGGGAGCGTCGCCGTCCAGCGCCGCGTCGAGATCGTCGCCGAGCGCCGCCGCCAGCGCGCGCTCATAGCCGGGCTCGGCCTTGATCCGGTTGATCGCGCGGTCGCCGCTCGCGCCTTCGAGCGCCTTGACCAGCGAGCGCGCCTCCGATTCGAGCGCGGCCCTGGCGGCGCGCGCGGCGGCACCTTCGCTCTCGGCGCCGTCGCGCGCGGCGGCGGCCCGCTGGCGTTTCGCCTCGGCCGCCGCGATCGCCTCGCCTGCCTGGCCGAGCGCGGCTTCGGCGGCCTCGCGGCGCCGGCCGGCATCGTGCAAGGTCTCGACCAGGGGCGCTTCCACGCCGAGCGCCGCCATCTGTTCTTCAAGCCGGCGCGCCTCGCCCTCGGCGCGGGCCAGCCTGGCCTGGGCCGCTTCGAGCGCCGCCTGGGCGACCCGCGCCTCGGCCTGCTCGGCGGCCTGGACCGCCCGCTTCCTGGCCAATTCAGCCTCGGCGTCGCGCGCTTCGTCCTCGCGTTCGGCGGTGCGGATGTCGATCGTCCCGCGCGCGGCTTCGGCTGCGGCGATGCGCGCGGCGATGTCGCTTATTTCCCGCTCGAGCCGTTCGAGCGCGGCCTCGGCATCCTCGCCCAGAGCGGCCTCGCGGTCGCGGTCGGCGAGCAAGGCGGCGCGGCGGTCGTTGAGCTCGCCGATGCGGCGGGCGATCGTCTCGGCCTCGGCGCGCAGAGTCGCCAGCCTGTGACCGAGCGCGGTCGCTTTCTCCCGCGCCTGCTGGGCGGCGGCGCGCTTCCCGGCCAGAGCCTGCGCCGCTTCCTGCTGCCAGGCCGCGGCGCCGCGCTGCGCCTCGGCCGCCTGCGCGACCGCGGCCACCGCCATTTCCGCCTCTTCCTTGGCCACATCGGCGGCGCGGGCGGCTTCGCGCCAGCGGGCGAAGATCATCCGCCCCTCGGCGATGCGGATCTGGTCGGAGAGGCGGCGATAGCGTTCGGCGGCCTTGGCCTGGCGGCGAAGCGCGGCGGCGCGCATCTCCATGTCGCCGATCACCTCGTCCAACCGGACGAGATTGGCCTCGGCGGCGCGGAGCTTCTGCTCGGCATCCTTGCGGCGGACGTGGAGGCCGGAAATGCCCGCGGCTTCCTCCAGCATCAGCCGCCGCTCGGTCGGCTTGGCGGCGATGACGGCGCTGATCTTGCCCTGGCTGACCAGGGCCGGCGAATGGGCGCCGGTCGCGGCGTCGGCGAACAGCAAGGCGACGTCCTTGGCGCGGACGTCGCGTCCGTTGACCCGGTAGGCCGAGCCGGCGCCGCGCTCGATCCGCCGCGTGATCTCGACGTCGCCGACCGGCGCCAGGGTGACGTCGCCCGGCATGTCGTCGGCCTGGCGCTCGACGAGCAGGGAGACTTCGGCGAAATCCCGAGCTGGCCGGGCGGCGGTGCCGGCGAAGATGACGTCGTCCATGCCGGCGCCGCGCATCGACTTGGGCGAGGATTCGCCCATCACCCAGCGTATCGCCTCGAGCACGTTGGACTTGCCGCAGCCGTTCGGGCCGACGACTCCGGTGAGGCCCGGCTCGACCCGGAGCTCCGCCGGCTCGACGAAGCTCTTGAAGCCGGAAAGCTTCAGGCGCTTGATCTGCACGTCAGGCCCCCGGACCCATAATCAGCCCCCCGCGGCGGTGCGGATCAAGGGCTCGAGCGACGGCCAGGTGTTCACGTCGGCCTTGGCGCCGTTGATGAAGAAGGTCGGCGTGCCGTCGACGCCCGCTTTCTCCCCCGCCTGGTAGATTTGCCCGAGCCGGGTGACGCCGCCTTTGTCGGCAAGGCATTGCTTGCCGCGCGCCGCCGGCAGGCCGGCATGGGCGGCGATGTCGGCCAGCCCGATCAGATCGGCGACGCGGCCGAGCCGCTGGCCGACCGGCAGGGCGTTGACCTGCGCCCGTTGGGCCTCGGTCATCGCGCCGGCTTTCTGCAACCACTGAGTCTGGGTCGCGTACAAGCTGTCGGCGACCCGGAAGAAGCCGGGGCCGGCGCAGCGCGCGAGCAATGACGCCACCACGTCGACATTGTTGAGCACGAAATTGCGATATTCGTAGCTGGCCCGACCGCTCTTCACATAGGCCTGGATGAACGGCTGCTCGCCCGTGCGCGAGAAAGCGGCGCAATGCGGACAGGTGAGCGAGCCATATTCGACCACCTTCGCGCGCGCATTGGGATTGCCCATGCGGAAGCCGCCCTCCGGCGTCGCGACGACGATCCTGCTCCAGTCGCGCGCGCCGGTGGCGGCGTGATGGACCGGGTGGGCGCGATGGCGGATGGGCGCGGCGGCGGCCGGGAAAGCGAGCGCCGCGACGGCGAGCGCCATGGCGGCGGCGGGGAGCAAGGCGGCCCTCATCCGATTGCCGCCCGCAGGATCGGCTCCAGCGTCTTCCAGTCGGCGACGTCCGGGGACTGGGTCTTGCCGTTGATCACGAAATTGGGCGTACCGCCGATGCCGTCCTTGTTGCCGAGATCGGTGATCGCCGCCACCTTGTCGAGCACCTTCTGGTCGGCGAGGCAGGACTGGACCCGGCTGGCCGGCATGCCGCGCTGGCGGAAGAATTCGTCGAGACCGGTGATCCGCGCGATCTCGGCATTGCGCTGGAGCGGCGGCGTGGTCTGCAACTGATTATATTGCTGCTTCTGCTGCTGGGAGAAATCGACCAATTTGCCGAACCATTGGTCCTGCGCCGCATAGAGCTGGTCGGCGAGCCCGAAGAAGCTGTCGGCGCCCTGGCAGTGGACGAGCGACGCCACCGCCGGGTCGGTCGGGTGGTTGCTGTAGGTGCGATATTCCCAGCTCACCTCGCCGCTCTTCACATATTTGTCGCGGAGCGTCGGCACGCCTTCCTGGTCGAAATGCTGGCAATAGGGGCAGGAGAGCGACGCATATTCGACCAGCTTCACCGGCGCGTTGGGATTGCCCATGCGGAAACCGCCCTGCGGAGTCTCGCTCACCATCTGGGTCCAGTCGCCGTTCGGCGCCGGGATCTGGTGCAGCGGCCCGTTCGCCGCCGGTATGCTGCCGCTCTTGGAGCAGCCGGCGAGCGCGAGCGTGAATATCGCCGCCGCAATTGCGATCTTTGCCTTCATTTCCTTCTTTCTCCGATTCGTCCGATGACCGGGATGGCGACCGAGGCCGCCGGTGCCGAGGCACCGCCGCTCGCAGCCACGCCGTGCGCAAGCGATTCGAGGCAGGCGCGAAGCTCGGGATCGGCGATCTCGCGCAGCGACTCGCCGAGCTCGGCCGGCAGCGGCCTGAGCGAGGCCGGCGCGGGTCGCGGCTTCGCCTTCGCCGCCTGAACCACGCCTTGCCGGAACTGGACCCGCTCGACCGCCGGATAGCCGAAGAAACGGTTGACGCGCTCCACGATCACCGGCGCGACATGCTGCATCATCGGCGCATGCGCGCCCTCGACGACGAGGGTGAGCACGCCCGAAGCGCGCTTGCCCGGCGGGAAACGGATCGATTCCGGGACGGAGACGCGGGCGTAACGCTCGCCGACGATCTCGCGCCAGCGGCTGACCACCGAGGACTGGACGAAGCCGAAGCGGCGAAAGGCCGCGCCGCCGATCGCGGGCAGCATGTCCGACACCGCGCGGGCGCGGTTGGCGCGGGGCGATGCGTCCGCCTTTTTCCTGGTCCCGCCGGATTTCACCATCGGCCCGACCATGGCATAGGCGGCCCATGCCCGTCGAGGAAGCAAATGCGCTGCTGCTTTGGTATGCTGTGGATAAAAGGCGGCTTCCCTGGCGGGCCGAGGCCGGCGAGCGGCCCGATCCCTATCGCATCTGGCTGTCGGAAGTGATGCTCCAGCAGACTGGTGTCGCCGCCGTCATCCCCTATTTCGAGACCTTCACCCGCCGCTGGCCGACGGTCGCGGCGCTGGCCGCGGCGCCGGACGCCGACGTGATGAGCGCCTGGGCGGGGCTCGGTTATTATGCCCGCGCCCGCAATTTGCTCGCCTGCGCGCGGATGGTGGCGGCGGAGCATGGAGGCGCCTTTCCCGGCAGCGAGGAGGCTTTGGTGAAGCTGCCGGGCATCGGCCGCTACACCGCCGCCGCGATCGCCGCGATCGCCTTCGGCCGCCGCGCGATCGTGGTCGACGGCAATGTCGAGCGGGTCGTCTCGCGCCTGTTCGCGGTCGAGGAGGCGCTGCCCGGCGCGCGGGAAAGGATCTACGCGCTGACCGGCCGCCTCACCCCGGCCGAGGGCGCCGGCGATTTCGCCCAGGCGATGATGGACCTGGGCGCGCGCATCTGCACGCCGCGCGCGCCCGATTGCGGCCGCTGCCCGCTCGCCTTCGAGTGCGCGGCGCGGCGGCGCGGCGATCCCGAGCATTTCCCGGTCAAGGCGGCGAAGGCGCCAAGGCCGCACCGGCAGGATATCGCTTACTGGCTCGAGCACCAAGGCGAGGTCCTGCTCGTCCGGCGGCCGCCCAAAGGGCTGCTCGGCGGAATGCTCGCTTTCCCGACCGGCGCGGCGCCGGCCGAAGCCGAATGGCGCGACGCGGGCAGCGTCGACCATGTCTTCACCCATTTCGCGCTCACCATCCGCTTGCTCTGCGCCGACGCGGCGGAAAGGCGGGACGGCATCTGGTGGCCGGTCGGGCGGCTGCGCGAGGCCGGCCTCCCCACCCTCTTCGCCAAGCTGGCCGCCCGCGGCACGGAATGGCGAGATCGGTCCCTCTCCCTACAGGGGAGAAAGCGGGGGCCCATTGCGAACAGCAATGGGAGGGTGAGGGCATGAGCCTCCGCCCCGGCTTCACCGGCGCCGGCATCGACCGCGCCGATCGTCTCCGGCTCGACGAAGGACAGCTCGCGGCGTTGGCGGCGCACGCGGCGGCGCGGCTGCTGCGGCTCGACGCGCTCGATCCGGTGCTCGACGCGGAGGAAAGGCTCGCCTGGGGCCCGCTCGCCGAATTGCCGGACGAAGCGGGGCTGATCTTCCTCGGCCTTGCCGGCGAGACGCCGCTCTTCGCGCCGCTCGTGCCGGTCGAGCCCGGCCAGCGGGCCTGGTCGGTGTTCGGCATCCTCTCGCGCATGGCGCCCGAGGATGCGGCACTTTGGGGCGCCGCGCGAAGCCTGCTCGAATGGCATGCGCGCCATGGTTATTGCGGCCGCTGCGGCGCGCCGACCTTGAGCTTCCGCGCCGGCTGGGGGCGACGCTGCACGAATTGCGGGCTCGAACATTTTCCGCGCGTCGATCCGGTCGTGATCATGCTTGCCGAGCATGACGGCCGCGTCCTGCTCGGCCGCCAGCCGCAATATCCGCCGGGCCGCTATTCGGCGCTGGCCGGCTTCGTCGAGCCGGGCGAATCGATCGAGGAAGCGGTGGCGCGCGAGATCGCGGAGGAAGCGGGGCTCGAAATCGCCAATGTCCGCTACGTCGCCAGCCAGCCCTGGCCCTTTCCCGGCCAATTGATGATCGCCTGCGTCGCCGAAGCCCTGTCGGACGCGGTGCGTCTCGACCGCGACGAGCTGGAGGATGCGATCTGGGTGGACCGGGCCGGGGTCGCCGCCGCGCTTGCCGGCGCGGCCGATGCGCCCTTTGCGGCGCCGCCGCGCTTCGCCATTGCCAACACGCTGCTTTTTCATTGGGTGGACGGACTTGCCCGCCCGCCCGGCCCCGCATAAAGGAGCCCCCGAACCGTTCCACTCCGCGCCGGCTTCCCTGCCCTGCGCTCTCTGAAGAGGTTTCTGACGGCATGGACGATCGCGCCAATACGATTGCGGGATGGCTGCTTTTCGCCGGAATCGTGGCGCTCGGAGGGACGATCGTCACCACCGAATATTTCCATGCCGAGCGGCCGAAGGTGATGGGCTATCCGATCGAGGGCGTTCAGGAGGAAAATACCGGCGGCGGGGAGCCGGCCGAGCAGCCGGCGGCTTATTATCTCGCCTCGGCCAAACCCGCGCTCGGCTCCGAAATATTCAAGAAATGCACCGCCTGCCACAATGCCCAGAAGGGCGGGCCGAACGGCACCGGCCCCAATTTGTGGGGCGTGGTCGGATCGCCGATCGCGGGGCGGCCGACCGGCTTCGATTATTCGCCGGCGATCAAAGGCAAGGGCGGCACCTGGACCTGGGACAATCTCTTCGCCTGGCTGAAGTCGCCGCGCGATTTCGCGCCCGGAACCAAGATGACCTTCGCCGGCCTCTCCAAGCCCGAGGACCGTGCCAACGTCATCGCCTATGTGAACACGCAGAGCGATTCGCCGCTGCCGCTCCCGGCGGCTCCCGCCCAGGCGGCGAATCCCGCCGCCGCGGCCGCCGAGCAGGCCGGCCAGGGCGCCCAGAACGACAAGGGCGCGAAGCAGAATGTCCAGACCGAGCAGCAGGCCATAAAGGGCCCCGGCAAGAGCATCGCCGGCGACGCCGCGCCCTCCATTTCCGGCCGGTCGAGCCAGACCAAGCCCGTCGGGCATTGATCTTCTAATGCCCCTCCCTTTCAAGGGAGGGGTGAGGGGATGGGTCCACGACGGCGGCAGCTCGATGCTGCCGATGGCGTCACTGGCGCCGTGACGCTCGCTTCGCTCGCACCCACCCCGACCCCTCCCTGGAAGGGAGGGGAATTGGCGTTTTAATCGCCGGCGAAGGCGCCGAGATCGGCCGCGGCGACCGCCGCCGGGATGTCGGGCGCCAGCTTGCCGAGCGCCCGCGAGGCGTGTTTGAGATCGGTCTGGAGATAGGATTTGAGATAGGCCCTGGCCTCTTCGGACGCGCGACCGCCGAGGCGCTGGAAGATGACGAGGCCCGTCACCAGCGCGCCTTCGCTCAGATAGCCCTGGGTCCGCGACGACCAGCCCATCTCGCCGCCGCCCTGGAACTGGCTGAAATTGCGGGCGCTGTTGGCGAGGAAGATGCCGAAGCCGAGTCCGACCGCGACCAGATCGGTATGAAGCTCGTGCAGCTCCCAGCCGCCGGGCGGCGCGGTTCGGGCGGCGCGCATCCGATAATGGGCGAGCTCGTGCGCGAAGGTCGCGACGAGCGCATCCGTGTCGCCGGCCAGCGCGGGATTGTAGGTGATGATCGCGTCCTCGCCGCGGATCGGGCCGCGGAAGGTGCCGGACGGCGCCGACGGCCCTTCATGGCGGAGGAGCAGGGCAAGGCCCGCCCGGGCCGGACGATCGCTTTGTCCCGCCTCCAGCCTGCACGGCCAGTCGGCCATGCCGGCGAGGCGGCGGACATGGCCGAACAGATCCTCGATCCGCTCGTGCCCCTTGCGGCTCGATGCCGGAAAGAAGTGTGGCGTCGGCAGGACGAGCCGGCGCGGCGCGACGGCCCCCAATTCCTGCTTCATCCATTTGAACGTCGCCAATTGCCAGTCGAGCTCGTCCCGGTCGATCGGGAGACGCGGACCGAATAGCGACGGCATCAGGCCGGGCACGCCCCATAATGGGCGCAGACATGGTCCCAGGCCTCTTCCGCCGTCTCGACGAAGCGGAACAATTTGAGGTCGTCGGGCGCGATCACGCCTTCCTCCATCAGCGCCTCGAAATTCACGACGCGCTCCCAGAATTCGCGTCCGAAGAAGAAGATCGGCATCGGCTTCATCTTCCTGGTCTGGATGAGGGTGAGCAATTCGAAGCTCTCGTCGAACGTGCCGAAGCCGCCCGGGAAGATGGCGACGGCGCGGGCGCGAAGCAGGAAGTGCATCTTCCTCAGCGCGAAATAGTGGAACTGGAAGCTCAGCTCCGGCGTGACATAGGGATTCGGCATCTGCTCGTGCGGCAGGACGATGTTGAGGCCGATCGATTCCGCGCCGACATCGGCGGCCCCGCGATTGGCGGCCTCCATGATCGACGGCCCGCCGCCCGAGCAGACGACGAACTGGCGCTTGCCCTCTTCATCCGGTTGGGTGCGGCTGGCGAGCCGGGCGAGGCTGCGCGCTTCCTCATAATATTTCGAATTGGCCTTGAGCCGCTCGGCGATGCTTTTCTGCTTCGCGTTGGCGGCGGCGGCGATCAAAGCGTCGGCCTTGTCGGGCTCGGGGATGCGCGCCGAGCCGTAGAAGACGAAGGTCGAGGCGATCCCGGCTTCCTCCAGGAACAGCTCCGGCTTCAGCAATTCGAGCTGGAAGCGGACGGGACGCAAATCCTCGCGCAGCAGGAAATCGAGATCCTGGAAGGCGAGGCGGTAGGCGGGCGAGCGCGTCTGCGGCGCGGGGGTGGTCTGCTCGGCGACCGCGGCTTCGTCGCGCGCGGGCGAGAAGACGCGCTTCGGCGGGACGGGATCGTTGGGTTTCGGCGGGATCGTATCGTTCATGACGGAGGGCTTTAGGGTCCGGACCCGTTACCGACAACGGTCATGACGAGGCGGAGAGACGGTCAGGGGGCGCGAGGAGTGACCGACGAGCAACGACGATGAGCCGGTAGCGGGCCCGGCCCTGGGGGCCGGCCGCGGCTAATGGCAATATGGCCCCCGCCCCATGTCGAAATGCAGATGGTTGCGGTGGAAGGCATTGGCGTCCGGGCCGAGGACGACCGGGAAGCGCCGGCAACCGGCATCGTGCACTGCCCGCAGGAACTTGCGGACATTCTCGTCCGGCCCCGGCCAGCCCTGGAGGATCGTGATCCGCCGGCCGTCGTCGAGCTGGAAGGCGCCGACATCGACGGCATTGGCATGGCCGTGCTCGCTCAGCCGGGCGCCGGCCTGGCCGTTGACCGGCCGGCAGCTATAGGTGCCGAAGCTCTCGATCCTGGCCACCCGGCTGCCGAGCCCGGCACGCGCCGAGGGCTGGACGGAGTCGCGCACCCAATGCTCGAAGCCGCGCGCGAGCGGGCAGGTCATCGCGCCGAGATTGGTCACCGGCGTCCCGATGTCGAGCAATTGGACCGTCCCGATCGCCGTGCAGCCATTGCCGTAATCGCGGTCGGGAAGCGGCCGGAACGAGATTCCGTCCCGCTGGAGATCGGCCATGCATTGCCGCGTCTCCGCCGCCGACGGCGCCGCCGATACGGCCGGCGCCCCGCGGCGCGGAATCGGCTTCACCCGCTCCGCCCCGTGCGGAATGCACGAGGCGAGCGCGGGCAGCGAGAGCAGGATCGCGACCCCCCTGAGATGCATGAAAGGGAGCCTGAGCGCGCGCCGGCGGGAGGTCAAGCGGCCGGCGCGCAAGCCTTCGGTCATGCTGCCGGAAGGAGATCGTAATTCGCTGTTTCGCTAACGAAAAGACACGTTACAAGAACCCCGGATGCTCGGCGCTTCGTTTCTCCTCGCCCTTCGCGAAATACGCCGGCACCTGCTTCGGTCGATCCTGACCGTGCTCGGCATCGTCATCGGCGTCGCCGCGGTGATCACGATGGTGACGGTCGGCAAGGGCGTCACCGCCTCGGTGCAATCCCAGATCGCATCGCTCGGCGCGAACACCCTGTTCCTCATTCCCAACGCGGCCGGGCGCCAGGCCGGAAGCGGGCCGCCGCGGTCCTTCACGCGGGAGGACGTCGCCGCCATCCGCGAGCAGATCGGCGGCATCGTCGCCGCCTCGGGCCAGGCCAATTCGAGCCAGACCGCCACCGCCGACGGGATCAACTGGCAGACGACCGTCACCGGCACGACCGACGACGGCATGTCGATCCAGGCGATGAGCCTCACCGGCGGCCGGCTTTTCAGCGCCGACGAGGAATTGGCCGGGAAGAGCGTGTGCATCATCGGCGAGACGGTGCGGAAGAATCTGTTCGCCAATGTCGATCCGCTCGGCCGCGAGCTTCGCGTCGGCAAGCTCGCCTGCCCGATCGTCGGCCTGCTCAAGGAGCGCGGCCAGGGCGGCCAGGGCAACGACCAGGACGACGTCGTGCTGATGCCGTTGCGCATCGTCCAGCGCGACCTGCTCGGCACGACCGACATCCAGTGGATCGTGATCGGCGTCAATCCGGCTTACGACAACGAGTCGGTCGGCGCCGACCTGAAGCGGCTGATGCGCGAGCGGCGGCATCTCGCGCCGGACCAGAATGAGGATTTCCGGATCATCGATCTGAAGCAGATTTCGGACACGGTGTCCGGGACGCTTGCGGTGATGACTGCGATGGTCGCGGCGATCGCATCGATCTCGCTGATCGTCGGCGGGATCGGCATCGTCAACATCATGCTGGTCTCGGTCACCGAGCGGACGCGCGAGATCGGCATCCGCCTCGCCATCGGCGCGCTGGCGCGCGAGGTGCGCCTGCAATTCCTGACCGAGGCGGTGGTGCTCTGCTCGCTTGGCGGCGCGATCGGGATCGCGCTCTCCTTCGGCCTCTCGATGCTGCTGACCGGCATCATGAACGTCACCTTCGTCTTCGACCCGCTGATCAATATCGGCAGCCTGCTCTTCTCATCCTTCCTGGGGATTCTGTTCGGCTATGTTCCCGCCCAACGCGCCGCCGCGCTCAATCCGATCGATGCCCTCCGCCATGAATAGAGGCTTTGGCGCCGCCGGAATCGCCCTTTTGCTCGCCGGATGCACGGCCGGGCCGGATTATCGTCCGCCCGCGCCCGCCAGCCTCGGCATTCCCGCCGGCTATGCGCCGCCGGTCACCGCCCCGGCGGCGGACGAACCGGCGCCGGCGCCGGCGGACCTCGCGGCCTGGTGGCGGCAGCTCGACGACCCGCTGCTGACCGACCTGATCGCGCGCGCGACCGCCGGCAATCTCCAGATCGCGCAATCGCTGGCCCGGCTCGCCGAAGCACGCGAGGCGCGGGTGCAGGCGCGCGCCGATCTGCTGCCGACCCTGACCGGATCGGCCGGGGCGACGCGCAACTTCACCCGCAGCAGCCCGACCTCGATCGTGGTCGGCGGCGGCAACGGCTCGCCCGGCACCGTCGTCACCACCGGCGGATCGACGGGCAGCACCCAGCTTTCGCTCGGCCTCGACGCGTCGTGGCAGGCCGACATATTCGGCGGCCTGACCCGAAGCCTGCAGGCGGCGCGGGCGGACGAAGCCGCCGCCGGCTTCGATCTCGAAGGGGTTCGGACCTCGGTCGCCGGCGAGGTCGCGACCAATTATATCAACGCGCGGCTCGCCCAGGCGCGGCTCGCGATCGCGCGCGACACCCTGCGGACGCAGGACGACAATCTCCAGATCGCCGGCTGGCGGGTGCAGGCGGGCCTCGTCTCGGCGCTCGACGTCGAGCAGGCGCGCGGGCAAAGGGCGCAGACCGCGGCGACCATTCCGGCGCTCGAAACCTCTTACGAGCAGGCGGTCGCGCGGCTCGGCACCCTGACCGGCCAGGCGCCGGGGGCATTGCGCGGCGAGATGGAGGCGGTGCGGCCCATCCCGCGTGGACCCGCCTCGATCGCGGTCGGAATCCCTGCCGACACCTTGCGCGACCGGCCCGACGTGCGCGGCGCCGAGCGGCAGCTTGCGGCCGCGACGGCGCGGATCGGGGTCGCCAAGGCGGCTTTGTTCCCGGCGCTGGCGATCAGCGGCAATCTCGACACCGCGGCGGCGACGATCGGCAAGCTCGGCAGCCTGCTGACCGGCGGCCTGTTCGCCGGCCTCACCCAGACCATCTTCGACGCCGGCAAGCGCCATTCGCAGCTCCGCTCGGCGCGGGCGGCGGCTGATCTCGCCCTGGCCAATTACAAGCAAATCGTCCTTTCGGGGCTCGAGGATGTCGAGAACGCCATGCAGTCGCTGGAGGCGGCCAAGGCCCGCCAGGCGCAGCTCGCGATCGCGCTCGACGCCTCGAACAACGCGGCCATCTACGCGCGCAGCCAGTACCGGTCGGGGCTGATCGATTTCCTGACCCTGCTTCAGAGCGAGCAGGCTTTGCTGCAGGCGCGCGACCAACTGGCCTCGGCGCAGGCGGACCAGTCGCTGGCGCTCGTGCAACTCTATCTCGCGCTCGGCGGCGGCTGGCAGCCCGACGCGCCCATCTCGACGGGGAATCCGGCATGACCGACAGTGATATCGACGCATTCCTGGGCCAGCCGAAGCGCAATTGGTGGCGGCGCTGGCGCAAATGGATCTTCATCGGCATTCCCTTGCTGATCGTGCTGCTGCTGCTCGGCCGCTGCTTCCGGCCGGCGCCGCCGGTCCATTATGCGACGGTGCCGGTTGCGCGGCACGATCTCGACGTGACGATCACCGCCACCGGCAACCTCGCGCCGACGGTGCAGGTCAATGTCGGCTCGGAGGAATCGGGCCTGGTCGACAGAGTCTATGTCCAGAATAACGACCGGGTGACCAAGGGCCAGCCGCTGGCCCAGCTCGATCTGTCGCGGCTTCGCGACGCCCTGGTGGAGAGCCAGGCGACGTTGCAGGCGGCGGTGGCGACGGTGGCGCAGGACCGGGCGACGGTGGCGCAGACGCGGGCCAACCTCGCCCGCGAGCAGCAGGTCTATAAATTGTCCGGCGGCAAGGTGCCGTCGCTGACCGAGCTCGACACCGCCAAGGCGGACTATGCGCGCGCGATCGCCAACGTCGCCCAGGCCGAGGCGCAGGTCGCCCAGGCGCGCGCCGCCGTGTCGACCAACCGGACCAACCTCACCAAGGGCACGATCTACGCGCCGGTGACCGGCGTCGTGCTGTCGCGCCAGGTCGAGCCGGGGCAGACCGTCGCCGCCTCGTTCAACGTCGCGACCCTGTTCACCATCGCCCAGGACCTTTCCAGCATGAAGCTGCAGGTCAAGGTCGATGAGGCCGATGTCGGCGAGCTCCACGCCGGCGCGCTCGCTACCTTCACCGTCGATGCCTATCCGAGCCGGAGCTTCCCGGCGACGGTGACCCGGGTCGACCTCGGCGCCAATGCGACGCCGGTGGTCAACAGCGCCGGCACGACGCCGACCGCGACGACCAACGTCGTCGCCTACACCGCCGAGCTTGCGGTCGCGAACCCCGACGGGCTGCTGAAGCCGGGCATGACCGCGACCGCCACGATCGTCACCCAATCGGTCAAGAACGTGCTGCTCGTCCCCAATCCCGCCTTGCGCTTCACGCCGCCGGTCCAGGAGAAGAAGAACATCTTCGGCCCGCCGCCCGACCAGCCGAAGAACGCGGCCGTGTCGCGCGGCGCGCGCCAGCAGCTCTGGGTGGTTGGTGCCGACGGCAAGCCGAAAGCGATTCCGGTCACGGTCGGGTACAGCAACGGCAGCCTGACCGAAGTGAGCGGGCCGGGCGTCCACCCCGGCCTCCAGGTCATCACCGGGCAGCTCGCCGGAAAGGGCAAATGAGCGAAGAGTCCCTGATCGCGTTGCGCGGGATCACCAAGCGTTTCGGCGAGGGCTCGGCCGCGTTCCAGGCGCTGAAGGGTGTCGACCTCGACGTTGCGCCCGGCGATTTCGTCGCGATCATGGGCGCGTCGGGGTCGGGCAAGTCGACGACGATGAACATTTTGGGCTGTCTCGACGTGCCGACCTCGGGTTCCTATCTGTTCCGCGGCGTTCCTGTCGAAGGCCTGAGCCGCGACCAGCGCTCGTTGCTCAGGCGCCGCTATCTCGGCTTCGTCTTCCAGGGCTTCAACCTGCTCGCGCGGACGACGGCGCTCGAAAATGTCGAATTGCCTTTGCTCTATCGCGGCGAGCACCGGCGGCTGCGGCGCGAGCAGGGCATGGCCGCGCTCGCCAAGGTCGGGCTCGCCGAATGGTCGCACCACAAGCCCAACGAGCTGTCGGGCGGCCAGCAGCAGCGCGTCGCCATCGCCCGCGCGCTCGCGACCGAGCCCGACGTCCTGCTCGCCGACGAGCCCACCGGCAATCTCGATTCCGAGCGGTCGATCGAGATCATGGAATTGCTTGCCAAGCTCAACGCCGAAGCCGGCCTGACCGTTTTGCTGGTGACGCACGAGCCCGACATGGCCGCTTATGCCCGCAAGATCGTCCACTTCAAGGACGGCCTCGTGGACAGCATCGAGACTCGCGGCGCGGCGCACTGAAGGCCCGTTCGCGCGGGCAGGTCAAACGGCGGCGGGAGCTTCTCTCGCATCCCGGCGGGCCGGACGTTTGCGCCAGCGGCGGCTGCGGGCCCACATCACGATCCCGGTCACGGCGAGAATGGCGGGCGCCAGGCCGGCGAGGAAGATGATCGTCTGCCACACCGAACCCATGCCGTCGCCGTCGTGCCAGCGGCGCATGGCCTGTGAGAGCGAGCCGCCGCTCGCGCGCGGGAGACCGGCGGCCGGCTTGCCGGTCGCATCGTCCACCGCGATCTCGCCGCGGCGGCCGGCGACGGAGATGCGCCACAGCGGGCTCTTCCCGGTCGGCCAGGCGATTGCCGTCACTCTTCCCGCACGAGGCCCCGCGGCAGCCTGGATGGCCGCGTCGAGCGACAGATTCGGGGCGGCAAGCGGCGGCGCGTTGCGGGTTGCGCCCGCGCCGGCCGGCTGGCGATCGAAAATCTGCGGGAAGGAAATCCAGGCGCCGGTCAGTGAGAGCATGAAGAGCGGGAGCGCGATCCAGAAGCCGATCCGGTGGTGGAGATTGGCATTCATGTCGCCGCGCCGCCGCCAGCGCAGCCCGCTTGTCCAGCGGCCGGTGAGCGGCCACCACAGCCAGAGGCCGGTCAATGAGGAAAGCAGCATCGCGAAGCCAATGATGCCGACGACCTGCCGCCCCGCGCCCGGCACGAGCAGGCTGCCGTGGAGACGGTGGACGATGCCGATCGGGCCGGACATGCCCGCCTGCCGGTCGAGCAGCCGACCGGTCGCCGGATCGAGCCACAGGCTGGTCCGCGCCGAGGGGCCGCGGCCGGCCCGACCGCCGGCGCGCACGGCGGTGGCGGTCACCGCTTCCCACCCCGCCGGAATGCGCAGCGAGACGATCCGGTCTTCGGGCGTCAGCGCCGCGCGGGCCGCCGCTTGATAGGCCGACGGCGCAAGCCGGGCCGGCCCGGTCACCGCGGCGCGGGCGGGGTGCAAAGCCGTATCGAGCTGGTCCTTCCAGACCAGGGCCGCGCCCGACAGCGAGATCGGGACGATCAGCAGGGCAAGGATGAGGCCGATCCATTTGTGGATATTGAGCCAGGTGGAACGCAGACGACGACGATCGGACATGGTCAGGAATCGGCCCAGCGGCGAAGGAGATTGTGATAGATTCCGGTCAGCCGGACGATCTCGCCATCCTCCTGGCCGCGGTCGGCGGCGATCGCCTGGATCGCGCCGTCGAGGTCGAACAGCAGCCGTCGCGCCGCTTCGTCGCGGACCATCGATTCGACCCAGAAGAAGGAGGCGGCGCGGACGCCGCGAGTCACCGGCTCGACCCGATGCACGGTCGAGGCCGAGTAAAGGAGGAGGTGGCCGGCGGGGAGCTTGATCCGGCGCTCGCCGAAGGGGTCCCCGATCACCAATTCGCCGCCGTCATATTCCTCGGGCGGCGTCAGGAAGAGCGTGGCGGAAAGATCGGTGCGGACCCGGAAATCGCTGCCGCGGCGGATGCGGATCGCGCCGTCGACATGGGCGCCAAAGCTCCGGCCCGGCCCGTAACGGTTGAACAGAGGCGGATAGACCTTGCGTGGCAGCGCCGCCGCGACGAACAGAGGCGCGGCCGCGAGCGCGTCGAGTACCATCTCGCCCGCCTGCCGCGCGACCGCCTCATCCTCGGGCAATTGCTCGTTATTCTTGGCGAGCGCCGATTGGTGGCCCGACGTCGCATTGCCGTCGATCCATTCGGCCGTATCGATCAGGGCGCGGATCTTGGCGAGCCGGTCGGGCGAAAGCAGGTCGGGGATTGCGATCAGCACCGGCCCGCTCCTTCGAGCAGGGCCTCGACGCCGGCGCGGCGGAAGGAAGCGACCGGCGAAAGTTCGAGCCAGGCCGCCGCCTTTTCGACGAAGGCGGGCGTCCCGCCCTCCCCGGCCCGCTTCAGCCAGAAGGTCGCTTCATCCGTCCGGCCCTGCGCGCCGAGCATCCGGGCATGGTTGAAGGCGCCGCGAAAGTCGCCGCCCTCGGCCGCCTTGGCGTACCAGCGCGCCGCCTCGCCGAGATCGCGGTCTACCACCCAGCCGTCCTCGTGGAAGGAGCCGACATGGTTGGCGGCCTTGGCATTGCCCATGCCCGCGGCGCGCCGGAACCAGGCGAGCGCCGCCGGCCTGTCCTCCGTCACCCCATCGCCGAGCGCGAGCAACGTGGCGTAATTGTACATCGCCCAGTCGAGCCCGTTCTCGGCGGCGGCGCGGTAGCAGGCGGCGGCGCGGACCTTGTCGATCCTCGTGCCCCAGCCGAGCTCGTAGCAGCGGCCGACCATGTTGAGCGCCATCAGATGGTGCCGCGCGGCGGCGCGAAGGAACCAGCGGAAAGCGGCTTTCTCGTCCTTCGGCACGCCGGCGCCGTCGAGCAGCATCTGGGCATGGACCGCCTGCGCCTCCGCCACCCCCGCTTCGGCGCCCGCGCGGATCAAAGCGGCGCGCTGCTCGGGCGGCCCGTTCAGCCGCGCCGCGATCTCCGCGGAGGACAGGGCATCGAAGACCGCGGCGGCGCTCATCGGAACTTCACGCTGACGGTTCCGAAGACGGTCCGTCCCGGCGCGATCGTGGCATAATGGTTGGTGAAGGTCTGGCTGAAATAGGCCTTGTTCGTGAGGTTCTGCGCGGTGACGCTGAGCTCGACCGCCTTGGCGGCCTGCCAGGCGGCGCGCGCGTCGAAGCGCCAATAGCCCGGTATCTCGCGCAGCAGCACCTTCGTCGCCGGGTTCACCGTCACCAGGCCGGCCGCATTCTGCACGGCGCTGCGATTGTCGGCATAGCCGCCATACTGCCGGCTCGTATGGAAAGCGCCGAGGCCGAACGAGATATGCTTCGGAAGCGCGACATTGGTCCATAAGGTGATGCTGTCGCGCGCCACCTGCGGGATCTGCTTGCCGGTGTTGACCGAGGGCACCAGCACGATTTGCGCGGGCTGGCCGCCGACCGCCGGCGCGGTCAAGGCGGTGAACCCGCCGTCGACGATGCGCGGATCGAGATGGGTATAGCCGCCGAAGATGCTCCAGCCGGGCAGGATCCGCCCGCTGGCGGTCAGCTCGAAGCCGCGGATGCGGGTCTTGCCGATGAAGGCGACATTGTCGTTCTCGTCGGTGACCCGGGCATTGGCGATCTTCGTCTGGAAGACGTCGGCGGCGAGCGACAGGCGCTCGTGGAACAGATCGGCCTTGGCGCCGGCCTCCCAAGAGCGGGTCTTCTGGACCTTGAGCGAATTGAGCAGGTCGACGCTCGCCGCCGTGTCGGTCGTGGGCAGCGCATTGTCCTCGCGGCCCTCGCCGAGCAGGCTGTTGGGCGGCGTCGCCGCGGTCGCGTAGCTGACATAGAGGCTGGTGTCGCGCAGCGGCTTGAAGACCAGGCCCGCCTGCCAGTTGAACAGATTGTCGGTCCGCGACAGCGAGAAGGCGCCGGCCCCGACAATTGTCGGCGTGATCGGGGGCGTTATCGTCGAACGGAAATGATCGAAGCGGGCGCCGAGATTGAGGATCAGTTTCGGCAGCAGGGTGATCGAATCGAAGCCGTAGAAGGAGGCGGTCTGGGCTGTGTTGCGGGTTTCGGTCGCCGGCCCGCCGCGCATCAGGCCGGTCGTCGCCGGCGAAGTGTCGCCGGCGAAGTACGTCCAGGGATCGAGCGGATTGGGGGCGAACAGGCTGGCGCAGTAAGAGCGGGCGAGCGCGGCCGCGTTGCAGCGCGGCGAGAGAGTCGCGCCCGAGGCGATGGCGTAGGTGCCCCGAAGCGCATCCTCCCAGTCGAGCTCGGTGCCGAGCGAGAAATTGTGCTTCACGCTTCCGGTCGTGAAGGTGCCGAACAAATCGGTCTGGTCGGTCAGCGCGTCGCTATGGCCGTAGCGCGTATTGGCGCGCCGCCAGACCAGCCCGCCCGCCGTCGCCGGATTGGCCGGGTTGGTGCCGAACACGTCGCCCTGGCTGTCGTCGGGCTGGGTGTAGATGTAATCCTGGACATTGTGGGTGAAGCGCATCGTGTTGCGCAGCGTCACCCGGCCGAAATCATGCTCGACGCGCAGCGTCGCCTGGTCGACATCGGTGTCGCGGAAGTCGCGGCCGACCAGGCCGTAATAAGTCGAGCGGTCGACATTGCCGGTCGCGCCGGCAATGGTGGTGACATGATCGAGGGCGGGCTGGGTATGGATAGTGCCGGTGCCCGGCGCATTGGCGATCGTATAGAGATAGGGGATGCCGCTGTCGGGCAGCTCGTGGCTGGTCAGATGATAATAAGAGAGGGTCAGGCGGTTTGGGCTGCCGAGGCCGACGATGAGCGACGGCGCGACGCCCCAGCGCCGCATCCGGATCGAATCGCGGCCGGCGAAACCCTGATCGTGCCACAGGCCTTCGATCCGGAACGCCGCGCCGGGGGCGATGACCCGATTCACGTCGAAGGTCGCGCGCTTGTAATCGGCATTGCCGAAGCTCGCCTGCGCCGCCTCGAAATCCTCGCCGAGCGGGAGCCTGGAGATTATGTTGATCGTGCCGCCGGCCGAGCCGCGGCCGCCGAGCGTCGAATCGGAGCCGCGCACCACCTGGATGGAATCGACCGCGAAGACGTCGCGGCTCTGGGCGGCGAAATCGCGCACGCCGTCGACATAGATCGAGCCCTGGCTGTCCAAGCCGCGGATGAACGGGCGGTCGCCGATCGGGTTGCCGCCTTCCGCGGCGCCGAAGGTGATGCCCGGCACCAGCCGCAGCGCGTCGGTGAGGCTGGAGGCGCCGGTCTGGCGCAGCGTCTCGCTGTCGAGCATGACCACCGAGCGCGGCGTGTCGATCAGCGGCGCGACCGCTTTGGGCCGGTCCGGTCCCTGCTCCCGCTGGCCGGTGACGACGATCTCCGGACCCGGGCCGCTCGCATCATTATCGGTGTCGCTCGAAGGAGCCGCCGCCGCGGGCGCGGAGGCGATGAAGCCGACGCAGCCAAGCGCGAGAAAAACCGGCGCCGGCCCCGAACGCGCTCCCATCAAACGACCTCCCTCTCTTGTGACCACTGCTATTGCAAACGATTCGCAAGACGGTCAAGCTTTATTGAGAATTGTTCTCATGTGCGGAAGGATGCCTGCCTATGTCGCTGAATCTCGCCATCCTCGAGACCGGTCAGCCGCCCGCGGCCCTGAAGGGCCGCTTCGGCGCCTATCCCGCGATGTTCGAGCGCCTGCTCGGGCTGGAAGCGGCCTCGTACGACGTCGAGGCGGGACGTTTTCCGGGGAATCCGCGGGACCATGACGCCTATCTGGTCACCGGCGCGGCCGCCGGAGTCTATGATCCGCTGCCGTGGATCGCGCCGCTCGAGGATTTCCTGCGCGCCGCCAGGGGACAGGCGAAATTGGTCGGAATCTGCTTCGGCCATCAGGTGATGGCGGAGGCGTTCGGCGGCCATGTCGAGAAATCGGCGCGCGGCTGGGGCGCCGGTCTCCAGCGCTACGGCATCATCGCGCGCGCGCCCTGGATGGACGATGCCGCCGCGATCGACATCCCGGTCTCGCACCAGGACCAGATCGTGGTCCAGCCGCCGCACAGCCAAATCCTCGCCGGCAATATTTTCAGCCCGTTCGGAATGCTCGCTTATGACGACCAGCCGGCCATCTCGATGCAATTCCATCCCGAGTTCGAGCCCGCTTACGCCAAGGCGCTGATCGAGAGCCGATACGACCGCGTCCCCGATCCCGACGCCGCCATCGCCTCGCTCGCCGCACCGGACGACCGCCAGCGCGTGGCGCGCTGGATCCGCGCGTTCCTCGAAAGCTGAAAGCTGGACTTGGCATTGGTGTCCGCCGGAAGGACGAATATCATTCTTGTAGCCCGAAGGAGCGCGACATGGCGAAGCAAGCCGTCCCCGACGATCCGGCCTATGCGAGGAAGCTGGCGGATTACGAACGCGTCGTCGCCACGATCCCCGCCCTCGAGCGCAAGGGCGCGGCCAATCCCTATACGGCGATCGACGGGAACATGTCGTCCTACCTCCATCCGCGCGGCGACATGGCGCTGCGGTTGCCGCCCGGCGCGCGCGAAGCGTTCCTGACCGCATACGGCACGAATTTGTTCGAGGCCTATGGCATCGTCCAGAAAGAATATGTGACGGTGCCCGACGCCCTCCTGGCCGACACGGCGGCGCTGCGCCCCTATTTCCAGGCGAGCGTAGACTATGTGTCCGGGCTCAAGCCGAAGCCCGCCAAGGGCAAGAAAAAGGGCTGAGCGCTTTCGGAGACTCCGCCGGTTGCAAAATCGCGCTTCTGCCGTGAAAGCAGCGCCGGCATCTTCCGGAAAGGCCTGCCATGTTCCTCAAGGGCAAGACTGCGCTCGTCACCGGCTCCACGTCCGGAATCGGCCTCGCCATCGCGCGGGCGTTCGCCGGCGAGGGCGCCAACCTCGTCATCAACGGGTTCGGCGACGCGGAAGAGATCGAGCGGATTCGCGCCGCGCTCGAGCAGGCGAGCGGCCGCCGGGCCCTCTACAGCGGCGCCGACCTCACCCGGCCCGACGCGATCGAGGCGATGATGAACGAGGCGTCCGAGGCGCTGGGCCCGATCGACATCCTCGTCAACAATGCCGGGACGCAGCATGTCGCGCCGGTCGACATATTCCCGCCGGAGAAATGGGATTTGATCATCGCCCTCAACCTCTCCGCCGCCTTCCACACGATCCGGCTCGCTCTGCCCGGCATGAAGGAGAAAGGCTGGGGCCGGATCGTCAACACCGGCTCGGCCCACAGCCTCGTCGCGAGCCCGAACAAGTCGGCTTATGTCGCCGCCAAGCACGGCATCGTCGGGCTCACCAGGACGGTGGCGCTGGAGGCGGCGCAGAGCAGCGTCACGGTCAATTGCATCAGCCCCGGCTATGTCTGGACGCCGCTCGTCGAGAATCAGATCCCGGACACGATGAAGGCGCGCGGCCTCACCCGCGAGCAGGTGATGAACGACGTCCTCCTCGCCGCCCAGCCGACCAAGCAGTTCGTCACCGTCGACCAGGTCGCCTCGCTCGCTTTGTATCTCTGCCGCGACGAGGCCGCTTCGATCACCGGCGCCAACCTCTCCATGGACGGCGGCTGGACGGCGCAATAAGAGTGCCGGCCATGCCGCGCCGGTTCCTCTTCGCAATCGCGGTCGCCGCCGCCGGGCTCGGCGGTTGCAGCGTGCGCCATGAAGGCCCGATGGCGGCGGTCCCGCTCGCGCCGTTCGCCGCCTGGCGCACGGTCGCGACCCGCGACGACCATGTGCGGATCAGCGACTGGCGCAAGGCCTGGGTGAAGGCGCTCGCCGTCGCCCAGCCGGCTCATCCGACGGAGGTCGCCGCCGAAGGGGCCCTGCTCGTCCCCGACGCGGCTTTGGATCGGCCGCTGCCGCCGCCGGGCCGCTATCGCTGCCGGACGATCAAGCTCGGTACCCAGACCACGGTCAGGCCCGATTATGTCGTGTTCGCGCCGACGGACTGCCGGATCGAGGCCTCGACCGGCGGCACCTTGCTGTTCGCCAAGTCGGGGGGAGCGCAGCGGCCGATGGGCCGTATCTTCCCCGATACCAGCCGCCGGATGGTCTTCCTCGGCACGATGCAGCTCGGCGACGAGCCGGGGACCTTGCGCTACGGCCACGACAAGGCCCGCGACCTCGCCGCTCTGGTCGAGCGGGTCGGCGATCGCCGCTGGCGGATGGTCTTTCCCTACCCCCATTTCGAATCGACGCTCGACGTGATCGAATTGGTGCCGGCGGGTTCGTGATCGAGCGGGCGAGATCCGGGACCGTGCGGACGGCGCTCGGCCTGGTCTTTATGGCGATGATTTCGACGGCCGCATGCGCGGCCAGCCAAGCGAAATTGCCCGATGCAGCCGTCGTGCTCGACGGCAAGATGGCCGCGGCCGTGCTTCACCAATGCTCGCGGGACACACCGGCAATGGGGGAGGCAACATGGCAGCCTGAGGCGCGGCAAATCGCGGAACTCGAGGCTGCGCTGCCGCGGGCCTTAAGCGCCGACCGATCGCCGGGGAAATCCGCACTCGTACGGTGCTGAATCGCTGAAGCTCTATGGTGATTGGTTGAAAGTGCCGTCCGGCTGGCGACGCCAATATATCGGTCTCATCCGCAGCGGCCAAAGGTTCATCTACGGCAACTTCTTTCCCGAACGGGATTGGGACGAGTTCCGCGATTGGCGAACGCAGCCTGTGACCGTCTGTGACGGCGGTCCCGGATTTTTCGGGGTCGAATATGATGTGAGCGCACGGCGCTTCACGCAGTTCGCCTATAATGGCGTAGCATGACGATCCGAAGCGGCAGACGGATGGGCTAGGGCCGCCAATTCCCCTCCCTGGAAGGGAGGGGCTAGGGGTGGGTCCGCCGAAGGCGGGTCGGGCCGCTGTGCCAGGCTCGCTGCGCTCGTACCCACCCCCGGCCCCTCCCTTCCAGGGAGGGGAGCAGGGTCAATAAACCCGCGGCTTGGGCTTGATATACTGGATGTCGTCGGTGAGCGTGTAATCGTGAACCGGCCGGTAATCGAGCCGCACCTCGCCACCCTTGCCGCCCCAGCCGTCGAACCAGCTCACCGTGTGCTTCATCCAATGCACGTCGTCGCGGGTCGGATAATCCTCGTGCATATGGGCGCCGCGGCTTTCCTTGCGGTTGGCAGCGGAATGCATCGTCACCACCGCCTGGGCGATGAGATTGTCGAGCTCGAGCGTCTCGACCAGGTCGGTGTTCCAGATCAGGCTGCGGTCGGTGATGCGGATGTCCTCCATCCGCCGATAGACCTTGTCGATATTCTCGAGGCCGTCGGACAGGGTCTTCTCGGTGCGGAAGACGGCGCAGTCGGTCTGCATCACCTTCTGCATCTGGAGGCGGATGTCGGCGGTCGGGCTCCCGCCGGCGGCGAATCGGAAGCGGTCGAGGCGCGAGAGCGCGAATTCCTCCGACCCCTTCGGCAAGGGCCGCTGCGCCGCCTCCGGCTTCAGCGTCTCGGCGACGCGGTGGCCGACGGCGCGGCCGAAGACGACGAGGTCGATCAGGCTGTTCGAGCCGAGCCGATTGGCGCCATGGACCGAGACGCAGGCCGCCTCGCCGACCGCGAAGAGGCCGGGGACGATCTTGTCCGGATCGCCGTCCTTCAGCGTGACCACTTCGCCATGATGGTTGGTCGGGATTCCGCCCATATTGTAGTGGACGGTCGGCACGACCGGCAGCGGCTGGCGCCGGAGGTCGACGCCGGCGAAGATCTTGCCGGTCTCGGTGATTCCGGGGAGCCGCTCGGCGAGGATCTTCGGGTCGATATGGTCGAGATGAAGGAACATATGGTCCTTCTCCGGCCCGACGCCGCGCCCTTCCCTGATCTCCATCGCCATGGCGCGCGCGACGACGTCGCGCGAGGCGAGGTCCTTCGCCGACGGCGCATAGCGCTCCATGAAGCGCTCGCCCTCGCTATTGGTGAGATAGCCGCCCTCGCCGCGCGCCCCTTCCGTGATCAGCACGCCGGCGCCGTAAATCCCGGTCGGATGGAACTGGACGAACTCCATGTCCTGGAGCGGCAGGCCGGCGCGAAGCACCATGCCGCCGCCGTCGCCGGTGCAGGTGTGGGCCGAGGTCGCCGAGAAATAGGCGCGGCCGTAGCCGCCGGTCGCCAGCACCAGAGCTTGGGCGGTGAAGCGGTGGACGCTGCCGTCGTCGAGGCAGAGCGCGATCACGCCCCGGCATTCCCCATCCTCCATGATCAGATCGATGGCGAAATATTCGATGAAGAAGTCGGCGTCGTGCTTCAGGCTCTGCTGGTAGAGGGCGTGGAGCATGGCGTGGCCGGTGCGGTCGGCGGCGGCGCAGGTGCGCTGGGCGGGCGGGCCCTCGCCCATATTCTGCATCATGCCGCCGAAGGCGCGCTGGTAGATCTTGCCCTCGTTCGTGCGGCTGAACGGGACGCCGGCATGTTCGAGCTCGTAGACCGCGGCCGGCGCCTCGCGGACGAGATATTCGATCGCATCCTGGTCGCCGAGCCAGTCCGAGCCCTTGACCGTGTCGTACATGTGCCAGGTCCAATGGTCCGGACCCATGTTGCCGAGGCTGGCGGCGATGCCGCCCTGGGCGGCGACGGTGTGGCTGCGGGTCGGGAAGACCTTGGTGATGCAGGCGGTCTTCAGCCCCGCCTCGGCCGCGCCCATCGTCGCCCTCAGACCCGAGCCGCCGGCCCCGACGACGACGACGTCGTAGCTATGGTCGATAATCCTGTAGGCCTCAGCCATGGGCGGGCCCGCCCAGGGCGATCCTGAGCAATGCGAACATGGCGAAGGCGGCGCCGCCGACGGTCAGGAAATTCAGCACCAGGATGGCGAGGAACTTCCAGCCGTCCTCATGGACATAATCCTCGATCGCCACCTGCATGCCGAGCTTCAGATGCCAGAAGGTCGAGACGATCAGCAGCAGCATCGGCACCGCGGCGAGCGGGCTCTGCAGCCATTCGACGACGGTCCGGTAGTCGAGCCCCGGCAGGCGCAGCAAGGAGACGAGCAGCCAGATGAAGAGCAGCAAGGTCGAGACCGAGGTCAGCCGCTCGATCCACCAATGATGCGCGCCCTCGCGAGCCGAGCCGAGCCCGCGCACGCGGGCGAGCGGGGTTTCCGTGGTCATGCGCGCGCTCCCCACCAGATCCAGGCCCAGAGCAGGGCGGTCAGCAGCACGGAGCCGACGAGCGTCATGTTCGCCCAGAATGTGTTGCGCTTCAGCTCATAGCCGGCGCCGATATCCATGACGAAATGGCGGAGGCCCGAGAGCATATGCTGGAAGAAGGCCCAGCTCAGCCCAATTCCGACGACGATGCCGTACCAGCTCGTCGCCCGGCCGGTGAAGCTCGCATAGGCTTCGGGCCCGGCCGCCGCGGCGACCAGCCACCAGATTAGGACGATCGCTCCGATCGTCGCGAGGCCGCTTCCGGTCACGCGATGGAGGATCGAGACGAGCATGTTCGGGCCCCACCGCCAGATCGACAGATGGGGCGAAAGCGGGCGCGAGGGGTTGGTGGCCATGAAGCGTCTGGGCTCCCTTTCGTTGCCGCGCTCTTAGGGTCTGCGGCCGGTTTCCGCAACGGCGCGGCCGAGCGCGGGGACCCAGGGTTAAAAACGCGCGCCGGGGCCGGATGCTAACGCGATTTTTACCATTCCCGGCGATGAGGTTGGTCAATTCCAGCGAAGGACGCGGCCAAATGGCGAGCAGTGCAAACCAGGTTAGGGTTGAATCGAGAATCGCGCGGTTCGACACCGACGGACGGCTGGTCGAGGACTGCCGGGAGATCGGCAATCTGTTCGCCGACCAGATCGAGCGGCTCGCGCGCGCTTACTGGACCCATTTCCTGGCGGCGCCCGACGCCGCGGAATGGGCCGAGCGCAAGAAGGTCGACGACCTGATTCCGGGCGCCGTCACCTACATTTCCGCGCGTTATTCCAATGCCGGCGGCCAGGATTGGGCCGACATGGCGGAAGATCTGGTGCGCAAGGCGACGTCGCGGAAGGTGTCGCTGACCACCCTGCTCGCGGCGATCACCGCCGCATCGGCCGAAGGGCACAATATCCTGCACGAGAAGATCGGCGGCGAGCCGGAGCGTTTCGCCCGCCTCGTCCGCAGCCTCAACCAGGCGACCCTGTTGGAGGCCGAGATCTTCGCCACCCATTTCGACCATGTCCGCACCGAGGAAGAGCGCGACCGCCGCACCGCCGGCGCTTCCCATTTCCAGGAGGAGATCGTCAGCGCCGCCGAACGCACCGCCTCCGACAGCCGGATGATCCGCGCCCAGGCCGCCGAAGCCTCGGCCGCCGCGCGCGGCATGCTCGGCAAGACCTCCGAGGTCGCCGCCGCCGCCGAGCAATCGGCCCTCGCCATGCGCGAGGCCGCGCAGACCGCCGCCGGCCTGATCCGCGCGATCGAGGATGCGCGCACCGAAGTGGAGGTCGCCGCCGGCGTCGCCACCCGCGCCGGCGACCAGGCCGAGAAAGCGGTCGAGGTCAGCCGGGCGCTTTCCGCCCATGTCGAGGCGATCGAATCGATCCTCGGCCTGATCCGCGACATTGCCGGCCAGACCAACCTCCTCGCCCTCAACGCGACGATCGAGGCGGCGCGGGCGGGCGATGCCGGCCGCGGCTTCGCGGTCGTCGCCCAGGAGGTGAAGACGCTCGCCAGCCAGACCGCGCGCGCCACCGACGACATCACCGCCAAGATCACCGCGATCCAGCAGGCGACGCGCCAGACGGTCGACGCCAACGGCTCGATCCAGCGCACGGTCGAGGAAGTGCAGACCAGCGCCACCCGCATCCGCGAGGCGATGGAGATGCAGGCGCAGACCGTGACGATGATCACCGCCGCGGTCGACGAGACCGCGCTTGCGGCGGACTCCATGTCCTCGACCATCGCCGCGATCCGCCAGGATACGGAGAATGTCGCGGGCGAGATCGACGGGCTGACCAAGAATTTCGGCCATGTCGACGAGCAGATGGCCCGCTTCAAGGCGGCCGCCGGCTCGTTCGTCAGCACCTTCGCGGCGTAACCCTCGCATATTCGCATAAGCCGTCACCCCGGCCCTTCGACGCCGCCTGCGGCGTCGCTTAGGATGAACCGCAGCTTCGCTGCGAGCCGGGGTCCACCTTCTTTTCGCCGGTTCGTGGGAAGAAGGTGGATGCCATGATCGGGCCCCTGATGCTCTGTCCGGGGGACAGAGCATCCCGATCATCAAGGCCGGCATGACGAAACAGGCCAAGGGCCGCCCTTCCCCTGCCCCCTCGACCGCCCTATCGGACGGGCATGACTCCGCTCAACATCCTGGTCACCGGCACCAGCCGCGGCATCGGCAAGGCGATCGTCGCCGCGCTCGAAGGCCATGAAGTCGTCGGCCACAGCTCCACGGGCGGCGACGGCCGCATCGCCGCCGACCTGTCGCAGCCCGGCGCGGCCGAGGCGCTGTGGCGCGCGGCGCTGGAACGGCTCGGCGGCCGCATCGACGTGCTCGTCAACAATGCCGGAATCTTCGAGGCCGATCCGATCGACGATCCCCACGGCCAATGGGTCGCCGGGTGGGAGCGGACGATGCGGATCAACCTCACCGCCGCGGCCGAGCTCTGCCGCGTCGCCGTGCTCCATTTCCGCGAGCAAGGCGGCGGCCGCATCGTCAACATCGCCAGCCGCGCCGCCTATCGCGGCGATTCGCCCCAGCACTGGCATTATGCCGCCTCCAAGGCCGGCATGGTCGGAATGACCAAGTCGATCGCGCGCGGCTATGCGGGCGAGAATATCCTCGCCTTCACCGTGTGCCCGGGCTTCACCGCCTCCGACATGGTCGACGATTACATGCAGTCGCGCGGCGGCCGGAAGGTGCTCGCCGACATCCCGTTGGGCCGCATCGCGACCGCCCAGGAGGTCGCCGAAACCGTCCGCTGGCTCGCCACCCAGGCCCCCGCCTCGGCCACCGGCGCGGTGATCGACGTCAATGGCGCCAGCTTCGTCCGCTAAAATCCTCCCCGGAACGGGGAGGGAGACCGCGCGTAGCGCGGTGGAGGGGGCTCGGCACCTGGCACGAAGGCCCCTCCACCATGAGCAGGTGCGCAGTGCCATTGGCAGGCCCGCCATGTCCCCCGGACATGGCTGCGGGCTGCGGGGCAGCCCGCATCTGCCAATCTGCGCAGCCATGTCCGGGGGACATGGCGACCTGCTCATTCCGGATGGTCCCCCTCCCCTGCAAATGCAGGGGAGGATTTTGTTGTGACCAGCTGGAAGGTCACCCTGCCCTGCACGCGGGCGGAGGCGGAGGCGCTGAAGGAGGATATCACACCGCTCGCCCTGCTCGATTTTCCGCCGGTGCTGATGACGAGCGAAGCGGATTCCGCGCGGCCCGACCAATGGCGGCTCGACGCTTATTTCAGCGAAACGCCGACCGGCGAGATGCTCGCCTTCCTGTCCGATCTCGTGCCGAGCGCCGCGGGCGCCGCGCCGCAGGTCGAGAAGGTCGAGGACCGCGATTGGGTGACGCTGAGCCAGGAAGGGCTGGAGCCGATCCGCGCCGGCCGCTTCTTTGTCCACACGCCGCTGCACCGCGACCAGAGGCCCCGGGACGCGATCGCGCTCGAGATCGACGCCGGCCGCGCCTTCGGCACCGGCCAGCACGAGACGACGAGCGGCTGCCTGATCGCGCTCAGCCGCCTCCGCGACGGGGGCGCCGCCTTCGGCAACATCCTCGATCTCGGCACCGGCACCGGCCTCCTCGCCTTCGCGGCTTTGCGCCTGTGGCCCGCGGCGCGGGCGACGGCGTCGGACATCGACCCGGTCGCGATCGAGGTCGCGAAGGAGAATGCGGCGATCAACGGGGTAAGGCTGGGCCGCGCGCGAGGGCAACTCGACCTCGCCGTCGCGGCCGGCCTCGAGCATCCGCGATTGAAGGCGCGCGCGCGCTATGACCTCGTCATCGCCAACATCCTCGCCGGGCCGCTGATCGCGCTCGCGCCGTCGGTGGCGGCGGCGCTCGGCCCCGGCGGCCGGCTCCTGCTTGCCGGCCTGCTCGAATCCCAGGCCGAGCGGGTCGCCGCCGCCTATCGGCGCGAGGGACTGATGCTGACCGGCCGCATCGCGCGCAGCGAATGGCCGACCCTCGTCATGCGGAAAAGGCGACTTCTCAGGACGCCACGCCGAGCTGGCTCAGCATGAAGGAATAATATTCGGCGGTGTCGCGATAGCGGCGGAAGCGGCCGGATTTGCCGCCATGCCCCGCTTCCATGTTGATCCGGAAGACGAGCGGATTGCTGTCGGTCTTCATCGCGCGGAGCTTGGCCACCCATTTGGTCGGCTCGTAATATTGGACCTGGCTGTCCCACAGGCCGCTGCCGACGAAGAGGGCCGGATAGGCTTTGCGCGCGACATTGTCATAGGGCGAGTAGGACAGCATGTAGTCGTAATATCGGCGCTGCGACGGATTGCCCCATTCGTCATATTCGTTGGTCGTGAGCGGGATCGACGCGTCGAGCATCGTCGTCACCGCGTCGACGAACGGCACCTGCGCCACCACCACCCGATAATCCTGGGGCGCCATGTTCGCGACCGCGCCCATCAGCAGCCCGCCGGCGCTGCCGCCGAGCGCCGCCACCCGGCCCTTCGCGGCATAGCCATGGGCGACGAGCCAGCGGGTGACGTCGATGAAATCGGTGAAGCTGTTCTTCTTGTTGAGCAAATGGCCCTGGTCGTACCAGGCGCGCCCCATTTCCTGGCCGCCGCGGATATGGGCGATCGCATAGACCATGTTCCGGTCGAGCAGGCTCGCCACCGTCGGACTCCAGCCCGGATCGGTGGACAGGCCGTAGCTGCCATAACCATATTGGAGCAGGGCCGCGGTCCCGTCCTTGCGGAAGCCCTTGCGATAGACGAGCGAGACCGGGATGCGGGTGCCGTCGCGCGCGTTCGCCCACACCCGCTCGGTCACGTAATTGGCCGGATCGTAGCCGGGCGAGGGCTGCTGCTTCAGGAGGCGGCGCTCGCCGGTCCGGATATTCACCTCGTAGATCCGGCTCGGCGTCGTCAGCGAATCGTAGCGGTAGCGCAGCCATTCGGATTCGGGCTCGGCATTGACGTCGAGGTCCATCGCATAAGCGGGCTCGTCGGAGGCGACGAGCTTGCTCCTGCCGTCGTCGGCGAGCAGCCGCAGGCGCTTGTTGCCGCCGGCCCGCTCGACGATCGCGATATAGTCGTTCATCGGCTTGACGCCGTCGATGAACACGCTGGCGCTATGCGGAACGAGATCGGTCCATTTGTCGCGCCCGCCCGCCATATCGGCGTCGGAAACCGTCATCAGCTTGTAATTGGGTGCGTTCCAGTTGGTGCGGACGATCCAGCGGTTGCCGACATGGTCGGCCCCGTAAAGGAATTCGCGCTGTCGCGGCGCCAGAACGGTGAAGGCGCCCGGCGAAGCCGCGCTGGTGCAGCGTTGCTCGGTGCTGACGGTGCTCTCGAGGTCGATGCAGATATATTTGTCCGAGGTGGTGCGGCTCAGCCCCAGGTAGAAGCTGTCGTCCGATTCCTCATAGACGAGCCGGTCCGCCGATGCCGGCGTGCCGAGGACGTGCGCCTTCACCCTTTTGCTGAGCAGGGTGACGGGGTCCTTCTCGACATAGAAGATCGTCTTGTCGTCGTCGGCCCAGACCAGGTTCGGCTCGACATTCTCGACGACGTCGGGAAGCAGCTGCCCCGTCGCGATGTCCTTGACGTGCAGCACATATTGGCGGCGGCCGACATCGTCCTCGGCATAAGCGAGCAGCCGATTGTCCGGGCTGGTCTCGGCGTCGCCGACCTGGAAATAGCCCTTGAAGCGGCCCATGGCCGGCTGGTCGAGCAATACCTCCTCGGGCGCGTCCATCGCGCCTTTGCGGCGCGCCACCACCGGATAATCCTGCCCGGTCTCGAAGCGGGTATAATAATAATAGCCGCGCCTCCGGTACGGGACCGAGCTGTCGTCCTGCTTCAGCCGGCCGATGAACTCGTCATAGAGCTTGTCCTGGAGCGGCTTCAGCGGCGCGAGCGAGGCATCGGCATAATCGTTCTCGGCCTTCAGATAAGCGAGCATCTCCGGATTCTTCCGCGTGTCGTCGCGAAGCCAGTAATAAGGATCGTTGCGCACCAGCCCGTCCGGGCCTTTCACCGCGTGCGGCCGCTGGGGCACGGTCGGCGGGCTGGGCAACGCCTGGGCGAGCAAGGCGGCGGGAAGGGCCGCGAAGGCCAGAGCGGTCAGAAAAACCTTCATCGCCACCTCCCGAATAGTTTTTCATTGTCTGGCACGCACACACGCAAGCGGGCAAGCATTAGAGCCGGTCGCGATCGCATCGCATCGCCCCTCCCCTGAAGGGGAGTGGCTAATTCACAACTCGCCCTAGCGGGCCTCGGCGACCAGCGCATTCCACGCCGCCTCGTCGATCACCTCGACCCCCAATTCCTGCGCCTTCTTGAGCTTCGAACCCGCGCCGGGGCCGGCGACGACGAGATCGGTCTTGGCCGAGACCGATCCCGCCACCTTGGCCCCGAGCGCCTCGGCCTGGGCCTTGGCCTCGTCGCGCGACAGGGTCTCCAGCGCGCCGGTGAAGACGATGGTCTTGCCGGTCACCGGCGAGTCCTTCGTCTCCCAGACGACGTCCTCCGGCCGCACGCCGGCGTCGCGCAGATCGTCGAGCACCTCGCGATTGTGCGGCTCCTCGAAGAAATCGAGCAAGGCATTGGCGACTTCCGGCCCGATGTTCGGAGTCTCGACGGCCGCGACCACGGCCTTGTCGCGGCGCTGGAGGAACTTGCGCTCCTCCTCGCCTTCCTCGGCCTCAATCCCGGCGCGGATCTTGAGCGCGCTCTCGATCATCGCCCGGAAATCGGCCCAGCTGCGATAGCGGCGGGCGAGATCGCGCGCCGTCACCTCGCCGACATGGCGGATGCCGAGCGCGTAGAGGAAGCGGTCGAGCGGCGGCCGGCGCCTGGCGTCGATCGCGGCGATGAGGTTGGCCGCCGAGACCTCCGCCCAGCGCTCGCGCGCCAGCAACTGGTCCCGCGTCAGCCGGAAGATGTCGGCCGGCGACTGGAGGATCGAGTCGCGGAAGAAATTCTCGATATGGACGATGCCCAGCCCCTCGATGTCGAGCGCGTGGCGGCTGACGAAATGGCGCAGCCGTTCCACGCGCTGGGCCGGGCAAATCAGGCCGCCGGTGCAGCGGATATCGACCTCGCCCTCCTCGCGCACCGCCTCCGAATCGCATTCCGGGCAATGGTCCGGGAAGACGTAAGCGGGCCGCTCGACGTCCGGCGTCAAATTCTCGAGCACCTGCGGGATGACGTCGCCGGCGCGCTGGATCAGCACGCGGTCGCCCACGCGTACACCCAGCCGCGCGATCTCGTCGGCATTGTGCAAGGTCGCATTGGTCACGGTGACGCCGCCGACGCTGACCGGGGTCAGCCGCGCGACCGGGGTCAGCTTGCCGGTGCGGCCGACCTGGATATGGATCGCCTCGAGCATCGTCTCCGCCCGCTCGGCCGGGAATTTGTGGGCGAGCGCCCAGCGCGGCGCCCTCGCCACCTGGCCGAGCCGCCTTTGCCAGTCGAGCCGGTCGACCTTGTAGACGACGCCGTCGATGTCGAAGGCGAGGTCCGCCCGTTTCGCCTCGATGCCGCGATAGCAAGCGAGCATAAGGTCGAGATCGGTGAACCGCTCGAGATCCTCCGAAACCGGCACGCCCCATGCCTCGATCGCCCGCATCACGCCGAGCTGGGTGTCCGCCGGCAGCGCCGACGCCTCGCCCCAGCCATGGGCATAGAAGCGCAGGGGCCGGGCGGCGGTGATCGCCGGATCCTTCTGGCGCAGCGAGCCGGCGGCGGCGTTGCGGGGATTGGCGAAGATCTTGCCCCCCGCCTCGGCCTGCCGTTCGTTGAGCGCGGCGAAATCGGCCTTCGACATATAGACCTCGCCGCGTATCTCGAAGACGTCCGGCGCGCTCCCCTTCAGCCGCTCCGGAATGTCGGCGATGGTGCGCGCATTGGGCGTGACGTCCTCGCCGACCGAGCCGTCGCCGCGCGTCGCCGCGAGCACGAGCACGCCCTTCTCGTAGCGGAGCGAGCAGGAAAGGCCGTCGATCTTGGGCTCGGCGGTGAGCGCCACCTCCTCATCCTCGCCGAGCCGAAGGAAGCGGCGCACCCGCCCGACGAAATCGCGTACTTCCTCGTCGGCGAAGGCGTTGTCGAGGCTGAGCATCGGCAGCGCATGTGCCACCTTGGCAAGCGGTCCCTCGGGCGTGGCGCCGACCCGCTTCGACGGGCTGTCGGCGCGGACCAGATCCGGATATTGCGCCTCCAGCGCTGCGTTGCGGCGCATCAGCGCATCATAATCGGCGTCGCTGATCTCGGGCGCGTCCTCGCCATGGTAGAGGCGGTTGTGCCGCGCAATCTCCAGCGCCAGCCGCTCCAGCTCGGCCGCGGCTTCGACCGGGTTTTGCGGGTCGCTCATCCTGCCCGGCTAGAACCGCTGGGCTCGGGGTTCAAGGCCCGCGCATTGCCACCGCGCCGCCGGACGCATAGCCTGTTCCGCTCAAACTTGGGGGAGGATGAAATGCGCCTGTTTGCAAGCCTTGCCGGTGCCGCCCTTTTGCTCGCGCCGCTGCCGGCCTTTGCCCAATCCGCATCGTCCGGAACGATGGAGGCGCTCGGCCGCGAGAAAGCGGTCTGGCAGGCGGTGAAGGATCACAAACCGGACGATTTCGCGGCCGCGATGGCGCCCGATTATGTCGGCCTTTATCCCGACGGCCCGCGCACCGTCGCCGTCGACGTCGCCGGGATCAAGGATGTGATGCTGCACGATTTCGAAATCAGCTTCTTCGACGTTCGCCCGATCGATCCGGACACGATCGCCACCACCTACCGGATCGACATTTCGGGGCAGGTCCACGGCGCCGCCTTCACCGGCCGCTATTGGGTGGCGAGCGTCTGGCACCGGAAGAACGGCAAGTGGCGGGCCGTGCTGCACACCCAGACGCCTGCCGCAGGCGGCGCATTCTTCCAGAAACAAAAGCTTATGCCGCGCAACTCCCGAGCCGGCCATTCAGCTCCTTCGGGCGTTAGCTTCCGTTGCTCCCCTTCTCCCGCTTGCGGGAGGAGGCTTAACCTTCACGCCACCTCCAGCAGCCGGCTGGCCTGCGCCCGCGCTTCGTCGGTGACCTCTGCGCCCGAGAGCATGCGGGCGATCTCCTCGCGGCGGCGGGATTCGTCGAGCAATTGCACGCCGGTGCGGGTGACGAGGCCGTCATGGCTCTTCTCGATCAGGAGATGGCGGTTGCCGCGCGCCGCCACCTGCGGGCTGTGGGTGACGACGAGCAATTGGGCGGTCCCGGCGAGCCGGTGGAGGCGCTCGCCGATCGCGCTGGCGACGGCGCCGCCGACGCCGCGGTCGATCTCGTCGAAGATCATCGTCCGCGCGTCGCTCCGTTCGGCCAACGCCACCTTGAGCGCGAGGATGAAGCGCGACAGCTCGCCGCCGCTGGCGATTCGGGTCAATTGCGCGAACGGCGCGCCAGGATTGGTCGAGACTTCGAACTCGACCCGGTCGCGCCCGCGGCCGCTCCATTGCGCCTCGGCGAGCGGCTCGATCGCGGTGCGGAAACGGGCGGCGTCGAGCTTGAGCGGCGCCAGCTCGCGGGCGACCGCCGTGTCGAGCCGGGCGGCGGCCGCCTTGCGCATGTCGCCGAGGCGCGCCGCCGCTTCCTCATAGGCCGCGCGCTTCTCAAGCACCGCGCGCTCCAGCGCCGCCAGCCCCTGCTCGCCCGATTCGAGCGCGGCGAGCCGGGCGGAAAGATCGGCGGCGAGCGCGGGCAGGGCGTCGGGCTCGACGCGGTGCTTGCGCGCGAGCGCCCTTATCTCGAACAGCCGCGCTTCGGCCGCCTCCAGCCGCGCCGGATCGCAGGCCAGGGCCTCGGCGGCGGCTTCGAGCGCATCCTCGGCCTCGGACGCCTCGATCAGCGCCCGATCGAGCGCCGCCAGCGCGTCACCCAGCTTCTCATGCTCGCCGCCGATCCGTTCCATCCGCCGCACCGCCTGGCGCAGCAGAGCGAGGCCGCCCTCCGAGCCGTCGAGCAATTCGCCGACCGCTTCAATGTCCTCGGCGAGGCGGGCGCCTTTCTGCATGTTCGCGCGGAGGGCCGCGAGCGCCTCATCCTCCCCCGCTTCGGGCGCGAGCGCCGCCAGCTCGGAGGCGGCATGTTCGAGCCACTCGCGGTCGCGCAGAGCCGCGTCGAGCGCCTCGCGCGCGGCGGCGAGATCGGTCTCCGCCTGCTGCCAGAAGCGCCACGCCTGCTCCGCATCGGATACGTCGATCCTCCCGAACGCGTCGAGCAGGGCCCGATGGCCGCGCGGGTTGAGCAGGCCGCGATCGTCCTGCTGGCCGTGGACCTCGACCAGCATCGCGCCAAGCTCGCGCAGCAGAGCGAGCGAGACCGACTGGTCGTTGACGAAGGCGCGGCTGCCGCCGTCGGCGCGGACGATGCGGCGGACGACGAGCGGCTCGTCCGCCTCGCCCTCCAGGCCGTTCTCGGCGAGCAGGGCGCGCGCCGCATGGTCCGGCGGGAGTTCGAAGCTGACTGCGACCACCGCCTGGGCCTGGCCGTGCCGCACCAGGCCGCTGTCGGCGCGCGTGCCGAGGGCGAGGCCGAGCGCGTCGAGCAGGATCGATTTTCCAGCGCCGGTCTCGCCGGTGAGCACGCCGAGCCCCGGGCCGAATTCGAGGTCGAGGCTCTCGATCAGCACGACGTCGCGAATGGAGAGCCCGGTCAGCATCGACCGGACTGTGCCACCGGCGAAAAGCTCAGATCAAGCGTGCGGTTGCGCCGATGCGTCGGATGGCGGCGGCGGGGGTGTCGGTTGGGTGCTCGCCGGCGCCGGCGCCGGGACCGGCTGGGCATCGGTCGGCGCGGGCGCCGGAGCGGACGCCGGCTGCGCTTCGGTCGGCGCCGGCGTCGTCGCGGGCGCCGGATTCGTCGCGGGCGGCGGGGTGCTCGCATCGGCGGGCGTCGCGGCGGCCGGCGCAGGGACCGGAGCCGCCGGCGGGGCCGCGGGAGGCGCTGCCGCGGGCGCCGCCGAGGCCGTGACCGGGCGCGGCGGATAATGGGTCGTCAGCGAATAGGCCCGCTTATACCATTTGGTGCCCGGATAATTGGCGCCGAGCACGGCCGCGGACTTGCGCGCTTCCTCGGGAATGCCGAGCGAGAGATAGGTTTCGGTGAGGCGCATCAGCGCCTCCGGAACATGGCTGGTCGTCTGATATTCGTTGATCACCCGGCGGAAGCGAAGCGAGGCCGCCAGCCATTCACGGTGATTCTCGTAGAAACGGCCGGTCTCCATCTCCTGGCCGGCGAGATGGTCGCGGACCAGATCGATCTTCAGCCGCGCGTCGGCGGCGTAGCGCGTGTCGGGGAAGCGGCGGATCAGCTCGTTGAGGCTGTCGAGCGCCGAACGGGTCGTCGCCTGATCGCGCTCGACGTCGTTGATCTGTTCGTAATAGCTGAGCGCGACCAGATAATAAGCGTAAGGCGCGTCCTTGTTGCCCGGATGGATGGTGATGAAGCGGCGGGCGCTGTCGATCGCCTTCTGATATTCGCGCGCCGCATAATAGCTGAACGCGCTCATCAGCTGGGCGCGACGGGCCCAGATCGAATAGGGATGCTGGCGCTCGACCTCGTCGAACACCCCGGCGGCGGCGGCATAATTGCCGCGCTCGAGCTGGTCCTTGGCGAGGAGATAGAGCGTGTTGACGTCGCGGGCGACATATTGGGTGTCGGCCCTTGTATGCTTTCCCCGGCCGGCGCAGGCGGAGAGGGACATGACGCAGACGAGCGCGACGGCGGCGGCGATCGGACGGGAAAAATGACGCATCGGGGCTTCTTAGCGAAGGGTTGGACGGAGGCCAAGCGGATAGGGTCGTTGTCGCGAACGGCGATGAACGGCGGTTTAATAACCCAGCCGTTAGAGGGACGCAGATGCTGCGGGTGCTGACCCTCTCGACCCTGTTTCCCGACGCGAGCCGGCCGAATTTCGGCATCTTCGTCGAGCGGCAGACGCTTGCGCTGGCGGCGCGCGACGACGTCGCGGTGGAGGTGGTGGCCCCGGTCGGCCTGCCGCCCTGGCCGCTGTCGCGCCACCCGCATTATCGCCCGCGCACGCGCCTGGCGAAGGTCGAAGGCTGGAAGGGCCTCGACGTCCATCGCCCGGTCTTTCCGGTGCTTCCGCCGTTCGGGCGGATCTGGGCCGCGAAGCGGCTGACCGAGACGCTTCTTCCGCTGCTGCGGCACATAAGGGAGCGTTTCCCGTTCGAAATGATCGACGCCGAATATTTCTGGCCGGACGGGGTCGCCGCGGTCGCGGTCGGCCGCGCGCTCAGCGTTCCCGTATCGATCAAGGCACGGGGAAGCGACATCGACCATTGGGGCGGAAACGAGACGATCCGCCGGCTGATGGTCGAGGCCGCCTTCGCCGCCGACGGCCTGCTCGCGGTCAGCGGCGCGCTCAGGGAAAGGATGGCTTCGCTCGGAATGCCGGCGGCGAAGATCGCGGTCCACCATACCGGCGTCGACGCGACATCGTTCCGGCCGCTCGACCGGGACGAGGCCAAGGCGGCGCTCGGGATCGAGGGCCCGCTCGTCGTTACCGCCGGCGCTTTGGTGCCGGTGAAAAGCCACGCTCTGGCCATGGCCGCGATCGCACATGTGCCCGATGTGACCTGGCTGGTGGTCGGCGACGGGCCGGAGCGCCAGACGCTCGAAAAGCGGGCGCGGGAGCATGGCCTTGCCGGGCGCATCCGCTTCCTCGGCGCGCAGCCGCACGACAAGCTGCCCGAAACGCTCGGGGCCGCCGACCTGCTGCTCCACACCGCCGAGCGGGAGGGCCTCGCCAATGTCTGGGTCGAGGCGCTCGCCTGCGGGACTCCGCTCGTGATCGCCGAAACCGCCGCCGCTCATGAAGTGGTGGACCGGCCGGAAGCCGGAGAGGTGGTGCCGCGCGATCCGGCCGCGCTCGCCGCCGCGATCGCCGCCCTGCTCGCCAGGCCGCCGGCGCGGGAGGATGTGCGCAAGGCGGCGGAACGGTTCAGCTGGGAACGCAACGCCGCCGAGCTCGCCGCCCATCTGGCGCGGATCTCAGGCGAGCGGCATTAAAGCCGCGACGATCCAGCGCTCCTCGCCGCGCAGCAGGCCCCAGGTCCGGGCGGCGGCGCGGCTGTCCATCGCTTCGAGGCCGATACCCTGCTCCTCGAGCGCCCGCGCCAAGGCCCGCGGCGGGAAGCACAGGCTCGATCCGGTGCCGAGCAGGACGAATTCGGGCTTCGGGTCGAGGTCGAGCACGGGCGCGAGGTCGCCGATCGCCAGCGCCGCCACGGCGGGCGGCGTCCAGGCGAAGGCGCGCTCCGGCGTCAGGAACAGGCCTTCGAAAACCTCGCCCTGAACGGAAAAGCCGCCGCCGGCGGCAAAGGCGGTGACGACGGGCCCCGGAGCCGGCGGATCCTCGCCGATCCGACTCATTCGGAAACCCTTTTCAATAGCCTTCGCGGGTGATCCGCTCGGCGCCGGAGGCGACGCCCTTCACCTTCGGAGCCGCCAGCGGCTGCGGCTTCAGGCCGAGTGCGATGAGCAGCGACGAGGAGACGTAGATCGACGAATAGGTGCCGACGATCACGCCGATGATCATCGCCGCGGTGAAGCCGCGCAGCACATGGCCGCCGAAGAACAGCAGCGAGCCCAGCGCGAGGAGGACGGTCAGCGAGGTCATCACCGTGCGCGGCAGCGTCTCGTTGACCGAGAGGTTGACGATGCCGCGCATGTCCATCTGCCGGTATTTGCGCATATTCTCGCGGATACGGTCGTCGATCACGATCTTGTCGTTGATCGAATAGCTGACCACGGTCAGCACCGCCGCGACGATGGTGAGATCGAACTCCATCCGCGTCACCGCGAAGAAGCCCAATGTCATCAGCACGTCGTGGCCGATCGATACGAACGTCGACAGGCCGAACTGCCATTCGAAGCGGAACCATCCGAAAATGGCGATGGCGAACATCGCGATCACGACGGCGAGCACGCCGCTGCGGACCAGCTCGCCCGACACCTTGCCCGAAACCGAATCGGTCTTGCCGAAGGTGACGCCGGGGAATTTCGCCGCCACTGCGCCCTGGACCTTGTTCACGACGGCGTTGGTCGCGCCCGGATCCTTGCTCGTGGGCGGAGGCAGGCGGATCGAGACCACCCTCGGATTGTCGAGATAGGGCGTGGGGCTCGCCTCGCCCACGCTTTGCTGGTCGATCACGGCGCGCAGGGTGCCGACTTCCGGCGCCTGCTTGAACGTCGCCTCGATGCTGAGGCCGCCGACGAAATCGACGCCAAGGTTGAGGCCCCTCGTCACCGTGGCGAAGACGGCGATCACCGTCAGCAGGGCGGTGAGGCCGAACGCCCAGCTGCGCAGCCGGACGAAGTCGATGTTGGTGTTGTCGGGGACGAGCTTGAGGAGACGCATGGTTAGGGTCCTCGGGCCGATCAGATATGAAGCGCGGCGGGCCGGCGGCGGCGGATATAGCCGGCGGTCAGCATCCGGGTGAAGGTGACGGCGGTGAACACCGACGTGCAGATGCCGATCAGCAGCACCACCGCGAACCCCTTGATCGGCCCCGAGCCGAGCAGGAGCATGACGATGCCCGAGATGGCGTGGGTCGCGTTCGCCTCGAAGATGGTGCGGCTGGCTTCCTTATAGCCCAGCTCGACCGCCATGACGACGTTGCGGCCGCGCCTGATCTCCTCGCGGATGCGCTCGTTGATCAGCACGTTGGCGTCGACGGCGGTGCCGATGGTGAGGACGAAGCCGGCAATGCCGGGAAGGGTCAGGGTTCCGCCCAGGACCGCCAACACCGCGAGGATGACGAAGATGTTCAGGATCACCGCGATGTTCGCATAGATTCCGAACCGGCCGTAGGTGATCAGCATGAACAGCACGACCGCGACCGAGGCGATGATCGAGGCGGTGACGCCGGCATGGATCGAATCCTGGCCGAGCTGCGCGCCGACGGTCCGTTCCTCGACCACCTTGAGCGCCACCGGCAGCGCGCCCGACTGGAGCGCGATGGCGAGCTCATTCGCGGAATCGACGGTGAAGCCGCCGTGGATCGAAGCCGAGCCGCCGAGAATCGGCGTCTCGATATTGGGGGCGGAGATGACGACATTGTCGATGATGATCGCGAACGGCTTGCCGACATTGTCCCTGGTCACGTCGGCGAAGCGCTTGGCGCCTTCGCCGTTGAACTCGATCTCGACCTCGGGCTCGTTATTCTGGCCGTAGCCCTGCCGCGCCTTGGTGAGCTGGCTGCCATTGATGATCGCGCGGCGCTGGACCGCGATCGGCGCGCCATTCTCATATTTCAGGATCTGGCTGCCGATCGGCGCATGGCCCGACTTCAGGTCGTCGGGGCTGACATTCTGGTCGACCAGCTTGAACTCGAGATGGGCGGTGCGGCCGATCAGAGCCTTGAGCGCCGCCGGATTCTGAAAGCCGGGCACCTCGACCAGGATCCGGTCCGAGCCCTGGCGGATGATGGTCGGCTCGCGCGTGCCGAGCGCGTCGATGCGCTTGCGGACGACGTCGCGGGCGCCGCCCATCGCTTCGTCGATGAAGGAATCGATGCCCGATTTGGTCGGCGTCATCACCACCTTGTTGCCGTCGACGACGTTGACGTCCCAGTCGCGCTGGCCGGTGCCGGCGACGCCCGCGGTCTGCTTGCGGGCGATCTCCATCGCGGCGTCGACCTGCGCCGGGTTGCGGACGAAGAAGCTCAGCGAGCCGTTGTCGGTCGAGACGTCGCCGACGTCGATCGCCGGATCGTTGCGCTTGAGCTGGGTCAGCATCGAATCCTCCATCGCCGCGATGCGCGTCTTGGCGACCTCGGCGACATCGGCTTCGTAGAGGAGATGGCTGCCGCCCTGGAGGTCGAGGCCGAAGCTGATGCGCGGCATGAAGCCGAGGCCGAGCTGCCTGGAATAGGTCTCGCCGATCAGGCTCGGAATCGCGAAGAGCACGCCAAGGAGAAGGGCGAGGCTGATGGAGATGCGCTTCCAGCGGGGAAAATCGAGCATGAGATCAGTCGTTCGCCGCTTTGGCGCCGGTCGCGCGGACGTCGCTCAGCATCGACTTGACGACGCGGTGGCGCTGCCCGCTCGAGAATTCGACCTCGACCTCATGCTCGTTCACCTTGGTCACCTTGCCGATATGGCCGCCGCCGGTGACGACCTCGTCGCCCTTCTTGACGGCGTCGATCTTCGCCCGCTGGCGCTTCAGCGCCTGCTGCTGCGGCCGGATCAGCAGCACGTACATGATGATCAGGATGAGGATGAACGGCGTGAAGGAGATGAGGCCGGCCATCCCCGAGGAGGCGCTGCCGGCGGCATTCGCGGAAGAAGAGAACATCGAAAGACAAACCTGATGAGCGGCCCGCGCGACGGCGCGTCCGAAGCGGGCGGCGACTATCACGGCAGCGCCGCCTTGCGCAAGGCGGGCCCGCACCGGCCCGACACGGGATCGGCTTCATATGGGCTGTTCAGACGGGCCGAGAAGGCATAATCTCCCGGCCGGGGACGAGGCTGACCGTGGAAGAGGGAGGGGGAACATGGGAAAGACATTGACATGGCTTGCCGCCGTCGCGGCCCTGACAACGCTCGCGGGCGCGGCATCGGCGGCATCGACCGACGGCAAGAATCGCAAGGTGATGGTCCAGAACATCAGCAGCCAGACGGTCAGCAATCTTTATGCGTCGCCGGTCACGGCGAAGACGTGGGAGGAAGATCTGCTCGGCCAGCGGACGCTCGCGGCCGGCAGCAGCATCCAGGCGAATATCGACAACGGCACCAACGAGTGCATGTACGATCTCAAGGTCGTGATGGCGAACGGCAAGACGTTCGAGCACCGCCAGGTCAATGTCTGCGCCGCCAGCAAATGGGTGATCGGCGATTCCGGAGAATCGGTCCAGTAGGGCGCGACCGTCGCCGCTTGCCTTCCCCGCGGCCGGGGCCTAAATCGCGCGCCTCGGTCGCCGCCGCGGGAGGCGGGGCCGCTTCCGGTCGGGGCGTAGCGCAGCCTGGTAGCGCATCACACTGGGGGTGTGGGGGTCGCTGGTTCGAATCCAGTCGCCCCGACCATTATCTGCAATGGAAGGCCCTGGACCTTCCATTGCAGAGGCTCAAAAAACGGCGTGGGAGCCGGCACGGAGGCCGATGAAGAGACGCCGATGAAGAGGCAGGGCCTCAGGAGCTTTTTTCTCGCAGCCGCCTTCCTCGCCGCCTGCAGCGACCGGGTCGAAGCGGGAGACGGACCGCCCACCGATCATCCGCGGCCGGACCAGTGGACGATCGGCCCGATCATCGATGGCCGCGATTATTCGAGCGGCGTGCCGCTTCACCCCTCGCCGGGTCCGGCCGGAGCCTGGCATATCGACCTGCCGCAAGTCCCCGGAAGCGTCCATTATGTGACCTTCCGCCACGGCTCGCTCGCGGGCAAGGCGCGCATCGTCATGCGCTACCGAATCGACGCGGATCCGGGCGTACGGATCGTGCCCGCGACCGCGCCGAGCCTGCCGTCGGTCATCAGCCTCTATTTCCAGCGGGGCGGCGACGATTGGAGCGGCGAGGGCCGGTTCGAAACCTATCGCTGGTACGCGACCTTCGCCTCGCAACGGCCGGTCGTGCCCGGCGTGCACGAAATGGCGGCACCGCTCGACGGCAATTGGACCGCCGTGGAGAAATCGAGCGTCCGCAATAATCAAGCCGCCTTTCGCGCCGCGCTCGCGGCGGCGGACCGGGTCGGCTTCGTCCTCGGCGGCGGCAGCGGCTACGGCCATGGCGTCGCCGCGACCGGTCGGGCGCGGCTGACGATCCTCGACTTCAGGGTGGAGTGACGGGAGCCTCGCCGGCCGACCCCGCCTCGGCGTTCAGCACCGCCGTGTAGAGCTTGCCGATCCCGATCAGGGCGATGCCGAGGCCGAGGAAGGAGAGGATGCGCAGCACCCCTTCCAGCGCCGAAGCGTCGACCAGGAACACCTTGAGCGCGGTCGCGGTGAGGAGGACGAGGCCGGCGAGCCGCAGCGCCTTGTCGGGAAGGCGGATGCCGCCGAGCAGCAAGGCGATCGAGAGCAGCAGGCCGGCGAGCGAATAACCGTAGGATTCCGCCGCCGGAACGCCCGGGCGCGACAGGATCGGTCCCTGGAAGCCCTGACGAACCATCAGCATCACCCCGAAAATCAGGGCGGCGAGCGCGAGGATCAGCCACAGGCCCGAGCGGACGCGCGCGCCGGCGCTCCGCCGCGCGCGATAGAGCCGGAAGGCGCTGAGCAGGAAGGCGGGCGCGAGCCAGTTGGCGACGGGCCAGGGGCCGACCGACTGGGTCACGAACAAGGGATTGTCGACCAGCATGTCGAACCAGACGAGCCGCGCCGCGGCGAGCGCGGTGAACGAGATTCCCACCCACCCTTCGACGCCGCTCAGGACAGGCCAGGTCCGGTCTTCGTCGGCGCGAGGGAGCGGGAGCAGCCCGGCGCAGGCCGCCCAGCCGAAGGCGAACAGGGCCTGGGTGATCAGCATCCGCTCGGCAAAGCCGCGCGCCTCGAAATCCGCTTCGCTCGACAGGCCGTAGGCCCGTTTGAACAGGATATAGGCCGCGGCGCCTGCGAGAAGGAAAACGGCAAGGAGCGGGCTCGGCCTCCGCCCCCGGGCCTCGTCGCCGAGGAGAAGAAGCAAGAGAAGCAGGACCAGGGCCGGCAGCAAAAGCGATTCGAGCGCGGTCGGGATGGACGGAAGGTTTGCCGCGAGCGCCGGCACCCCCGCAAGCGCGCCGGCAAGCGTGTTCCACAGATCGGGGACGCTCAATGCCGCGCGGACCGTGGCCATTGCGGCGGCGAGCAAAGCCACCGGGACGAGCGGCCGCCCGAGCCGCCGGGCGGCGAGGGCGGCGAGCAGCCCCACCGCCATCCAACCCGCCGCGACCAGATCGTCGGGCAGGATCTCACGCAGGGACAAAGCGAGCAGCAAAGCCGCGGATGCTCCGGCAAGGAACAGGCTGCGGCCGCGCTCCTCGACCGCCCGGTCGAGCCAGACGAACAGGGCAGGGATCGAAGCCGCCGCGAGGAAGGCCAGAGTCCAGCCGGCGTTCGACACAAGCTCCGGCCAGGCCAGGCGGAGGATGATCGGCGGGCCCGCCGCCGCGGCGCAGCCCGTCAGGGTCCAGAGCAAAGGCCGCGGCGCCAGGCGCCACGCCGCCAGCGCCCCCCCGGCGAACAGCAGGACGATGCCCAACGCCACGTCGGCAAGGAAAAAATGCTGCAGCATCGCCGCCTTGGCGGCGAGCAGGACCAGGGACGCGGCCAGGGCAAAAGCCGGGACCAGCCGATAATCGGCGCGGTGGATCGCAAGGAAGAAGGAGGTCGCCGAGAGCGCGCCGAACAGGCCCCAGGCGGCGATGCCGAGATCGTTCCGCGCGACGAGCAAGGCGAGCTGGATCAGGCCGATCGCGGCCGGCCGCAGGAAATCGAGCTGCCACCCCTTCCCCACGCGGATGAGCGAGGCGGCGAGGCTGAGGCCGAGAATGAACACGCCGCCGGCAAGCGCATTGTCCGGCGTCCACAAGAGCAAAGGGATCATCCAGCCGAAGCTGACCAGGGACGCCGCGGCGGCGAGCCAGGTCCAGCCGCGCCGTCCGGCCAGGCCGAACAGAGCCGCGTCGAGCAGGCCGAGATAGACGAGCAAGGGGATCGCGCTCTGGCTCCTGTCGCCGACGAGATACGGAATGGCGAAGCCGCCAATGAGACCCATCACCGCCGTCGGCGGGCCGTGGCGAAGCGAGAGGAGCAGGGCCGCGACGGTGACGGCGATCATCGCCGCGGTGCAGGCGCCGTTGGAGAAAAAATGGTAGAGGACGAGCCCGCCATAAGGCGCGGCATAGAGGATCAGGATGCCCGCCCCGACCAAAGCCTGGGCGATGCGCGGATCGAGCGCGCCCCCGCGCCCGCGGCGGGCGATTTCGCCGCCGGCGATCAGCGCCAGGCCCAAAAGGGCCGCCAGGCCGAGCCGGACCGGCGGCGTGATCAGCCCGACCGAGAAGCGCACGATCAGCACGCCGGCGACGGCGAGCGCGATGCCGCCGATCCAGATCAGCAGCCGCCCGCCGACATAAAGCTCGAACCAGCCGCCGAGCTGCTCCGCCGAGGGCCGATGGGGCGGCGCCGGCGCAGGCGGCTCGGCCGGCGCAGGACCGACGATCGCCGCGATGTCCCGCGGCGCGCGTTCGGGCGCCGGTTCCGGCCGGAACGGCGTTCCGGCCGGCGGGGCCGTTTCGGCGGGCAGCTGCGGCGGAGCCGGCTCGGCGAGTCCGACGAACGTCTCCAGCTCCGCGACGCGCTCGGCGAGCCGTTCGTGCATCAGCCACAATATGACCAAGCCGACAAGGGCGGCGACAAGGAGAATTGCCATCAGCGCAAGGCCTAATCCCGGCCGGCGCCGCTGTCTTGCGAATATCGCCGGGCTGGCCCGCGCCGCGCCTTTCTGCCACCCTGCTCAGGGGGAGACGGACGATGCGCGCACAAAGGCTCGAGGCATTTACCGACGGCGTGCTGGCGATCGCCATCACCATCACCGTGCTTGAAATGAAGGTGCCGGCGGCCGCCACCCCGCAGGCCCTGCTGGCGACGGTGCCGATCCTGCTCGCTTATGCCTTGAGCTACGTGAATATCGGCATCTTCTGGACCAACCATCACCACATGCTCCAGGCGGTCGAGCATGTCCGCGGCGGTGCTTTGTGGGCGAACCTCGCTCTGCTCTTCTGGCTGTCGCTGGTGCCGTTCGTGATCCGCTGGATCGACGAGCAGGGCGTCGTGCCGCTCCCCACCGCCGCCTACGGCTTCGTCCTCCTGATGGCGGCGATCAGCTATGTCGTCACCCAGCGCGCGCTGATCGCCGGCGACGCCGGCCATTCCAGGCTCGCCGCCGCGATCGGCACCGACCGCAAGGGCAAGATCTCCTTGCTCTTCTATCTAAGCGGGATCGTCGCCGCCTTCTTCCTCCCGCTCCTCGCCGTCCTCTTCTACGCGATCGTCGCCACGATCTGGCTGATTCCGGACCGGCGCATCGAGCGGAGCCTCGCCGATATCGAGTGACGTTGCAGCCGCCGCACCTGCTTCCCACATTCAGCGCGAAAGAGAGCGGGAGCGACCATGGAAAGCTGGCACGGAACCACGATCCTTGCGGTGCGCAAGAATGGCGAAGCGGTGATCGCCGGCGACGGCCAGGTGTCGCTCGGCCAGACGGTGATCAAGCCCAATGCCCGCAAGGTCCGGCGGCTGGGTGACGGCGACGTGATCGCCGGCTTCGCCGGCGCCACCGCCGACGCCTTCACCTTGTTCGAGCGGCTGGAGCGCAAGCTCGAGCAGCATCACGGCCAGCTCATGCGCGCCGCGGTCGAGCTCGCCAAGGACTGGCGGACCGACAAATATCTGCGCAACCTCGAGGCGATGATGATCGTCGCCGACAAGGAGGTGACTCTGGTTCTCACCGGAAACGGCGACGTGCTGGAGCCGGCCGCCGGGATCGCCGCGATCGGCTCCGGCGGCAATTTCGCCCTCGCCGCCGCCACCGCGCTCTTCGACTATGAGGAGGATGCCGAGACCATCGCCCGCAAGGCGATGACGATCGCCGCCGAAATCTGCGTCTACACCAACGGCAACCTCACCGTGGAGAAGGTGGCGAGCGCCTGAGCCAGGGGGGCTATTTCCTTTGTTCCCCGGCGAAAGCCGGGGTCCAGTTTCGGACTCAGATCTGGATCCCGGCTTTCGCGGGAAACAACCTACCTGATCTTACCCGCGAATGCCGCTTCCAGCACCTGCCGCGCCGCGGTCACATCGAAGCGGCGCGGATTGCCGGCAGCGGACGGATCTCCCTCGGCCATGTGCGCGAGCCTCTCGATATCCCCTTCGCCGACGCCGATCTCGCCGAGCTTGTGCGGGATGCCGAGACGGCGTCGAAGCTCCAGGACCCACTCCAGAAAGCCGTCGAACGAAGGATCGGCAAGGCCGAGATAGGCGGCGAGGCGGGCCAGCCGCTCGCCGGCTTTGGCGCGGTTGAAGGCGAGGACATAAGGCATCAGCACCGCATTGGTGAGGCCGTGATGGGTTCCGGCGACCGCGCCGATCGGATGCGACAGAGCGTGCATCGCGCCGAGCCCTTTCTGGAAGGCGGTCGCGCCCATCGCCGCCGCCGCCAGCATGGCGCCGCGCGCTTCGAGATCGCTTCCCTCCTCGGTCGCCCGCACCAGCCAGAGGTGAATCAAACGGGCGCCCTCGGCGGCGATCCCGTCGGCCATCGGGTGGAAGCCGGGCGCGCAAAAGGCCTCGATGCAATGGGACAGCGCGTCCATGCCGGTCGCGGCGGTGATTTTGGGCGGCAGGCCGACGGTCAGCACCGGATCGAGGATGACGATCCCCGGCAGCATCTTCGGGTGGAAGACGATCTTCTTGAGCCCCGCTTCCTCGTCGAGGATGACCCCGGCGCGGCCGACTTCCGAGCCGGTGCCGGCGGTGGTCGGGAGCGCGACGATGGGGGCGATGCCGGCGGGATCGGCGCGGGTCCACCAATTTTCGCGATCCTCGAAATCCCAGATCGGTCGGCTCTGGCCGGCCATGAAGGCGACGACCTTGCCGACGTCGAGCGCGCTGCCGCCGCCCATCGCGATCACGCCGTCGTGGCCGCCTTCGCGCCACGCGTCGAGCCCGGCCTCGACGTCGGCGCCGACGGGATTGGCATGGATGGCGCAGAACAGGCCGGCGCCGGTCGCCGCCAGCGCGTCGCGCACCATGTCCATCTCCGCCAGCGCCGGATCGGTGACGAGCAAGGGCCGTTCGATGCCGAGCGCCCGGCAGGCGTCGGGAAGCTCGGCGGCGCGGCCGGCGCCGAAGCGGATCGCGGTGGGATAATTCCAGTCGGCACGGGGCAAAGCCATCAGATGCTCCGGAGATGGAGGGATTTGGGCCGGGTAAGGGCGGCGAAGCCGTGGCGGCCCAGCGAGGCGCCGCGGCCGCTTTGCTTGACGCCGGTCCAGGCGAGGCACGGATCCAAATAGTCGCAGCGATTGGCGAAGACCGTTCCCGCCTCCATTTCGGCGGCGAGCCGTTCGGCGGTGGCAAGATCCCGCGTCCAGATCGACGCGGTGAGGCCGAAGACGCTGTCGTTCATCAGCCGCACCGCCTCGTCATCGTCGCGCACCTTCATCACGCCGACGATTGGGCCGAACGTCTCCTCCCGCATCACCGCCATGCCATGATCCACGCCGGTCAGCACCTGCGGCATCGCATAGGCGCCCTCGCCAGCGTCGGCGGGGAAGAGTCGAGACGGCACATGGGCGGCCGCGCCGGCGTCCAGCGCTTCGCGGAGCTGCCGCCGGACCGTCGCCGCGCCCTTGGCCGTTGCCATCGGTCCAAGGCTGGTCTCCGGATCGAGCGGATCGCCGAGACGCAGCGCGCGGGCCGCTTCGATCAGGCCGTCGAGAAAACGCTGCCACACCGCTTCGTGCACATAGATGCGCTCGACGCCGCAGCAGGATTGGCCGCTATTGTAGAAGCTGCCGTCGGCGATCGCCGCGATCGCCGCTTCGAGCGCCGCATCGGCACGGACATAGGCCGGGTCCTTGCCGCCCAGCTCGAGCGTCAGCGTCGTGAACGATCCCGCCGCCGCTTTCTCGATCGCGCGGCCGCCTTCGACCGAACCGGTGAAAGTGGCGTGGTCGACGAGCCCGGCGCCGAGCAGCCGGCCGGTCTGCGCGTGGGCGAGGAACAGATTGGCGAAGAGCCCGTCCGGCAGGCCGGCGGCGGCGAAGGCCTCGGCGAAGCGCTCGCCGGCGAGCAAGGTCTGCGCCGAATGCTTGAGCAGCACCGCATTGCCGGCGAGCAGGGCGGGAATTATCGTATTGGCCGCGGTCAGGAACGGATAGTTCCAGGGCGCGATCACCAGCACCAACCCGGCCGGGACGCGGACGACCTTGCGCCCCTCGCCGACGATTTCCGGCGCCAGCGCCTCCGGAGCGAGCGCGGCCATCGCCTCCACCCGCTCCTTCAGCGACCCGAGCTCGCCGCCGAAGCGGACCGGCCGGCCCATCTGCCAGGCGAGCTCCGGCACGATCGCGTCGTTCAACCCCTCCATCGCGGCAAGGAAGCGAAGGATGACTTCACATCGCTGGGAAAGCGGCACGCGCGCCCAGTGGCGTTGCGCCCGCCGCGCCCGCGCCAGCGCCCGCTCGACATCGGCCGGCGGCGTCAGCGGCCGCCGCGCAAAGACGCGCCCGTCGACCGGCGAGATGCAGAGGAGCTCGTCCACGTGCCGCCCGTCAGATGATCTCGAAATAGCGGGCGAGCTGCCAGTCGGTCACCGCCTTGCGCGCCTCGCGTTCCTCCCATTCGCGGGTCGCGGCATAATGGTCGACGAATTCGTCGCCGAACAAAGCGCGCGCCGCCGCCGATCCGCGCAGGCGCTGCGCGGCGTCCCACAGGGTGGACGGGAGCCGGCGCTCGGGCGGCGGCGCGATCGCATAGGCATTGCCCTCGACCGGCGCGTCGGGCTCGATCCCCTGCTCCATGCCCCAAAGGCCCGAGCCGATCGCGGCGGCGAGCGCGATATAGGGATTGATGTCGGCGGCGGCGATCCGATACTCGACCCGCTGGCTGTTCGGCGAGCCGCCGATGACGCGAAGCGCGCAGGTGCGGTTCTCATAGCCCCAGAGGGCCGCCGTCGGTGCCCAGAAGCCCGGGATCATTCGCGCATAGGCATTGACGGTCGGCGCGACCATGGCGAGCAGCTCCGGCATCAAGGCCTGCTGGCCGCCGACGAACCAGCGCATCTCCCGCGCCATGGCGAGGTCCGCCTTTTCGTCGTAAAAGCGCGAGCGCCCGCTCTCCGCGTCGAGCAGCGACATATGGAGATGGCCGGACTGGCCGGGCCAGTCGTTCGACCATTTGGCCATGAAGGTCGCCATCCAGCCGCGGCGCTGGCAGAGGATCTTGACGATCGTCTTGAACAGGGCGGCCTTGTCCGCCGCCTCGAGCGCGTCGTCGACCCGGATCGCCGCCTCGATCACGCCGGGGCCGGTCTCGGTATGCAGACCTTCGATCTCGATCCGCATCTCCTCGCAGGTCGACCACAATTCCTGATAGAAATCCGAATGCACGCCCGAGCGGAGCATCGAATAGCCGAAATTGCCGGGTGTGATCGGCTTGAGGTTGCGATAGCCCTTCTCGCGGACCGATTGCGGCGTCTCCTCGAAGACGAAGAATTCGAACTCGGCCGCCGCCTTGACCTTGCAGCCGGCCGCGGCCGCCCGGTCGAGCACGCGCCGCAGCGTTCCGCGCGGGCAGATCGCTTCGGCGCGGCCGGCGAACTCGCCGAGGACGAGCGGCATCCCGGCCTCGAACGGCATCGCCCGCTCCGTCTCCGGAAGCAGCCGCACCTCGGCGTCCGGATAGGCCGTGTGCCAGCCGGTATAAGCCACATTGTCGTAGAGCCGGTCGGCCGAATCCCAGCCGAGGACGACGTCGCAAAAGCCCAAGCCCTTGGCCAGCGCCGCTTCCAGTTTCTCCGGCGCGAGATATTTGCCGCGGAAGATGCCGTCGACGTCGAACACGCCCACCTTGGCGCAGGCCGGGCGGCGCTGCAGCACGCGCATCACGAGATCGTCCGTCGCCATCAGAGTCCAGCCTCCTCTTCCACGACGCCTTCTCGTTCCACGGCGGCAACGATCCGCGGCCGGCTTCGCTGCATCGCCCGCTTGATTCCGCCTGGTCCGGAGCCATCTTCTTCCGGACAGTCCAACGCGAGAACGGGAATCCCGATTTGACCTATCAATATGCGTCCGTCACTCCAGGCGCCGGACAGATGAACGACACGCTCACCCCCAAGGCCGTGGTCGCCGCGCTCGACGCCCATATCGTCGGCCAGCAGGAGGCGAAGCGCGCCGTCGCCGTCGCCCTGCGCAACCGCTGGCGCCGCCAGCGCCTCTCGCCCGAGCTGCGCGAGGAGGTGACCCCGAAGAACATATTGATGATCGGCCCGACCGGCTGCGGCAAGACCGAGATCAGCCGCCGCCTCGCCAAGCTCGCCGACGCGCCGTTCGTGAAGGTCGAGGCGACCAAGTTCACCGAGATCGGCTATGTCGGCCGCGACGTCGAGCAGATCGCCCGCGACCTCGTCGAGGAAGCGGTGCGGCTGGAGAAGGACCGCCGCCGCGCCGCCGTGAAGGATTCGGCCGAGGAAGCGGCGATGGACCGCCTGCTCGACGCGCTCACCGGCAAGGGCGCCAGCGAGGCGACGCGCGAGAGCTTCCGCCAGCGCTTCCGCGACGGCCATCTCGACGCGGCCGAGGTCGAGATCGAGCTGGTCGAGCAGCCCAACATGCCGTTCGAAGTGCCGGGCATGGGCGGCCAGGTCGGCATGATCAACCTCAGCGACATGATGTCGAAGGCAATGGGCCAGCAGCCGAAGAAGCGCCGCAAGCTCAAGGTCCGCGAGGCCTGGAAGCGGCTGGTCGACGAGGAAGCCGACAAAAGGCTGGACGAGGAGGACGTCAGCCGCGTCGCCCTCGCCGACGCCGAGGGCAACGGCATCGTCTTCATCGACGAGATCGACAAGATCGCCGTCTCCGACGTGCGCGGCGGCTCGGTCAGCCGCGAGGGCGTGCAGCGCGACCTGCTGCCGCTGATCGAGGGCACCACGGTCGCGACCAAATATGGGCCGATGAAGACCGACCATATATTGTTCATCGCCTCCGGCGCCTTCCACGTCGCCAAGCCTTCGGACCTGCTGCCCGAGCTGCAGGGCCGGCTGCCGATCCGGGTGGAATTGAAGGCGCTGACCGAGGAGGATTTCGTCCGCATCCTCTCCGACACCCAGGCGAGCCTCACCGAGCAATATCGCGCCCTCATCGCCACCGAAGGCGTCGAGGTGAACTTCACCGAAGACGGGATCCGCTCGATTGCCCGGATCGCCGCCGAAGTGAACGGCCAGGTCGAGAATATCGGCGCCCGCCGCCTGCAGACGGTGATGGAAAAATTACTCGAGGATGTGAGCTTCGACGCCGAGGAACGGCAGGGCGAGACGGTGACCGTCGATGCCGCCTATGTCGAAAGCCAGCTCGCCGACATCGCCCGCAACACCGATCTCAGCAAATACGTGCTGTAGGATCGAAGGCGCGAATTACGATCCTGTTCCCCGGCGAAATGATGGGCAGCGCTGTCCCCGGACAACGCTCCAGGGGATCCGTCATGGGGCCTAGCGGCTCAGGATTGTAAGGCTGGACCCCGGCATTCGCCGGGGAACGGCCCAGCAGCGCGGATCAGCTTCCGCCGCCCTCGGTCCCGCCTCCGGGCGATCCGCTCTTGCTTGAGGAGGCGCGCGAACGCCCGCCCGACGAGGCGCGGCGCCCGGAGCTTCCGGTCGAGCCGCTCGCGGCGGAGCGGCCGCGTCCGCCGGTGCCGGTGCTGGGGCTGCCGGTGCTGCTCTTGGTCTTTCGGCCGGACGCGCTGCTCGTCGCTGCCGCCTTGCGTGCGCCGCGGCCGGAGGATTTGGCGCCTTCGCCCGCCGCGGAGGAGGCTGACTTGCCGCGCGCTGCCGGTTTCGAGCGCGCGCTGCTGCTTTTCTTCGCCGTGCTTTTCGACCAGGACCCGGTCGCACGCTTCGCCGCCGTGCCGCTCTTCCGTCCCGTCGAGCGGCCGCCGGCCGCTTCGCCGCCGGCCTCGCCGCCCATGGAAATCATCCGGCGCACCGCTTCGGTCGCCGCGGTGACGATCGCGGCGCCGATCTTGCTGGCGCTGTCGGCGGCGGCACCGGCGGTGTCGAGCGCGTCGCGGCTCGCGTCGGTGACCGTCTTGCGCACCCGCGCATTGGCGGTGAGCGCGGCCGCCGCGGCGACGAGGCCCGCCGCCATCATGCTGCGCGCGACCGGATTCTGCGCCAGCTCGGCGGCGCGCTGGCCAGCTTCCTTCAGCGCGTCGGGAAAGGCGCCGGCGCTGCGCTTGCGGCCCCCGGCGCCCGAATTCTGTCCACCTGATTTGGCCATGATCGGTCTCCAGCCCTTGTAACTGACGCGAAACAAGACGTGCGGGACGGGCAACGGTTCCCTTCCCGCATCACGCGGCGCGGCGCCTCAGCCTTGCTCGCGCTCGACCGGCACGTCGGACTGGCCGCGGTCCTGATGCGCCTGCTGGTCGCGCCCGATCTCGTCGTCGCTCGGGCCGCCGCTTTCGGGGCCGGCGCCATCGGCCTGCTCGTCCCCGCGCGCGCCGCGCGATCGGCCTTCGGCGGGGAGCGAACCGCGTCCGGGCTCTTCCCGCATCGTCTCGGCCCGGTCGTCGTAGCGATAGGGCTCGCCGTCGGGATCGACCGCATGGTCGGGCTGGACGATTGCAGCCGGATCGTCGCCGCGCCCTTTCTCCCATTCCAGCGTCTCGGGGATTTCATTGTGCCGCGCTTCGCCGCTGCCGGGGAGCGGATGGCCCTTGCCGCGGGCCATCTCAAACGCCTTCGTTCGGGTCGATCGGCCGGTCGGCCGCATCCTTGCGCGGGCGCGGGCCGCCGACCGGCTCGCGACCGCCGCCGCTGGCCGGATCGTCGTCATAATCCTCGGCCGGATTGTTGCCGCCGGCGCCCGACCCGGCGCCGTGGACCGCTCCGGTCTTCGGATCGAAAGTGGCCGGTTGGCCGCGTTCCTCGCGTTCGTCCGCCATCGCTAGCTCCTTTGGGGCCTGAACGTCGCGCCGGGCGGAGCCGTTCCCGCGCCGGCTGCCGCCCGGCGCACGCAGCCCGGGCGCGACCCACGCGTTCATGACCAAGCCAAATTCTTCAGGCAAATTCTTCAGGCCAAACCCCTCAGGAGTATCGAAAATGCTCGACCGCAGCCACGATATCGACGCGCTCAACAGCCTCATCGAAACGACGATCGACAGCGTCGACGGTTATCGCCATTCGGCGACCGAAAGCACCGACAGCCGCTTCAGCGAGGCCTTCCGCGACTGGGCGAAGGATCGCGAGGAAGTGGTGACGAAGCTACGCGACCGCGTCCGCATGCTCGGTGGCGAGCCCGAGCATGAAGGCGGCCTCCTCGCCAAAATGCACCGCCAGTTCCTTTCGCTGCGCGACGCCGTCGCGGGCCGCGACGACCAGGCGGTGATCGCCGAGGTCGACCGCGGCGAATCCTATCTCGACGACAAATGGCGGGCGGCGCTCGACGACGACCGGATTTCGGCGGAAACGCGCGACCTCGTCCGCGCCTGCTACGACAGCGTCCGCTCGGGCCGGCAGCGCTGGGAGCAGCTCCACGAAAGCATGAGCGCGGCGCGCTGAGGGAGAGCTCCGAAAAAACCGAAGGGCCGCCGGATCTTGTCCGGCGGCCCTTCCTTACATGGTCAGCGGCCGGATGCTTCCAGCCCGGAAGACCTTGAGAAGACCGTATTTCAGGCCTTCGTCTCCCGAACGAGCAGAACCGACCCCTTTGCTGAACCATGAGACATCGGATCACCTCCTTTCGCTATGTTGAAGCCGAAACCGACATTGAATCATCGCGATTCGCGCATCAAGGCTTGTTTTGAACTTTTTTGACGTTAGTCTTTCCGCTTCGCGCCGCGACCCGCTCATCGTCGCAATATTGAGGTAAGTCTCAGGAAATATGCGTCTTTTTCCTTCCTCGCCGGCGCGCCGACGCGGAAGGATCGCGATTGCCCCGCTCATCCTCGCGCTGCCGCTCGCCGCCTGCGGGCCGAAACCGGTGGAAATGTTCCAGCCCCCGCCCGCCGCGCTCGGCGGCGCGGCTTATGTGTACGAGGTCGACCTCAGCCTGAGCGGGGAATCCCGCACCGCGGCCGGCGACTCCGACCGCAAGCTGCACGGCGAAGGCGATGCCGCTCTGCCCTTCGCGAAATTGCTCGACAAGGCGGTGAAGGAGGCGACCCGCGCCCGCGGGCTTGAGGCCGGGCGGCCGCTGATCCTCACCGTCGAGATGGACGTGCTCCGCATCCCGGGCGCGGCGATGGCCGCGTTCGGGACGAGCGACCGCCTCGCCGGCCAGGTGCGGGTCGAGGACGCCAAAACCGGCGAGCGCCTCGCTTTGTTCTACGTCACCGTCGACCATCCCCATTCCGGCCTGATCGGCCTCGCCATGCGCGGCGGCGGCGTCCGCGAGAAGCTGGTCCGCGAATTCGCCGGCCGCATCGCCGGGCAGCTCGCCGCCGGGCGGCGATAGGCGCTTTCAGCTCCGGCAATCCTCGATCGTGCGCGCGGGCTCGGGCCAGGCGGGGATGACGAGCATCGGCAGCCCTTCGGCCGCGATGGTGAAGCGGCCGCGGCTGAACGCCATCTGGTCGAGCAGGGGATCGCCCGCCGGCAGCGGCGTCCCGGACGCGACCGTGCGCGTGCCGAAGGACGTGCGAACGACGAGCCGGGCGCCCGCTGCCGCGCCGGTCCGCTCCATCACCATTTGCCGCACCGCCGACAGGCAGCGCAATGCGAAGTCGGGCGCGGCGGTGCCGAACGTCGCCACCGAGCCGCCCGGGTCCGGCCGATAGGTCCAGTCGCCGGGGGTGAGCGCGATGTCGCGCCAATCCTGCGGCGGCGGGGGCGGAGCCGGCGGAGGCGGTGGAACCGGCGGCGCGGGCGGCGGCGGAACGGGCATAAGCGGCGGCGCCACGGGCGCGGCCGGGCGCGGCACGCAGCCGGCGAGAGCGATCGCCGCGGCCGCGGCGGCCCCGAGAGTGAATGCTCGCATCCCTGGCTTTGCGCCCATCGCGGCGCGCACAGCATGGAAAGCGGGTCGAATCCAAGGAAAAAGCGGACCGCCGGTGCATTTCGGACGACGCACCGCCCACGCCGCTCGGCCGGCCATGGCGGCCGCCATTCATAGGCTATTCAATGGCGCGGGCCTATGCAGCCGGACGATTCTGGATAAAAGTTGCGACAAAATGGCCCGTATCCTTCTTTTCGTCTGCGCGCTGGGCAGCCTCGCCGCCGCCCTTCCCGCGGGCGCCCATCCGCCCCGCCGGCGCGACCAGGACATTGCCTTCCAGGCGCGGCGCGAGGGCCGATTCATGCCGCTGCGCGCGATCGAGGCGCGCATCGTCCCCCATATGCGCGGCTTCGACTATCTCGGCCCGGAGCTGGACGCGGCGGCCGGCCGCTACCGGCTGAAATTCATGCGCGGCCCGCAGGTCGTCTGGGTCGACGTCGATGCGCGCACCGGCGAGATCGTCGCCCGTTCCGGCTTTTGACCCGTCCCCAACGTATCGGCGATGAAACCATTGGCAAAGGCACCGGTTGGGCCGCTAATATTATTGACGCATGAGCCAGAGGGGAATCAGATGCGGGTCCTGATCGTCGAAGACGAGCCGAGCCTCGGCCGCCAGCTCCGCGCGACCCTGGAGGGCGCCGGCTATGCCGTCGATCTCGCCACCGACGGCGAGGACGGCCATTATCTCGGTTCGACCGAAGCCTATGACGCCATCATCCTCGACCTCGGCCTGCCGGAGGTCGACGGACTGACCGTGCTCGACCGCTGGCGCAAGGAAGGGATCGCCGTTCCCGTCCTGGTCCTTACCGCCCGCGACAGCTGGTCGGACAAGGTGGCGGGGCTCGACGCCGGCGCCGACGACTATCTCGCCAAGCCGTTCCAGACCGAGGAATTGATCGCGCGGCTGCGCGCCCTCATCCGCCGCGCCTCGGGCAACGCCTCGTCCGAGCTCATTGCCGGCGACGTCCGGCTCGACACCCGCTCGGGCAAGGTGACCCTGGACGGCGAGCCGGTGAAGCTCACCGCGCAGGAATATAAATTGCTCTCCTACCTCATGCACCACAAGGGCAAGGTGGTGTCGCGGACCGAGCTGATCGAGCATATTTACGACCAGGATTTCGACCGGGATTCGAACACGATCGAAGTGTTCGTCACCCGCATCCGCAAGAAATTGGGGCCGGACGTGATCACCACCATCCGCGGGCTCGGCTATTCGCTGGAAGAGCCGGCGACGCAGTGATGGCGCCGGTCCATCCCGCCGCCGGGAGATGAAGAAACGGCGCATCCGCTGGCGCACGGGATCGATCATCCGGCGGATGATCCTGGTTTCGGCTCTGTGGATCGCGCTTCTGCTCGGCGTCGGCGGCTTCGCGCTCGACCGCGTGCTGGCCTCCGCCGTCACCCGCAATTTCGACGACCAGCTCAATTACGTCCTCGACGCGATCATCGAATCGGCGGAGATCGGGCCGGAAGGCGAGGTGCTGCTGAACCGTCCGCCGGCCAACCAGCGCTTCCTCGAACCCTATTCCGGCCTCTATTTCCAGATCAGCCCGGCCGACCCCGTCTCCGCGCGCCGCCGCGCCGATCTCGCTTTCCCTTCCTATTCGCTCTGGGACCGGCGGCTCAAGGTCCAGTCGGAGCATCATGATTCCGCGGCGCACGTCTATGACAGCGATGAATTCCAGGGCGAGAAGCTGCGGATCGACGAGCGCGACGTGCAGCTTCCCGGATCGAAGCTGAGATGGCGCTTCCAGGTCGCCGAGAGCCGCGACAGCCTCAACGCCGAGATTTCCGTCCTGCACCGCACCCTCGTTCGCTCCTTCGCGGCGCTCGGGCTGGGCCTCATCCTCCTCACCTTGATCCAGGCGCTGTACGGCCTCTGGCCTTTGCGCCGCATTCGTCGCGCGATCGCGGCGGTCCGCTCGGGCGCGAGGCCGCGGATCGAGGAAAGGCTGCCGGCGGAGATCAGGCCCCTGACCGAAGAGCTCAACGCCTTGCTGGAGCATAATGAGGTCCAGGCCGAGGAGGCGCGGCGCCATGCCGGCAACCTCGCCCATGCGCTGAAGACGCCGCTCACCGTCATCACCAACGCCGCGACCGCCCAGGCCCCGGATCTTTCGGTGACGGTCTGCCGGGAGGTGACGACGATGCGGCGCCAGATCGACCATCATCTCGCCCGCGCCCGCGCCGTCGGCCGCCGCGCCTCCACCCATGCCCGGGCCGACGTCTGGATCTCGCTCCAGGCGGTCGAGCGGGCGGTCAGCCGCCTCTACGAGCAGGTGACCGTCGATCTCGCTGGCGACAAGAAGGCGGCGGTCCGGGTCGAGCGGCAGGATCTGGACGAGATGCTCGGCAACCTCATCGAGAATGCCGCGAAATATGGCGGCGGCCGCGTCTTCGTGACGGTGAAGGCCGCGCCCGAATGGGTCGAGATCGAGGTGGAGGATGACGGGCCGGGCATCCCGGCCGAGGAACGGACGGGAATCTTCGACCGCGGCGCCCGCCTCGACACCGACAAGCCCGGCACCGGCCTCGGCCTCGCCATCGTCCGCGACGTCGCCCAGATTTACGGCGGCGCGATCGAGCTCGAGGAGAGCGAGGATCTGGGCGGCCTGCTCGCGCGGCTGAAGCTCCCCTCCGCCGCCTGATCCGATAAGGCTGGCCCCGCCGCGCGACTTCGCCTAGCCTTCCCCAGGCTCATTGGGGATTGCCGTGGGGAAATATCGCGCGTTGCCTTTTCTCGCCGCCGCTTCGCTCGCGCTGAGCGGCTGCGTCACCCTGGTCTCGAACTATGACGAGAAGATCGACGACATGGCGACCGGCCTGCAGCGCGAGATCGGCATGGAAATCGAGACGCTCGGCAGCCAGGACAAGCCCGACTGCCTCTACCCCAACCACATTGCCTTCTACCGCGCCGCCAGGGTGGATGTGAGCGCGCTTGCCGTCCGCGCCTCCGCCCATGAGTTGAACAGCCAGACGATCCAACAGATCGAGGATCTGAAAGGCGCGCTCGACGATCTCGAAAAGCTCCACCAGATCGCGACCCGGGCCGATCGCTGCATGCGGCCCGAGGAATTTTCCGACATCCAGCGCGGCTTCGACCAGATCAGCGGCGCGATCATCCGGCTGGAGCTGGCGAAGAAGAGAGGAAGGCCATGAGCGGCATCGATATCGGCAGCGTGTCGGCCGAGGCGGCGCGGGCAATGCTCCAGAGCCTCGCCGGGACCGGCAAGGAAATCGCCTCCTGCGCCGCGGAAGAGGCGAAGAAGCTCGCCACCTCCGCCGTGGAGATCGCGCAGCTGCGGGCGACCGGCCAGATTACCGACGAGGAGGCGCGGCTCCATCTCGACATCCAGGCCCATGCCAGCCGGGCGGTGCTGATGGGGATCGAAGGCGTCGCCCTGATCGGCGCGGAGCAGGCGATCGACAGCGCCCTTTCGGTGATCGGCGGCGCGATCAAGGCGGCGATGGGGCTCACCTTCCTCTGCTGACTTAGAGCATACCCGATCAAGTCTGATCGGATATGACTCTAAGCTTTTGTTTTACCGTTCTTTTCGGCCGTCAGGTGATTCCACCTGACTGAAAACCACTCTAGGGTCCTCGGCCGGCTTCGCGGTCGCTTGCCTTTCCGGCCGCCGCCCCGCAAGGTTGCGAAAAGCAACGAAGGGGGTGGGTGGATGCGCGCGATCTATTTTCTTTCGGCGGCGGCCGCCGCTCTGGCGCTTGCCGGACCGGCCGCGGCGGCGCCGGACCGGCTCCTCCAGCAGCCCGCGCTCAGCCGCGACCTCGTCGCCTTCGTCAATGCCGGCGACATCTGGATCGCGCCGCGCGGGGGCGGCCGCGCGACCCGGCTCACCACCGGCGTCGGCGTCGAGAGCGCGCCGATCTTCTCGCCCGATGGACGGACCGTCGCCTTCACCGGCGAATATGACGGCAATGTCGACGTCTATACGATCCCGGCAACCGGCGGCGTCCCGCACCGGATCACCTGGCATCCGGCGCCCGACGCCGCAATCGCCTGGTCGCGCGACGGGACGAAGATCCTGTTCCGCTCCAGCCGCGACGCCTCGAGCCGCTACACCCGATTGTTCGAGGTCCCGGCCGAAGGCGGAGTGCCGACCGCCTTGCCTCTGCCCATGGCCTTCGCGGGTGCCTTGTCGGACGACGGCGGCACCATCGCCTACAGCCCGCTCGCGCCGGCTTTCTCCTTCGATTTCACCTCCTACGTCGCCTGGGGCAATTATCGCGGCGGCCGCGCCGGCACGATCTGGCTGACCCGCCTCGGCGGCCTCGATTCGGTCGAGATCCCGCACCGGCAGGCGGCCGATTTCTCGCCCGTCTGGGTCGGCGGCAAGGTCTATTTCCTCTCCGGACGCGACGGCCCGATCGGTGTCTATTGCTACGATCCGGCGACGAAAGCGGTGACCCAGATCTACCGCAACACCGGCCCCGACATCCGCTCGCTCGCGACCGACGGCGCCACCCTGATCTTCGACCGGCTCGGCGCGCTTTACACCCTCGTGCCGGGCCAGGAGCCGCAGCAATTCGACGTCGACGTCGTCGGCGACATGCCCGACGTTCGCGCCCGCATCCTCAATGTCGGCGACCAGGTCGAGAATATCCGCATCTCGCCGACCGGAGTCCGCGCGGTCGTCGAGGCGCATGGCGAGATATTGACCCTGCCGGTCAAGGAAGGCGTCGTCCGCAACCTCACCAGCTCGCCCGGCGTGATGGAGCGCGAGCCGGCCTGGAGCCCGGACGGCCAGTCGGTCGCCTATTTCTCCGACGAGGACGGGCTCTACGCCCTCCACGTCGCCTCGCAGCTCGGCACCTCGACCGGGGTCCGGAAATACAGGCTCTCCGCCGAGCCGACTTATTATTTCCACCCGGTCTGGTCGCCCGATTCGAAGAAGATCGCTTTCCGCGACAACAAGCTCAACAGCTGGATCCTCGACACGATCACAGGCCAATTGACCCGCGCCGGCGAGCCCGACGTCTATGGCGGCTTCGCGTCGCGGGCGAGCGGCATGGCCTGGTCGCCCGATTCCAACTGGCTGGTCTATGCCCGCACCGCCGCCAACCACATGCAGGTGCTGATGCTGCATTCGCTCAGCTCAGGCCGGACGACCCAGCTCACCGACGAGATGGCGCGGGCGAGCGACCCCGCTTTCGATCGCAACGGCAAATATCTCTACTTCCTCGCCAGCAACGATGCCGGCGCGACCAATATGGGGCTGGACATGACGAGCGATCTCTATCGCCCGACCAGCTCGATCTACGCCCTTGCGCTCGCCCGGACCACCGCCTCGCCGATCGCGCCCAAGGACAATGACGAGAAGAGTCCGGCCGAGGCCAGAGCGAGCGCCGAGGAGAAGACCGACGTCACGCCCGCCGGCGAGACCGCCGCGGCCACAGCGGCGGCGAAGAAGGGGACCGCCGCCCCGCCGAGGCGGCCGGAGCCGGCGATCACGCCGGTCGATCTTGCCGATTTGCCGGTGGCGGCGATCGCGCACCGCATCGTCGCCCTGCCGATCCCGGCCGGCGAATATCGCTCGCTCCAGTCCGGCAAGCCGGGAACGCTTTACTTCCTGCGCGCCGGCGAGGCGCCCGATCCGGATTCGGACAGCGGCCCGAACGCGGCCCTGGTGCGCTGGACGATCGAGGAGAAGAAGCCCGAGACGCTCGCGGAGAATGTCACCGAATATGAGCTGAGCGCCGACGGTCAGAAATTGCTGGTCGGCTTCGCGGCCTCGGGCCGGGGGGCGCCGGGCGGGCCGCCGCGCCAGCCGACCTATGTGATCGCCGCCGCCGACAAGCCTGTGAAGGCGAACGACCCCGACGGCCGGCTCAAGCTCGATGCGCTCGAGGTCCGCGTCGACCCGCCCGCCGAATGGGCGCAAATGTATCGCGAGGTCTGGCGGATCGAGCGCGCCTATTTCTACGATCCCGCCTTCCACGGCTACGACACGGTCGCCGCGGAGAAGAGGCTGGAGCCCTATCTCGCCGCGATCCAGTCGCGCGCCGACCTCAATTATCTGTTTCAGGAGATGCTGACCGGCTTCTCGATCGGCCATTTGCGCGGATCGGGCGGCGCGATCCCGAATGCGCGGCGCGTGCCCGGCGGCCTGCTCGGCGCCGATTATGTCGTCCGCGCCGGCCATGTCTGCATCTCCAAAATCTATGACGGCGGCAGCTGGTCGCCCGACGCCAAGGCGCCGCTCGCTTTGCCCGGCCTCGGCGTCGCGCCCGGCGACTGCATCCTCGCGGTCAACGGCAATGAAGTCGATGCGGGCATGGACATCCAGCAGCCGCTCGAAGGCCTGGCCGGCCAGGCGGCGGTGCTGAAGATCGCCCCGGCCGGCGGCGGCGCCCCGCGCGACGTCACCGTGCTGCCGATCGCGAGCGAGGCGCGGCTCAGGAACCTCGACTGGATCGAGGGCAACCGCCGCCGCGTCGCCGAACTCTCCGGCGGCAAGCTCGGCTATGTCTATCTGCCCGATACCGGCAATGGCGGCTTCACCAATTTCAACCGCTATTTCTTCGCCCAGACCGACAAGGACGGGGTGATCGTCGACGAGCGCTTCAACGCCGGCGGCCAGGCGGCCGATTATATCGTCGAGGTGCTCGGCCGAAAGATCATCTCCTGGTGGCAGCCGCGCTGGGGTACGATCGACCGCACGCCGGAAGCCTCGATCCTCGGCCCCAAGGTGATGATCGCCAACGAGGTTTCGGGCTCGGGCGGCGACATGCTGCCCTGGATGTTCAAGCATTTCCAGCTCGGTCCGCTGGTCGGCAAACGGACCTGGGGCGGCCTGGTCGGCATCGGACCGATCCCGACCCTGATGGACGGCGGCCGCGTGACCTCGCCGAGCGTCGGCTTCTTCAGCCCGAGCGGCCAGTGGGATGTCGAGAATCACGGCGTCGAGCCGGACTATCCGGTCGAGCAGGATCCGAAGGCGGTCGCCGCCGGCCACGATCCCCAGCTCGAAGCCGCGGTCGCGCTGGCGATGGATCAGTTGGCCAAGACTCCGCCGCCCCAGCCGGAGCGCCCGCCCTTCCCGGCCTACGGCGCGCCGGCGGCGGCGAAGAAATAGGGTGTGAGCGCTGATACTCACCCGCTCATCCTGAGTAGCCGCTGAGCGAAGTCCCTACTCGGGATGAGCGGAATTAGCTCTGAGTGTAGGATACTCCGAGCGCTCAGCCCCGCTTGCCTTTCGCGGCGCGACCGCGCAGAGGCCGCGCGTCATGAGCGCCACCATCCACAAGCTCGGCCCCGTCCGCGCGCCGTCGCTGGATCCGATCATCCAGCTCGTCTCGGCCGATCTCAACCACGTCAACAGCGTCATTCTCGAGCGGATGCAGAGCGAGGTCGCCCTGATCCCCGAGCTGGCCGGCCATCTCATCGCGGGCGGCGGCAAGAGGATGCGGCCGATGCTGACCCTCGCCTCGGCCCATCTGCTCGATTATTCCGGCACCCGCCACCACCGGCTCGCCGCCGCGGTCGAGTTCATCCACACCGCGACCCTGCTCCACGACGACGTCGTCGACGGATCGGGCCTGCGCCGCGGCCGCCGCACCGCCAACATCATCTGGGGCAATCCGGCGAGCGTGTTGGTCGGCGATTTCCTGTTCTCGCGCGCGTTCGAGCTGATGGTCGAGGACGGCAGCCTCAAGGTGCTGCGCATCCTTTCGCGCGCCTCATCGGTCATCGCCCAGGGCGAGGTCGACCAGCTCACCACCCAGCGCCGGGTCGAGACCGGCGAGGACCATTATCTGGAGATTATCGGCGCCAAGACCGCCGCCCTCTTCGCCGCCGCGAGCCGCATCGCCGCGATCATCGCCGAACGCGAGGAGGAAGCGGAACGGGCGCTCGACTGCTACGGCCGCAACCTCGGCATCGCCTTCCAGCTCGTCGACGACGCGATCGACTATGCCTCGGACGCGGCGACGATGGGCAAGGGCGTCGGCGACGATTTCCGCGACGGCAAGGTCACCGTGCCCGTGATCCTGGCTTATGCCCGCGGAAGCGAGGAGGACCGGACCTTCTGGCGCGAGGCGATGGAAGGCGGCCGCTCCGGCGACGAGGAGCTCGCCCGCGCCATCCGCCTGCTCCACGCCAGCAACGCCCTCGACGACACCATCGCCCGCGCCCGCACCTATGCACAACGGGCGATCGACGCGCTTGGGCCATTCCCCGGCGGCAAGGCCAAGTCGGCCCTCATTGAGGCGGCCGAGTTCGCCGTGGCGAGGGCATATTGAGAAATCTCCCCTCCCGCTCGCGGGAGGGGATCGAGGGGAGGGAATGTGGATTCCGGGACAGCCCCTCCCATCGGCCGGATCCAAAGGACGATCCCGTGAATCGTCCGCCGGCCGATCCTCCCGCAAGCGGGAGGGGGGATATGCCGATTGCGGCGGTCCTGCCCGACCTTCTCATGGCGTTACGAGAGACCTCGAACGCCGTCCTCGTCGCCCCGCCCGGCGCCGGCAAGACCACGGCAGTCGCCCCTGCCCTCTTCGCCGAACCCTGGTGCACGGGCGAAATCCTCCTCCTTTCACCCCGCCGCCTCGCCGCCCGTGCGGCGGCCGAGCGGATGGCCGAATTGGCCGGCGAGAGAGTCGGAGAAATGATCGGCTATGCCACCCGCCTCGACAGTCGCCGCTCGGCCCGCACCCGCATCCTCGTCCTCACCGAAGGCATTTTCCGGAGCCGCATCCAGGCCGATCCGGAGCTGAGCGGCGTCTCGGCCGTGCTGTTCGACGAGGTGCACGAGCGCAGCCTCGACAGCGATTTCGGCCTCGCCCTCGCGCTCGACGCGCAGGCGGCGCTCAGGCCCGATCTGCGCCTGATCGCCATGTCGGCGACGCTCGACGGCGAGCGCTTCGCCGCGTTGATGGGCGGTGCTCCGGTCATCGAGAGCGCGGGCCGCGCCTTCCCGATCGATCTGCGCCATCTCGGCCGCGCGGCGGAGAAGAGGATCGAGGAGGAGATGGCCGCCGCCATAAGCCGCGCGCTCGGCGACGCGGAGGGAAGCCTGCTCGCTTTCCTGCCCGGAATCGCCGAGATCGAGCGGACGGCGGAACGGCTCGACCGGCTGCCGCCGGAGGTCGACCTCCACCGCCTCCACGGCAGCCTCGAGCCCGGCGCACAGCGCGCGGCCATCGCCGCGCCGCCGCCGGGCCGGCGCAAGGTCGTGCTCGCCACCGCGATCGCCGAGACCAGCCTGACCCTCGACGGCGTGCGGATCGTCGTCGACAGCGGCCTCGCCCGCCGTCCGCGCTACGATCGCGGCGCCGGCATGACCCGGCTGGTGACCGAGCGGGCGAGCCAGGCCGCAATCAGCCAGCGCGCCGGCCGCGCCGGGCGGCAGGGGCCGGGCATCGTCTACCGCCTGTGGGAGGAAGCGGCGACCGCTTCGCTTCCGCGCTTCGACCCGCCGGAAATCCTGGAAGCGGACCTCAGCGCCCTCCTCCTCGACTGCGCCCTATGGGGCGTTGCCGATCCGCGCTCCCTGCGCTGGCTCGACCCCCCGCCCGCCGCGGCGATCGAGGAGGCGCGGAGGCGGCTTCTCTCGCTCGACGCCATCGATGCGCAGGGCCGGCCGACCGCGCACGGCGCGGCCATGGCCAAGCTGCCGCTGCCGCCGCGCCTCGCGCACATGCTGATCGAAGCGGGCAGGCGCGGATGGGCGCGGATTGCGGCGGAGGCTGCGGTGCTGCTGTCCGAACGCGGGCTTGGCGGGAATGACGCGGATCTGGAGCTGAGGCTCGGGCGCTGGCGGCGAGAGAAGGGGCAGCGGGCGGAGGGCGCGCGGAAGCTGGCACGGCGATGGACCGCGATGATTTCCCCTCCCGCTGGCGGGAGGGGATCAAGGGGAGGGCCTGTTGAGTCCGAAACAGCCCCTCCCCCAACCCCTCCCCTGAAGGGGAGGGGCGATGCGCTCGGTCCCTGCATCGCGCTCGCCTTCCCCGACCGCGTCTCCCGCCGACGCTCGGCCTCGGGCGAGGATTGGATCAGCGTCGGCGGGCGCGGCTTTCGGCTCGATCCGGCGTTGCCGCTCGCGCGCGAGCAATGGCTGGCGGTGGCGGAGGTGAGCGGCAGCGCCGCCGGCGCCCGCATCCTCGCCGCCGCGCCGATCGCGGAAGCCGTGCTGCTCGACCTGTTCGCCGACCGTATCGAAGAGGGGCGGCAGCTCGCCTTCGATCCGGCGAGCGGCATTGTCCGGACCCGCCGCGGCCGCCGGCTCGGCGCGATCATCCTCTCGGAAGGACGCGACGAAGCCGCCGCGCCGGACGAGATCGAGGCTGCCTTGCTGGAGGGCGTGCGCGGCCACGGCCTGCAACTCCTCCCCTGGAGCGAAGGAACCTCGGCGCTGAGGACGCGCGCCGCCTTCGCCCGAGCCCATGATCCGTCCCTTCCGGACCTGTCCGACGAAGCCCTGCTCGCCCGCCTCGACTTATGGCTCCCGCCCGTCCTCGCCGGCCGCAAGCGCCTCGGGGACATCGGGCCCGGCGCCCTTGCCGGCGCGCTCGACGCATTGCTCGGCTGGGACGGCCGCAAGGCCGTCGACCGCCTCGCCCCGCCGAGCTTCACCACGCCCGCCGGAAGCACCCACGCGATCGACTATGCCGCCGAAGCGGGGCCGACGGTGACGGCGCGGGTGCAGGCTTTGTTCGGCCTTTCCGGGCATCCGATGGTCGCCGGCGGCCGGGTGCCGCTCGTCCTCAGCCTCACCTCACCGGCCGGGCGGCCGATCCAGACGACGCGCGACCTGCCCGGCTTCTGGGCGGGAAGCTGGACCTCGGTCGCCAGGGAGATGCGCGGCCGCTACCCGAAGCATCCCTGGCCGGACGATCCGGCCGCCGCCGATCCGACGCTTCGCACCAAGAAAGCCGACGCGCGGCGCGGAGGGAGTTGATTTGCGGCGCGGCCTTGGGCAGGTCTTCGCCACCAGCAATGGAGCAGAAACGATGGCGGCGGCGCGCATCTTCCAGCGGCCCAAGAATGCGATGCAGTCCGGCAAGGCGCGGACCGACGAATGGCTGCTGCAGTTCGAATCGCACCGGCCGCATTTGCCCGATCCGCTCACCGGCTGGTCCGGCGGCGCCGAGACCCAGGCCCAGGTGACGATCGCCTTCCCGACGCTGGAAGCCGCGCAGGCCTATGCCGACAGATACGGGATTGCCTACCATCTGGTGCCGCCCCCGACGCGGAAGCTGAAGCTCCAGTCCTACGCGGACAATTTCAAATAGGCCCCCGCATTGCGAGGAGCCCTTCGACGCCGCCTGTGGCGGCGTTCAGGATAAACTGCCGCTGCGCGGCAGCGACGCGGCAATCCGGTGCGGCATCTTCGGCCGGTTCACTCTGGATTGCTTCGCTCCGCTCGCAATGACGGCGGCGGTTCACCCCGCAGGAACTCGCCCGCAAGCAGCAGCAGGAGCTTGACGTCGGCGCAGGCGCCTTCGGCGCGTTTCGCCTCCAGGAAGGCGGACACCCGATCGAGCGGGACGCGGTGGACCTCGATATCCTCGCCCGGTACGCCGCCGCCTTCGCCGACCCTGGTCAGGCCCTCGGCGCGGACCAGGGCGAAACCTTCGGACGACATGCCCGGCGAGGCGTGGAAGCGGCCCAGGCTCACCATGCGCTCGGCGCGATAGCCGGTCTCCTCCTCCAGCTCGCGGATCGCGGCGCCCTCGACCGCCTCGCCCTCGGTCTCGTCGCCGACCAGACCGGCCGGAAGCTCGACGCAGCGGGCGCCGACCGGCACGCGATATTGCTCGACGAGGATGACATGGCCGTCATGGATAGCGAGGATCACCGCCGCGGTGACGCCGCGGGTGCGCGCGACATATTCCCACGTCCCCTGCTTGATCGCCTTGATATATTTGCCTTCCCAGACCGTCTCGGCCGGCCGCGCGCCTTCGTGGCTCATAATTCGATCAAGCGGTCGGGAAGCTCGTTCGGGTTGTCGTCTTTCGGCGGGAGGCATTTGGCGAGCACCTCGCCGATCTTCTCCACCGCCTGGACCATGCCTTCGCCGGGCCGCCCCGCCTTGATCTCGGTGACCAAAGCCGCCATCGCCGCGCCCCACACTTCGGGCTCGGTGCAGCTGTGGATCGCCTCGTCGGCGACGATCTCCGCCCGCCTTTCGAGCAAAGACAGATAGAGGAGGATGGCGGTCTGCCCCTTGGTCCGCTGGGTACAGGTGGCATGGAAGACTTCGAGCGCCCGCCGCCGCACCCGCCGGTGCTTGGTCCCCTTCGGAGTTACCGCCATGCGGAGCGGCATCCAGGCGAGCGCGTAGCGCACGACCAGGAACAGCAAGATCATCTTGCCGAGGACGATCAGCATCAGCAGCCGCCAGCCCCCCTCCGCGCCCCAGCCGAACAGGAAGGTCAGCCACCAGTCGATCCAGCTTTGCGGCACGACCAGCGTGATCGCCGGCACCAGCAGCATCGCCAGGATCGCATAATGGAGCCCGACATCGTGATAGGCGTCGGAACGCGCCGCGACGACGGTCACGATCTCGCCGTCGCTCTCGCGCTCGGCCCTGGCGACCGCGGCCGCGATCCGGTCCTTGTCTTCCTCGCTGATCGGCAGCATCACCATCCTCCCGACGCGCCTCCGCCGCCGAACGAGCCGCCGCCGCCGGAGAATCCGCCGAAACCGCCGCCGCCCGAAAATCCGCCCCCGCCGCCGCCCCAGCCGCCCAGGCCCGGCCCCCAGATCATCACCGGGAAGCCGCCATAACGCCGGCCGTAGCGCCCGCCGCGGCGCGTTGCGGCGAACATGAACAGCATGATCCCACCCCAAAAGATGAGCGGGATGAACGAGCCCGCCCGGTGATGCGACTGCTTCTGTTCAGCGGTGGCCTGCTGAATCTGACGCTCCTGCTCCTCCGGCGGCGCCTGGAGCTGCTGGACGATCGCATCGACGCCGGCATTGATGCCGCCGGGATAATCGTTCTGCTTGAAGTGCGGGATGATGTCGTTCCGAATCACGCGTCCGGAGAAGGCGTCGGTGACGATTGGTTCCAGGCCGTAGCCGACCTCGATGCGCACCTTGCGCTCGCTTTTCGAGATGAGGAGGATGATGCCGTTATTCGCTCCCTTCTGGCCGATCCCCCAGGCACGGCCGAGACGAACGCCGTAATCGTCGATCGGATAGCCCTGAAGGTCGGGGACGGTGACGACGACGAACTGCCGGGTCGTAGCCTGCTGCACGGCTTCCAGCTTTTGCGTCAGCGCCGCTTCGTCCTGCGGATTCAGCAGGTCCGCCGTATCGACGACCCGGCCGGTCAGCTTTGGGAGATCCTGCGCCGCGGCGGGCGTCGCGACGGCCAGCAGAAGAAGCAGGACCCATCGCCACATCATGGTCACGTTCCATCTCCCCGTCGGGGTTGAGGCCGCCGCGGATCGGCGTCAAGGATTGCAGCAATCGCTGTGGCGCCGCTCTCTGCAGCACGGTCATAACCGCCTGTCCGAAGTAGCGGGATCAGCTTCCGTTGAATGATCTCGCCGGCGCGCTTGTCGGTGAGCAGCCCTTCGAGGCCGCAACCGACCTCGATACGAACCTGGTGATCGTTGGGCGCGACGATCAGCAGGACGCCATTGTCCAGCCCGCTTTGTCCGATCCGCCAGCCTTTGCCGAGCCTCAGCCCAACCTGCTCGATCGAATAGCCGCCGAGGCTCGGAAGCGTCACGACCACGAGCTGATCGGTCGTCTGCCGCTCGAGGGCCGCGAGCTGGAGGGTGAGACGGCGCCGTTCGGTGGCCGAGAGGATATGCGCGTTGTCGACGACACGCCCGGTGAGCGCCGGCAGCGGTGGCGGCGTCGCCGAATAGGACGCCGGATTGTGCAAGGCGCATTTCGCATTGGCGGGGGCCGCGACAGCCGGAGCCGTTACGGCAGCGGCGACAACCAGCAGGAGAAAGAGCCGGCGCACGTCGCCGATCAGTGACTGTTGCCGCTGCCGAAATCGACGGTCGGCGCTACTTCCGCATTCGGCGTGGTCGCCTCGAACGGCACCTTCGGCTTGGAGCCGTAGAAGACCTTGGCGCCGATCACGTCCGGGAAGGTGCGGATGCGGGTGTTATAATCCTGGACCGCCGAATTATAGTCGCGCACCGCGATCGTGATCCGATTCTCCGTCCCCTCCAGCTCCGACATCAGGGTCTGGAAATTGGCCTGGCTCTTGAGGTCGGGATAGCGCTCGACGACGGTGCGGAGCTGGCCGAGCGCCTGGGTGAGCTGGTTCTGCGACTGGGAGAATTGGCGGAGCCGATCCGGATTGGAAAGATCGTCGGTGGTGATGTTGATCGAGGTCGCCCTGGCCCGCGCCTCGGTGACTCCGGTCAGGATCGCCTGCTCGGAGGATGCGGCGCCCTTGGCGGTGGCGACGAGGTTCGGGATCAGGTTGGCGCGGCGCTGATAATCGGCCTGAACGTCGGCCCAGCGCGCCTTCACATTCTCCTCGGCGGTCGGAATGGCGTTGACGCCGCAGCCGGCGAGCGATGCGGCCGCGACGGGCGCGAGCAGGACGGTCAGCAGGCGATTGCGGTTCATTTCGAAACCCCTCCCTCTAATCGGTGCAAAGGTAGGTAGTTCGATGCGCGCCCGCAACGGGTGGCGGCACAATGGCTTTAAATTAACCGCGACACGCCTATATGAGTTCCTGCCGGCTTGCCGGCTATGGCGATAAACTGCGGCGTGCAATAGGCGCAGCGGACCCGGGGGCAGTACCCGGCGGCTCCACCAATTGGACCGATCGCCGTCACGCGTGAAGCGTGCCGGCCGAGCGGCTCAGCTGATGGGGCCGAACCAGGATCGACGTGTGCTGAAAAGCGCAGCTTTCGCCCGGAATGGGACCACCGCGACGGCCCATCACACAAGTGCCAACGATAACGAGGCGCTCGCTCTTGCCGCGTAACAAGGTCCTCACGGACTAAGTTACAAGGTCGATAGCGCGGTTCGGGCCGCACCGGGCAACAGAAGCGGATTCCAGCGGCCTCCGGGAGGGCCGGGCAACAGAACCTCCCGGACTTTTCGTTCCGGTTCGTCCCACTCGGTTCCCCGGCGAAAGCCGGGGTCCGGACCCGAGCTGGAATCCGAAGCAGCGCTCCGGAACGCGGCGCTTTCCTCCGTCGCTCACTCCTGCGATGATGGCCCGTCCGCTCCGGAGCCGATCATGCGCCTGTTCGCCTTTTTCCTGCTGATCGCCTCGCTCGCCGCCTGCCATGGCTCGGACGAGGACAATATCCAGGCGCGCGCCGCCCGGGATTCGGAGCAGCTCCAGCAGCGCCGCAACGAGCTCCAGGCGGAAGCGGGCAACGACATGGATGCCGCGGCCGCGCCGGTCGACAACGAAGCCGCGAACTTCCTCAATATGATGAACGGCGCGGCGCCCGCTCCGGCCAATGGAGCCGCGCCCGCCAACGCCACCTGAGCGGCAGCGGAGCCGTCCCGCAACGGCACGATAGTCCCATTTTGGGGACAAGCTATTGGCGAAGCGTCCCGATGCTGCGACAATGGCACAAGTGGCGCGTGAGTCCCGCCGCCGGGGGAGAAGCTGGATGGACATCTTCTGTCGAGCAGGACGGCATAGCCGGACGCCGGACGAGCCGGTCTGGAACAATGGCTATTGGTTCAGCAGCTGCAAGAGGTGCGGCTGCGATCTGGTGCGCCGCGGCGGCGGCCGCTGGCGCACCGCGCCGAACGGTTTCAAGGTGGTGTGGAAGCCGCGCCGCGAGGGCCAGATCGACTGGAACGGGCTCATCGCCATGCGCCCCGATCGCAAGCCCGCCGACTCCCTGCCGATGCTCGAAGCCTCGAACGACCGGGACTCGCCCGAGCCGGCCGCGGCGCCCGCGGTCGAAGAATCGGAAGCGGAGCATTTGTCCGTCTGACCTTCGCGTCCGACGGGCTTAACCCATGAAAAGGGCCGCCGGATCGCTCCGGCGGCCCTCTTTCGTTTCAGCCTTGCGGACGATCAGTCGTCGTCGCGGGTCAGGAAGGCGGGCGCGAATTCGGGATCGCCGCCTTCATCCCGATGCGGACGCTCGCCGCCCTCGCGGCGGGGACCGCGGTCGCCGCCCCGATCGCCGCGCTCGCCACGATGCCGGTCGCGGCCACGATCGCCGCGGCCGTCGCCGTCGCGGCGGGGGCCGCGGTCACGCCCGTGCCGGTCGCCGCGATCGCCGCGATCGCCGCGGTCGCCCCGCGGCTCGCGCGGCGGTCTTGTGTCCTCCAGCGCCTCGCCGGTCTCCTGGTCGACGACGCGCATCGACAGGCGGACCTTGCCGCGCGGATCGATCTCGAGGACCTTGACCTTCACTTCCTGGCCTTCGGAGACGACGTCGGTCGGCCTCTCGACCCGCTCGTTCTTCATCTCCGAGACGTGGACGAGACCGTCCTTGCCGCCCATGAAGTTCACGAAGGCGCCGAAATCGACGATGTTGACCACCTTGCCGGCATAGATCCTGCCGACCTCCGGCTCCTCGACGATGCCCTGGATCCACTTCCGGGCCGCCTCGATCTGGTTGAGGTCGGACGAGCTGATCTTGATCACGCCTTCATCGTCGATGTCGACCTTGGCGCCGGTGGTGGCGACGATCTCGCGGATCACCTTGCCGCCGGTACCGATGACGTCGCGGATCTTCGCCTTGTCGATCTGCATCGTCTCGATCCGCGGCGCGTGGGCCGAAAGCTCGGTCCGGCTATGGTCGAGCGCCTTCGCCATCTCGCCGAGGATGTGGGCGCGGCCCTCATTCGCCTGGCTGAGCGCCACGCGCATGATCTCCTCGGTGATTCCGGCGATCTTGATGTCCATCTGGAGCGAGGTGATGCCGGCCTCGGTGCCGGCGACCTTGAAGTCCATGTCGCCGAGATGGTCCTCGTCGCCGAGGATGTCGCTGATCACCGCGAAATCCTTGCCTTCCAGGATCAGCCCCATCGCGATTCCGGAGACCGGCCGCTTGATCGGCACGCCGGCGTCCATCAAGGCGAGGCAGCCGCCGCACACCGTCGCCATCGACGACGAGCCGTTGGACTCGGTAATGTCGGAGAGGACCCGGATCGTGTACGGGAATTCCTCGTGGCTCGGCAGGATCGGGTGGAGCGCCCGCCAGGCGAGCTTGCCGTGGCCGACCTCGCGCCGCCCCGGAGCGCCGAACCGCCCGACTTCTCCCACCGAATAAGGCGGGAAATTATAGTGGAGCATGAAGCGCTGGTAGGAGAGGCCCTCCAGCCCGTCGATCATCTGCTCGCTGTCCTTGGTGCCCAAGGTGGTCGTGCAGATCGCCTGGGTCTCGCCGCGGGTGAACAAAGCCGAGCCGTGGGTGCGCGGCAGGAAGCCGACCATCGCCTCGATCGGGCGGACCGTCTTCGTGTCGCGGCCGTCGATCCGGCGGCCGTCCTTGAGGATGGCGCCGCGGACGATCTCCGCCTCGAGCTTCTTGACCAGCTTCTGGGCGACGAGCTGCGCCTGCGGGTCGGCCTCGGCGAATGCCGCCTTGGCCTTGTCGCGGGCCGCGTTCAGCATCGCCGAACGCTCGGACTTGCTGGTCGTCTTGTAGGCGGCGGCGATATCCTTGCCGATCAGGTCGCGAAGCTGCTTCTTGGCCGCGCTGCTGTCGGCGGCCTCGGCCAGCTCCCACGGATCCTTGGCAGCCTTCTCGGCCAGGCTGATGATCGCGTCGATCACCTTCTGGATGCCGCGGTGGGCGAACATGACCGCGCCGAGCATGACGTCCTCCGAAAGCTCCTTGGCTTCGGATTCGACCATCATCACCGCATTGTGGGTGCCGGCGACGACGAGGTCGAGCTCGCCCTCGCGAATCTGGTCCTGGCTCGGGTTGAGGATATACTCGCCTTCGGCATAGCCGACGCGGGCGCCGCCGATTGGACCCATGAACGGGATACCGGACAGGGTGAGGGCGGCCGAAGCGGCGATCATCGCAAGTATGTCGGGCTCGTTCTCGCCGTCATAGGACATGACGTGGGCGATCACGAGCACCTCGTTGTAGAAGCCCTCGGGGAAGAGCGGGCGGATCGGCCGGTCGATCAGGCGACTGGTCAAAGTCTCCTTCTCGGTGGCGCCGCGCTCGCGCTTGAAAAAGCCGCCCGGGATGCGCCCGGCGGACGAGAATTTTTCCTGATAGTGAACCGTCAGCGGGAAGAAATCCTGCCCCGGCTTGACGTTCTTCGCCGCGGTGACGGCGCAGAGGACGACGGTCTCGCCGAGGGTCGCGAGCACCGCGCCGTCGGCCTGGCGGGCAACGCGGCCCGTTTCGAGCGTGAGGGTCTTGCCGCCCCACTCGATTTCCACTTTCTTCATGTCGAACATTCGTTTTTCCTTCAACGCCCGCGGCCGGATGCCGCGGGGGCCTGTGCGGGCTCCCCTTTATCGGAGCCCAGTTGCGGGCCGGTCTTGGCCCGGGAAGTTCGGCCGAATTGCCTCTCTTCCATGTTCCCCGGCCCTTCGATGCCGCCTGCGGCGGCCCTCAGGATAAACCTCGGCAAAGCCGAGAGCCGGGGTCCAGTCTGGATCCCCGCTTTCGCGGGGATGACGAAAGGGCGCCCGGAGGCGCCCTTTCGTCATTTGCGAAGACCCAGCTTCGCGATGAGTGCGGTGTAGCGCTCGCTATCCTCCTTGCGAATGTAATCGAGGAGCGAGCGGCGCTTGTTGACCATCATTAGCAGGCCGCGCCGGCTGTGATTGTCCTTGGCGTGGCTCTTGAAATGCTCGGTGAGGTTGTTGATCCGCTCGGTGAGGATCGCGACCTGCACTTCCGGCGAACCGGTATCGCCCTTGCTTTGGGCATTGTCCTTGATGATTTCCTGCTTGCGCTCGGCGGTCACCGACATCGTCAAACTCCTTCTTCAGTCACAGGTTGAAGCCGCGCACCACGCGAAGCTCTCCTTCGCTCAGCTCCACCAGGGCGACCGGAACATGGTTGGCGGTCGCGAGATGGAGCCCCGGCTTGGCGGCGATCCCGATCGCTTTTCGCCCCTGGCGGAGCGCCCTTGCCTGATCGGGGGTGACGGAAAGAGCCGGGATGTCGTCCAGCCCCGCCGTCAGCGGCAAGAGTGATTGCTCAAGGCAGCGCGCCTTAGCCAATTCGGACAATTTGTCCAGTGAAATCGCCCCTTCCAACGTGAAGGGGCCGGCCTTCAGCCGCCTCAACATGGTGACGTGGCCGCGCGTTTCCAAGGCCCGCGATATGTCGCGGGCGAGCGAGCGGATGTAGGTGCCCTTGGAGACATGGGCACGGAGCGTGATCTGCTCCTCCCCGGAACGGGGAGGGGGACCGCCGGAACGGCGGTGGAGGGGTCGTGGCGCCGTGCCCGGCCCCTCCACCATGCTTCGCACGGTCCCCCTCCCATGAACCGGCCCGCCATGCCCCCGGCATGGCTGAGGACTGCCGGGGGCAGTCCTCACCGGTTCATCGGGGAGGAGCTTGAGGCTGTGCACCGTTACCCGCCGCGGCTTCAAATCCACCTCGGCACCCGCGCGGGCCAGGTCATACGCCCGCCGCCCCGCCACCTTCAGCGCCGAAAACGCCGGCGGAACCTGCTCGATCTCGCCGGTGAAACGCGGAATCACCGCCTCCACCTGCGCCAAGGTCGGCCGCACGTCCGACCGCGCCACCACGTCCCCTTCCGCATCGAGCGTGTCCGTCTCTACCCCGAAGGCGATGGTGAATTCGTAGACCTTGTCCGCGTCGAGCATCCGCCCGGAAAGCTTCGTCGCCTCACCGAGCGCGATCGGAAGCACCCCGCTCGCCAGCGGGTCGAGCGTGCCGCCATGGCCGACCTTGACCTTCGGATAGCCGCCCTCGCGCAGCGCCCGCTTGACCGCCGACACCATCTGCGTCGAGCCCGGTCCCACCGGCTTGTCGATCACCAGCCAGCCGTGCATCAGCGTTTCGCGGCGACCTGGTCGGACAAAGCGAGGCGGAGCTGGCGCAGCTCCGCTTCCTTCAGCCGCTCCATGAAGTGCCGCCGGCAGAGCGCGACATAGCGATCGTTGCCGCCGATCTCGGTCTGGGCGCCGGCGCGGACCGCCCGCCCTTCCGCGTCGACGCGCAGGTTCATCGTCGCCTTGCGCCCGCATTCGCAGATCGCCTTCAGCTCGACCAGCTTGTCGGCGAGCGCGAGCAGGGTCGCGCTCCCCTCGAAAAGATTGCCCTGGAAATCGGTGCGAAGGCCGTAGCAGAGCACCGGCACGTCGAGCTCGTCGCAGACCGAAGCGAGCTGGAGGACATGGCCGCGGCTGAGGAACTGCGCCTCGTCGACCAGCACGCAATGGAGCGGCTGGTGTCTCAGCGCCGCCTCGATCTCGGCGCGCAAATCCGTCGCCGGCTCGAAAATATTGGCGCGCGCGGTGATCCCGATGCGGCTGTCGATGATGCCGTGGCCGGAGCGGTCGTGGATTCCGGCCGTGTAGAGCATCGTCCCCATGCCGCGTTCGCGATAGTTGAAGTCGGTCTGCAGCAGCACGGTCGACTTGCCGGCGTTCATCGACGCATAATAGAAATAGAGCTTGGCCATGGCGCTCCTTTGTAGCGCGCCGGCGCGGCTTCGCTAGCCGCCGAGCAAGGCCCCGGTCAGCCAGTCGACCGGCGGCCGGACGAGCCGGCCGACCACATCGAAATTCGGCGACAAAGCGGGCAGGACGAGCAGGAGGACAATGAACAGGGGCAAGGCGAAGCGATGAAGCTTCGCATAATGGACCGCCAGCCGGCGCGGCAGCAGGCCTTCGACGACATGGCCGCCGTCGAAGGGCGGCAGCGGCAGCATGTTGAACACCGCGAGAAAGATGTTGATCGCGACGAAATTGAGCAGGTTCAGCCGCAGAAAGAGGGCCGCGAAGCCCTGCCCTTCCACCGGCTCGCCGATCGCCGCGAGCAGGACGGCGCTGAGGATTGCGAGGAGCAGGTTCATGCCCGGTCCGGCGAGCGCCACCAGCACCATGTCGCGCCGCGGATGGCGCATGCGCCGCGCGACGACGGGGACCGGCTTCGCCCAGCCGAAGATCGGCGCGCCGGCGAGCGCGAGCACCAGCGGCAGCCCGACCGTCCCGATCGGATCGACATGGCGGAGTGGATTGAGGCTGAGCCGGCCCTTGCGGCGCGCGGTCGGATCGCCGAACGCCGCCGCCACCCAGCCGTGCGAGATTTCGTGAAGAACGATCGCGAAGACCAGGGGAAGGATCCAGGTCGCCGCCTCCAGGATCGCGTCCCCGCCCACCTCAACCCTTCCATTCTTCCGCGAGGATCGAGAAGAGCACGGTGTCGCGGACGTGGCCGTTCCAGGTGATCCGCTCCGCCCGGATGACGCCCTCGCGCACCGCGCCGAGCTTCGCCATCGCCGCCTGCGAGCGGGCGTTGCGCCGGTCGACGCGGAACTCGATCCGCCGGAACCCGCAATCGATCGCGCGGCCGATCATCAGATCCTTCACGCGCCGGTTGAAGCCGGTCCCGCGCATCTTCGGCACATAATAAGTGTTGCCGATCTCCAGGACCCCGCGCGCGGCATCGATCCCCAGATAGGCGCTCATCCCGACCAGTTCGCCATCCTTGAACAGGGCGAATGCCTGCCCGTCCGGCCGCGAGAGCAGCCGGTCGAAGCTGGCGTCGAAATGATCGGGATCGTAGGAGATGGCATAGATCGGCCAGATTGCCGGATCTTCCGCACAGGCCGCTTTCAGCGCGGCGCGATGCTCCTCGACGAGCGGCTCCAGCCCGACGTCGCCGTCCCTCATCGGTGCGTTCAGCGTCATTCCTGTTCGCCGGCTTCCAGATCGCGCGCCACCTTGGGATCGCGGAGGAGGGCGTCGATATGGCTGCCTTCCTCGAAGCTTTCGTCGGCGAGGAATTTGAGGTCGGCGGCATATTTGGTGTTCACCCGCCGCGCCACTTCGCCCTTCAGGTAGCGAGTGTTGCGCTTGAGCGCCCCGAGCACCTCGGCCTCGTCGCCGCCGAGCAAAGGTTTCACGAACACCGTGGCGTGCCGCAGGTCCGGCGACATGCGGACCTCGGTCACCGAGACGCTGTGGCTGGCGAGCACGTCATCATGGACGTCGCCGCGCATCAATATCTCGGACAAGGCATGGCGCACCTGCTCGCCGACGCGGAGCAGGCGGACGGACTTGCCTTCGGGGGTTTCGTTCCGGCGCATGGGTTCCGATCAAACCCCTCTCCTGCTTGCGGGAAAGGGGTAAGGCTCACAGCGTTCGGGCGCGCTCCTCGACTTCGAAGACTTCGAGATGGTCGCCCGGCTTGATATCGTTGGTGTCGGCCAGCAGCACGCCGCATTCGAGGCCGGCGCGCACTTCGGCGACGTCGTCCTTGAACCGGCGCAGCGACGAGATCGTCGTCTTGGAGACGATGACGTCCTCGCGGGTGAGCCGCGCGTGCAGGCCCTTGCGGATGACCCCTTCGAGCACCAGCAGGCCGGCCGCCTTGTCGCGCTTGCCCGCCGGGAAGACTTCCTTGACCTCGGCCCGGCCGAGCACGGTCTCGACGATCTCCGGCCCGAGCTGGCCGCCCATCGCCTCGCGCACCCAGTCGGTGAGATGGTAGATGACGTCGTAATAGCGGAACTCGACCTTGTTGCGCTCGGCGACCTCGCGCGCCTTGGCGTTGGGGCGGACGTTGAAGCCGATGATCGGCGCGCCCGAAGCCGCGGCGAGGATGACGTCGCTCTCGGTGATGGCCCCGACGCCCGAATGGAGAATCCGCGCCTTGATGTCCTCCGTCGAGATGCGGTTGACCGCGCTGACGATCGCCTCGACCGACCCCTGCACGTCGGCCTTGACCACGAGCGGGAACTCCTTGGTCGTCGAGGTGCGCGAGGCGAACATGTTCTCGAGGCTGACCGGCGCGGAGGTGGTCCGCTTGCGATCGATGACGCCCTGGCGATAGGCGGCGACCTCGCGGGCGCGCGCCTCGTTCTCGACCACGGTCAAAGTGTCGCCGGCCGACGGCACGCCGGACAGGCCGAGCACCTCGACCGGGACGGAGGGACCCGCCTCCTTCACCTGCTTGCCCTTGTCGTCGAGCATCGCGCGGACCTTGCCGCTGATCGCGCCGGCGACGAAGATGTCGCCGACCTTCAAGGTGCCGCGCTGGATCAGCACGGTCGCGAGCGGGCCCCGGCCCTTGTCGAGCCTGGCCTCGACCACCGTGCCTTCGGCGGGACGGTCGGGATTGGCCTTCAATTCGAGGATCTCGGCCTGGAGCGCGATCGCCTCGAGCAATTTGTCGAGATTGGTCTTCTTGAGCGCGGAGACTTCGACGTCCTGCACGTCGCCGCCCATATCCTCGACGATCACCTCGTGCTGGAGCAATTCCTCGCGGACCTTCTGCGGATTGGCGCCCGGCTTGTCGATCTTGTTGATCGCGACGATCATCGGCACGCCGGCCGCCTTGGTGTGGTTGATCGCCTCGATCGTCTGCGGCTTCAAACCGTCGTCGGCCGCCACCACCAGGACGACGGTGTCGGTGACGTTGGCGCCGCGCGCGCGCATTTCGGTGAAGGCCTCGTGGCCCGGCGTGTCGAGGAAGGTGATCTTCGCCTTGTCGGGCAGGCTCACCTGATAGGCGCCGATATGCTGGGTGATGCCGCCCGCCTCCCCCGCGACGACATTGGCGCCGCGGATCGCGTCGAGCAACGACGTCTTGCCATGGTCGACATGGCCCATGATCGTGACGACCGGCGGGCGCGGCTGCAGCGTCTCGGCCGCATCGACATCCTCGTCGGCCTGGATGTCGATGTCGGATTCGCTGACGCGCTTGATATTGTGGCCGAACTCGGTGACGAGCAGCTCCGCCGTGTCCTGGTCGACATTCTGGTTGACGGTGACGACCATGCCCATCTTGAACAGGGCCTTCACCAGATCGGCGGCGCGCTCGGCCATGCGGTTGGCGAGCTCCTGGACGGTGATCGCCTCGGGCACCACCACATCGCGGACCTGCTTGGCCGACGGGCCCGACTGCATGTGGGCGCGCTTTTCCTTCTCGCGGGCGCGGCGGAGCGCGGCGAGCGAGCGGGCGCGGCTGTCGTCCTCGTCGGAGAGGGCGCGGGTGACGGTGAGCTTGCCGGCATGGCGGCGGTCGTCGCGGCCGCGGGTCGGACGGGCGGGCTCGGGACGCTTGGCAGCAGGGGCGTGATGCTTCGGCCGGGCGTGGCCGCCGCTACGGCGCTCCTCGCCCTCCTCCTCTTCCTCGACGGCGGCGGCCGCCGGCTGGGGCTGCGGCGGCGCGGCTTCCTGCTCGACGCGCTTGCGGGCCTCCTCGGTCTCCTGCTCGACGCGCTGGCGGGCTTCTTCCTCCGCCCGGCGATTATCCTCGGCGCGGCGGCGCTCTTCCTCGCTCGCCTGCTGGGCCTGGCGGTCCTCGCGGCGGCGGGCCTCTTCGAGCTGGGCGAGACGCGCATCCTCGGCCTCGAGCAGCAATTTCTCCTGCAGCTCGCGGCGCGTGGCGGCATCGCTGGCCGGGCGCGAGGGCGCGGCCGCCGGCTTGGCCGGCGCGACCGGCGCGCGTGCGACGGGGGCGGCCGGCTTGGGCGCTTCCGGCACGGGCTGGGCCGTTTCCTGGGCCGGGCCGAGGATGCGGCGCTTCTTGACCTCGACCACCACCGTGTTCGAGCGGCCGTGGCTGAAGCTCTGCTTGACCTTGCCGGTCTCGACCGTGCGCCTGAGGCCCAAAGGTGCCCGGGCTCCCAGCTTCGGCTTGTCTGTCGTCTCGTTCATTCCTGTCCTTCGTTCACATCACGGCCGGCGCATCCGGCGTGCCCGCCGCCGCGGCCCGTAGCCCAACATCAGGTCCGATAAAAGCCCGCCACCGGTCGAGCGCGTGCGTCACGCGCGCGGCCGCGGCACGGTCGATCAGGGCGATATGTACCACATTCTGCCGCCCAAGCGCCAATGACAATATGGGTCTTGCCGCGGGAATAACCAAGGGTTCGCCCTCGGATTCGCCCACCCGTAAGGCCTGGTCGAGCCGGCGGACGCCGTCCTCGCCGGCATCGGCGGCGTGGAGGAGAAGCCGGACTTCGCCCCGCCGGGCGGCGACCTCGATCTTCTCGGTCCCGGTGAGGAGGGTGCCGGCGCGCGCCTCGAGCCCGAGCCGGTCGAGCGCCGCCTGGCGGAGGGCCGCCTCGATCCGCTCGGCGAGATCGTCGGGGATGCGCAGATCGCCGGTCTTGAACGCGCGGGCCAGGGCGCCTTTCAGCTTGCCGTTCGCCCGCGCCTTTTCGAGCTCGGCGCGGGAGACACCGATCCAGGCGCCGCGGCCGGGCGCCTTGGCGCGGACGTCGGGGAGGATCTCGCCGTCGGGGCCGAGGGCCAGGCGGACGAGGTTTTCGCGCGCGTCGTGCGCGCCCGAAAGGATGCACTTGCGCTCGGGGGCATGTGAGGGGCTAGAGTCTTTATCCTGGCCCCCCGCTCCCTCGATCCTGCTCGGGACAGGTTTCGCGGGGGTTCGCGCCTGACGGCTCAGGCGCTCATTGGGAGGGTTCCGCAATTGCGTCCTCCCCTTTTGGCGCTTCGTCCTCGAACCAATGGGCGCGGGCGGCCATGATGATCTCGTTGCCCTGCTCTTCGCTGAGGCCATATTCGGCGAGGATGCCGCCTTTGTCCTCGGGCCGGTTGCTCTCGCGCTGGCGGCGCTGCTCGGGCCGTTTCTTGGCGATCAGCTCGTCGGTGGCGAGATCTCCGAGATCGTCGAGCGTCCTGATGCCGGCCTTGCCAAGGGTCACCAGCATCTGCTCGGTGAGATAGGGCATTTCGGCCAGCTCGTCGGAGACGCCGAGGCCGCGCCGCTCCTCGCGCGCCGCCTCCTCGCGCCGCTCGAGCGCCTCCTGCGCGCGGCTCTGCAGCTCGGTGGCGAGATCGTCGTCGAAGCCCTCGATCGACGCCAATTCGTCGAGCTGGACATAGGCGACCTCCTCGAGCGCGCCGAAGCCCTCGGCGACCAGCAATTGGGCGAGGGTCTCGTCGACGTCCAATTCGTTCTGGAACATCTCGGAGCGCTCGATGAACTCGCGCTGGCGCTTCTCGCTGGCGTCGGCCTCGGTCAATATGTCGATCGCCGAGCCGGTGAGCTGGCTCGCCAGCCGCACGTTCTGCCCGCGCCGGCCGATGGCGAGCGAGAGCTGGTCGTCGGGCACGACGACCTCGATCCGGCTCTCTTCCTCGTCGATCAGCACGCGGCTGACCGTCGCCGGCTGGAGCGCGTTGACGACGAAGGTGGCGAGATCCTCGGACCAGGGGATGATGTCGATCTTCTCGCCCTGCAGCTCCTGGACCACCGCCTGGACGCGCGAGCCCTTCATGCCGACGCAGGCGCCGACCGGGTCGATCGAGCTGTCATAGCTGATCACGCCGATCTTGGCGCGGCTGCCCGGATCGCGGGCGGCGGCCTTGATCTCGATGATGCCGTCGTAAATTTCCGGCACTTCCTGCGCAAAGAGCTTCTTCATGAAATCGGGATGGGCGCGCGACAGGAAGATCTGCGGCCCCCTGTTCTCGCGGCGGACCGAGAGGATCAAGGAACGGACGCGGTCGCCGACGCGAAGCACTTCGCGCGGGATCTGCTGGTCGCGGCGGATGACGCCCTCGGCCCGGCCGAGATCGACGACGACGTGGCCGAACTCGACGCGCTTGACGACGCCGGTGATGATCTCGCTGACCCGGTCCTTGAATTCCTCATATTGGCGCTCGCGCTCGGCGTCGCGGACCTTCTGGAAGATGACCTGCTTGGCGGCCTGGGCGGCGATGCGGCCGAACTCGATCGGCGGCAGCGGATCGACGATGAAGTCGCCGAGCTCGGCGCCGGGCTGGAGCTTCTGAGCATCCTCGAGGCTTACCTGCTTGAAATAATCGTCGACCTCCTCGACCACCTCGACGACGCGCCACAGGCGGAGGTCGCCCGAATTCGGATCGAGCTTGGCGCGGATGTCGTTCTCGGCGCCGTAGCGGGCGCGGGCGGCGCGCTGGATCGCATCCTCCATCGCCTCGATGACGATGGCGCGATCGATCAATTTCTCGCGCGCGACGGCATCGGCGATCGCGATCAATTCGGCCTTGTTGGCGGAAACGGCGCCCGGAGCGCCCGCGGCGGCGGCGTTGGTGGCCATGTCGTTCAATCCTGTCCTTGTTCGATTCGAATGGAGTCGGCGCCCTCGGTCGAGAGCGGCGCGGTGGCGGCGATGAGCTTGTCGGTCATGACGAGCTTGGCGGAATGGATGCCGGCGAAAGGAAGGCCGGTCGGGCCCATGCCGGGCACGTCGAGCAGCACCGTCCTGTCCTCGGTGCCGAGCAATTCGCCCGTATATTGCTTGCGGCCCTTCAAAGGCTCCGCCAGCGTCAGCCGCGCCTGATGCCCCTTCCAGTCCGCATAATCGCCGAGCCGGGTGAGCGGCCGGTCGATGCCCGGCGAGCTGACCTCGAGCCGATAGGCATGATCGATCGGATCCGCCTCATCGAGCAGGTCCGAGATGCGGTGCGACAGCCGCGCGCAATCGTCGAGCGTGAGCTGGCGCGTGTCCGGCCGCTCGGCCATCACCTGCAAAATCGGGTCGGAATTGCCGCCGGTCATCTTGACGCGAACGAGCGCAAGCCCTTCAGCCTCCGCCGCGGGCTCGATGAGTCTCGTCAGTTCGGCGATGTCCGCCATGAAGGATCGCGACCTTTGAAAAACCAAAACCCCTTCGTGCCGGCCCCGTCTCCCGGGACCAGCCTCAGGCATCTGACGATGTCGAGGAGGTGACGTGCCTATAGTCGCGACAAAGCCGCGGAGCAAGAAGCGAAACCGCCATGCAACCGAAACCTCCCGACCTGGGTTGGGCCCGCGATGAGCAAGAGCGGCGTCGCGTTCGGATCGGCATGCGGGGCCGCCCTGCTTTTCCTCCCGCTTTCCGCACAGGCGCGCGATCCCGACAAGAACAACCGGGACTGGCTGGTGACGTTCAGCCTGGCCGCCGATGCCGCCCCCGAATTTCCCGGCGCGAGCAAGCTCCAGCTCGCGCCGATCCCAAGCATCGATCTGCGCCGAGTCGGCGACCCGCTCCCGTTCGAGCCGCCCGACCAGAGCGTCGGGCTGGGCCTGCTCGGCAACCGCGACGGCTTCGACTTCGGCCCGGCGGGGCAGATCCGGCTCAAGCGCGAGCAGGAGGATGTCGGGGCGCCGGTCGGAGATGTCGGCTTCACCGTCGAGGCCGGCGCGTTCGTCCAGGCCTGGGCGACTCGAAACCTCCGGCTGCGGGCCGAGGGCCGCAAGGGGATTGGCGGCCATGACGGCTGGCTCGGCGATCTCAGCGCCGATGCCGTCCTTCGCGACAACGACCGGACCGTCTTTTCGGTCGGGCCGCGGGTGCGCCTCGCCGACGATAATTTCGTCCGGACCTATTTCGGGATCTCGCCGGCCGCGTCCGCCCGCACCGGCATCCCCGTCTACCAGCCCCATGGCGGCCTCTATTCGGTCGGGGCGCTGACCAATATCGTTCACCAACTGAGCCCGGCCTGGGGCGTCACCTTTTTTGCCGGCTACGACCGGCTGGTGCGCGGTGCCGCGGCCTCGCCGATCGTCCGCCGCTTCGGCAGCCCCAACCAGCTTTCCGCGGGCCTCGGCCTCACCTATACGTTCATCCTCCACCGCCATCGTCAATAGGAGCCGGCTTATGCGCAGCCTCGGTCTCTGCGTCCTTCTTCTCGCCGCCTGCAGCGGCGGCAATTCCACCGGCAATGCGAAAGCGGCCGATGCCGGGTCGAGCGGCGGCGCCATCGACGCGGCCGGCGCCGCTTCTCCCTCGATGCCGGTCGCGCAGGCGCCTTTCCAGGTGCAGCAGCTCGCGGAGTTCGACGAACCCTGGGCGCTCGCCTTCCTGCCGGGCACGACCGATGCCCTGGTCACCGAGAAAAAGGGCCATCTCCAGCTCTGGCGGGCGAATGGCGGCAGCGTCGAGGTGGCCGGCGTCCCCAAGGTCGCGGCCGGCGGCCAGGGCGGGCTGCTCGACGTCGTGCTCTCGCCCCGTTATGCGAGCGACCATTTCGTCTATCTCACTTATTCCGAACCCGGCCCCGGCGGCAGCGGCCTCGCCCTCGCGCGCGGCCGGCTGATGCTCGACGGCGGGCCGCCGCGGCTCGACGGAGTCCAGGTGCTCTGGCGCCAGACGCCGCGCGGCAAGGGCGGCCAGTTCGGCGCGATCGTCGCCTTCGCGCCCGACGGCAACAGCCTGTTCCTGAGCTCGGGCGAGCGCCAGCGCTTCACGCCGGCCCAGGACCCCAGCCAGGCGGTCGGCAAGATCCTGCACCTGACGCTCGACGGCAAGCCGGCGCCCGGCAATCCCGAGGCGGGGAAGACCGGCGCGGCAATTGTGCTCGTCACCGATCCGCCCGAGGATACGGAAACGGCGAAAAACACGCCGGCGCGGCGCCTGCCGGTCGAGGGCACCAATCTCACCCCGGCCGAGACCTGGAGCAGCGGCCACCGCAATCCCTACGGCCTCGCCTTCACGCCCGACGGGCGGCTGTGGGAGACCGAGATGGGGCCGCGCGGCGGCGACGAATTGAACCTGATCCTCCCGGGCAGGAATTACGGCTGGCCGATCGTATCCCAGGGCGAAAATTATGACGGCGTTCCGATCGCGAAGCATCCGAGCCACCCGGAATTCATGCCGCCCAAATTGTTCTGGGTTCCCTCGATCTCGCCGTCGAGCCTGATGATCTACAGCGGCGACCTGTTCCCGCAATGGAAGGGCAACGGCTTCATCGGCGCCCTCTCGGGCCGGGCCCTGATCCGGATCACCTTCGACGGCGACCGCGCCCACAAGACCGAGCAATGGGACATGGGCACCCGCATCCGCTTCGTCGCCCAGGGTCCGGACGGCGCCATCTACCTGCTCGAGGATGGCGAGAAGGGTTCGGGCGGACATCTGCTCAAGCTGATTCCGAAGCATTAGAGTGGTTTTCAGTCAGGCGGAATGATCAGGCCGCCATGCCCCTGGGGGATGGCTGGCGATTGCCGCGGATGTGGCGGCCCTCGCGTCGCGAACCGGCGCGAAGCAGGGGGGAATGGCGCGCGCCAGCCAGCCCACGAAACAGCCGGCCGCCGGCCTTGCCAACCGCCCCCCTTGCGCGCAAACCCGTCAAACGCGCGCCTGAAGGCGCGCCTATCACCAACAGGGGGGCGAAGCAATGCGCAATTCATCACTTTTGTGTGGTTTTCTAGCGACTTCCGCAGCCGGCGTGCTGGCAATCGCAATGCCCTCGCCCGCGCAGGCGCAAGGCGCCGCCTGCGGCCTCCAGACCGCCCCGGGCACCATCTCCACCGGGCCGGTCCCGGGCCAGAATACGAACGGCGGTGCAACCAACACCGCCTGCGGACCGAACGCGAATGCCAGCGGCACGAATTCGACCGCGGTCGGCCTTCGCGCCAATGCGACCGGCACCAGCAGCACCGCGGTCGGCGACTCTGCGACCGCGGGTGGGACGTCGGCGATCGCCGTCGGCCAAGGCAACAATGCCAGCACCAATTTCTCGACCGCGATCGGCTCGCAGAACGATGTCACCGGCACCCAGGGGACGGCGCTCGGCTCGGGCAATCTCGTCAACGGCTTCAGCGGCACCGCGATCGGCATCCTCAATACGGCGTCGGGCTCGCTGTCGACCGCGATCGGTACCGGCACCACCGCGAGCGGCGACAATTCGATCGCCTCGGGCAATTCGGTGGTCGCGTCCGGCACCTCGTCCAGCGCCTATGGCGACCGCAGCACGGCCTCGGCCGACTTCGCGACCGCGCTCGGCGATTTCGCCTCGGCGACGGGGACCTCGTCGACCGCGGTCGGCGACACGTCGAGCGCGCTCGGCGCGGGGTCGTCCGCCTTCGGGACCAACGCCAGCGCCTCGGTCGACGGCGCGACCGCGCTCGGCAGCGGCGCCAATGCGAGCGGCCTCAACAGCACCGCGACCGGCCTCAGCGCGGCAGCGTCGGGAGACCAATCGAGCGCCTATGGCAATGCGGCGGTCGCGTCCGGAACCAATGCAAGCGCATTCGGCAACGCCAACAATGCGTCGGGCAACAATGCGCTCGCGGCGGGCACCGGCAACACCGCGAGCGCGGGCTTCGACGTCGCGCTCGGCGCCAACAACAATGTCAGCGGCAATCAGGGGATTGCGCTCGGCGGCGGCAACAATGTGACGTCCACCCTCGACGGAGTCGCGATCGGCTTTCTCGACAATGCCGGCGGGCAAGCGGCCGTCGCCTTGGGCGCCCAGAGCACGGCAAGCGGCGACTTCTCGGTCGCGCTTGGCTTGAACGCGAATGCGACCGCGAGCGGCGCCAACGCCATCGGCGACGGTGCCCATGCGACCCAGGCCAATGCGATCGCCTTCGGCACCGGCGCCGCTTCTTCGGGCGTCGACAGCGCCGCCGTCGGCAACAAGGCGAGCGCGTCGGGAGCCTCGGCTTCGGCTTATGGCGACAGCGCTTCCGCGTCCGGCGACCTTTCGACCGCACTTGGCGATTTCGCCGCGGCGGGCGGTGCCTCGTCGGTCGCGGTCGGCGATACCGCGAATGCGGCGGGCGCCAATTCCTCCGCCTTCGGCGCCAATGCCAGCGCCTCGGTCGACGGCGCGACCGCGCTCGGCAGCGGCGCCAATGCGAGCGGCCTCGACAGCACCGCGACCGGCCTGGGCGCTTCAGCCTCCGGAGACCAATCGAGCGCTTATGGCAATGCGGCGATTGCCTCCGGAACCAATGCAAGCGCATTCGGCAACGCCAACAATGCGTCGGGCAACAATGCGCTCGCGGCGGGCACCGGTAATACCGCGAGCGCGGGCTTCGACGTCGCGCTCGGCGCCAACAACAATGTCAGCGGCAGTCAGGGGATTGCGCTCGGCGGCGGCAACAATGTGACGTCCAGCCTGGACGGAACCGCGATCGGCTTTCTCGACAATGCCTCCGGAAACGCGGCGACCGTGGTCGGCAGCCAGAGCACGGCAAGCGGCGACTTTTCGATCGCGGTGGGCCTGAACGCGGCTGCCGGCGGGACCGGCGCCAATGCCATCGGCGACGGTGCCCAGGCGACCCAGGCCAATGGGATCGCGTTCGGCACCAGCGCCAATTCCTCGGGCGTCAACAGCGCCGCCATCGGCAATGCGACAATTGCGTCGGGAGCGTCTGCTTCGGCTTATGGCGACAGCGCGTCCGCGTCCGGCGATCGTTCGACCGCTTTGGGCAGTCTCGCCGCGGCGAGCGGCGCTTCGTCGGTCGCGCTCGGCGATAGTGCCGCCGCGTCGGCGGCCGATGCGACCGGCATCGGCCACAATGCCAATGCCGGCGCCGCCGGGGCGACGGCGCTCGGCTTCAACGCCAAGGCGGCGTTCGCCAATTCGACCGCGATCGGCGCCGGCGCCACCACCACGGCGGCGAACCAGGTCACGGTCGGGGGCGCCGGCTCGACCGTCCGCTTCGGCGGCTATACGACCGCCGGCGTGCTGGTGAACGACGCCAACGGCGTCGTCAGCACCAACACGACCCTGATCCCGCAAGTGGCCGCCAACACGGCCAATATCGCCACCAACACAGCCGATATCGCCGTCAACACCACCAATATCGCGACCAACACGGCCGATATTGCCGTCAACACCGCCAATATCGCCACCAACACATCCCATATCGCCACCAACACGGCCGATATCGCGGTCAACACAGCCAATATCGCAGCTTTGCAGGGTGGCCAGGCGGCGCTCGGCGGACGTCTCGACAATTTGATGTCGCAGACCAATATCGATCGCCGCGACGCCCGCCAGGGAATCGCGGCCGCGGTGGCGATGACGGCCGCGCCGATGCCCTCCGCGCCGGGGCGTACCAGCTATGTACTGAACGGAGCGACCTTCCGAGGGCAATATGCGATCGGCGGATCGATCATGCATCGGTTCGACGGCGACAGGCCGTTCGCGCTCACCGCCGGCTTCTCGTACGGCGGCAACGGCAATAGTGCGGCCCGGGTCGGCGTCGCGGGAGAGTTCTGAGCCGCGGACAGGCGTGAGGGAATCGCCGGCGCGCCCATGGGGCCGCCGGCGGCCCTGCGCCAGCCGGATTCGCCGTCGGCGAGGGGCCCGTCCGGGCGATGCGGACCGCCCTGCCTCGGTGAGGCCCCCGCACTGGCATGGGCGAAACAAGAAGTCTGAAGTTCATCGAGCTTCCCTGCCGAAGCCCTAAGTGCAGCTGACCGGCATGGCCAGCGAAGTCGACAGACGCACCAGATCCGCCTGTCGTCGAACTCCGGTCTTGTCGTAGACCCGGAGCAGGTGCGTGCGCACGGTGCTTGGCGCGATACCGAGCCTGGCCGCGGCACGAGGCACGTCGTGCCCTCCCGCAACCTGCTGGAATACGGCGGTTTCAGCAGGAGTCAGGCCAAACAGCGCCTCGACAACCGACTTCGCCGGGCTCGGCGCGGCGCACGCGCGCGCGACGAAGATCGCGGCATGGCGGCGTCCGCCGGGATGGTCGGGCCGCAGCGGCAGAACATGGAGCGCGCCGACGTCGCCGTCGACATCTTTCAGCGGGATACCGAACCCCTTGCGGCCGAGCGCGGTGATATCGCCGGTCGCGTCGCGAATCGCGGCGTCCAAAGCGTGGTGGGTGCCGCGGTCGGTTGTCGTCAATGTGCCGCCGCGCAAGCGCAGCGCGCCACCGCGCCCGATCAGCATCCGGCCGGCACGGTTGGCGTGAACGATCTTCAGATCGGCCCCGACGACCAGGACCGGCGCGTCGAGGGTGTCGAACAACGCGCCGAACGTCGCATCGCGCAGCGCCGCCAGATCGAGCAGCCGGTTGATCGTCGCGGCACGCTGCGCATGCGGCACCAGCATCCGGGCAATCCGCACTTCGCGATCGCCGATGGATCCGGCCGCGGCCGCCCAACCGAACGCCATCGAGCCGACCGTGTCCGAATCGCGCGCAAGCCAGAGCGCCATCATGTCGCTGAGCCCCTGCGGCGTCGCCCATTCGACGTATATCGGGTGCCGAAACAGGGCGGCGCGATCGGGCCGCACCCGCGTCAGCACCGCCGGCTCGTCGAGCGGCAGCTTCATGACCTTATCAACGCCGCCCCACAGCTCGCTGAGCTGCGGCGTATAGTCCACCAGGGTGGCGGCATAAGGTTCCGGAATGTTGGCCGAGACGTTGACCAGGCTCTCGACGGCCGGCAGCGCGATCAGGTCCAGCGATGCGGTCGCGAAGCCCAGCTCCTGGCGGATCGCATCGATGGTCGCGGTCCAGCGCAGCGGATCGATCGCGCTGTCATAGATTTCGCCGATCAGCACCGACAGCCGCTCGGCCGTGATTAGATCGTCCATTCGCTTGAGCCCCCCGCCCTCCGCCGGACGTCTGTTCAATTTCGGAAACGTGCAGGCCGCCAGGCGGGCTGTCAACTCATCTCCACCATTTGGTGGACGCGAATCGCCACAGCGCCGGGCGATGCTGCGCGCCGTAAACCGGGAGATAATTCATGCGGATGCGTCACTACAAGCTTCTCACAGCGCCCTGCGTCATGGCGGTCGCGACATGCCTGTGTGCCGCGCCGGCGCGGGCGCAGATCAACGTCGGTCCGATAGGTGGTACCAAAGAGGGAACGGTTTGTGTCCGCCCCGATGGCACGCTGGATACTTCGGTCCCGGGCGGTAATTGCGGCAGCTTCACGGGTTCCGTCCTTTCGATCACCTCCGGCTCAGGTACGACGCAGACCGTTCTGGACAATGACGGCAATTTGACCCTTGGACACGATACCCAGGTCAACGGCGATTTGACGATCCATGGCGGCACGGCGTTCGACACCAGTCCGCAGTTCAATCAGGGGGCGACGTTCGTCGGTGCCGCCACCTTCAACGGCGGGCTGACCAGTAGCGGCATCACCAACAATGGCGATCTGAGCGTGACCGGCGCCACGACGCTGACCGGCAGCCTGACCGCTGCCGACATCAGCGCAAGCAGCATCTCGGTCACCGGCTCCGCGAATTCGGCATCGATCAAGACCGGCTCGGTGAATGCCACCAGCCTGTTCAGCTCCGGCGGAGCGCAGGTGCAGGGCTTCCTCACCGTCAATGGCGGCGCCTCGCTCAACGGCACCACCCAGATCAGCAACGCGCAGGTCGGAAATCTTAGCGTGCTTGCCGGCGGCACGATCGACGCCGGCGGCAACCGCATCCAGAATGTGGGGACCCCGATCGCCGCGACCGATGCCGCCAACAAGGCCTATGTCGACGCGGTGGCTGGGAACACCACTGCCCTGGGGCAGGATGTGGCGGCGGCGCTCGGCGGCGGATCGACTTACGATCCTGCCACCGGACAGCTTTCAGCGCCAAGCTATCAGATCGGAAGCACGACCTACGATAGTGTCGGGGCGGCGCTGAACGCCGCCAATACGAGCGGGCTCGGCTACTTCCATACCAACTCGACGGGGCCCGACAGCAGTGCGACCGGCGCCGACTCGACGGCGATCGGCCCGGGCAGCGCCGCCAGCGGCGACGGATCGTTCGCCGCCGGCGACGGCGCGCTCGCCTCGGCCAATGGCGCGACCGCCATCGGCGAGGGCGCGCACGCGACGGGCACCAACGCGATCGCCATCGGCACCAACGCGCTTGCCACCGGATCGGTCGCCGTCGGCTTCAATGCCATCGGATCCAACGGCGGCGCGGCCTTTGGCGACAACAGCAAGGCGACCGGACTCAATGCGACGGCGGTCGGTCCGACCGCGAGCGCCAATGCGGCCCAGAGCACGGCCTTCGGCTTCAACGCCAATGCCGCCGCGGCCAACGCCACCGCGACCGGCGCGACCGCCAATGCGAGCGGCGCCAACAGCAGCGCGTTCGGCTTCGCCGCGGCCGCCACCGGCGCCAACGCGACCGCCATCGGCAACGGCGCCAGCGCGACCTTCGCCAACTCGACGGCGATCGGCAACGGCGCCAGCGCGACCGCCGCCAACCAGGTCACGATCGGGGGCGCCGGCTCGGCGGTTCGCCTGGGCGGCTACACTTCGGCCGGCGTATTGGTGAACGACGCCGACGGCAACGTCACCACCGATACGGCCCTGCTCCCGCAGGTGGCAGCCAATACCGCGAACATTGCGACGAACACGGCGAACATCGCCGCCAATACCGCGAGCATAGCGGCGCTCCAGAACGGTCAGGCGGCGCTCAGCGGACGTCTCGACAATCTGTTCGCACAAACGAACATCGACCGCCGCGACGCCCGGCAGGGAATCGCGGCCGCGGTCGCGCTGTCGCCCGCGCCGATGCCTTCCGCCCCGGGGCGCACCAGCTACACGCTGAACGGATCGACCTTCCGTGGGCAATATGCGGTCGGCGCGTCGATCATGCACCGGTTCGACGGGGAACGGCCGTTCGCGCTCACCGCCGGTTTCTCGTTCGCCGGCAACCGCAACAATGCTGCGAGAATCGGGGTGGCCGGAGAGTTCTGAACGGTCCCATCCGCGCAAGGACAACCGCCGGCGTGCTCACCGAGCCGCCGGCGGCTTCTCGTCCCGGATTCCGGATCATCGCCGGCAGTAGCGGAAGTACCAGACCTCGCGGCCCTGCCGGCGCGCCTTGGCTTCGTAGCGCGTCTCGGGCCAGCCGCCGGGGCGGACGAGGAAATCCTTCGCGCTCTCGGCCAGCCATTCGAAGTCGCGGCGGCCGCCCATCACCATCATCGCCCAGCGGCAATAGACCGGATCGTCGGTGCCGAGCCGGAGCTCGCCGCCCGGCTTGAGCTTGGCCGCGATCAGGTCGAGCGGGCCGGGATTGACCATCCGTCGCTTCGCGTGCCGCGCCTTCGGCCAGGGATCGGGGTGGAGCAGGTAGACGAAGGACAGAGCGCGGTCGGGAAACCGCTCCAGCACCGGCAGGGCATCGCCGCGGTGCAGTCGGACGTTGGCGAGACGTTGGTCGCGGATATGGGTCAGCGCACCGACGATTCCGTTGAGGAACGGCTCGGCGCCGATAAAGCCGTGGTCCGGAAGCAGGTCGGCGCGATAAGCGAGATGCTCGCCCGAGCCGAAACCGATCTCGAAATGGAGCGGGCGCTCATCGCCGAACAGACGGAGAGAGTTGAGTTCCCCGGCCTCCGGCACATCGATGGCGGGAAGAAGCTGCTCCAGCAGCGCCTGCTGCCCCGCCCGGAGCTTGTGCCCCGACTGGCGGCCGTAGAGGCGGCGAAGGGTCGTTGGATCGGGCATTGGCACTCCGCTCACACCCGTCACCCCGGCGGAGGCCGGGGTCCCAGGACGCGAACGCGCCGGCCTCTTTAGCCCGCTGGGATCCCGGCCTTCGGCTCCGCCGAAGTTCATCCTGAGCGGCGCCGCAGGCGGCATCGAAGGGCCGGGATGACGGAAAAATCCCTACAGCGCCGCCTTCAATTTCTCGACCAGATCGGTCTTTTCCCAGCTGAACAGGTCGCCGTCCGGCTTGCGGCCGAAATGGCCGTAGGCGGCGGTGGGCCCGTAGATCGGCTTGTTGAGGCCGAGATGGGTGCGGATGCCGCGCGGGGTCAGCTTGACCAGGGTCGGCAACACCTCCTCGAGCTGGGCGGCGCTGACGCCATTATGCTCGGTGCCGTGCAGGTCGACGTAGAGCGACAGCGGCTCGGCGACGCCGATGGCGTAGGAAAGCTGGATCGTGCAGCGCTTGGCGATCCCGGCCGCAACCACGTTCTTGGCGAGATAGCGGGCGACATAAGCGGCCGAACGGTCGACCTTGGTCGGATCCTTGCCCGAAAAGGCGCCGCCGCCGTGCGGGCTGGCGCCGCCATAAGTATCGACGATGATCTTGCGGCCGGTGAGGCCGGCGTCGCCGTCGGGGCCGCCAATCTCGAAATTACCGGTCGGGTTGACGAAAATCTGCTCGTCCGCGGGAAGCCAGCCTTCGGGCATCACGTCGTCGAACACATTCTTCACATAGTCGCGAAGCTTCGCCTGGCCCTCGTCGTTGCTGAGCGCGGGCGAATGCTGGGTCGAAACGACCAAAGCGGCGGCGCGGACGGGCAGGCCATTCTCATATTCGAGCGTGACCTGGCTCTTGGCGTCGGGCTCGAGGAAATCGGCCTTGCCCGAATGGCGGTCGGCGGCCATCCGTTCGAGGATCCGGTGCGAATAATAAAGGGTGGCGGGGAGCAGGTCCGGCGTCTCGTCGGTCGCATAGCCGAACATTATGCCCTGGTCGCCGGCGCCCTCATCCTTGTTGCCGGCCGCGTCGACGCCCTGCGCGATGTCGGCCGACTGGCCGTGGAGGAAGCAGGCGAAGTCGGCGGTCTGCCAGTGGAAGCCGCTCTGCTCATAGCCGATGCGGCGGACGACGCCGCGCGCCGCCTCCTCGATCTTCTTCTGCCCTTCGGGCGTGATGTCGCCGGCCTGGGTGATCAGCGAGCGGTCCTTCGAGCGGACCTCGCCGGCAAGGACGATGCGCTGCGTCGTCACCAGGGTCTCGCAGGCGACGCGCGCCTCGGGATCAGTGGCGAGGAAGAGATCGACGACGGCGTCGGAAATCTGGTCGGCGACCTTGTCGGGATGGCCTTCGGACACCGATTCGGACGTGAAGAGATAGGAATTGCGCATCGAAAAGGGGCCTCGCTGAGACGGAAAGGTCCGGAGATCAGGATATAAAGATATCCTTATATCCAGGCGACTTCGCCTCTAGCGCCTCCTGCGGCCGACTGCAATCGCCGTTGCGGCGAGCAGCAGGGCGAAGAGGAACGGAAGGAGATTGCCGAAGCGCGCGAACAAGGTCGGCGGCTTCGCCCCGGGCACATGCCCGTCGATGAGCCCGGCCGTGTGCCAGGGAAGGCTCTGGCGGACATTGCCGTCCGCATCGATGATCGCGGAAATGCCGGTCGGCGTGGCGCGAAGGATCGGCAGCCCCTCTTCGAGCGCCCTGAGGCGCGCCTGGGCCAGATGCTGGGGCGGGCCCCACCGGCCGAACCAGGCGTCGTTGGACGGGTTGAAGATCAGGTTCGGCCGGTGGCTGCGGTCCACCACCTCGCCCGAGAAGATGATCTCGTAACAGATCTGGAAGCCGATCCGCCCGACGATCGGCAGTTCGACGCTGCGCGGGCCGGGGCCGCCGTCGAAATCGACATTGCCGGGCGCGAGCCGGGAGAGGCCGATTCTCGACAGGAGCGGCCGCATCGGCAGATATTCGCCATAGGGAACGAGATGCGCCTTGTCGTAGCGGGCGAGGATGCGGCCGCTGCCGTCGAGCGCGAAGACGCTGTTGGTGGCGCTGGTGATATTGGTGCCGTCCTTCGAGCGCCAGGTAACGCCGCCGGTGAGGAACAGGCCGTCCGGTCCGGCGAGCATGCCGAGGCGCCGGCGCAGCTCCCGCGCTTCCTCCTGGTAGGCGGGATCGGCAATCGCGGTTTCGAGCGGGCGGGTCACCGCCGCCTCCGGCCAGAGCAGGAGCTGCGGGCGCGGACCGGGCGCCTCCGACAGGCCGATCGACTGGTCCATGTTGCGCGCGATCTGCTCCGGCTTCCATTTCTCCTCTTCGCCGATATTCGGCTGGACGATCCGAAGCGCGACCGTCGTGTCGGGCGCCGGCTTGTCGACGAGGACGAGCAGCAGGCCGAGCAGGATCGGCGGCAGCGCGATCGCGGCCGCCGGCCGCCAGCGTTCCTCCGCGCAGAGGAGCAATGCTCCCGCGAGCAGCAGGGCGATTCCGGAAAGGCCGTAGGTGCCGATGAGGGTGGCGAGTCGGGAGACGAAGGTCGGCAGCAAGGCGACGCCGACCGGATTCCAGGCGAAGCCGGTAAAGATGGTCGCGCGCAGCCATTCGGTCACGATCCAGGCAGCGGCGAAGAGCAGGACGAAGGCGGGCAGGCTGGAGCGGCCCCAACGCCAGGCGAGGCCCGCGGCGGCGGCCGGAAAGAGTGCGAGGTAGAGCGAGAGCAGGACCACCGCGACCCAGCCGAGCCAGGCCGGCATCGCCGCCTGATAGGTGAAGGCGGTCGCGATCCAGTTCAGGCCGAGGACGAAGGTGCCGAGGCCGAACCACCAGCCGCGCACCAAAGCCGAGCGGAGATGCGGCGCTTCGCGAACGTTCGCCATCGAATAAGCGAAGGCGCCGAGGGTCAGCGGCCACCAGCCGATCGGCGCGAAGCCGCAGGCGGCGACGAGCCCGGCGAGAAAGGCGGCGGCGTGCGGCTTCGCCCGCGCCGCGAGCGGCGGCCGCGCCGAGGGCTGCAGCGGAGCGTCGTTCGGCGGCGTCTCGGCGGCGTCCATCGCCTGCTCCTAATCGATTCCCCCGCGGACGGGAATCACGTAGAGGCGGCGCCATGAACGCGCTTCCGCCCTTCCACCTCGCTTTCCCGGTCAACGACCTCAATGCCGCCCGCGCCTTTTACGGCGGCCTGCTCGGCTGCCCCGAGGGCCGCAGCGCGGAGCAGTGGGTCGATTTCGATTTTTACGGCCACCAGATCGTCGCCCATCTCGATCCGAGCATGGCACCGCGCCCGCACCGCAATGCGGTCGACGGCCACGACGTCCCCGTCCCCCATTTCGGCGCGGTGCTGCCGATGGCGGCCTGGGAGGCGCTGGCCGGGCGGCTCCAGGATGCGGACAATGTCGAATTCGTGATCGAGCCGACAATCCGCTTCCGCGGCGAGGTCGGCGAGCAGGCAACGATGTTCTTCCTCGATCCGTCGGGCAATGCGATCGAGATCAAGGCGATGCGCGACCCGGAGACTCTTTTCCGGAAATAGCGGCGGCAGGAAGGCGATCGTCACGCCGCCCGCACGCCGCCAGCACCGGCCCCCGCACCTTCGGCAGCAGGCTGCGATAGAGTGCCGCCATTTGCGCCGCCATGGCATCCGGCGTGTAGCGGCACGCCCGCTCCTTCGCTGCCCGGCCCTGCACCGCCCGCTCGAAATCGTCGCCGACCAGAGAGGCGATCGCGTCGGTGAAGGCGCGCTCGTCGCGCGGCGGGATGAAGGTCGCGACTCCGTCCCAGAGCTCGCGGAAGGCCGGGATGTCGGAGAGGATGAGCGCGCAGCCCGCCGCCGCGGCTTCGAGTACGGACAGGCCGCACGGCTCGTAGAAAGCGGCGGAGACGAAGACCGGCCGCGCCGAAAGCCAGCGGCCGCGCTCAGCGTCGCCAAGCGGTCCCAGGCAATGGATGTTGTCGAACATCACGGCGCCGTTCGGCCCCTCGATCGGGCCGGCGGCGTGCACCGGAACGGCGATCGCACCGGCCGCGGCGTCGATCGTCCCGAGATTCTTGCCTTCGTCCCACAGCCGGCCGGCGGTGAAGACGAAATCGTGCAGCGCCGCGCTCGGGGCGGCGAGCGGCGCCCGCCCGTCATGGACCGCGAAGGGCCGATCGGCGAGGCGATAGCAATGCTGCACCATCTCGGCGAAGGCGGCGGTCGGGGTCACCACCCGATCGGCGGCGGCCAGGCCGCGGGCGACGAGGCGGCTGCGCCAGGCGAATTCCTCCGGCAGCCCGGTTCCGTTCACCGCCCGCCACCAGGTGACGAGGCAATTGCGATGGGCGACGACCACCGGCACGTCGAACGCGGCTTCGGCGGCCAGCGCCGCATTGTCGAGCTGGACGAGATCCACGCACGCGGCGCGGGCGAGGCGGGCTATCCCTTCCCGAGCCAAGGCGAGCGCGGCATCGTCTTCCGCCGGCCCGCCGAGCGCGAAGCCGGTTTCGACCAGGGTCAGCATGGGCATCGCGGCGGCGGCCTCGCGCTGCTCTTCCGAAAGGGGTGGACCCGTCACCGCGATCAATGTCTCGATGCCGAGGCGGGCAAGGCCCCCGGCGAGGTCGAGGCCATGTTGCCATGGCCCGGCCGCATCGGCGGTGATCAGAACCCGGAAATGGCCCTGGTTCACGGCGCTGCTCCGTCCGCAGCTCCCGCCGGCACGCAGCCGGCCGGCGCCGCAAGGCGGCCGACGCATCCGGTCCCGCCGGCGATGACAGTCCGTTCGCCCATTCAACCCCCACGCTTATCGTTCAAGGTCAGGAAACAACTTCCCTTTTTGCTTCCCGTGACGTGCGGTCCGCAGCCCTTTCCAACCGGCCGCGAACGGCTTTGTTCCGAGCCCGCCGGCGCATTTCGCTTCCCCACAAGCCCGATATGACCATCATGCAATGGTCCATTATCGGGGCGCGCGGCTTGACGAAGCCGTCAAATGGCTTAAGCGCGTCGGCCTGACCCATCTGCGGACGGGTCTCAGCCGGCCGACCGCTTCGGGAGGGCGCCTGGCTGATCGACAGGCAGATGGAAACGTTGCAGAATTTTCACACAACGGCAACATTCTGCTTCACCCCGGAGCTTTTGGGGCTTGCGCCTCGCCTTGCGAGCGCGCCAATAGGCCCCAACCAATTTGCGGATTTTGTGCTGAGATGATCGAACGTTACGCGGCCGCGCGGCGACAGGCGGCGATGGCCTGATGAGCCTCCACGATCCCAAGGCGATCAACATCGCCATCGTCGGCGTGGGCAACTGCGCCTCCTCGCTCGTCCAGGGCATCGCCCATTATCAAAATGGCGGCGCCAACGAGCAGATCGGCCTCATGCATTGGGACCTCGGCGGCTACCGCCCGCGCGACATCAAGGTCGTGGCGGCGTGGGACGTCGACCGGCGCAAGGTCGGCCGGGATGTCGCCCAGGCGATCTTCGCGAAGCCCAATTGCACGGCCGTCTTCTGCGATCACGTGAAGCCGACCGGGGCGACCGTCGAGATGGGTCGGATCCTCGACGGCTATTCCGATCATATGGCGGAATGGCCGGACGACCGTACCTTCCTGCTCGCCGATCTGCCCGAGCCATCGAAGGAGGACGTTGTCCGCCGGCTGAAAGAGACCGAGACGGACGTGCTCCTCAACTATCTTCCTGTCGGCAGCCAGGAGGCGACGGAATTCTACGTGGAATGCGCGCTCGAGGCGGGCGTCGCCCTCGTCAACAACATGCCGGTGTTCATCGCCAGCGACGAGCAATGGGCGAAGCGCTTCGCCGATGCCGGCCTGCCGATCATCGGTGATGACATCAAGGCGCAGCTCGGCGCGACCATCGTCCACCGCGTGCTGACCGACCTCTTCCACAAACGCGGCGTCAAGCTCGACCGGACCTATCAGCTCAACACCGGCGGCAATACCGACTTCCTCAACATGGCGAACCGAAACCGGCTGAAATCCAAGAAGATTTCAAAGACCGAGGCCGTCCAGTCGGTCGCCGAGCATCGGCTCGACGACGAGAATATCCATGTCGGCCCGTCGGATTATGTCGCGTGGCAGAATGACAACAAGGTCTGCTTCCTGCGCATGGAAGGCCAGTTGTTCGGCGGCGTGCCGATGAATATCGAGCTGCGCCTCTCGGTCGAGGACAGCCCGAACAGCGCCGGCGTCGCGATCGACATGATCCGCTGCGCCAAAGTCGCCAGGGACCGGGGCATGTCGGGGCCGGTCTATCCCGCCGCCGCTTATTTCTGCAAGCACCCGCCCCGCCAGCTCACCGACGACGAGGCCTACGAGCAGCTCGAAGCCTTCATCCGCGGCTGACGGGCTTTCCGTCAACAGCTCCCCGGCCCTTCGACGCCGCAGGCGGCGTCGAAGGGCCGGGGAGCAATCGCGCTCAAGCCGCCCCGCCATAGCTGCCGTCGAGGTAGACGAGCGGCGCCACCTCCCCGCGCAAAACCACTTCCTCGACCTGGCCGATGAAGATGGAATGGGTGCCGAAGCGGTGATGGTCGATCCGCCGGCAGAGCAAAGAGGCCTGCGCGTCGACGAGGCGCGGCGGGCGCTCGCAATCCACGGTCCAGCCTTCGGAAAAGCGCAGGGCCTGGTGGCGCCGATCGGCGAACATGCGCGCCATCCCCTCCTGGTCGCGGTGCAGCACGTTGACCCGGAAATGCGATACATCCTCCATCGAGCCGTGCATCGACGCGGTGCGATTGATGCAGACGAGCAGGCTCGGCGGATCGACCGAGATCGAGGACATAGCGGTGGCGGTGATGCCCATCGGCACCCCGCCGACGCAGATGGTGATGACGTTGACGGTCGAGGCGACGCGCCGCATCGCCTGCCGGAAATCCTGCGTCAGATCGAGGTCGGTTGCGGTCATCGCCCTCGTTCCTGACGCGTCGGGCGCCGGGAGACAAGGCAATTAGGGTCTAACGCCGGGAGTAGCCCGCAAGCACCTCCGCTACCCAGCGCGCGGCGATCAAGGCGGTCGTGTCGGATACGTCCAGCTCGGGATCGAATTCGGTGAGATCGACGAGGCGGACGCGCGGCTCCGCCGCCAGCCGGCGCGCGGCGGCGAAGAACATCTCGACGGGCATGCCGCCCGGCCGGCCGCCCGGGGCGCCGGGCGACTGGCCGCGATCGATCACGTCGATGTCGAAATCGACGATCAGCAATTCGCGATGGGAGAGGCGGGAAAGCGCATCGTCCAGCACCTTCTCGATGCCGCGGCTCCGGCAATCGGCAAGGGTGAAGATGCCGATGCCCGCCGCCTGGGCGTCGCGGTGCATCCTGGCCGTGTTCGCCCAGGGCGCAAGGCCGATCTGGCAGATGTTCCAGCCGGGCAGGCCGTCCTCGAGCAGGCAACGCACCGGATTGCCGTTCATCGGCCCCTGGTCGGTCTCGCGCATGTCGAAATGAGCATCCAACGTGATCAGCCCGACGCTCTCCAGGGGAATTCCGAGCGCATGGGCGGCGGGCCGGGTGATCGCATTGTTGCCGCCGAGGAGGAGGGTCAGGCGCTGGCGCTTCGTCGCGGCGGCGATTGCCGCACGGATCGGTTCGAAAGCCTCGGCGGGCGAGATTCCGGCGACCGCGAGGTCGCCGCGATCGTGCACCGCGACGCCAAGCTCGCGGCCCGTATCGATATCGTAGGTGCTGATCCGCCGCAGCGCCCGCCGCACCGTCTCCGGCGCGAGATCGCAGCGGCCCGGCGTCACCGAGCCCGCCTCCAGCGGCGCCCCGAGCAGCACCACATCCCCCTCCGTGCCGAGCAGGTCGGCGACCGATTTCCAGCTCATCCTTTGCCTTATACCGCCCGAGTCTTAAGAAGCGATCCATGTGGGACCGGCTGCTGACCAACTGCAACCTCGCGACGATGGACCCGGCGGTGCCCGGCGCCTTCGGCGCGATCGAGGACGGCGCGGTCGGAATCCAGGACGGGCGGATCGTCCGGGTCGGGCGGCGGATCGACCTTGCCGGCTATCGCGCGGCGCGGGTCGAGCCGCTCGGCGGCGCCTGGGTGACGCCGGGCCTGATCGACTGCCACACCCACCTGGTCTTCGGCGGCAATCGCGCGGGCGAGTTCGAGCAGAGGCTGCACGGCGCGACCTATGAGGAGATTGCCCGCCGCGGCGGCGGCATCGTTTCGACCGTGAAGGCGACGCGGCTCGCCTCGAAGGAGGAACTGGTCGCCGAGGCGCGGCCGCGCCTCAGGGCACTGATGGCCGGCGGCGCCACCACGGTCGAGATCAAGTCGGGCTACGGCCTCGACACGCCGACCGAGATGAAGATGCTGGAAGCCGCCAGGGCGCTCGGCGCCGGCGAATCGGTGCGGATCGTCCCGACCCTGCTCGCCCTCCACGCCTTGCCGCCCGAGCATCGCGACGACCGCGAGGCCTATGTCGATATGGTGATCGACGAGATGATCCCCGTCATCGCCGAAGCCGGGCTGGCGCGGGCGGTCGACGGCTTTTGCGAGGGGATCGGCTTCACGCCCGACGAGATCAGGCGGCTGTTCGAGGCGGCCGATGCGCACCGGCTCCGCGTCAAGCTCCATGCCGAGCAATTGAGCAATCTCGGCGGCGCCGCGCTTGCGGCCGAATATGGCGCGCTCTCGGCCGACCATCTCGAACATGTCGACGAACGCGGCGTCGCGGCGATGGCACGGGCCGGCATGGTCGCCGTCCTCCTCCCCGGCGCCTTCTACGCCCTGCGCGAGACTCGCAAGCCGCCGGTCGGCCTGCTGCGCAGCCATGGGGTGCCGATAGCGGTAGCGACCGACTGCAATCCCGGCACCGCGCCGGTCCTCTCGCCGACTTTGATGATGAGCATGGCCTGCACCCTCTTCGGCCTGACGCCGGAGGAAGCGCTCGCCGGAATGACCGTCCACGCCGCCAGGGCGCTTGGGCTGGAGCGGGAGATCGGCACCATCGCGACCGGCAAGGCCGCCGATCTCTGCATCTGGCCGGTGCGCCGCCCGGCCGAGCTCAGTTACTGGGTGGGCCTCCCCGGCCCGGAGCGCCGGATCGTCGCCGGCGAGGATGCGAACATTTGAACCGTCATTGCGAGTGGAGCGAAGCAATCCAGCCGGCTTTCTGGATTGCTTCGTCGCTTCGCTCCTCGCAATGACGGCGCGAGGAGAAAGACTCTGAACAGACGCGACAACAGCCGATCGGTCCGCGCCCGCACCGGGCCGGAGATCGTCGCCAAAAGCTGGCTGACCGAAGCCGCCGTCCGCATGCTGCAGAACAATCTCGACGCGCGGGTCGCCGAAGCGCCGGAGGAATTGGTCGTCTATGGCGGCATCGGCCGGGCGGCGCGGGACTGGGAAAGCTATGACCGGATCGCCGAGACGCTGGAGCGGCTCGAGGACGACCAGACGTTGCTCGTCCAGTCGGGCAAGCCGGTCGGAGTCTTCCGCACCCATCCGGACGCGCCCCGGGTGCTGATCGCCAATTCGAACCTGGTGCCGAAATGGGCGACCTGGGAGCATTTCAACTTATTGGATCGCAAGGGGCTGATGATGTACGGCCAGATGACGGCCGGCTCGTGGATCTACATCGGCAGCCAGGGCATCGTCCAAGGGACCTACGAGACCTTCGTGGAGATGGGTCGCCAGCATTATGGCGGCGACCTGAAAGGCCGCTGGATCCTCACGGCGGGGCTGGGCGGCATGGGCGGCGCCCAGCCGCTGGCGGCGGTGATGGCCGGTGCCCATTGCCTCGCCATCGAATGCCAGGAGAGCCGGATCGAGAAGAGGCTCGAGACCCGCTATCTCGACCGCCGCGCATCCACCCTCGAAGAGGCGCTGGAGATCATCCGAACGGCTGAGGAGCCGACCTCCGTCGGCCTGCTCGGCAACGCCGCCGAGATCCTGCCCGAAATGGTGAAACGCGGCATCCGGCCCGACGCGGTGACCGACCAGACCTCCGCCCACGATCCGGTCAACGGCTATCTGCCGATCGGCTGGACCGTCGCCCAATGGGTCGAGCGGCGCGAGCGCGATCCCAAGGCGGTCGAGGATGCCGCCCGCGCCTCGATGGCGGTCCATGTCGAGGCGATGCTCGCCTTCAAGAAGATGGGCGTGCCGACCTTCGACTATGGCAACAATATCCGCCAAATCGCCTATGACGAGGGCGTCACCCACGCTTTCGATTTCCCGGGCTTCGTCCCGGCCTATGTCCGGCCGCTCTTCTGCCGCGGCATCGGGCCGTTTCGCTGGGCGGCTTTGTCCGGCGATCCCGAGGACATCTACCGCACCGACACGAAGGTGAAGGAGATGATCCCCGACGATCCGCACCTCCACCGCTGGCTCGACATGGCGCGCGCGCGAATCGCCTTCCAGGGCCTGCCGGCGCGGATCTGCTGGGTCGGCCTCGGCCAGCGCGACCGGCTCGGCCTCGCCTTCAACGAGATGGTGGCGAAAGGCGAATTGAAGGCGCCGATCGTGATCGGCCGCGACCATCTCGACAGCGGCTCGGTCGCCAGCCCCAACCGCGAGACCGAGGCGATGAAGGACGGCTCCGATGCCGTCTCCGACTGGCCCTTGCTCAACGCCCTGCTCAACACCGCCTCGGGCGCGACCTGGGTCTCGTTCCATCATGGCGGCGGCGTCGGCATGGGCTATTCGCAGCATGCCGGCATGGTGATCGTCGCCGACGGCACCGAGGCCGCCGCGCGGCGGCTGGCCCGGGTGCTGTGGAACGATCCCGGCACCGGCGTCATGCGCCATGCCGATGCCGGCTATGAAGAAGCCATCGCCTGCGCCCGCGAGCAGGGACTGGACCTTCCCATGATCCAGGGCTGAGGGACGCCTTCGGCCGACCTTGCCCTTTCCCGTCATTCCCGCGAAAGCGGGAATCCAGAGCGGAGCCTCCAGCCCCGCGATGCGAACGAGGCAGGACTGGATTCCCGCTCGCGCGGGAATGACGGGAAATAATGGACAGGGTCACTCTCAATCCCGGCGCGGTGACGCTCGGCGAACTTCGCCGAATCCGGACCGGCGCATCCATTGCGCTCGCCGACCAGGCCTGGGCCGACATCGCCACTGCCGCCGACAATGTCGGCCGGATCCTAGCCGGCGGCCGCACCGTCTATGGCGTCAATACCGGCTTCGGCCTGCTCGCCCAGACGCGGATCGCCTCCGACCGGCTTGGGGATCTGCAGCGCAACCTCATCCTCTCCCATTCCTGCGGGCTGGGGGAGGCGCTGCCGCCGGACGTCGTGCGCCTGATCCTGGCGCTGAAGGCGGTCGGCCTCGGCCGCGGCCATTCAGGGGTGCGGCCGGCGATCGTCGAGCGGCTGCTCGCCATGCTGGAGGCGGATGCGCTGCCGGTCATCCCGTCGCAAGGCTCGGTCGGCGCCTCGGGCGATCTTGCGCCTCTCGCCCATCTTGCGGCGCCACTGATGGGCGAAGGCGAGATGCTGCTGGCGGGCGGGCGGCTCCCGGCCGGCGAGGCGCTGGCGCGGCTCGGATGGGAGCCTTTGACGCTCGGTCCGAAAGAGGGGCTTGCGCTGATCAACGGCACCCAGGTCTCGACCGCCATCGCGCTCGACACCTTGTTCGCCGCCGAACGGATCTTCGCGGCGGGGGTGCTCGCCGGCGCCATGTCGGTCGACGCGCTCAAGGGCACCGACGCCGCCTTCGATTCCCGCATCCATGCCGCGCGCGGGCAGAAGGGCCAGATCGAGGTCGCCGCGGCGCTGAGGGATCTGCTCGCGAACAGCGGGATCCGCCATTCGCACGACGATTGCCCGAAGGTGCAGGATCCTTACAGCTTCCGCTGTCAGCCGCAGGTGATGGGCGCCTGCCTCGACCTGCTCGCGCAGGCGGCGCGGACGCTCACGATCGAGGCCAATGCCGCCACCGACAATCCTTTGCTGTTCGGCGAGGAGGCGCTTTCCGGCGGCAATTTCCATGCCCAGCCGGTCGCCTTCGCCGCCGATATGCTGGCCATGGCCCTGTGCGAGATCGGCTCGATCTCGGAGCGTCGGACCGCCGTCCTGGTCGACCCGAAGATGAGCGGCCTGCCGCCCTTCCTGGTCCGCGACAGCGGGGTCAATTCGGGCTTCATGATCGCCCAGGTCGCGGCGGCGGCTTTGGTGTCGGAGAATAAGAGCCTCGCCTTTCCGGCCAGCGTCGACTCCATCCCCACCTCGGCGGGGCAGGAGGACCATGTCTCGATGGCGACCCACGCCGCGACCAAGGCGCGCCGGATCGCCGGCAATGCGGCGGGCGTGATCGGCATCGAATTGCTGGCGGCGGCCCAGGGTCTTGATTTCCACGCCCCGCTCGCTTCGTCGCCGCCGATCGAGGCGGCCCGTACTGCCGTCCGCACGCGGGTGCCGCACCTCGAATCGGACCGCTATATGGCCAACGACCTCGGCTGGGCGAAGGAGGCGGTGCTGGCGGGGGCGCTGACGGCGGAGCTGGAAGAGCGGTTCTTCGGCCGATGACCTCCATTCTGCCGGCCGGCACGAACCGGACCCGCCTCTGGGGCCTGACGCCGCGCGAGCGCCTGGCGCGGATCGCCGCCCGGCAGGGGATCGATTTCGCCGAAGGACCGGGCGCCGGGCCGCTCGTCGCCAATCTCGATTTCGTGTTCGATCCGGCCTGGCTCGCCTTCGTGGCCGCGCGGCCGGAGCATGTGGTGACGTGCGAAGCCATTCCGGCCCTTGCCCATTGCGAGGATCTCGATGCGCGGCTGCGCGTCATGCTGGCGATGAAGGAGGGACGGCCGCTCGACGATCCGCGCGGGCCGGCGCTCGTCGCCTGGGAAGAGAGCGGCGGCATCGAAAATGAAGCGCTCAGGAAGCGCGAGCGGCCGTTCATGGGCCGGCTGACGCCTGAGACCGTGCCGGCGCTGGAACGGGCGAGCTATTTCGGCGCCTATAAGGGCGTCACCGACCTGCTCACCAAATATCTGTGGCCGGAATGGGCCCTGGTGCTGACCCGCTGGGCGGCGCGGATCGGAACGACTCCGAACCAGGTGACCCTGGTCGGCGCCCTCTTCTGCGCGCTGGCGACCTGGCTGTTCTGGCGCGGTCTCTATTGGCCGGGGCTCGCCGCGGGGCTGGTCTTCATGGTGCTCGACACGGTCGACGGCAAGCTCGCCCGCTGCACGATCACGGCGTCCAAATGGGGGGAGGCGTTCGACCATGGCATCGATCTCGTCCACCCGCCTTTCTGGTGGTGGGCCTGGGCTGCCGGACTGGTCCCCTATGGCCGACCGCTGGCACCGCAACTCTTCTGGTGGACGCTGGCGGTCATTGTCGCGGGCTATGTCGTGCAGCGGCTGATCGAGGGAGCGTTCATCGCCCTGTTCCGAATCCACATCCATGTCTGGCGCCGGTTCGACAGCCGGTTCCGGCTGGTCACCGCCCGGCGCAATCCCAACATGCTGATCCTGCTCGCCTTCCTGATCGCGCGACGGCCGGATTGGGGGCTGGTCGCGGTCGCGATCTGGACTGTGCTGTCGCTGCTCGTCCATGTCGTTCAGCTCGTTCAGGCGCTCATCGCCCGGCCGCGGGGACGGCCGGTGATCTCATGGCTGGCCTGAGGAGGAAAGGATGAACGAGACGATCCGGCGCTTCGGCCATCCCGCCACGCTCGTCGCCGAATATGCCCATTGGACGGTGCTGCTGCGGCCGGCGCAGCCGACGCTCGCCAGCCTGATCCTCGCCGCCAAAAGCGAGGCGACGGCTTTCTCCGAGCTGGACGCGGCCGCCTTCGCCGAGCTGCAGCGGGCCGTCGACGACATCGAGGGCGTGCTGGCCGAGGCGGTCGGCTATGCGAAGATCAACTATCTGATGCTGATGATGGTCGACCCGCACGTCCATTTCCACGTCCTGCCGCGCTATGAGGGCGCGCGGAGCGCCCGCGGCGTCACCGTGACGGATGCGGGCTGGCCGAAGGCGCCGGCCTTGAGCGAGGCTGTCGCACTCGACGCGGGACAGATCGAGGCGCTGACCGCCTGGCTCAGGAGCCTCTGGCCCAGCGGGCAGTAAGCGCTTCCGCTTTCTCGACATCCTCGGGGAAATCGACCTCCTGCCAGTCCTCGCCGCGGATCGAGACGGTGCGTATGTCGGCGCCGTCCTGGGCCAGCGCGTCGATCGCGCGCAGATACCAGCGGCGCGTGCCTTCGGACGAGCGCATCATCCGCTCGACCCGGTCGATGAAGATACGCGCCCCCTCGCCGCGAAAGGCGAGCAGGCCGATCGATTCGGCATCGTAATTGCCCGGCTCGAGCGCCTTGCCGATCCGAAGCAGCCGGTCGCCGTCGCGCAGCACCTTCATGTCGTCGGCGTCGTAATCGGCCTTCTCGTCGACGGTGACGGCGATCGGCCCCGTCGCCGCCGCCAGCACGCGCGCGAGCAAAGGCTGGGAGACCAATGTGTCGCCGTTGAGCAGCAGCAGGTCGCGGTCGAATTCGGCACGCGCCATCCAGACCGAGCCGAGATTGTCGGCGACATGGTAGAAGGGGTTGAACAGGGTCCTGACGCCGCGCCGGCGCGCCGCCGCGGCATCGACGAGATCGTCGCGGAAACCGGCGACGATGACGATCTCCGCCACCCCGCCCGCCTGCAGCGTGTCGAGCTGCCAGTCGAGCAGGGTCTTGCCGCTGAGGCCGATCAGGCATTTGGGCCGGTCGGCGGTCAGCGGCAGCAGGCGCGAGCCTTTGCCGGCGCTCAGGATGACGGCTTTGTCGATGGGCATGGGCTCGGCGGTTGTGAGGAAGGGCTATTGCGCGCTAGCGCTTAGAACGATGGACAGCGGCGGAGCAAGGTACGCCTGATGGGCGGCACGACGGCGATCCTGCTGGCGGGCGAGCGGCCGGGCGAAAGCGGCTTCGCGCGCGGCCGGGGCGTTTCCGCCAAGGCCTTGATCCCGGTCGCCGGCGAGCCGATGCTCGCGCGGGTCGCGCGGGCTTTGCTCGCCGCGCCCTCCGTCACCCGAATCCTGGTGCTGACGCAGGCGCCGGAGCGGCTGCGCTCCGAAGTGCCGCGATGGCTGGCGGAGGAGCCGCGGATCGGCTGGGCGGCCTCCAGCGACACGATCGCCGCGAGCATCCGCGTGGTCGCCGGCGGCGCGGAGGCGCCCTGGCCTCTACTCGTCACCACCGCCGACCATGCCCTGCTCACGCCCGAAATGGTCGAAGCCTTCCTGGCCGGCAGCGAGGGCGCCGACGTCGCCTTCGCGATGGTCGAGCGCCGGACGGTGGAAGCCGCCTGGCCGGAGACGAAGCGCACCTGGCTGAAGGCGCGCGGCGGCCAGTATAGCGGCGCCAACCTCTTCGCGCTGGCGAACGAACAAGCGGGCCGGGCGCTGGACCTGTGGGCCGGGATCGAGCGCGACCGCAAGAAGGCCTGGCGCCTGCTCGCCTTTCTCGGCCCCTCGATCCTGATCGGCGCCCTCACCCGAACCCTGACCCTGCAGGGCGCCGCGACGCGGATCGGACGCAAATTGGGCTTCGGCGCGAAGGCCGTGATCCTGCCTTTTGCGGAGGCGGCGATCGACGTCGACAAGCCCCAGGATCTCGAGCTTGTCGAACGCATTCTTGCCGGTCGTTAGCCGAAGGAGATCGAGCCGCCCGGAGCGGTGGGGATTGGCGCGAAGGCGCCGACCGCCGCCGCGGTGATGACCCCCACGACGATCCACAGGATGATTGCCGCCACGATGACGGCGAGAACGTAGCCAATGGCTTTGTCGGCCGCCACCTTCATCAGGATCGGCAGCCCCGTATAATAGAGATAGACGCTGTAGAGGCCGACAATACCGAGAATGGCGAGATTCGGAATGATGCCGAAGATGCCGGCAAGCCAGCCGGCCGTTGAGCCATAGGCGGCGACCTTGAACGCGGCGACCCGATCCTTCGTGCCGCCGAACGTCGGCGCCAGAGCTTCTATGATCAGCGCCAGGACATAGACCATCGCCAGGCTCAGCAGATACCGGATGATGGCGTCCGAAATGACGTGGACCGGCGACGGCCGATAGACCAGACCGAAGAGGCGGAATCCGAAGGCAAGCTGGCCGATCGCCGATGCTATCGGCGGGATCGCGGCGAGGACCACGACATAGGATCGATAGATATCAGCGATGGTGCTCGGTTCGGCATCGATCACCGGCCATTCGAGCTTCGGGCGCATGATGATGTTTCTGGCCCGATTGACGAGATTGACGCTGGTGCCCCCGGTGGGATTGGTGGCCATGATCGGTCCTCCCCTGTTTCGGATCGGGAATGAAGCACGGTTGGCGCGAAAGCACAACCCGGCTTGCCGCCGGTCTGTAACGCGCGGCGGGCGCAGCCGCTCAGCGGCGGCCGGGGCCCTGGGCCTCCTCGCCATGATAGGGGTCGGTCGCCTGCGGCTGGGTCGGCAGCACGTTGCGCGGCAGCGGCGCGTCGGCATCGGCCGCGTCGAGCAGCATCGCCGCCATCACCACCGCCGCCTGGCGCATGTCGTCGATCCTCAGGTGATCGAACGTGTCGAGGTCGCTATGGTGGACCCGGCTTTCATAATCGAGCGGGTCCTGGATGAACTGGAAGGCGGGAAGGCCGAGCCGGACCATGAAGACATGGTCGGTCGATCCGGTCGGCCGGGCGACGACATTGGCCGCGCCGAGGCTTGCGAAGGGCGCCAGCCATTGGCGGAAGATCGGCGCGACCCCGAAATTGCCTTCGGTATAGATGCCGCGGATCTTGCCCGAGCCATTGTCGATGTTGAAGTAAGCGGCGAGGTCGTTGAAGCCGGGCTGCGGCGCGATCGGGAAGGTCTCGCCGCCATAATAAGGCCCGTAGCGCGTCGCGAGCGCGTTCTGCGGCCGCCGGGCGAGATGCGAATCGACATAAGCGTAGGAACCGAGCAGCCCCTCTTCCTCGCCGGCCCAGAGCGCGAAGCGGATCGTCCGCTTCGGTCGCACGTGCAGGCTGGAGAGAATCCGCGCCGCCTCCATCACCACCGCGGAGCCGGCACCGTTGTCGGCGGCGCCGTCGCCCGCCACCCAGGAATCGAGATGGGCGCCGGCCATCACATAGCCGGCCTTGGGATCGGTGCCGTTTATGTCGGCGATGATGTTATAGGCCCTGGGATCGCTGTCGTCATAATGGACGCGGTCGTCGATCTCGACCGTGACCTCGCCGTCCTTGGCGAGCCGGGCGAGGCGGCGATAATCCTCGGCGCCCAGTTCCACCGCCGGCACCTTCGGAGTCTGCCCGGGTCGGAAGCCCGAGCCTTCGCCATGGACGATGCGGCCGTCGCTGCGCGACATGGCGGCGCGCGCGACCGCCCCCTCCTCGGCGAGAAAGGCGTCGAGCTTGCCGGCAAAGCCCGCCCGGTCGCCGAGGCGCGCCTGCGCCTCGGGATCGAATTCGGGCTCGCTATAGGTGTCGAGCCTGGCGATGTCGGCGTCGCTCAGGCGGACGAAGGGAGGCGCCACGTCGTCGCGCGGCGCGGTCGGCGCCGAGGTCAGCACGATCCTGCCCTTCAATTTGCCGCGCCAGCGGGCGAAGTCCGCCTCGGTGCGGATCGGAGCGACGACGATCGGCGCGGTCACCGGTCCGTCGGTCGGCGGCGACCAGGCGACCGGGATCGCGCGAAGCTCGAGCGGGCGCGGAGTCACCATCCGCACCTGGCTGCTCTCGATCCACCAGCCCCGGCCGAAGTCGAATCCTTCCTTGTGGACGTTCTGCAGCCCCCATTCGGCGAACTTGCCGGCGGTCCACGCCTCGGCCTTGCGCATCGCCGGCGAGTTGGTCATCCGCCCGCCGATCCGGTCCGACAGAGTTTCGATCGTCTGCGCGATCTGGCCGTGGTTGAAGCCTTCGTCGGCGATCCGGTCCAGCATTTGCGGGTCGACCGGCGCATAAGCGGGCGGCGAGGCCGCGGGGGCGGCAGGCGCGGCGGTCGCCGCCGCCAGCGCCAATATGGATATGGCGAGCACAGGACGCATTCCATTCCCCCTTCGTTGTCGAGCCCTTTCGAGATCGCTCGATGAAGCCGAAAACGGGCCGGAAGCCAAGCGGTTTGAT
>DASXCT010000044.1:0-4881 GCA_036491055.1 Allosphingosinicella sp.
GCCGCTTCAATACTTTCGATCGTATCGACATCGACGCGGAAGATCTGGCCGCGATCCTTGATATTGATGAGCTTTTCGAAGCGGTTGGAGGATGGCGCGTCGGCGCCGTCGTTTGACAATTCCTCCGCCGCCTCGGGTGCGACTTCGGCAAGCACGCTTTTCAGTTTCTCGACCTCTTCGACACCGCGCCGCTCGGAGAGACGCTGGCGGACACGATCGAGCGTGTCGGCCAGCCGCGCCTCATCGACCGGCTTCATCAGATAATCGACCGCCTGCGCTTCGAACGCGCGCAGCGCGTGATCGGAATAGGCGGTGGCGAACACGAACAAGGGCGGCTCGACGTCCATCAGGCCCTGAACCACGGAAAAGCCGTCGAAGCCCGGCATCTGGATGTCGAGAAAGACGAGATCGGGCTTCTGCGTCTTGATCGCGCTGATCGCCTCGCGGCCGTTCTGGCAGCGCGCGACGATCTCGATATCGTCATGGGGGGCGAGGCGGAGTTCGAGACCCTGGATCGCCAGGGCTTCGTCGTCCACCAATATGGTGCGGATGGTCATCGTGTCACTTTCGTCGGTTCTTCGGTCTGGAACGGAATTTCGATATCCACCGCGAATCCCCCCCCGGGAATCGAGCGTGTCTCAAAACGCTGATCAGGCCCGTAAGCCTGCGCCAGCCGTTCCCTGATATTGGCGAGCCCCACGCCGGTTGAAAGGGTCGGCCTGACTTTTCCTCCGCGCAAGCCCGGGCCGGTATCGGATACGGTGATCTGCACGCGATCTCCGGCCAGCCGCGCCGCCACGCAGATATCCGCGCCTTGTTCCTGTGGCGTAACGGCGTATTTGATCGCGTTTTCGACCAGCGGCTGGAGCAGCAAAGAGGGCAAGCGCCCCCGCTCGACCATCGGGTCGATATCGAAATCGGGACGCAACCGGTCCTCGAAACGCATCTTCTCGATCTCGAGATAGAGCTTCAGCGTCTCCACCTCCTGCGCGATCGTCACCTGGGCGGTCGGTTCGTTGATCAGGGTGTAGCGCAGGAAGGAGGAGAGCCGGCTCAGCATCGCATTGGCCTGCTCGGTCTGTTTCAGGAGCACGAGCGTGGAGATGGAGTTCAAGGTATTGAAAAGGAAGTGGGGGTTGAGCTGGTAGCGCAGCATGGCGAGCTGGGCGGCGCTCGCCTGGTTCTCGAGCCGCAGCAGCCGGTCGCTCTGCTCCTCGAGCAGCAGGTAATAGTTGATCGAATAATAGAGGGCGGACCAGGCGAGCAGCAAAGAGAAGGTGAGGATGATCGAGCTGAAGAATTGGAGGCCTTCCGGCTTGAAGCCGATGCTGATGAAGGTCGCGAAGCTCCACGTCTCGATCGCCGAGAAGATCGCCGAGGCGAGCAGGACGAGCAGGGTCGAGACCATCCAGGTGACGAGCGGCCGCATCCGGATCAGCCGGCGGTAGATGGCGGCCATCAAGAGGGTGATCGAATAGCCGGTGGCGGTCAGCAGCCCGACATGGAGGAGGAAGCTCCATCCCATCGCGTTGGCGATGCCGGTCAGGGTGCGCAGGAAGAAATAGCCCGCCCAGCCCGCCGATTGCAGGATCCAGAAGGCGCGGTTCTTGTCCTCGAAGAAAGGCTGCCGGCGCAGGCTGAAAGGCTTCCAGCCTTTGCCCTCGCGGCGCCGCGGCGGCGGCGACGCGGCCTGGATCGCGTTGGTCGACACTGAGGAGGGCTTTAGAGCCATTTGCCGGCGAAGGGAAATCAGTGGGCCGCGGCGGCCGGCGCGGCGGGCGGCAGCGGCGCGGCGGCGCGGGCGGGAAGGACGAGCATCGACCAGTCGGGCGCGTCGGCGACATAGGCGGCGACGTCCTTGCGCACTTCCTCGGGGGTCAGCGAACGATAGTCGGAAAAGCGGGTGCGGGTCTGCTCGATCCGCTCGGGCCGGCGCGACCATTCCTGCAGCGCGCCGACCCAATAGGCATTGCTGTGCTGCGCCCGTTCGAGCGCGCTCAGCACCGGGTTCAAGGCACGGGCGAACTCGTCGGCCCCGGCGGGCTTCTTCGCCATGTCGGCGACGATCGCGCGGGCGGTGCGGAAGAAGAGGTCGGTCCGCTCCGGCCTGACCTCGGCGCCGGCATAGAAGACGCCCCAGGCCGGAAAATCCTGCGACGAGGTGGCGCCCGCCGTCGGCGTATAGGTGGCGCCGTCGGTGTCGCGGAGCTGCTCGATCAGCCGCTCCTGGACGATGTCGGAGGCGATGATGAGCCCGCGCTGGTCGCGAAACCCTTGCGTGCCGCCGAAGGTCGACCAGCCGAGCATCGCGAAAGCCTGGCCCGGATCGCCCTGGTGGGTGAAGGCGGCCGGCTTCGGGTTCGGCCTGGGCGGCGCGACGGCGAGCGCGCCCGGCGGCACCGCCACCGGCGCGCGCCGCGGCAGCGCCGCCACCGTCTTCAGCATCGCCGCCACCGCATTTTCGAGGCTGGTATCGCCGACGATCACCGCCTCGATCGGCCCGTCCGCAAGCAAAGGCTCGAAGAATTTGCGGAAATCGCCGGGGGTGATCCGGTCGATCTCGTCTCTGTCCACCGGCGCCCAGCGCAGGTCGCCGCCATGGGCGAAAAGCGGGAATTCGCGGCCGGCGCGGGCGGTGGCGGAAGCGAAGCTGAGCGCATAATTGTCGAGCGCGCTCGCCTTGACCCGCTCGATCACCGACGGGTCCCAATGCGGCGCGACGACCTCGGTCGCGAGCAGGCGAAGCTCGTCGCCGAGCTGCGGCCCGTCGGTGCTCCCGGTCATCACCCAGGCTTCCTCGTCGGCGCCGAAGCCGACGCTGAGCCGGCGCCCGGTCCGCAGCCGTTCGAGCCCGTCGAGGTCGAGCGGCCCGACCCCCATGGCGGCGAGCACCGGCGCCATCCAGGAAAGCGAGCGGCGGTTGGCCGGAAGGCCGGCGAGGCCGGTGCCGAAGCGCAACTGGACGCTGACCGATCCCTTGTCGAAATCGGTCTGCTTGAAGACCAGGGTCGAACCGTTGTCGAAGCGGACGATGGTGACGTCGAGATCGTCGATATGGCGGCGCGACGCTTCATGACCCGGCGCGCCGAGCGGCGGCAGATCGGCCATGCTCACCACCCGGTCCGCCGGCCGCTCCGCCGGCGCCGCATGCTCGGCGGCGGCGAGCGCTTCGTGAAGGCCGGTCGCGGGCTGCGGCGCGAGCAGCACCATGCGCGGGCCGGCGCCCTCGAACATCGCGCGCATCGCCGCCTCGACCGCGTCCGGAGTCATCCTGGGGACGAGGGCGTCGAACAAGGTGAGCGCTTGGCGGGCGCCGGTGACGATGCTGTCGTCGTCCACCGCCTCGACGAACTGGGCGGCGCGCTGCTGCGAGCGGATGGTCGGCTCGGCGCCGAGATTGGCCATCGCATTGGCGCGGATGCTGCGAAGCTCGCGGGCCAGCTCGGCAACGCTCGGCGGCGCCCGCCGGGCGTCGGCGACGATCGCGAAGGCATCGGCGAGCGCCTGCTGCCAATGGCCGTCGCGGGCGGTCACCTGCAGCTCGGTATAGTCGGCGACATGGTTCGAGCGGCCGGCATTGACGACGGCACTCAGATAATCGGAGCCGGTTCGCGCTCTGGCTTCGAGGCGCCGGTTGAGGATGCGCGCGGCGATCGCGCGGGCGAAATCGGCCTGCGCCGTCGTCTGGGTGTGCGGCATCGGCTTGTAGGGCCGCACCCAGGACAGGGTCGCGACATGCGGCGCCCCCGGATAAGCGAGCAAGGCGGTCGCGTCCCCGACCGGCGCGATCTGGCCGTAATCGGGCTCGGCGGGCGCCGGGCCGGTGCCGCGCCAGCCCCCGAAACGATCGGCGATCAACTGCTCCATCATCGCCGGATCGGCGTCGCCGACCATGACCAGGATCGCCCGTTCGGGCCGGTACCAAAGCTCGTAAAAGGCCTTGAGGCCGGCGGGGGTCGCGGCCTTGATCGTTGCCTCGGTGCCGATCGCGTCGCGCCCGGCGAAGGTCAGGCCGGCATAGAAAAGGCTGCGGGTGAGGTCGCCGAGCTCGACGTTGAGCTGGGTGCGCCTTCCATATTCGGAAAGGACGACGCCGCGCTCGAGCTCGACCTTGGCGGGATCGAAGGTCGCGGTGTCGACCATCCCGTCGAGCAATTTGAGGCTGGTGTCGAGCGCGGGCCGGTCGGCATGGGGCAGATCGAGCTGGAAGAAGGTCTGGGTCTCCTGGGTGAAGGCGTTGGTATCCGAGCCGAAGCCGGCGCCGAGCCGCTGCCAGGTCTCGCGCGCCTCGCGGTCGCCGGAGATCGCGGTGCCGCGGAACACCATATGCTCGACGAAATGCGCCCAGCCGCGCTCGCCGTCCTTCTCCATCAGCGAGCCGACGTCCATGCGCAGGCGAATCGAGACCTGCCCCGCCGGCATCGCATTGCGCCGCACCGCATAGCGAAGGCCGTTGGGAAGCGTTCCGAAGATCCAGGCCGGATCGGGCTGGATGTCGGAACCGCGATAGAACCAGCCGCTATCGCCGGCCGCATAAGCCGGCGCGGCGAGGAGGATCAGGAGAAAGAGAAGGCAGCGTCGGAGAAGGAGCATGGACGGGTCTTAGATTATCCTCCCCGGGACGGGGAGGGTGTTGGAGCTTTGGATTGCCCCCGGCAATCCAAGATCGTGTCTGGGAGACACGATCTCGCTCCAACACAGCCGAAGGCTGGTGGAGGGGGGGTCATTGGCCGGCAAGGGCCCCCTTGTATCTGGACAAGTGGTTGCTTGTTCGTTTTCAAGCGATGAGCGCCGGGACGGGTGGCCACCCGTCCCGGCGCGGCGGCGATGTCGCCCGTTGCCCCTCAGGCCTCAACCGTGGTGGAGCCAGGGATCATCGCC
>DASXCT010000045.1:0-69774 GCA_036491055.1 Allosphingosinicella sp.
CGGCGGTGGCGGCGGCGCCGGGCCGGTGCCGGTCCAATAGCTGGTTCGGTTGCCCGCCGGATCATAACTCACCGCGGTCCCCAGGCCGTTATTGACGTCGCCGCTGGTCGCGACGGCGACCAGCCGTCCCAGCGCGTCATAAGTATAAGTGGTGGTAACTCCGGCCTGCGCGACCGTCGCGAGCGCAAACGAGGACGTCGCCAGAAGCAGCCTGGCTGATCGTTTCATGATTGTTTACCCCTTTATTTGACTCTCAGCCGAACATAGGTTGGATGTAGAGTCAATATCTCATGTTGTCCCGATTTGATCCAGTTCCAAAGATTCCTGCAAACGCCGGATTCCAACATATTCGTTTAGAACTACACCAAGACATTTCATGTCAAATTCTGCTGGCAGGTTTGCAATAACTAATATTGATAAATTCAGAAATCTTTTTAATCAAGAATTGCCCCGTCTGTTTTTGATAAATCCGCCCCAATCGCGAATGGCGTAAGTCTTTCGATTCACGCATCCGCCTTCGCCTGGGCGACCTCTCGCTCGGCGATGTCCAGCGACTCCCGCTCGGTTGCGCTCAGCAAGGCCGGCTGGACCAGTTCGGTGATGATCCTCAACAGATCTTCGACCGCCTTCAGCGGAAGGGAAACGGTTGTCTCGGCCACGGAGCCCCACTCCTCATATTAGAAAATCGCATATAAGCTTTTCGCATATACGGCAAGGGCCGGATGGCAAAGACGGTCTACAGCCGGGAGAGCGAGGCGCTCGCCAAGATCCTGGCGAAGGCGCGCAAAGATGCCGGGCTCCATCAGGCCGATCTGGCGGCGCGGCTCGGGCGGGACCAGGCGATCGTATCGAACATCGAGCGTGGCCAGCGGCGCGTCGACGTCATCGAATTCTACACCATCGCCAAGGCGATCCGCCGCGACCCGATCGGCCTCTACCGCGAGGTCGTGACGGAATGGGAGAAAGGGGAGTCTTAGGTGTCTTCAAACCGGATGTTGCCTCGTTGGAAATCGTCGCAGGTTAAACGTGCACGACTTCAACTCGTAAAGAAGCGGCAATCAGACGCAGTTCCCGCCCGGCGCGCCTCCGTCCGCCGATACGAAATTCTGTTCATTTGACAGCATGGGTCGGATCGGCTCTGCCTTGAGCGTGGGGTCCAGGCACACCAGGCTCGCCGCTCGTTTCCGCTCGATCGCGCTGATGGAGCAATTGGGGCCGGGCCTCGTCACCGGCGCCGCCGACGACGATCCGAGCGGCATCGCCACTTATTCGCAGGCGGGCGCGCAATTCGGCTATGGCTTGCTGTGGACGATCGTCCTCACTTATCCATTGATGGTCGCGGTCCAGCTGGTGAGCGCGCATGTCGGCCGGGTGACGGGCAGCGGCCTTGCCAAGAGCCTCGGCGAAGCGCTGCCGAAGACGATGGTGACCGGCCTCGTCGCCTTGCTGTTCGTCGCCAATACGATCAATATCGGAGCCGACCTTTCGGCCATGGCCGAATCCGCCGGCCTGGTCGCCGGCGGCGGGAGCGACGTCTTCCTGTTCGGCTTCGTCCTGCTGAGCCTCGGCCTCCAGCTCTTCATCCCCTATCATCGCTATTCGCGCTATCTCAAATGGCTGACCCTCAGCCTCTTCTCTTATGTGGCGGTGCTGATCGCCGTCCATGTCGACTGGAGCGCCGCCCTGCTCGGCATGGTCTGGCCGAGATTTTTCGGGGCCGGCGCGATCGTCACCATCGTCGCCTTGTTCGGAACGACGATCAGCCCCTATCTCTTCTTCTGGCAGAGCGCGCAGGAAGCGGAGGAGATCGCCGACAAGCATTTGAAGCCGCTGCGCAAGGCCCCCAAGCACGCGTCCCGCCAGTTCCGGCGGATGCGCATCGACACGCTCGCCGGCATGGCGCTTTCCAACCTCATCGCGCTCGCCATCATCGTCGCCACCGCGGCCACCCTGAATGCGCACGGGACGACCAACATCGGCACCGCCGCGCAGGCGGCCGAGGCCTTGCGCCCGGTCGCCGGCGAGTTCGCCTTCCTCCTCTTCGCGCTCGGAATCGTCGGCACGGGCCTGCTGGCGGTGCCGGTCCTCGCCGGCTCGGTCGCCTTCGCGGTGGCCGATTCGCGGGGCTGGAAGTCCGGTCTCGAATATAAGCCGCGCGAGGCGATCGGCTTCTATACGGTGATCGGCCTCGCCATGGCGATCGGCATGACCATCCACTGGTCGTCGCTCGATCCGATCAAGGCCTTGTTCTGGAGCGCGGTGATCAACGGCGTCGCCGCGGTGCCGATCATGGCGGCGATGATGGTCGTCGTCTCGCGGCGCAAGGTGATGGGCCGCTTTACCGCCGATCCTGTGCTCCTCGTTTTCGGCTGGAGCGCGACCGCGGTGATGGCCGCGGCGGCCATCGCCATGTTCGCGACATGGGGAAGCTGAGCCGCGCCGCCGCCGCATTGGCCGCGGCGCTGGCGCTGCCGGCGACGCCGGCCTGGGCCGACGACCCCCCGCCCGACCAGCAGGCCGCATTGCATCAGCAGGCGACCTTCACGGTCCAGCGCGTCTTTCCCTTCCACGCTCTTTATTCCGGGCCGAACAGCCTGACGCCGCGCGGGGAGACCCGCGAGACGTTCGACGCGACTATCGGCCTCGGCTTCCGGCCCTGGACGGGCGCGGAAATCTGGACCGACCCCGAGATCGATCAGGGGTTCGGAGTCGGCAACACGCTCGGCATCGCCGGCTTCCCGAGCGGCGAGGCCTATAAGGTCGGCAAGGCCGAGCCCTATTTCCGGCTGCAGCGCCTGTTCCTCAGGCAGACGATCGGGCTCGGCGGCGGCAGCGAAAAGGTCGATGCCGACATGAACCAGCTCGCCGGCACGCGCGACAGGAACCGGCTCGTCCTCACCCTCGGCAAATTCAGTGTCGTCGACATTTTCGACACCAACAAATTCGCTCACGATCCCCGCGCCGATTTCCTCAACTGGGCGATCGTCGATGCCGGAACGTTCGATTATGCGGCCGATGCCTGGGGCTACAGCCTCGGCGGCGCGGCGGAGCTCAGCGCCGGCGACTGGACGGCGCGGGCGGGCTTGTTCAACCTGTCGAAGATCCCGAATGGGGAAACGCTGGAGACCGGCTTCCAGCAGTTCCAGACGGATTTCGAGATCGAGCATCGTCACCGGATCGGCGGGCAGGAAGGCGCGGTGCGCGTGACCTTCTTCCGCAACAACGGCCGCTTCGCTTCTTATGCCGACGCCCTGGCGCTGGCGCGGCTGATCGGAACCCCGCCGACGCTGGCGCCGGTCCGGCAGCGCCGTTCGCGCGCCGGCTTCGACGTCAATTTCGAGCAGGCGCTGACCGCCTCGCTCGGCATCTTCGGCCGCGCCGGCTGGGCCGACGGCAGCATCGAGCCCTATGATTTCACCGATATCGACCGGACCGCCTCGGCCGGCGCGTCGCTGAAGGGCGCCGGCTGGAAGCGCAAGGACGACCGGGTCGGCTTCGCCCTGCTCGTCAACGGCATCTCGCCGATCCACCGCCGCTATCTTGCGGCGGGCGGCCTTGGCGTCCTCATCGGCGACGGCCGGCTCGACCGCTACGGGCCCGAGGAGATCGCCGAGCTCTATTACGATCTCTCGGCCAAGCCCTTCCACCTCTCGCTCGACTACCAGCTCGTCCGCCACCCCGCTTACAATCGCGACCGCGGGCCGGCCCAACTCCTTGCTCTGCGGCTGCACGAAAGCTTCTGATCAGCAGCCGGCGATTTGCCCATCCGCCGGCCTGTGCCATGGTCGGCCAGCGAATGGAGGCGGCGATGGACGAGGCGGCAAAGGACGGACCGGCATTCAAACAGGAGGAAGCGCAATTGCTGAAGCAGCTGCGCGCCGCCCGCCGCAAGGAACGAGGCGGAAGGGCGGCCGGGCAGCCGCTCACGACCGGACAGAGGATCGCAGATTCGGTGGCGGCGACGATGGGTTCGTGGCCCTTCATCATCATCCAGACCGGGATCCTCGCTTTCTGGATCCTGCTCAACGTCGTCGCCTGGATCCGGCACTGGGACCCCTATCCGTTCATCCTGCTCAACCTCGCTCTGTCCTTCCAGGCGGCCTATGCCGCGCCCTTCATCATGATGAGCCAGAACCGCCAGGCCGACATCGACCGGATCAAGGCGGAGGAGGATTACAAGGTCAACATCAAGGCGGAGCTCGAGATCGAATTGCTCCACCAGAAATTGGACGCGCTCAGGGAAGGCGAGATGCTGGCGCTGGCGCGCTCGGTGGAATCGCTGACCACGATGCTCGAGAAAGGCAGCTCCGCCGCCGGCGACGGCTGACCGCCTGCGCGGGGTCAGGCCAGGGTCAATTTATAGGCGTCCGACGGCTGTCCGGCCGTTCCCTTCGTGCTGTAATATTCGAAGGCCAGGGTCGCCTCGCCGTCCTTGCGCAGCACCGTCACCCGCAGGAAGCCTTCCTGGTTGATCTGGATCGCCTCCGTGACGGCTTTGCCCTTCACGAAATTCCTGCCGACCGCCTCCAGCGCCATGATGCCGTAGCCGCCGGCGCCGTTGACGAAATAGGGAATGGCCCGTCCGCCCGCGACGGCGGGATCCTGGCGGACGATGCGCTGATAGAGATGGGCGTGGCCGGCGACGACCGCATCCGGATAGAAATCGAGCGACTGGCAGATCTGGTCGATCCGTCGGCTCATCGGATCGCTTCCGGTCGGGAACCAGCGCGGGAAATGGTGGATGGCGAGGATCACTGCCCTCTTCTCCTGCGCCCGGACCTGCTTCAGCCGCTCGAGCTGCGCCTGGAGGAAGGCATATTGGGGATCGTCGAGCCAACCGAGCGATTCCCCGCAATTGGAATAGAGGCCGACGATCGAGACCAAAGGCGCGTCGAGCGCGAAATAGACGCCCGGCTGGGTCATCGTGCTTCGGGTGAGGCCGCCGAACCCGTCCCAGCGGCCCGCCTGCTCGGCGCAGAAGGCCTTCTGGAAGGCGTCGAGCGACACCATCGAGGGATCGTAGATGATCGCGTCGTGGTTGCCGGGGATGGCGAAGATCGGCGCCGGATAACGGCGGAAGACGTCGGCGAACTGGCCGTAATAGAATTGCTTCTCGCCGTAGAAATAGACGACGTCGCCGACATGGAAGCAGAAGGCCGGCGCATTCCCCTCCTGCCCGGCAAACTCGGCCATCAGGGCTCCGACCGCCTGCTCGCCGGTGAGCTTGCTTTCGGTGACGGCGCCGCTGTCGCCGATCATGTCGAACCGGATCGTCTCGCTGCCGTCGGCCGCCTTCGAATAACCGGGCAATGCGCTGCCGACGATGTCGGCGAGGTTCACCGGATCGACGTTGCGCGGCGTCGGCACCGGCCCGCGCGTCTTGCCCTTGGCGTAGTTCATGACGAACGGCGTGTCGTAATGGCCCTTGTCGCTGTCCGGCACGAAGGTGCCGCCGCCGTCGCTCGGATCGTCGTCGGCGAAGACGAAGCCGGAGACCGCCGGCGCTGAAAGGGCCGGCGCCGGCGCCGCGGCCGGCGCGGGGGAGGGAGGCGGGGGCGCCGCCGGGGATGGGGCGGGCGCCGCAGCCGCGGACGCCGCCGCATGTGCGGCCGCGTCCTGCTGGAAGCTCTGCTGGAGGAGGGTCCGGATCGCGGGAATCTTTTGGTCGATCGCGTCGATGCCGGTGCGGAGCGGGTTGCCGTTCGCGTCGGTGTCCAGCATCTGGCTGCGGAACTTGAGGAACAGGGCCTTGGCGCCGTCGGGCAGCAGGAAGATGAGGCCGCCATCCTGGTTCGGCCCGTTCTCGCCATGATGATGGCCGATGCCGGTGCGGTTCACCGAGCCCTGGTTCATGTGGACGTTCTCGACCCCCATATAGCCGGTGCCGGGGGCGAGGCCGGTGTGCGGGTCGACCGGGGTTCCGGTGCCGAACACCGCGACCAGCGCGCCCGGCGCCTCGGCGGTCTTGATCGCGCCGCTCAGCGCCTTCTCGAAGGCGGAGCGAAGGGGATTGCCGTCCGCGGTCTGGAATTTGGCCGGATCGAGCAGGCCGCCGCGCGCATAATCGAGCCGCGGGACGCCGTCCGTCTCGAAATTCTGGCTCACGCCGTGTGCGCGCAATTTGTCGACCAGCGCCTTGAGCGCCGGCGTGCCTTCGCTTTCGACGTCGATCATCTGGAATTCGATCTCGGGCGCGGTCGGGTCGCTGCCGGCGAGGTTGACCGCGACCCGGTAAGCGGGGTGGCCCGCCATGGCCGGCGCGACCATCAGCAGCCAGTGCGGATGGCCGCCGCCATGGGACCGCGACGCGATCGGATGGCCGATCAGCAAGCCGTAAGATGCAAGCGCCATGTTCCTGTTTCCCCCGAGTCGGCGCGGATCATAGACATGGGCGGTGCGCCGGTCCCGGGCGATTGCACCCGGGATGGTTGTTTCAGCCGTTGGCGGACGGCCGGTTGATTCGCGGCGCGGCTTCCGCGATTGTCGGCCGATGAGCGAGAACAACCCGATCCTGGACACCGCCGAGGAGCTGCTTCGCCGGGTGTCGCCCGAAGGCCGGGCGCGGGCGCGGCGGCTGCGCGAGCGAAAGCGGCGCGCCTTCGCGCGGCTGATGCAGAAGATCGCGATCGCGGCGATCGCGATCATGACGGTGACCGGCGCCTTCGGCCTGTTCGTCGCGCCGGTGTCGAGCGCCGGCGAGCTGATCGCCATAGCGCTCTTCTGCCTGGTCGCCTTCGCCATCATCCGGACCTCGCGCGAGCGCGAGCCGACCCCCCAGGCGATCGCCGCAGGCGACCTTCCTCGCCTCCCGCAGCGGACCGAGGAATGGCTGGAGACCCAGCGGCGCGCCTTGCCGCCGCCGGCGGCGCGGCTGCTCGACGGCATCGGATCGAAGCTCGAATCGATGGCGCCGCAGCTCGAGGGGCTCGAGCCGGACGGACCCGCCGCCGGCGCGGTCCGCAAATTGCTGTGCGACGAATTGCCCGAGCTGGTGAAGGGCTATCAGCGCGTTCCCCAGCATCTGCGCGGCCGGCCGGGCGCGACCGGACCGAGCCCCGACCGCCAGCTTTGCGAGGGCCTCACGATCATCGATTCGGAAATCTCGCGGATGACGCAACAGCTCGCCTCGGGCGACCTGGACCTGCTCGCCACCCGCGGGCGTTATCTCGAATTGAAATATCGCAGCGGCGACGCGCTTTCGGGCGGGGCGTAAGGGTCGCGCTGAACACGGTCTGGCAGTCTCAAAATCTATCTTGCGTGAGGTCCGAATAGCATGCGCTGAGAGGGGGGCGAACATGACGCAGGTGCAGGGCGCGACGGCAGATACGGATGCGGTTTCGGGCGGCAATGGGGCCGGTGATGCAATCGCCTTATGGCGTCTTTACGTCCTGCGCGCACTCTACGCGATCCTTGGGGTCGCAGAGGGCTCGATCCAGTTGTCGGCGTTCCTTCAACACCCTCATTGGACGCTCCCGAACGGAGCGGCGCACAGCTTCCTTCTGGCGCTCGCGCTCCTCTCGATCGTCGGAATCCGATATCCGCTGAAGATGCTGCCGCTGCTGGTCTACGAGATACTCTGGAAGACGATCTGGCTGTGCGGGATCGCGCTGCCATTATGGGCCGCCAACCAGTTCGACGCCGAGACCCGCAAATCCTTCTTCCAGATCGCGCCGGTCGTCATCCTCATCCCCCTGCTTCCCTGGGGCTACATCATCTCCAATTACGTGAAGAAGCCCGGAGACCGCTGGCGCTGATCGCCGGAGAGCTGAAGCCGAGAGGCGCCAAATTCAGCTGTTGACCGAAAGCACCAGCTTCGGATCCGGGATATGCTCCGGATCGGCCTTGCCTTCGATCGGCACCACGGCCGTGCCGATGGCGAAGAATTCGATGACGTGGCTCGCCCAGGCGTGGCTGCCTTCGTGGAGATCGGCGCCGACCACGCCTTCCGCGCCGGCCTTGGTCGCTTCGAGCTGCATCCGCTCCATCGCGATCTCGCGCGCCTCGTAGAGGGCGAGGCTGAAATTGGTCAGCTCGACATTCTGGCCGACGCTGCCGAGCGCGGAGAGCGGCCCGCGCCGGGCGACGTGATAGACGCAGCTGCCCATCACCATCTCCAGCGGACGATAGCCGGCCTGGAGCAGGGTCCAGAAATCCTGGCCGCTCAGCGCCGAGGTGAAGGGCGTGCCGTTCGGGCCCTTGAAGCCCTGGTGGCCCTTGGCGTGGACGATGCCGGTGCCGATGGCGACGAACTCAAGCACTTTCGTGTCCCATTCGAGCCGCTTCACCATGAGCCGGACGCCGACGATCCCGTCCGCGCCCATATTCTGCGCCTCGGCGCGCATCCGCTCCATGGCGAGCGCCCGCGCCTCGTACATGGCGGTCGAGAGGACTTCGAGCTCCTGGCTGGAGGTCCAGCCGGCGAACTGGAAGCCGAGATGGTAGATGCACGAGCCGACGCACAGCCCGACCGGCTCGAACCCCGATTTGCGGACGAGCAGGAACTCGTTGACCGAGAAATCGGAGGTGAAGATGCCGCCGGGATGGCCCTCGCGCCTCAACCCCTGGAGCCGGGCGAGGGCGTGCTGCGGAATATTCTCGTCGGTCATCAGATGCCACCTTCCTGGTCGGTGATTTCGGCTTCGTAGCTGGAATGGCGCGGCGCGCCCGGATCGCTCAACGGCGAGAGGTCGTCGCGCATGTCGATCACCGGCTCGATCTCCGCCGGGAAATCGAGCCGCGGCGGCGTGTCGACGACGGTGCCGATGACGATGTGCCGGCCGAGATAATTGGGCGGCTGCTTGTCGCGTTCCTGGCGGATGATCTGGCCGAACTGGACGTGGGCGAGGACGCCGTTGCCCAGCGGCGCGGCGTTGCGCCGCAGCTCGGCATGGGCCTCGCGGCGGATCCGCTCCCAGAAATCGGTGAGGTCGTAGAGCGGCTGGCTGGTCCAGCTATTGTTCGCCCATTGCGTCTGCCGGGTCGCGCTGTTCGACCAGCCGCCATAGCCGCCCCCATAACGGCCATAGCCGCCGCCGCTGTCCATCCAGTCATATTGCGCGCCGACGGCGATGCCGACGGGGACGATGCCGGCTTCGAGCAGCCGGACGAATTCCAGCGCCGGCACCGTCGCCACGACCGGATCGCGGCTCGGCGGCAGCCTGTCGACCTTTATCGCGGTGCCGAGCAGGGTGAAGTCCATCGAGCCGGACAAGGCATGGCGGAGCGTCCGCATCCGCACGTCGACCACCGCATTGGCGCCGGCCGCCGCGGCCTCCCGCCGGATGCGATCGAGCGCGAGGCGCCAGCCCTCCTCATGGCCCTGGGTCCAGCTCCAGCCATATTGATACCAGCAGGTACCGGAGACGGTCGCGACCGGGCGGATGCCGTGGCTGCGGGCGAGCAGCAATTCGGCGGGGGTCATCGTCGCCACCCAGGCCGAGCGCCCGGCGGCGGCGCTTTGCAGCCGTTCCTCGACGAAGGGGGGCAGGGTGTCGTTGGCGAGCGCGTCGCCCCAGGCGTCGAGGCGCGCCTTCGCCTCCGCGCTCTGGCGGCGTCCCCGACCGAACAACCCACTGAATAGCCCCATGACTTCACTCTTTGCCCCAGCCGGCGGCGGCGCGCCAGATGTCTTTCGCTGGCGCACGCATCGAGGCGCGGTTACACCCGTTTCATGAGCGCTGCGGCCCGCATCATTCCGGTCATCCTCTCCGGCGGCGCGGGCAAGAGGCTATGGCCGCTCTCGCGATTGGGCCGGACCAAGCAGTTCGTTTCGCTGGGTGGCGAGGGCAGCCTGCTCCGCCAGACGGCGGCGCGAGTCTCGGACGAAAAACGGTTCGCAGCCCCCGTGATCGTCGCGTCCGAAGAAGATGCCGGGGCGATCGAGGCCGAATTGGCCGGCCTCGGCCCGCCGCGCCTGATCCTCGAGCCGTGCCCGCGCGGCACGGCCGCGGCGGTGGCGCTCGCCGCGGCGGAAGCGGAGGAGGAGAATCTGCTCCTCGTCCTTCCGAGCGACCATGCGATCGGCGATCCGGCGGCGTTCCTCGAAGCGGTCGAACGGGCAACGCCGGCCGCCGCGGACAATTGGCTGGTCGCCTTCGGCATCCGACCCGACCGGCCGGAGACCGGCTATGGCTATGTCCGCCGCGGCCGCGCGCTTGCGGACGGCCTGTTCGAGGCGGCCGCCTTCGTCGAGAAGCCGCCTTACGAGATGGCCGAAATCTTCCTCGCCGGCGGCGATTACGACTGGAATGCCGGCATCTTCCTGTTCCGCGCCGGCGCGATGGTGGAGGCGCTCGCCGCGCACGCGCCGGAGGTGCTCGCCGGCGTCCGCGCATCCCTGGCCGCCGCGCGCCGCGCGGGGTCGCGGCTGAGCCCGGACGCCCAAGGCTTTGCCGCGATCCCGGCGGTTTCGATCGACCATGCGGTGATGGAGAAAGCGGACCGGGTCGCATTGCTGCCGGTATCGATGGGCTGGTCCGACCTCGGGAGCTGGGACGCCGTCCATGCGCTCGGCCCGCGCGACGCCAACGGTAATCTCCTCGCCGGCGACGTCGTCGCGCCGGACAGCCATGATTGTCTGGTGCGCTCCGACGGGCCGGTCGTGGTCGCGCTCGGCGTCGAGGATCTGATCGTGGTCGCGACCGAACGGGCCGTGCTCGTCGTGCGGCGGGGCGAGAGCCAGCGTGTCACCGAGGCCCTCGACGCGCTCGAGATGCGGCGGCAAAAGCCCGCCGACTGACCTTCAACCAAAGGAGCGAGTCGTGCCCGAACGCCGTCCGATCGGCCGCAGCGGCCTTGCCACCCCCCGCCTCGTCCTTGGCGGCAACGTCTTCGGCTGGACCGCCGACAGGGAGACGAGCTTCCGCCTGCTCGACCGCTTCGCCGATGCGGGCGGGACGCTGATCGACACGGCCGACGTCTATTCGGCCTGGGTCTCCGGCCACAAAGGCGGCGAATCGGAGACGATCATCGGCGAATGGCTGAGAGGCCGGGGCAGCAAAAGCGGCATCCAGGTCGCCACCAAGGTCGGGATGCTGGCCGGCGAAGGCGGCGAGAAATTGGAGCCGGCGCGGATCGAAGCGGCGGCCGAGGCTTCGCTCCGCCGGCTCGGAGTCGCGGCGATCGACCTTTATTATGCCCATCAGGAGGATCCGGACACGCCGGCCGAGGAGAGCCTCGCCGCTTTCGACAAATTGGTGAAGGCGGGGAAGGTGCGGGCGCTCGGCGCTTCCAACCACTCGGCGGAGAGCCTGCAGCGGGCGCTCGACATTTCCGAAGCACGGGGATTCGCCCGCTACGAAGTAGTGCAGCCCGAATATAATCTGGTGTCGCGCGACAAATATGAAGGGCCGCTGCAACGCGTCTGCATCGACAACGGGCTCGGCGTGCTGCCTTATTACGGCCTCGCCTCGGGCTTCCTCACCGGCAAGTACCGCGCGCCCGAAGATTATGGAAAGAGCGTGCGCGGCGGCCGCATGGCGAAATATCTGGAAGGGAACGGCCCGGCCGTGCTGGCGACGATGGACGAGATCGCCGCCGAGACCGGCGCCACCCTCGCCCAGATCTCCCTGGCCTGGGTCGCCGCCCAGCCCGGAATCACCGCCCCGATCGCCAGCGCCACCAGCCTCGACCAGCTCGACGAATTGATCGGCGCGATGACATTGGAGCTCGGCGCCGACCAGATCCGCCGCCTCGACGAAGCCTCACGCGAAGTCGAGGCGGCTTAGGGCAATCGATGCTCTCAGCTCCTCCCCATCGATGGGCTATCGGATTCACACATCCGTGGTCGCGCTTCCAGATCAATCACTTAGGCTTATCCGTCATTCCCGCGAAAGCGGGAATCCAGGCGGCCTGAGTGACTGATATCAGCTTCGTTCTGGATTCCCGCTTTCGCGGGAATGACGAACAAAAAGGAAATGTGTGAATGCCGTAGCTCGATGGGGGAGGGAGCAATCTGAATATCGATTCGTCTCAATCGGGACGGAAGCGGCGGCGGGCGGGCTCGATCTCGAACCGATAATATGGCTTGATCTCGAAATTGACGAACTGGCCGGCCGACGGCGCGTCGAGCAAGCCGCGATAGACCGCCTCCGGCACATCGAAATAAGAATAGCGGTCGCCGCCCGCATACCAGATGTCGAGCGTCTGCGCGTCCGGATGGTAGCGGGCGCGCTCCACCGCGCTCGACTCGAACGCCTTCACCAGAGGCAGATCGTCCGGCATGCGGCTTCATCGCTTTGGCCGCCGATGCGGTTCCGGATCAAAGCCCGACATCCTCCAGCGAGAGCAGGGTCGCATTGCCGCCGGCGCTGGTCGTGTCGGTGCTGGTCACCCGTTCGGCGCAGAAGCGGGGGAGATAATGCGGCCCGCCGGCCTTGGGTCCGGTCCCGGACAGCCCTTCGCCGCCGAACGGCTGCGAGCCGACGATGGCGCCGATCATCGAGCGGTTGACGTAGAGGTTGCCGACCGTCGCTTCCTCCTCGACCGTCTCGGCGGCGCGGGCGATGCGGCTGTGGAGGCCCATGGTGAGGCCGAAGCCGGAGCCGTTGATCCTCGCCACCGTCTCGGCGAGCTTGCCGCCTTTCCAGGTGGCGACGTGGAGCAGAGGCCCGAACCATTCCTTCTTCACATCCTCGATCCGATCGACGCGGATCAAAGTCGGCGGGACGAACAACCCATCCTGCGCTTCGCCGCCCCCTTGTGCTCCTGCGGAAGCAGGAGCCCGGTCTCCACCGCCGGTCTGGGTTCCTGCGTGCGCAGGAACGCCGATGGTCTTGATCCAGCGATCCTGCGTGGCCTCGCGATGGGCCATCAGCCGGTCGTAGGCCCCGCGATCGATCACCGGGCCGACGTCGGTCGCCGGATCGGCGGGATCGCCGACGATCAGGGCGTCCATCGCGCCCGAGAGCATCTCCAGCGTCCGTTCGGCGATCTCTTCCTGCAGGACCAGCAGGCGCAAGGCCGAGCAGCGCTGCCCCGCCGAGCGGAAGGCCGAGGTAACGACGTCGACCACCACCTGCTCGGGCAGAGCGGTCGAATCGACGACCATCGCGTTGATGCCGCCGGTCTCGGCGATGAAGGGGATGATCGGCCTTTCGTCATCCTCGAGCAGCGATCGGGCAATGCGTTTGGCGGTGGCGGTCGAGCCGGTGAAGGCGATGCCGGCGATCCGGGCGTCCTCGACCAAAGCCGCGCCCATGTCCGGTCCGCCTTCGGCGAGGATCAGCACATCCTCGGGAATGCCGGCCGAATGGGCGAGGCCGACCGCATAGGCGCCGATCGCCGGCGTCTGCGGCGCCGGCTTGGCCACCACCGCATTGCCGGCGACCAGGGCCGCGCTCACCTGGCCGAGGAAGATGGCGAGCGGGAAGTTCCACGGCGCAATGCAGATCCAGACGCCCCTGCCCTCCATCCGCAGCACATTGCGCTCGCCGGTTGGCCCGGGAAGCTCGATGGGCTGGAGCCCGCGCCGCGCCTCGGCCGCATAATAACGGCAGAAATCCGCCGCCTCGCGCACCTCGGCGAGCGCATCGGGGATCGTCTTTTTCGCCTCCTGCACGCAGAGCCGCATCAACGCATCGCGTTCGGATTCGAGGAGACCGGCGAGCCGATCGAGGCAGGCGGCGCGATGCTCGACGCTCTGCGCCTGCCAGAACGGAAAGGCGGCGAGCGCGCGGGACACCTTTTCCCGCGCCTCGGGCCGGCAATCCTCGGCATGCTCCCCGGTTGAGGCAGTGGCCTCTGCTGTTCCCCGGCGTAAGCCGGGGTCCAGATCTGAGTCCGTAACTGGACCCCGGCTTGCGCCGGGGAACGCCACTTTGTCGCCCGGATCGCCCGCCCCTTCCCCGTCATTCCCGCGAAAGCGGGAATCCAGACGGCCTTCGTGCCCTGCATCGGCATCCACTGGACCTCGGCTTGCGCCGGGGAGCACCACTTCGTCGCCCGGATCGCCCGGCCCTTCTTCGTCATTCCCGCGAAAGCGGGAATCCAGACGGCTTTCTTGCCCCACGCCGCCGCCCACTGGATCCCCGCTTTCGCGGGGATGACGATGGCCGACCACCTTCGCCACCCGCTCCAGCGCCTCGGCATCGTTGAGATCCAAACCCTGGCTGTTCCCCCGCACCGGCTCGTACAGATCCTTGGGCAAAGGAATGGCCGGGTGCCGCGTCCCACCCACCGAAGCGATCTTCGCCACAGGGTCGGCCAGCAGATCGGCGTCCGACAATTTCTCGTCGGCAAGCTGGTGGACGAAGCTCGAATTCGCCCCATTCTCCAGCAGCCGCCGCACCAGATAAGCGAGCAGATCCCGATGCCCCCCGACCGGCGCGTAGATGCGGGTATGGTAGCCCTGCTCGCGGACCAGATTCTCGTACAGCCCCTCGCCCATGCCGTGCAGGCGCTGGAACTCGAAGTCGCGGCTGCCATCCGCCCATTGGAGCAGGGTCGCGACGGTCAGCGCATTGTGGGTGGCGAAGGCGGGGAAGACGTGCTTCGCCTTCAGCATGTCCCGCGCGCAGGCGAGATAGGAGACGTCGGTCGCCGCCTTGCGGGTGAAGAGCGGATAATCGGCAAGCCCCTGCTCCTGCGTCCGCTTGATCTCGCTGTCCCAATAAGCGCCCTTGACCAGCCGAACCGAGAAACGTCGCCCCGTCCGCGCGCCCAGGGCATCGACCCACGCGATGACCGGCCGGCACCTCTTGCCATAGGCCTGGACCGCCATGCCGAGCCCGTCCCAGCCCTTCAATGATGGCAGCCCAGCCACCTGCCCGATAATGTCGAGGCTCATTTCGAGCCGCTCGCTCTCCTCGGCATCGATGGTGAAGCCGATCCCCGTCTCCCTGGCGAGCAGGGCCAGAGCCTCGACCTGGCCGACCAGCGACGGCACGCAGCGCTCATATTGCGCGACCTCGTAGCGCGGATGCAGCGCCGACAGCTTGACCGAGATGGAATGGCCGCGCGCCGCTACCCGGCCGACGGCGCGGATCGCCTCCTCATAGGAACGGAAATAGCGCTCGGCGTCGGGGAAGGTGCGCGCCGCCTCGCCGAGCATGTCGAAGCTGGCGGTGAAGCCGGCATTTTCGCGCCGCTCCATCCGCCGGATCGCTTCGTCGATCGTCCGGCCCATGACGAAAATCTCGCCCATCAGCCGCATCGCCGCGCCGACCGCCTGGCGAACGAACGGCTCCCCGGCGCGGCCGATCAGCCGCTTGAGCGAACTCGCCTGCTCGGTGCCGCTGACCAGAGCGCGGCCGATCACCAGCCCCCAGGTCGCCGAATTGACGAGCGTCGAATGCGACTTGCCGCGATGCGCCTTCCAGTCCGCATCGCCCAATTTGTCGGCGATCAATTGGTCCGCCGTCTCCGGATCGGGCACGCGCAGGAAGGCCTCGGCGAGCGACAGAAGCGCGATGCCCTCAGACGTGTTCAGCCGATATTCCTGGAGGAACTGGTTGACCCAGCCCGAGGATTGGGCGCTGCGCAGCTCCGCGAGCATGCCGAGCGCCCGGCTCTCGACCCGAAGCCGCGATTCGGAATCGAGCGCCGCATCTTTCAGCAAAGGCTTCAGCACTTCCGGCTCGGGCGCGCGGTGAAGGCGGCGGATTTCGGCGCGGGCGGATGCCGTAGCGTCAGACATGGGATTGGTGTCGCAGGGCTTGAGTCTCATGGCGGCGAGGCTTTAGACGCCCGCAATGCCCGTCGCCAGCATCGAAGAGATACGGAAGAGAGTCGGGACGGAGATCGGCGTCTCCGACTGGATCCTTGTCGACCAGGAACGGATCGATGCGTTCGCCGCGGCGACCGACGACCGGCAATTCATCCACGTCGACCCCGGGGCGGCAGCGAAGACGCCCTTCGGCGGCACCATTGCCCACGGCTTCCTCACTTTGTCCTTGCTGAGCCGGATGGCCGCCGACGCGATGCTAATCCCCGAGGGCGTGAAGATGGGCATCAATTACGGCTTCGACCGAATCCGCTTCCTCGCCCCCGTCCGCTCCGGCCGCCGCGTCCGCGGCCGCTTCACGCTGAAGAGCGTCGAGGAAAAGCGGGCCGGCCAATACCAATTCCTCCACGAAGTGACGGTCGAGATCGAAGGCGGAGAAAAACCCGCCTTGATCGCCGACTGGATCGGGATGATCGTCACATGACGAACTCCTCCCCGGAACGGGGAGGGGGACCAGCCGCAGGCTGGTGGAGGGGTCGACTCGCCCGGCACCACGGCCCCTCCACCGCACTTCGTGCGGTCCCCCTCCCCGTTCCGGGGCGGAATTGAAGAAAGGACCCCCAATGACCCGCGAAGCCGTCATCGTCTCCACCGCCCGCACGCCGATCGGCAAGGCCTATCGCGGCGCGTTCAACGCCACCCCCTCCCCTACCCTCGCCGCTTTCGCGATCCGCGCCGCGGTCGAGCGGGCGAAGATCGAGCCGGTCGAGGTCGACGATTGCATCATGGGCGCCGCGCTCCAGCAGGGCGTGCAGGCAACGATCGGCCGCACCGCGGCGCTGCGGGCCGGCCTTCCCGTCACGACCTCGGGCATGTCGATCGACCGGCAATGCTCGTCCGGCCTGATGTCGATCGCGACCGCGGCCAAGCAGATCATCGTCGACCGGATGGACGTGCTCGTCGCCGGCGGCGTCGAATCGATCTCGCTCGTCCAGACGCCGGAGATGCGGCTGGGGGCGGACCCGGAGCTGCTGGCGATGCACAAGGACATCTACATGCCGATGATCCAGACCGCCGAGGTGGTCGGCAAGCGCTACACGGTCGGCCGCGAGCGGCAGGACGAATATGCCCTCCGCTCCCAGCAGCGCACCGCCGCCGCCCAGGCCGCCGGCCGATTCGACGATGAGATCGTCCCCGTCACCACCAGGATGAAGGTCACCGACAAGGCGACCGGCGAGACCAGCATAAGAGAGGTGACGATCGCGAAGGACGAAGGCAACCGCCCCGACACGACGATCGAGGGCCTCAGCGCGCTGCAGCCGGTGATGGGGCCGGGGGCGATGATCACCGCCGGCAATGCCAGCCAGCTCTCCGACGGCGCCTCGGCCTGCGTGCTGATGGAGGCGGCCGAGGCCGAGCGGCGCGGCCTCAAGCCGCTCGGCCGCTATGTCGGCATGGCGGTGGCCGGCGTCGAGCCCGACGAGATGGGCATCGGCCCCGTCTTCGCCGTGCCGAAGCTCTTGAAGCGCTTCGGCCTCAATGTCGGCGACATCGACCTCTGGGAGCTGAACGAGGCCTTCGCCGTCCAGGTCCTCTACTGCCAGGACCAGCTCGGCATCCCCGACGACAAGTTGAACGTCGACGGCGGCGCCATCTCGATCGGGCACCCTTACGGCATGTCCGGGGCCCGGATGACGGGACATGCGCTGATCGAAGGAAGGCGGCGCGGCGCGAAATGGGTGGTGGTGACGATGTGCGTCGGCGGCGGAATGGGCGCGGCGGGGTTGTTTGAGGTGATGTAGCTCGTTGCGCGATGGGGTAAAGTAAGGCGGCGTTCACGCCGATGCGCTACATTGCGCTTCCTCCGCAAAATCCTATTTAGGCGAGTGAAGCTTCCGAAAGTCCGACCATGGCCGACCGCGATCCCAATCTGAAGCCCGACAAGGACCCGAACGGGACCAATCCCTGGATGAAGAGCCTGTTCATCTGGGCCGGAATCCTCCTCGCGCTCATCCTCTTCGTCCAGGTGGTGGACGGCGGCGGGCGCGCGGCGGGTGGCCAGGCGATCGCTTATTCGGAGTTCCTCAACAAGGTCGATTCCGGCTCGGTCAAGGACGTGTCGATCGGCAAGGACATCATCACCGGCAAGCTCAATACCGGCGAGACGTTCAAGACCAACGCCATCCTCGATCCGGGCCTCACCGATCGCCTGCGCCAGCACAGCGTCGAGTTCACCGGTCAGCCGGAGGCCTCGACCTCGGTCTGGCTGATCCTCCTCTACCAGTCTTTGCCCTTCCTGCTCATCCTCGGCGTCGCCTTCTTCATCATGCGGCAGATGCAGAAGAATGCGGGCTCGGGCGCGATGGGCTTCGGCAAATCCAAGGCCCGCCTGCTCACCGAGAAGCAGGGCCGGGTCACCTTCGACGACGTCGCCGGCATCGACGAAGCGCGCGAGGAATTGCAGGAGATCGTCGATTTCCTGAAGGACCCGACCAAGTTCGCGCGCCTGGGCGGCAAGATCCCGAAAGGCGCCCTGCTCGTCGGCCCGCCGGGCACCGGCAAGACCCTGCTCGCCCGCGCCATCGCCGGCGAGGCGAACGTGCCCTTCTTCACCATCTCCGGCTCCGATTTCGTCGAGATGTTCGTCGGCGTCGGCGCCAGCCGGGTGCGCGACATGTTCGACCAGGCGAAGAAGAACGCGCCCTGCATCGTCTTCATCGACGAGATCGACGCGGTCGGCCGCCATCGCGGCGCGGGCCTCGGCAACGGAAACGACGAGCGCGAGCAGACGCTGAACCAATTGCTCGTCGAGATGGACGGCTTCGAGGCCAATGAAGGCATCATCATCATCGCCGCCACCAACCGCCCCGACGTGCTCGACCCGGCCTTGCTCCGCCCCGGCCGCTTCGACCGCCAGGTGGTGGTGCCGCGCCCCGACATCGACGGGCGCGAGAAGATCCTGGCGGTGCACATGAAGAAGGTGCCGCTGGCGCCCGACGTCGACCCGCGCGTCATCGCCCGCGGCACGCCCGGCTTTTCGGGCGCCGATCTCGCCAACCTGGTCAACGAGGCGGCCCTGCTCGCCGCGCGCAAGGGCAAGCGCCTGGTCGCGATGAGCGAGTTCGAGCTCGCCAAGGACAAGGTGATGATGGGCGCCGAGCGCAAGTCGATGGTGATGACCGAGGATGAGAAGAAGGCGACCGCCTATCACGAGGCCGGCCACGCTTTGGTCTCGCTCCACGTCCCCGGCTGCGATCCGCTCCACAAGGTGACGATCATCCCGCGCGGGCGGGCCCTGGGCGTCACCTGGAACCTGCCGGAGCGCGACCGCTATTCGATGACGATGAAGCAGATGAAGGCGCGGCTTGCTCTGTGCTTCGGCGGGCGCATCGCCGAGCAGCTCATCTACGGCTCGGACGAACTCAACACCGGCGCTTCCAACGACATCCAGCAGGCGACCGAGATGGCCCGCTCCATGGTCATGGAATATGGCATGTCGGAGCGGCTCGGCTGGCTGCGCTATCGCGACAACCAGGAGGAAGTGTTCCTCGGCCACAGCGTCTCGCGCGCCCAGCACGTCTCCGAGCAGACCGCACAGCTCATCGACCAGGAAATTCGCCGCCTGATCGAGGAGGCCGAGGCGGCGGCGCGCAACGTGCTGACCGAGCATCTGGACGAGCTGCACCGGCTCGCCGGCGCCCTGCTCGAATATGAGACGCTGAACGGCGAAGAAGCCAAGCGCGCGATCCGCGGCGAGGATATCGGCCGCGAGGACCCGGCCAATCGGCGGCCTTTGCTCCCGGCGGGCGGTACTTCCATTCCTTCGACCCGCCGTCCGCGCGGCGGCGGCATCGGGGGCCCCGCGCCGCAGGGGGCCTGAGCAAGGCAATTAAGTACCGTTCGGGCTGAGCCTGTCGAAGCCTTCCCTTTCCCCTTGCAGCGGAAGGGAAGGAAAGGGCCCTTCGACACCGCCTGCGGCGTCGCTCAGGACAGGCTTCGACAAGCTCAGCCCAAACGGTTGTGGTCTCGTAGGGCCTCAGTCGAGCGACGGAAAACGGGACTCTAGAGCTGTGTCCGATCAGATCGATCGCCGGCCGATCCTCCTCAGCCGGTGGCGCCCAATGCCAGGAGCAGCAGGAAGAAGAGCAAGGCCGAGGCCAAAGCGAAGATCAGCAGCAGCAAGGTCCTCCACAAGCCTCCCCATCGCGACAGCCGGTAGGCACCGCGCAATTGCCGGTACATGTGGACGGGCGGAACCAGGAACAGACTCAGGCGGACCAGCGGCCCCGGCGCGCCGATCGCGGCGAGCAGGCTCAACACCACCACCAGCAAAGTCATCGCCGACAGGGAATAGGTCGCGAACACGGCGTGATCGAACATGGTGAGGTCGCGCCGCCAGAAGAACATCAGCCAGATGAAGGGGAGAGAGATCGGAATCAACGCCCACGAAAATTTATAGGCGTTGGTCTGCATCTGATAGAAAGCGAGCTGGGGATTGCGCTTGACCCCGTCCAGCGCCCGATCCGCCATCGGCATGCCGGTGCGGATATTGACGTTGCCGCTGCCGAGGCGCCGGGCGATCGAGGCACCGGCGCGCAATTCGTCCCGGTCCTGCCGGGCGTCGGCGAGCTTCGCGTCGATGCTCCTGACGTCGGCGTGCGCGGCGACGGCCCGCGCGCGGCCCGCCTCCAGCACGGCGACGTCGCGCTCGGCGCGCCCCACCTCGGCGTCCAGCGCCGGCCCTTTCAGCACCCGGCCGTTGTGGATCATTCCCGGCTGGGGATGGAAGGGGGCACCCACCCAGTGGAACACCGACACCATCAGGAAGACCGAGAACAGGAACAAGGCCATGGGCGAGACGAACCGCGCCCGCTCGCCGTCGATATAGCGCCGGGTCAGCGCGCCCGGCCGCCATGCAAGCAGCGGCAAGGTCCGCCAGATCTTGCCGTCGAGATGCAGCAGGCCGTGCACCAGATCGTGCCAGAAGGCGCCGAGCCGGCGGTGGACGTGCGCCGGCTGGCCGCATTGGTTGCAATAAGGGCCGGTGAGCGGCGCGCCGCAATTGAGGCAGTCGCCGCCATGGCCGCCCTCATGCGCCTCGCCCGCGCGCGGCTCGAACTGCCGCGCGACGATGCCTCCCGTCAGCGCGTCACCGGCCCCTTCGATGCCCCCCGTCACCATGCGCGGATCATGGCTGAGGCCGATGGCGGCGTCGAGACGGTTTTCGACATCTTCGTTCACGTCGTCCCGGCCCTTTCGACGAAGCCTACGGCGGCGCTCGGGATTTGCTCCGACGGCCCGGATCGGGTCCGGGGCCGAACGGCAACGGATTCGGGCATCCGATCGGCGTTCAAAACCGGTTCATCGCGCCTGCGCTCATTCCCTGCTCCCAAGCCCGGACCCGGAGGCGCCATGAAAATCCGCTTTGCCGCTACCGTCTTGCTCATCGCCCTGCCGGCGACGGCGGCGCAGGCGATGGACGTGGCCACCTTTCTCGCCAAGGTCGATGCGCTGGAGAAGCAGGGCATGCTCGCCCTCCTGTCGAGCGATTATCGCCTGGTGAAGAACGAGAGCGAGACCGCGATCCGCGAGATCACGGCCGAGGCGCGTGCCGCGAAGGCGGCGCACAAGCCGCCGGTCGCCTGTCCGCCCGGCGGCACCGCCCAGACCGACAGCAACGAAGCGCTCGCCTATTTCCGGGCGATGCCGCCGGACAAGCGCGCCCGCACCCAGGTCAAGGACGCGCTGCTGGCCCTCCTCATCCACAAATATCCCTGCCGCCGATGACGATCGTTCAGTCGAGCGACGGGAAACAGGATTCCAATTTGCCGTCGCGCCGCAGGTCGCAGGTGCAGCAGTGGAAGCTGCCGCCGAAGCCGTAGACGCGGTCGAAGGCGCAGGGGATCACCGTGCAGCCGAGGCTCTCCAGCAGGTCGATCGTCGGCTTTTCCGCCGCCTCGACGACGGCGGTATGCGGATCGAGCATCAGGATGTTCATCGAGATCCAGCTGCTGACCCCGCCGGCGCGCCTCTTGCCGCTGCGGACCGAGGGCGGCGCCGGCACGATTTGCCAGCCGTCGCGGCGGAAGAGATCGAGCCCGCCATTGGTGCACGGCCGCTCCGGATTGACCAGCACAAGCCCCGGCCGCACCGGCACCAGGCTGGTGTCGATATGCATCGGCGCCGCTTCGTCGAAGCTTACCTCGTGCAGCCGGAAATCGGGGCCGAGCGCGCGGCTCAGCCACTCCGCCCCGGCCGCATTGCTGACCATGTCGGGCTGCCAGAACAGGTCGCGGCCGAAGCGGGCGAAGCAGGCGGCGTCGAAGGCTGGCTCCGCCTCGCTCAGCCGCGCCTCGCCCTCGACATAGAGGTCGCCGGCCATGATCGGCTTGGGCGCGGCGATCCACCGCGCGCCGGCATCGAAGGCGTTGCGCATCAGGCGGCGATAGGCGCGATATTCGAAGAAGCGGGCGCGCTGCGCCATCGGCGCCTCGACGATCGTGTCGCCGACCACCAGCAGCAGGTCGCGCGGGCAGGCGGCGGCGCGGCCGGCCGACACCTCCCAGTCGGGCGTGCGGAACGGGACGGCATGGTCCATCGGATCGGGGCGATGGACGACGATGCCGCGTTCCGCGAGCAAAGCGGCGAAAGCGTCGAGCTGTCGCTCCGCCTCGTCGACCAGGGCCTGGGGCACCGCTCCGCCGGCCGCGCGCCGCTCGGCGCTGTCCGGCGGAAAATAACAGGAGAGGGACGGTTCATAGCCGATCTCGGCCGCGCCCCGCGCGGTGCCGACGATCACTTCCTCGAGCGGATCCCACTCGTTCCAGGAACAGACCGGCCCCACGCCCATAGAGTCCGGACCCTAGTGCATCACGCCGAGCGCGACGAGCAGGAGCAGGAAAAGCAGCAGGTCGAAGCCGGCGAAGAGGAGCAGAACCAGCGTCCGCCACAAGGCGCTGAACCAGGACAGGCGATAGGCGCCGTGGAGCTGACGGCAGATATGGATCGGCGGGATCAGGATGAAAGCGAGGCCGGCCAAAGCCACCGGCAGGAAGGCGGCGCGGAGCAGGGACAAGGCAACCAGCAACAGGGTCATGAACGCCAGCGAATAGGTGACGAAGACCGTATGGTCGTAGGCCCTGAACGCCCGGTAGCGGCGGCGGTGGAGGAAGAGGATCCAGATAAAGGGCACCGAGATCGGGATCAGCATCCACGAAAATTTATAGGCGTTGGTCTCGACCTTGTAGGCGAGGAGCTGCGGATTCTCCTTGGCATGGTGATAGGCGCGCTCGAACCAGCTCTCGCCATCGTCACTCGCCGGCCCGGCCCCTTTCCCGCCCGCCTTGCCGGCGGCCTCGCGCGCCACCTGATCGTGCAGCGCCTGGAGGGTGAGGTCGAGGGAGGCAATGCTCTGGCCGGCCGCGGCGGCCTTCGCCTGCTCCCCCTGCACGCGATCGACCTTTTGCTCGATCGTCAGGCTGGACGTACTGAAATTCTGCGCGTTCCACTGGCCGGTGGTGAAGGGACCGCCGACGAAATTGAAGATGGCGAACATCAGGAAGACGGAGAAGAGGAACAGCGCCATCGGCGAGACGAAGCGCGCCCTTTCCCCTTCGATATAGCGGCGGGTCAGATCGCCCGGCCGCCAGGCGAGCAATGGGAGCGTCCGCCAGATCTTGCCTTCGAAATGGAGCACGCCATGGGCGAGATCGTGCCAGAAAGCGGCGAGGCTGCGGTGGATATGCCACGGCTGGCCGCAGCGATGACAATAGGCGCCGACGAGCGCGGTTCCGCAATTGAGGCAGACGCCGCCATGCCCTTCTTCATGCGCCTCGCCGGCGCCCGGCTCGAACTGCCGCGCGATCACGCCCCCGGTCAGTGCGTCGCCGACCCCTTCGATACCCCCGCTCACCATGGAGCGATCATGGCCGAGCGGGAGGGCGGCGTCGAGGGCGTTTGCGGCCAGATCCTCCCCGGGGACGGGGAGGGGGACCGCGCGCAGCGCGGTGGAGGGGGCTCAGCACCTGGCACAACACCCCCTCCACCAGCCTTTCGGCTGGTCCCCCTCCCCGTCCCGGGGAGGATAAGGGTTCAACAGATTCGGCCCGAGCGGTAAGGATGAAGCCGATGATACGCATTGGCCTTCTCGGCGGCTCCTTCAACCCGGCGCATCGCGGGCATCGCAGGATCAGCGCGGCGGCGATGCGCGCGCTCGGCCTCGATGAAATGTGGTGGCTGGTCTCGCCCGGCAATCCGCTGAAGCCGGAACGCGGCATGGCACCGCTCGCCGCTCGCCTGGCGTCCGCGCGGCGGATGGCGCGGGGCCTGCCGATCCGGGTCACGGCGGTCGAGCGCCGGCTCGGCACCGTCTATACGCTCGACACGCTCCGGGCGCTGAAGCGACTCCATCCCCGCCGCCGCTTCCTCTGGCTGATGGGCGCCGACAATCTCGCCCAGTTCCACCTCTGGCGGCAATGGCGCGTCATCGCCCGAACTCTTCCGATTGCGGTCGTTTCGCGGCCGGGCTATGAAGGGGAAGCCCACGCGGCGGTCGCGATGGGCTGGCTGCGGCGCTACGTCCGGCCCGCGGACCAGGCTCGGCACTGGACGGAGTGGAGACTGCCGGCACTCGTGTTGCTTCGACTGCCGCTCGATCCGACCTCCGCCACGCGCATTCGCGCCGCCGCGCCCGACTGGCACCTGAATGATCGCCATTCGTTCAACCCCCGAGCCCTCCGCGACGGCGTGACGCGGCGGCTCGTGACTTAAGGAGGCACATTGCCAGCCAACGCACCGGCTCCGCGCGACGGCGGAGCGCATGAACGGGCCGAAGCCCTGCACGATCTCGTGCTCAGGTCCCTCGACGACGATCAGGCCCAGGACGTCGTCACCATAAACCTCCAGGGCAAGTCGAACATCGCCGACCATATGGTGATCGCCTCCGGGCGCTCGACCAGGCAGGTCGCGTCGATGGCGCAGAAATTGTCGGAGCGGATCAAGCAGGATCTCGGCCGCAGCGTCCGCATCGAAGGGCTTCCGGTCGCCGACTGGGTGCTGATCGATGCCGACGACGTCATCGTCCATATCTTCCGGCCGGAAGTGCGCAGCTTCTACAATCTCGAGCGGATGTGGGGGTTCGAAGGCGGCGGCACCGCGGCGGCGGCGCACTGAGCGTCGGCGCCTTTCCGCGATCGCAATTCCGGTGACTTGGGCCGGTGCTGCTGGACCCCGGCTTTCGGCTCCGCCGAAGTTCATCCTGAGCGACGCCGCAGGCGGCGCCGAAGGGCGGGGGAACACGGAGGTTCGCGCAACTTGCTCCCCGGCGAAAGCCGGGGCCCAGCCTGACGGTCAGGAATAGCAGATGCTCCTCCACATCATCGCGCGGGGGAAGATCGGGCGGGGACCCGAAGCGGCGCTGGTCGAGCGCTATTTGAAGCGCCTCTCCTGGCCGGCGAAGCTGACCGAATTGCCCGAGAGCGGCGGGCGAACCCCGCCGGCGACGGACAAGACCGTCACCATCCTCCTCGACGAAAAAGGCGAGCCGCTTGCCAGCATCGACCTCGCCCGCCGGCTGGAGCGCTGGCGCGACGACGGCGTGCGCGAGGCGCGGTTCCTGGTCGGCGGCGCCGACGGCTTCGGCGAGGCCGAACGCGCCTCGGCCGACCTGCTCCTCGCCTTCGGCCGCGCCACCTGGCCCCATCTCCTCGCCCGGGCGATGCTGGCCGAGCAGCTCTGGCGCGCCACTTCGATCCTTGCCAACCACCCCTATCATCGCGAAGGCTAGCGACGTGCGCCGCCTGGTCCTCCTCGTCTCCCTGGCAATGCTCGCTTTGGCGGGCGGCTGGGCGCCGGCGCAGGGGAGCGGCGAGCCGTCCGATGCAAAGTCGCTGGTCGCCGCCCGCCAGCAGGCCCAGGAAGCGCGGCAGCGCTCCGGACAGCTCGAGCAGCAGGCGGCCCAGGCGAAGAACGAGGCCGACCGGGCCAGCGCCGAGGCCGCCGCCCTGGCCGCCCGGATCGAGGCGGCCGAGGCCGACATCACCGCCGCCGAGGCGCGAATCCGGCTGATCGAGGACCTCCGCCGCGAGCAGCGCGCCCGGCTCGCCGAAAAGCAGGCGCCGCTCATCCGCCTTACCGCCGCGCTGCAGACGATGGCGCGCCGGCCGCCGGCGCTCGCTCTGGTCCAGCCGGGCTCGCTCGACGACGTCGTCCATGTCCGCGCCCTGCTCGCCTCGGCGCTGCCGGAGATCCGCGCCCGCACCGCGGGGCTGCGCGCCGAGGTCGCGCGCGGCAATGCGCTCCGCCGCGACGCCGACATCGCCGTCGCCGCCTTGCAGGCGAGCCAGCGCGAGCTCAGCCAGCGCCGCGTCGCCCTTGCCCAATTGGAGGAAAAGCAGCGCGCCCGCTCCGCCACCCTCGCGGAATCGGCCGCCAATGAAGGCGAGCGCGCCCTTGCCTTCGGCGAGCAGGCGCGCGATCTCGCCGCGCTCGAGGATACGCACCAGTTCCAGGCCCAGCTCCGCGCCAGCCTCTCCACTTTGTCCGGCCCGGTGCCGCGGCCGGTCAATCCGCCCCAGGCGCCGCCGCGCCGCCTCTATTTTCTCCCGGTCGAAGGCCGGCTCGTAACCGGCACCGGCGAGATATCGGATGCCGGCGTCCATGCCCGCGGCCTCATTTTCGAGGTCGCGCCCGACCGGCCGGTGGTGGCGCCCGATCCCGGCCGGATCGCCTATGCCGGCCCCTTCCGCGGCTATGGCGACATCGTCGTCATCGACCATGGCCATGGCTGGCTGACCGCGATCACCCATCTCGGCGCCCTCGCCGTCAAGGCCGGCGACCGCGTCGCCCGCGGCGCCCCGCTCGGCCGCACGGGAGCGGAGGCCTCGCGAGTCTCGGTCGAGCTGCGCCACAATGGCGAGCCCGTGCCGATCACCCGCCTGATCGGCTGATCGTCCCGCTCGTTCACCTGCGGTTGCTTTTCCCGGGCTAGAAAAGGGGGTAAGCTGGCCGCCAAGCCCGACATTCAGGATTCTCCATGGCAAACAACCTTCTTCGTTCCCTTGCCCTCGTCACGACGGTGGCGATCGTTCCCGCCGTGAGCAGCGCCTTCGCCGCGGTCGACGTCAGCACCTATCGCGAGCTCGACCAGTTCATGGCGGTGTTCGAGCGGGTCCGCGCCGATTATGTCGACAAGGTCGACGACAAGACCCTGATCCGCGGCGCGATCGACGGCATGCTCTCCAGCCTCGACCCGCACAGCTCCTATCTCGACCAGCGCGGCTATCAGTCGCTGATGACGACCACCGAAGGCGAATATGGCGGCCTCGGCCTCAACGTCACGATGGAAGACGGCGCGGTCAAGGTGGTGACTCCGATCGAGGACAGCCCGGCCTACAAGGCGGGCATCAAGTCGGGCGACTATATCACCCATATCAACGGCAAGCTCCTCTATGGCGGCACGCTCGACGAGGCGGTGGACGAGATGCGCGGAGCGCCGGGCTCGACGATCAAGCTCACCATCCTACGCGTCGGCCGCGACGCCCCGATCGAGGTGAGCCTGACCCGTTCCGTCATCAACCTCCCCGCCGTGAAATGGAAGGTGAAGGACGATGTCGGCATCCTCAACGTCAACACGTTCAGCCGGACCACGACCGATGAGACGCTCGCCGCCATCGCCGCGATCCGCAAGACCCTGGGCCACGAGCCGGCCGGCTATATCCTCGACCTGCGCGACAATCCGGGGGGCCTGCTCGACCAGGCGGTCGGCCTGTCCGACGTCTTCCTCCAGCGCGGCGAGATCGTTAGCCAGCGCGGCCGCGAGAAGACCGATATCGAGCGTTATTATGCCAAGCCCGGCGATGCGACCGGCGGCGCGCCGGTGATCGTGCTGGTCGATGCCGGCACCGCCTCGGCGGCGGAGATCGTCGCGGGCGCGCTCCAGGACCAGCACCGCGCCATCGTCATGGGCGAGCGCAGCTTCGGCAAGGGCTCGGTCCAGACCCTGCTGCCGCTGACCCAGGATACGGCGCTCCGCCTCACCACGGCGCGTTATTATCTGCCCTCGGGACGCTCGGTGCAGGAAGGCGGGATTTCGCCGGACATCCAGGTGCCGCAGCTCTCCGACCCCGATTACAAGTCGCGGCCGCGGCTGCGCGAGGCGGATCTGCGCCGCCACCTGATCAACGAGGCCGGAATCGGCAACGACGTGATCGAGGATGACGGCAAGCCCGATCCGCGCTTCGCCGCTACCGCCGACGAACTGAAGAAGAAGGGCGTGGACGACTTCCAGCTCAATTATGCGGTGCAGACGCTGGCACGGCTCGGCAAGACCGCGGTCGTCGCGTCCGCCGGCGCGCGGGGCGGCGGCCGCCTGAGGTGAGCTTGACGGGGGGAATGTCCAGCCTCAACCTCGCCCGCGCGCTGGCCCTTTTGGTGCCGGCCGCGCTGCTCGCCGGCGCATGGTCCTTCCAGATCTGGGGCGGCCTCTTCCCGTGCGAGATGTGCTGGTGGCAGCGTTACGCCCATCTCGTCGCCGCGGCGCTCGCTCTGGTCGCGATCGCCGTCGCCGGGCGGCGCCCGCTCGACCGGGCCTTCCTGATCCTCGCCGCGCTGGCGATCCTGACCAGCGGGGGGATCGGCGTCTATCATGCCGGGGTTGAGGCGCACGTCTTCCCGGGCTTCACGACCTGCACCCGCACCGTGATCAATGCCGCCAATCCCGACGAATTGATGACGCAGATCATGAACGCGCCTTTGATCTCCTGCGAACAGGTGCAATGGCGCTTCCTCGGCCTGTCGCTGGCGGCATGGAACGCGATCCTCTCGATCGGGTTCGGTCTAGCAATCCTGTGGCTGACCTTCCGCCGCCCCCGGGCCGCGTCATGAACGCCGAAGCCGCTCCCTCCCTGCCCCCAGGCCGGCGGCCCGGCGACGCGCGGCCGGACATCGGCGCGATGATCCGCGTCGACCAGGCGGGCGAATATGGCGCGACGCGCATCTATCAGGGCCAGCTCGCCGTCCTCGGCGCCCGCCATCCGGCGGCGCGGCTGATCTCGCGCATGCAGGCGCAGGAGGAACGGCACCTCGAGAGGTTCGACGACATGATGGTCGCGCGCGGCGTCCGGCCGACCCTGCTCCAGCCGTTCTGGCACGTCGCCGGCCACGCGCTCGGCGCGGCGACCGCTTTGATCGGGCCGAATGCCGCCATGGCCTGCACCGCCGCGGTCGAGACCGAGATCGACCGCCATTACAGCGCGCAGCGCCGCGCGCTCGGCTCCTCCGAACCCGATTTCGGCGCCACCATCGCCGAGTTCCAGGCGGAGGAAATCGAGCATCGCGACACCGCCATCGCCGCGGGCGCGGAAGACGCGCTCGGCTATCCGATCCTGTCGGGGCTGATCCGCGCCGGCTGCCGCCTCGCCATCGCCTTGTCGAAAAGGATCTGATCCGATGAAGCGCCTCCTCCCCGCCGCCTTGCTCGTCGCGGCCGCTTCCCTGCCGTCGGCCGCCTTCGCCGCGCCGCCGGCCGGACCCGCCAACCAGGAAAAGGTCAACGCCCTCATCATCTACGGCAACGATCCCTGCCCGCGCGGCCAGGGCGACGAGATCGTCGTCTGCGCCCGCAAGCCGGAGACCGAGCGCTACCGGATTCCGACGAACCTGCGCGGCGACCCGAACGATCCCGTCAACCAGGCCTGGGCGAACCGCGCCGAGAGCCTCGAATATGTCGGCCGCTCCGGCATCGGCAGCTGCTCGCCGAGCGGACCCGGCGGCGTCTCAGGCTGCCTCAATCAGTTCATCACCCAGGCCAAGGAAGAGCGCGGCCAGACCGACGTCAACATGGTCCGCCTGATCGAGCAGGCGCGCGAGCAGCGGAACGCGACGATCAGCACCGAGGCCGCCGAGGGGAGCAAGCAGCCGGACCCGGGAATGCCGCCGCCGCCCCCATCATCCCCGCAATAGGGAACAAAGGCTCCCGCGCGGCCTTCTTTCAAATGAGAGAAAGGAGGCCGCCATGAATGCCGCTCTGCCTTTGGCCATCGCCGCCGCCGCGCTCGCCACCGGTCTTGCCGCGCCCGCTTCCGGGCAGCAGCAGATTCGCCACCTCGTCGTCTACGGCAACGAGCCGTGCCCGCACGGCGCGACCGATGAGGAGATCGTGATCTGCGCGCGGAGGCCGGAAACCGAGCGCTACCGTATCCCGAAGCAGCTTCGCGACGCCCCGAGCACCGATCCCAACAGCACGAGCTGGGCGAACCGCGCCCAGGGCCTCGAATATGTCGGCCGCAGCGGCATCAACAGCTGCTCGCCGAGCGGCCCAGCCGGCTATACCGGCTGCCTCAACCAGATGATCGCCGCCGCCCGGGCGGAGCGCCAACAGGATGCGGCGGCCGCGGCGCGGGTGCCGTAATTCCCCGTCGCCCCAGCCCTTCGACGCCGCAGGCGGCGTCGAAGGGCGAAGGGCTGGGGCGACGGAAGGGGTTCAGCGCCTCTTCTCCGCGGCGATCCATTCGTCGATCTGCGCCTCGAGCACGTCGAGCGGCACCGAGCCCTGGCCCAGCACCGCATCGTGGAAGCGGCGGAGGTCGAACCTGAGCCCGAGTTCATGCTCGGCGCGGGTGCGCAATTCGCTGATCTTGAGCTGGCCCAATTTGTAGGCGAGCGCCTGGCCGGGCCAGCTGATGTAGCGGTTGACCTCGGCATCGATATTGGCGTCGCTCAATGCCGTGTTCGCGCGCATGTAGGCGACGGCGCGGGCCTTGTCCCAGCCCATAAAGTGGATGCCGGTGTCGACGACCAGCCGCGCCGCCCGCCACGCCTGGTAGGACAGCTCGCCCATCTTCCTGGCCGGCGTGTCGTAAAGGCCCATCTCCTCGCCGAGGCTCTCGGCATAGAGGCCCCAGCCTTCGGTGAAGGCGGTGTAGAAGCTGAAATAGCGGCGGAAGGGCGGCAGATCGAGCTCCTGCTGGAGCGCGATCTGGTTGTGGTGGCCGGGTACCGCCTCGTGCGCGGTCAAAGCCGGCAGCTCCCAGAACGGCCTTTGGTCGAGCTTGGACGTGTTCACATAATAAGTGCCGGCAATGCCGGCGGCCGGCGAGCCCGGCGCATAATAAGCCGTGGTCGTCCCTTCCGCCGTCTCGGCCGGGATGGCGCGGATGCCATAGCTGAGGCGCGGCAGCTTGCCGAAATAGGCCGGCATCTTGCCGTCGATCGTCTTCGCCATCAAAGCCGCCGCCGCCATCAGCTCGTTCGGATTCTTCGCATAATAGATGGGGTTGGTGCGGAGCTCGCGGATGAAGTCGGCGCGGGTCGCGAAGCCCGCCTGATGCGCGACCTGGTCCATCTCGGCGGTGATGCGGGCGATCTCGCGCAGGCCGATGGCGTGGATCTGCTCGGCGGTAAGATCGGTCGTCGTCTCCTGCCGGATGCGAAAGGCGTACCAGGCGCGGCCGCCCGGCTCGGCCGAGACGCTGTCCGATTTGGCGCAATGGGGCAAATAGGTGGTGCGGTAGAAAGCGAGATGCCTGGCATAAGCCGGGTTGAGCGTGCCGACGATCAGCGTCCGCGCCCGCGCCTGCATCGCCGTCCAGGCGGCTTCCGAGATCGCCGCCGGGCGCGGATGGGTGAAGGGCTCGTAGAAGCGCGATTTGGCCGGGTCTTCGGCAATCACCCCGGAAATGGTCTTGTCGTATCCGCCGAGCACCGAGCAGGGCAGGACGTAGCCGCCGCGCACCGCCTCCGCCGTCACCGCCAGCGCCGCGTCGTTGAGCTTCGGATAAGCCGCGAGCCGGGCGAGATAGGAGAGGAAATCCGCCTTCGTCCGCAGCGGCACGTTGTTGGGGAGGTCGGCGAATTCCTGGTGCCAGCCCGAATAGGTCGTGAAGAGCATCGTCCTCTGCGGAAAGCGATTGCTTTCGACCTCGCCCTCGATCGCGCGCTTGAGGATGGCACGGTTGGTCCGATCCGCCGGCGACAGCGAAGCGGCGGGGATCGTGTCGAGCCGGGCGAGGAAAGCAGCAGCCTGGGCGGCGCGCCGGTCGTCGGCGGCGAGGCTCGGATCGGAGAGCTGGTCGTCATAGGCGTGGACGCCGAGCGCCGTCGCCTGCACCGGATTTTCGCGCAGCAGCCATTGATAATGGTCGGCGAGCAAGCGGTGGAAATCGTCGGCCGGCGCGGCGCGGCCAGGCGCGGTCGCCGCGAGCGCGGCGAAGGCAAAAGCGATGAAGGCTGCGCGCATGATCCGCTCCTCCGAAAGCGCGCATCCTATCGGGGGGCGCGGCGGCCGCAAGGGCGGGCGGAAACCAAAGGCCGGACGATGGTTGTGCCTTCCGGCAGGAGGCGCGCGATGAGCGATCATGTCTACAAGGTCATCGAGGTGGTCGGCAGCTCGCCGGCCGGAATCAAGGAGGCGATCGACTGCGCGATCGAGCGCGCGTCGCAATCGGTCCGCGGCATACGCTGGTTCGAGGTCAAGGAGACTCGCGGCCATGTCGAGAATGGCCGCGTCGCCCATTATCAGGTGACGTTGCGGATCGGGTTCACGCTGGCGGGGTAAGCCGCGGTCGACACGAGGGTCCGCCGTTCGTTGCCCCGCCCGGCTCCGCCTGCCAATGAGGGGGCATGTCGTTCAGGGCGCCGCGGGGCGCGATCATCTTCGGTTTCTTCTGCCTGGTCGTCGGTGCCGGCGCGCTGGTGAACCGGATACCCGAGCAGCCGCCGGAGGACGGGCCGCCCAGGCGGGCACGGATCACCCATATCTATTTCTCCATCACCCATATCGACTCCTTCGCAATCCTCTACCTGCGCGGCGAAGACGGATCGGTCGGGAGGGACAGCGTACCGACGGGCCAATTGAGCTGCCGCGTCGACGACGTCGTGCCCGTGAAGAAGGTCGGCGTCTTTCTGACGCTGGCCGGCCAAGCGTGCCGCCGACTGCCGCCGGACGCCGGGCGTCCCGAGGCGACAGCCGCGGTTAAGATGCCGGACGCCAATGGAAATTGAGAGGCCGAAAGCCTCAGGATGGAGCGCCTATGTCCCTGATCGAAGCCGCCGACGGCCACGTTCCCGCCGATCCCGCCGACCGCGCCTTTTTGGGCCATCCGAAGGGGCTCGGCTATCTCGCCGTCGCGGAAGGGTTTGAGCGTTTCTCTTATTACGGCATGCAGGCCTTGCTGGTCCTCTACATGACCAAGCAATTGCTGCTGCCGGGCCATGTCGAGCATGTCGCCGGCTTCGGCACGTTCCGGGCTGTGCTCGAATGGATTTGGGGGCCGATGTCTCCGCTCGCTTTGGCTTCGAGCATTTTCGGTCTCTATGCCGGGCTCGTCTACCTGACGCCGCTCGCCGGCGGCTTCATCGCCGACCGCTGGCTCGGGCGCACGGCCAGCATCACGATCGGCGCGCTGACCATGGCGGTGGGCCATTTCCTGATGGCCTTCGATGTGAGCTTCCTGCTCGCCCTGCTCTGCCTCCTGGTCGGCGTCGGCTTCTTCAAGGGCAATATCGCGACCCAGGTCGGCGAGCTTTACGGGCCCGGCGACCTGCGCCGCGCCGACGCTTTCCAAATCTTCCTGCTGGCGGTGAACATCGCGGTCATCATCTCGCCCTGGATCTGCGGCATATTGGGGCAGGAGGTCGCCTGGCACTGGGGCTTCGGCGCCGCCGGCGTCGGCATGGTGATCGGGCTGCTCATCTATCTTTCGGGCCGCCGCTGGCTGCCGAAGGAGAAGGGACCGCGACGGCGCAGCGATCCGATGGCCGTATCCGAGCGGGTGCCCTTCGTGCCCGGCGATGGGGCCAGGATCGGTGTGCTGGTCCTGCTGCTTCCGCTGTTGCTTCTATCCGCGCTCGGCAACCAGCAGATCTTCGACGCCTACCTCGTCTGGGGCGACGCCAATTACAATCTGACCTTCTTCGGTTTGACCATGCCGGTCACGTTGCTGATTTCGTTCGATGCCGGCATCTCGACGGCAATGATCGCCCTCTCGATGCTGTTCTGGCGCTGGTGGGGAACGCGCTTCCGCGAGCCGGACGAGATCACCAAGCTCACCATCGGCGCGCTCATCTCGGCGTTCGCACCGTTGGCCCTCGCCGCCGCTTCGTTCCAGGAGGCCGCGACGGGGCAGAAGGTCGGCCTCGGCTGGGCGCTCACCTTCCATCTCATCAACGACATCGGCTTCGCCAACGTCTTCCCGGTCGGCATCGCCCTCTTCTCGCGCGCGGCGCCGCGCGCGGTCGCGGGGACGATGATCGGTGTCTATTACCTGCACCTCTTCGCCTGCAACTTCACCGTCGGCTGGCTGGGCGGCCTGCTGGACAAGATGCCGGCCGCCCAATTCTGGCTGCTCCATGCCGGCCTCGTCGGTGCGGGCGGAGTTGGATTACTGATCGTCCGCTCCTTCGCGGGCCGCATCCTCGCGCCTCATGATCCAACCCCGGCCGAGGTCTTCGCTTGACTCGAATCGCATCCGTTCCTATCGGCGCCCTCCCCGCGGCATAATGCCGCAACCACGACGGAGACAGCGATGCAGCATCGCGAGCATGATGGGATGACCAATCCCGCCTCCGTCCGGATTCCGCCCAAGCGCTGACGCGCGCTCGGCCGGGTCCGGACCCGGCGCGACCGACAATCGAAATTCCACTTTCAGCGAGCGCCGGCGCATCGCGCCGGCCGATGGATGTGTCATGGGCGAGAAGCTTCTGGCGCAGCAGCTCCTGTTGCTGCTGCGCGAAACCAACGGCGGCACGACCCGTACGGCACGGGCCGCGCTCGCTTGGGCGAAGGAAGAGCGCCAATGGCTCTGGCCGCACCTGAAAGGCGGCAAGGGGCCGGGCTGGCGCGACCTTCCGGCGCTCGCACGCGCGATCGACACCGGCGAGGCGCCGGCGACCCTGTTCGCCTGCGTCGAAGCGGTCGCGCGCCTGCTCCAGCTCGACGCGTTCGAAGCCGCTTTGCTGCGCGCCGCGGTGGCGCTCGGCCGGTCGCGGCGGCTCGCGCCGCTGCGCCAGCGGCTGCTCGAGGCGGGCGAGAATGTCGCCTTGCTGGCGGCGCGCGTCGCGGGCGCGCGGCCGGACGAAGCGGCCGTGCGGCTGCGCGCCTCCGGCCCGGTCGCGCTCGGGCTCGTCGCGCCATCGGTCGGCGGCAGGCATCCCGGGGTCGATCTCATCGTCTGCTGGCGGTTCGGCGAGATCCTCGACAAGGACCTGGCCGACGAGACGCGGCTGGTCGAAGCCATGGCCGGCATCCGCCAGACCGCCTCGCTCGTCCCGGAAGATTTCGTCGAGCATGCCGCCGGCGTCGATTTGCTCACGCGGCTCCTCGCCGGGGCGCTGCGCGATCGGGCCAAAGGCGTCAACATCCTCATCCACGGCCCGCCGGGAACCGGCAAGACCGAGCTCGCGCGCACCCTCGCCGCGGCCGCCGGAGCGACATTGTTCGCGGTGGGCGAGGCCGACGAGGAGGACGAGCCGAGCCGGCACGAGCGTCTCCACGCGCTGAAGCGGGCGCAGCGCGTGCTCGCCCGCCGCGGCGGCAGCCTGCTGCTGTTCGACGAGATGGAGGATCTGTTCTCCGACGCGCAGACGACCGCCGACGGCGACTGGCGCGCCGGCTCGAAAATCTTCGTCAACCGGCTGTTCGAAGAGAATGCGGTGCCGACGATCTGGACGTCGAACGCGGCGGACGCGGTCGATCCCGCGCACCTTCGCCGGATGAGCTTCATCCTGAGGATGGACCATCCGTCGGCCAAGGCGCGGGCGCGGATCGTCGCGCGCATGGCCGAAGCGGAAGGCGCCGCCGGCGACGGCCTGCTCCCCCTCGCCGCTTTGGCGCGGGAGACGGCGAGCGTCGCCCGGGTCGCCTTGCGCACCGCCGCCCTTGCCGGCGGCGGACCCGAGGATGCGGAAGCCGCGGGACGCTCGCTCATCCTCGGCCTGCGCGGGCGTCGCGCGCTGCCGCCCGCGACAAGCGGCGGCGCGCTCGACCTCTCGCTCTGCGAAGCGGACCGGGACATCGGCGCGCTCGTCGAGCGGCTGGCCGCACCGGCCAGTCCGGCCGATTTCTCCTTGCTCCTCACCGGCCCGCCGGGGACGGGCAAGACCGCGCTCGCGGCGCATCTGGCGAAGCAGCTCGACCGGCCGCTGAGCGTGAAGCGGACGTCCGACCTCCTCTCCAAATGGGTGGGCCAGACGGAGGCGAACATTGCCGATGCCTTTGCCGAGGCACGCGAGGACGGCGCAATCCTGCTGTTCGACGAGGCGGATTCGCTCCTCCTCGACCGCGGCGACGCGCAACATTCATGGGAGATCACCCAGGTCAACGAAATGCTCACCTGGATGGATTCGCACCCTTTGCCGTTCGTCGCGGCGACCAATTTCGCGCGGCGGCTCGATCCGGCGGCGCTCCGGCGCTTCGTCTTCAAGATCGCGCTGAAGCCGCTTTCCGCGGAGAAAGCCGAGCGCGCCTGGCGTCTTTTCTTCGACGTCGCGCCGGCGGCCGGACTGGCGGGGATCGGCGGCCTCACGCCCGGCGATTTCGCGGTGGTGAAGCGCCAGCTCCGCTTTCGCGAGACGCCGTCGCCGGCGGAGATCCTCGCCTCGCTCGAAGCGGAGGCGCGGGCGAAACCGGAGCCAGTGGCCCGGATCGGCTTCTAATTCTCCGCCCTTCAGCGGCCAGGGCGCCGGACAGGCGCCCCGATAAAGTGTAGCCCTGAGTCATGGCCGTCGCCGCGTTCAGCATCGTCCTCTTCGCCGCTTGCCTTCACGCGGTCTGGAACGCGATCGTGAAAAGCGGGCGCGATACCTTGCTGACCACCGTGTCGATCGCCGTCGCCGCGGCTTTGATCGCCGCCGCGATCCTTCCTTTCCTGCCGTCGCCGGCGCGGGCGAGCTGGCCGTTCATCGCGGCGTCGACCTGCGTTCAGATCGTCTATTTCGTGCTGATCGCGCACATCTATCGCGTTGCCGACATGAGCCTCGCTTACCCGCTGATGCGCGGGACGGCGCCTCTGCTCGTCGCCATTCTCTCTTTCTCCATCCTTGGCGAGCGACTGGCGCTCTTCGCGTGGATCGGCATCTTCTTCATCTGCGCGGGCGTGCTGGGCATGGCCGCGACCTCCCGTCGGCAGCCGGATAAGGGCCTGCCGCTGGCGCTGCTCAACGCCGGAGTCATTGCCGGCTACACCCTGATCGACGGACAAGGCGTGCGCCTTTCCGGCGCCCCGGCGGCTTATGCCGGCTGGCTCTTCCTGCTGATCGGTGCCGCTCTCGGCCTGTGGGCGATGACGGCGAGGCGACGGGCGTTCCTCGCTTATGCCGCGGACAATTGGCGCCTCGCGCTCGCCGGCGGTGCCGGGACCGCTGCATCCTATGGCCTCGCTTTGTGGGCGATGACCATCGCCCCGATCGCGACGGTCGCCGCCTTGCGCGAGACCGCGATCCTGTTCGGGACCGCGATCTCGGGCCTCGTGCTGAAGGAACGGATCGGCCCGGCACGGATCGCCGCCGCCTGCACGATCGCCGCCGGCGCGGCGGCGCTTCGCCTCGCCTGAAAGCACCTTCCGGCGCGCGCCGATGAAACGCCTGCGCCGCCGCGGGGTTTGTGAGCACAGGAGGAAAGAGTGCGGACCGGATCGACCGAAGCGGCCCATGCGGGCGACAATCTGCTCAAGGCCTGGGAGGCTTTGCGCGACGAGGCGAAAGGCTGCACCCGCTGTCACCTCTACAAATGCGGAACCCAGACCGTGTTCGGCGAAGGCCCGCTCGACGCCAGGATCATGTTCGTGGGCGAGCAGCCCGGCGACCAGGAGGATCTCGCCGGCAAGCCGTTCGTCGGCCCAGCCGGCCGCATCCTGGACCAGGCGCTGGGCGAGGCCGGGGTCGACCGCAAAGCCACCTACGTCACCAATGCGGTCAAGCATTTCAAGTTCGAGCGCCGCGGCAAGCGCCGCATCCACCAGAAACCGGACGGCGGCGAGATCATGGCCTGCCGCTGGTGGCTGGAGCAGGAGCGCGGGCTGATCCGGCCGTCGCTGATCGTCGCGCTCGGCGCCACCGCCGCCCGTTCGCTCTTCGAGAAAGTAGTGACCATCGCGAGCCTGCGCGGCAAGCCGCACACGCTCCCCGACGGCGGCGAGGCCTGGGTGACCGTCCACCCCAGCTTCCTGCTGCGCGTCCGCGACGACCGCGAGGCGGAATATGCGAAGTTCGTGGAGGACCTCCACCGGATTGGGGAGCGGGCGAGGGCGTTGATCTGACAGCATTCGACCACCTGCGGACCTGCACTGGGTTGCGCTGCGCCTACAACCGCACCAGCATCTTGCCGATATTCGCCCCCTTGAACAGGTCGAGGAACGCCTCGGGCGCCGCCTCGATCCCCTCGCGAATCGTTTCGCGGCTCTTGACCTGGCCCGAGGCCACCCAGCCGCCCATGTCGCGGTAGAAGTCGCCCATTTCCGGCAGGAAGTCGAAGACGAGGAAGCCCTGCATGCGGATGCGGGCGGCGATCACGCGCATCGTGTAGCGGAAGGCGTGGGGCTCGGTTCCATTATAGCCCTCGATCATGCCGCAGATGGCGAAGCGGGCATTCTGGCGGGCGGCGGCGAAGGCGGCGTCGAGATGGTCGCCGCCGACATTGTCGAAATAGACGTCGATCCCGTTCGGCGCCTCGCGCATCAAGGCCGGCACGATCGGCTCCGCCTTGTAATCGATCACCGAGTCCGCCCCAAGCTCGCGCACCCAGGCGATTTTCTCCGCGCCGCCGGCAGAGCCGATCACCGTCATGCCCTTCGCTTTGGCGATCTGCACCACCGCCGATCCGACCGCGCCCGCCGCCGCCGAGACGAAGACGATGTCGCCTTCCTTCGCATCCGCCACCCTCAGCAGGCCGAAATAAGCGGTGGCGCCGGTCAGGCCGAGATTGCCGAGCCAATGGCGGTCGTCGACCTGGATCGGCGGCAGCTTGTTGAACTGCTCCGCCGGTCCCGCCGCCGCCTCGCGCCAGCCCATCATATGCTGGACGGTCTCTCCTTCCCGGAAATGCGGGGAGCGGCTCTCGACCACCGTGCCGAGCGCCCCACCCTGCATCGGCGCGCCGAGCTGGAAGGGCGGCGTATAGCTTTTCACATCGTTCATCCGGCCGCGCATGTACGGATCGACCGAGAGCCATTTGTTCTCGACGCGGATCCAGCCGTCCTCCAGCGCCGGCAAGGGCGCTTCCTTCAGCTCGAAATTGTCCATGGTCGGCAGGCCCGTCGGCCGCGACTTCAGGTGCCAGGCTCGATTGCGGTCGGTCATGGGCGTTCCCCTCGTGCTGGATTGCCGCGTCGCTTGCGCTCCTCGCGATGACGGGAACCATAATCGTCATTGCGAGCGAAGCGAAGCAATCCAGCGTCCGCCCGCAAGAAAGGCCCGGCCTCCTCGCGGAAGCCGGACCTCTTCATGCATTAGCGCCGCTTACGAATCGCGGTCGCGGTCGCTGCGCTCGTCATAGGTGCCGGCGAAGCTGCGGTTGAGGTTATGCGGTCCCTCGCCTTCGTCGCTGCCGCCGCGCTCGAACAAGGCGCGGCCGCGCTCCTCGTTCCGCCAGGCGTGCTTGGCGTCGTCGGCGCTGCGGTTCAGCATGACCTTGTCGTCGACGGTCTCGACCCAGGAGCAGGGGATCGAGTGATGGATGCCGCCCGCATCCGGATCGGATCTGGTGAGGATGATGCGATCGCCGCGCACCTTGTCGACGGTGCCGACATGGCTGCCGTCGAAGCCGACCACGTCCATATGCTCGGCCACCTTGTTCAGCGACTGGCGCTGGCCCTGACGCTTCGACCGCCAGCTGCCGAAATCCTGCTCGAACTTCGACTGATGCTCGCGGCGATAATCGTCATAATCGCGGTCGAGATCGTCGATCTGGCGCCGCCGCCATTCGGCATAATGCGGATCGTGACCGCTCCGGCCGCGATCATGGTCGCCAAAGCCGAACCCGCCCCGATATTCGGGCTCCGAAGCGCCGTAGCCCGAGCCGTAGCCCATGCCTCCGGCTGCGGAATAGTCGCTGAACCGCTCGCCCGGCCGCGCGCGATTCCAGCTTTCGCCGCTCTGGTTGCCCCAGCCGCTGCCGACGGTGTCGTTGTCGCGGCGGCCGGTCATATCATGCTCGCGCGCCCAGCGCCGTTCGTCCTCCTCGCGCCGGCGTTGCGCTTCGTCGTCGCCGAACCAGGAGCGGACCTCGTCGCCCGCCCGGTCGAAGAAGCCGCGGTCGTCGCTGCCGCGATAACCGCCATAGGATTCCCGGCCGCCCCGGCCGCGATAATCGCTCCGTCCATAGTCACGGTCGCGGTTCCAATTGCCCTGGTCCCGGTCGCGCCATCGATCGCCGCCGTGGCGGCCGTCATAATTGGCCATCATGCTCTCCTCTGAAACGCCGGACGCAAACCCTCGCGTCCTGTGGCGAAAACGGGGAGATGGCCGGCCTCGTTCCGGGCGGAGAGCCGATCCGTGGGGCGCGCCCGCCGAAGCGAAGGGAGGGAACAAGGCGGCGGATATGCGGCGTTGCGAAAGCGCGCACGCCTCGCTATCTGGGCGCCTCTCGGGTCGCCGCTCCCGCCCATGGAGCGGCCTTCGAAACGGCGCGGGGCTGTAGCTCAGATGGGAGAGCGCTGCAATCGCACTGCAGAGGTCAGGGGTTCGATTCCCCTCAGCTCCACCAGCCTACGCCGCTGCGCGGCTTCGGCTGGCAAGCCAGCACGTCAATCGGCATAGGCTGTCCGCCGTAGCTCGGAGAGCGAAGGAGGACCGCCACTGCGCGGCTTCGGCTGGTAAGCCAGCAGTCAATCGGCGTAGGCTGTCCGCCGTAGCTCCGCAGGAGCGAAGGAGGACCCCAACGCTCAACGACCCGGAAGTGTCGGCGGGCAGAGATCGAGGGTTCGCTTCGGCCTGGAAACTCGCACGCAATCCGGGCCCAGCTTCCGCCAGGCGCCGTCGCGAAAATTGGCGGTCAGCACGCGGCCGTCGGCATAGGTCGCCTGCTGGACCAGGCGATCGGGCGTCAGCCATTTGAAGCCGGTCAGGGCCACGGGCCGGCCGATGCCATGGGCGATGGCGAAATCGTCCTGCGCGGCCTTGAGCCACGGGGCCACGCGCGTCAGCTCGCGGCGGTCCAGGTTCCACATCGTCGGGGTGCCGTAGAGCAAGGCGCGCGCAAACCGGGATCGCTCCTCGCCCGCAACCTTCATCAGGCCGAACTCCCAGCGATCCGCGGCGACCACCGAATCGTGGAACGCCGCCTCGAATAGCGGCAGGCGATCGGCCGGACCGAACAGCAGGCGCGCCTCATCCGGGGTCGGCGCGAAAGGCTTGAAGAAGAGGGCCGGCCGATCGGTCGGCCACCAGCCGCCGAACCGTTCCTTGTCCCGAAGCAAAGGCCAGACGGCGGAGGCATGCGCCTGGGCGGTGCCGTGCGAATAATGGGTGACGAGGCTGCTCCAGGCCGTAACGTTCTCGGAACCCAGCACCAATTCGAAGCGGCCGATCGCCATGCGCATCCGCGCGATGCGATTGGCGCGGTCGCGGGCCATCGTCATCGGGTGATCGGGGCTGAAATCGGCCTCGAAGTCGCCGAAGGCGTCCACGTCGAGGAAGATCTGGCGCGCGCCCTCGGCGACATGGTCCGCGAAGCGCGATGTAGGGCTGGGCGGGCCCTTGTGCCGGGCGATCGCCTCGCTGGACATTTCACAGCCGCGGCCGGCGAAGCCCGCGACGACATGGCCGTCTCTGTCTCGAATGCACCCCGCCGGATAGAGATCGCCCCACAGAGCGGTGGTCGTGTCGGCCGTGCTTTCGGGCTGGCCGTTGTCGAACTCGTCATAGGGGCCGGCGAGATAGCTCAGAGTGTTGGCTCGGGCCAAATAAGCGCGTCCGACCACATGGTGCTGCGTTCGCGGATCCTGGTCGTAGCTCAGCACGATCCGCCGGATGCCCAGCGCGCTCAGATCGTCGAGAAAGGCGAGGTCGCGGCCATCGCCCCAGACATAGGCTTGCGGCGCGCCGAACAGCCGCGGGAGGTCGGGCACGGCCTTGTCGGCGAAGGATCTGAACTGCCCGCGGCGCTTCAGAACCGCTCGATAGAAGAGAGCGGGGGCAAGCGGATCGGCGGGGCGGATCGCGAACAGAAGGTCGAGCCTTCCCGCGCCGCTGCCGAAATCGTGGACAAGGCGCCCCTGAACGCCGCCCCGATCATGCAGGCAAAGCTCCGATTGGAGTCCATCGCCAAGCGCGTAAACGACGGCGTTCTTCCCGTCGGTCGTCCGGCTCCAGGCCGGGAAGGAAAGCGAGGCCGTCGCGCCGAGGCAGTCGCCCTTTCCGAATTGCGCCCGCCAGAACGGATCCCTCGTTTCGATGACCAATCCCTCGCCGTCGGGGATGAGCCAGGTTCCGCTGCCGGCCACCGGCAGGTTCCAGCCCAGCTTCATCCCCGGACCGCCGTCAATGGTCAGCCGAAGCGCCTCATGCACGACCGTCACGTTGATGACGCGGCCGTCCGCATCGGTCCAGCGCCACAAGCCGCCGACCCGAGACGGCACCGCGGCCTGAGGCGCGTGAAGCGGTTCCATGATGGGGATCGACGGGGCGCCCGGGCGCGTCGCGTCGATGCCGAGGGTGTCCGGATCGACCCTGTAGGTCACTGCCCCTGCCCGAAGAGCGATGGGTTGCGCCGCGACGGGACCGGCAAAGGCACCCAGAGCCAAAAGACCGAGCGAGACCAGAGGGCGGTTCATTCCGGAATATCCTGTCCGCCCCGGCCGATCCGCGCCCTGAATCCAGGCCTCTTCTCCAGCACACCCGCGATCGCCGCGGCCATCGCACGATCGGCGCGCGCGTCGGGATGGCGGTCGCCGGGGACGCGCCAGTCGTTGGGGAGCCAGACCAGGAGATAGGGAATGCGGCCGGCGTCGAGGACCATGCGGCGGACCGCCGTCTCGCGCGGGATTTCGGGCAGGTGCTGCGGGACCAGGATGACCGGCTCGGCCCCGCGCGCGCGGGCGAGGGCGATGACCTGGCGCAGCGCCGCCTGGGTCATGGCGACGCCGTCGCGGATCGAGCGCGTGCTGCGGTAGCGCAGGGGGCGCCGCGCGACCTCGACGATCCGGAGCGGCGGCCGCTCGCCGGGGTGCCAGCTCAAGGCGGCGTCGAGATGCGGCCGGTCGCGGTCGAGATTGCGGTCGAGCAGGACCGGCACGAACGGCATCACCACCGCCAGCGGATGGGCGAAGCGCGGCAATTCCTGGCGCAGCCGCATCAGGCCCTGGTCGGTCGCATAAGCGTTGACCGCGATATTGACCGAAGGGAGTCCGGTCAGCCGCTCGAATTGGGCGGGGATCGTCTCGTCCCATTCGAGGCCGTAGCCGTAGACGATCGATTCGCCGGCGAAGACGATCGTCGGGCGCTGGAAATCGATCTTCTGCCCCACCGACCGCACCCGATAGCCGTGGCTCTCGGTCGCGTAGCGGACGATCCGGCCGCCCATATGGACGCTGCCTTCATGATCGGGGCGGAAGCGCCAGCCGAGGATCGGGTCGCGCACCCGCATCGGCTCGGCGCGGTCGGACCGTTCCTGGACCGAATGCCAGGTCTGGGTCCTCAGCACGCCTTCGGTGGCGGCAAAGGCCGCAATGACGGCGACGAGGCCGGTGATCGTTCCGAACAGGATCTCGCGCCCCTTCCCCGCTTCGATGCCCCGGGCGAGGCGCGGCCGCACGACCAGGATCAGCAGCAGCCCGACCAGGACCGCCACGATCCGGATCGCGAGGACGATGCGGAGCTGGACGTCCCAGCCCCAGGCCCAGGCGGGCAGGAAATGGGCCTCGGCCCAGCTCCGGCCCGCCGCGGCCGCCATCAGGATGAGCGCGAAACCGGCGGCGGCGACCGCCCCATTCGCGATTCCCGCATTCGAAAACCGGCCGATACCCGCCCCCTAGACTGGGCACCTTTCGCCCGCCATGATGCTCCAACCGGGGGGAATTAGCACGATGGGATCATTGCTCAACCCGATCCAGCGCTGGGTGTGGCGTGACCCTGTCCGCCGCGGCCACCGGCTGCTGCGATTCGCCGAGGTCGAGGCCGATGGCGGCCGCGATCTCGCGCGCGCCGCCGAGCTCACGCCCGACCCCAAATTGCGGCGCCTCTACCTTCGCCACGCCCAGGACGAGCAGCGCCACGCCGAGATCTTCCGCCGCCGCGGCACCGAATTGCTGCGCGCCCACCGGCGGGACGGCGAGCCTGCCTGGCAGCCCGACTGGCTGGCGCCCGGCGAGCGCGGGCTCGACGACGTGACGGTCGACGCGGGCGGCGACGGGCCGCTCCTCGCCTTCCTCCATTTGTCGGAAGCCGCCGCCGCGCGAGGCTTCGTCACCTATCGCGAGGCGGTGGGGGACGACGGTGAAACCCGGACCGTCTTCGCGACCATCCTCAAGGACGAGGAATTCCACATGACCTATACGCGCCACGAGCTCGCGCGGGTGTCGCCCCGCAAGCAGGGCTGGCTGCTGTGGAAGGCGCGCTTCAGCCGGCTGTGGAAAGGCTATCTCCGCCTTGCCGTGGGAATCGCCGGCGTGATGGGCGCGGTGATCCTGACTTTGCAATATTTCATCCTGCTGCCGCCTTTCGCCTGGGGGGCGAAGCGGGCGGCCAGGCGCGAAGCCCAAGGCTGGCGCGCGGTCGCGCCCAAGCCGCGCGACCTCAAGGCGCAATATTGATGAAGATCCTGGGTCTCTCCGCTTTCTACCACGATTCCGCCGCGGCCCTGCTGATCGACGGGCTGCCCGTCGCCGCGGTGCAGGAGGAGCGGCTTTCGCGCCGCAAGAACGACGCGACCTTCCCATTGGCGGCGGTCGAATATTGCCTCGACGAGGCGGGGCTCGATCCCGACGATCTCGACGCCATCGTCTTCTACGAACGGCCGATGCTGAAGTTCGAGCGGGTGCTGACCACGGCGCTTCGCACCTTCCCGCGCTCGTGGCGCTCCTTCCCGCATGCGATGAAGAACATGCTCGGCGAAAAGGCCTGGGTGCGCGGCGTGATCAGCTCGCGCCTCGGCGTGCCGGGCAGGAAGATCCTCTTCACCGAGCATCACCAGTCGCACGCGGCGGCGGCCTTCCTCACCATGCCGACCGATCGCGCGGCGATCCTCACCGCGGACGGCGTCGGCGAATGGGCGACCCTCACCGTCGGCACCGGCGAGCGCGGGCCGGGCGGCACGTCGATCAATCTCGATCGGGAGATCCGCTTCCCGCACTCGCTCGGCATGCTCTATTCGACCTTCACGGCCTATCTCGGCTTCGCGGTCAACGAGGGCGAATATAAGGTGATGGGGCTCGCTTCCTATGGCGAGCCGAACATGGCGGACGCGGTGCGTCGGCTGATCCCGCGCACCGCCGACGGCGCCTTCCGCCTCGACCTCGATTATTTCGAGTTCCACAGCACAGCCAAGCGCTCCTTCTCCGACAAGTTCGTCCAATTGTTCGGCCCGCCGCGCAACCGCTACGAGCCGATCGACCTCGCCACCGAAGAGGGCAAGCGCTTCGCCGACTGCGCCGCCAGCGTCCAATTGGTGCTGGAGGATATCCTCGTCGACCTCACCCGCGACCTTCACGAGCGCACGCGGCTGCCGGACCTGTGCCTCGGCGGCGGCGTCGCGCTGAACGGCGTCGCCAATGCCCGCATCCTGCGCGAATCGGGCTTCGAACGCGTGTTCGTGCCGCCCGCGCCCGGCGATGCCGGCTGCGCGCTCGGCGCGGCCCTGTTCGCCGATCGCGTGCATTTCGGCAATCCCGACCGCGACTTCCCCGACCATCCCTTCTGGGGCCCGGTGCCGGACGACAAGGCGCTCGCCCGCATCGCCGAAGAGGATCGCTTCCCCTGCGAGACGGTCGAGGACGAACGGCTGATCGAGGAGACGGTCGCCGATCTCGACTCCGGCCGCATCGTGGGCTGGATGGAGGGGCGCTGCGAGCTCGGCCCCCGCGCGCTCGGCCATCGCAGCCTGCTCGCCGCCCCGCACGATGCGGCCACCCGCGACCGATTGAACCGCGACATCAAATATCGCGAGGAATTCCGCCCCTTCGCCCCGATCGTCCCGGCCGAGGATGCGGACACCTATTTCGAGCTGCCCCCCGGCGGCTGCCGCCTCGCCCGCTTCATGTCGGGCGTCTTCCCGGTGCGCCCGGAATGGCGCGACCGGCTCGCCGCCATCACCCATGTCGACGGCACCGCCCGGCTGCAGACGGTCGATCGGGGCTTCGCGCCGCGGCTCTACGACCTGCTCAAGGCCTATGGCCGCGAGAGCGGCATCCCGGTGCTGCTCAACACCTCGTTCAATCTCGCCGGCGAGCCGATCGTCTGCACCGCGCAGGAAGGCTATTCGACCTTCCGCCGCAGCGGCGTCGACCTGCTCGTCGTCGGCAACATCCGAGTCAGGAAACGCGCGCGCGCGGCCGCCGCCGCGGCGCAGGCAGAGGAGCTGGTATGATCCGCAAGAAGGGCCGGCTGAGGCGGCAATTGGTGGTGCTGGGGAGCGCGTTCGGCTCGACCGGCGATCTCGCCCGGGGACTTTGGAAAGGCGGCTCGGAGAAGAAACTGATCATGCCGCTCGCCATCTTCCTCTGCCTCACCGGCTTCCTGCTCGTGCTCGCGGCGGGCGTCGAGGCGCTGGCGCCGTTCATCTATTCGATCTTCTAGGCCCGCATGAGCACGGTCGCGACCGAGGTTGAGACGGCCGGCCGCGGCGAAGAGGGTCCGTTGGACGATATTCTCGCCTTGCTCGCCTGCCCGGCCTGCGGCGGTGCGCTCGGCGAGGGGCTTGCCTGCACCGCCTGCGGCAAGAGCTGGCCGGCGCCGGACGGCATTGCCCAGCTTCGCCTGCCGGTCGCGGGGCAGACCGAAAAGGTGCGGCAATTCTACAACGCGGCGCCTTTCCCCGGCTATCCGCCCAACGACAGCCTGACCTGGCTTCGGACGCGGGCCGAGCGGAGCGCCTTCGCGCGGTTGCTCGATTCCTCGATTCCCGGCGATGCGCGGATCGTCGAGATCGGCTGCGGCACCGGCCAGATGAGCCTCTACCTCGCCCGCGCCGACCGCACCGTGGTCGGCTGCGACCTGTCGCGCGGCGCGCTCGGCCTCGGCGCTTCGGCGGCGCGGCGCTGGGGCGTCGAGCGGGTGCGCTTCGTCGAATGCGACCTCACCCATTTGCCTTTGCGCGAAGGCGCGTTCGACGTCGTCTATTGCTCGGGCGTCCTCCACCACACGCCGGACCCGCGCGCCTCCTTCCGCGCGATCGCCAAAGCGGTGCGGCCGGGCGGGACGATCGTGATCGGCCTCTACAATCTGTACGCGCGCATCCCGCTGCGGCTGCGGCGGGTGGTGGCGCGGCTGACCAATTACCGCTGGATCCCGTTCGACCCGGTGCTGCGCGAGCGCGATGCCGAGCCGGCCCGGCGCGAGGCGTGGCTCCGCGACCAATATCGCCACCCGGAAGAGCATAGCCACAGCGTCGCCGAAGTCCGCGGATGGTTCGCCGAGAATGGCATCGACTATGTCTCCACCTATCCGAGCACCCTGATCGGCCACGAGCCCGACGATCTGTTCGCGCCGGTCGAGGACGAATGGGCGCCGGAAACAATCATGGCCCAGCTCGGCTGGATGCACTCGCTCGGCGGCGAGGGCGGGTTGTTCGTCATCGTCGGGCGGCGGCCGGAATAACCTCAAATCCTCCCCTGCTTTTTGCAGGGGAGGGAGACCATGCGAAGCATGGTGGAGGGGCCTCCGAGTCAGCTTGCCCTCCACCGCGTTTCACGATGAGCAGGTGCGGATTGCCCCGCAATCCGCAGTCATGCCGGGGGCATGACGTGCCTGCTCATCCCTCCCCACGCCTTCGGCGCAGGGAGGACAATTCCGTTTTACTTCACCCGCTCGACGCAAAGCCGGAAGGCGAAGCGGCGGACGATGCGCACCTGGTCGAGCGGGATGCCGGCCTCGGTCAATATCTCCCGCCAGTCGTGCGGACGGAAGGAACGGGCGATCGACAATGTGCCGTCCTCGCGGACGATGCGGTGGACCATGAGCAGGCGGGCGAGGATCGGGAAGCCCCAATGTGCGAAGCCGTGGCGGTGGAGGTCGCAGATCAGCCAGCCCATCCGCGTCTCTCTTTCCATTGTGCGGATGAGCGTCAGCAGCTGCTCGTCGGTCATGTGATGGGTCGTCTGGACGCAGGTGATGAAGTCGAACGGTCCCTCCTGGTCGAGATAGTCGCCGATACGATAATCGATCTTGAGGTCCGGGGGCGTCGCCGCATGCGCGGCCTGCAGGCTCTTCCCGTTGAGGTCGACGCCGACCAGGTCCGCCTCGATGCCGCGCCGCCGCGCCCAGCGGGCGACGGCGCGCAGGATATCGCCGTCGCCGAAGCCGACGTCCATCAGCCGGAAGCGTTTCGCCGAGCCGATCGCGCGCTTCAGGAAGGCGAGCGTCGGATGGGCGGTGAAAGTGAATTTGTTGATCCGCGCGAGGCCGTGCATGACCTCTTCGTAGACGGCCGGATCGAGGTCCGGCGCGTCCATCTGCTCCTCCTGGCGGGAACGGATCGCAAGATCGGCCATCTAAGTCCCTCTATCCGTGTGCGGCCTCATAGCATGGACTTGGATGGTGCCGGAGTCCGTCCGGTTCCGGCGATCGAGCCGCGTCCGCGCAGAGCCCGAGGCTGCGCCCGCCAAGGAGGATCTTATGCGTCCGTTCCCGATCGCCCTGTTGCCCCTGCTGGCGGCGAGCACCGCCGCGACCGCCGCCCCCGGATCGATTCGCGGCCTCTGGCTCAATGACGACCATACGGGCCTGGTCCGGATCGAATCATGCGGCGCAAAATTGTGCGGCACGATCGCGAAGGTGCTCAATCCGGGTGCGCCGAAGACGGACATCCACAATCCCGATTCGAGCCTGCAGCACCGGCCGATCCTGGGCCTCCGCGTCCTCTCCGGCTTCGAGGGGTCGGGCGGATCGTGGAAGGGTGGCCGCGCCTACGATCCGAAGAGCGGCAAGAGCTATAAATCCTATCTTCAGCTCGAGCCGGACGGCTCGCTCAAGGTCTCGGGCTGTATCCTCTTCGTCTGCGAATCCCGTCGCTGGACGCGGGCGCACTGACTTGCTCCCCGGCGGAAGCCGGGGTCCAGTTGCAGGGGTTGATCCAGTTGCAGCGGTTGATTCTGGACCCGGCTTTCGCCGGGGAGCGATAGCGCTACGCCGCCCTCTTCTCCCACACGAACACGCCGTAGCGCATGGCGCCGCCGCGCAGGGCCCAGAGCAGGCGCGGGAGGCTGAGAAGGAAGGAGCGATTGCGCGTGGTCCGGTTCAGCACCAGCCGGCGCAGGCCGCGGTCGGAGAAGAGTCGCACCAGCGTCCGGCGGAGGCAGATCGCCCAGGTGCGGGCGACGTTGCGGCTGATGTCGTCGTAGCGGAGCAATGAGAAGCCCGCCTCCGCCGCCATCGCCTCATAATCGCTTCTTCTGCCCATGGACGGCAGCCGGCCCTCGCGGCAGATCGGCTCGAGCAGGTGACGGACCTCCCACGGCGTCGGCTGCTCGGTCGCAAGCCAGGCGCAGACGACCAGCCGGCCGCCGGGCCGAAGCACGCGTGCCGCCTCGGCGAAGAAACGCGGCTTGTCGACCATATGCTCGGAGCTTTCGATCGCATAGGCGCGGTCGAAGCCGGCAGCGGGCAGGCCATTGTCGAGCCAGTCGCGGCAGAAGATGGCGAGCCCGGCCATTGTCTCCGCCCGCGCGCGGCCGATCGCCGCCTGGGCTTCGGAAATGGTGAAGCCCGTCACCTTCGCCTGCCGATTCTGCGCCAGCCAGCCGGCGGTCGCGCCATAGCCGCAGCCGATGTCGCACAAGGCCTGACCGGGCGCGACCTCCAGCCGTTCGGCAACCAGCCGCACCAAAGCCTCGGCCGCCTCGGCCGGGCTCTCGCGGCCGCTCACCCAATAACCGTGATGGACGTGCTCGCCCCAGATGTCGCGATAGGCGCGGTCGAGCTCGTCATAATGGATGCTGACGTCGCGCGCCGTCTGGGGCTCGTTCGGAAAGATCATCGGCGGACGAGCATGGGGCGTGCACGAAAAGCGGTCAACGCTTCCACTTCCGCACCTTTCGCCGAGCGCCTAACCTCACAATCATGTCGGAAGACCTCCCGCCGCCGATTCCCGCCGCCACTTTGATCCTGATGCGGCCGGCAGGTTCCGGCCCGCCCGAAATCCTGATGCTCGAGCGGAGCCGGACCATGGCGTTCGCAGCCGGCGCCCTCGTCTTTCCCGGCGGCCGGATCGATCCCGACGATCATGCGAGCGCCGCGACGCTCGCGCCGGACCTGCCCGACGCCGCCGCCCGCGTCGCCGCCATTCGCGAGACGATCGAGGAGACCGGGATCGCCCCCGCCCTCGCGCCCGCGCCCGGTCCCGACAGCGCCGCTTCGCTGCGCGCGGGCATCGCCGCCGAAAGGCCGTTTGCCGCTTTGCTCGCCGAAGCCGGCCTGTCGCCGGCGCTCGGCGCCCTCACGCCCTTCGCCCGCTGGTGCCCCAATTTCCGCGAGACGCGACGCTTCGACGCCCTCTTCTATCTCGCCGAAGCGCCGCCCGGCGCGGCCGACGCGACCGCCCATGAGGCCGAGGCGGTGCGGACCTTCTGGGCGAGCGCCGCCGAAAGCCTCGCCGAGATCGAGGTCGGCCGCGCCCATGCCATCTTCCCCACCCGCCGCAATCTCGAGCGGCTGGCGCTTTTCGCCTCGTTCGAGCAGGCGCGGGCCGATGCGTCGCGCCATCCCGTCCAACGGATCACACCGTGGGTCGAGGAACGAGAAGGGCGGCGCTGGCTCTGCATCCCCGACGGCCTCGGCTATCCGGTCACCGCCGAGCCGCTCGAGACGGCGCTCCGCCGTTAGCCGCCGATGCCCGGTCGCCGCTCGCCTCTCCTCCGCCGGGTCCGCCGCCTCTTCCTGCTCGTCTTGCTGGCCTTCCTCGCCTTCCTCGCCTGGGGCTATGGCCGCGGCCATCCCGAGGATGTGCCCTGGACGCCGCTCAACCTCGGCCAGCCGGTCGGGCTGTTCACCGGCCGCAAGCTCGCCGCGCTCCACGGCGACAGCTGCCGCGCCTTGCTCTCCGACGCCGGCATCCGCTTCACCGTCCTGCCGCCGCAGACGGAGGGACGGGAATGCGGCATGGACGATGCCGTCCGCCTTTTGCCCGACGGCGCGGCCGACATCTCCTTCGACCCCATCGCTCCCGACACGAGCTGCCGCCTCGCCGCCGGGCTCGCGCTCTGGGAATGGCATGTCGTCCAGCCCGCCGCCCTCGCCCGCTTCGGTCGCCGGGTCGTCGAGATCGACCATCTCGGAAGCTATAATTGCCGGCGCATGTACGGCCGCGCCGACGAGCCATGGAGCGAGCATGCCCATGCCAATGCGCTCGACGTCGCCGGCTTCCGGCTGGAGGACGGCCGCCGGATCGATGTCGCCGCCGACTGGAACGACAAGGGCGCCAAGGGCCGCTTCCTCCACCAGGTGCGCGACGGGGGCTGCCGGCTGTTCGCCACCGTCCTCTCGCCCGACTACAATGCGGCGCATCGCGGCCATCTCCATCTCGACGAGGCCGGCCGCGGTGCCTGGGGCTGGCGGGCGTGCCGTTAGGGTTCGGACCCTGATTTGCGCGATTCGTTGCGGGGACGTAAGCTCGACCGGTTGCTCTCGTTGCGTTCCACCGGCCGGGAGAAATGCCATGACCCGATCCGCTCGCATCGCCTTCATTTCCGCCGCCGTGACGGTGATCGCCGTCGGCATCGCGGTCGAATATGTCCGCGCCGCACCCGGCATGAGCGACGCCCAGATCATCGCCAACGCCGCCTACGCCGCGCCTGCCTCGATCGGGCGCAATGCGACCGTGGTCGCCACCGACAGCGCCGGACGGATGCGCCCGCTTCGCAGCGGCACCAACGGCTGGACCTGCATGCCCGACGACCCGAGAACCCCCGCCGACGATCCGATGTGCGTCGACCGCAACGGCATGCTCTGGGCCGAGGCGTGGATGGCCCACAAGATTCCGCCGGCCGACAAACCGGGGCTCGCCTACATGCTGGCCGGCGCCGCCGACGCCAGCAACACCGATCCCTATGCGACGAAGCCGGCGGAAGGCGCTTCCTGGGTCCGCACCGGGCCGCACATCATGGTCCTCGACCGCGAAGCGGCCGCGGCCTCCGGCTATCCGGGCGGGCCCAATCCGGACACGAGCAGGCCCTATGTGATGTTCGCCGGCACGCCTTATGCGCACATCATGATGCCGGTGCGCTGACCAAGGCCCGCTGAAAACAGTTCGGCCCCGCTCCGGTGGGAGCGGGGCCGAACGTCAGCCTCACGCCGGCAAGCCGGCGGCGCGGCTTATTTCAGATGGTTGGAAAGGTGCTTGTTCATCTCGAACATCGACACCTTGTCCAGGCCGCCGAAGATCTTCTTCAGCTTGTCGTCGGCCAGAATCTCCCGCTTGTTCTGCGGGTTCTGGAGATTGTTCCTGCGGATATGGTCCCAGATCTTGCTGACCACCTCGCTGCGCGGCAGCGGGTTCGAGCCCGTGATCGCGGCGAGATCGGCCGACGGGGTCACCGGACGCGCGAGACCGCCACGAGCACCGCCTGAACTTCCTTTAGCCATGTTTCCCTCCCTGTAGGATCGCTCTGATAAGCCCCAAACGCGCGGCGAGCGCAAGAGCGCAAGAGAGAGAAATCGTCCGATCCCGCCCCGCGGGCGGTTTAGCGCGCATTTTGGTGTGGATTAACGGCCTCTCGGCAGGATTTCCGTGCGTGTGGCGACGCAAAGCCAGACGAACAACAGCATCAACGCGCCGATCGCCGGGGCGGAAGACAGGATCGCGTCGCCCGAGTCGGACGCAGCGAGACGCCGAATCGAGAGGAAGGCGGCGGCCAGAGATGCAAGTGCGGCCAATTCGACGCCGAAACGCCGCAAGGCCGCCCGTCGCGCCGAGCGCAGCAGCCGCTCCGCCAAAGCCAGGCGCTCGATCCGCAGGACGAAGGCCTCGTCGGGCTTGCGCCGCGGCGCGGCCAGCAGCTCGTGCAGGATCGCGTCCGTGCGCGCTTCGTCCCTTGCATTCATCCGCTATGTCCTTCCAGCTGCCGCACCAAAGCCGCCCGTGCCCGCGCGAGGATGGATTTGAGCGTGCCGAGCGGCAGCTCGAGCACGGCCGCCGCCTCGGCATGGGAGCAGCCTTCGCCGAAGCACAGCAAAGCTGCCGCCCGCTCGCGTTCGGGAAGCCGCGCCAGCGCCCGCTCGATGTCGATTCTCGTCGCCTCGTCGGGCGTGGAGACCGGCGCCTCGAAAGAGGGTGCGTGCTCGGACCGGCGACGCCGATCGCTGAGAAACTGGCGCCATGCGATCCGCAGCAGCCAGCCCTGGTAGCGACCGTCGCCGCGAAAGGAGGCCGCGGTGCGCCAGGCCTTGAGAAACGTCTCCTGCGCCAGATCGTCGGCTCCCTGTCCTCTTGTCAGCCGCTGGAGAAAGGCGCGGACGCGCCGTTCGTGACGCCGCACCAGCTCGGAGAAGGAGGCGACATCTCCCCGCGCCGCCCGGGCCGCCAGCTCCTCGTCGCTCAGCGACCCGCCTCCCGCGTCCGCACGAGGATGTGGCGCCCGACCAGGACGACTCCCACGAACAGCGGAAAGACGGAGGCCGACGCCACCTCCCGGCTGGCTCCGCCACTCCCTTGCAGCAGACCGAATGCGATCATCGCCGCGCTCAGGGCGATGAGAATGACTCCGAGGCGATCGTCGCTCCCGAAGGCCGACTTGGGCTCGCGGAGCCGGTCGAGCAATTCGGGTCCCACCGCGCTGTCGCGGTTCAGCGCCGCGCGCACCGTACGATGCAGCATCATCGTCTGGATCAGCCGCGCCAGATGATTGACGATCAGCACGATGATCGCGGCGACCACGATGGCGCCCACCGACATTCTTTCCATTGCCTTGTCCCTCGTTTGTGAAACGATTCAAAGACGCCGGATCGAATGCGTTTGGATGACCGCGCCCCGAAATTATTTCGAGCGGCGGCCGAACGGCACCACCTTATTGTCTGCATCGTGCCCGATATCGGCGCGGCCGAGATAGGGAATGCCGGCGCGTTCGCACCAGAAGCGGAACACCTCCTCCTCGCTCTCGCCGAAATCGGGGTCGTTCTCCGGCACGTCGCTGCAGCGGCCGAGGCGGATGCCGGCGAGGCGCCGCAGCGCGGGCTGGCCGGCGAGGTGGAACATCGCCCGGTCGGTGCGGTACATATGTTCGGAGACGTCCTCGAGCAGCAATTCATGGCCTTCGAGGTCCGGCTCGAGCGGCGTGCCGAGCAGATGGCCGAAGACGGTGAGGTTGAACGCCGCCGTCGGTACGCTGCCGAGACAGGGTTCGAGCGCCTCGGCCGAACGCTCGGTCAGCCAGGCGAGCGCGCGGCGCACCGCCGCGTCGCCGCCGGCGCGCCGGATGTCGTTCGCCATCGGCCCGTGGGCGACATTGGGGAAGCCGGCGCGATAGAGGCCGGCGAGGAGGAAGCCGGCGTCGCTATAGCCGAGCCAGGCCTTGTCCCGCGCCGCCGGGCCGAGCCGCGCCAGCACGGCCTCGGCGATCCGATTGGAGCCATAGCCGCCGCGGGCGAACCAGATCGCATCGAAGGCGGGATCGTTCGCCGCCTCCACCAGCGCATCCGCGCGCGCCGCATCGGGGCCGGCGAAATGATTGTGGGTCAGGAAGCATTGCGGGTGGAAGAAGAGCTCGGCCTGTGGGCAGGCCTCGACGGCGAGCGCCGTCACCAGCTCGGCGGCCTCGGGCAGGATCGGCGTGCTCGGCGCCACGATCGCAATCCGCATTCCGCTCCCGCCGTTTGAAAAGCCCGTAAGATGCCAATAGGGCGGCGCCATGGCCGACACCAAATCCTATTTCTTCTGCGGCATCGGCGGCAGCGGCATGCTGCCTTTGGCCTGCATCCTGCGGGCGCAGGGCGCGCAGGTGGCCGGCTCCGACCGCTCGCTCGACCAGGGCCGGGTCGGCGACAAGTTCGAGTTCCTGAAGCGCCAGGGCATCGCCCTCTATCCGCAGGACGGCAGCGGCCTGACGAGCGCGGATCAGCTGCTGGTCGCCTCGGCCGCGGTCGAGGAGAATGTGCCGGACGTCGAGGCGGCGCGCCGGCTCGGCATCGAGCGGATCACCCGCGCCCAATTGCTCGCGCGCCTGTTCAACCAAGCGGCGCTGTCGATCGGAGTCGCCGGCACCAGCGGCAAGTCGACGGTGACCGGAATGATCGCCTGGATCCTGCATGAGGCCGGCCGCGATCCGACCGCGATGAACGGCGCGGTGATGAAGAATTTCGTCACGCCCCAGGCACCCTATGCAAGCGCGCTTGCCGGCGGCGGCGACGTCTTCGTCAGCGAGGTGGACGAGAGCGACGGCTCGATCGCGCTCTACCGGCCGGTCGTTGCGGTGCTCAACAATATCGGCCTCGACCACAAGACGCTGGAGGAATTGCGCGGCCTGTTCCGCGATTTCGCGTCGAGGGCGGAGAAGGTCGTCGTCAATCTCGACGATGCGGAGACGCGCGCGCTCGCGGCGGACATTCCGGCGGATCGGCTGATTGCCTTCTCCTTCGCCGGCCGCGAGGCGCGGCTCGTCAGCCCCGGGATCGAGGAGCGGGCCGGCGCGACGCAATTCGACGTGACCGACCGCGAAACCGGCGAGACGCGGCGCGCGACGGTCAATCTCTGGGGTGCGCACAATGCCCGCAACGGCATGGCGGCGCTCGCCGCGGTGATCGCGGCCGGCATTCTCCTCGGCGATGCGATCGAGGCGCTCGCCGGCTTCAAGGGTTTGCGTCGCCGCTTCGAGCCGGTCGGGGAGCGGAACGGAATCGCCGTCATCGACGATTTCGGGCACAATCCCGACAAGATCGCAGCGACCCTGCGCGCGGCGCGGAGCGGCCTCGAAGGCCGCCTGCTCGTCTTCTTCCAGCCGCACGGCTTCGGGCCGCTCAAGCTGATGAAGGATGCGCTGATCGCGACCTTCGCCGACGGCATGGCCGCGGACGACGTGCTGATCCTCTCCGACCCGGTCTATTATGGCGGGACGGTCGATCGCTCGGTCGGCAGCGACGCCATCGTCGCCGGCGTCCGCGCGTCGGGCCGGCAGGCGGAGCATATCCCCGCCCGCGCCGATGGCGGCCGTCGGCTGACCGCGCTCGCCCGGCCCGGCGATCGCATCCTGATCATGGGCGCCCGCGACGATACGCTCAGCCGTTTCGCCGAGGAGGTGCTGGAGAGCCTTTAAGCAACCTGCCTGACTCGCTCGTCCCGAGCGTAGTCGAGGGGCGCTTCTCAGACTCAGTGCAACGCCCCTCGACTTCGGTCCAGGGGCCGAAGTTCATCCTCAGCGCCGCCGGCAGGCGGCGTCGAAGGGCTCGGGACGAGCGGGGGCTTTACGAATCCGCCAGGTCAGCCGGCGATGGTGACGTCGACCTTGTCGACCCATTCGGGGAAGAAGGCCGGCTCACGGTTCGACCAGCCGGGGGCGGTCGCGGCCGCCTCGCTGATCGACTGGAGCAGGATGCGGCGTTTCTCCGGGTGAAGGTGCGGCAAAGCGGCGGCGGCGCAGAAGGCGGCGGGCAGCCACGGCCGCACGGCGGCGGCGATCAGCCGCTCGTAGAGGAAGCGGTAGGACGCGAAATCGGGAAGCCGGTCCTGGCCGAGATCGAAGGCGGTCATGGTGACGAGCGGCGCCATCAAGGGCTCCATCTCGTCGAGGCCGCTATCGTCGGGGACGTTGGCGCGGATATGGTCGAGGCGGCGATAGATGCGCTCCTGGGCGCGGATCGAGGCGGCCTCGCCGGCATCGCGCGACCAGCGGCGCATCGCGTCGCGGCGGCCGAGCCCGATGTCGAGCGAACGCCGGATGTAGCGCTGGGTCGCCGCCGAGAAGCCGGCGAACTCCTTCATCTCCACCAGCGTAAGAGCCCCATCCGCCGGCTTCGTATTCGTCGCCATGAACCCACTCCCACTCTCAAACCCCGGCGGAGATCATGCACTTCAAGGGGTTACCGCCCCGTTAACCAAATCCCCACCGCCCGTTCATGAAATGAATCAGAGAACGAGTCGCCTTGCAATGCCGTAAAGACACGGGGGGCTGCGGCAGGCGTCCGACTGTCACCGATTCGCCACAGATGCAGGACCAAAAACCAGCGGAATCAGCAACTTCTCCGCACCCCGGCGGCTTTTCCACAGAAAAAGGAGGTGGGGGCTTGATCCGGGATCCGCCACGCCCGGCGGCCGGAGTCGCCGGGCGTGGATGAGCTTTTCGACGAACGGCCGCCATATTTCTGTAAACGGCACGCAAGAATCGGGAACCGAAAGCGGGAGCGGCTAAGAAGGCGCAATGGAAAACGACCCAAGCCAGAGGACGCAACGGCGCTTCGCCGACCTGCCGCTCGCCGCCGCGTCGATCGGCGGCTTCTGGTTTTTCTATTTCATCACCGTCATCGTTCGGATCGCCTTGCTCGATCCGACGGGCACCCTCACCACGATCGGCCGCCATGCGCTCGGCTGCCTGTTCGGCGCCGCCCTCACCTTCCTGGTCTGGCTCGTGGTCAACCGGTCCGCGCGCGAGAGCCTGCGGGTCCAGGTGATCGCGGCCGCGCTCGCCTGCCTGCCGGCCTCGGTGATCTTTGCGACCTTCAGCGTCGCTTTCTACATCTACCAGCCGCTCGGCGTGCAGACCGCGACCGAGAAAGGCAAGGACATCGTCCTGGAGCGGACGCCGGCGGGCGAGCTTCGGGTGAAACGGCAGGGCCAGGCGCCGATCGTCATCCAGGTGCCGCCAATTCGCGAAACCTTGATGCAGGAGGCGCCCAGGATCATCGCGGAATATGCGGTCATCTGGTATTTCTTCTTCGCCGCCTGGGCGAGCTTTTACCTCGCGGTCAGCTCGGCGCGGCAGCTTCGCGCCGCCGAAGGACGCGAGGCGAAGGCGAAACGCGAAGCGCAGACGGCGCAGCTCCGGGCCCTGCGCTACCAGGTCAATCCGCACTTCCTGTTCAACACGTTGAACTCGCTTTCCTCGTTGGTGATGGGCCGCCGCGAGGACGAGGCGGAATCGATGATCGTCAACCTCTCGACCTTCTTCCGCACCAGCCTCGCCATCGATCCGACCGAGGACATCACCCTCGCGCAGGAGATCGAGTTCCAGTCCCTCTATCTCGACATCGAGCAAGTGCGCTTCCCGAACCGCCTCCATGTCCGCACCGAGATTCCGGACGATCTCGGGAACGCCCGGGTGCCGCCGCTCATCCTCCAGCCTTTGGTCGAGAATGCGATCAAGCATGGCGTCGCGCGAACGGCGGAGCCGGTCGTCCTCATCATAAAGGCGCGCGAGGAGGATGCGCGGCTCCTGCTCTCGGTCGAGAACGATCGCGGTCCGGCAGCGGCCGGCGCGCCGGAGAGCGATCATAAAGGCGTCGGCCTCGTCAACGTCCGCGAACGGCTCGCCGCCCGCTTCGGGCCCGAGGGCGAATGCGGACACGGGCCGCTGCCCGGCGGCGGCTATCGCGTCACCTTGGCCATGCCGCTCGAAATCCGTGGCTGAGCCGCTCCGCTTCCTGATCGTCGACGACGAGCCGCTCGCGATCGAACGGCTGCAGCTTCTGCTCGCGCGGATGGAGGGTGTGGCGCTCGCCGGCACCGCGCTGGAGGGCGAGGCGGCCCTGCGGCTGGTCGAGGCGACCGAGCCCGATGCGATTCTGCTCGACATCGCGATGCCGGGGATGGACGGAATCGACGTCGCCCGCGCGCTCGCCCGCGCGCCCAAGTCGCCGGTGGTGATCTTCGTCACCGCCTTCGACACCTTCGCGGTCGCGGCGTTCGACGTCGAGGCGGTCGACTATGTCATGAAGCCCGTCGCCGCCGACCGGCTCGCCCGCGCCGTCGAGCGCGCGCGCGACCGGCTGGCGCGGCGCGACGAGGAGCCGGCGGCGGCGGGGCGTCCGTCGAAGCATCTCGAGGAATTCTGGGTGTCGGAAGCGCGCGGCCTGGTCCGCCTCGCCGCCGCCGAGGTCGACCGGATCACCGCCGAGCGCGACTATATGCGGCTTCATGTCGGCAGGCGCAGCTGGCTGATCAACCACACGATCGCGCGGCTGGAGGAGGAGCTCGATCCCCAATGCTTCGTCCGCCTCCACCGCTCGGCGATGGTGCGGCGCGATTTCGTCGCCGGCCTCCGACGCGACGAGACCGGCCGATGGTATGCCCGGCTCGGCGACGGCGAGGAACAGAAGGTCGGCCGCCTCTATCTCCACAATGCCAAGGGGCTCGCCGGGCGCTGATCGGCCCAGGCGAGCGGGCGGTCCCTCATTTCGTGGCGAGCGCGACTTCGGTGCCGCCGGTCGCGCGGAGCGCGAGCCGCACGTCGGCGCGGGCGCGGACCAGCGCGTCCTTTTCGCAGGCCTTGGCCTGGCGGCGGGCGCGATAGTCGATGCCTTCGTCCAGTCCGCAGACCTGCTTCGCCGCGGCCCGAAGGCGCCGGTCGAGCCGGACGGAATCGGCGGGCCCGGCAAGGTCGAGCCCGGCCAGCGAGACGGCCGCGCCGTGCGCCTCCTCCTGGGCGCGGGCGGGCGTGGCGGCGGCAAGGGTGACGGCCGTCGCGGCGAGCGCGCCGAATGCCGAAAGCATACGAACCAACATGCGACGATCCTTGAAATTGAACGGTGCGGTGCGGCGCGGGAGCCTTCCCCGGGGATGATACGAGGTCGTCTCCCGCGTCGCTGAGGCCGGAATAGGATGGCGCCGCCGCGGATGCGCGCGCGCTTCGACGCGGCGCCGCAACGAATCTGCGAAGCGCGGGGCGCGCCGACGAAGCGTCGTTCAGCGTCGACGAACGTCCCGTTATGGTCTTTCGGCGCATGATTTCCGCGGCGGGAAAGATTAAGCTGCGGGATCATTTGGGGGGCGGCGTGCAAAGCCAGACCGAGACCGACAGGACGGATATCGCGCCGGGCCTCGATCTCATCGCGCTGGTGGAGGCGCTGGCCATTCATCGCGCGCTTCCGGCGCTGCCGGCGGATCCGTTCCAGCTCGTCCTCTGGGACAATATGGGCGCCTTGATCCCCGACGATCGGCGTGCCGCCTTGTTCGCCTTGTTCGGCGACAGGGTCGGTTTCGAGCCCGGCGCGATCCTCGCCGCCGACCCGGCCTTGCTGCTCTCGATCGCCGAGCGCGGCGGCATGCGTCCGCACGTGCGGGTCGAGCGCTGGCAGGCGAGCGCGGCGATCGTCCTCGACCAGGGCGGCGGCGATTTCGCGGCGACCTTGCGTGCGCTCCCGGTCGCCAGGGCGCGGACCTTGCTGAAGCGTTTCCCGGCGATCGGCGACCCCGGCGCCGACAAGATCCTGCTCTTCGCCGGGATCGACGTCCGCCCAAGCCTCGACCCAAACGGCCTGCGCACCCTGGTGCGGCTCGGCTTCTTCCCGCAGCAGGCCTCTTATGCCGCGTCCTACAAAGCGGGCGTGGCCTCGCTCGCCGCATCCGGAAAGCCCGATCGGCAATGGCTTATGCATGCCTGGCTACGGCTCAGGGCGCACGGCAAGACGCTCTGCCGGCGCAACGGGCCGCTCTGTCACGATTGTCCGCTCGATCCGGCCTGCGCGCACGCCTTCGCCGACCAGTTCTGACGGCCGCCTCAATAGAGGCCGATCGCCCCCTTCATCGCATCGAAGATCTTCTGCGTGTCGTAGCCGATGCCGGCCTTGAAGACGGTCGGCATATGGTCGAGCGCGGCGGCATCCTTCACCGGATCGCCGTCGACCAGGATCAGATCCGCCCTCTTGCCGATTTCGACCGAGCCGACCTCCCGGTCCCGGCCGAGATAGCGGGCGCCGTTCAGGGTCGCGATCCTGAGCGCCTCGGGGAAGGAAAAGCCCTCCTCGACCAGCAATTGCACCTGGCGCCGGCCCGACCAGCCGGGGACGACGCCGCCATAACCGGTCGGATCGGTTCCCGCGAGCAGGGTGCCGCCCATGGCGACGAAGCGCCGCTCCATCCGCATCTCTTTCGGCAGGAATTCGCGCCAGATCGCCGCCCGGGGCGATTGCTGGATCGCCGTCCAGATCGTCTCGTAGGACGCGCGGAGCTCAGGGCTGAGCAGGGCGCGCGCCGCTTCCGGCGCTTCCGGCCGGCCGGGCGCGAAGGTCTCGAAGACGGTCAGGGTGGAGGTCAAAGCGACATGGCGATCGATCAGGGTGCGCATCAACGCGCCGATCTCCGGCCCGTCCGGGTCGAGCGCGTTCAAGGCCGCGACGGTCGCGCTCTGCGGCGGGCATTGGTCGGGCTGCTTGCCCTTCACGAAATCGGTGGCGACGGCGAAGCTGTGCTCGAGATTGTCGATGCCCATCGCCGCCGCCTCGCCATAAGTGACCGAGCAGAGATGGCCGGTCAGCTTCAGCCCGTGCTGGTGCGCGGCGTCGATCGCGGCCTTCAGCTCCGCCCGCGTGATATAATTGTAAGCCTTGAACGAGGTCGCACCCGCGCTCGCCCAATAATCGACGGTGCGGGCGGCGTCGGCGGCGTCCCTCAATTGCGCCATCTTGGCGCTGAGCAGGTGCGGGCCTTCGAGATAGGGGCCGGTCGCGTCGATATCGGGCCCCGGCTGCCGCCCCTCGGCGATCGCATGGGCGGTGTTGATGTCGCCATAAGGGGCGAGGCTGCCGCCGGTGCGCATCGTCGTCGTGCCGCCGGCGAGATAGAGGCGCGACATGCTGTAGGGATATTCCTCATATTCCCCGCTCTTCGGCGACGGATAGAACATATGCTCGTGGACCATGACGAAGCCCGGCAGCAGGGTCTTGCCGCGCCCGTCGATCCTCGTAACGCCCGCCGGCGCCGCGATATCGGCGCCGATCGCCGCGATCCTGCCGCCGCGCACCAGCACCGAAACGTCCTGCCTCGGCGCCGCCCCGGTCCCGTCGACGAGCTGGACATGCTGGAAGAGCAGGTCCGGCTGCGCATAAGCGACGAACGCCGCATCCGCCGGCGCGAAATGCGGCGCTGCCGGCGGCGCCGGCTGCGGCGCGGGGGCCGCGGCGGCGGCGAGGAGAAGCGGCAGAATCGGCAGCGTGTTCATCGGAAACCCTCCCTCTGCCGGCGCCATACACATAGCCGTCATTCCCGCGAAAGCGGGAATCCAGCGGGCGCCTTCGCCGATACCACCTCAGATGGATTCCCGCTTTCGCGGGAATGACGGGGCTTAGGGCGCCAGCGACTCGATGTGCTTGAGCTGGCGGTGGCGAAGCTGGCCGCCGAGGCCGAGCGCCTGCGCAAGCCTGTCGTCCCAGCCATAGGGGTCCGGCCGGAACACCACGCGGCCGCCGTCGAGATAGGCGGTCTGATAGACGAGGCGCACCGGAATCGGCTTCGGCAGGGTGACGTTCGCCTCCTTCCCGGTCGCCAGCGCCTGCTCGAACCGGCTGCGGACGCCCTGCTCGTCGGCGATCATGCGCGCGAAGCCCAATGCGTCCTCGACCCGCGTGCAGCCGTGGCTGCCATGGCGGTCGGGGCTGGCGAACAGGGCCTTGGCCGGGGTGTCGTGGAGGTAGATGGCGTAGGGATCGTCCATGTCGAACTTGACGAGGCCGAGCGCATTGTCCGGCCCCGATTCCTGGACGAGGCGGCCGTTCTTCTCGGCGATATGCTGCTTGGCCATATAGGCCGCGCCCTTGGGCTTCACCTCCTCCTCGGCGATCTTGTCGGGAATCGTCCAGTCGGGATTGGCGACGAGGCGGAAGATGTGCGCGCCGATCTCCGGCGTCTCCCAGCCCGGCTGACCGACGACGACGCGGCGGCTGCCCGCCGCCTGGCCGTCGCGCCAGTAAGTGAGGATCGCGGCGGCGCTGTTGACGTCGATCCGGGTCGCCGGCGGATGACGGTCCAGCCAGCGCCGGCGCTCGAGATTGGCGGCGAGGATGCGGGCGCGTTCGACCGCGCCGTTGTTCAAGGCTTCGAGCGTGTCGTCGCCGATGATGCCGTCGGGCTTGATGCCGTAATCGGTCTGCACCCGCGCGATCTCCGACGCCATCCGCTTCGTGTAGGTGGCGGGATCGGCCGGCCCCGCATTCCGGCCGGACTCCGTCGGAGCGGGCGCGGCCTCCGCAAAGCCGTAGCGGCGCAGCGCGGCCGCGATCGCCGGGATGCGCGGGTCGCGACGGCCCGGCTCGATCTTGTCGCCGTTCGGGACCGGCGGCGACTGCGGGCCGGCCGAGGCCTGCCGATAGCGGAGAAAGGCGTCGGAGAGCGCCTTATATTCGGGATCGGAGGGGGCAAGGCCCGCCAGCCAATCCTTGACACGGCCTTGCGCGACCGCCTGCTGCAGCCCGGCATTGAGGTCGAGTTTCGGCCGCGGCACCGTATAAGGATCGAAGATTTTCTTCGGATCGACGATTCCGAAGGCGAGCGCATGGGCATAATCGAGCGCGGCCCTGGTCAGCGCGGCGTCGCGTTCGGCCGGCGTGCCGCCCTTCGTCTCGTCGAGGAAGCTCTCCGCCTTCAACCCGTTTCGCGGCGCGTCGGCGAGGGCGGCGCGGAGGTCTTTCGCCAAATCCTTCGTCCAGGCGGCGCTCCAGCCCCGCGCCGCGTAGAAAAGGCGGACGTCCGGGTCCGTGGCCGCCGCCTGCAGATCCTGCGGCGCGATCCGCGCAAGCTCCTGGCGCGATGCGCCGCCCTTCTCGTCCACCGACACATCACAGCCGCCGACGAGCAGCGCCGCCAGCGAAGCGCATACTAACAGCTTACGCATACAGGGAAAATTCCTTCTGAACCGGCGCTGTAACGTTCGCCGGCGGCGATCCGATCCATGCCCACGGGCGCGGACTCGTCGCCACGGCCGTTCCCCTGCTAGAATGAGGATAGGGGAGAGCGGCGATGCTGTTCATGGTCATCGAGCGGTTCGAGAAGAACGACATGGTGCCGGTCTATCGGCTGGCGAAGGAGAAGGGGCGCCAACTTCCGGACGGGCTCGACTATGTCGATTCCTGGATCGCCGCGGATTTCAGCCGCTGCTTCCAATTGATGCGCTGCGACAATCCGCGGCTCTTCCAGACATGGCTGCTTTCGTGGCGCGACACCGGCGTCACGGTCGAGATCGTGCCGGTCGTGCCGAGCGCGGAGACTCGGGCCGCGGTCGAGCCCTCGCTTTAACCGCCGCCGCCTGCCCGTCCCGATCCTGGACAGTGGGAATTGGGGGGCAGAAGTGCGCGGACAAATATGTCTAACCCACGCTCGCGCCCCTCTCCAACCCGGGCGCGAGGACGGGCGCGACAATGGCACGGCACAAGCCGCAGAGCAGACGAAAGGGCCGATTCCCGCTCGCCGCGCGCGCGGGTGCGGCCCTCGCCTTGCTCGTCGCCGCCGCGTCCTGCGTGCCGGCCCAGGCCTCTTATGCGCCCGCCGCGTCCGGGCTCACGGCAAGGCCGGCCGCCGCGCCTGCGCCCGTGCCCGCCGACGCGCCGCCACCGCCGCCGCCGATGGTGCTGCAGGACGTCTCGCCGACCGATGCCGCCGCGATCAACGCCGCGATCCCGATCGCCAGCGTCGACAATCCGCGCGCACCGTCGGTCGTCTTCCGCGCCGCCGACGCCGCCGACCAGCTCCGCTCGCTCGATTGCCTCGCCAAGGCGGTCTATTACGAGGCGCGGTCGCAGAGCGAGGACGGCCAGCGGGCGGTCGCGCAGGTGGTGCTGAACCGAGTCCGCCATCCCGCTTTCCCGAGCAGCGTCTGCGGGGTCGTCTACCAGGGACCGCAGCGCGCCGGCGGCGGCTGCCAGTTCACCTTCACCTGCGACGGATCGCTCGGCGTTGCGCCGTCCGGCCCGGCCTGGACGGAGGCCCGGCGCGTCGCCGCCGAGGCGCTGGCCGGCCAGGTCTATGCCCCCGTCGGCGACGCCACCCATTATCATACCCAGCAGGTCGTCCCCGCCTGGGCCTTCCGTCTCGCCAAGGTGGCGGTGATCGGGGCGCACAGCTTCTATCGCCTGCCCGGCGCCTGGGGCGAGCCCGGCGCCTTCCGCCAGGCCTATGCCCGCCGCGAGCCCGCGCCTTCGGTGCTGATGGCGACGCGTCTTCCCGCTTCGATCGGCCGCGCCGCGCCGCCTCTGCCGGTCGTCGCCGACACCCTGACCGCGCCGCTGCCCGCCGGAGCCGCCGCCCCCGCCCCTTCGCTTGCCGACGAGAGGCTGCCGGTGTCCCAGGTGAAGCCGGAATATCGCAATTCCGGGCGTCCGCTCAGCGACGGACCGCCGCCGAGCGCTCCCGGATCGGCCGGAACTCCGAGCCCGGCTTCCACTCCGGCCACGCGCGGCTGAAGGCCAGCTCCCGCCCGATCGCATAAGCGAGCGCGACGTCCTGCGCCGCGCCGCGCAAATCCCAGTCCGGCCGCCATTCGTCGCAGGTTTGGTGGTAGCAATGGGCGGTATAGTCGCTGACCCAGCGGTCGCCCGCCGCGCGACCGCCATCGACCAGGTCCGGCCCGGCGCCGAGCGCCATCAGCAGCAGCACCGGCACACCGCGCTTGGCCGCGGAGAAATGGTCGGCGCGGTAGAAAAGGCCGCGCTCGGGATGAGAATCGGGCGTCACGATCCGCCCCTGCGCCGCCGCCAGCCGCGCCATCCGGTCCTCGAGATTGTCCTGGCCCTGGCCGATCAGGATGACGTCGCGCGACGGACCGACCGGCTCCAGCGTGTCGAGAACGATGTCGGCAACCATCTTCTCGGGCGGGTAGAGCGGATTGGCGGCGAAATATTCGGAGCCGAGCAGACCGCGTTCCTCGGCCGTCCAGGCGGCGAAGATCAGGGTCCGGTCGGGCCGCCGCCCCGCCTTGAAGGCGCGGGCGATCTCCAGCACGCCGGCAACGCCGAGCCCGTCGTCGGCCGCGCCCGGCCGGATGCGCCGGCCCCGCGCGTCGGGCGCGCCGAGCCCGTAGGCGTCCCAATGGGCGCCGAACAGGATGGTCTCGTCCGGCCGCTTCGCGCCTGTGACCTTCGCCAGCACATTGTGGCTGAGGACGCGGCGGCTGGCGACGGCGAAATCGGCGGAGAAACGGGCGCCGAGGTCGATCGGCCTGAAATCGGGCGAGCGTGCCTGCTTTTTCGCCGTCTCGAAATCCAGCCCGGCGCGGCGGAACAGATCCTCCGCCACCGGCCGCTGGATCCAGCCCTGGAGCAGGAGCGGCTGCTGCGTGCCCGGGCCGAGCACGATAGTGTAGCTCTCGCCGCCCGAGGCCTGGACGATGTTCCAGCCATAGCCGGCCGCCGCGCTCTCGTGGACGATCAAAGCGCCGATCGCCCCGCGCCGCGCCGCTTCCTCATATTTGTAGGTCCAGCGGCCATAATAGGTCATCGCCTTGCCGCCGAACCTGCCCGCCGCCGGCTCGCCGGGCGCGGCCTCGAAATCGGGATCGTTGACGAGGAAGAGCGCGACCTTGTTGTGGAGATCGACGCCCTTGTAATCGTCCCAACCCCGCTCCGGCGCGTGGACGCCGTAGCCGACGAAGACGATCGGCGCATCGTCGATCCGCGCCCGGCCGGTCTCGCGGACGGTGCCGAGAGCGATGTCGTCGGGGAAACGCAGCTTCATCGTCTGGCCGTGCAGCGCGAACGAGGCGGTGCCGTTCCTGTCGAGCTGGGTGTGGACCAGAGGCACATTCTGGAACCATTTGTGATTCGGCCCCGCCGGCTCGAGCCCAAGGGCCCGGAATTGCGCGGCGAGATAATCGATCGTCTTCGTTTCCCCCTGCGTGCCGGGGCCGCGGCCTTCGAAGGCATCCGAGGAGATCGTCTTCACGATCGACGACATAAGCGACGGGCTGATCGGCGCCCAGGAGCGGGGATCGGTCGGCTTCACCGGCCGCGCCGCCTCGGCGGCGCAGAGGCTGAACGCCGCGACGAGGAGGGAAAGCAAGGCGGCTGCGCGCTTCATCGTTCGTCTCCGGTTCAAGGGCCTGAATGGAAAGCCGAATCGACGAAATCCCGACCAAAATCCACCGCCTTTCCGCCTTCACCCCGCAGCTCCCTTGACAGCCGCGCCTCCACGCCGGAGCTTCACACCCTGCAAGAGGGGGCGAACATGAAGAGGATGGGACTGGCCTTGCTGCTCCTGATCTGCGCCACGCCGGCGCTGACGCAGGACCTGACCGGCAGCGAGATCGTGGTGACTGGAACGCGGGTGAGGTCCGACAATGACGATTCGATTCCAGCGATCGGCCTGAGACGCGTCGCCGATTATGCGATCCAGCAGGTCGACGTCGTTGGCGACACAAGGGACCCGCAAAAGCGGCGCGACGAAATCTTTCAGATGATCCGCGGGGCGATCGCGCTCGCCCCGAAAAGCAGCGGCGTCGAGCTCGCCACCGGCGACCTGGTCGTCGAACCTCTGACGCTCGACAATTACCGCAACCTGCCGCTCCACGCGGACAATCGTCCAGACACGGACAAGACGAGCTTCCTGGTCAAGACGCGACTCGCGGCCAATGGCGACGCCAAGGCCGCGCTCGACCGGATCAGCGCCTTCATCAAGGCCGTGCCGACGGTGGGACGCGCGGAGATGCGGCCGTCCGGCGATCTCACCCTCTCGATCGTGGCGCCGGACCAGTATCGCAGCCGCATCATCGACCTGGTCGCCGCCGACGCGAAGGCCACCGCCGCGAAGCTCGGTCCCGATTATGCAGTCGAGGCCAAGGGGCTCGACCGGCCGGTCGAATGGTCGCGCGCCAGCCTCACCGAGGTGTTCCTTTACGTGCCCTATAGCTACACGATCGTGCCGGTCCGCCGCTGACCGACGGCGCGCCGGCGGGATCAGGGCGCCGGCGGGATGAGCGCGTCGAGGATCGGCTTCACCCACTGGTCCTTCGTCACATCGAAGACGATGAAGTCGCCGTCGAACTGCCAATAGGACCAGGGGAAGCCGTTCTTCTCCGCCTCGCGCGACACCGCATTGTCGTAGGCGGCGCGAAGCTCGACCGGGGTCCCGCTCTTGTCGTAGGCGCCGAACTCGCCGAGCAGGACCGGCCGGCCGGTCCGCTTCGACCAGGCGGCGACCTTGGCGAAATCCGACGCCAGCCGCGCCCGATCCGCCTCGCTGCCCCAAATGATGCCGTGGACTCCGGTCATGTTGGTCCAGGACGCGCCCTGATGGGTGAAGCGGAACGGCTCGTAATAATGGAAGGTGACGAGGATGTTGCGGTCGTTCTCCGGCAGCCTCAGGGTCGGGAGCTGGTCGATGCTGTTCCACTGGGTCGGGCCGATCACGACCGTCCGCGTCGGATTGGTGCGGCGGACGATCGCCAGCATGTCGACGAGCAAGGCGTTCCATTGCTCGGCGTCGAGCTTGGCGTGCGGCTCGTTCAGCAATTCGAACAGGACGGTCGGCGGCGCGTTGCGGTAGCGCGGCGCGACCTGCTTCCAGAAATTGCCGAGGGCGGCCCGGCACGTCTCGACATTGTCCGAGCAGAGGTTGAAATCATGCTCGTCGACGATCACCGAAAGGCCGGCGGCGGTGGCGTTGTCGACCACCCAATCGAGCCGCTTCAGCCAGGCATCCTCCAGCTCGCCGGTCTGCTTCATGTGGCGGAAGGCCTGGAGATTGACGCGGATGAAATCGAAGCCGGCGTCGTGGATCTTGCGGAAATCGGCCTGCTTGAAGCGGGCGCGGGAGGGGTCGATCCAGATCGGGTCGTAGCCGAGCACGTTGACTCCGCGGTGCAGCGACGGCGACCGCGCCGGAGCGGCGTTAGCGCTAACACCGACGAGGGCGGCGAGGACAAGCGAGAAGAGTCTCAACAGCTTCATGGGCACCTCCGGCTGAAGCGCCTTCAGGCAGCAAGAGGGAGGCGCGTGTCAAGCGGCGGGCCCAAAAAGCGAAAGGCCGCCCCGGGAGGAGCGGCCTTTCCATTGTCAGCCGGATCGCGGCTCGTTCAGGCGCGAGCCCCCGCGGAGGCCATGCTCACCCGATCAGCCGCTTTCGGCATGCAATGAGACATCGGACCACCTCCTTTCGATTGTTGAACACACGCAAGAGGTGGGGCGAAGCCTTGGCAATTCAAGAACCGCAAGGTCTTGGCCGTCCGTCAGAAATCCACCTTGTCATAATGGGCCGGCGGGACGATCACCTCCATCCGCTCGGACAGCAGGGGCCGGAAGCTCGGCCGCGACTTCATCACCATATACCAGTCGGCGGTCTGCTTGTGGCCGCGCCAGTCGAGGCCGCCGAGATAGTCGGCGACCGAGAGGTGGGCGGCGGCGGTGAGGTCGGCGAGGCTCAGGGCGGCGCCGGCGAGCCAGCGGCGATGGTCGAGCAGATAGTCGATATAGTCGAGATGGGCGTTTGCGGTCCTCATCGCCTCGCGCAGCACGCGCGTGTCGGGCGCCTCGCGGTTGACGAGCCGCTTCAGCATCCTTTCTTCCATGAGCGGCGCGACGACCTGCGCGAACAGGCCCTCGTCGAACCAGGCGACGAGCCGGCGCACCTCGGCCCGGTTGGGCGCGGTGCCGGGGATCATCGGCGCGCGATCGACGATCTCCTCGAAATATTCGCAGATGGCGTTCGAATCGATGAGGACGATGCCGCGCGATTCCTCGACCAGCACCGGCGTCTTGCCGGCGGGATTGAGGTCGGCGAACTCGTCGCGCTTGTCCCACGGCGATTCGCGCACCAATTCGTGCGCGACCGCCTTCTCGGCGAGCATCAGCCTGACCTTGCGGGAAAAGGGGCAGAGCGGGAATTGATAGAGCTGCCACATGCGGCATCCCTTTAGCGACGGCCGAGCCGCCGCGTCCATCTTTGTTCAGCCTGCCGGAAACGAAGCGCGATTAGGGTCCGGACCCAATACCGACAACGGTCATGACGAGGCGGAGAGGCGGTCAGGGCTAGGCGCGAGGAGGGAGCGATGGTGATCCATCGTGACCGACGAGCAACGACGATGAGCCGGTGCGAACATCCCCCGGATGTTCGCAGCCATGCCGGGGGCATGGCG
>DASXCT010000046.1:0-139400 GCA_036491055.1 Allosphingosinicella sp.
CAGTGGCGGACGAGGCCCGGCAGATGCTCCTCCAGCCGCCACACCTCGCCGTCGGGGCCGCGCCCGAACTTGGGCGGATCGAGCAGGATGCCGGCGTAGCGCCGTTCGCGCCGCACCTCGCGCGCGGCGAACTTGACGGCATCGTCGGTCATCCAGCGGATCGGCCGATCGCCAAGATCGGACAGCATCGCATTGGCCTTGCCCTGGTCGACCGACTTTTTCGACGCATCGACATGCGTCACACGCGCGCCCTTCGCCGCCAGCGCGAGCGTGCCGACGCCGGTATAGCCGAACAGGTTCAGCACCTCGTCGCCCTCGCCGGTGCGATCGCGCATCCAGCTCCATTGCGGCGCCATGTCGGGGAAGAAAGCGAGGTGGCGGAAGGGCGTGCACTGGGCGCGGAAACGGACCTCCTCCCAGCCAAGCTCCCAACCCTCGCGCGGAACGGGGCGGCGAAAGTCCCAGCGGCCGCCGCCTTCCTCGTCCGATCCCGGGATGAACTCGCCGTCGGCGTCCCAACCCGGCGCCGCCGGCGCCCACAGGGCCTGTGGCTCAGGGCGGATGAAGCGGTAGCGGCCGTAGCGTTCGAGCTTGCGCCCGCCGCCGCTGTCGACGAGCCCGTAATCCCGCCAGGGCTCGGCAACCAACGCCTCCGTCATCCCGGCCGAGGCCGGGATCTCGGATCGATTGGTCACGGCCTATTCTCCACGAGACCCCGGCCTCCGCCGGGGTGACGGTTCGTCACGCCGCCCTCACGGCGGGAAAGCCGATCGTGGCGCGGGCGCGGGGGCCCGCGAGCATCGCCGCGCCGGCCGCGCGGACCTGATCCAGCGTCACCGCCCGCAATGCCTCGATCACCTCGGCCGGCTCGACCAGCCGCCCGTAAACGGCGAGCTGGCGCGCGACATAATGGGCCTGCCCCCATGGGCTTTCGAGCGACATGAGCAGGCCGGCTCGGGCCTGGGTGCGCACCCGTTCGAGCTCGCGTGGCGTCGCGGTCGCTGCCGTCTCGACGAGGATCTCCTCGATCAGCCGCGCGGCCGCCGCCGACCGGCGGCGCGCGGTCGCCGCATAGACGGAGAGGATGCCCGCATCGGAATAAGGATGGAGGGCGGCATAGACGGAATAAGCAAGGCCCCTTTCCTCGCGCACCTGCTGGAACAGGCGCGAAGACAGGCCGCCGCCGACGATGTCCGCGAACAGGCGCGCGGCGAAATGGTCCGGATCGCGCTGCGCCGGCGCGGGGAAGCCCAAGGTGAGATGGGCCTGCTCGCTCGGCGCGCTGCCGACATGCGTGCCGCCGGTGAAGCGGCCGGGTGCGGCCACCCCGCTCACGCCGCGCGGCAGATCGGCGAAACGCTCCTCCGCAAGCCCCACCAGCCTTTCATGGTCGACCTTGCCGGCCGCGACGAGGATCGCGCTGCCGGCGCGAACATGGTCGTTCCGCCAGGCGTGGAGATCGTCGAGCGCGATCGTCTCGATGCTGCTTTCGTCGCCGAGGATCGGCCGGCCGAGCGGCTGGTCGGCGAAAGCGGCGGACCAGAGCTCGTCGAAGACGATGTCCGACGGCGTGTCGCGCGCCTCGCCCAATTCCTGCAGCACGACGTCCTTCTCGCGGGCCAGCTCGGCGGGGTCGAAATGCGGCCGCTGGACGAGATCGGCGAGCAACTCGACCGCGAGCGGCACATGCTCGGCCATCACCGAAGCGGTGAAATTGGTCCCGTCCCGTTCGGTGCAGGCGTTGAGGTCGCCGCCGACATCCTCGATCGCCTCGCTGATCTCGCGCGCCGAGCGGCCGCCGGCACCCTTGAACACCATATGCTCGAAGAGATGAGCGATGCCGTTGAGCCGCGTCGGCTCGTGCCGCGATCCGGCCTCGGCGAAGAGGCCGACCGCCGCGGTCTCGACGCCGGGCATGGACCGGGTCGCGACCCGAAGGCCGCTGGGAAGAAGGGTGAGCTGCATCGCCCCGGAATTAGGGGGCCGCGCGGTCCGGAGCAACCTTGTCGCGCAGCCGCTTCCGAAGCGCGAGCAGGTAGATGATCAGGGCCGCCGCCGCGAAGCAGAACCATTGGATGGCGTAGAATATATGGTTTTGCGGCATGTCGCGCGGCGCGGGCGGCTTGCTCGCCACCAGGCCGGGCGCGGCCTTGTCGGCGAGCAGGCGGATGCGGTGGAGGCGATCGGGGACGATGAGGCCGGTGACCGGCCCGCCCCGCCATTGCGGCGGGTGCGGCGATTCCGACCAGCCGGCATCCACCGCCATGCCCGGCCCCTCCGCGCCGACGCGGCAATCGGCGATATGGCTCCAGCCCGGCTCGTCCTTCAGATTGCGGCCGGCAATCTCGCGCCAGCCCACGGGCCGCAGGCAGAAGCCGGTCGCATGGCGGTAGAGCAGGCTGTCGTCCGCCGGCGGCGCGGCCGGCCAGGCGACCGGCGGCAGGCGGCTGTTATGCTCGTAGCGGGCGATCAGATCCTGCTTCCAGGCGGCGCGGTGGATCTGCCAGATTCCGAGCCACACCATCAGGCCGGCGGCCGCGGCGACGAAAATGGTGGGGACGATCGGAATCCGCATCATTCGGTCTCCGCGACGCGTCCTTCAGGGGCGCGGTGCTTATGGTCCGGTGAGGATTGTCCCCGGCAATCCTCAGCCATGCCGGGGGCATGGCGGCCGGACCATTCGAGCGCGAGCAGCAGCGCCTTGGCGATGCGCAGCGAGACGATCACGGCGGCCGTGGTCAGCGGCAACCACAAGAGGACGTGGACCCACCAGGGCGGGCTGAACTTGAGATCGACGGTGATTGCGAGGCCAACGATCAGTGCGCCGATGAGCAGGATCAGAAGGGCCGCCGGCCCGTCGCCGACATTGAAGGCGGCGAGATCGAGCCCGCACGCGCTGCATTTCGGCGCGAAGGCGGTCGGACTCCGGAACAGGGTCTTCGCGCCGCAGCGCGGGCAGAGGCCGCGCAGCGCGACGAGGAGAGGCGAAGGCCCGGCCTCCGTCACCCCGCGTAAGGCGCGCCCCAGCCGCCCCAGACGTAGACGCAGATGAACAGGAACAGCCATACGACGTCGACGAAATGCCAGTACCAGGCCGCCGCCTCGAAGCCGAAATGCTGCTCCGGCTTGAAGTCGCCGCGATAGGAACGGACCAGGCAGACGGTCAGGAAGATCGTGCCGATGATGACATGGGCGCCATGGAAGCCCGTCGCCATGAAGAAGGCCGAGGTGTAGACATTCTCGCTGAAATGGAAGGGGGCGTGGCTATATTCATAGGCTTGGATGCTGGTGAAGGCGATGCCGAGCAGGATCGTGCACCACAGGCCCTTCTTGAGGCCGCTGCGATCGTTGTGGATCAGCGCATGGTGCGCCCAGGTAACTGTCGTGCCGGAGCAGAGCAGGATCAACGTGTTGAGGAGGGGGAAGCCGAACGGGTTCAGCACCTCCATGCCCTTGGGCGGCCAGACGCCGCCGACCGCGTCGACCGCCGAGGGGAAGAGGGCGGAATCGAACCAGGCCCAGAACCAGGCGACGAAGAACATCACCTCCGAGGCGATGAACAGGATCATGCCGTAGCGCAGGTGGAGCTGAACGACCGGCGTATGGTCGCCGCCATGCGCCTCGCGGATCACGTCCGTCCACCAGGAGAACATGGTGAAGAGGATGCCGGCGACGCCGAGCGCCATCACCCATGCGCCGCCCGATGCCTCGTGCAGCCACATCACGAACCCGCCGAAGAAGCACAGGGCCGCGGTCGCTCCGATCAGCGGCCACGGGCTCGGATTGACGAGGTGATAGGGGTGGTTATTCGCTCCGGCCATCGGCGGCTTTCCTCTGTTTCCCTGCCTCGCGCGGCGCGGACGGCCGCAGCTTCGGGGTTCCTCTAGGGTCCAAACTCGATCTCCGCAATGGCGTGACGGAGCGCATTTTGGCCGGTGGCCAGGAGCGAGGAGAGGCGCGATGTTGGCACATCGCGCCCGACGAGCGACGCCGCCACCGGCCAAAAGGCGCCCGCCCCCATAGGGGGTCGTGCCTTCGCGAGGTGGGCGCGATCAGCCGGTTCCGGCCTGGTCGGACGGGTAGAAAGTGTAGCTCAAGGTGATCTCGCTGATGTCGTTGGTGTCGGGGTCCTTGAGGAATTTGGGATCGACGAAGAAGATGACCGGCATGCGCGCCTTCTCGCCCGGCTTCAACGTCTGCTGGGTGAAGCAGAAGCATTGGATCTTCTTGAAATATTTGCCGGCCTGGGGCGGGCTGACGTTGAAGGCGGCGCTGCCGGTGATCGCCCGCGCCGACAGGTTGGTCGCATCGAAGACCGCCATCTCGCGCTCGCCGATCGTGACGATCTCCCGGTTCTTCTCGGGCTCGAACCGCCAGGGCAGGGTCGGCGAGACATTGGCGTCGAAGCGGACCGACACTTCCTTGCCCGGCACCGGCCCCGGTGCCGCTTTCGCGCGCTGGGTGGTGCCGTTGAAGCCGGTCACCTGGCAGAAGACGCGGTAGAGGGGGACGCTGGCGAAGGCGAGGCCGACCATCGCCAGCGCGACGAAAGCCATGATCGCCGCGGTACGGCCGTTGCGGCGCGGATCGGGGCGGACGTCGCTGCTCACGAATAGAGGCTGATCTTGGCGATGGTGATCGCGTAGACGAGGATCACGAACAGAGCGAGCAGGACGGCCATCACCAATGCCCGCGCCCTTTGCCGCCGGCGGATCTCGGCATCGTCGGGGCGCGGCCCGTCGGGCTTCATGGGAAGAACAGCCGGTCGGCGACGAGCGCGCCGAAGATCGCGAACAGATAGAGGATCGAGAAAGCGAACAGCCTCTTCTCCGCCTTCATCTCCGCCGGCTCGGCGGTGCGGCTCAGCCAGACCGCGAGGGCCATTGCGAGGAAGATCAGGCTGAGCGCCGCGGCGGCGATCCCGTAGAAGGCGCCGGCGAAGCCGAACGGCCAGGGCGCGACCGCCGCCGCCGCCATCGGCAGGCTGTAGAGGAAGATCTGCCGCCGGGTCGGCCCGATGCCGGCGACCACGGGAAGCATCGGCACCCCCGCCGCCTCGTAATCCGAGCGGACGAACAGCGACAGCGCCCAGAAATGGGGCGGCGTCCACAGGAAGATGAGGGCGAAGAGCAGGACCGGCAACAGGCCGACATGACCGGTCGCGGCCGCCCAGCCGATCACCGGCGGGAAGGCCCCCGCCGCGCCGCCGATGACGATGTTCTGCGGCGTCCGCCGCTTCAGCCAGATCGTGTAGACGAGCACGTAGAAGAGGATGGAGAGCGCGAGGATCCCGGCCGCCATATAATTGGTGGCGAGCTCCATCAGGATGACCGAGAAGCAAGCGAGCCCGACCCCGAAATGGAGCGCCGACTGGCGGTCCATCCGTCCGGCGGGAAGCGGCCGGTCCGCCGTCCGCTTCATCTTCGCGTCGAGATCGGCCTCGTACCACATGTTGAGCGCCGCCGCCGCGCCGGCGCCGAGCGCGATGCACAGGATGGCGGTGAAGGCCAGCACCGGCGAGATCGGCGCCGGCGCGACCAGCAGGCCGGCGAGCCCGGTGAAGACGACGAGGCTCATCACCCGCGGCTTGGTCAGCGCAAGGAAATCGCGCCAATCGGCGGGGACGGAAGTTTGCGCAGTGACGGTCACGCTCGTCATATAAGCCTTTTCGTCACCCCGGTAGAGCATGTCCTGAGCGACGCCGCCGGCGGCGTCGAAGGGGCCGGGGTCCCAGAGAAGTCGGACACGGCGTGTCTCCCTGGGATCCCCGCCTTCGCGGGGATGACGTTTCTCTTCAGTCGATCCTCGGCAAAGTCGAGAATTGGTGGAAGGGCGGCGGGCTCGACAGAGTCCATTCGAGCGTCGTCGCGCCCTCTCCCCAGGGATTGTCCGGCGCCTTGCGGCCCGCGAACAGCGACCAGACCAGGTTGACGAAGAAGAAGGCCATCGAGGCGGCGACGATGAAGAAGCCGATCGAAGCGACCTTGTTCCAGCCGGCGAAGGCGTCCGCATAATCGGGAACGCGGCGCTGCATGCCGTTCATGCCCAGGAAGTGCATCGGGAAGAACAGGACATTCACGCCGATGAAGAACAGCCAGAAATGGATCTGGCCGAGCGTCTCGTTATACATCCGGCCCGACATCTTCGGGAACCAGTAATAGAAGCCGGCGAAGAGCGAGAACACCGCGCCCAGCGACAGCACATAGTGGAAGTGGGCGACGACGTAATAGGTGTCCTGGAAAATGGTGTCGACGCCGGCATTGGCGAGCACGACGCCGGTGACGCCGCCGACCGTGAACATGAAGATGAAGCCCAATGCCCACAGCATCGGCGTCTCGAAGGAGAGCGAGCCGCCCCACATGGTCGCGATCCACGAGAAGATCTTGATGCCGGTCGGCACCGCGATCACCATCGTCGCCGCGGTGAAGTACATCTTGGTGTTCACGTCGAGGCCGACGGTGAACATGTGGTGCGCCCAGACGACGAAGCCGATCACGCCGATCGCGACCATGGCATAAGCCATGCCGAGATAGCCGAAGACCGGCTTGCGGCTGAACGTCGCGATCACCTGGCTGATCATGCCGAAGCCCGGCAGGATCATGATGTAGACCTCGGGATGGCCGAAGAACCAGAAGAGGTGCTGGAAGAGCAGGGGATCGCCGCCGCCCTGGGCGTCGAAGAAATGGGTGTTGAAGTTGCGGTCGGTCAGCAGCATCGTGATCGCGCCCGCCAGCACCGGCAGCGCCAGCAGCAGCAGGAACACCGTCACCAGGATCGACCAGACGAAAAGCGGCATCTTGTGCAGCGTCATGCCCGGCGCGCGCATGTTGAAGATGGTGGTGATGAAATTGATCGCGCCGAGGATCGAGCTCGCGCCCGCGAGGTGGAGCGAGAAGATCACCATGTCGACCGCCGGCCCGGGCGAGCCGCTGGTCGAGAGCGGCGCGTAGAGCGTCCAGCCGGTGCCGGCGCCGTTGCCGGTGCCGCCCGAAAACTGGGTCGAGCCGAGCAGCAGCAGGAAGGCCGGGACGAGCAGCCAGAAGCTGATATTGTTCATGCGCGGGAAGGCCATGTCCGGCGCGCCGATCATCAGGGGCACGAACCAGTTGCCGAAGCCGCCGATCATCGCCGGCATGACCATGAAGAAGACCATGATCAGGCCGTGCGCGGTCACCAGCACGTTCCAGAAATGCCTGGCCTCGTCCATGTTGGCGGTGTGGGCCCAATGCTGGAGGTGCTGGATGCCCGGATACATCAATTCGGTCCGCATCAGGCCCGAAATGGTCCCGCCGATGATCCCCGCGACGATCGCGAAGATCAGGTAGAGCGTGCCGATATCCTTGTGGTTGGTCGACAGGAACCAGCGCGTGAAGAAGCCCGGCACATGCCCGGCGTCATGATGATCGTGCGCATGCGCTTCGAAATGAAGGTTGTTGGCAATCGTGTCGGTCATCTCAAATCCCGCGGCTGGATTGGGCCTGGCTCTGATTGGTCGCCGGTGGCGCGGCCGTTCCAGGCGAGACGTTGGGCGCGGGCGTGGCGGAGGTGCCGCCGCCCGGGGCGGTGGTGACAGGGACCGACTGCGGGTTGCTCACGGGCGAGCCGGCGGTCGAATCCGGCCCGGTCGGCTTGGCCGCGCCCGGCATGTTGCCGCCCTTCGAAGCGACCCAGGCGGCGAACTGGGCGGGGGTCACCACTTCGACCGCGATCGGCATGAAGCCGTGGCGCGCGCCGCACAATTCATAGCATTGGCCGTAATAGACGCCGGTGCGCTTGACCTGGAACCAGGTCTCGTTGAGCCGGCCCGGAACCGCGTCCATCTTCACCCAGAAAGCGGGGACGCCGAAGCTGTGGATGACGTCCGAGGAGGTCACGATCAGCTTCACCACCGCGCCGGAGGGTACGACCATCCTTTCGTCGACGCCGAGCAGGCGCGGCTCGCCGCTCTTCTTCGCCTGATCGTCGGACAGCATGTTCGAGACCACCTCGAAGCCGCCATTGTCGGGATAGGAATAGGTCCAATACCATTGGTTGCCGGTGACCTTGACCGTCAAATCGGCCTTGGGCGGATCATATTGGTGGGCGAGCAGCCGGATCGACGGCACCGCGATCGCGACCAGGATCAGCACCGGCAACAGGGTCCAGACGATCTCGAGCGTCGTATTATGGGTGGTGCGCGACGGCACCGGATGCCGGCCGCGGCGAAACAATACGACCGCGGCCAGCAGCAGGACGAGGACGAGGGCGCTGATGGCGAAGACCACCGGCGTCAGGATCCAGTCGTGGAACCAGGCCGCCTCGATGCCGATCGGGGTGAATTGCGGCTGGAGGTGGGCGCGTCCGTCGGGCTGGCCGATGCCCGGCACCGGCTTTGCGGCGGGGAATGGACTCTGCGCGGCGGGCGTCGCCGGCGCGGCCTGCGCGCCGGCGCCGATCGCGTTGGCCGGGCCGGCGGCCGTGCCTTGCGCCGCATTGGCGGCGGGGGCGCTCTGCGCGGCCGGAATTGCCGGGGCGGCCTGCTGGGCGAGGGCGGCGACCGGGGCCAGGAAAAGCGACGCCGCGAGGAGGAAAAGCTTGTCGAACGTCTTCATCTAAACCCCTTGCGGCCTCCGGGCGGAGCGGGATGGAGTCGCGCGCCGGAAGCGGGCGATCGGCCGGCCTTATAGGCAGCAGGTCCCCGGTCCTCAACCTCTCTTCTCAGCTTCTTTCCAGCGGCTTGTCCGAGAGTTCGGGCGACCTTATCAGCGGGCGGATCGACGGAGAGACTCGATGACCGAAGCAGAGGTGCTGAACGAGTTCCGCGAGGCGGGCGCCCTTCTCGAAGGCCATTTCATCCTGTCCTCCGGCCTCCACAGCGCGCGCTACCTCCAATGCGCGCGCGTGCTGATGAACCCCAGCCGGGCGGCGCGGCTGGCGGAGGTCCTGGTCGCCGCTTTCCCGGAGGAGATGAAGCGGGGCATCGACATCGTCGTCTCGCCGGCCATGGGCGGGATCATCGCCGGCCAGGAGGTCGCCCGCGCGCTCGGGGTCGACGCCTTGTTCGTCGAGCGTCCGGCCGGCATTTTCGAGCTTCGCCGCGGCTTCCGTCTCGAGCCGGGCCAGAAGGTGCTAATGGTCGAAGACGTGGTGACGACCGGCCTCAGCTCACGCGAGGCGATGGCAGCGATCGAAGCGGCGGGCGGCAAGGTGATCGCCGCGGCGGCCCTGGTCGACCGTTCCAACGGCGCCGCCGATCTCGGCGTGCCCTTCTTCCCGCTGATCCGCCTCTCCGTGCCGGCTTATCCGGCCGACCGGCTCCCGCCCGAGCTCGCCGCAATGCCGGCCGAAAAGCCCGGGAGCCGGAAGGCCCCTGTCCCGAGCGAAGTCGAGGGGGCGTGACCCCTTCGACAAGCTCAGGGCAGGCCAAGCCCCTCCGCCTCGGCGTCAACATCGACCATGTCGCGACGATCCGGAACGCGCGCGGCGGCGATCGTCCCGATCCGGTCAAGGCGGCCTTGCTCGCCGCCGAAGCGGGGGCCGACGGCATCACCGCCCATCTGCGCGAAGACCGCCGTCATATCCGCGACGAAGATATTTCGGCGCTGAGGGCGCGGCTCTCGATCCCGCTCAATCTCGAAATGGCGGCGACCGAGGAGATGCTCGAGATCGCGCTCCGCCACCGGCCGCATGCGGCCTGCATCGTCCCCGAGCGGCGCGAGGAAAGGACGACCGAAGGCGGGCTCGACGCGGCCGGCCAGGCCGATCATCTTCATCCGTTCGTCTCCCGGCTCGGCCAGGCCGGCATCCGCGTCAGCCTGTTCATCGAGCCCGATCCGCGCCAGATCGAGGCGGCGATCCGGCTCGGTGCGCCGGTCGTCGAATTCCACACCGGCCTTTACGCCCATCTGGACGGTGAGGCGCGCGCCGCCGAGCTGCGCCGCATCGCCGACGCCGCGGCGCTCGCGACGAAGAACGGCATCGAACCCCATGCCGGCCACGGCCTCACCTTCGACAACGTCCAGCCCGTCGCCGCCATCCCGCAGATAAGGGAGCTCAATATCGGCCATTTCCTGATCGGCGAGGCGATCTTCACCGGCCTCGAGGCAAGCGTGCGCCACATGCGGGCGCTGATGGACGAGGCGCGGTGAAGGATCTCCTCATATCCTCCCCGGGACGGGGACGGGGACCGGCCGCAGGCCGGTGGAGGGGGGCCGGCACCTGGCACGAAGCCGCCTCGACGTTGCTCGGGATAAAGCTCGGCGGAGCCGAGAGCCGGGATTGGACAAATAGTCTCGGCCGGTCTCGCTGGGACCCCGGCCCCTTCGACGCCGCCTGCGGCGTCGCTCAGGACATGCTCCGCCGGGGCGACGGCTTGGGGGAGCCGTCATGATCCTCGGCATCGGCTCCGACCTCTGCAATATCGAGCGCATCCAGGCCTCGCTCGACCGGTTCGGCGAGCGCTTCGTCCGCCGCGTCTTCACCGAGACCGAGCGGGCAAAGGCGGAAGGCCGGCCGTTCAGCCGCGCCGGCACCTATGCCAAGAGGTTCGCCGCCAAGGAGGCCTTCGCGAAGGCGGTCGGCACCGGCTTTCGCCGCGGCGTGTTCATGCGCGACATCGGAATCGTCAACCTGGCCTCGGGCGCGCCGACGCTCGAACTGGCCGGAGGCGCCAAGGCGAGGCTTGACGCGATGACGCCGGAGGGCCACTTCGCCGAAATCCATTTGACGATGACCGACGATCATCCCTTCGCTTTGGCCTTTGTCGTCATCGCCGCATTCCCCCAATCGAGGAGTAAAGGGTGAGCAGCAGCGATCCCGCATTGCCAATGACCGATCCGAACGATCCCACTCCTCAAGCCGCCGTTCCCGCCGCGGCTCCCGCCGAAGCGACCCCGGCCAAGACGAAGGAGAAGCAGGGCACCGACTGGTGGGGGGAGCTGAGGGCGATCTTCTGGCTCGTCCTCGCCGTGCTCGCCTTCCACACCTTCGTCGCCAAGCCCTTCTACATCCCGTCGGAATCGATGATGCCGGGGCTGCTCACGGGCGACCGGCTGGTCGTCACCAAATATCCTTATGGCTGGTCGTGGGTGAGCCCGAGCTTCCACGTCCTGCCCCACATGGCCGGGCGGCTGTTCGGCCGGATGCCGCAGCGGGGCGACGTCGTCATCCTGACCCCGCCCCACGAGACCTCGGACTATATCAAAAGGGTGATCGGCCTTCCCGGCGACACCGTCCAGCTCGTCGGCGGGCAGCTCATCCTCAACGGCAAGCCGGTCAAGCGCGAGCAAAGGCCGGCGACGATGATCCCGGTCGACGACAATTTGCCCTGCATCGACAATTTCGGCGATCACCGCGTCGAAGTGGGGGGCCGGTTCTATTGCAGCCTTCCCGTCTTCCGCGAGACCCTGCCCAACGGACGCATTTACGACACGATCGACGAGGGCAAATCGGCCGAGGACGATTATGCCCCGATCACGGTTCCCGCGGGCCATGTCTTCCTGATGGGCGACAATCGCGACAACAGCGCCGACAGCCGCGTTCCGCTCTCGGAGCAGGGGCTGGGCGGACCGGTGCCGTGGGAGAATATCGGCGGCCGCGCCGAGTTCATCACCTTCTCCTATGACGGATCGTCGCGCTGGCTGAACCCGATCAGCTGGTTCACCGCTTTGAGGAGCGGCCGCGCCGGCATCTCGCTGCGGCCGCAGGAGGCGAAGAAGCCGTAAGTCGCCGGCTATCGTTCGACCCCTATTGGATCGGCGCGCCCTCGGCCGGGCCCTGGCCGCCGCCCTGCCCCTGGCCGCCCGCTCCCTGGCCGCCTTGGCCCTGGCCGCCCTGCATCTGCTGCTGCATTTGCTGCTGCAGCATCATCGCCCGCATCGTCTCCTCGGAGATGATCCCCAGCACGTGGATATCGAAGTCGAGCGTCGCATTGGGCGGAATGCCGGGCCTGCCCTGCTCGCCATAAGCGAGCTTGCCGGGAATGCGCAGCCGGTAGACGCCGTCCTTCTGCATGAGATGGAGGCCCTCGGTGAAGCCGGGGATCAGGGCGCCGGGCTTCAGCGAAAACGGAACCGGCTGCTTGCCGACATTGGTATCGAAGACCGTGCCGTCCTGGAGCCGGCCGATATATTCGACGAAGGCGACGTCGGCATCGGTCGCGGTCGGGCCGGTCCCTTCCTTGACCACGCGATATTTGAGGCCCGACGCGGTCGTCGTCCATTGCTGGCCGGCCGTGCCCCACCAGGCGAAGGCGCCGGCGATCAAGACGAGCACCAGAAGCCCGATCCAGAGCTTCGCCACGGAGCCCTTCGCAATCGGGCGCAGCGGAACGGCGGTCACGGACATGGGAGGCTCCCGGACATGAAAAGGGCGGCGATATGCGCCGCCCTCCAATGAAGCAAGCGTCGCGCCGTTTAGCGGGCGCCGCCGCCGTCGCGCTCGGCGCGCTTGCGCTCCAGCTTGCGGGCGCGGCGGATCGCGGCGGCGCGCTCGCGGGCGCGCTTCTCGGACGGCTTCTCATAATGGCGGCGCAGCTTCATCTCGCGGTAGACGCCTTCGCGCTGGAGCTTCTTCTTGAGCGCCCGCAGCGCCTGGTCGACATTGTTGTCGCGAACGATGATCTGCATAAAGTCTCGTCAACTCCGGTTCGAATGGGCTTGCGCGGCGGCCGCCAAGGCCGGTCCGTATGCGCGTGCCGATAGCATAAAATCCGCATCGTCGCGAGACGGTTCCCGCGCCGTTGCGGGCGCAACTAGCAGGAGAGGGTCGCGCTTTCAAGCGGCGGTACAGGCCCCTCAGCCCGAAAGATCGCCATAGTCCGGTGCATTCTTGTCCAGCCGCGCCCGGATCGCCGCGTCGAGATCGCCGGTGGCGAGGGCGCCCGCATTCCACAAGGCGACATGGCGCAGCCCGTCCTCGACGGTGCGGCCGCGGCTGTAATTGAGGCTCGCCTTGATGCCGGCGATCGCAAGCGGCGACTTGGCGGCGATCGCATGGGCGAGCGCGAGGCCGGCGGCGATCGCCGCCTCGCGGTCCGGCGCGATTCGGTTGAAGAAGCCGAGGCGAAGCGCCTCGTCCGCCTCCATCCGCCGGCCGCTATAAGCAAGCTCGCGCACCATGCCTTCGGGGATGAGGCGGGTCAGCCGCTGGAGCGTGCCGAGATCGGCGGCGATGGCGACGTCCACCTCCGCCACCTGGACGAAGGCGTCCGCCGCGCCGATCCTGATATCGCAGGCGCAGGCGAGATCGACGCCGGCGCCGATGCAGCCGCCATGGAGCGCGGCGATCACCGGCACGCGCGCCTGCTCGGCGGCGGTGAAGCAATCCTGGAGCCAGTGGATATGGCGCAGCCGCGCCTCCGCCGCGCGCCCGGGATCTTCGTCCAGGCTCGCGAACTGGCTCGCCGCATAATGGAGATCGAGGCCGGCGCTGAAATGGCGGCCGCCCGCCGAGAGCAGGACGACGCGCACCGAAGGATCGGCGCCGAGGCTCCGGAAGGCCTCGCCGATCGCCTCGAACATCGCCTTGTCCATGGCGTTGAGCCGGTCCTCGCGCGCGAGCGCGACATGGGCAACGCCGCCGTCGCGGGCGATCGTCAGGCGGCCGTCGTCCATCGCCCTCCCCGCTCGCCCGCCACCTGTCCGAATCCTTTCTGAACGCTGTCCGGCGAGTTCAGCATCGGCTCATCGCCCTTGCCGCACAAGCCGGCGATCGGTGGCGGCGCCCAGCCGCGCCGGCACAGAGGAGAATATTAATGCGTAGGGCATTGATCGGGTTTTTGATGGCGGCGACGGCGACAACCTCGCTCGCGGCCCAGAATGACGGCAACCGGCATGATCGCGGGCAGGCCGCCGGCCGGCAGGAGGCGCGGCCGCAACGCCAGGCACCGGCGCAGCGCCAGGCGCCCCAGGGCCAGCATTTCCAGCAGGCGCCGCAAGCTCAGCGCTTCCAGCAGGCGCCGCAGGGCCAGCGTTTCCAGGGCCGCAATTGGGGCGGCCAGCGCAGCTTCCAGCAGCAGGCGCCGGCCCAGGCGCAGCAGCGCGGCGCCTGGCAGGGCCGCGGCGGCGCGGGCTGGAACGGCCAGGCCCGCTTCCAGCGGCAGGGCAATGCCGATGTCCAGCGCAACGCCGCGCCGCAGGATCGGCGCGAGCGACCCGGCGCCGGCTTCCAGCAGCAACGGCGATTCGAGGGCAATCGCCAGGCGTGGCGCGGCGACCGCCGCGGCGGCGTCCGCTGGGACCGCGGCTGGCGGAACAACGGCCGCTACGATTGGCAGCGCTATCGCTATGCCAACCGGCGGATCTTCCACCTCGGCCCTTATTATGCGCCGTACCGCGATTATTATTACAGCCCGTTGGAGATCGGCTTCGTCCTCGATTCGCTCTTCTACAACCGGGATTACTGGATCGATCCGGCCTATTACGACCTGCCGCCGGCGCCTCCGGGGGCCGACTGGGTGCGCTATTATAACGACGTCGTGCTGGTCGACATGGACAGCGGCGAAGTGCTCGACTCGATCCCTAACTTCTTCTGGTAGTCGTCCCGAGCAACGCCTTCCCGGAAGAAAAGAAGCCCGGAGCGCTCCCGGCGCTCCGGGCTTTTCGCTTGTCAACCTTCGGGCCGGGCCGCATGAAATGACCGGTTTTTCGGTGGATTCCCGCGCTATGCCTATTTGCCTGCTCCTGCTTCCCTCCCTCCATCTCCGGCCTGTCGATCATGGGACGGTCGGCGGAAAGGCGGCGCGATGAGCACGCAGGTCGGCGATTCCGCCGCCTTCTATCGAATGCAGATCGGCGCCTGGGTGCGCGACCGGCTGCTGCAAACGTCGAACGCGATGAAGCTGCCGGCCCAGGGGCTCGACATCTTCGTCGTCCGCAATTTCCTCACGAAACGGGAATGCGACCAGCTCATCGACCTGATCGACAAGGACCGGCAGCCCTCGCAGCTCCTCTCCGAAAGCCCCGATCCCGAGTTCCGCACCAGCGAGAGCTGCAATCTGCGCATCACCGACCAGGTCAACATCGAGACCGAGCGCAAGATCAACGCGCTGACCGGCATCCAGCCCGAGCATGGCGAGACGATCCAGGGCCAGCGCTATTCGGTCGGCCAGCAGTTCAAGGAGCATCACGACTTCTTCTATGCGAGCGAGGCCTATTGGCCCGAGCAGGAGCGCCAGGGCGGACAGCGCACCTGGACGGCGATGATCTTCCTCAACGAGCCCGAGGCGGGCGGCCAGACCGCTTTCCCCAAGGCCGGTATCCAGGTGACGCCGCGCGCCGGAAACCTGCTCGTCTGGAACAATCTCGACGAATATGGCGAGCCGAACGTCTATTCGCTCCACACCGGGCGGCCGGTCGAGGCCGGCGTCAAATATGTGATCACCAAATGGTATCGCGAGCGGCCCTGGGGCTGGTACGGCGCGCACGGCGTGACGCCGACGGCGCCTTATTGAGCCGGCCGGCCGGGCCGCTTGTTTGCCGCCGGGTCGGCGCCGTATTAGAAGAATAACACGGCTTTGGGGAGGATGGTATGAAATCTCTGATCCTGCTGCTCGCCGCCGGCTCGGCTTTGGCGTTTCCGGCCATGGCCGCGGCCGCGCCGCCCGTGCATCGCGTCCATTCGGCGCCGGCCGCCGCCCGATTCAGCGACAGCCGGCGGCTCGCGAAGCTGTTCCACGACAGCGACGAAGCGACGCTCCGCCGCAATCCGATCCAGGCCCTGTTTCGCGGCGACCTGCGCTATGCCGGCCGCTTCGGCGACTATATCACCGACGCCTATTTCGCGGCGGAGCGGCGCGCGGCGCAAAGCGATCTCGCCACCCTCGGCTCGATCGACCGCGCCCGGCTGAATCCGGAGGAAAGAATCTCCTACGACGTCTTCAAATGGCAGCGTCAGCTCGACCTCGAGGGCTTCGAGCAGCCTTTGCTCAAGGAGACGATCGAGCGTCCGATCGACCATTTTTCCGGCCTCCAGGTCGCGATGCCGGACCTCAGCTCCGGCGAGGGCGCGGCGCCGTTCAAGACGGTCGCCGATTATGAGAACAATCTGAAGCGGCTGGCCGGTTATATCGTCTATATCGACCGGGCGATCGGCCGCATGCGCCAGGGCATGGCCGACGGGATCGTCCAGCCCAAATTGGTGATGCGCAACGTCGTCGCCCAGCTCGACGACCTCACCGCCGGCAAGGCCGAGGATTCGACCTTCTACAAGCCGGTGACCGAATTCCCCGCCGGCATCCCGGCCGCCGACCGGGCGCGGCTCAAGGCCGAATATGCCGCCTTCATCCAGGACAAATTGACCCCGGCCCACAAAAGGCTGCGCGACTTCATCCAGAATGTCTATCTGCCCAGATGCCGCGACAGCGTCGGCCTCGGCCAGATGCCGGGCGGCGCCGCGCTCTACCGCTATCTGGTGGCGGTCAACACGACCACCGACATGACGCCCGCTCAAATCCATGCGCTCGGCCTCAGCGAGGTCGACCGCATCCACCACGAGATGGAGAAGGTGAAGGACCAGGTCGGTTTCCACGGCAATCTCCAGCAATTCGCCGATTTCCTGCGCACCGATCCGCGCTTCAAGCCCGCCTCGGCAGCCGCGATGCGCGACGCCTTCCTCGCCATCGACCGGCGCGTCGGCGAGGTCGTGGGGCGCGATTTCTCGACCATCCCGAAATCGCCGCTCGAGATCAGGCCGACGCCGCCCTATCGCGAGAAGACCTCGGCCGGCGGCGATTACGAACAGGGGACGCCCGACGGCTCGCGGCCCGGAATCTTCTATTATGACAGCTACGACCTGCCCTCGCGCTACACCTGGGGATACGAGACCTTGTTCCTGCACGAGGGGCGGCCGGGCCACCATTTCCAGATCAGCCTCGCCCAGGAGGACACCAAGCTTCCGCCCTTCCAGCGGTTCGGCGGCAACACCGCCTATGTCGAGGGCTGGGCGCTCTATTCGGAAAGCCTCGGCTACGAGCTCGGCTTCTATACCGACCCCTATCAGAATTATGGCCATTTGAACGACGAGATCCTCCGCGCGATGCGGCTCGTCGTCGACACCGGCATCCATTCGATGGGTTGGACGCGCGACCAGTCGATCAAATATATGCTCGACAACAGCGCGATGAGCCCGACCGACGCCACCGCCGAGGTCGAGCGCTACATCGCCATCCCCGGCCAGGCGCTCGCCTACAAGATCGGCCAGCTCACCATAAGGCGGCTGCGCACCCGGACCGAGCAAGCGCTTGGGCCGAGATTCGACGTGCGCGAATTCCACGCCCAGGTGCTGATGTCCGGCGCGCTGCCGATGAAGGTGCTGGAAGAGAAGATCGAGGCCTGGATCGCGGCGAAGAAAGCGGCCTGATTCCTTACCTCGTCATTGCGAGGAGCCCTTCGACGCCGCCTGCGGCGTCGCTCAGGATAGACTGCCGCTTCGCGGCAGCGACGAAGCAATCCCGTTGGCACAGCGCACACGCCGCGCTGGATTGCTTCGCTCCGCTCGCAATGACGGCAAGGAATCAGATCCGGCTCACGTCGCCTTCGTCCAGCTTCACGCTCGGCAGGTTCTTGATCTCGGCCTTGACGAAGCAGGTCTCGTAGCGGCGCACCGCCGGGTCGGCGGCGAAATAGGCGTCGGCGAAGGCGTTGAACGCCGCCATGTCGCGCGTGACGACGAGCGCGAGCAGATCGAAGGCGCCGGCGACATTGGCGAGCAATTGGACCTCCGGCGCGGCCGCGAGGCGCGCGCGCAGGACGGCGATGCCCCTTTCCTCGGCATGTTCGTGCACCTGGATCTGGACGATGGCGCGCAGCCGGCCGGCGGTGAGGCCGGGCGAGAGGATGGCGATATCGGCGGCGATCAGCCCCTCTTCGCGCAGGCTCCGCACCCGCCGGGCGATGGCGGAGGGGGAGAGCGGCACCTCCCGCGCCAGCGCCTCGGCGGTGGCGAGAACGTCCTGCTGGAGCCGGTTCAGAAGCGCGATGTCGAATCCGTCGAGTTTCCTGGCCATGCCGCTTTCATGCCCTTCTTCGCCGAACATTGGCACGGAAGGGCACCGAAAATCGCGCAAAAAGCGCCGCCGCTCGGTATGTTCGGGCGCGGGGATGCTCGCTTCGCTTTTTTGGAGGAAGAATGTCCGGATTTCGTATCGCCGCCGCCGCGGCCTTGCTCGTCTCCACCGCGGCCGCGCTCGCCCAGACCCCGCCCGCGCCGGCGCCCGACCCGGCGCCCCGCCCCGCCCCACCCGCCGACATCACGATCACGAAGGACGAAGCGCGCCAGACCGCGACCGACCTCGCGCACAAGCTGGAGGACAATTACGTCTTCCCCGAAATCGCCCGTCGCTACGCCGCGATGCTGCGCGCCAATGCGGCGGGCGGTGCTTATGACGGCATTGCCTCGGGCCGCGCGCTCGCCGACCGGCTGACCGCCGATCTTCGCGCCGTCTCGCCCGACGCGCATCTGCGGGTGCGGGTCGGCCCGGCGATGCGCCCGCCGCCGCCCGGCGCGCAGAAGCCGGCCGCCGCGCAGACGCTTCCGGTCTTCCCCTGGAAGCCGATCGAGGAAGCGCGCTGGCTCGCGCCCGGCATCGCCTATATCCGCTTCAACGTCTTCCCGGGCGATCCGGAGACGGTGGCGGCGGCCCGCTTGTTCATGATCGACCATGCCACCGCCAAGGTCATTATCTTCGACAACCGCACCCATCATGGCGGCGGCGTCGCCGAGATGAACGCGATGTTCCCCTATCTCTTCGCCAGGCCGGCGACCCTGCTGACGATGGATACGCGCAGCTCGGTCGACCACAGCCAGGGCAGCCCGATGGGCGACGACGATATGCGCGTGGTTCCGGGGCCGGCGGGGGTCATCCGTCGCGAACATTATGTCGTTCCCAGCAAGACCGAAAAGCGGCTGTTCAACGCCAGGGTGTTCGTCCTCACCTCCGGCGCCACCGGCTCGGCGGCCGAGCATATGACGCTCGCCCTCAAGCACACCCACCGCGCGACCATCGTCGGCGAGCCGACCGCCGGCGCCGACCATTATGGCGGCGAGGAGAAGATCGGCGACAGGTTCAGCGCCTTCATCCCGGTCGGCCGCAGCTCCGACCCCGATACATGCAAGGATTGGGAAGGCGTCGGCATCGAACCCGACGTCGCCGTCCCCGCCGAGCAGGCGCTGACCGAGGCTTTGGTGCTGAGTGGCCTCCCCCGACCCGAGGCGGAAAAGATCTCGGCCACGGTCAAGCCCAGCCTGCCGATGACCCGCCGCATCCCCCGCGTCCTGCCGCCGGGCGGGCACGGGATTTAGGCGCTTCTCTTTTTGTGAGGCCGCCGCCTGAATCCGTGTCCTGACGCAACCGAATTCGCTCGGCGGCGAAGATCAGGCCTTGTCCCGGAAGAAGGGCGTCAACGTCACGCCGACCAGCAGGCCTTCCGGGCTGAGAAACCTGGTGACCGTCTGCCCCCAGGGCTCCTTCCGCGCGGCGACCAGCAAGCGATAGCCCCTGGACTCTAGAATCCCGGTCGCCTCTTCGATGTCGGCGACGTCGAACTCGATCCACGCATTGGGCGCAGGCACGTCGACGGGCCATTCCGGCTTGCCGAAGCATGAGATGGCAGCCTTGGCGAGCGGCCAGAGCGCGAAATGCTTGACGCCGTCCACATTGCCGACGTGGAAGTAATCGGGCTCGGCCTTTCCCGCCTCCAGCTTCAGCCCCAGCGTGTCCCGATAAAGCGCCAGGCTCTCGTCGACATCGCGCACGATCGGGCCGAAACCCGCGACGAACAGAATTTCCATGGTCACCGGCCGCCTCCAACAATTGGCCGCTTCCAGATCCGCGGCGCTTGCCCCGCCTCGGAGCCAAAGCGCCCGAACGTGTCGGCCGTTCCGTGGCGCAAGCTTGGCAAGACCGAGTGAGCAGGGTGAAGCGCCGCGCGATTATGTCCGCGAAGCAGCCGCCGTGGGGCGACAGGAGCATTGGAGACCCTAGGTCAGGCCAGCGCCTCGCCGATCAGCTTGCGGCTGTTGTCGATGCCGTAAAGGGCGATGAAGCTGCCCATGCGCGGGCCCTGGCTGGTGCCGAGCAGGGTCTCGTAGAGGGCGCGGAACCAGTCGCGCAGGGTCTCGAACGGATGGGCCTTGCCGACTTCGTAGACCTCGGTCTGGATCGCTTCGGGCGAAGCCTCGGCGGGAAGCGCGGCGAGGCGGGCGTCGAGATCGCGCAATGCCGCCGCCTCGGTCTCGTTCGGCGCCCGGCGACGCAGCGAGCCGGCGACGAAATCGCGGAAATAAGCGAGCGCATAGTCGATCAGCGCGTCCAGCTCGGGATGCGTCTCCGGCGACACGTCCGGTACGTAGCGGCGGACGAAGCCCCAAATGAGCTGCTTGTCGTCGGTCGACGCGACGCCGACCAGGTTGAGCAGCAAAGCGAAGCTGATCGGCAGCCGCACCGGCGGCACCTTGCCGCCATGGACGTGGTGGACCGGATTGCCGAGCTTCTGCTCGATCGGCTGGCCGGGGTAAGCGGCGAGGAATTGCTGATATTCGTCGACCGCCTTGGGAATGATGCCGAAGCTCAATTGCTTGGCCTTCCTGGGCTCGCGATAAAGATAGAAGACGAGGCTCTCCTCCGGCGCATAGCTCAGCCATTCATCGATGGTGACGCCGTTGCCCCTGGTCTTCGAGATCTTCTCGCCATTCTCGTCGAGGAAGAGCTCGTAATTGAACCCCTCGGGCGGCCGCGTGCCGAGGATGCGGGCGATCTTCGAGCTTTGGGTCACCGAATCGATCAGATCCTTGCCCGACATCTCATAATCGACGCCGAGCGCGACCCAGCGCATCGCCCAGTCGACCTTCCATTGCAGCTTGGCGCCGCCGGATAGGATCGACTGCTCGACTACCTGCCCCGAGACGGGATCGGTGTAGCGGATCAGCCCCGTCTCGGCATCGACCACCTGCACCGGGACCTGCAGCACCTTATTGCTCTCCGGGCTGATCGGGAGGACGGGCGAATAGGTCTGCCGCCGTTCCGCGCGCAGGGTCGGCAGCATCACCGCCATGATCGCGTCGAAACGGCGCAGCACCTGACGCAGGGTCTCGTCGAAGCGGCCCGAGCAATAGCAATCGGACGAGGCGAGGAACTCGTAATCGAAGCCGAAGCGGTCGAGGAATTGGCGCAGCAGATTGTTGTTGTGCGCGGCATAGGATTCATGGCCGCAGCCATAAGGGTCGGGCACCCGGCTCAACGGCTGGTCGAGATGCGCGTGCATCATGTCCTGGTTGGGCACGCCGGGCGGCACCTTGCGCATGCCGTCCATGTCGTCGGAGAAAGCGATGAGCCGGCTCGGCCAGTCGACCATCTCGGACAAAGCGTGGCGCACCATCAGGGTGCGGGCGACTTCCTGGAAGGTGCCGAGATGGGGCAGGCCGCTGGGGCCATAGCCGGTCTCGAAGACGAGCTCGCCCGCCGGCGGCCCGTCCGGCCAGCGCTTCAGCAGCTTGCGGGCTTCCTCATAGGGCCAGGCCCTGGACACCAGAGCGGCGGCGCGAAGCTCCTGCGGGACGTTCACTGTTGCCCTTTCGTTCCCGGTCATCCAAAGCCCGATCGTGGCGGCCTCTTTGCCTTATCCTTCGCTCTACGCAACCCATGGCGGCATCTGGCTGGCCGGGCCGGACGGAGAGGTTCGGGCGCTCGGCCGCGGCGAGGCGATCGCCCGCGCGGCGGAGACGCCGGCGATCATGCTCAACGCGCCTCTGGTCGGACAAAGGCTCGGCTATCCGGAGCTGTCGGGCCTCGATCTGCTCGAGCTGTTCGCCTTCGTCCATCCGGCGCGCCATGCGGTGCCGACGCCCAAGGGCCTTGCCGATGCGCTCGGCCTCGCCGCGCCGCCCGACGACGGCACGGCGGCGCGCTTCCTGCTGCAAGCGGCCGAGACCTTGCTCGCCACCCTCCTCGCCGACTGGCCCGAGCGGGAGGGCGCCTGGACCTCGGCGCAGGCGCTGACGCGGCTGCGCTGGACCTGGGCGCCGGCGGTGGCCGAGCGCATCCGGCGGCCGGACCGCGACGAACGCTGGCTCTTCTCGCGCCTGCCTTTGTGGGAGGAGAGCGGCGGCCGGCCGCAGCCGCGCCCGATCCGGATCGCGCCGGAGGAAGCGGTCGAGCGCCTCTGCGGCCTGGTCGGCGCGCGGGCGGAAATGCGCTCGGGCCAGCGCGATTATGCCGCGGCGGCGGCCGGGATCTTCGCGCCCCGCCTGGTCGAGGACCGGCCCAATTTGCTCCTCGCCGAAGCGGGGACCGGGATCGGCAAGACCTTGGGCTATCTCGCCCCGGCCTCGCTCTGGGCGGCGAAGGCGGACGGGGCGGTCTGGGTCTCGACCTTCACCAAGGCGCTCCAGCGCCAGCTCGACCGCGAGGGGCTTCGCCTGTTCCCCGATCCGGCGGAGCGCAAGCGCAGGATCGTCGTCCGCAAGGGCCGCGAAAATTATCTCTGCCTGCTCAATCTGGAGGATGCGCTGCAGGGCGGCTTCGCCGGCCGCGCCGCCATCCTTGCCCAGCTCGCGGCGCGCTGGGCCGCCTATACGAAGGACGGCGACATGGTCGGCGGCGACATGCCGGGCTGGCTGCCGACCCTGTTCCGCCGGGCCGGCGCGACCGCACTGACCGACCGGCGCGGCGAATGCGTCTATGCCGGCTGCCCGCATTACCGCAAATGCTTCATCGAGCGCTCGGCGCGGGCAAGCCAGGATGCCGACATCGTCATCGCCAACCATGCCCTCGTGATGGTCAATGCCGCGCGCGGCGGGACCCCCGCTTCCGCGGTCGCGGGCGGCGGCAACCCGCCGACGCGGATCGTGTTCGACGAGGGCCATCACCTGTTCGATGCCGCCGATTCGACCTTCGCCGCGGCGTTGACCGGGCAGGAGACGATCGAGCTTCGGCGTTGGATCATGGGGCCGGAGGGCAGGGGCCGCGGCCGGCGGCGTGGCCTCGCCGCGCGGCTGATGGACGTCGCCTCCTATGATGAAGGCGGCGCGGCGGCGCTCGACTTGGCGGTGCAGGCGGCGGGGCTGCTGCCCGGCGACGGCTGGCTCGGCCGGATCGCCGAAGGCCAGCCGTTCGGGCCATTGGAAGCGCTGCTCGCCGCGGTCCGCGCCGCCGTCTATGCGCGGGCGACGGCGCAGGATGCCGGCTACGGGCTCGAGACCGAGATGGCCGAGCTGGACGGGCCGATCGTCGGGGCCGCGGCGCCCGCCGCCGAGGCGCTCGAGCTGCTGATGCGCCCGTTGATGGCGCTGGCGCGGCGGCTCGAAGCCGTGCTGGAGGATGCGCCCGACTGGCTCGACGCGCCGGCGCGGGCCCGGATCGAGGGCGCGATCGGCGGCCTCGCCTGGCGGACGCGCACGCTCGCCGCCTGGATCGCTTTGGTGTCGCGGATCGGCGGCCGGGGCGATCCCGATTTCGTCGACTGGCTGGCGGTCGAGCGGGTCGACGGGCGCGAATATGATATCGGCCTGCGCCGACACTGGCTCGACCCGACCCGGCCGCTCGCCGAGGCGGTGCTGAAGCCTGCGCACAGCCTGCTCGTCACCTCGGCGACCCTGCGCGGCGCCGGCGACTGGGCGGCGGCCGAGGCGCGGACCGGCGCCTGCCATGTCGGCGGCGCCCGCCGGTTCGAGGCGCCGAGCCCGTTCGATTATGCGGCGCAGAGCGAGGTGCTGATCGTCACCGATCTGAAGCGCGGCGACCTTGCCGGGCTGGCCGGCGCCTATGCCCGGCTGATCGAGGCGGCGGAGGGCGGCACATTGGGCCTGTTCACCGCGATCCAGCGGCTGAAGGCGGTCCATGCCCGCATCGCCGACCGGCTCGCCCGCGCCGGGTTGCCGCTCTTCGCCCAGCATGTCGATCCGATGGATACGGGCACGTTGATCGACATTTTCCGCGACGATCCGCGCGCCTCTTTGCTCGGCACCGACGCGCTTCGCGACGGCGTCGACGTGCCGGGCGAATCGCTGCGGCTCGTCGTGATGGAAGGCGTGCCCTGGCCGCGGCCGACCGTGCTCCACGCGGCGCGGCGGGCGGTGGGCGGCGGCACGGCCTATGACGACCGGGTGGTGCGCGCCCGGCTCGCCCAGGCGTTCGGCCGGCTGATCCGCCGCGAGGGCGACCGGGGCATCTTCGTCCTGCTGTCGTCGGCGACGCCCTCGCGCCTGCTCGACGCCTTCCCGCCCGGCGTCGCCGTCCGGCGCCTGCCGCTCGACGAAGCGATCGCGCTAGTGTGGCGATTCGGAAATTCGCCGGATCGGATGGAGGGCTCGGAGCGAATTTTCGAATCTCCAGCCACACTAGCAAACCAATGATTCTAGTGTGCTTTTTGAATTTGAAGTTCGCTCCGAGCGTGATCCAAAAAAGGGCGAACTTCAAATTCAGCACACTAGTGCGTCTTTCCTCCGTCACGACTTTGGGGCATCAGGCGAGCCCCGCAAGCGTTGCTTTCGAGGCAGAATGAAGATTCTGACGCTGCTGCGCCACGCCAAGTCCAGCTGGGACGACCCCGTCAAACGCGACTTCGACCGCCCGCTCAACCCGCGCGGCCGGCGGGCGGCGCGCATTGTGGGGCGGGAGATGCGCAATCTCGGCCTTGCCTTCGACCGGATCCTTGCCTCGCCGGCGCGGCGGGTGGTCCAGACGATCGAGGAAATCGCTTCGTCCTTCGGGCCGATCGAACCTGATTATGACGATCGCATCTATCTGGCTTCGCTGCGGACGCTCGTCGAGCTGGTGCGCGAGACACCGGATGCGGTCGAACGCCTGCTGCTGATCGGCCACAATCCCGGGCTCGAGGAATTGACCCTGTTCCTCGCCGGCCGCGACGGGCCGCTGCGCGCGGAGGTGGAGATCAAATATCCGACCGGCACCCTCGCCGGGATCGTCTTTCCGGCGGCGCATTGGCGCAACGTCGGCGAAGGACAGGGAAAAATCGTCCGCTTCATCCGCCCCCGCGACCTCGACCCGGAGCTCGGCCCGGACAGCGATTAGTCTCCCCCCCGCGCTGACTCCCTCGTCCTCAAGGGAGAGGGACGATGGGATCGAATGTCGACGTCCTAGGCGCTTTCCTCCAGCGCCTGGGCGAGGCTGCGGCGGATTGCGCGCAGCGCCTCCAGCGGAAAGGCCATCCCTTGCGCTGCGGGGGCCGCGGCCGCGGCGGGCTCCGCTGCCTGGGCCTCCTCGCCGCGCTCGCCGCCGCCGGCGAGCAATTGCTGGACGCCGCGAATCGTATAGCCGTCCTGGTTCAGCAACTTGTGAATGCGGTGGGCGAGCTGGACGTCGGCCGGACGGTAATAACGCCGGTTGCCGGCGCGCTGGAGCGGCTTCAATTGCGGAAAGCGCGTCTCCCAATAGCGCAGGATATGCTGCGGCACGCCGAGATCGGCGGCGAGCTCGCCGATGGTGCGAAAGGCCTGGTCGCTCTTGGCGGAGGGCTCGGCCACAAAAGGCCTCAGCCTTTCCGGGCGATCCGCTCGCGCATGATCTGGCTGGCGCGGAAGGTGAGGACGCGACGCGGCGCGATCGGAACCTCGACGCCGGTCTTCGGATTGCGCCCGACCCGCTCGCCCTTGTCGCGCAGGATGAAGCTTCCGAAGCCGGAAATCTTCACATTCTGGCCGTCGGCGAGCGCGTGGCACATATGATGAAGGATACGCTCGACGAGCCCGGCCGATTCGGCCCGCGACAGGCCGATTTCCCGGTGAACCACGTCTGCAAGATCCGCCCGTGTCAAAGTCCCGGCGTCCGTGCGCCTGATCGTACCCGCGTCGGCCATTTCGATGCTCCCTCCCCCCGAGGTAAGGGAAAACAATAGTATAGCTTCGGTCCGGTGGCAAATACGCAATGCGCCGGGGCGGTTTCAGTAGCGGACGACCGCCGCGCCCCAGGTGAATCCGCCGCCCATCGCTTCGAGCACGATGAGGTCGCCGGGCTTGATGCGGCCGTCGCGAACCGCGACGTCGAGCGCGAGCGGGACCGAGGCGGCCGACGTATTGGCGTGCTGGTCGACGGTGACGATCACCCGATTCGGATCGAGGCCCAGCTTCTTGGCCGTCGCGTCGAGGATTCGCTTGTTCGCCTGGTGCGGCACCACCCAGTCGATCTCCTCGGGCCTGTGGCCGGCGGCGGCGAGCACCTCGCCGAGCACGTCGGCGAGGTTGATGACGGCGTGGCGGAACACCTCCCTCCCCTTCATGCGGAGCTTGCCGACCGTGCCCGTCGTCGAGACGCCGCCGTCGACATAGAGAAGGCCGTTGTGCCGGCCGTCGGCGTGGAGACGGGTGGCGAGCACGCCCCGGTCCAACTCCCTGGCGTCCCCGGTCTCCTGGGCCTGGAGCAGGATCGCGCCGGCGCCGTCGCCGAACAGGACGCAGGTCGCCCGATCCTCCCAGTCGAGGATGCGGCTGAACGTCTCCGAGCCGATCACGAGCGCATGTTCGGCCATGCCGCCCTTCAGCATGTTGTCGGCGACCGAGAGCGCATAGAGAAAGCCGGTGCAGACGGCGGCGACGTCGAAGGCAATGCAATCGTCGATGCCTAACGCGGTCTGGACGAGGGTCGCCGAGGCCGGAAAGGTCTGGTCCGGCGTCGCGGTGGCGAGGACGATCAGCCCGACCTTCTCCGCCGGCACGCCGGCTGCGAAAAGCGCCTTCTTCGCGGCTTCGGTGGCGAGGGTCGCGGTGGTCTCGCCGTCGGCGGCGATGTGGCGCGCCTCGATTCCGGTGCGCTCGACGATCCATTCGTGGGTGGTTTCGACCCGCTCGGCCAGCTCGGCATTGGTGACGCGGCGGGGCGGCAGGGCCGAGCCCGTGCCGAGGATGACGGAGCGGCGACTCATTTGGCGGCGACCGTTTCCCGATGCGCCGAGATATTGTCGAGATCCTCGATGATCTTGCGGGTAAGCTCCTCGCGCACCATCCGCGCGGCGACGCGGATCGCATTGGCGACGCCCTTTTCGGTGGCGCTGCCATGGCTCTTCACGATGAGGCCGTTGAGGCCGAGGAAGACCGCGCCATTATGGTTGTTCGGATCGAGATGGTGACGGAGCAATTCGGTCGCCGGCCGGGAAATCAGGAAGCCGATCTTCGAGCGCAGCGAGCTGGAGAAGGCGCGGCGGAGCAGGTCGGTGACGAACCGCGCCGTCCCCTCCAGCGATTTGAGCGCGATATTGCCGGAAAAGCCGTCGGTGACGACGACGTCGACGTCGCCGCGCGAAATCTTGTCGCTCTCGATGAAGCCGTCGAAGCTCATGCCGAGATATTCCGCCTCGCGCAGGATCGCCGCGGCATGCCTGAGCTCGTCCGTGCCCTTCAATTCCTCGGTGCCGATGTTGAGCAATTGCACGCGCGGCCGCGGCAGATCGAGGACGACGCGGGCATAAGCCGCACCCATCACCGCGAACTGGACGAGATTCTGGGCGTCGCACTCGGTGTTGGCGCCGAGATCGAGCATGACGAGATCGTTCTCGCCGAGCGTCGGCAGCAGGGCGGCAAGCGCCGGCCGGTCGATTCCGGGCATGGTGCGCAGCGCCAGCTTCGACATGGCCATCAGCGCGCCGGTATTGCCGCCCGAGACCATCGCCTGGACAGCGCCGTCCTTCACCGCGGCGATGGCCTGGCCCATCGAGGTCGTCCTGGCGCGGCGGATCGCCTGGCTCGGACGATCCTCGGCGGCGATGAAATCGCTGCTATGGACGATCTCGCAGACGCCGCCGAGCGCGGCGTGCGCGCTCAATTCGGTGCGGATCGCCTTTTCGTCGCCGAACAGGAGGAAGGAGAGGTCGTCGCGCCTCTGATAAGCGAGCGCGGCTCCGGCGATCATCAAAGCGGGCCCGACATCGCCACCCATCGCGTCGATTGCGATCCGTGGCCCGCTGCCCACTTCTAAAGTCTCCTAAGCCTTGGTCCCAAGCCCTGGCGAGGCCCGCTCTTACGCCTCGATCGGGCGGATTTCACGCCCATTATAATGGCCGCAGGCGGTGCACAGATTGTGCGGCAGATGAAGCTCGCCGCAATTCGGGCATTCCTGGTAATTGACCGGCTTCAGCGCATCATGGCTGCGGCGCATGTTCCGCCGCGAGGGCGTGGTTTTTCTCTTGGGGACCGCCATTTGGCACCTGTTTCCGTTGCGTGTTTGATGTGGCGGGCGCGGTGCCGATGGTCAATGGCCGGATCGGCCGCGGACCATGGCGGCCGGTGTGCCCGCTCTCTTCGAGCCGCGTCGCTATAGCGATTTTGACTGCTGTTGCAAGCGCCCCGCGCCGGCTAGAACAAGGCGCGCAAGGAAGGAACGACCGCGATGATATTGCCGATGACGCTGACCATGGCGGCCGCCCTGACCCTGCTCAACATCTGGCTCGCCAAGCGGGTCAGCCAGCTTCGGGTCGCCCACAGGGTCTCGGTCGGCGACGGCGGCTCCGAGCCTTTGATCGCGCGGATGCGGGCGCAGGCCAATTTCGTCGAATGGGCGCCTTTCTTCCTCATCCTCCTTGCCGGGATCGAGCTGGCGCGCGGCGAGCCGATCTGGGTCTGGGTGCTGGCGGCCCTGTTCGCCGTCGCGCGCATCCTCCACGCGCTCGGCATGGACCGGCCGCACGGCAACAAGTTCCGGATGATCGGCATGATCGGCAGCACCCTGGTCATGCTCGCGCTCGCAATCTACGCGGTGATCATCGTCTATCAGGACCAGATGGAGCGGGTGCGGCCGGTGCCGCACATCACCTACATGTCGGCGCGCGCCAGCACCTGATCGGCGACGAACGGGTTGGAGCGGCGCTCGGCGCCGAAGGTGCTGACCGGGCCGTGGCCGGGGACGAAGGTCGTGTCCGCGCCGAGCGGCCAGAGCCTTTTGGTGATCGCGTCGATCAAATCCTGGTGGTTGCCCATCGGGAAGTCGGTGCGGCCGATCGAGCCGCGGAACAGGACGTCGCCGACGATCGCAAGCTTCGAGGCCGGATGGTGGAAGACGACATGGCCCGGCGTGTGGCCGGGGCAATGATAGACGTCGAGCACCAGATCGCCGACATTCACCTGGTCGCCGTCGACCAGCCAGCGGTCGGATTCGAACGGCTTGCCCGTGATGCCGTAATTGCGGCCGTCATCCTCGAGCCGGCTTATCCAGAAGCGGTCCGCCTCGTGCGGCCCCTCGATCTTCACGCCGAGCTCGTCGGCAAGGATCTTGGCGGAGCCGCAATGGTCGATATGGCCGTGGGTGAGGAGGATCTTCTCGACGTCGACCTTCTGGGCCTCGGCCGCCGCCTTGAGCCGGTCGAGATCGCCGCCGGGATCGGTGAAGGCGCCCTTCATCGTCCTGGTGCACCAGATCAGGCAGCAATTCTGCTGGAGCGGCGTCACCGGAATGATGGCGGCGCGAAGCGGCGGCTCGGTCATCGCCGCGACATGGCCGCGCGGCGGCCAAGTTGCAACCGGCCGTCCTGCGGGTAAAGAGCCGCCATGGCCCTCTCCCATCTCCAGCGGCTCGAAGCCGAGGCGATCCACATCCTTCGCGAAGGGGTGGCGGAGACGGAGAGGCCGGTCATGCTCTATTCGGCCGGCAAGGACAGCTCGGTCCTGCTCCATCTCGCCCGCAAGGCCTTCCACCCCGCGCCGCCGCCTTTCCCCCTGCTCCACGTCGACACGACCTGGAAATTCCGCGCGATGTACGAATTGCGCGACCGCGCCGCGGCCGAGGCCGGCATAAAGCTGATCGTCCACCGCAACCCGGAAGCCGAAGCGCGGGGGATCAATCCGATCGATCATGGCTCGTCGCTCCACACGCAGATGTGGAAGACGGACGGCCTCAAGCAGGCGCTCGACCGCCATCGCTTCGACGCTGCCTTCGGCGGCGCCCGCCGCGACGAGGAAAGGGTGCGGGCGAAGGAAAGGATCTTCTCCTTCCGCTCGGCCGGCCATCGCTGGGATCCGAAGCGGCAACGGCCCGAGCTGTGGCGGCTCTACAATGCGCGCAAGGCCGCGGGCGAGAGCTTCCGCATCTTCCCCCTCTCCAACTGGACCGAGCTCGACGTCTGGACCTATGTCGAGGCGGAGGGGATCGAGGTTTCCGAGCTCTATTTCGCCGCCCCGCGCCCGACGATCGTGCGCGACGGCACGATCCTGATGGTCGACGACGAACGGCTGAAGCTGCGCCCGGGCGAGGCGGTGGAGGAACGGTCGGTCCGTTTCCGCACCCTCGGCTGCTATCCCCTTTCCGGCGCGATCGAGAGCGCGGCCGCGACCATCCCCGCCTTGATCGACGAGATGCGCCGCGACCGCATGTCGGAACGGCAGGGCCGCCTCATCGACCGCGACAGCGCCGCCTCGATGGAGCGCAAGAAGCGCGAGGGGTATTTTTGATGGGGGGGAACGCGCGCCCCTTCTCCGTCATTCCCGCGAAAGCGGGAATCCAGGCGGCGCACGTCCAAGGCTGCGGCCGTAGCTGGATCCCCGCTTTCGCGGGGATGACGGGAAGGGGGCGGTGATGGCGGAGAAGAGCCTCCTCCGCTTCATCACCTGCGGGTCGGTCGACGACGGCAAGTCCAGCCTGCTCGGGCGGCTGCTCTTCGAGACGGGCTCGGCCTATGAGGACGAATTGGCCGCGGTCGAAGGCGATCTCTCGCGGCTCGTCGACGGGCTCGAAGCGGAGCGCGAGCAGGGGATCACGATCGACGTCGCCTACCGCTTCTTCGCGACGGAGAGGCGCAAGTTCATCGTCGCCGACGCGCCCGGCCACGAGCAATATACCAAGAACCTCGTCACCGGCGCCTCGACCGCCGACCTCGCTCTGGTCCTCGTCGACGCGCGCAAGGGCGTGCTGACCCAGACCCGCCGCCACGCCTTCCTCTGCCGCCTGCTCCGCGTCCGCCAACTCGTTCTGGTCGTCAACAAGATGGACCTGGTCGGCTACGACAAGGCCGCATTCGATAGCTTCGTCGCCGATTTCCGCGATGTCGCCGAGACCTTCACCGCAATCCCCGTCTCCGCCCTTGCCAGCGACAATGTGACGACGCGGTCGGAGCGGACGCCCTGGTATGACGGCCCGACGCTGCTCGAAACGCTCGAGACGGCGGAGCCGGGAGAGAGCGCGGAGGCCGCCGCGCCCTTCAGGCTGCCGGTACAGTCGGTCAGCCGGCCGGACCAGGATTTCCGCGGCTTTTCCGGCCTGATCGCCGCCGGCACCGTCCGGCCTGGCGATGCAATACGGGTGGTCCCGGCGGAAACCCCGGCCAAGGTCGATCGAATCCTCATCGGCTTCGACGACGTCGGCGAGGCTTCGGCCGGCCAGTCGGTCACCCTCACTCTCGACCGCGAGGTCGATTGCTCGCGCGGCGACGTGATCGCCGCCGAGCCGCTCCCCGAAATCGCCGACCAGTTCGAAGCCACCCTGGTCTGGATGGCGCAGGAGGAATTGGTCGCCGGCCGCCAATATGCGCTGAAGCTCGGCACCCAGCATGCGCTCGCGACCATCCAGCCGCCCAAATATGAGGTGGACGTCGACAGCTTCGAGCATGTCGCGACGCGCACGCTGGCCTTGAACGGAATCGGCGTCGCCGACCTCTGGACCGACCGGCCGCTCGTCTTCGCGCCTTATGCGGAGAATCGCGCGCTGGGCGGCTTCATCCTGATCGACCGGGTGACCAACGACACGGTCGGCGCCGGCCTGATCAACTATGCGCTGCGCCGCTCGCAGAATCTCCACGCCCAGGAGCTGGAGGTGACCCGCGAAGCGCGGGCGGCATTGAAGGGCCAGCAGCCGCGCCTGCTCTGGTTCACCGGCCTTTCCGGCGCGGGCAAGTCGACCGTCGCCAATCTCGTCGAGAAGAAGCTCCACGCCCGCGGCCGCCACTCCTTCCTGCTCGACGGCGACAATGTCCGGCTCGGCCTCAACCGCGACTTGGGCTTCACCGACGCCGACCGCGCCGAAAATGTCCGCCGCGTCGGCGAGACGGCGAAATTGATGCTCGATGCCGGCCTCATCGTCCTCGCCGCCTTCATCAGCCCGTTCCGCGCCGAGCGGCGCATGGTGCGCGAGATGCTGCCCGAGGGCGAGTTCGTCGAGATCTTCGTCGACGCGCCGCTCGAAGTGGCCGAGGGCCGCGACCCCAAGGGCCTCTACCGCAAGGCGCGCGAAGGCCGGATTCCCAATTTCACCGGCATCGGCTCGCCCTACGAGCCGCCCGAGCAGCCCGAGATCCGCATCGATACGACAAGGATGAGCGCCGAGGACGCGGCCGACCTGATCGTCCGCGCGATCCTTGGGGAAAGGCGCTAGGCCTCGGCGCGGGTGCGGCGGTCCGTCAGCAGAGGCTGCAGCCAGAGCGAATTGAGGTTCATCAGCGCGTGGAGAATGACGGCCGCCCAGATGGTGCCGCTCGCCAGATAGATTCCGGTGAAGACGAAGCCGACGACGGTCGTCGCAACGATGCCGACCCAGCCCTGGTAGAAATGGACGAGGCCGAAGATCAGCCCCGCCGCCGTGAAGGCGAGGATCGCGCCGCCGCCCACCTGGACGATCAGCAAGGGCAGCATCAGCCGGAAGAAAAGCTCCTCGCCGAGGCCGGCATTGGCGCCGAGCAGCGCCGTCCATTTCCGCTCGTCGCGGTTGCGGGGCAGCATCGGCGCGATGTCGCCGATCACTTTCGGCGGGCGCGGCTGGGCGCGCCGCCGAAGAAACCAGGAGCGGAACGCCATGCCGATCAGGACGCCGACGAACAAAGCCCCCACCAGGCCGAGCACCATATCGAGGCCGAAGCCGTCCGGGCCGTCGCTGAGCCTTTTCGACAGGCCAACGAACTCGGCGGGAAAGCGGATGAGCGTATCGAGACGGCCGAGCAGGAGCAGGGCCGCCAGCGAGGCGCCCGAGAAGAGGAGAAAGGATCTGGCCGTCCAGCGCCGGAAGGCGCGCTGCCTCTCTTCGGTCGTGCTCAGCTCCTTGAAGCGGTCATATTCCTTCCCGTCGTTGCGAACGAACCAGCCGAGCAAGGCGAGCATTGCGATGAGCAAAAGCGCCGGGATCAGCATTCGACCACATTGACCGCGAGGCCGCCCTGCGCCGTCTCCTTGTAGCGTTCGTTCATGTCGAGGCCGGTCCTGCGCATCGTCTCGATCACCTGGTCGAGCGAGACCCGGTGCGAGCCGTCGCCGACGAGCGCCAGCCGGCTCGCCTCGATCGCCTTGATCGCGCCGACCGCATTGCGCTCGATGCACGGCACCTGGACCAGTCCCCCGACCGGATCGCAGGTGAGGCCGAGATTATGCTCCATGCCGATCTCGGCGGCATTCTCGACCTGGTGCGGGGTGCCGCCGAGCGCGGCGGTAAGCCCCGCCGCCGCCATCGAGCAGGCGACTCCGACCTCGCCCTGGCAGCCGACCTCGGCGCCCGAGATGGAGGCATTCTCCTTGAACAAAGAGCCGATCGCGGCGGCGGTGAGCAGGAAGATGCGCGTTCCTTCGTCCGACGCACGCGGCGTGAAGCGCTGATAGTAGCGAAGAATCGCCGGAACGATGCCGGCGGCACCGTTGGTCGGCGCGGTGACGACGCGGCCGCCGGCGGCATTCTCCTCATTGACCGCCAGCGCCCAGAGGTTGACCCAGTCGATGACGGTCAGCGGGTCGGACAGGGTGCGCTCGGCTTTCTCCAGCAGCAGCCGGTGGAGCGCCGGCGCGCGGCGCTTCAACTTGAGGCCGCCGGGCAGGATTCCTTCCTGGCCGATGCCGCGGTCGATGCAGGCCGACATCGCGCCGGCGATCTCGCCGAGGCGGCGGCCGATCTCCTCGTCCGGCAGATTGGCGCGCTCATTGGCAAGGGCGATGTCGGCGATCGAAAGTTGCTCCCGCTCGACGATGGCGAGCAATTCCCCGGACGAATGGAAATTGTAGGGAATGTCCCAGGCGCCCTCGGGCGGCGCGTTGCGCGCGATCGCCGCCTCGTCGACCACCGCGCCGCCGCCGGTCGAATAATAGACGCCGCTGCCGAGCGTCCCGCCTTCGGCGTCGAAGCCGGCGAAGCGCATGCCGTTCGAATGGTGCGGAAGCCGCTCGCGCTGGCGGAAATGCAGGTCGCGCGCCTCGTCGAAGCCGATGTCGCGGCGGCCGCCGAGCCGCAGCCGGCCGGTCTCGCGAATCGCCGCCACCGTCCTTTCGGCCAGATCGGGATCGATCCGGTCCGGCCGCTCGCCCGACAGGCCGAGCAGGATCGCCCGGTCGGTGGCATGGCCTTTGCCGGTCAAAGCGAGCGAACCGTAGAGATCGGCCTCGACCCGCGCGGTCCGTTCCAGCACGCCTTGCTCCGACAGCGTCTCGACAAAGCGGCAGGCGGCCGTCATCGGACCCATCGTATGCGAGCTCGACGGCCCGACGCCGATCTTGAAGAGGTCGAAAACGCTGCTGACCAAGACACAGACTCCTGACGCGCGAGATGGTCCCCGGCGGCCTTCCTGGCAAGCCGGAACGCCGTTCGTATTGCTCGACGACGCCCGCGCGCCGGGCGCGAAGGCGCGGCTGTTCGCCGGGCCGGTGGATGTCATCGAGACCCGCGACCCGGACGCGGTCGCCGCCTGCCTCGAAAGGCTGCGGGGCACGCGCCTCCACGCCGCCGGATTCATCGCCTACGAAGCCGGCCTGTCGCTCGACCCGAAGCTGGCCCCGCTCCGCCGCGCGCCGGCCGGGGCCGATCCTCCCTTGCTCTGGTTCGGCCTGTTCGAGCGAAGCGAGGAGGTGGATTCCGCCGCCCTGCTTCCCGATCCGGCGGGCGCCTGGGCCGGGCGGCCGCATCCCCTGGTTTCGCGCGCGGATTACGAGGCGAAGGTCGAGGAGATTCGCGAGCATATCCTCGCCGGCACTATCTACCAGGCAAACTTCACCTTCCCGGCCGAGGTGCGGACGGCGGGTCCTCCGCTCGCAATCTATGCGGCCTTGCGGGAGCGCGCGCGCGCCGGCTGGGGCGGCATCGCCTATACGGGCACGCACTGGCTCCTCTCTTTCTCGCCCGAGCTCTTCTTCACCCTGGAGCGCGGCCGGCTGAGGACGCGGCCGATGAAGGGGACCGCGGCGCGCTCGGCCGACCCGGAATCGCTTCGCGAGGACCCGAAGCAGCGCGCCGAGAATCTGATGATCGTCGACCTGCTGCGCAACGACCTCGCCCGCGTCTCGGAGCCGGGCAGCGTCGCCGTGCCCGAATTGTTCGCAATCGAAACCTATCCGACGATCCTCCAGATGACCTCCACCGTGACGTCGGAACTGGCCGACGGCCTTGCCGCTCCCGATGTGCTGAAGGCGCTCTTCCCCTGCGGCTCGATCACCGGCGCGCCGAAGATCAGGGCGATGGAGATCATCGCCGGCCTCGAAAGCGGCGCGCGCGGGCCCTATACAGGCGCGATCGGCCGGCTTGCGCCGGACGGCGAAGCGGCGTTCAACGTCGCCATCCGAACGCTCGTGCTGCGGGCGGGGGAGAGCGTCGCCCGGCTCGGCCTCGGCTCCGGGATCGTCGCCGACAGCGTGCCGGCCGACGAGTGGCGGGAATGCCTGGCGAAGGGAGAGTTCGTGGAGACCGGCCGGCCTTTCGACCTGATCGAGACGATGCGCTTCGATCCGTCCGAGGGCATGGTCGCGCTCGAGCGGCACCTCGCCCGGATGAAGGCCAGCGCCGAGGCGCTCGATTTCCGCTTCGACCGCCACCATGCCAGGAACGAGCTGCAGGCGGCGACCTTCGGCCTCAAGGGGCCGCGCACGCTGCGGCTGCGCCTCTCCCGCACCGGGGCGATCGCGGTCGAGACGCGCCCACTGCCCGCCGCGCCGGACGCGCCGGTGGCGGTCGCCGTCGCTCCGGTGCCGGTCCGCGGCGACGATTTCCGCCTCCGCCACAAGACCAGCGACCGCTTCTTCTACGACGACGCCCGCCGCGCTGCCGGCACGTTCGAAATCCTGTTCCGCGATCCCGGCTTCTATCTGACCGAGGGCAGCTTCACCTCCCTCTTCGTCGAGCGCGACGGCATGCTGCTGACGCCGCCGCTGGCGCGCGGCCTCCTCCCCGGCATCCTGCGCGAGCGCCTGATCGCCGAGGGCCGGGCGCGCGAGGCGGAGCTGAGGCTGGAAGATTTGCCCGACACTTTCTATATCGGCAATGCCGTAAGGGGGCTCATGGCGGCGCGATTGGCATGAGGTGTCCCATGACGCTCGATCGGCGTGCTTTTCTCGGTATCACTGGAGTCGGCGCTGCCGGCGCCCTCACTTTCCTGTGGGGCGGCGGTTCGACGCCGGCCGCGGCGGAGAGTTTCCGGGTCAATTTGAGCGACGCCGAATGGCGCAAAAGGCTGAGTCCCGCCCAATATGCGACCTTGCGCCACGCGGTCACCGAGCGGCCGGAATCGAGCCCGCTCGACCATGAGCATCGCAAGGGCATCTATCATTGCGCCGGCTGCGGCCTCGCCCTCTATTCCTCGGCGACCAAGTTCGACAGCGGCACCGGCTGGCCGAGCTTCTGGAAGCCTTTGCCCGATGCCGTCCGCACCAGCACCGACCATGCGCTGATCGAGGCGCGGACCGAGGTCCATTGCCGAAGCTGCGGCGGCCATCTCGGCCACGTCTTCGACGACGGGCCGCCGCCGACCCATTTGCGCTATTGCATGAACGGCATCGCGTTGAGGTTCGTCCCGGCATGAAGACGCCTATCCTGCTCCCGCTCCTCGGCCCTCTCTTCGGCCTCGCCGCCTGCAGCCAGGCCGCCGCCGCGCCGCCGCCGCCGGCGCCCAGGGTCGACGTCCCCGCCGCCGCCGGCCTCCAGACCGCCGTGTTCGCCGGCGGCTGCTTCTGGGGGATGGAAGGCGTGTTCGAGCATGTGAAGGGCGTTCGCTCCGCCGTCTCGGGCTATGCCGGCGGCAAGGCGGGCGATGCCAATTACGAAGAGGTCAGCAGCGAGACGACCGGCCACGCCGAATCGGTGAAGGTCACCTACGATCCAAGGCAAATCAGCTACGGCCAATTGCTCCGCATCTTCTTCGCCGAGCACGATCCGACCGAGCTCGACCGCCAGGGCCCGGACCAGGGCACCAGCTACCGCTCCGCCGTCTTCCCGCAAAATCCGGCCCAGCGGCGCACGGCCACGGCCTATATCGCCCAGCTCGACGCGGCCCACGCCTTCCCGCGTCCGGTCGTGACCAGGATCGAGACCGGCCGTTTCTACCCGGCCGAGGATTATCACCAAGGCTTCCTGCGCAAGCATCCGGACCACCCCTATATCCGCATGTGGGACATGCCGAAGCTGGCCGATCTGAAGAAGCGATTCCCCGCTTTCTGGCGGGCGTGAGGCCTCAAGCCCCTCCCCTTCAGGGGAGGGGCGCGGCGAAGCGGGCTCGATGCCCGCTTCGATGCCCATGCGCCTCCGCCGGCCCTTCGACGCCGCCTGCGGCGCCGCTCAGGACAGGCGCTGAGCCGGCAAAGGCGCCACCCACCCCTTGATCCCCTCCCTTGAAAGGGAGGGGCGAGAGTGGCGTCAGGCGGCGATCGGGAATCGCAGCAGACGATCCGCCACCGGCACCAGGGCCTCGGCGGGCGCGCCTACCGCGCGGACGATCTCCGGGTGCGTCGCGTCCAACCCCCCGGTGAGAGCACCGAAAGCGGGCAGGATCAATTTGCGCTCGGTCGCGACGAAGCAGCGGCGCGAGACCAGGCGGCCGCGATGGGTGATCCGCAATTTGGGGTGGAAATGGCCGGACAGCTCCGGCCGCGTCTCCGCCGGATCGGCCTCGTGACGGAGGAGGAGGCCGTCCACCTCCGCCTCCTCGACGATCGTGCCGCCGATATGGTCCGCCAGCTCCGAATCGTGGTTGCCCGTGATCCACGTCCAGCGCGTCGCCTCGGTGAGGGCGCCCAGCATCTCGCGCGCCCGTGCCGGCAGGCGATCGCAGCCGAAACGGTCGTGGAAGCTGTCGCCGAGGCACCAGATTTCCGCCGCCCCGGTGGCAATGGCGAGCGCGCTCAGGTCGGCAAGGGTCGCGATCGTGTCGTACGGCGGCAGCATCTGGCCGAGCCGCGCGAACCAGCTCGCTTTTTCGAGATGGAGATCGGCGACCAGCAAGGCGCGGCGGGCGGGCCAGAACAAGGCCCCCTGCGGCAGCATTATCAGATCGTGGCCACAGAACGAAAAGCGAACCATCGCCCCTGCTATAGTCAAGGGAGAAGCCGGTTCAAGCGGCTGCCGAGCGGATGCAAGGAAAATGCCGGCGCCGCGGAACGGCGCCGGCATCCTTGAGTCCCGAAAGACCGGATCAGGCCGTCGCGCGGGCCTCCTCGCGCCGCGGCTCCGCCTCGGGCTCGCTTTCGACGGTGCGGCCGGCGCCGGCCTTGATCTCGATCTTGCGCGGCTTCATCGCGTCGGGGATTTCGCGGACCAGCTCGATCGAGAGCAGGCCGTCGCGCATTTCGGCATTCTCGACCCGGACGAAATCGGCCAGCTCGAAGCGGCGTTCGAAGGCGCGGGTGGCGATGCCCATATGGACGTAATCGCCGTCGCGCGCCCGATTCTCCGCCTTGCGGCCGGCGATCGTCAGCAGATTCTGCCGCGCAACGAGGTCGATGTCGCCGGGAGTGAAGCCGGCAACCGCGAGCGTGATCCGGTAGCGGTCGTCGCTCAATTTCTCGATGTCGTAGGGCGGGTAATTGTCCGCCTGCTCGCGATTCGTATTTTCGAGGAATTCGAACAGGCGGTCGAAGCCGATCGTCGACCGGCGATAGGGGGTGAAGTCGAAATTTCTCATATGTCCTCCAATGAGCAACATGGCGAAGCGGCTCCGCGGCTGCGGCAGCCCTTCGTCGGCACAGGCCGGAAACCGCAACCCGGTCTTCCGACACACTGAATCTAGGAGCGGCCGAACGGCCTTCAAGAGGCTGAGGGAGGAGCTTTTTCCCGCAGATTCTGCGCCAGCACCGCGTCGAGCTGCTCGACCGTGAAGGGCTTGCGCAGCACCGGCACGGCGGGTCCGAGCACCGATTCGAGCCGCTCGCTTTCGGCATAGCCGGTGACGAAGACGATCGGCAGGCCGGGGGCGGCTTCGCGGGCGGCGCGGGCGGTGTCGGCGCCGTTCATGCCGGGCATCGCATAGTCGATCAGGGCGAGGTCCGGCGGCCACGTTTGGAGCTCGGCGATGGCCTCCTCGCCCGATTCGGCCGCGCGCACCTCATGGCCGAGGTCGCGCAGGGCTTCGGCGAGGAAGGAGCGGACGTCCGAATCGTCGTCGACGACGAGGATCCGCGCCCGGGACGTGGCGAGCGCCGGGGCCGCGCCGGCGCGGGCCGCCTGCACATCCGCCGCTTCGGGCGAGGCGGCCGGGAGCAACATCTCCACCACCGTGCCCTTGCCGACCTCGCTTCGGATGCGCAAAGTCCCGCCCGATTGCTGGGCGATGCCGTAGACCTGGGCGAGGCCGAGGCCGGTGCCCTTGCCGAGCGGCTTGGTCGAGAAGAAGGGCTCGGTGGCGCGGGCGAGCACGTCCGCGTTCATGCCCTGGCCAGTGTCGCGCACCGCGATCCGCACATAGGTGCCCGCTTCGTGATCCGCCGCCGCTTCCAGCGTCACCCGATCGGTCGCGATGGTCAGCGTTCCGCCGTCGGGCATCGCGTCGCGGGCATTGATGGCGAGGTTGAGGACCGCATTTTCGAGCTGGTTCGCGTCGCAAAGGCCGTGCCCCGCTTCCGGATCGAGCCGGGTCCTGATCCGGACCGCCCGGCCGATCGTGTGGCGGAGCAGGCTTTGCATATGCTCGATGACGCGGTTGACGTCGACCGGCGCCATGCTGATCCGCTGGATTCGCGAGAAAGCGAGCAATTGGCCGGTGAGCTTGGCGCCCCGGCGCGCCGATTCGAGCGCGGCCTCGGCGATTCGCCGCAGCCGCGGATCGTCGAGCTTCGCCATGATCAATTCGAGCCCGCCCATGACCGGCGTCAGCAGGTTGTTGAAATCATGGGCGATCCCGCCGGTGAGCTGGCCGACGGCCTCCATCTTCTGCGCCTGGCGCAAAGCCTCCTCGGCGCGCAGCCGCTCGCCGACCTCGGCCTGCAGCCGGTCGAGCGCTTCGCTGAGATCGGCGGTCCGCTCCGCGACCCGTCCTTCGAGCAGCTCGTTCATCCGGCGCAGCGCGGCTTCCGCCTGCTTCGAATCGGTGACGTCGATGGCGACGCCGATGAAGCCGACATGCTCGCCGTTCGCGCCCCAGCGCGGCTGCGAGAGCGAGCGCAGCCAGCGCCATTCGCCGTCGCCGCGCCGGAACCGGCCCTCCAATGCGAACAAGGTCAGGCCGGCTTCGCCCGCCATGGATTCGGCCAGCATCCGCTCGCGATCGTCTTCATGGATGCGCGTCCGCCAGTCGAAGTCGATCGCCTCCTCGTAGGAGATTCCGAGGAATTCGGCATAAGCGATGTTGACGAAGCCGCGCCTTCGGTCGAGCCGCGTCACCCACATCGGCACCGGCGCCGAATCGGCGATCAGCCGGAATCGTTCCTCGCTCTCGCGCAGCGCCTCCTCGGCGAGATGGCGCTCGGTGACGTCATAGCCCTGCATGAAGATGCCGCCGACCTGGCCGGCCGCGCCGACGATCGGCTGGAACACGAAGTCGAGCCGCCGCGCCTCGGCCGGCTCGGCCGGCGCCCGCTGCAGCCCGATCTTCATCGCGCTGCCGGTAAAGGCCTCGCCGCTGCGATAGACCTCGTCGAGCAATTCGAAGAAGCCCTGCCCTTCCACTTCGGGCAAAGCCTCGCGCACCGGCCGTCCGATCAGGTCGCGATGGCCGACCAATTGGAGATAGGAAGCGTTGGTCAGCTCGAAGACATGGTCGGGGCCGCGAAGCACCGCCATGAAGCCCGGCGCGCTGTGGAACAGGCGGCGCAGCCGCTCCGCCTCGGCGAGCCGCCGCCGCTCGGCAAGCAAGGTGTCGGTGGTCTCGACGCAGGCGCAGAACATGCCCGCCACCTGGCCGTCGTCGCCGCGCAAGGGGCTGTAGGAGAAGGTGAACCAGGTCTGCTCGGCATAGCCCTTGCGGGTCATCGTCAGCGGCAGATTGTCGCGATAGGTCGCCTCGCCGGCGAGCGCGCGGCGGGCGAGCGGCTCGACGTCGCTCCAGATCTCGGCCCAGATGTCCTCGAAGGCATGGCCAAGCGCGGCCGGATGCTTGCCGCCGAGCACCTCGGCATAAGCGTCGTTGTAGAGGAAGCGAAGCTCGGGGCCCCAGGCGATGAACATCGGGAATTTGGAGCTGAGCAGGATGCCGACGGCGGTCTTCAGCGCCTGCGGCCAGCTTTCCGGCGGCCCGAGCGGCGAGCGGGACCAGTCGAAGCGACGGATGCGCTCGCCCATCTCGCCACCCTCGGCGAGAAAGGGGAGGTCGTGGGGCAAAAGGGGCTCAGGCGGAGTCGACGACATTCGGCGGCAAATGCTCCACGCGTTCCGGCCCCCGCCCGGTCGGCGAGACTAGCGGCGCAGCCGGGGAAGGGGAAGCCCGCCCTCGCCACAGGCCGCCGCCGCGGGAACCGGCGCCGCGGCGCGCGGTTTGGCCGGGCGCATGATCGTCCGACCCGCAAGCCGGCGCGAAGCGTCCGAATGGCGAAGCCTGCTCGCCCGCGCCTGGAAGGAGGCGGACGAGGACAATATCGGCTTCCTCGCCGCCGGAATCGCTTTCTATGCCTTCCTCGCCTTCGTGCCTTTGCTGGCCTCGGCGGTCCTGGTCTACGGCCTCGTCGCCGATCCGCGGACCGTCGCCGAGCATATCGGCACCCTGTTCGCGACCCTGCCCCGCGACGCCGCATCCCTGGTCGCCGACCAGCTCAAGAGCCTCACCGCGACGCCGCGATCGGGCAAGGGTTTCGGCCTCGCCGCCGCCTTGCTGCTTTCCGTATACGGCGCCAGCAAGGGCGCCTCGGGGATCGTGACCGGGCTCAACCTCGCTTATGAGGTGAGGGAGACTCGCGGCTTCGTCCGCACCCGCTTGCTCTCGCTGGCCATGACCCTGGGCGGCCTGCTGGTGATGCTGCTGGCGGTGGCGGTCGTCTCGCTGACCGCCGCGGTCGAATCCCTGCTCCCGAGCGCCTCGGGGCCGATCCATCTGCTCGTCCAGATCCTGTCCTGGCTGACCGCGCTCGCCGCCATCGAAGTCGCGCTCGCTCTCGTCTATCGCTTCGCGCCGAACCGGCCGGAGGCGCAATGGCGCTGGATCACCCCCGGCTCGGCCGCCGCCGGCCTCGCCTGGCTGCTCGCGAGCCTCGGCTTCGGCCTCTACGTCGCGCATTTCGGCCATTATAACGCCACCTACGGCTCGCTCGGCGGCGTGATCGTCTTCCTGACCTGGCTCTATCTCAGCGCGTATATCCTCCTGCTCGGCGGCGAGCTCAATTCGGAGCTGGACAAGGGGGCGCTTTAGCGCCGCCGGAGCCTCGCGCGGGCCGGGCGCACCCTCTGCTGGACGATGGCGCGCCGATTTGCTCTGTGCTAGCCAGACGAAGCCGGATTCGGGGGAGAAGCGGGCGTGTCGTCATTCTGGTTCGGGAAATGGGCGGAGCAGGTTTCGGACCTGTTCGGGGGCAATTTGCTGCCGTTCAACGCGACCGACGGCGATGCCGGCACCCAGGCCGCCTTCGCTTTGCTTCTGCAGCAGCCCGATTCGCCGTCGCCCACGACCGACGCCGCGGGGGCCGGAGCGGCGGCGACGGGCGGTGCGGCGGCTCATGCCGATGCCGCCGCCACGCCGGAGCCCGCCCCGCCGCATATCCTGTCGCTCTTCCCCGTCGGTCCGCTCGGCGACAATGACACCGATCCGTCGGTGGCGGCGGCGCGCTTCGTCACCTCCTCCGGCGACCATATCGCGTTCATGTCCGACGATCCCGCCACCGGGATCGGCGGCGGCCTGTTCATCGACATGGACAATCGGACCATCCTCACCGACGGCCAGGTCGACGCCATGGGAATCGGCGGCGGTCCCGACGACACGCTCGCTCTCGGCGGCGACATGGGCGCGGTCTCGCTCGCCGGCTATGGCGATATGTTCGGGCGCGTCGTGCTGATGGGCGGCGCCGATTACGATCTGACCGCCGTCGACGGCAATGTCGCGGCCGGGCACCGGCTCACCGTCTCCGCCGAGATGCTCGGCCCGACCGACCACCTCAATTTCGACGGCTCGGCCGAGACCGACGGCAGCTTCCAATTGCTTGGCGGCGCCGACGACGACCATCTCATCGGCGGCCACGGCGCGGACATCCTGTCCGGCGGCCTGGGCGCGGACACCTTGACCGGCGGCGGCGGCGCGGACATTTTCTTCTACCTGTCGCCGGCCGAATCGACCGGCGCGCATTACGACACGATCACCGACTTCACCTTCGGCGAGGATGTGATCGACCTGCCGGTGACGGTGACGGGGCTCGATGCCGCGGTGAATGCCGGCAGCCTGTCGCAGGCGAGCTTCGATACCGACCTCGCTGCGGCGCTCGGGGCGAACGTGCTGGAGGCGGGCCATGCCCTTTTCTTCACGCCCGATTCGGGGTCGCTCGCCGGCCAGCATTTCCTGATCGTCGATGCGAACGGCGAGGCCGGCTACCAGGCGGGCCAGGATTATGTGATCCACGTCAACGTGCTGCCGCCGTCGGATTTCCACGGGCACGGCTTCCTGGTCTGAGCCGCGGCTTTCCGGGTCAGTCGACCCGCATCGCCATTTCCGCCAGGCTTTCCGCCTCGATCAGGATGGCATCGTCGGCGAGACCGGTCGCCGTCGCCTCGCGGCCGACGATGACCAGCACCGGCACCGCCATCGGCGAGACCCGGTCGAGCTTCATATGGACCATCATCCCCTGCGCCCGGTCGAGCAGGCGGGCGAGCCGTCCGACCTCGGTGAGCTTCCCCTTGGCATCCTCCCAGGCGGCGCGGAGCAGAAGATGCTCGGGCTCGTAGCGGCGCAGCACGTCGTAGATGAGATCGGTCGAGAAGGTGACCTGCCGGCCCGATTTGCGCTTGCCCGGATGGTGGCGCTCGACGAGCCCGCCGATCACCGCCACCTCGCGGAAGGCGCGCTTCAACAGGTTCGAGCCCTGCACCCAATCGACGAACTCGTCCTCGAGCAGATCGGGCGAGAGCAGAGCGGCGGGATCCTCGATCGGCTCCAGGGCATAGCAAGCCAGCGCATAATCGTTGGAGACGAAGCCCAAAGGCTTGAGCCCGGCGCTCTCCATCCGCCGGGTGATCAGCATGCCGAGCGACTGGTGCGCGTTCCAGCCCTCGAAGCTGTAGACGAGCATGTAATGACGGTGCTCGTGCGGGAAGGTCTCGACCAGCAATTGGTCGGGCCGCGGCAGCATCGACCGGGTGGCCTGGACTTCCAGCCATTCGCGCACGTCGTCGGGAAAACGCGGCCATTGCTCCCGGTCGCAGAGGAAGGCGCGGACCCGCTCGGCGAGGTTGGTGGTCATCGCCATCCGCGTGCCCATATAGGTCGGAATCCGCGCCGATCTGGTCGTCGCCCGTACGAAGAGATCGGTGCCGTCGATCTTCTCGACCTCGAGCACCAGGCCCGCGAAGAAGAAGGTGTCGCCCGGCGAAAGGGTCGCGCCGAATCCCTCCTCGACCGTGCCCAATTTGCGCCCGCGCCGGAAGCGGACGTCGAGCAGGGGCGCGTCGACGATGATGCCGGCGTTCATCCGGTGCTGCTGGATGAAGCGCGGATGCGAGACGCGCCAGACCTCTCCCTCATGGGTGAGGCGGCGGAAACGGTCGTAGGCGCGGAGCGCATAGCCCCCATTCTCGATGTAGGAGAGCACCTGGCGGAACAGCGCTTCCGACAGGCCGGCATAAGGCGCGGCGGAGCGCACCTCCGCCAGCATCTCCTCCTCGCGGAACGGCGCGGCGCAGGCGGCGGCCATGATGTGCTGGGCGAGCACGTCGACGGCGCCGGGGCGGAAGGAGTCGGGATCGAGCTCGTGCCGCTCGATCGCATCGAGCGCGGCGCGCGCCTCCAGATATTCGAAGCGGTTGCCGGGGACGATCATCGCCTCCGAAGGCTCGTCGAGCCGGTGGTTGGCGCGGCCGATCCGCTGGAGGAGGCGCGACGAGCCCTTGGGCGCGCCCATCTGGATGACGAGGTCGATATCGCCCCAGTCGACGCCGAGATCGAGGCTGGCGGTGCAGACCAGCCCGCGCAGCCGCCCGGCCGCCATCGCCCCCTCGACCTTGCGCCGCGCCTCGACCGAGAGCGAGCCGTGATGGATGCCGATCGGCAGACCATTATCGTTGACCGTCCAGAGATCCTGGAAGATCAATTCGGCCAAGCTGCGCGTGTTGCAGAAGACCAAGGTCATCTTGTGCCGCTCGATCTCCCGGATCACATTCTGCGCCGCCCAGCGACCGCTATGGCCGGACCAGGGAATGCGCTCATCCTCCGGCAGCATGATCGAGACGTGCGGATCGGCGCCGGGATCGCCGACGACCAGATCGACCAGCGCGGCATCGCCATGCGGCGCGAGCCAGCCTCGATAGGCTTCGGGATCGGCGACGGTGGCGGACAAGGCGACCCGCCGCATCGGAGGCGCGAGACGCTGCAGCCGCGCCAGCGACAAGGACAGAAGGTCGCCTCGTTTGCCGCTGGCGAAGGCGTGGACCTCGTCGACCACAACCGTCTTCAGCCCGGCGAAGAGGCGCGAACCGTCCTCGTGACTGAGCAGGAGACTCAAGGATTCGGGCGTCGTCAGCAGCATCTGCGGCGGGCGCACGCGCTGGCGCGCCTTGCGGTCGGCGGGCGTGTCGCCGGTGCGGGTCTCGACCCGGATCGGCAGGCCCATCTCCCCTACCGGCGTCAGCAGATTGCGCTGCACGTCGACCGCGAGCGCCTTCAACGGCGAGATATAGAGGGTGTGGACGCCCTCGGTCGGCGCCGCGGCGAGATCGACGATCGAGGGAAGGAAACCGGCCAGCGTCTTGCCCGCCCCGGTCGGCGCGACCAGCAATACGCTCCGCCCGGCGCGCGCGGCGGCGAGCATTTCGAGCTGGTGCCGCCGCGGCGCCCACCCCTTGGCCGCGAACCAGCCGGCAATGACCGGCGGCAACTCCGTGCTCCCCGGCGGAATGGTGGGGGCCCCATCCCGCTGTCCGGGGGACGGCGGAGCCCCACCATGGGGCCCAGATCGGCTGCTCAACCGGACCCCGGCTCTCGGCCCCGCCGAGGTTTTTCCCGAGCGACGTCGAGGGGCGGGGGAGCGACAAGAATCACGTCATCCGTTCGCTTCGCCATTGCCGTCCTTCGCCCGCGCTTGGCGCTTCCCGCCGGCGCAGCCATATAGTGCCCCATGGCCCGCCTCGGTTCCTGGATCGAGCCTTTCCCCGAAGGCATCTACATAAAGCCGGCCGACGCCTGGGTCGATCCGTCGACCCCCAAGGCCCGCGCGCTCGTTACCCACGGCCATGGCGACCATGCCCGCGGCGGCCATGGCGAGGTCTGGGCGACGCCGGAAACGCTGGCGATCATGGAATGCCGCTACGGACCGCAGGCGGGCGCCCACCCGGTCACTTATGGCGAGGTCGCCAAGCTCGGCGCCGTCGAAATGAGCTTCGTCCCCGCCGGCCACGTCCTCGGCTCCGCGCAGATCGTGCTCGAACATGCGGGCGAGCGGGTCGTCGTCTCGGGCGACTACAAGCGCCGTTCCGACCCGACCTGCCCGCCCTTCGAGCCCGTGCCCTGCGACATCTTCGTCACCGAGGCGACCTTCGGCCTGCCCGTCTTCCGCCATCCCGAGACGGCTTCCGAGATCGATCGTTTGCTCGGCCGTCTCCACGAAAATCCGGAGCGCTGCGTCCTCGTCGGCGCCTATGCGCTCGGCAAGGCCCAACGGCTGATGACGGAGCTGAGGTGCCGCGGCCACGAGGCGCCGATCTACATTCACGGCGCGCTGCAGCGGCTCTGCGACCTCTATCGCGAGCAGGGCGTCGATCTTGGCGACGTCCGCCCCGCAACCGGCGCGGCCAAGGACGAATTGCGCGGCAAGATCGTCGTCGCCCCGCCCGGAGCGCTCAACGATCGCTGGTCGCGGCGCCTGCCCGATCCGATCACCGCAATGGCCTCGGGCTGGATGCGAATCCGCCAGCGCGCCCGCCAGCGCAATGTCGAGCTGCCTTTGATCATCTCCGATCATGCCGATTGGGACGAGCTGACCGAGACGATCGCGGAGCTGAAGCCGCGCGAAGTCTGGATCACCCACGGCCGCGAGGAAGCGCTGATGCACTGGTGCATGACCCACCAGATCAAGGCCCGCGAGCTCAACCTCGTTGGGCGGGAGGACGAGGATGATTGATCGGCGCGACGCGGCGAAAGTCGTTACAAGTCGCGCGCCAACCGCCCCTGATGGCGAACGAAGAGGCGTGCCAATATGTCATTGGCGGCAATATCGGCCCGTTTATCCGTCAACGCTTCCGTCACCCTCGCTCTGAGCAGGCTTTCGAAGGCCCGTTCGTCTCGATTGATTTCGGCGGGCATGGAGTTTGTCACCTTGCAAGATCCACCGCCGAGAAGGTCGCCAGCGCCGCAAGCAGCAAAATCCCCCAGCGCACCGCCCGCTCCAGGCCGAAATTGCCGGTGCGGGTGAGGATGAGGGCGCTGGCCGGCATGACCACCACGAAAAGGCCGACCGAGAGCAAGAGGCCGGCGGTGAGACCGAGCATCGACCAGCCCCAGATCGCGAGCAGGCTCCACAGGATGCAGAAGGCCAGCGCCTCGGGATAGAGCCTGGGCATTCAGTGGGCGGCCTCGGGCCCGCGCACGATGCCGGAAAGGGCGAGCTGCGCGTCGATCTGCGCCATCAGCCGTTCGACGCCGGCTTCGTCCTTCGCCTCGGCGCGGGCGACGAGCACGTCCTGCGTGTTCGAAGCCCGCAGCAGCCACCAGCCGTCGGGCGTGCTGACCCGGGCGCCGTCGGTGGCGTCGACGTCGGCGCCGTCCGCCTGGAGCCGCGCCAGCACCTCGTCGACGATCGCGAACTTGCGGCTCTCGTCGACCTGGAAGCGGATTTCGGGGGTGTTGACCATCTTCGGCATCGCCGAGCGGAGCGCCGTCAGCGAGCCGCCGAGCTTCGTCACCGCGCGGATCAGCCGCACCGCCGAGTAAATGCCGTCGTCGAAACCGTAATATTGGTGCGCGAAGAAGATATGGCCGCTCATCTCGCCGGCGAGCGGCGCCCCGGTCTCCTTCATCTTCGATTTGACCAGGCTGTGGCCGGTCTTCCACATCAAGGGCTTGCCGCCCAATTCGGCGACGCGGTCGAACAGGGCCCGGCTCGCCTTGACGTCGGCGATGATCGTTGCGCCGGGGCAGTCCGCCAGCACGGGCTCGGCGAGGATGGCGAGCAACTGGTCGCCCCAGACCACGCGGCCCTCGCCGTCGACGGCGCCGATCCGATCCGCATCGCCGTCGAAGGCGATTCCGAAATCGAGGCCCTTGTCCCGCACGAGCCGCTTCAGATCCTCGAGATTGGTCTCGACCGTGGGATCGGGGTGGTGATTGGGGAAGCGCCCGTCCACTTCGGCGTAGAGCACATGATGCTCGCCCGGCAGGCGCTTCACCAGCCGTTCGACCACCGGCCCCGCCGCGCCGTTGCCGGCATCCCAGCCGATGCGGAAGGCGCCGCCGTCGAAATCCTGGAGCAGGCGGTCGACATAATGGGCCATCACCTCCTCGTCGGCGACAATGCCCCGGCCTTTCTCCCAATCCCCTTCCGTGGCGATGCGGCCGAGCTGCTGGATCGCCTCGCCGAAAAAGGGCCGGTGGTTCAGCACCATCTTGAAACCGTTATAATCGGCGGGATTGTGGCTTCCGGTGATCATGATGCCGCCGTCGACCGGCAGCTCGGCTTCGGCGAAATAGAGCATCGGCGTCGGGCCGAGGCCGATCCGGACGACGTCCACCCCCGCCGCCGTCAGCCCGCGCAGCAAGGCCGCCTCGAATGCCGGCGAGCTGCCCCGTCCGTCGCGGCCGAGCGCGAGGCGCGTCCCGCCCGCGCGGCGCAGGATGGTCCCGAAGCTGCGGCCGACCGCCTCCGCGTCCGCCTCGCCAAGCGTCTCTCCGACGATTCCCCTGATATCATATTCGCGCAAGATCGTCGGATCGAAGCGGTGGCGCATCGGCGGCTCCCTTTTGGGTAATGCAATGTTCGTTCAAGACGCGCGAGGCGTCCGGCAGTTCAATTCGGCGACCAGGGTGTCGCGGGCGAGATTGACCCGCCGCGCAAGCTCGGCCGAGCCGCCGGCATCGGGATGGACTCGGGCGATCAGCCGGCGGTGGGCGGCCCGGATCTCGGCGAGGCTGGCGTCGGGCGCGACGCCGAGCAGCCGCCGCGCATCCTCGACCGGCATGGCGGCGCTGCCCGGCGGGCGGCGGCGCCAGGCGGCCCAGAGCAGGGAGGCCGCCATCAGGGCGGCGCCCGGGACGAGCGCGCCCCGGAACAGCATGTCGAGCCCGAGCAGGAAGAGGAGGCCGGCGGCGACGTCGTCGGTGTTGAGGCCCCTGAGCCGGCCGGACCACCAGGCCCAGATCAGCCCTCCCGCCGCCAGCAGGACGAGCAGGCCCATATTCAGCCCGCGAGGGCGGCGGCGCGGGCCGGCGCGGCCGCGCCGCTTTCGTTCGGGAGCGCGAAGGCGGCGATCATCTCCCTCAACTCCTGGCGCGCGGCGATATGGGCGATTCCGACCTCGCCCAATTGCTGAAGGTCGAGCAGGGTCAGGCCCTTGGGGAAGAGCTCGCGATAGATGACGCGCTCACCCAGCCCGGGGATGATTCGGAAGCCGACCCGGCGCGACAGCTCGTTCAGCGCCTCGCCGACGCGGCGCATGTTGCGCGCCTCGATATGTTGCATGCGGTTGCGGAGCACGACCCAGTCGACGCTGGCGCCGTGGGCCTTGGCGCGCTGGGTGCGGCTGTTCCAGACCAATTCCGCGTAGAAGCTCGGCCGTTTCACCCGATAGGTCTCGGCATCGACCTGGCCGATCAGATCGAGGTCGACGAAGCTGTCGTTGATCGGCGTCACCAGCGTATCCGCGCGAAGCATCGCCTTGCGCGCGTCCGGATCGTCGCGGCCGGGCGTGTCGACGACGATCACATCGGCATCCTCCGCCAACCGGTCGAGCGCCGCATCCACCTCCTCGCCTGCGGCGGGATCGAACGTCTCGTAGGCGGGCATCGGCAAGGCGACTCCCATCCGCTCGACGGTGGCGGCGCGATTGTCGAGATAGCGGCCGAGCGTGCGCTGACGCGTGTCGAGATCGATCGCCGCGACCCGCCGCCCGGCCAAAGCGAGCGCGACCGCGGCATGGACCGCCGTCGTCGACTTGCCGGTGCCGCCTTTCTCATTGGCGAAGACGATGAAATGCGGCCCGGCCATGTCCCTCGATCTCTTGATCTCAGCCTTGATTCTGGGCGCCCCTCCCCGCAAGGGCGTCGGCCATCCTCTATCCAAGGCGGGAAAGCGGTGCAAATTGTCCGTGACATCGAAACGCTGCGCGATGCCGTTGCGACGCTTCGCGCCGGCGGCGGCACCATCGCCTTCGTCCCGACCATGGGCGCGCTCCATGCCGGCCATATCGCCTTGGTGACCGAGGGGAAGAGGCGGGCCGACCATGTCGTCGTCTCGATCTTCGTCAATCCCAGGCAGTTCGGCGCGAACGAAGACCTCTCCACCTACCCCCGCCGCGAGGCCGCCGACGCGCGGATGCTCGAGGAAGGCGGCTGCGCCCTGCTCTGGGCGCCGGACGCCGAAACCATGTATCCGGCCGGCTTCGCCACCAATGTCGGCGTCGCCGGAATCAGCCGCGATCTCGACGGCGCCGCGCGGCCCGGCCATTTCGACGGAGTCGCCACGGTGGTCGCCAAATTGTTCAACCAGGTGGGGCCGGACGTCGCCCTGTTCGGCGAGAAGGATTATCAGCAGCTCGCGATCATCCGCCGCATGGTGCGCGACCTCGATCTTCCGATCGACATCGTCGGCGTTCCGACCCAGCGCGACGCCGACGGCCTCGCTCTCTCGTCGCGCAACCTTTATTTGAGCGAGGAGGAACGGCGCGCCGCCCGCGCCTTGCCCCGCGCGCTCGGCGAAGCGGCGAGCGCGATCGTCGGCGGCGCCCCGGTCGCGGAAGCCCTGGACGCGGCGCGCGAGAAGCTCGCCAAAGCCGGCTTCGATCCGATCGATTATGTCGAATTGCGCGACGCCGAGACGCTGGAGCCGGTCGTGCTGCTCGACCGGCCGGCGCGCCTGCTCGCGGCGGCGAAGATCGGCCATACCCGTCTCATCGACAATCTGCCGGTGACGCCCGCCGCCTGACGACGAAAACAAGGTAATTGCGGCGTTAACCATTTGTTTGGGATCGCCGTCGCAAACCTGCCCCCGACACCAAAACCCAAAGGGGCATGTCAATGGCACATAGTCTGAAGACCGCCGCATTCCTGATCGAGAGCCGCCTCGCCGAGGCCGCTTCGGGCGATGCGGAAGCGCTTTACGAGCTTGGCGTCGCTTATTCGACCGGCACGCACGGGCTCGATGTCGACCTGATCGAGGCGCATAAATGGTTCAACCTCGCCGCCCTCAACGGCAGCCGCAGGGGCCAGGAATGCCGGGCCGAGATCGCCGAGGAGATGACCGCCCGCGAGATCGCCGAAGCCCAGCGCCAGGCCCGCGCCTGGCTCGCCGAAACCACGATGCGCCGCGCCGCCTGACCTCTCCGCTTTCCAGCCTCTTCCCGTCATTCCCGCGAAAGCGGGAATCCAGTCCGGAAACATTGGACCAAGAGAAGCTGGATTCCCGCTTTCGCGGGAATGACGAAAGAAGAAGAGGCAGCGCTTCGCTTCATCTTCCTCGTGAAACTATGCGCCCCCATCCCCCTTTCGGAACGGCGCCATCTCGTCCAGCGCCCCGATCTCGCGAAGCACCGCCGGCCGCTCCGCCGCCAGATAGTCCGCAATTGCGCGGCGGAAGTCGCGGTTCGGGATGTAATGGGCGGACCAGGTCGGCACCGGCCGATAGCCGCGGCTCAATTTGTGCCGGCCCTGCGCCCCGGCCTCGACCCTGGCGAGTCCCCGCGCGATCGCGGCCTCGATCGCCTGATAATAGCAGATTTCGAAATGAAGGTTGGGGACGTCCGCGACCGTGCCCCAATAGCGGCCGTAAAGCGTGTCCGCGCCGATCAGGTTGAGCGCGCCGGCGACCGGCATTCCCTCGTGCAGCGCGAAGACGAGCAGGGTGCGGTCCGCCATCCGCTCGCCGAGCAGGGAGAAGAAGCGGCGGGTGAGGTAAGGCCGCCCCCATTTGCGCGCTCCGGTGTCCTGATAGAAGGCCCAGAAGGCGTCCCAATGCCGCTCCTCGATCGCGCCGCCGGTCAGATGCTCGATCGTCAGCCCGTCCAGCGCCGCCGCCCGTTCCTTGCGGATGGCCTTGCGCTTGCGCGAGGACAAAGCGGCGAGGAAATCGTCGAAGCTCCCATAGCCCTCATTGTGCCAGTGGAACTGGCTGTCGATCCGGATCAGCCACCCCGCCGCCTCGAACAGCGCCACCTCTTCCCTGTCGAGGAAGGTGGCGTGGGCCGAGGACAGATCGTGCTGTCGGACGATCGCTTCGGCCGCGCCGATCAGGGCGGGAGCGAGACCCGGCTCCCGCGTCAGCAGCCGCGGGCCGGGCACCGGCGTGAACGGCACCGCGATCTGCAGCTTGGGATAATAATCGCCGCCCGCTTGCTCCCAGGCCGCGGCCCAATTCTGGTCGAAGACATATTCGCCCTGGCTGTGGCTCTTCACATAAGCGGGCATCACTGCCGCGGGACGGCCATCGCCGCCGTCGATCGCGACCGGCACCGGCTGCCAGCCCGTCCTGGCGGTCGCGCTTCCCGATTCCTCGAGCGCCGAGAGGAAGGCATGGGTCAGGAAGGGATTGTCGGCGCCGGCGCAGCGGTCCCAATCCTCCGCCTCGAAGCTTGCAACTCCCGGCGCGATCCGGGCGACGATCCCGCTCATCCGGACGCAAAATCCTCGTAGATGATCTGGTCCGCCCCGGCGGCGGCGCGGGCGCGGTCGGCGGCGGTGCGGACGGTCCAGGTGAAGACCGGGACGCCGGCGGCCCGTTTCCCGGCGGCGAAGGCGGAAGGCAGGTCGCGCACATCGTAAGCGAGGAAATCCGCCTGGGCCCGCCGGAAGGAGAGGCGCCGCTCGACCCGGCCGCGCAGGCCTTTCTTGCCGCTTTCGGCGACGACGAGGCCGCGCAGCCGCTCGGGCGCGTGGCGGGCGAACCAGGCGCCGGCCTCGGGATTGAACGACATGATCCCGACCGGTCCCCGATAGCCCTGGAGCGCGGCGGCCACGGCGCGGCAGAGCGGGACGACGTGGCGGTCCGGCGACTTCACCTCGATCAGCAAGGGCGCGCGTCCGGCGATCGAGGCAAGCATCTCGGTGAGGCGCGGAATCGTCTCCGACGTCCCGGAAAGGTGCAGCCCCGCCAGCGTATCGGCGTCGAGATCCGCCACCCGGCCCTGCGTCCCGGTCAGCCGGTCCAGATCGTCGTCATGGAAGACCATCGCCGCGCCGTCGCGGCTCGCCTGGACGTCGCACTCCATCCCGAACCCAGCATCGATCGCCGCTTCGAAGGCGGCGCGGCTATTCTCCGGCCGCGCCGGCCCGTGCAGGCCGCGATGGGCGAAGGGCCGGGCGCCGAGACGTGCGAGCTCAGCCTGCCTCAGGGACCCCACGAAAGTACCACTTTCGTGGGATCATCTGACTTCGACGACGGCATCGATCTCCACCGCCACCCCCAACGGAAGCACCGGAACGCCGATGGCGCTGCGGGCGTGCCGGCCGGCTTCGCCGAACACCTGCTGCATCAGCTCCGAGGCGCCGTTGGCGACCTTCGGCTGGTCGGTGAACGACCCGGCGCTGCTGACGAACACGCCGAGCTTCACGACCCGAGCGACCCGGTCGAGGCTTCCGAGCGCCTTCCGCATCTGGGCAAGCAGCATCAGGCCGCAGGCGCGGGCGGCGCGCTGGCCGGTTTCGAGATCGAGATCCTCGCCGAGCCGGCCGGTGATGAGCCGGCCGTTCTCGAACGGGATCTGCCCGGAAATGTGGAGGAGATTGCCGGAAAGCACGGTCGGCACATAGGCCGCGACCGGCGCGGCGGGCTCGGGCAGAGTGATGCCGAGCTCGGCGAGGCGGGAGACGATGTCGGTCATGGCCGAGCCGTAAGCACCGCTCCGCCGCCGCGGTCAAGGCGCAGATGCCGCTGTCTTGGCCCGGCAAACCTTCCTCCCCTCTTCCTTGGATGGGAGAGGGGGTTTTCTAGCCCTCCCGCGCCACCTGGAAGCCGGCGAAGCTCTGGTTCACCGGCATGATCTCCAGCGCGTTGACGTTCACGTGCGGCGGGAGGTTGGCGATCCACCAGAAGGTGTCGGCGATGTCCTCGGCGGTCAGCGGATCGACGCCGCGATAGAGGGCGTCCGACGCCGCCTTGTCGCCATGGGTGCGGATGGTGGTGAACTCGGTCTCGACCATCCCCGGCTCGATCGAGGCGACGCGGACTCCGGTGCCGTGGAGATCGGAGCGCAGGCCGAGCGAGAATTGATGGACGAAGGCCTTGGTGGCGCCATAGACGTTGCCGCCGCGATAGGGATAGGTGCCGGCGACCGAGCTCAAGTTGATGATCATCCCCTTCCGCGCGATCAGGGTCGGCAGCAGGATGCGGGTGATCGCGACGAGCCCGGTGACGTTGGTCTCGATCATCGTCCGCCAGTCGGAGAGCCTGGTCTCCTGCGCCGGCCCGGTGCCAAGCGCGAGCCCGGCATTGTTGACGAGCAGGTCGATGTCGCGAAAGCCCCGCGGAAGCACGTCCGGCACATGCTCGACCGCCGCCGCGTCGGTCATGTCTAAGGCGAAGGGGTGGAAGCCGTTGCCAAGCTCCGCCGCAAGCGCGTCGAGCCTTTCCTGCCGCCGGCCGGTGCCGACCACCTTCCATCCTTCGCGCGCGAACAGGCGGGCGGCGGCGGCGCCGATCCCGGCCGTCGCCCCGGTGATGAAGGCCGTCTTCTCGATCATTTCTCCTCCACCAGCCTGCGCGCCGCGTCGAGCCGGTCCGCATAGGCGTTGAGCGCGGCGGCGGTGAAGCGCGCATAGGAAGCGGCATCGGCGAAGCGCCTTTCCTCGATCGCCTCGCGCACGCCCGGCAGCGTCTTGGCGCCATAGCCGGTGAAGCGGCCGGCGGCGGAGATCAAATTCTTGTACCAGGGCCGGAAGGGCAGGCCCTGCGGCAGGATGAGCAATTGGTCGATGTCGCGGAGCATCGCGTTCAATCGGTCGCGCCGCTCCGGAGTCAGGCCCGACGATTTGTCCGCATAGGCCGAATCATAGGCGGTCGCGCTCGCCTTCAGCCGGTCGACCGCATCCTCCAGCACCGCAAGCTCGACATGGGGCGTCATCGGTTCCGCCTTGGGCGGCCCGACCGGCTTCAGCGGGTCCATGGCGATGCGGAAGTCGCCGTCGCGCTCCATCTTGTCGCGAAGGCGGTCGCCGTTGCGCCGCGCCTCCTCGAGCTTCTTCACCTCCTGCAGATAGCGGTCGACGGTGTTGGCGAAGTCGGCGAAGCGCTGCGGCACCGTGTCGGCATCGGCGATCCGAAGCACCATCCGCCCGACCGTCTTCGACAAAGCCGCGCCATATTTGAAGCCGGGGTCGCCGTAGCGGATATAATGGTCGTAGCTGTCATAGACCGAGTGATAGACGCCGCCGTCTTCGCTCTCCCCGCCATAACCGACGTCGAGCGACGGCAGGCCGAGATGGTGGTAGAAAGCGGTATAATCGGAGCCCGAGCCGAGCGGACCGATCGGCAAATCGGCGCCGCTCTGCGCGGCGGCGAGCGCCGGATTGTCGAGCGGCGTGTTGTTGTCATAGGCCGCGCTCAGGATCTTGGCGCGCATCCGCTGCAGGCCCGACGCGCCGCTCTCCGGATCGGTGACGTCGGCGGCGATGGTATTGACCAGATGCTGGAAGCTGAAGTCGCCCTCGACGTGGAGCGCGCCGCGGCCGTTGCCGTCGGTGTTGATGTAGATGATTCCCTTCTTCTTCAATTCGTCGGCATGCTCCTCGGCCCATTCCGTCGAGCCGAGCAGGCCCGGCTCCTCGCCGTCCCAGCTCGCATAGACGATGGTGCGGAGCGGCTGCCAGCCCTGGCGCCGAAGCGCGCCGAGCGCCTTGGCCTCGGAGAGCATGGCGACATTGCCCGCGAGCGGATCGCCGGCGCCGAACACCCAGCCGTCCTGGTGGTTGCCGCGGATCACCCATTGGTCGGGGTAGCGGCTGCCCGGAATCATCGCGATCACGTCGTAGATGGTCTTCAGCGACCAGTCGGACTTGACCGCGAGGTGCACCTTCACCGCATCGCCGCCGCCGATATGGTAGGTGAGGGGAAGGGCGCCGCGCCAATTCCCCGGCGCGACCGGCCCGTCGAGATGCGAGAGCAGGATTTGCGCGTCCGCATAGGCCATGGGCAGGACCGGGATCTTGAGGATGATGCCGGATTCCGCGCGGGTCAGGCGCCTGGCGCCGGGGGTCGCGCCGACATCGGGCGTCAGCGGGTCGCCGGGCCGGGTCGGAAGCTCCTCGACCGAGCCGCGCTGGACGCCGTGCGGCGGCCGCGACGGGCCCTTGGGCCAGGGATCGCCGGTGGCGTAGCCGTCGTCGGCCGGGTCCGAATAGATGATGCAGCCGGCGGCGCCGTGATCCTGGGCCAGCTTGGGCTTGAGGCCGCGCCAGCCCTCGCCGTAACGGGCGATGACGATCTTGCCTTTGACGTCGATGCCGCGCCGGGCGAGCGCGTCATAATCCGTGGGCATGCCGTAATTGACGTAGACCAAAGGCGCGGTGACGTCGCCGTCGCCCTGATAGGCAACGTAAGGCGGCAGCGCCGTCGCGGTCTTGGTGGAGGTGGCATCGCCCGGCACCGGCGGCTCCTGGCCGCCGAGGCGGACATGGTCGGGCGTGACCATCTCGACCGTCGTCGAGATCGGCGTCGGGTAGAGGACCTGGAAGGTCTCGATATGGGCGTCCCAGCCGAATTCCTTGAAGCGGGCGAGGATCCACTCGGCATTTTCATGGTCGTGCGGCGCGCCGACATTGTTGGGCTCGGAGGAGAGGATCTTCAGCCAGGCCGACTGGTCGTCGCTGCTGACCGACGCGTCGAGCGCCGCCTCATGCGCCTTCTCGTCGGGCGGGACCGCCGCCCGCGCCGCGCCGCCCAGCAACAGAGCGGCAACCAAGGTCGAACGTCCGATCCTGCTCATCCATCCCTCCCATTTTTGTCGGCGCGACCCTTGCGACAGGGCGGAGCGCAAGACAATCTCGTTCAAGCCGCGGGTCTGTCGCCCAGGCGGTCCAGGATCCAGGCGGTCGCCTCGGGCCAGGCGTCGATCCGGGCATGGGCGTCCGGCGCCGGCGGCGTCCGCTCGGCGAGGCGCGGCTCGGCGATCATGTGCAGCCGCCAGACCGCGGGCGCATGCTTCGCCACCGATTCGTGATGGACCGCGAGATCGTCGACGAAGAGTGCGGCGCTCGGCTTCATCTCCTCGATCAATTCGAGCACCGGCCGGCCCTTGCCGCCGCGGTTGCAGAGGACGCGGTGGCGGATGTCGAACCGCTCGAGCTGCTCGACCCGGCCGGCCTCATATTCGTCGCCGATATTGGTGAGGATGACGATATCCGCGACGCGGGCGATCTCGGCCAGGGCCAAAGCGGCGCCGGGAACGAGATTCTGCCGGTGCATCTCGGTGTCGAAGAATTGGTCGAGCAACGGCCAGACCCGATCCTCGGGGAGCGGCACGCCGTCGCGGCTCAAAAGCGCGTTGCGAAAGCCCGGCGCGGCGATGTCGAAATCGAGCCCGTGCGCTTCCCCCACCCAATCCGCGAAATGGGAGATCATGTGGAGGAGTACCTCGTCGCAATCGGTGATCAGCAAGGGCCGGCTCATGCCTCCAGCCTCCGCCGCGCCGCGGCCAGCTCCGCCGGCGGCACGCCGAGCGCCTCGGCGCAGGCGACGAGGTCCGGCTCATGGGCTTCGAGGAAGCGAAGCATCGCCGCCAGCAATGAGGGCTCGCCGATGCGGCCGCGCAGGTCGTCCGCGGTCAGGCCGGTCAGCGCGAGCAGCCTTTGCGCCCGTTGCGCGTCGGCGAGCGTCCAGCCGAGCGCGGCGAGGGCCAGCGTTTCGGGATCGGCTTCATTTGTATCGCGGATGCGCATCGCCTAGATCGTGCGCGTGGGACAAAAAATCCTGGTTGTCGAGGACAACGAGCTCAATCTGAAGCTGTTCTGCGACCTGCTCCGCGCCCACGGCTATCGGGCCGAGCCGGTGCGCGACGGCCGCGAGGCGGTCGCGCGCGCCCATGATTTCGCGCCCGATCTGGTCGTCATGGACATCCAGATGCCCCACATCACCGGCCTCGAGCTGATCGAGCAGATGAAAAGCGACCCGGATCTGCGGGCGATCCCGATCATGGCCGTCACCGCCTACGCCGCCAAGGGCGACGAGGAGCGCATCCGCGACGCGGGCGCGGAAGGTTATGTCTCCAAGCCGATCTCGGTGATGAAGTTCGTCGAGGCGGTACAGGCGCTGCTGGCGATACCGAGTCTCGCGCCGGAACCGGTCGGCGAGCCTGAAACGGAAGAAGCGGCCTCGCCCGACGGCGAAACCGCTCCCGAAGAAGACAGGCTGGATTTCGGATCAGGCCCGGAAGAAGAGGAGCTGGATCCCGGATCAAGCCCGGGATGACGAATGGCGGCCGTAGCCGCCCTTCGTCACTTGATCTTGGCTTCCTTGAACGCGACGTGCTTGCGCGCGACGGGGTCGTATTTGCGGAAACTCATCTTCTCGGTGATGTTCCGCGGATTCTTCTTCGTCACATAATAGAAGCCGGTGTCGGCGGTGCTGACGAGCTTGATCTTGACGGTGGTCGGCTTGGCCATGACAGCCTCATCTGAAATGTCGTGGACGAAAAATAAAAGCGGCGTTCCCGCCGCTCCCGTGCGCCGCCGCCTGTGCAGCGCGGCGGCGATTCTGTCAAGGTCGGAGGGAAAAGCCGAAGCGCCGCACGGCGTTAATGGTTCGGTAACCATGAAAGCGCATCGTCCCGTCATGAGCTGAAGGGGGCCGGACGATGCGGGCCGAACATGACGGAATGATGCTGGTCAGAGCCGATCTTTGCGAGCGGCTGGCGGCCATCCAGGCGCTGTCGAAGCGGCTTTCGGCGCGCGACTTCGCCGAGAATCTCGCCGGAATGCGCCGTCTCGCCGCTGCCTACGGCCTGGTTCCGGTCGTGCGGCTTGCCGAGGCGCTCGAACATGCCGCCGCCGACGGCACCGCCTGCCCGACCGCCCTCTATCTCTCGCGCCTCCAGGACGCGATCGGCTGCGACCGGCTCGACGAGGAAGCGAGCGAGGCCCTGGTCGCCTCGGTCTCCGTCCGTCTCTTCTGAGTTGGAGCCGCTCCTCACCAGCTTCGTCGCCGCCGCCCTCGCCGAATGGGGCGCGAAGACGCAATTGCTTACCGTCGTCCTCGCCGCGCGCTACCGAAGGCCGCTGCCGATCCTGCTCGGCATCGCGCTTGCGGCGATCGCCAACAGCCTGATCGCCGCTTATGCCGGATGGCTGATCCACGACCGCGTGCCGCTCAGGGCATTGGCGCTGCTGACCGCTCTGGCCTTGCTCTTCGCCGGCGCCGAGGGCCTGTTCCCGGCCAGGCTGAAACCGATGGCGGAGAATTGGCGGACGGGCCCGTTCGTCACCACCGCCTGCTGCTTCTTCCTGCTCGAATTCGCCGACCGCACCCAGTTCGTGACCGCGGCCATCGCGGCGCGGTTCGACACCATCGCCCTGGCCGCCGCGGGCGCCGCCGCGGGAATCCTGATCGCGTCGGTGCCGCCCGCCCTGCTCGGCGAGCGGCTCGCAAAGACGGTGCCGGTGCGCGTCATTCGCATCGCCGCCGCCTTGCTCTTCCTGATCGCGGCCTTCATTGTCGCGATCAATGCGTTGCGGCTCGTCTAGGGCATGAAGCTTCCTTGACGGGCGTGGGCCGGGAGCCCTAGCGGCTCGGCCTCCCCGATGCAGCAGCCCATTCCCCCGCTTGCCGTGCCGAAAGGCCGCTACGCCTTCCCCGCCCTGATCGCCGGCAATCTCGTTCTCGCGCTCGGGCCGTGGATGGTGCGGCTCGCCGATGTCGGGCCGGTCGCGGCCGGCTTCTGGCGGATGGGGCTCGCCGTGCCCCTGCTCCTGCTGCTGGCGCGGCACCAGGCGGGGCCGAGCATCGCGCCGACCCGCGGCTTCGTCATCCTGCTCTCGATCGCGGGCCTGTTCTTCGCCGCCGATCTCGCCGTCTGGCATGTCGGCATCCGCATGACCACGCTCGCCAATGCGAGCCTGTTCGGCAATTCGTCGAGCCTCTTCCTGGTCGTCTACGGCTTCCTGCGCCTGAAGCGGCTGCCGCGTCCGCTCCAGTGGCTCGCCATTGCCTCGGCCGCGGTCGGCGCGGGCCTCCTGCTCGGATCGAGCTGGGAGCTGTCGCCCGAGCATCTGACCGGTGATCTGTTCACCATGCTCGCCGGCCTCTTCTACACTTTCTACCTGATCGTCGTGGACCGGACCCGCCGGACGATGAAGCCGATGCCGGTGCTCGCCATCGCGACCACCGCCGGCGCGCTGCCCTTGCTGCTCGTCGCCTGGCTGGTCGGCGATCAGGTGGTGCCGCACGATTGGGCGCCGCTCGTCGTGCTCGCGCTCGGCAGCCAGGTGATCGGCCAGGGGCTGGTCGTCTACGGTATCGGCTCCTTGTCGCCGGTGGTGGTCGGCGTCGGCCTGCTCACCCAGCCGGTCGGCGGCGCGATCATCGGCCGGCTTGCCTATGGCGAGACGATGAGCGCGGCCGACATCGCCGGGGCCGCGCTGATCGCCGCCGCGCTCGTCCTCATCCGCCTCCCGGAACGGGCACTGCCGCTTGCATCCACAGCGGCGCAGGACCATTCCTAGGCGATGGCCGATCCCGCGCCGACCGAGATGATTCTCGACGAGTTGCGCGCCGCGCTGGCGCCGCTTATCGCGCCGAACGCGGTGTTCGACGGCTGGAGCGACAAGGCGCTCGCCATGGCCGCGTCCGGGCTCGGGGTGCCGGCGCCGCGGGCCAGGCTCTGCTTTCCCGGCGGCGCGCCCGAAATGATCGACGCGTGGTTCGACGCGATCGACCGCGCCGCCGCCGCCGCTTTCCCGCTCGAACGGATCGAGGCGATGAAGGTCCGCGACCGCATCCGCGAATTGGTCCTGTTCCGGCTCGAGCTGATCCAGCCGCACAAGGAAGCGCTGCGGCGCGCTCTCGCCATCCTTGCCCAGCCGCAGAATCTGGCGCTCGCCGCCCGCCTCGGCTGGCGCGCGGCCGACCGGATGTGGCGGATCGCCGGCGACCGGGCGACCGACTTCAACCATTACAGCAAGCGCGCGATCCTGATGGGCGTCTACGGCTCGACGACCCTGGTCTGTCTCGACGATGCCAGCGACGGCCTCGCCGCGACCCGCGCCTTCCTCGATCGCCGCATCGACGACGTCATGCGGTTCGAGAAGATGAAGGCAAGCTGGCGCGGCAGCCGCCAACGCCTCCCCTCGCTCAGCCGCTTCCTCGGGCGGCTGCGCTATCCGGCGGTGTGAAGGTGGACGAGCGCGCGGCGCCGGTCCGCAAGGTCGCGGAGATTGCGAGCTACCATGCCCATGTCTATTTCGACCCGGCGACCGGTCGCGACGATGCGCTCGCGATCCGCGCGGCGGTCGCCGAGCGTTTCGCGGTCCGGCTCGGCACAATCTGGGACCGGCCGGTCGGCCCGCACCGAAGCGCCATGTACCAGATCGCCTTCGCGGCGGAGCTGTTCGCCAGCCTCGTTCCCTGGCTGATGCTCAACCATCGCGGCCTTTCGATCCTGGTCCATCCCAACACGACCAACCAGAGACGCGACCATCTGCGCGACGCGGTCTGGATCGGCGCGCCGCTGCCGCTCGACGGCGAGATGCTGCCCGAGGAAAGCGAGGCCGAGCCGGCCGGCCCGCCCAATACGAATCCGACTTTCGTCGCCTGACGCATGCGCTTTGCAGATCGATCGATCGCTCCCGGGGTTTCGCCCTTGACTCGGCGCGCCGGCTGCCGCGTGGGTGGCGCGGAAATATAAGGGGGATGCCATGCGCCTTTTTCTCGCCAGCCTGCTCGCCGCCGCCGCGCCCATGACCGCCGCCCCCGCCCAGCCCCCCGCCACTCCGGCACCGGCCGCCGACGCCGGCGCCGACGATCCCTATCTCTGGCTGGAGGAGGTTTCGAGCCCGCGCGCGATGGACTGGGTCAAGGCCCACAATGCCAAGGCGCAGGCGGTGCTCGAAGCCGATCCGCGCTACCAGGCCTATTACAACGAGGCGCTGGACATCGCCCAGGCGAAGGACCGCATCCCCTTCGGCAGCTTCATCGACGGCCAGGTCTACAATTATTGGCAGGATGCCGACCATGTCCGCGGCGTGTTCCGCCGCACCAGCCTCGCCGACTACCGGAAGGCGCAGCCCGCCTGGCAGAATGTGCTCGATCTCGACGCGCTCGCCGCGTCCGAGAAGGCGAACTGGGTCTATAAGGGCGCCAATTGCGTGCGCCCGGCCGAGCGCCGCTGCCTGGTCAACCTTTCCGACGGCGGCGAGGATGCGGTGACGGTCCGCGAGTTCGACCTCCCCTCCGGCCGCTTCGTCGACGACGGCTTCGTCCTGCCCAAGGGCAAGCAGCGGATGGATTGGGAGGACGAGAACACCTTGCTCGTCAGCCGCGAATGGACGCCGGGCGAGCTCGGCCGCACCGGCTATCCCTATATCGTCAAGCGCCTGAAGCGCGGCCAGCCGCTCTCCGCCGCGGTCGAAATATTTCGCGGCAGCCCGAACGACGGCGGCTACGGCGTCACCCCCTATGTGCTGCGCGACGCGGAGAACCGCACCCTCTCGGTCATCGACCGGCCGCTCGATACCTTCCGCTCGGAAACCTACGTCGTCGGGCCGAAAGGCGCCGAGCGCGTCGACATCCCGGCCAAGGCCAATCTCTCCGGGATGATCGCCGGCCGCGTCATCGTCGATATCCGCGAGGATTGGACGCCGGCCGGCAGCCGCACGACCTTCCCCGGCGGCTCCCTGCTCTCGGTCGACCTCGCCCAGCTCAAGGCCGATCCGGCCCATCTCAGGCCGACGCTCATCTATACGCCCGGCCCGCGCGAGGCGATGGAGGGCTCGACCTCGTCGCGCGGCGTATTGCTCGTCTCGATCCTCGACAATGTCCGCGGCCGCACCTTGCTGTTCACGCCCGGCCCGAACGGCTCCTGGCGCCGCGCGCAGCTCGCGCTGCCGGACAATTCGTCGGTGGGCGTGGTCGACGCCAGCAACACCAGCGACCAGGCCTTCATCTCGGTCACGAGCTTCCTGACGCCGCCATCGCTCTGGCTCGCCGACGCGGCGACCGGCCAGGCGCACGAGATCAAGACCCAGCCGCCCAAGTTCGACGCCTCGAACCTCGTCGTCGAGCAGCACGAGGCCGCCTCCTCCGACGGCACCAGGATCCCCTATTTCCTCGTCCACCGCCGCGACATGAAGCTCGACGGCAACAACCCGACCCTGCTCTACGCTTATGGCGGGTTCGAGGTGAGCCAGACGCCGACCTACTCGGCCGGGCTCGGCAAGCTGTGGCTGGACCATGGCGGCGTCTATGCGCTCGCCAATATCCGCGGCGGCGGCGAGTTCGGGCCGAAATGGCACGAAGCCGGGCTGACCGTCCACCGCCAGCTCGTCTATGACGATTTCGCCGCGGTCGGCAGGGACCTGATCGCCAGCCACGTCACCAGCCCGCGCCGGCTCGGCATCCGCGGCGGCTCCAACGGCGGCCTGCTGATGGGCGTCGAATTCACCCAGCATCCCGACCTCTGGCACGCGGCGGTGATCGACGTGCCGTTGCTCGACATGATCCGGATCTCGAAGATCGCCGCCGGCGCCTCGTGGGAAGGCGAATATGGCAGCGTCACCGATCCCGCGATCCGCGCTTTCTGGGAGAAGACCTCGCCCTACCAGAATCTCCGCCGCGACGTCGCCTACCCGACCCCCTTCATCTTCACCACGACCAAGGACGACCGGGTCGGGCCGCAGCACGCCCGCAAGTTCGCGGCGCGGATGGAGGAATATGGCCTGCCCTTCCTCTATTATGAGAATACCGAAGGCGGCCACGCCGCCGGCGCCAACCTTCGCGAGGCCGCCCACACCCAGGCGATGGAGATGATCTATCTCACCCGCCGGCTGATGGACGACACGCCCGGCACGCCGACGACAGGCACGCGCTAGCCGCCCTTTGTCCTCCCCGCTTCGCGGGGAGGGGGACCGCCGGAACGGCGGTGGAGGGGGGTCCGAGACCCGCACTGCCCGCTCCACCGCGCTTCGTGCCTGTTGGAGCGTGATCGCATCCCCGGCGTGCCTCCGGCGGAAATCTGGTCCCGAAGCGGCACATCCTGCCCCCGGACAGGATTGCGGCCTGCGGCCGTACCGCGCGCATGACCTTTTTTTACTCGTTATTGATAATCAGTCGCATTATAGGGTCGCCATGACCCTGCGGCTCGACCAGCTTCCGTTCCGCACGCCGGCGCGCGTCACCGGCATCGACTGGTCGTGCCTCAACGACGCGGATGCGCGGCGGCTTCGCAATCTCGGCTTCGACGAGGGCGTGGCGATCGAGGCGCTGCACGGCGCGCCCTTCTTCGGGCGCGACCCGCTGACGGTCCGGATCGGGCGGATGATGGTCGCCATGCGCCAGGCGCAGGCGCGCGCGGTCAGCGTCGAGACGGTCTGAGATGAGCTCGATCCCGCTGGTCGCGCTCGTCGGCAATCCCAATTCCGGCAAGAGCGCCCTGTTCAACATGCTGACCGGCGCGCGGCAGAAGGTCGGCAATTATCCCGGCGTCACCGTCGAGCGCAAATCGGGCCGGCTGTCGCTGCCCGACGGGCGGCCGGTCGAATTGGTCGACCTGCCCGGCGCCTACAGCCTCGACCCGTCCAGCCCCGACGAGGAGGTGACCCGCGACGTCGTCGTCGGCCGCCAGGCGGGCGAGCGGCTCCCCGACGCTTTGGTGGTCGTGCTCGACGCGACCAATCTCGACAACCATCTCCGCTTCGCGCTCCAGCTGATCGCGCTCGGCCTTCCGACCGTCGTCGCCCTGAACATGATCGATCTCGCCCGCCGCGACGGGCTGGAGATCGATCCGGGGCTCCTGGAACAGGAATTGGGCGTGCCGGTGATCGCCACCGTGGCGGTCCGCCGCCGCGGCGCGGACGCGCTCAAGGAGGCGCTGAGCGGGGCGGTCGGCGCCGCCCGTCGCCTCCGGGCCGGCCACGGCGCCGAGACCGAGGATTTCACCGTCGTCCAGCGCCGCGCCCGGGCCATCGCCCATCGCGCGACCGTCTCCGAGACGGGAGCGCGCCGCACCTCGCATATGATCGACGCGATCGTGCTCCACCCGATCGCGGGCCCGCTGATCTTCGCCTTGATCATGTTCCTGATGTTCCAGGCGGTCTTTGCCTGGTCGAAGGTTCCGGTCGACTGGATCAACCAAGGCGTGTCCCAGACCCAGGCCATCGTCGCCGCGGCGCTGCCGGCCGGCCTGCTTCGCTCGTTGCTCGTCGACGGCATCCTCGCCGGAGTCGGCGCGGTCGTCGCCTTCCTGCCGCAGATATTGGTGCTCTTCCTCTTCATCCTCGTGCTGGAAGCGACCGGCTATATGGTCCGCGCCGCCTTCATGATGGACCGGCTGATGGCGCGGGTCGGCCTCTCGGGCCACGCCTTCATCCCCTTGCTCTCCTCCTTCGCCTGCGCCGTACCCGGGATCATGGCGACGCGGACGATCGAGGATCCGAAGCACCGCCTGACCACGATATTGATCGCGCCCTTGATGACCTGCTCGGCGCGGCTGCCGGTCTATTCGGTCATCATCGGCGCCTTCATTCCGGCGCGGCCCATCTTCTGGGGCTTCGGCCTGCAAGGGCTCGTTCTTTTCGGGCTTTTCGCGGTCGGGATCGTCGGGGGCCTGGTCGCCGCCCTCGTCCTGCGCCTGACGTTGACGAGGGGCGCCCGCCGCGGCTTCATGCTCGAAATGCCCAAATACCAGCTTCCGCAATGGCGCGATGTGGTCCTCGGGCTGTGGAACCGCGCGCTCATCTTCCTGAAGCGCGCCGGCACGATCATCCTCGCCTCGACCATCGTCCTCTGGGTCCTGCTCTCCTTCCCCCAGCCCAGGCCCGGCCAGACCGCGCTGCAAAGCTCGATCGCCGGTCACATCGCCTCGGGCCTCGACGTCGTCGTCCGTCCGATCGGCTTCAACCACGAAATCTCGCTTGCCCTGATCCCGGCGATGGCGGCGCGCGAAGTCTCGGTTTCCTCGCTCGCCACGGCTTATTCGATCGAGAGCCCCGACGAGCAGAAAACGCACGACAGCCTGATCTCCAGCCTGCGCGGCCGCTGGTCGCTGCCGACCGCTTTGGCCTTCCTCGCCTGGTTCGTGTTCGCCCCCCAATGCCTCTCGACCATCGCCGTCACCCGCCGGGAAACGAACGGCTGGAAGTGGCCGGCCTTCATGCTAAGCTATCTCTTCATTCTTGCTTATGCGGCGGCGGGCGCGACCTATTGGAGCGCCGTCGCTTTGGGGCTTTAGAGAGGAAGAGAGATGGCGGGCGTCAACAAGGTGATCCTGGTGGGCAATCTCGGCGACGATCCCGAGGCGCGCTCGCTCAACAATGGCGGCGAGGTGGTCAACCTGCGGGTCGCCACCTCGGAGAGCTGGAAGGACCGCGACGGCAACCGCCAGGAGCGGACCGAATGGCACCGCGTCGTCATCTTCAACGAGAATCTCGGCCGGGTCGCCAAATCCTATCTGCGCAAAGGCTCGAAAGTCTATCTGGAGGGCCAGATCCAGACCCGCAAATGGCAGGACCAATCGGGCCAGGACCGCTATTCGACCGAAGTGGTGCTGCAGCGCTTCCGGGGCGAGCTCGTCCTCCTCGACAGCCGCGGCGGCGGCGGCGAGGGCGACTTCGCGGGCGGCGGGGGCGGGAGCTTCGAGGGCGCGGGCTCCGGCGGCGCCAACCGCCAATCCCGCCCGCAACCGGCTTTCGACAGCGAGCTGGACGACGACGTTCCGTTTTGACGCGGGCGTGCTTCGATACGGCATTTCGGCTTCGCTCAATGCCTCCTCGGCATGAGCGGGAAAAAGACTGTCGCTCATCCTGAGTAGCGCCATCCCCCGGATGTGATCGGGGATGGCGCGTATCGAAGGATCGCCCGCCGAAGCCGCGCTACTTTCCGAGCTCGTCCTTGAGCCGTTGCAGTGCCGCGAACGGGCTCGATTCGCGCGCCACCTCTTCCTCGTCCTTGACGCCCGCTTCGCGCAGCGTCGATTCGGCGCCGGGCGCGCGGGGATAGGGGTCGAGGCTGAGCGAGAGCGTCTCGGCCACGGCCTCGCCAAGGTCGATCGCGGCGCCGTCGTAAAAAACCGTATCCAGATCGCCTTCGCCGAGCTCGATCTCCTCGTCGGAGCCGCCGCTCGCGGGGGAAGGCCGGAATTCGATTCGGAACGGCGCCTCCAATTCCTCCTCGACCGGTTCGCCGGAGGCGACGCAGCTCTGGGCGACGGCGGCGCGGAGAATGCCGGCGGCGAGCAATGATTCCCCCTGGCGGCTGAGCTCCGCCTCCGCCTCGAGCCGGTGGATGGCGACGAGGCCGAAGCGCGCCGCCAGCGCCGCTCGTTCCGCTTCCTCGGCCTCGATCCTGACCGCCCGAGGCTCGGCGCCGAGCGTGTCGAGGCGCCAGACGCGGCTGAACTCCGGGTTCATCCGATCTCCCCCGCCAGCAGGCGTTCGAGCGGCACCGCCTCCAACCGCTCGCGAAGCCGTTCGAGCCGCTCGGCGACGACCCGCACCTTCGCCTCGTCGGGCGGCGCGCCGGCGAAGATGTTGCGGCGCACCGGTTCGTCGAGCGGCCCCGCCTCGCGGAAGGCGCCGAGCCGGCCGCCGAGCGCGCTCACCAATCTGCCGACATGCTTGCCGACGACGACGTCGCTGATGCCGAGCTCGCGCAGGCTCGAATCCATGTCGTCGATGAACGTCTCCGTGAGCAGGACCGATTCGCTTTTCGCGGTCTCGCCCTCCGCCTCAAGCCGCAGCAGGACGAGGGCCGTCACCGCGGCGACCATGGCGAAGCGGCCTTCCAGCGTGTCGGGAACGCCGCCGCCCTCGTACCAGGCCGGATCGCGGGCGAGCGCCACCCCCGCTTCATAGAGCGGGCGCAGGCGCGCGCGGTCATCGCGCCGTCCGAAAAGGGTCTTGAACAAGGTCAGCTTCTTCGCTCCCGCAGGCGGCCGGACTTGCACCCTTTTGCCTTTTCCGGATATTGGTTTCTCCCGCCCTTGTGCAAGGCGGCCGCGGGGGCGCGACCCAATCGGCAAATTTGATGGAGTGTTTTTAAGATGATCGCTCGCCGCAGCAGCGCCGCCCCCTTCATTCTCGGCGCGATCGTCGTCGGCGCGTTCGCGCTCGGCGGCTGTTCGGCGCTCCGCATCCATCAGGGCTATGTGATGGAGACGACGCTCGCCAACGCCATCCAGCCCGGCACCGACAACAAGGAATCGGTGATGAACACGCTGGGGCGGCCGACCTTCTCCGGCACGTTCGACCAGAATGACTGGTATTATGTGTCCCGCGACACGCGCAACATGGGCTACAGCCAGCCGCACGCGATCGACCAGACCATCCTCCACGTCCATTTCGACCAGGCCGGCAACGTCGCTTCGATCGACCGGCGCGGGCTGGAGCAGGTCGCCTCGATCCACCCCAGCAAGGACAAGACGCCGACGCTTGGCAACCACCGCAGCCTGTTCGACGAATTGTTCGGCAATATCGGGGCGGTCGGCACCGCCGGCAAAGGCGCGCCGACGACGGACAACCCGAATCCGCAATAAGGTGCGTTCGTCATGCCGGACTTGATCCGGCATCCACCTTCTCCTTCCGCACCGTAAGATGGACCCGGATCGTCTGTCGATTCCGACCACAATCAGGGCCGGATATCGCCGCGCTCGGGCGGATGCTTATTTTGGCATCGTGTCTTTCCAGCACGGCTCCAAAGCAACCAGACTGGCTTCGACCCAATTGGCCAGTGGGGTTCCGATGTTCGACGTTATCTCCACAGTTCCAGGAGCGCCCGCATATGAGGCGGGAGCTTTGAGACGATAATCGATGCCGTCGAGGACGATATAAGATCCCTTACCAATCCCGTAGGGCGCCGGGGCGGGAAGGTTCACAGCCGCCATATTCGACAGGACTTTGACGACCGCCGGACACTCGCGGCTGTCGATCCAGCTGATGCTCTCCAGCTCCCGGCCGCCAAAGACGGCCTTTCGCAGCCAGTAATTGTAGCCTCCACCCCTTGCGGGCCGCAGCGTGCCGACAGCAATGACGGTGCTGAGCGGCTCCATGGCGGGCGCTTTGGAAAACTCCGCCCATGGCTTGGCTCCAACGGGGAAAGGGAGGGTCGTGGGTGTTGTTCGAGCAGGGCTTTTAAAGCGCCTTCCAACGTAACAGGCTTCGATCTCTGCCGTCGTGGCTCGCTGACATGGTGGGGAGGTCTGGCTGGATTCCGTCGATCGGACAGCCAGCGCAAAGGCAATCAGCAGCACCATCGGGCTCTCCACGCTTCCCGTCCGTTTCTGCGGGCCCGGGTCGGTCGGTCAATCCGTTCGCGGTGACAATCTGTTGCCTAGCCGACGATTCCGCCCGCCGCGAGCACCGCCAGCGTCACCAGGTCCGACGCGCTGGCCGTCATGGTCGCGATCTGGATCGGCTGCTTCATGCCGACCAGGATCGGGCCGATCACCGCGCCGCCCCCGAGCTCGCGCAGCAACTTGGCCGAGATGTTGGCGGTCTGCAGGCCCGGCATGACCAGCACGTTGGCGGGGCCGGTCAGGCGGCTGAACGGGTAGACGCGCTGCATCGCGGGATTGAGCGCGACGTCGGGCGCCATCTCGCCTTCATATTCGAAATCGACGTCGCCGCGCGCGTCGAGCATGCGGACGCCGTCGCGGATTCGTTCGAGGAAGCTGCCCTCGGGATCGCCGAAATTGGAGTAAGAGAGGAAGGCGACGCGCGGATCGTGGCCCATGCGCCGGGCGACGTTCGCCGTCTGGATGGCGATCTCGGCGAGCTGCTCGCCGGTCGGCCGCTCGGTCACCGCCGTGTCGGCGATGAAGGTCGTGTGGCTCTGCCCGACCATGATGTGGACGCCGAACGGGGTCGCCCCCTTCTTGGCGTCGAGCACGCGCTGGATCTGCCTCAGGCTCTGCGCATAGGGGCGGGTGACGCCGGTGATCATCACGTCCGCCTCGCCGAGCGCGAGCAGGAGGGCGGCGAAGATGTTGCGGTCCTGGTTGACCATGCGCTCGATCTGGCGCTGGAGGTGGCCGCGCCGCTGCAGCCTGCGGTAGAGCAGGTCGACCATCTCGCCGATCCGCCCGTAACGCCGGCTGTTGAACAATTCGAAGCTCTTCGGATCCTCGACGCCGAGCGCCTTGAGCCGGTCGTAAACCTCGTCGCGGCCGACCAGAACCGGGGTTCCGTAGCCGCCGTCGCGAAAGGCGATGGCGGCGCGAAGCACGACGTCCTCGTCGCCCTCGGCGAACAGCACGCGCTTGGGATTGGCGCGCGCCGCCTCGTAGGCGAGGGTCAGCACCGAGGTGGTCGGGTTGAGCCGCGACTTCAATTGGGTGCGGTAGGCGGCCATGTCCTTGATCGGGAAGCGGGCGACGCCGCTGTCCATCGCCGCCCGCGCCACCGCCGCCGGCACCACCTCCATCAGGCGGGGATCGAAGGGCGCGGGGATGATATAGTCGGCGCCGAACTTATGGGCTTGGCCGCCATAGGCCGCGGCCACTTCCTCGGCGACCTGCTGGCGGGCGAGCGCGGCCAGGGCCTCGGCCGCGGCGATCTTCATCTCGTCGTTGATCGTCGTCGCGCGGACGTCGAGCGCGCCCCGGAAGATGAAGGGGAAGCCGAGCACGTTGTTGACCTGGTTCGGATAATCCGAACGGCCGGTGGCGACGATCGCGTCGGGCCGCGCTTCCTTGGCGTCGGGCGGCGCGATTTCGGGATCGGGATTGGCCATGGCGAAGATGATCGGCTTCGGCGCCATCGCCTTCACCATTTCGGGCTTGAGCGCGCCGGCCGCCGAAAGGCCGAGGAAGATGTCGGCGCCGACCAGGGCCTCGGCGAGGGTGCGGGCATCGGTGTCGACCGCATGGGCCGACTTCCACTGGTCCATGCCTCCGGCGCGGCCTTGGTAGATCACGCCCTTGCGGTCGCACATGACGACATGGTCGTTGCGCACGCCCATGGCCTTGATCAATTCGGTGCAGGCGATGGCGGCCGCGCCGGCGCCGTTCACCACGACCCTCACGTCCTTCAGCGATCGGCCGGTGAGGTGGCAGGCGTTGATCAGGCCGGCGGCGGTGATGATCGCGGTGCCGTGCTGGTCGTCGTGGAAGACGGGAATGTTCATCCGCTCGCGCAGGGTCTGCTCGATGATGAAGCAGGAGGGGGCGGCGATGTCTTCCAGATTGATGCCGCCGAAGCTCGGCTCCAGCAAAGCGACGGCGTTGATGAAGGCGTCGACATCCTCGGTCGCCAATTCGAGGTCGATTGCGTCGACGTCGGCGAAGCGCTTGAACAGGACGGCCTTGCCCTCCATCACCGGCTTCGAGGCGAGCGCGCCCAAATTGCCGAGGCCGAGGATGGCGGTGCCGTTGGAGATGACGGCGACGAGATTGCCCTTGGCCGTATAATCATAGGCCTTGGCGGGATCGTCGGCGATCGCTCGGACCGGCACCGCGACTCCGGGCGAATAAGCGAGGCTGAGATCGCGCTGCGTCGCCATCGGCTTGGACGCCACGATCTCGAGCTTCCCCGGGCGCCCCTGCGAATGGAAGAGCAAGGCCTCCTGCTCGGAGAATTTGACGTTGCTGCCGTCGCTCACGCGCGCTCTCCCGATTTTTGCGGTGCTCTACGGTCCAAACGCAATCCCCGCAACGCGCGTGATCGTCCGGAGAGGACGAACGAAACGGCCGCCGCCGATAGGCCCGAAACGGTTCCGAATGACGCTGTCGCTTCGGCGGCCCCGCGCCTAACCGCCTCCCGGTCCCGTCTTTTTGGGGAGGGAGAGGGCAATGCCGTGGATCAGGACCGCCAATGTCGCCATGTACGAAGGCGCCGACTGGAGCGGCTTCGTCAAGACCGTCTCCGGATGCACGCCGCAGCAGGCGCAGCGCATCGCGATGGCGGATCCCTCGATACGCTTTTTCTTCTTCTGCCGCGAATTCATGATCCTCACCAACCCCGCCTGGTCCGGCCCGCGCACCTTCGAGCCGGGCGACGCCGTCTTCTTTTCGGGCGAGCCGTGGTTCGGCGGCGCGCCGCAATGCGACAGCTACCAGAAAGACGGCCTCAGCCTCGCTTATATGGGCGGCGTCACCGAGACCTCGCCGGCCGTGGCCGCGCAATTCACCACCGCCCAGGGGCTGAACGCGGTCGACATCGTCTGCCTCTTCGGCGCCAATCTCAACCTCGCCGTTCCGGATAACGATGTGCGGCTCGCCCCCGACGTCCCGGTCCCGTCCGGTGGGACCCTGGCCGTCGCGGGGTCGGGCTGGCCCGCGGCGATGCAGGAGAGCGTGGCAACGCTGCAGGCGCAGGGGATCATTGTCCTCATCACCTTCGTCAACAATTGGGACGCGGCCGGCTGGTCCAACTTCGATCCGACGACGACGCAAGGGCAGCAGGATGCGCAGAATTTCGCACTTCAGCTCCAATCTTTGGTGAAGACCTATGGTCTCGACGGCATCGACATCGACGACGAATATGCCAAGCCCGACCTTGGAATCCCGAACTCGCTGGCGATGGTCACCTCGATGATCAGGACTTTGATGCCCGACAAGATCCTGTCGAAGGCGCTCTGGGCCGACGAGCAATATTTCGGGCCCACTTATGACGGCGTCGGGCTCGCCCAGAATCTCACCTACGGCTGGTATATGGGCTATGGCAGCGATCCGAGCGCGATCCTCCCGACCTATGCCGGTTTCGGCATGGAGCCGTCGCAGCTCGCCATGGGCTATTGGACGGGTCAGTCCGCTTATCCGCCGACCCTGGGAATCGATTGGATGAAGTCGAAGGGCTATGCCGGCTACATGACCTATGCGACCGAGAGCGCCGGCAACCAGGCCCTGCTCGGCGATCTCGTCAATGCCTGGATGGGCCCGGGCAACTGGAACGAGACCGGCTGAGATTTCTCCCGCTTTCCCGTTCCATGGCCGCCGCCTAGCGACTAGGTTGAGGCATAATGGCGACGCAGGCGAAGACGAGCGGGGCGCCGACCCCGATGATGGCGCAATATCTCGCGCTCAAGGCCGAGGCGCCCGATTGCCTGCTCTTCTACCGGATGGGCGACTTTTTCGAATTGTTCTTCGACGACGCCAGGGCCGCCGCCGCATGCCTCGACATCGCCCTGACTGCGCGCGGCGAGCATGAGGGCGAGAAGATCCCGATGTGCGGCGTCCCGATCCACGCCGCCGAAACCTATCTCGCCCGCCTCATAAAAGGCGGCTTCCGGGTCGCCATCGCCGACCAGGTCGAGAGCCCGGCGGAGGCCAGGAAGCGCGGCTCCAAATCGGTGGTCGGCCGTGCCATCGTCCGCGTCGTCACCGCCGGCACCCTGACCGAGGAAGCCCTGCTCGATTCGCGCGCGGCAAACTGGCTGGTCGCGGTGGCGCGGGTCGGCGAGCGCTGCGGCCTCGCCGCCGCCGACGTCTCGACCGGCCGCTTCGAGCTTGGCTCGATCCCGCCCGCTTCGCTCGACGCCGAGCTGGCGCGGCTCGGCGCGGCCGAGATCGTCGCGCCGGAGCCGGTCGGCGGCCTCGCCATCACCGAACGCAAGGCCGGCTTCGACAGCATCGCCGCCGAGCGGCAGCTGAAGGAACGGTTCGGAGTCGCGACGCTCGACGGCTTCGGCGCCTTCGATCGCGCCGCCCTCGCGGCCGCCGGCGGCCTCCTCTCCTATCTCGACGAGGTCGCGCGCGAATCCCTGCCCTTCCTGCGGCCGCCGGTGCCGCGCTCGGCGGGCGATCATATGACGATCGACGCGGCGACCCGCGAGAGCCTGGAGCTGACTGTCTCCGCCTCGGGCGGCCGCGCCGGCAGCCTGCTCCACGCGGTCGACCGCACCGTCACCGGCGCCGGCGCGCGGCTGCTCGCCGCCGATCTCGGCGCGCCGCTGCTCGACCAGGGCGCGATCGAGGCGCGGCTCGATCTCGTAGGCCTGTTCGAGCGGGACGCGGGCGCGCGCGACATGCTGCGCCGCCGGTTGAAGGCCCTCCCCGATCTCGGCCGCGCCCTCGGCCGCCTCGTCGCCGGCCGCGGCGGCCCCCGCGACCTCGGCCAGCTCAGGGACGGCCTCGACGAGGCACGCAGCCTCCACGAGCGGCTCGCGGCGCTGGCGGATCGGCCGGCCTTGCTCGGGGCGCTGCTGCCGGCGCTGACCGGCCATGGCGAATTGGTCGACCTGCTCGGCCGCGCTCTGGTGCCGTCGCCGCCGATCGACGCGGCGCAGGGCGGCTATATCGCCGAAGCTTATGATGCGGCGCTCGACGATCTGCGCGCCACCGGGGGCGAGGGGCGGCGGGCGATCGCCGGTCTCGAAGCGCGCTATCGCCAGCAGACCGGGATCGCGACGCTCAAGATCCGCCACAATGGGGTGCTCGGCTATCATATCGAAATTCCCGCCAGGCATGCCGACCCCTTGATGCGGGCGGAGAGCGGCTTCACCCATCGCCAGACGCTGGCCGGCGTCGTCCGCTTCAACGCGCCCGATTTGCACGAGCAGGCGATGCGGGTCGGGCAGGCCGGCGCGCATGCCCTTGCCGCCGAGGCCGCGCATCTCGAAACATTGATGGAGGCGGCGCTCGCCCGCGCCGAGCCGATCGCCGCCGCCGCCGACGCGCTCGCCCGGCTCGACGTCGCCGCCGCTTTGGCCGAGCGCGCGGCGGAGGGCGGCTGGTCGCGTCCCGCCTTCGTCGACCGCAATTGCTTCGAGGTGAAAGAAGGCCGCCATCCGGTGGTCGAGGAGGCGGTGCGCATTGCCGGCGGGCGCTTCGTCGCCAACGATTGCGGCCTGTCGGAAGACAGCCGCCTCTGGCTGGTCACCGGTCCGAACATGGGCGGCAAATCGACCTTCCTGCGCCAGAACGCCTTGATCGCGATCCTCGCCCAGGCCGGCTCCTGGGTGCCGGCGGCGCAAGCGAGGCTCGGCCTGGTCGACCGGCTGTTCAGCCGCGTCGGCGCCTCCGACAATCTCGCCCGCGGCCGCTCGACCTTCATGGTCGAGATGGTCGAGACCGCCGCCATCCTCGCTCAGGCGAGCGAGCGCAGCTTCGTCATCCTCGACGAGGTCGGGCGCGGCACCTCCACCTATGACGGGCTCGCCATCGCCTGGGCGGTGGTCGAGGCGGTGCACGACCGCAATCGCTGCCGCTGCCTGTTCGCCACCCATTATCACGAGCTGACCCGGCTCGCCGAGCGGCTCGATGCGCTCTCGCTCCACCATGTCCGCGCGCGCGAATGGAAAGGGGATCTCGTCCTCCTCCACGAGCTCGCCTCGGGGCCGGCGGACCGCAGCTACGGCCTCGCCGTCGCCAAGCTCGCCGGCCTGCCGCCGCCGGTGCTGGCACGCGCCCGTTCGGTGCTCGCCAAGCTGGAGGAGGGGCGGGCGGCGACCGGCGGAATCGCGGCTGGGCTCGACGATCTGCCGCTCTTCGCGGCCGCGATCCAGCAGGAGGAAGCGGCGCCCGATGCGGTGCGAACCATGCTCGGCGGGCTCGACGTCGACGCGCTGGCGCCGCGCCAGGCGCTCGACCTCCTCTACGAGCTGAAGCGGCTCGCCGCGGAGCGCTGATGTCCGGCCGCTTCGCCTCGGTGCCGAACAAGCGCGCGATCGTCGATCGGCGCGCGCTCGCCGATCTGCTCGCCGACGCCAAACGGCCCGACGCCGCCAGGGCGCTGAAGGAGGCGCTGACCCGCGGCCGCGCCGAGATCGCGAGGCGGCTCGAGGAAAAGCCCTATCAGGGCACCGAAATCGCCGCCGCCTACGCCTATCTCACCGACCAGATTCTGCGCCTTGCTTATGATTATGCGGTCGGGCGGCTCTATCCGATCGCCAATCCGACCGCTTCGGAGCGGCTGCTGCTGATGGCGGTCGGCGGCTACGGCCGCGGCGAGATGGCGCTCCATTCGGACGTCGACCTCGCCATCGTCACGCCGTGGAAGCCGGCCGGTTGGCCCGAGCAGGTGATCGAGGCCCTGCTCTACCTGCTCTGGGACCTCGGACTGAAGGTCGGCCATTCGAGCCGGTCGGTCGACGAGCTGGTCGCGGCCGCTTCGGGCGACCATACGATCCGCACCGCCCTTCTGGAGGCGCGCTACCTCTGGGGCGACGAACGGCTGTTCGACGAGGTCCGGGCGCGCTTCTGGTCCGAGGTGGTCGGCGCCAAGGCGCGCACGTTCGTGGTCGAGAAGCTGGAGGAACGCGAGGCGCGGCACCGCCGCATGGGCGACAGCCGTTACGTCGTCGAGCCCAACGTCAAGGAGGGGAAAGGCGGCCTTCGCGACCTCCACACGCTCTTCTGGATCGCCAAATACGCCTATCGCGTCGAGAGCGTGGCGGAGCTGGTCACCGTCGGGCTGCTCACCGCGGACGAGCTCGGCCAGTTCCAGCGCGCCGAGCGCTTCCTCTGGGCGGTGCGCTGCCACCTCCACGTCATCGCCGGGCGGGCGGAGGAGCGCCTCACCTTCGACACCCAGCGCGAGATCGCCGCGCGCATGCATTATGCCAACCGGCCCGGCACGGTGCCCGTCGAGCGTTTCATGCGCCACTATTTTCTCCACGCGAAGACGGTGGGCGATTTGACCGGGGTGTTCCTCGCCCATCTCGACGAGAAGTTCGCGCGCAGCGGCCGCCGCTTCGGCCTGCCGGCGCTGAAAAGGCGGCCGCGCCGGCTCGAAGGCTTCGTCCTCGATCGCGGCCGGCTCGCTTTGCCCGGGGACGATTTCTTCCGCGAGGATCCGGTCCGCCTGGTCCGCATCTTCGCCCTCGCCGACCTTCACGGCCTGGAAATCCACCCGCTGGCGATGCGCGCGGCGGCGCGCGACGCCAAATTGGTCGACAATGTGCGCGACGACGCCGGGGCCAATGCGCTCTTCCTCGACATATTGGCCTCGCCGCGCGATCCGGAGACGGTGCTGCGCTGGATGAACGAGGCCGGCGTGTTCGGCCGCTTCATTCCCGATTTCGGCCGGGTCGTCGCCCAGATGCAGTTCGACATGTACCATCATTATACCGTCGACGAGCATAGCCTGCGGGCGATCGGCCTCCTCGCCCGGATCGAGAAGGGCGCGCTCAAGGCGGAGCATCCGCTCGCCACCGCCATGTTCCGCCACATCGCCTCGCGCCGGACGCTCTATGTCGCCGTCCTGCTCCACGACATCGCCAAGGGCAGGGGCGGCGACCATAGCGAGCTTGGCGCCGAGGTCGCGCTGGCGCTGGGGCCGCGGCTCGGGCTGAAAGATGCCGAGACGGAGACGGTCGCCTGGCTGGTGCGCTGGCATTTGTTCATGTCCGACACCGCCTTCAAGCGCGACCTCGCCGATCCCAAGACCGTCGCCGACTTCGTCGCGCGGGTGAAGAGCCTGGAGCGGCTGCGCCTGCTCTTCATCCTCACCGTCGTCGACATCGGCGCGGTCGGGCCGGGCGTGTGGACGAGCTGGAAGGACCAGTTGCTTCGCCTCTTGTTCGACGGCGCCGAGGAGATGCTGCGCCTGGGCCACAAGGAGCGCGGCCGGACCGAGCGCATCGCCGCGGTGCAGGAGGCGCTGGCGGCAAGGCTCGGCTGGGAAGAGAGCCGCTTCGCCCGCATGGCCTGGCGGCTGCCGGACAGCTATTGGCTCGCCGAGCCGCCGGCGGTGCTCGAAGCCAATGCGCGGCTGATGGACCGCTGCGACCGCCAGCCGGCGGTGGCGCGGCCGGTCGCGACCGCGGTCGAGGAGGAACGCGGCGCCACCCTCGTCAGCATCTATAGCGGCGACGAGCCCGGCCTCTTCTACCGGCTCTCGGCGGCGATCAGCCTCGCCGGCGGCAACATCATCGACGCGCGCATCCACACCACCAACGACGGCATGGCGATCGACAATTTCCTCGTCCAGGACGGCGCCGGCGCCCCGTTCGCCGAGCGCCACCAGCTGAAGCGGCTGGAGCAGGCGGTGCTGCGCGCGCTGGAGGGCGAGGCGCCGGCGATGGAAAGGCTGGAAGCCAAGCCGCTGCCGCTGCGCCGCGCCGAGGCCTTCCCGATCCAGCCGGCCGTGTTCATCGATAATCTCGCGTCGAGCCGCTATACGGTGGTCGAGGTCAATGCCCGCGACCGCGCCGCTCTATTGAGCGGCCTCGGCCAGGCGCTTTACGAGCTCAAGACCGCGGTCCATTCCGCCCATATCGCCACTTATGGCGAACGGGCGGTCGACGTCTTCTATCTGACCGATCCCGCCGGGGCGAAGATCGAGAGCCCGGCGCGCCTCAAGGCCGTCCAGTCCCGCCTGTTGCGGGCGGCGGCGGGCGGCAGCGCCGCCGCGCGCGACGCGGCCTGAAAGCGAAAAGAAGCCCTCGTCCCTAAGGACGAGGGCCCCCCCTTCCCCCACGAAGACCAGAGCGTGCTCTTGCGAAAGAATCCCCCCTTCGCACACGCTCTAGAAACGGAACCGGCCGGTAATACCGTAAGTCCGCGGCTCGGCCAAGAAGCTTGAGAAGAGCTGGTTGGCGACACCGCCGAAGGCCTGGACGTTGGCGCGCGAGTTGGTGCCCTGGAACGGCGTGTTGAAGGCGACCTGCTGGTAATTCTGGTTGAACAGGTTCTGCGCCCAGAGCTCGAGCGACCAGCGCTCCTTCGGCCCGCGAATGCCGATGCGCGCGTTGAACAGGGCGAATCCCGGCTGGTACTTCTCCGGGAACAGGTCGGAGCCGGTATTGTAGCCGGAGCTGATGCGGCTATCCACGTAAAACAGGCCGCTGAGGCCGGTATCGCCGATCCGCGGCGTCCAGGTGATCGAGGCGGTGACGACGTTGGCCGGGGCGTTGGAGACCTCCATGCCCGGCAGCAGGAACAGGGCCGGATCGAGCGGCAGCCCCGTCTGCTTCCCGATCAGATTGTGGCGGTAACGGGTCCGGGCATAGGTCCAGCCGGCGGTGACCGCGAGGTCGTGCACCGGATAGACCGCCGCCTCCAGCTCGACGCCCGTCGAGACGACGCCCGCCTTGACGTTCTGCGGCGCGCAGGCGCCGGTCGCGCCCGACTCGTCCTGGTCGGCCCCGGCAAGGTCGGTGCTGCAGGCGTTGATCGTCTGGACGAGGAAGACCGAGCCGTTGAACGTGTTGAGCTGGAAATTGCGGAACAATTCGCGGAACAGGGCGCCGTTGAAGACGATGCCGTGCCCGCCATATTTCCAGCCGATCTCGTAGGAATCGACCTTTTCGGGGTCGAATTGGAGGTTCTGGGTGCCGAAGCCGCCGGTCGCCGCCTGGCGCGGATCGTTCGGCGCGAAGATCGGATTGCCGAGCGCCGAGCGATCGAGGTTGAAGCCGCCGGCCTTATAGCCCTTCGCATAGCTGGCGTAGAGCATGAGGTCCTTGACCGGCTTCCAGCTCAGGATGCCGGTGCCCGTCCATTCGCCCTCGCTGCGATGGTCGCTGAGGTTGAGCGCGTTGAGCGCCGTGGTCGCATTGCCCTCGCAGCTCAGGTTGACGATGCCTTCGAGCAAGGGCGTCAGCGAGGCCGGGATCGCGCCCGCCGCGGCGCCCCCGGGCAGGAAGGGCGCGTAAAAGGCCTGCTGGACCGGGCAGAGCGCATTGTTGTTGTTGAAGGTGGCGTGGAAATCCTTGCGCTCATGGGTATAGCGAAGGCCGACGGTCAACGCGACCTTGTTGGTGATGTTGAAGATATTGTGGGTGAAGATCGCCCAATTCTCGTCCTTCTGGTAATAGATGGTCGGGTTGTCGCCGACATTGTTGATCGCGCTCAGCCGGTCGAGGCCGGCCTGGACCAGCGGCGCCGCCGCGCCGAGCGCGCCGGCGAGCACCGCGCGGGTGACGGCGCTGGAGCAGCCGGGCGAATTGGGGTCGCGCGGGATTGCCGGGTTGACGTTGGCGAGGACGAGGCACGAGGCATATTCGCCATATTGGGTGCCGAATTTCAGATTGTCGCTGAGCGTCAGATCCTCGTGCGCGTAATAGCCGCCGACCAGCCAGTCGAGATGGTCGCCGAAGGCCGAGCCCTGGAGGCGCAATTCCTGGCTGAAGGTCTTGAACTGGCGATAGGCGTTGCCGTCGTTCGCGCGGTAGAGGATGTCGACATTGCTGTAGTCGGTGTCCGACGGCTCGTAGGATTTGTAATCGCGATAGGCGGTGATCGAGGTCAGGGTCGCATGGTCGCTGAGCTTCCAGTCGACCTGGCCCGACACGCCGCCGTCCCAGGTCACGGCCCGGTAGGTGCGGCCCGGAGTCAGGTCGACCTGGCGCGCATAGGGATTGGTCGGGACGATGCCGCCGAGGCTCTGGAGGACGCTGATGACGCGGTTTGTCGGCGCCACCGAAAAATCGCCCGGGACGCCCGGCGTCGGATCGAACGTCTCGGCGGTCGAGATATAGTCGGCGCCGCAGCAGCTTTCGTTGCGGTGGCTGTAATCGCCGATGATCCGGATCTGCAGCCGGTCGTCCGGTTGGTAGAGCAATTGGCCGCGGACGAGATAGCGGTCGTGATCGTCGAGCGTGCTTTCCGTGCCGCTGGCGGCGTTCACCACCTTCATGAAGCCGTCGCGCTGCGTCCAGACGCCGTCGAGCCGGAGGCCGAGGCCGCTGGCGATGGGGCCGCTGATGCCGCCGGCGAGACGCCAGTCGTTATAATTGCCGTACGTGCCCTCGACGAAGCCCTCGACCTCGTTGAGGTCCGGCTTCTTGGTGATGATGTTGATGAGGCCGGCCGAGGCGTTGCGGCCGAACAGGGTTCCCTGCGGGCCGCGCAGCACCTCGATCCGCTCGAGCTCGCCCAATTCGTCGAGGCCGACGCCGGTGCGCGAGCGGTAGACGCCGTCGATGAACACGGCGACCGAGCTTTCGAGGCCCGGATTGTCGCCGACCGTGCCGATGCCGCGGATGCGGGCGGCGCCGTTCGCCTCGGTGCCGGTCGAGGAGACCAGCAGGGAGGGGGCGAGCTGGTTCAGCTGGCGGATGTCGGTCGCGCCCGAATTCTGCAGCTGCTGGGATGAGACGGCGGAGACCGCGATCGGCACGTCCTCCATCACCTGCTTGCGCAATTGGGCGGTGATGACGATCACGCCCTGCTCGTCATTGGGCTGCGGCTGGTCGCCGCCGACCTGCCCCGCCTGCTGGACCGGGCCGGTCTGGCCGGTGGGCTTGCTGTTGTCCTGAGCGTAAGCGGGCGCTGCGACGAGCCCCAGCATCCCGGCCGACATGAGCCAAACCGACTTCGTCATGGACCCCCTCCTCGCCTTGTCTTTGGGGGTGGAAGCTACTGAAAAGGCGCAGGGGCAACCAGCGGAATTCGCACTTTTCCGCCATTTTCCGGGCCTTATGGCAATTCGGCAACATTCTGGTTGCGAAATGAAACGGATCCGCAACGGGTCCCGCGCCGCTGCCGCTACGGAAAGCTCGTCTCGCTCGATTCCGCCTGAAATGCCGCAAAAACAACCGGCTGCGCCGCCGCGGACGCAGCGAGCGCCCGAATCCTATTTCGGGGCCAGCACCATCAGCATCTGGCGGCCTTCCATGCGCGGATGCTGCTCGACCTTGGCGGTCTCGGCGACGTCGGCCTGGACGCGCTGGAGGAGGCGCATACCGAGCTCGCCATGGGCGAGCTCGCGGCCGCGGAAGCGAAGCGTGACCTTCACCTTGTCGCCCTCGCCGATGAAGTCGAAAACCTTCTTCATCTTCACGTCGTAATCGTGATCGTCGATGTTCGGACGCATCTTGATCTCCTTGATCTCCTGCGTCTTCTGCGACTTGCGGGCGAGATTGGCCTTTTTCTGCGCCTCGTACTTGAACTTGCCGACGTCGAGGAACTTGCAGACCGGTGGATCGGCGCTGGGGGAAACCTCGACAAGGTCGAGACCCACTTGGGCGGCCTGCTCGATGGCTTCGGCTGTGAGCATCACCCCCAGATTCTCGCCATTCTCATCGATCACGCGCACCTTGGGCACGGAGATGAATTCGTTGAAGCGGGGGCCGTTCATCGGCGGCGCCACCGGGCGCCGGATCATGGGCGGACGTATAGCAATTTCTCCTTGGTGCCGTTGCGCGGCCTACCTAGTGAGTCTCCCGTCGGAATGAAAGACGAACGCGGCGCGTGCGCGATTTTCCCGTACCCATGTGGCCAATCCGCCGCGCCGTCAGCCGATGAACGCTAGCGCCTCGGCACCACCCTCGACCGCTGCATGTGAGAGCCGGCGGTCCAACGTCGCGAGCTTTGCGCTTCGATGGACGGCAAGGGCCAGCAGATAGGCGTCGGTCACCTGGGCCGCGGTTCCCAGCGCTTCCGGGCGCACATGGCTTGCGGTGAACAGGCTGATTTCGTCGCTCCAGAAGACATGCCCCGAATGCTCCAGGAGCGCGCCCACAAATTCGGCCGCCGCACCGGGGCTGCCCGGGCCGTCCGGATAGCGAACGTGTCCAAAGACTCGGATCGCCCCATTCTCGGTGAGCGGGCACGTCGCCCAGCTTTCCTGACCTTCCCGCTCGAACCAGACGTGCGCAGCATCATGAAAAACGTGCGCCGGATCGAGCAACGCGACCAGCACGTTCACGTCCAGCAGGTAGGTCACGCCTCCTCGTCACGAAGCGCGTTCACCAGCTCCAAGGTCACCACCACGGAAGAGTCTCGACGGGGAAGCAGCGGAATTCCGTTCCGGGTCTGCAGCCGGGGACGATCGTTCAGCGACTTGCGCGCGAGGTCCGACAGGACCCCCCCAATGGACCGGCGTTGCTGCGCCGCGAGCGCTTTTGCGGCCAAGAGCACGTCATCATCAATGGCAAGCGTGGTACGCATGACATCCATATAGAACATCACGCATCACGCATCAATCGCGCAGTGTCGGCGATCCGGCGGTAGCGCCTCCGTCCGCAGGCGCTCGACCAATGCGTCGAGGCTCAGGACCTCTTGCCGCGCGTCGGCGCCGAGGGGGCGGAGCGCGACCGTTCCTTCCTCCGCCTCGCGCTTGCCGAGGACGAGCAGATTGGGGACCTTGGCGAGGCTGTGCTCGCGTATCTTGTAGTTGATCTTCTCGTTCCGGAGGTCGAGCGCGACCCGCAGCCCGGCCGCGGCGAGCGCCGCCTCCACCTGCCGCGCATAATCGTCGGCCTCGGAGACGATCGTCGCGATCACCGCCTGCACCGGCGCCAGCCAGAGCGGGAAGCGGCCGGCATGATGCTCGATCAATATGCCGATGAAGCGTTCGAACGTGCCGAGGATCGCGCGGTGGAGCATCACCGGCCGGTGCCTCTGCCCGTCCTCGCCCACGTATGAGGCGTCGAGCCGCTCGGGCATCACATAATCGAGCTGGAGCGTCCCGCATTGCCAGGTCCGGCCGATCGCGTCGGTCAGGTGGAATTCGAGCTTGGGCCCGTAAAAGGCGCCTTCGCCCGGAAGCTCGACATAGGAATAATCCTCATTGAGCCGTCCGGCCTGGCGGAGCGCCTCGCGCAGGCCGCCTTCGGCGCGGTCCCACAAGGCGTCGTCGCCGGCGCGGGCGTCCGGCCGCAGCGCCAGCTTGATCTGGTAGCGTTCGAAGCCGAGGTCGCGATAGATGGCGTCGAGCAGGTCGCAGAAACCGCGCGTCTCGGCGACGATCTGGTCGTCGGTGCAGAAGATGTGGGCGTCGTCCTGGGTGAACTGGCGCACCCGCATGATGCCGTGCAGCGCGCCGTGCGGCTCGTTCCGGTGGCAGCATCCGAACTCGGCGAGCCGCAGCGGCAGGTCGCGATAGGATGTGATGCCCTGCCTGAACACCTGGACGTGGGCCGGGCAGTTCATCGGCTTGAGCGCCATCAGATCGCCGGTGCCGCTCAGCACCGGCGCGTCGGGATCGGTGCCGGGAATCTCGTCGGGAACCACGAACATGTTCTCGCGGAACTTGCCCCAATGGCCGGACGCCTCCCACAATTTGACGTCCATCAATTGCGGCGTCTTGATCTCCCGATAGCCGCCGCCGTCGAGCCTGCGGCGCATATAGGCTTCGAGCGCCCGCCAGATCACATAGCCGTTCGGATGCCAGAAGACGGAGCCGTGCGCCTCCCCCTGGAGGTGGAACAGGTCCATCTCCTGGCCGATCCTGCGATGGTCGCGCTTCGCCGCCTCCTCGAGCCGCAGGAGATGCGCGTCGAGCTGCTTCGCGTTGAGCCAGCCGGTGCCGTAGATGCGCGACAGCATCGCGTTCTTCTGGTCGCCGCGCCAATAGGCGCCCGACACCCGCGTCAGCCTGAACGCCTGCGGATCGAGCTTGCCCGTAGAGGCGAGATGCGGCCCGCGGCAGAGGTCGATCCAGTCGCCCGTCCGGTACATGGTGATCGTCTCGTCGGCGGGCAGCTCCATCACCCATTGCGCCTTGAAGCTCTCGCCCTGCGTCTCGAAAAAGTCGCGCACCTTGTCGCGCGACCACACCTCGCGGACGAGCGGCTCGTCGCGGGCGATGATCCGGCGCATCTCCTCCTCGATCGCGGGGAGATCCTCCTCGGTGAACGGGCCGCGCGCCGACGCCGGCGCGAAATCGTAATAGAAGCCGTCCTCGGTCGACGGGCCGAAGGTGATCTGCGTGCCCGGAAAGAGCTTCTGCACCGCCTCGGCGAGGATATGGGCATAATCGTGGCGGACGAGCTCCAGCGCCTCCTTCTCGTCGCGCGCCGTGATCAAGGCGAGCTCGGCATCCTCCTCGAACGGCCGGCGCAAGTCGCGTAGCTCGCCATTGACCCGCGCCGCCAGCGCCGCCTTGGCAAGCCCCGGCCCGATCGCCGCGGCGACATCGGCGGGCGTAGTCCCCCGCTCGACCTCGCGCACGGAGCCGTCGGGGAGGCGGATCTGGAAAGGCTGCGTCATGACGGGGTGCATGTAGCGGCGGCCGGGATGATCCTCCAGCCCCGAACGTGTGTAGCGCGCGGGCTGTAAATGGTCCTTGACAGCTCTGGATCATTGCCTGTAAAGCTTCCTTTGCAGAATTTAAAGGAAGCGTGACAATGGGCAGACGTAGACGTGCCGCCGCGATTGCCGCTTCGGCCGCGGCCATTTCGGCGGGCACGGCAAGCCTCACCGCCACGCATCATGGGCGGGGCGGCGACTTCCTGCTCGGTATCGCCCTCGGGCTGGCGGTGGCCATGATCGTCGTCGCGCTCGTGCTCCTCTCGCGCAGCCGCGGCGGCTGCGGTTATTTCCTGAACCGCCAAGACCGGCCCGCCGACCGCTTCTGACCCGCCGATTTCACGAAGGATGATGAGATGAACGCCGATTCCGACGCGCCGACCCGCCTGTCCGGCAAGGGGCTTCCGACTTTGGCCTATTGCGTCTCGTTCCTCGGCGCGATGTTCGTTTATTTCACGCTGCGGCCGACCGGCTTCTGGCTGGGCGTGACCGTCGCGGTGCCGGTGCTGGCTTTGGCCTGGCTGGCGATGGTGGTGATTCGGCTCCGGCGGCAGCTCGCCTGCTCGGGCTCGGCCGCCAATCGCGCCTATCTGCGCCGGTTCCTCCCGCTGATGGCGCTCTACATGCTCATCGTCGCCGGAGAGGTGTGGCTCGACGACCGGATCACCCCGGCCAGGCCGCTCGCGATCGCGCTCGCGATCCTGCCGGCCTTGCCTTTGATCGGCGTGGTCTGGGCGTTCGGGCGCCTGCTCGTCGAGGAGAGCGACGAATATCTGCGCAGCCTGACCGTGCGGCAATTCATGATCGCCACCGGCTTCATGCTCTGCGCGACCAGCATCTGGGGCTTCCTCGACGCCTTCGGCCAGGTGCCGCACATGCCGATGTACTGGGCGTTCATCCTGTGGTGCGTCGGGCTCGGCGTCGGCACGCTCGTCAACGAGATGCGCTCGTGAAGAACCGGCTCAAGGTGCTCCGGGCCGAGCGCGACTGGAGCCAGGGCGACCTTGCCCAGCGGCTCGGCGTCTCGCGCCAGAGCGTCAACGCGATCGAGACCGGGAAATACGATCCGTCGCTGCCGCTCGCCTTCCGCATCGCCGACCTGTTCGGCCTCGCCATCGAAGCGATTTTCATCAACCCAACCGTGGAGACCGTATCATGAAATACAAGCTGATCCTCGCCGCCTGCGCCCTGCTCGCCTTGCACGAGACGCGGCCGGCGCCCGCATTCGCCGCCGCGCCCGCGGCGGCCGCCTTGCCCTCGGCACCGGTCCGCCTGCCGCACATCTCGATCCGCTCGATCGGGCGGGGGGATCCGGTCGTGCTCATCCCCGGCCTCGCCAGCCCGGCCGCGGTCTGGGACGGGATCGCGCCCGAGCTTGCGAAGACGCACCGCGTCATCCTTGTCGAGATCAACGGCTTCGGCGGCGGCGATCCGGGCGGCAATGGCGCGCCGGGCCTGCTCGCCGGCACAATATCCGACCTCGCCGGCTGGCTGGCCGCCAACCATGTCGAGCGGCCGGCGGTGATCGGCCATTCGATGGGCGGGCTCATCGGGATGATGCTGGTGCGCGATCATCCGGAACGGGTCGGCCGGTTGATGATCGTCGATTCCCTGCCCTTCTTCGGCGTGCTGATGGGGCCCGGCGCGACGGTGGACAGCGTGCGCCCGATGGCGGCGCAGATGCGCGATTCGATCCGCGACGCCGCCGCGCCCGGCGATGCGCCGCCGAACATGTCCAACAGCCCGGCCGGTGTTGCCCAGGTCACCGCCTGGATGCACGCCGCCGACCGCAAGGTGGTCGCCGAGGGGCTCTACGAGGATTTGGAGAGCGACCTCAGGTCCGATGTCCCCAAGTTCGGCGCGCGGCCGCTCACCATCGTCTACGCCGTGCCGAGCGCCCAGTCGGCGGCGATGGTGACCAAGATCTACACCGACGCCTATGCCGCCGCGCCGGGCGCGAAGCTGGTGCCGGTCGAGAACAGCTATCATTTCATCATGCTCGACCAGCCGGCCCGCTTCCGCGCGGCGGTGGAGGACTTTATCGGGGGCAAATGAGCGATTTCCTGGCAAGCGCGTCCGGCCGCCGCCTCGCCTGCCGGCGGCGCGCCGGGCTGGGGCCGACCCTCATCTTCCTCCCCGGCTACGCGTCCGACATGGAGGGCGGGAAGGCGAATGCGCTGGACGGCTGGGCCGAGGAACGGGGCCGGGCCATGCTCCGCTTCGATTATGCCGGCTGCGGCGCCAGCCCGGGCGTCTTCGAGGAACAGACGCTGGCAAGCTGGCGCGACGATGCGCTGGCGGCGGTGGATTCGGCCGAGGGGCCGGTCGTCCTGATCGGCTCGTCGATGGGCGGCTGGATCATGCTGCTCGCGGCGCTGGCGCGGCCGGACAAGGTCGCCGGTCTGGTCGGCATCGCATCCGCGCCCGATTTCACCGACTGGGGCTTTGCCGACGCGCAGAAACGCACGATCCGCGAGGAGGGCCGGCTCGAAGAGCCTTCGCCTTATGGCGAGCGGCCGATCGTCACCACCCGCGGCTTTTGGGAGAGCGGCGAGGGGCTGAAGCTGCTCGGCGGACCGATCCCGATCCATTGTCCCGTCCGCCTCCTCCACGGCATCGAGGATTCGGACGTGCCGTGGCGGGTCTCGCTCGAACTGATGGAGCGGCTCGATTCGCAGGACGTCGCGCTCGTCCTGGTCAAGGGCGGCGACCACCGCCTGTCGCGGCCTCAGGACATCGCCCTTCTGCTCCGCATCGTCGAGGCTCTGCCGTGACGGATCGACGTTCAGATACCAATGCCCCTCTCACTTGACGGGGGAGGGATACGAAGCCTTGGCGACGAAGGAGCCAAAGCGCAGTTGGGTGGGGGTGACAGACTTCGAGAAATCCGCTGACGGTGTCACCCTCACCAACTTCGCCTAAGCGGCAGAGCCGCTAAGGCTCCATATCCTCTCCCATCAAAGGGAGAGGAGTGAAAAGCCGGGCGCTGATGTGGATCCGCCCGAGCGCCTGGAGAAGGCCACCCGTTCAGCGCAGGTGCAGGTGATGTGTCCGACCACGCTTTCCTTCCAGTCGACGGAGCAATCGTGATTCCGATCCTGATGGCGCTCGCCGCCGCGGCCGGGCCGCCCCCTTTGCCCCCCCTTCCCATCCCGCGCCCCCATGCCGTCGCCGGCCAGAAGGAGGAGAGCTGCCTCGCCCTCGCCCGCAGCGCGCCCGAGCAAGCGGCGGAGACCGCCTCCCAGTGGCGGGCGAAAGGCGGCGGCATTCCGGCCCTTCTCTGCCAGGGTCTTGCTTATACCGCGCTCGAACGCTGGCCGGACGCGGGAGCCACGTTCGAGACCGCCGCGGTCGAAGCGGAGCGGACCCACGATATCCGCCGCGCCGATTTCTGGGTCGAGGCCGGCAATGCCTGGCTGGCGGGCGGCAACCCGGCCCGCGCGCGCCAGGCGTTCGACACGGCGCTCGCCGTCGGCAGTCTCCAGCCGCAGGTCGAGGGCGAGATCCATCTCGACCGCGCCCGCGCTTTGGTCGCCACCGGCGACGTCGCCGGCGCCCGGACCGCGATCGACCGCGGCCTCGCCCTCGTCCCCTCCGATCCCTTCGCCTGGTATCTTTCGGCGGCGCTCGCCCGGCGCGAGAACGATCTCGGCCGCGCCAGGACCGATATCGCCAAGGCGGTGACGCTCGCGGCGGACGATTCGGCGGTCCTGCTCGAGGCCGGCAACATCGCCGGCCTGTCCGGAGACGGGGATGCGGCCCGCAAATATTATGAGAGCGCCGTCCGCGCCGGCCCCCGCACCCCCGCCGGCATGGCCGCTGCCTCGGCCCTGGCGGCGAATGGCGGAACGGTGCCGACGCCGGCGCGCTGAATAGTTCTCCCTGGCCGCGATGCGGATGGGGAGGGACGAGGCAGGCCCGCCGCCGCAGGGAGGACTGAAAGCGCGCCGATGCTGGCGCCGGCGCTTCCGCCGCCGTAGGGGCCTCTCGACCTTTGATGGAGGCTCCCCGTGAAATATCTCCACACGATGATCCGCGTCTCCGATCCCGACGCGACGATCCGCTTCTTCGAGCTGCTCGGCCTCCGCGAAATCAGGCGGATGGACAATGAGAAAGCGCGCTTCAGCTTGATCTTCCTCGCCGCGCCGGACGACGAGGATTCGCAGGTCGAGCTCACCCACAATTGGGACGAGCAAGGCTATGAGGGCGGCCGCAATTTTGGCCACCTCGCCTACCGGGTCGACGATATCTACGAGACCTGCCGCCACCTGATGGACAATAAGGTGACGATCAACCGCCCGCCGCGCGACGGCCACATGGCGTTCGTCCGCACGCCCGACAACATTTCCATCGAATTGCTCCAGGCGGATTCGCCGCTGCCGCCCGAGGAGCCCTGGGCGTCGATGCCGAACAGCGGCACATGGTAGGCTGGCCCGCCGGGCTCCTGGGGCGAATCGGGACCGAATTTCCGATCGTCCAGGCGCCAATGGCCGGCGCAAGCGGGGTCGCGCTCTGCCTCGGCGCGATGGAAGGCGGGGCGCTCGGCTCGCTGCCCTGCGCGATGCTGTCGCCTGTGCAGATCAGCGAGCAGGTGGCGGTGGTTCGTGCCCGATCGGACCGGCCGCTCAACCTCAATTTCTTCTGCCATTCGATGCCGGAGAGCGTCGACGATAGCGCCTGGCGGGCGCTGCTCCGGCCTTATCAAGAGGAATATGGAGCCGCGCCCAGCGGCCCGGCCGCGATGCGGATGCCGTTCGATGAGGCCGCCTGCGCCGCGGTTGAGAACTGCCGGCCGGAGGCGGTCAGCTTCCATTTCGGCCTTCCGGAAGAGGGCCTGCTCCGGCGGGTGAAGGCGAGCGGTGCCTTCGTCATCGGCAATGCGACCAATGTCGAGGAAGCGCGCCGGCTGGAGGAAAGCGGCGTCGATGCCGTGATCGCCCAGGGCTGGGAGGCGGGCGGCCATAGCGGCCGTTTTCTGCCTTATGACGGCGACCCGCTCGGCCTCTTCGCTTTGCTGCCGCGCGTGGTCGATGCCGTGGGGGTGCCGGTGATCGCGGCGGGCGGGATCGGCGACGCGCGCGGCATCGCCGCCGCCTTCGCGCTCGGCGCGAGCGCGGTGCAGCTCGGCACCGTCTATCTTCATTCCCCGGAATCGCTCATTTCCGACGCGCACCGCGCGCTGCTGACGAGCGACGCGCCGACGATGTTCACCAATTTGCCGACCGGCGGCCTCGCCCGCGGCTTTGCCGGGCGGCTGGTGCGCGATCTCGGCCCGGTGCGGCCGGAGGCGCCGCCTTACCCGTTCGCCGCAATCGCCTTGGCGCCGATCCGCGCCGCCGCCGAAGCCAAAGGCGAATATGGCTTCGGCCCGCTCTGGGCCGGCCAGGCCGCCGCGCTCGGCGAGGCGCTGCCGGCGGCGGCGCTGACCCGCAAGCTCGCGGCGGAGGCGCTGGCGCTGGCGCTGATGGGACACGAGGCGTAGATTCGGCGCGATGGAGATCGTCCGCATCCCGGCGCTCAGCGACAATTATATCTGGCTCGTCCACGAGCCCGAATCGGGCGAAACCATGGTCGTCGATCCCGCCGTCGCCGAGCCGGTGCTTGCGGAAGCCGCGCGGCGCGGCTGGCGGATCGGCCAGATCTGGAACACCCACTGGCACCCCGACCATATTGGCGGCAACGAAGCGATCAAGGCCGCGACCGGCGCCTTCGTCACCGCCCCGGCGGCCGAAGCGGCGCAGATCCCGACGATGGATCGTGGTGTCGGCGAAGGCGATGTCGTGTCGCTCGGTCCACTTGAAGCGCGCGTGCTCGAAGTCCCCGCCCATACCGCCGGCCATATCGCTTACCATCTGCCCGAAGAGGAGACGATCTTCGTCGGCGACACGATGTTCGCCATGGGCTGCGGCCGGCTGTTCGAAGGCTCGGCCGAGCAGATGTATTCCAATCTTCAGCGCCTCGCCGCCTTGCCGCCCGAGACGAAGGTCTATTGCGCCCATGAATATACCGCGTCGAACGGCCGCTTCGCGCGCACGGTCGAGCCGGACAATGAAGCGCTGGCGGCGCGGATGGCGCGGGTCGAGCGGGCGCGCGCCGCCGGCGAAGCGACGGTGCCCACCACGATCGCGCTGGAACGTGAAACCAATCCGTTCGTCCGCGCGTCCAATGTGGAGCAATTCGCCGAACGCCGCCGTGGCAAGGACGATTTTCGCGGCTGAACGAAGCGCGCCGGCCTCTCGTGCGTTATCATCGCACTCCCGGCGGGATCCTGGTTGTCGCGCTGCTTGCATGAAAGCCACCGTCTTTCACGCAGCGCTCTGAGGAGAAGGACCATGAACAAGCTGCTCTGCTCGCTGATCGCGGCCGGCGCCGCAACCCTGTGCGTGAGCGCCGCGCCCCAGCCGGACGACGAGGCCCGGCTCGCCCAGGCGCTCGCCAATTACCAGCAAAGCGGTCCGCCCACCGATTGCGTCAACGAGCGCCTGCTCGGCGACAATCGCTCGGCCGGGCACCATGCGATCATCTTCAACAACGGGAGCAGCTATCGCCTGTGGGTGAACCATCCCTCAGGGGGCTGCCCGAACCTCAATCACGGCCTTGCCCTGGTGATCCGCTCGCCGTCGGACCGGCTCTGCCGCGGCGACATCGCCGAAGTGGTCGATCCGGTCGCCCACATTCCTTACGGCAGCTGCATCCTCGGCGATTTCACGCCCTATCGGCGCGTCAGCCGGCACTGACCGACGTAAGATCTTCCTTCTCCCCTTGTGGGAGAAGGTGGCCTGCAAGGCCGGATGAGGGGTGCGCGGCAAAGCCGCGCGCCGGCCTTCGGCCGGCCCCCCACCCCTCCCCACAAGGGGGAGGGGTTGAACGAGCCAGGAGCTATTTGCGGTAAAGCGCGTCGAGCCGCTCGCCATAGGCCTGGCGGAGGACGTGGCGACGGATCTTGACCGACGGGGTGAGCTGCTCGTTCTCGACCGTGAACGGCGCGTCGGCGAGGATGAAGCGGCGCACTTTCTCGGTCACCGAAAGCTGGGCATTGACCCGGTCCACCGCCGCGCCGAGCGCCTGCAGGAAATCGGGATCGTCGCGCAAGCCTTCGAGGCCCCTCGGCTTGCCGTTCGCCTTCGCCCAGTCCGCCATCCAGTCCGTCTCGGGCACGATCAGCCCGACCAGATAGGGCCGCCGGTCGCCCGAGACCATCGCCTGGGCGATCTCGTGCTGCAGGGTCAGCATCCCCTCGACGCGCTGCGGCGCGACATTGTCTCCCTTGTCGAGGACGATCAGATCCTTCTTGCGGTCGGTGATGACGATGCGGCCGTTGGCGTCGAGATGGCCGACGTCGCCGCTATGGAGCCAGCCGTCGATCACCGTCCGCTCGGTGAGCCCCGGATTGCGCCAATAGCCCTTCATCACCAGCTCGCCGCGCACCAAAATCTCGCCGTCCTCGGCAATCCTGATCTCGGTGTTCCTGAGCGGCGGGCCGACCGTATCGAGCTTGATGCCGACGCGCGGCCGGTTGCAGCTGATCACCGGCGCCGCCTCGGTCTGGCCGTAGCCCTGGAGGAAGGTGAGGCCCAATGAGTGGAAGAAGATGCCGACCTCCGGATTGAGCGGCGCGCCGCCCGAGACCATCGCCTTGATCCGGCCGCCGAAGCGGGCGCCGATCTTCGGCCGCAATGTCCGGTCGAGGAGGAAGTCCATCGGCCGGTCCCAAACCGGCAGGGTCCCCGCATAATTCCTGGCGCCGATCTCCAGCGCCCGCTTCATCAGGTAACGCGCGAACCGGCCCTGCTTTTCGACCTGCTTGAGGATGCGCTGGCGAAGCACCTCGAACAGGCGCGGGACGACGACCATGATCGTCGGCTTCGTCTCCTCGATGTTGGAGGCGAGCTTCTCGATCCCCTCGGCATAGTAAATCTGCGCGCCGAGCCCGATCGGGAACATCTGGCCGCCCGTATGCTCGTAGGCGTGGCTGAGCGGCAGGAAGGAGAGGAACACCTCGTCGTCCCAGCCGAAATCGCTGGCGATGACGTCGATGCAGCCCTCGATATTGTGGAGGATCGCGCCGTGATGCTGCATCACCCCGCGCGGCGCCCCGCCGGTGCCCGACGTGTAGATGAGGCAGGCAAGGTCGCCGCGGCCGAAATCGGCGGCGGCGGCGCAGGCGGCGACGTCGGGGGTCTCGGCGCCGATCAGGGCCGACCAGTCGTGCTGCTGGATAGCACCGGCCTGGTCGGCGGCAGGGAGGGGCTCGATTACGATGACATGCTCGCAAGCCGAGCTGCGCTGGGCGGCGGCGAGGACGGTATGGGCGAGCTTCCGCGTCGAGACGATCACGGCCCGCGCCCCGCTGTCGTCGAGGATATGCTGGTGATCGCGATCGGTGTTGGTCGTGTAGGCGGGAACGGTGATGCAGCCCGCGGCCATGATCGCGAGATCGGCGATGCACCATTCGGGCCGGTTCTCCGACACCACCATGACCAGATCGCCGCGGACGAGGCCGATCTTCTTCAGGCCTTGGGCCAAAGCGGCGACCTGCTCCGCCGTCTCGCGCCAGCTCGTCGGGCGCCATTCGCCGTCGATCTTGGCCCAGAGGAAGGGTGCGCCGCCTTTCTCCGCGGCGCGCGCGAAGAACATGGCGACGAGGTTCGGAAAATGTTCGAACGCCCGCATGTCTCCCCCCAAACGCATGCGCCCGCCTTATTGGCTCAGCGCGACCCCCTCGCTGCGCGGATCGGCCGCGCCGACCCAGCGGCCCTTCACCCGTTCGACCGCATTCGCCTTGAAGCCGGGCGCGACGGGAACGACCTCGTGCCCCATCGCCCGCAGCCTGGGCGCCATCGCCTCCAGCATCGTCCCCCGCTCGACCAGCACCCGGTCGCCCCAGCCGATCATCACCGGAAGCGCAATCGCCTGCTGCGCCGACAGGTGCCAGTCGAGGACTCCGATCAGGGCCTTGGCGACCTGGGCGATGATCGTCGGGCCGCCGGCGGCGCCGATGGCGATGCGGACGCGGCCGTCGGGCCCGTAGACAATGGTCGGCGACATCGCGCTCATCGGTCTCTTGCCGGGCTGGACGCGGTTGGCGACGGGGGCGCCGTTCTTCTCCGGCGCGAAGCTGAAATCGGTCAGCTCGTTGTTGAGGAAATAGCCGTTGACGGTGAGGCCCGAGCCCCAGGCGCCCTCGATCGTCGAGGTCCAGGAGGCGACGTCGCCGAGCTTGTCGACGACGACGAAATGGGTGGTCGCGGGCACTTCGGACGAGCGCGCCGCGGTGCGCGGCCGGGCGCCGGGCGGCGCTCCCGCCTGCACCTCGGGGATGGCGCGATCCATTGAAATGAGCTGCGAGCGCCCGCGCAGATATCCGGTGTCCATCAGGCCGGCGACCGGCACCGAGACGAAATCGGGATCGCCGACATAGGCGTCGCGGTCGGCATAAGCGAGCCGCATCGAATCGGCGATGAGGTGCCAGGCGACCGGGCTCTTCGGGCCAAGAGCGGTGAGGTTGAACCGCTCGAGCTGCTTCAGGACCTCGAAGACGGCGGTGGCGCCGGACGAGGGCGGCCCCATGCCGCAGATCCGATATTGGCGATACATTCCGCAGACCGCCGGCCGCTCCTTCGCCCGGTAGGCGGCGAGGTCGGCGGTCGTGATCACCGCCGGGTTGCGCTGAGAGTCGCGCGCGGTGCGGACCAGCGCCTCGGCATTGGCACCATGATAGAACCAGTCCGGCCCGGCCGCCGCGATCTGCTCCAGCGTGCGCGCCAGCTCGGGATTGCGCAGCACCGTCCCGATCGGCTTGGGCTCACCGGCCGCGTCGTAGAAAAAGGCGCGGCCCCAGGCGGTCGAGCGGGCGAGCGCGCGCGGGCTCGCCAGCGAATCGTGCATGCGCGGCGTGATCGCGAAGCCGTTGCGGGCGAGCCGGATCGCCGGCTGGAACAATTTCGCCCAGGCGAGCCGGCCGTGACCGCGATGGGCCAGCTCGGCAAGGCGGAGATTGCCGGGCACGCCGACGCTGAGCCCGCCCGGCACCGCGTCGGAATGGGCGCGAGGCCGGCCGTTGGCGTCGAGGAAGTAAGCGGGCGTCGCCGCCGCCGGGGCTTGCTCGCGGCCGTCGAACGAGGTGACCCGGTTGGTGCGCGCGTCGTGATAGACCAGGAACCCGCCACCGCCGATGCCGGAGGATTCGGGCTCGACGACATTCAGCGCCAGCATCGTCGCGATGGCGGCGTCGGCGGCGTTGCCGCCCTCGTTCAAGATCTCGCGCCCGGCCGCGGCGGCGCGCGGATCGGCGGCGGAGACCATGCCCTTCGCCGCAACGGAGGGGCGGGCGAGGGCCGGCTGGAAGGAAGCGGGAGCGCCGAGCCCGGATAGGCTCAAGGCGGCGGCGAGGAAAAGGGGCCGAAGGCTCATGGCGCGCGACATAAGGCTGCCCCAACGCGCGCGGCAAGCGTCAAGATGCAGAAGCGCCCACCGCTTCGGAAAGCCGCGCGAAGCCGTCGCGGGCGAGCAGGGCCTTCAGCTCGCGGCAAATGCGCCGCGCGAGGCCGGGACCTTCATAGACCAATGCGGTGTAGAGCTGGACCAGGCTCGCTCCGGCGAGGATGCGCTCATACGCGTCCGCGCCGCTCGCGATCCCGCCCGTCGCGATCAGCGGCAGCTTGCCGCCGGTGGCGCGATGGACGTCGCGCAGCCGTTCCAGCGCGAGCGGCTTGAGCGGTTCTCCGGAGAGGCCGCCCCCCTCATCCCGCCGGCGCGAGTGCAAACGCGGCCGTGACACGGTCGTATTGGCGACGATCAGCCCCTGGATTCCTGCCGCGAGCGCGACTTCGGCAATGTCGCCGATCGCCGTCTCGTCGAGATCGGGCGCGATTTTCAGGAACACGGGTGGACCCGACGGGCCGCGTGCCGCCATCACCGCCGCCAGCAGAGCCTCGAGCGCGTCCCGGTCCTGCAGCCCCCGCAGCCCCGGCGTGTTGGGCGAGGAGATGTTGACGGCGAGATAGTCCGCTACCGGCGCCATCGTCCGCACGCCGGCGGCATAATCCGCCACCCGATCCACGCTGTCCTTGTTCGCGCCGATATTGACGCCGACGATCCGGCCGGGCCGGCGCTGCCCCAGCCGTCTTTTCGCCGATTCCAGGCCTTGATTGTTGAATCCCATTCGGTTGATCACCGCCCGATCCTCGGCCAGCCGGAAAAGCCGCGGGCGCGGATTTCCCGGCTGCGGACGGGGCGTCAGCGTGCCGACCTCGACGAAGCCGAAGCCGGGCATCCGGGCGAATACCTCCGCATCCTTGTCGAAGCCCGCGGCCAGCCCGACCGGATTGGGAAAATCCAGCCCCGCCACCCGGATCGCCAGCACCGGGTCCGGCGCCGCCGGCCGTCCGGCGGGCAGCAGCCTGAGCGCCTTGATGGTGGCCCGATGCGCCGTCTCCGCGTCGAGCGCGAAAGCGAGCGGGCGCAGGAGGGGATAGAAGGCCATGGCCGCGGCTATGGCCCGGCTCGCGTGGCTGGTCAAAGCGGCGCGAAAAGTTATGGACCCCGGCCTTCGCCGGGGAACAAGGAGGCCTCCTTGGTAGAACCGCGACAAATCCGCTTGATTTCCCACCTCTCACCGGCCACATGCGCAATCGGAACGAATTGATCCGATTAGACGATGCGCCTGACCTCCCTTGCCGATTATGCGGTCGTGATGATGGCCGCCGCCGCGCGCCATGCGGCGGGATCGCGCCTGTCGGCGACCCTGCTGGCCGAGGAGACCGGCGTGCCGCTGCCGACGGCGCAGAAGCTGACCGGCCGGCTCGCCGCCGCCGGGCTGCTCGCCACCGCGCGGGGGACGGGCGGCGGCTTCCGGCTCGCCCGGCGGGCGGGGGAAATCAGCCTTGCCGACATCGTCGAGGCGGTCGAGGGGCCGATCGCGATGACCAGCTGCGTCGACGAATTGCGCCACGATTGCGCGCTCGAGAGCTGCTGCCAGGTGCGGCCGCACATGAACGTGGTGAACGGCGCCGTTCGCGGCGCACTGGCCGGGGTGAGCCTCTCCAGCCTCGCCGAGGCGAAGGCATGAGCCCCGACGACACCGGCATCCGCAACCGCGAGGCCCATGAGGCGGCCGACCGCGCCGCGGCCTATGAATGGGGCTTCACCTCCGAGGTCGAGCAGGAATTCGCGCCCAAGGGCCTTTCCGAAGACACGATCCGCTACATTTCGGCGAAGAAGAGCGAGCCGCAATGGATGCTCGACTGGCGGCTCAAGGCCTATCGCGCCTGGCTGGATATGGAGGAGGTGGGCTGGGCGAAGCTCGACATCCCCGCGATCGATTTCCAGGACGCTTATTATTATGCCGAGCCGAAGAAGAAGCCGGAGCTGAAATCGCTCGACGAGCTCGATCCGGAGATCCGCCGCACCTACGAGAAGCTCGGCATCCCGATCGAGGAGCAGAAGGTGCTCGCCGGCGTCGCGGGCGCGCGCAAGGTCGCGGTCGACGCGGTGTTCGACAGCGTCTCGGTCGCCACCACCTTCCGCGAGGAATTGAAGAAGGCCGGCGTCATCTTCCTCTCCATCTCCGAGGCGATCCGCGAGCATCCCGGGCTGGTCCGGAAATATCTCGGCTCGGTGGTGCCGCAGCGCGACAATTATTTCGCGTGCCTCAATAGCGCGGTCTTCTCCGACGGCACCTTCGTCTACGTGCCCGAGGGCGTGCGCTGCCCGATGGAGCTTTCGACCTATTTCCGGATCAACGCCGCCAATACCGGCCAGTTCGAGCGGACCCTGATCGTCGCCGACAAGGGCGCCTATGTCTCCTACCTGGAAGGCTGCACCGCGCCGATGCGCGACGAGAACCAGCTCCACGCCGCCGTGGTCGAATTGGTCGCATTGGACGATGCCGAGATCAAATATTCGACCGTCCAGAACTGGTATCCGGGCGATGCCGAGGGCAAGGGCGGCATCTTCAACTTCGTCACCAAGCGCGGCGCCTGCCGCGGCGCGCGCTCGAAGATCAGCTGGACCCAGGTCGAGACCGGCTCGGCCATCACGTGGAAATATCCGTCCTGCATCCTCCAGGGCGAGGACAGCGTCGGCGAATTCTATTCGGTCGCTTTGACCAACAATTTCCAGCAGGCCGATACCGGGACGAAGATGATCCATATCGGCCGCAACAGCCGCTCGACGATCGTCTCCAAGGGGATCAGCGCCGGCCGCTCGAACAACACCTATCGCGGGCTGGTGCGGGTGCTCGCCAATGCCGACAATGTCCGCAACTTCACCCAGTGCGACAGCCTTTTGCTCGGCGAGAAATGCGGCGCCCACACCGTCCCCTATATCGAGGTGCGCAACCCGACCGCCCAGATCGAGCATGAGGCGACGACCTCGAAGATCAGCGACGACCAGCTCTTCTACGCGATGAGCCGCGGATTGGGCCGCGAGGATGCGGTGGCCCTCATCGTCAACGGCTTCGCCCGCGAAGTGCTGCAGCAGCTCCCGATGGAGTTCGCGGTGGAAGCGCAGAAGCTGCTGGGGATCAGCCTCGAGGGGAGTGTGGGATGAGCAGGGCCGACTTCTACGGCGACCTCGTTGTAGATGTAGAGGATCTGGTCATCAGCGGGGAAACGGCCGCGTCTGCAATCATGCTGATCACTTTGAAGGACAACGATGTGAACGGCGCCATCCTAAAGCGTTGGGTGCTGAAAAAGCATGGGAGTGAAGAGACTCTGGAAGCTTGGGCAAGGCGACAAGCCGACGACGCGCAATTCAAAGTGGCTGCCGCGATCGAGGTCGCTGCCTGCAAGAAAAGAGAGGGACCTTACGCAAACCTGCCCCTTCTGAGCACCGAACCTGCACTCGCTCTCATTCGGGCGAGCGTCGCGTCCCATATCGGACGGCAGATTTCGGATCATGAAGCGTGGTTGATCGAGGAGATGTTCAACCCGTGGCTGAGCGAACTGAAACTCGCTTCGAAGGCGAAGGTAAGATCTCTACGAGAGCCGCAAATAGGAGTTGAGGATTAGGAATGCTCCAAATTGAAAACCTCCACGCCACCGTCGCGGACAAGCCGATCCTGAAGGGGATCACGCTCGCCGTGAATGCGGGCGAGGTGCATGCCATCATGGGCCCGAACGGGGCCGGCAAGTCGACGCTCGGCTATGTGCTGGGCGGGCGCGAGGGTTATGCGGTGACCGAGGGTTCGGTCGCCTTCGATGGGCGCGACCTGCTCGAAATGGAGGCGGACGCGCGCGCCGCCGCCGGCCTCTTCCTCGGCTTCCAATATCCGGTAGAGATTCCGGGCGTCTCCAACGTCCAGTTCCTGCGCACCGCGCTCAACGCCCAGCGCCGGGCGCGGGGCGAGGCGGAGCTTTCGGCCGGCGACTTCCTCCGCCTTGCCCGCGAGCAGGGCGAGCGGCTCGGCGTCTCGATGGACATGCTGAAGCGGGCGGTGAATGTCGGCTTCTCGGGCGGCGAGAAGAAGCGCAACGAGATGGTGCAGATGGGGATCATCTCGCCCCGCCTCGCCGTGCTCGACGAGACCGACAGCGGCCTCGACATCGATGCTTTGCGCGTCGTCGGCGAGGGCATCAACCGGATCATGCGGAGGCCCGACAAGGCAGTTCTGCTGATCACCCATTACCAGCGGCTGCTCGAGATCGTGGAGCCGGATTTCGTCCACGTCCTTGCCGACGGCCGCATCACTCGCTCCGGCGGTCCGGAGCTCGCCCGCGCCCTGGAGCGCGAAGGCTATGGAGCGCTGGCGGCGTGAGGAGAAGGGCGCACAAGCTCCTCCCCGGAACGGGGAGGGGGACCATGCGAAGCATGGTGGAGGGGTCGACGGCCTCGCCATGCTCGCTGCGCTCGCGACCCTTCCACCACGCCGCTCCGCGTCGCGTGTTGAAGCGAGATCGTGTCCCCCGGACACGATCTTGGACTGCCGGGGGCAGCCCGAAGCTTCAACACCCTCCCCGTTCCGGGGAGGAGCTATGATGTTCGACTTACCCTCTCACAGCGATGAGGCGTGGCGTTGGAGCGATCTTTCGGCGCTTCCGGAGATTGCCGCGCGCGCGCCGCGAGGCGCCGCTCCCGCCGACATTCCGTGGATCGACTGCGGGCGCGAGGCGCCGCGGCTGCTGTTCGTCGACGGGCAGCTGGTCGAAGAGCAAAGCCATCTCGGCGGCGTCGAGATCGGCACCGTCTCGGTGGACGCGGAAGACCATGCGCTGGCGCAGCTGGCAGGGTCGCGCGGCTGGAAATTGAAGCTCGGCCGCGACCATGCGCCGCACGGGCTGGTTCAGATCGTCCACGTCTCGACCGGCGGGGCGGATCATCTCGCGGCCGAGATCGCGCTCGACGTCGACGCCCAGGCGTCGGTGGTGGAGACCTTCATCGGCGAAGGCTGGGCCAATCGGCTGACCGGCATCACCCTCTTCAAGGGCGCCCGGCTGATGCTGGCGCGGCGGCTGCTAGGGGACGGCGGCCCTTCGACGTCGCTCAGGACATGCTTCGTCAGCCTGTTCGACCGCGCGACGGTCGGCGAAGGCGCGAGCCTCGCCATCACCACGCTCGCGGCCGGTGGCGCCGACACCCGCCTCGACGGCACGATCCGCCTCGCCGGCGAGGGCGCTTATGCCGAGGCGGGCGGTGCCCTGCTCGGCCGCGGGCGGCAGCGTCATGACGCCAATCTCGTCATCCGCCACGACCGGCCGGGCGGGACGAGCCGGCAGGTCTGGCGCTCGGCGGCGGACGACCGGGCGACCTGCTCGGTCGCGGCGCGGGTCGAGGTGGCGCGCGACGCCCAGAAGACCGACGGCGAGCAGTCGCTGAAGGGCCTGCTCCTCTCCCGCAGCGCGACGATCAACGCCAAGCCGGAGCTCGAAATCTTCGCCGACGACGTCAAATGCGCCCATGGCGCCACGGTCGGCGCGCTCGACCGCGACGCGCTTTTCTACATGGCCAGCCGCGGCGTCCCGCCCACCGAGGCGCGGGCGCTGCTTACCCGCGCGTTCGTGGCGGATGCGCTCAGCCGGATCGGGGAAGATGCAGTGCGGGAGGCGTTCCTCGATGAGGCGGAAGACTGGCTGAGGAAAGCCCCTCCCCTCGATGGGGAGGGGTTGGGGCGGGGTGAGTTGCGAGATCCGCTCAGCCCCACGTCAAACCGCACCCCCACCCAACCCTCCCCCATCGAGGGGGAGGGCTCCAGGAGCGGGTGATGGACATGGCCGCTTCCGTCCGTCCGCTCGATCTGGTGTCGGACTTCCCGGCCATTCCGGAGGGCTGGGCCTATCTCGACAGCGCCGCCACCGCCCAGAAACCGAGGCCGGTGATCGAAGCGATCGCGCGCGGCTATTCGGAAACCTATGCGACCGTCCATCGCGGCGTCTACCAGCGCTCCGCCGAGATGACGCTTGCCTTCGAGGCGGCGCGGCGGCGGACGGCGGCGTTCATCGGCGCGCGGACGGCGGAGGAAGTGGTGTTCATCCGCGGCGCGACCGAGGGGATCAACCTCGCCGCGCAGAGCTGGGGCGGGACCTTCCTGAAGCCCGGCGACCGGATCATGCTTTCGGTGCTGGAGCATCATTCCAACATCGTGCCGTGGCAATTCGTCGCCGAGCGCACCGGCGCCGAGATCGACGTCGCGCCGCTGACCGAAGATGGCCAGATCGACCTCGACGCGATGGCGGCGATGCTGTCGGAACGCCACAAGATGGTCGCGCTTGCCCATGTCTCGAACGCGCTCGGCTCGGTGCTCGACGTCCGCCGCGCCGCCGACCTGGCGCACGATGTCGGCGCGCTGCTGCTCGTCGACGGCTGCCAGGCCGTGCCGCGCATGACGGTCGACGTCGCCGCACTCGGCTGCGATTTCTACGTCTTCTCCGGCCACAAATTGTACGGCCCGACCGGCATCGGCGTGCTCTGGGGCCGGGCCGGGCTGCTCGATTCCATGCCTCCGGTCCAGGGCGGCGGCGCGATGATCGACAAGGTGACGTTCGCGAAAACGACCTTCGCCCCGCCGCCGGCGCGGTTCGAGGCGGGGACGCCCCATGTCGTCGGCGTGCTTGGGCTCGAAGCGGCGATCGATTATGTCGAATCGATCGGGATCGAAGCGATCCAGGCGCATGAGGAGGCCCTGGTGCGCGAGACTCGCGAAGCGCTCGCGTCGCTCAACAGCGTTCGGGTGTTCGGCCCCGACGGCAGCGCCGGCATCGTCAGCTTCGCGGTCGAGGGGGTGCATGCCCACGACGTCGGCACCATATTGGACGAGAGCCGGGTGGCGATCCGCGCCGGCCATCATTGCGCGCAGCCGCTGATGGCGCATCTCGGCATCGACGCGACGGCGCGTGCCAGCTTCGGCGTCTATAATGGCCGCCAGGATGTCGAGGCTCTGGTGCAAGGCATCGAGCGGGTCCGGCGGATATTCGGATGAGGGCCTAAGGGTGAACGAGGAACGGAAGATCGAGGTCAAGGAGGTCAGCGCGGTCGAGGCGCCGCCGAAGGCGCGCGTCTCCGACGCGCCCTCGTCGTTCGAACGCAAGCGCGACTATCTTGAAGGCTTCCTCAAGCAGAAGGCGGCCGAGCCGGAGCCCGAGGGACCGGGAAACGACCTCTACGAAGCGGTGATCGAGGCGCTGAAGGACATTTACGACCCCGAAATCCCGGTCAACATCTACGATCTCGGCCTCGTCTACGGTGTCGAGATCACGCCCGACCATCATGCGAAGATCCGGATGACGCTGACCACGCCGCACTGCCCGGTCGCCGAGTCGATGCCCGGCGAGATCGAGCTTCGCGTCGGATCGGTGCCCGGAATCGGCGACGCCGAGGTGGAGCTGGTCTGGGATCCGCCCTGGGACCCGCAGAAGATGTCGGACGAAGCCAGGCTCGAACTGGGGATGTTGTGACGATAGTTGGAAAGCCTCCCCCTCGATGGGGGAGGTTGATGGGGGTGGGGCCCGAGGCGGCAAGGCTTCTCAAGCCGAACCGACCCACACCCCCCACCCGGCCTCCCCCCCATCGAGGGGGAGGAGAAGGATGAAGAGATGAACAGGACGAAAACCCCCATCCGCGCGCTGCCCGCCGCGCTCACCTTGACCCCGGCGGCCGAGGCGCGGATCGCGGAGCTGATGGCCAAGGCGCCCGAGGGGACGATCGGCGTCAAGCTCTCGACCCCGCGGCGCGGCTGCTCGGGCCTCGCTTATTCGGTCGATTTTGTCGGCGAGGCGAAGCCGTTCGACGAGCGGATCGAGACTCCGGCCGGCCCCTTCTTCGTCGACGCCGCCTCGATCCTCTATCTGATCGGCAGCGTCATGGACTGGAAGGAGGACGATTTCGCCGCGGGCTTCGTCTTCGAAAATCCCAACGCCAAGGGCCAATGCGGCTGCGGCGAAAGCTTCATGGTCTGATCATATCGGGAGGGAATATGGAAAACGTCACCGGCCGCATCTTTGACGGCCAGGCAATTGTCGAGACCGACGGCACGACCTTCGCCGACTGCACCTTCAACTCGGCACAGCTCGTCTATCGCGGCGGCGAGCATCCCCTTTTCGAGCGCTGCACCTTCGGCAGCAGCGTGAGCTGGATCTTCCTGGGGCCGGCTTTGACGACCATCCAGTTCCTCCAGCGCATCGCCAACGACAATGGCGGCGAGAATTTCATCGCCGACATGTTCCAGAAGGGCAAATATTTCGCCGACGCCTGAGCGCCTCAGAAACTGGTCGAGAAGCGAATCGCTCCGCCCAGATCGGGCGCGAGGGCGGCGATATTGCCCGGCTGGCGCCGCGCGAAAGCGTTGGCGGTGAGCCGGCCGCCCACAAACGGCACCCCGTAAACGGCCTCCAGGTCGATCTCGTGCCCGGTCGGGGCGAGGTTGAAGAATTCGCTCTCATAGGTCGCGCTCAGGCTCGCATAATCATAAGCCACGGGCACATTGAGGCTGAGACCGCCGGAGCGGACGCGGAGCGGCTGCATCAGCCGGATGGCGATGCTGTCGCCCGGCCGGAAGGCATCGTCCCGCGCGACGTCGAAGCTCCAAGCATCGGTCGAGAGCCGGCCGCTCTCGGCGAGGGCGCCGAGCCCCGCCATCCTCGTCCAGCCGCGCCGGTAACTGGCGCCCAGCGCCCATCCACGGCCGAGATCGGTGCGCCCGCTCATGTCGGCGAACCAGCTCGTGGCGCCGCCCGCCCCGGCCGGCCCGGTCAGGCGCGCGCCGAGCACGCTCTGCTGCTCCGCCAGGCGGGTCGTCCCCAACGTGACGAGCGCGCGGCCGAAGCGGCGGTCGAGGGTCAGCGAATTCTCGCCATAGAGCGGCTGCTCGAGACGCGGATCGGCCCAGGGCTCATAGACATGGCCGCGCTCGCCGGTGAGGGTGATTCCGAACCGGCCGACCACCTGGCGCACGCCGACGCTCGACGACGCATCGGCGTAGAAGCCCATCCGGGTCATCGGGTCGCGCGCGACGAGGAAAGCATGGTCGCCGGCCTCGACCAATCGTTGCTGCAAGGTGCGCCCGCTCTCCGAAATTCCGAAAGCGACCGCGGTGCCGCGAGAGAGCCGGGTGACGGCGAGGCCCGAAAGCACTTTCACCCGATGCGCGTCCTCGGCGGTGAGGCCGAGCGGCGCGAAGCCGATCTCGGCCGGGCCGAACAGGTCCCGCCGCACCGTGATCGACACCGCGGTCGGGCCGTTGCCGGCCGCCGCCATGCTCAGCCCCGGCTGCAGCCCCTCCGCCAGCGGCCGGTCCTGCGGCGCCCGGCGAAGCATCTGGACGAGGTTCACGACATAGGCGCGCGAGAAGCCGTCGAGCACGATCACGCCCCCGCTCACCCGCGGCGACGCGTCGCCCATCGGGCCGGAGCTGGTGCCGTTGCCCGGCAGCGGGTTGAACGCGGCCTTGCTGCCGGGGAGGCTGAGCGTGCCGATCGGCTGGAAGGCGCGGCCGATGTCGAGGATGCCGTTGCCATAGACCGCATCGACGCCCGGCGTTCCGGCATCGTCGGCGCTCTGGTAGAGGATGGCGATGATCTGCTGGCCGGTGAGGTTCGGAAAGGCCTGGGCGAGCAAGGCGACCGCGCCGCTGATGATCGGGGCCGAGAAGGAGGTTCCCGCCCAGAAATCCAATTGGCCCTTATTGTCCGGCGCGACGACATGATCGCCGAGTGCGGTCAGATAGGAAGCGGCGGAAGTCCCCGCCCGGTTGGAGAAGCTTGCGATCGTCCGGCTCTGATCAACCGCGCCGGCGATGATCACGTTCGCATTCTCCGCCGCCGCCGCGGCGGCAAAGCCTTCCGGACTGGTGCCGGTCGCGGTGGCGCCTTCATTGCCGGCCGACATCACGACCACGATCCCGGCCGCCGCCGCCCGCGCGATCGCCGCATTGACGACCGCGCTCGGATCGGCGCTGCCGAGCGAGATGTTGATGACCCGGACGCCGGCGGCCCGGGCGGCATCGATGCCGCGGGCGATCGCGGTGTCGCTGCTGTCGCATTTGTCGGCGGTGCAGCCCACCGGGTCGGACGAGTTTTCGGAGACGATCGTCGCGTCGAAGGCGACGCCCATCATGCCGGTGCCGTTGCGGGCGCCGGCGGCGGTGGCCGCGGTGGCGGTGCCGTGACCGGACTGGTCGGTGATGCCGCGGCCGCCCCCGGCGACGTCGCCGCTCGCCGGATCGACCTTGCCGATGAGGTCCGCGACGTTCGGATTGACGCCGGTATCGACGAGGCCGATCTTGATGCCCTTGCCGGTCGCGCCGGCATCGTAGGCGACGATCGCATTCTCGAAATTCGTTCCGCTCGAACGCTGATATTCGGCGTCGTTGAAGCCCGATGCGGGCGGCGGCGGTGGGGGAGGAGGCGGCGGCGGTGGCGGCGGGGGTGGAGGCGGCGGCGCCGGGGTGATCGGCGTGACGCCGCCTCCGACGCCGGTCCCGCCACCGCCGCCGCAGCCGCCGAGCGCGAGCGCCACCACGCAGACGGAAAGCACGAGCTTGTTCCTGCCGAGCCGGGCGGTCACTTCATCCCTGCCTAAGTCGCTAATACTATTCCGATTTTCACCAACCCGTTAGGGCAGGCAAGCTTTCATTTTGATGAAGGCGCGGCTTGGGTTACGGGCAGCCATGCTCCCGCCCGCCCTCCGGCATGTCGATTGCTGGATCTTCGACCTCGACAACAGCCTCTACCCCGCCTCCTCCGATCTCTTCGCCCTGATCGACGTTCGGATGGGCGAATTCATCGGGCAATTGCTCGGGTGCGGCGAGGCCGAGGCGCGCGCGGTCCAGAAAGGCTTCTTCCGCGACCATGGCACGACGCTGGCGGGCCTGATGGCCAATCACGGCATCGAACCGCGCACCTTCCTCGATTACGTCCACGACATCGATCTTGCCCGGCTTTCCGCCGATCCGCGGCTCGTCGCCGCGCTCGACAAGCTGCCGGGGCGCAAGTTCGTCTTCACCAACGGCGACGAAGCCTATGCGCGCCGGGTGCTCGACCGGCTGGGGCTCGCCAATGCGTTCGACGGCCTCCATGACATCCACGCCATGGATTATATCCCCAAGCCCGATCCGCGCGCTTACGCCCTGATGTGCGAGCGCCATGATATCGATCCCGCCCGGGCTTTGATGGCCGAGGACATGGCGCGCAACCTCGCCCCGGCCAAGGCGCTCGGCATGGTGACGGTCTGGATCGACAATGGCTCGGAGCAGGCGAGCCATGATGCGGATCCGGGGGTGATCGATTATCGGATCGGCGATATCGGCTTATGGCTGGACGAGATGGTTGGAGGGCAAGGATGAGCGACGAAGCGCTTCGCGCGAGCGTGGACGCGGCGTGGGAGGCCCGGGAGACGCTCGGCCCCGCCACGAAGGGCGCGGTGCGCGACGCGGTCGAGACCGCGATCGAGCGGCTCGATTCCGGCGCCGCCCGCGTCGCCGAGAAGGGAACGGACGGCTGGACGGTCAACCAATGGCTGAAGAAGGCGGTTCTGCTCTTTTTCCGATTGAACCCGATGGAGGCGATAAGCGGCGGCCCCGGCGGCGCCTGCTGGTGGGACAAGGTGCCCTCCAAATTCACCGGCTGGACGGCGGAGCGATTCGCCGAGGCCGGCTTTCGCGCGGTGCCGGGCGCGATCGTCCGCCGCGGCGCCTTTATCGGCAGGGGCGCGGTGCTGATGCCGAGCTTCGTCAATATCGGCGCGCGGGTGGACGACGGCACGATGGTCGACACCTGGGCGACGGTCGGGAGCTGCGCCCAGATCGGCCGCAACGTCCACATCTCCGGCGGCGCCGGCATCGGCGGCGTGCTCGAGCCGCTCCAGGCCGGACCGGTCGTGATCGAGGACGATTGCTTCATCGGCGCCCGCTCGGAAGTCGCCGAAGGCGTGGTCGTCGAGCAGGGCTCGGTCCTGTCGATGGGCGTCTTCCTCGGTGCTTCGACCAGGATCGTCGACCGGGCGAGCGGCGAGATTTTCATGGGGCGGGTGCCGGCTTATTCGGTCGTCGTGCCCGGAAGCTTGCCGGGGCGCGACGGCGGACCGGGCCTGGCCTGCGCGGTGATCGTCAAACGGGTCGACGCCCGCACCCGCTCCAAGACCAGCATCAACGAGCTGCTGCGGGATTAGGGACGGGAGCGGGGCCGGGGCCAGTCACAGTCCAGCGCTCGTCCCGAGCGTAGTCGAGGGGCACTGGCACAGACACCAAGAAGCGCCCCTCGACTTCGCTCGGGACGAGCGAATGCTTGCAACAATGGAGATTCAACCCTTGTCGGGCTGGAACGCCTCGCCGATCAGGGCCTTGGCGCGGTCGCTTTGCCAATCCTCGGGGCCGACCGCGCGCCAGATTTCGCGGCCATGGGCATCGTAGAGGATGGTCGTCGGCAACGCGCCGAGCTGGAGCGCGCTCGTCATGTCCATCCGGGGGTCGAGATAGGGCTCGATCGTCTTGAACCGGTGCGCGCGGAAGAAGGCGTCGACCTTGGCGCGCCCGTCCGAATCCTGGCTCAATGTCACCACCTGCAGCCGGTCCTTCATATTGCCGGCAAGCGCGTCGAGCGTCGGCATTTCGGCGACGCAGGGGGTGCACCAGGTCGCCCAGAAATTGACCAGCAAAGGCTTGCCCTGGAAGACCGCGAAGGAGACGGATTCCCCGTTCGGATCCTGGAATTCGGCGGTCGGCGCCGGGCTGCCCTTGTGGCTGCGGTCGATCTTGGGCGCTGCGACGACCTCCTCGGTCTCGACATTGTCCGTCGCCCCGGCCGCGACATTCTGGTCCGCCGCTTCGGCCTCCGGCGGCTTCGGCGCCTGCCTGTGGCACGCGGCAAGGGCGACGATCAGAGCCAGAGGAAGGAACGCGCGCATGGTGCGCGGGTTAGAGGAGCGGCGGGGCGGCGGCAAGCCGAACCCTTTTTCCAGATGACCGACGGCGGGCGGCTCGGCTAAGCATCGCCACCTGCCGCCGCGTCCAGAAACGAGGACAGACAAGAGGAATGAAGAAGCTACGCAAGGCGGTCTTCCCCGTCGCCGGCCTCGGCACCCGCTTCCTGCCGGCGACCAAGGCGATGCCGAAGGAGATGCTGACCATCGTCGACCGGCCGCTCATCCAATATGCGGTCGAGGAGGCGCTGGAGTCCGGGATCGAGCAGATGATCTTCGTCACCGGCCGCAACAAGAATGCGCTCGAGGACCATTTCGACATCGCCTACGAGCTCGAAGCGACCATGCGCGCGCGCGGCAAGTCGCTGGAGATTCTCGACGGGACGAGGATGGAGCCGGGCGCGATCGCCTCGGTCCGCCAGCAGGAGCCTCTGGGGCTCGGCCACGCCGTCTGGTGCGCGCGCGAGCTTGTCGGCGACGAGCCTTTCGCCGTTCTGCTCCCCGACGACCTGATGGTCGGCAAGCCCGGCTGCCTCGCCCAAATGGCGGCGGCCTATGAGAAAGTCGGCGGCAACATCGTCTGCGTCGAGGAGGTGCCGCCGGAAAAGAGCGCGAGCTACGGCATCGTCGATCCGGGGACACGCGACGGCCGCCTCACCGAGGTCAAGGGCCTGGTCGAGAAGCCGAAGCCGGAGGAGGCGCCCTCCAATCTCGGCATCATCGGCCGCTATATCCTCCAGCCCGAAGTGATGCGCGTGCTCGACAATCCGGTGCGCGGCGCCGGCGGCGAGATCCAGCTCACCGATGCCATGGCGAAGCTGATCGGAACCCAGCCCTTTCACGGCCTCACCGTCGATGCCGAGCGGCACGATTGCGGAGACAGGATCGGCTTCGTGAAGGCGAACCTCGCCCTCGCTTTGAAGCGCGAGGACATGGCGCCGGCGATCCGCGCCTTCCTCTCGCAGCTCGGATGAGCTGCGACGCCGTCCTCGTCGGCGATGGGCCGCCGCGACCGGTCACCGCCGAGGAAGCTTCATCCTATTCGGGCCCCGGCTTCGTCTGGATCCATGTCGACAATGTCGACGCGCCGGAGCTGTCGATGCTCGGCAATGGCGACATTCCCGAAGTCGCCGCCAATGCGCTCGTCGCCTCCGAGACGCGGCCGCGCTGCGAGCGGATCGAGCAGGGCGCGATCCTCAATTTGCGCGGGCCGGCGGCGGAGGATGTCGATGCGTCCGACCGCCTGGTCTCGATCCGCATGTGGGTGCGGCGCGGGAAAGTGAACTCGCTGACCCGGCGCCCGCTCGACGCGGCCGGGACGGTGATGGAGCAGATGAAGGCGGGCACGATCCTCGACCCCGGCGACCTCGTCGCCGCCTTCGCGCGCGAGATCAGCCGCGAGCTCGACCCGCAGGTGGCGGACCTGGGCGATCTGCTCGACGATTGCGAGAGCGATCTCGAAAGCCGCAACATGTATCATCTGCGCGGCGCCATCGCCCGCATCCGCGGCGAAGCGATCGCCTATCGCCGCTTCGTCGCGCCCAATCGCGACGCCCTGTCGCAGCTCGCCATGCTCGATTTCGACTGGCTCGCCGAGGACGACCGGCTCCACATCCGCGAGGCCGCCGACCGCTTCGCCCGCATGGCCGAGGAGCTTGAGGCGGTGCGCGAGCGCGCCGCTTTGCTCCACGAGCAACTGACCGACCTTCGCGCCGAGGAGATCGACCAGCGCTCGCTCCTGATCTCGATCGTCGCCTTCATCTTCCTGCCTTTGACCTTCATCACCGGCCTGCTCGGCATGAACGTCAAGGGCATTCCCTATGCGGAGGAGCCCTGGGCCTTCTGGGGCGTCTGCGTCTTGTGCGTGGTGCTTGGATTGCTGGTGCTGATGTGGTTCGCCGGCCGCCACTGGCTCCGGCGCTAGACTCCCCCTCCCGCAAGCGGGAGGGGGCCGGGGGGAGGGAATGCGGCCGCCGGCGCGCACGCGGCCGGACATGCCCTCCCCTCATTCCCCTCCCGCTTGCGGGAGGGGAGGCCTCAGGCGAACCTTTCCTTCAGCGCCAGCATGGCGAGCGCCGCCTTGGCGGCCTCGCCGCCTTTGTCCTTGTCGTCCGGGCGGGCGCGGGCGAGGGCCTGGGCTTCGTTCTCGACGGTCAATATGCCGTTGCCGATGGCGAGGCCGTCCAACGTCAGCGCCATGAGGCCGCGCGCGCTTTCGCCGGCGACGATCTCGAAATGCCAGGTCTCGCCGCGGATCACCACGCCCAAGGCGACGAAGGCGTCGTAGCGGCCGGTCTCCGCGGCCAGAGCGATCGCCGCCGGCACTTCGAGCGCGCCGGGGACGGTCACCGTCTCGTGGCCGTGCCCCGCCGCCTCGATCGCGGCGCGCGCGCCGGCGAGGAGCAGGTCATTGAGATGCCCGTAGAAGCGCGCCTCGACGATCAGCAGCCGGGCCATGTCACTCCCCCTCCTCTTCCGCCATCGGGATCGGCCGCTCGCCGACGATGGAGAGGCCGTAGCCGCCGAGGGCGACCGGAATATGGTGGGTGTTGGTGAGCAGGACCATTTCGTGGATGCCGAGCGCGGAGAGGATCTGCGCGCCGCCGCCATAATCGCGAAGCTGGTCCATGTCCGTCGCCGAAGCCTTGCCCGACCGGATCCTGAGCGCGGACGAGAAGCTGTCGGGCGCCTGGTGGTTGAGCACGACGATGACGCCCGCGCCTTCCTCGGCGATGATCTTCATCGCGCCGGCGAGCAGGCGCCCGCGCGGGCTAGCCTCGCCAAGCGCGTCCGAGAACAGGCTGAGCTGGTGCATTCGAACCAGCGTCGGCCTGGACGGATCGATCCGGCCCTTGATCAAAGCGACCTGCTCGGTGCGCAGCGCCTTGTTGAGGAAGGAGCGGGCGGTCCAGGTGCCGCCCCATTCGCTTTCGAACTCGGCCTCGGCGGTCGGCTCGACGAGATGGTCCTTCTTCAGCCGATAGGCGATCAAGTCGCGGATCGTGCCGACCTTGAGCCCGTGGCGCTGGGCGAAGGCGACGAGATCGTCCATCCGCGCCATCGTCCCGTCCTCGCGCATGATCTCGCAGATCACGCCCGAAGGATTGAGTCCGGCGAGGCGGGCGACGTCGACCGCCGCCTCGGTATGGCCGGCGCGGATCAGCACGCCGCCGTCGCGCGCGACGAGCGGGAAGACATGGCCGGGCGTGACGATATGCTCGCGGCCCTTCGAGGCGTCGATCGCCACCGAGACGGTGCGGGCGCGGTCGGCGGCGGAGATTCCGGTCGTCACGCCGTCCTTGGCCTCGATCGAGATCGTGAAGGCGGTTTCGTGGCGGGTGCCATTGTGGCGGCTCATCAATTCGAGGCCGAGCTGGTCGACCCGCTGCTTGCTGAGCGCGAGGCAGATCAGGCCGCGGCCGTGCGTCGCCATGAAGTTGATCGCGTCCGGGGTCGCCATCTGGGCGGGGATGACGAGATCGCCCTCATTCTCCCGATCCTCGTCGTCGACGAGGATGAACATGCGCCCGTTGCGCGCCTCGTCGATCAATTCCTCGGGCGAGGAGAGGAAACCGCGCTCCATCAGCGCCGCAACTCCAGCATCCGGCCGATATAGCGGGCGAGGATGTCGATCTCGATATTGACCCGCCCGCCGGGGGTGAGGGCGCCGAGCGTCGTCTGGGCGGCGGTGTGGGGGATGATGTTGATTGCGAAGCGGGCGCTGTCGACTTCGTTCACGGTCAGCGAGGCGCCGTCGATCGCGATCGAGCCTTTCTCCGCGATATAGGGCGCGAGCGCCTCCGGCGCCGCGATGACGATGCGCGTCGAATCCCCTTCGGGTTCGGCCGACACGATTTCGCCGACCCCGTCGACATGGCCGGTGACGATATGGCCGCCAAGCTCGTCGCCGAGCCGGAGCGAGCGTTCGAGGTTGAGCCGGGCGCCCTCGGCCCAATGGTCCGGCGCGCTGCGGGCGATCGTTTCCCGCGAGACGTCGACGGCGAACCAATCCTCGCTTTTGTCGACGACGGTCAGGCAGACGCCCGAGCAGGCGATCGAAGCGCCGAGATCGACGCTTCCCATGTCGTAGCCGCAGGCGATGCGCAGGCGCAGGTCGCCCTGCTCCTCCGCCGCGGCAATGCGGCCGATATCGGTGATGATGCCGGTGAACATTGGCCCTTCAATCCCGGACGCGCTCGTAGACGTCCAGCCGGTCGATTCCAAGCGCGCGCGAATCGGCGGGGCGCCAGCGGCCATGGGCGTCGGCGAGGCGCGCCAGGCCGATATCGCCGATCGCCGGCTTTCCTTCGCCGACCAGGATTGGCGCGCGATAGAGGAGCAACCGGTCGACGAGATCGGCGGCGAGGAAGGCCGATGCCGTCTCGGCGCCGCCCTCGACCAGCAGGTCGTTGACGTCATGAAGCCCGCTCACCTCCTCGGGCGCGGCGAGGGGCGTCCATCCCTCGGGCGCTTCGCCGCGCGTCAGCAAAGCCCGCCGCGGCGAGCGCTCCTCGAGCCCCGGCAGCCGCACGTCGAGCTTCGGCCGGTCCGCTTCGAACGTGCCGCGCCCGACCAGGATCATGTCCGCCCGCGCCCGCTCTTTATGGGCGTGGGCGCGCGCATCCTCGCCGGTGATCCAGCGGCTCTCGCCCGAAGGTAGAGCGATGCGGCCGTCGAGCGACAAAGCCAGCTTCAGCGTCACGAAGGGACGGCCCAGCCGCTGGCGCGTCAGGAAGGCGGCCATCGACCGTGCCGCCGCCGCGGCGCCGGGGCCGACCTGCACCTCGATTCCGGCCGCGCGCAGCCGTTCGAAGCCGCGGCCGTCGACCGCCGGCCAGGGATCGCGAAGCGCCGCCACCACGCGCCGCACGCCGGCCTGGATCAAGGCGTCGGCGCAGGCCCCGCCCCGGGCGGAGACGTGGGCGCAGGGCTCCAGCGTCACATAGGCGGTGGCGCCGGCCGCCGCCTGGCCCGCTTCGGCGAGCGCCATCTGCTCGGCATGGGGGCGCCCACCGGGCTGGGTCCAGCCGCGGCCGACGACGCATCCATCCTTCACGATCGCGCAGCCGACATTGGGATTGGGCGCCGTACGGCCGCGGCCGCGCCCCCCAAGCGCCGCCGCCGCGCCCATCCAACGCTCGTCCTCGTTCAAAGGCCGTACCGCTTCATTTCACTGTCGAGCTTGCGGAACTGGCGCTGCCGCTCCCGTTGCGCAGCCTCGCGCTGGGTCTGGTCGCGCTTCTGGTCGGCGACGATCGCGGCGTCGGTGCGGTTGGCGGGCCAGCTCTGCACATAGATGATTTGCGGGGCCGGCTGCAAATTGTGGCTGCTGTCGTAAAAGAAGCCGGCGACGATCAGCACAGGCATGACGATCGCGATCGCCATGCCGGCCCATTGATAGCGGCTGCGCTGCGCGGCGAAGGCGCGCATGTCGGCCCACAAGGCCTTGGGGGCGGCGGGACGGGGAAACCAGGACATGGAGTCCCAGATAGGCTTCCCACGTCCCGCGCGCCACCCTCAGGGCCTGTCTCCGGCTTCCACAAAGAGCGTGATCGCCCGGAGAGGTGCGCAATGTAGGAGCGTGGCGCGGGCCGTAGCCATCCTACGGACAAGCCGCGCGACGCCCAGTGCGCGCCTCCCCGGGCGACCGCGAAGCGGCGGGCGCCTTTTGGCCGGTGGCGGCGTCGCTCGTCGGGCGCGATGTGCCAGCATCGCGCCTCTCCTCACTCCTATCCACCGGCCAAAATGCGCTCCGTCACGCCGCTGTGGAAGCCGGAGACAGGCCCTACCTCCTCTCAGGGAAGGGCTTTGGGGAGCCCCTTCAGCCCTCCGGAAGAACCCAGCGGATCGCGCTGGCGACATTGTCGGTGGTGGCGTTGCCGTTCGAATCGCGCGCCGGCGTGAAGCGGGCGCGGTTCTTCATCAGCCGGCAGGTCGCGGAGTCGAGCGCGGAGGAGCCGCTCGATCCGACGACGGTACAGCCGGTCACCCGGCCGTCGGTGCCGACCGACAGGCGGAAGCGCGTCGTCCCCTGCTCGTCGTTGCGCCGCGCGGAGTCCGGATAGTCGATGTCCGAGACGTAGGAGCCGAGATTGGCATGCGCCCGCGCCGGCTCGAACGTGCGCGACGGCGGCGTGGGCACCGGCTGGGGCGGAGACGGTTCGGTCCCGATATTCCCCAAGGGTGGAGGCGGCGGAAGGGGAGGGAAGGAGAAGGACGGCTGCTGGATGATATGGTCGACGATCGGATGAGGGTTGGTCGTCGTGGTCCGAGGCTGCGCCGAGCTCGGCGGCGGTGGAGGAACGGAGACCGGCGGCGGTGGGGGAGGCACCGGCACGTCGAAAATTTGGAGGGGACCGAAGATCCTCTTTCCCGGCACGTCCATCTTCATCGTCATCAAGGCGGTCAGGGCCACGCCGTGAAGCAAAATGACGGTGGCCATTCCGATCGGGCTGATACGCTGCGGTTGGTAGAAACCTGCTCCAGTCATGGCTGCTCTCCTGTTGCGGCCGCTTGTGCGACTCTGTTGATATGAGAGGTTATCTCATAACATTGTGTTACAGTATATCGTAAAGCAGGAAAAGCCCCTTTGTTCCGATCGGGAGAGGGAACGGCCGGCTAAAGCGCGGCGGTCAGGCGGGCGATCGCTTCGGCGCGGCCGATCAGCGGGAGCAGGGCCGCCATTTCGGGACCGCTGTCGCGCCCGGTGAGCGCGCGACGGAGCGGCAGGAACAGGGCCTTGCCGCCGCGGCCCGTCCGCTCCTTCACCAGCGCGACGAGCTGCCGCCAGGGCTCGTCCGGCCAGTCGATCCCGGCGGCCGCTTCGGCGGCGGCGGCGATCACCGGCCGGTCCTCCTCCGCGGCCCTGGTTTCGACATGGCCGTGGAGAATCCGCCACCAGTCCGCCGCTTCGGCGATGGTGCGCAGGTTCGGGCGGATCGCGATCCAATCCTCTTCGCCCATTCCGGCCGGCAGCCGCTCCGCGACGGCTTCATAGGGGAGAAGGTGCACGATTTTCGCGCTGAGCCCCGCCAACTCGTCGAGGTCGAAGCGCGCGGGCGCGCGGCCGAAGGTCGAAAAATCGAAGCTCTCGATCAAGGCCTCGGGCGCGATCACCGGCTCGACCGGAAGGCTGGTGCCGATCCGCGCCAGTTTGGCGACGAGCGCGGCCGGCTCGATCCCCGCCTCCTTCATCGCCTCGACGCCGAGCGAGCCCAAACGCTTCGACAATTTGCCTTCCGAGCCGACGAGCAAAGCCTCATGGGCGAAAGCGGGTGGCGGCGCGCCGAGCGCTTCGAACATCTGGACCTGCAGCGCGGTGTTGGTGACATGGTCCTCACCGCGCAGGACGTGGGTGATCCCGAGCTCGATATCGTCGACGCTGCTCGGCAGCATGTAGAGCCAGCTCCCATCCTCGCGCCGCACCACCGGATCGGAGAGCAGGGCCGGATCGAAATGCTGCGGCCCGCGGATGAGGTCGTTCCACCCGATCGGCCGGCCATGGTCGAGCCTGAAGCGCCAGTGCGGCCGCCGCCCCTCCGCCTCCAGCCGCGCCCGGTCGGCATCGGAGAGGCCCAATCCGGCGCGGTCGTAGACCGGCGGCTTGCCGCGGCCGAGCAGCACCTTGCGCTTGAGCTCCAGCTCCTGCGCCGTCTCGTAAGCGGGATAGACGCGCCCCGCCTCTTTCAGCCGCTCCAGCGCGGCGTCGTAGCGGGCGAAGCGGGCCGACTGGCGATATTCCTCGTCCGGCGAGAGGCCGAGCCAGGCGAGATCCTCCCTTATTCCTTCCGCGAATTCCTCGCGCGACCGCTCCCGATCGGTATCGTCGAGCCGGAGGACGAACCGCCCTTCATGCTTCCGCGCCCACAGCCAATTGTGCACGGCCGTGCGGATATTGCCGACATGCAGCCGTCCCGTCGGCGCGGGGGCGAAGCGAGTGACAACGTCCATGGCGTCGCTCTAGGGGCGCACCTGCGGCCCGGCAACGCCCTTGCCTTCACTGCCTCCGCCCTTATGAGTCCGCCGCAAGGCGGGCAAACGGAGGGTTCGAGATGAAGCTGATGGCGGGCAATTCGAACCTGCCGCTGGTCCGCGACATCGCGGCCTATCTCGAAATGCCGGTCACCGACACCAGCGTCCGCCGCTTCGCCGACGAGGAGGTGTTCGTCGAGATCAACGAGAATGTCCGCGGCGAGGATGTGTTCGTCGTCCAGTCCACCTCTTATCCCGCCAACGACAATCTAATGGAGCTGTTGATCTGCATCGACGCGCTCCGGCGCGCCTCGGCAAAGCGGATCACGGCGGTGGTCCCCTATTTCGGCTATGCGCGGCAGGACCGGAAGCCGGGGCCGCGCACGCCGATCTCGGCCAAATTGGTCGCCAATCTGATCACCGTCGCCGGCGCCAACCGCGTCCTCTCCGTCGATCTCCATGCCGGCCAGATCCAGGGCTTCTTCGACATCCCGACCGACAATCTCTACGCGGCGCCGGTGATGGCGGAGGATATCAAGGCGCGCTTCACCGGCCGGCCGATCACCGTCGTCTCACCCGACGTCGGCGGCGTCGTCCGCGCCCGAGCGCTGGCCAAGCGCCTCGACAACGCGCCGCTCGCCATCGTCGACAAACGCCGAGAGAAACCGGGCGAATCCGAGGTGATGAACATCATCGGCGACGTCGGCGGCCGCTTCTGCATATTGATCGACGACATCGTCGATTCGGCCGGCACGCTCTGCAATGCGGGCGCCGCGCTCAAGGAAGCGGGGGCGGCGGGCGCCGTCGCTTATTGCACCCACGGCGTCCTGTCGGGCGGCGCCGTTGCGCGCGTCGACAAGTCGGCGCTCGAGGAATTGGTGATCACCGATTCGATCGAGCAGAGCGAAGCCGCCGCCGCCACTTCTCGTATCCGCCTCCTCACCATCGCCCCCCTGCTCGGCGAAGCGATCAAGCGTATCGCTGACGAAAGCTCGGTTTCCAGCTTGTTCGACTGAAATCGCGGCACCAGAACCAAGCAACCGTTCGGGCTGAGCCCGTCGAAGCCCCTTATTTGGGTGCGCAAGGAAGGGAGGGCTTCGACAAGCTCAGCCCGAACGGATGTGGGAGGATGTTACGGGGAACGATGAGCAATCGGGTCAGGAAGGAACGGAGCGCTCCGGCTCCAGATCCGGTCCGACATAGACGAACGCCCGCGCGCCCGACGCCAGCACGACCTCGATCCGCCCATAGGCATCGGTCTCGTAGCGGTCGGTGGCCTCAAGCTCGGCGGCGGTGAGCCGGAAGACCACGCCCGGCACCCGATCACCCGGATCGCCGCTCCGCCGCGCGATCGTGTGAATCTCGAGCCCGCTGATCCCGACCACGTCGGGCGAGGAGATGACGAGCGGTTCCAGCCGATAGCCGACCAGCACGTCCGCCACGCCCTCCAGCAGCCGCCCGTAGGTGGCGCGCTGCACCTCGGGCAGCTGCAGCGTCCCGTAGGAGAAGAGGGAGACATCCGCCATCGCGCAGGGTCCGTCAGCGGGTCGAGAAGAGGCGCCGGCATGCCGCCTTCGCCGCCTCGGCGCCTTCCTCGCTGAAGACGACCGATTTGGTTTTCGAGGCCGGATTGGAGATCAGCCCCTTTTCGTGGAGCCGGTCCAGGGCGTCCCAGTCGAATCCTTTCCACGCCCGATTGCCGTCGTGAAGGCCGAGATGGAGCAAAGCAAGCACGGCTTCATCGACGCGATCGGAATCGAGCGACTCGTCGGGCGCAGCCGGCCCGCCGGTTCGGGGCGCCTGTCCGCGCGCGAGCACGGCCGAAAGCCAGTCCTTCGCGCCCTTTGTCGCGCCCCATGCCGCGTCGGCGCGGTCGACATAGGCGACGGCCTCGTTCCGGTCGCCGATCCCGATGAAATCCGGCAGCATCTTCGGCATCCGCACCTTTCCGAGCAGATAATCGGGAACATGCTTGTTGGATTTGAGCGCGGCTTGCAGCGCCTTGAGCGATTCGGCGCCCTTGCCGTGGCGGCGGTAGGCGAGGAGCGCCGCGGACCAGGTCCATGCCGCCGAACCCTCCTCGCCATAATCCTTCAGCAGCCGGCCCACCTCCGCGTCGCGGCCCGACGCCAGCAGCGCGTCGACCAGCAGGTAGCGTATGCCCTGATTGTCGTTCGGATTGAGGCGCAGCATGTCGCGATAATGGTCGATGGCTTCGTCGCGTTCGCCCGCATCCCAAAGGAGCATAGCGAGCTGACACCGCGCCCGCATATAGGGCCGCGTCTCGACCAACCCCCAGAAGTGGCCGGCATCTTCCTCGAAGACCGCTTTGCCCAGGGCTTCGGTACCTGCCTCGACCGCCTGTCGGCAGAGCGCGAGCGCCTGCCCCGGATCCTCCTCCTCCAGGGCCAGGATCAGATACCCGTCCGAGCATAAGGGCGAGACGGCAAGCGCCTTGCGCGCCAGCGCGATCCGCGTCGCTTCATCCTCCGCCTCCATCGCATCGAACGCGATACTCTGCGCCCGATCGAGCGCATCGTCCGCGCCGCGACCGCCAATCCCGCGACCGAGCTGGGCGAGCAGTCCGGCGAGGTCGACGAGCCCGGCCGGCATCGCCGACGGTGCGGCCGGCGCCTTCTTGCGGTTGCGTTTCCTCGATACGGGCATGTCCCGCTCCTTCCTCGGCTGCCTTTTCCGTGATGCTCGTCATAATAAAGGACGTCGTCCGGACCAAGATGGGCGCGGCATTTCCGGATCGTCGGCTACTTCGACCGGACTGGAAAATGCTCTAAGCGGGGTCATGATTCGTCTCCTCGCCTCCGTCACTCTGCTGACATTCGCCCTCACCGCCTGCGGCCAGAATGCGTCGCCCACGGCGAACGACAGCGCCACGAACGCCGCCGTCGCCTGGCCGCTGCGCTCCGCCGATCCGCCGATGCCGAAGAACCTGCCCGACATCGTCCGCGTCCGGATCGAGACCTCCGCCGGCACGATCATCGTCGCGCTCGACCACAAGCACGCGCCGGTCACGACGACCAATTTCGTCCGCTACGCCGACGACCATCGCTTCGACGGCACCAGTTTCTATCGCGCGGCGCGCAACGCCTGGGCGCCGAAGCAGGGCTTCATCCAGGGCGGGATCGCGCAGAATGCCCGGCTGATGCTGGCGCCGATCCGGCTCGAGCCGACCAGCGAGACCGGCCTTCGCCACCGCGACGGCACCATCTCGATGGCCCATTCGACCCCGGACACCGCGATGGGCGACTTCACCATCGACGTCGGCGCCCAGCCAGGCCTCGACGCCCGTCCGGGCAGGAAGGACGAGGATAAGGGCTATGCCGCCTTCGGCCAGGTGATCCAGGGCATGGACGTCGTCCGCCGCATCCTCGCCGCGCCGACCGCGCCCTATGGCAGGAAAACCGGCGAGCGGATCCAGGCGCCGGTGAAGATCATCCGGGTGACGCGGGCGGATTAGCGGCCCGAGGTCAGGCGCCGCAGCATTTCTTGAACTTCTTGCCCGATCCGCACGGGCAGCGCTCGTTGCGACCGATTTTGGGCGCCGCGACGATCGGCGCGGACGCCAGGACGATCCGATCGAGTCCGTGCTGGCGCCGATAGAGCGTCTCGACCAGATAGGGGATTATGTCGGGCGCGTCGGCGAGCATGTCCTCATCGTCGGTCCCTTCGGAACGCAGTCCCCTCACCATCGCCACATAGACGGTCAATCCCAGGAATGCGGCGTCCAGATCCTCGTCGCCGGTCTCGAGCAGCGGGTCCCAGGACTTTCCGCTCAGCGCCATCGCCGCCGTGAAGCCCTCGACCCAGATCTCCCACAGCGGCTCGTCATCGCGCGGATCGACGTCGTAAACGGGCGCGTAGGCCAGGTCGCCGCGCAGCAGGTCGCCGACAATTTCCTCCCGACGGGCGAGGACGAGCTCGACCAGCCGCGCCGACCGCGCCGGATCGTCGGGAAAAGCCTCGGCCGCGCCGCCCCAGATTCGGGGCAGCCACATTTCCGCCGGGACCGGATGCGGATCGACGAGCGTGCCGGCAATATATCCGTCGAGCTCGCTCAGCAGCATCGTCTCGTCCTCGTCCGGGCAATCGAGAAGGAGCCGGTTGAGCTCTTGGAGTTCGGCCGAGAGGGCGTCGGTTGAATTGTCGGTCGGCATTGTCACTCCTTCGCGCATGCCAGCCTGCGGCGCGCACGTGCGGTCGGTCAATGCCGGTGATGCGGGAAGCGGACAAGGGTCGCCGGGAAGGCGGGTGAATTGAGCCTCGGGTCCCGCGCATCGAGGTTGACATTGGACAATCCCTTGTCCATGTCATGCGCCATGAAGGCGATCAGTTACTCCGAGGCGCGCGAGAATCTGAAGTCGGTGATCGACCAGGCGGTCGCCGACCGTGCGCCGATCGCGATCACCCGCCAGCGCGGCGAAGGCGCGGTGCTGATTTCCGAAAGCGAATGGGCGTCGATCGAGGAAACGCTCTATCTGCTGCGCTCGCCCGCCAACGCGCGCGAATTGCTCGACGCGGTTCGCGGGCTGGAAGCGGGCGGCGGTGAAGAGCATGCGCTGATCGAGCCGTGAGGCTGACCTTCTGGCCGACGGCCTGGGAAGATTATCTCCATTGGCAGGCCGACGACCCGAAGATCCAGGCTCGGCTCAATGCATTGCTCACGGAATGCCTGCGGGAACCGTTCCGGGGCACCGGCAAGCCCGAGCCGCTCACCGGCAATTTGAGCGGCTGGTGGTCGCGCCGCGTCAATCAGGAGCATCGTCTGGTCTATCGCGTCACCGGCAAAAGCGAGGCGCAGGCGCTCGAAGTGGCGCAGTGCCGCTACCATTATTGAATAGGGCGAATCGATCGGTGAGGACGATGCGCGCCATCATCGGGCGCCGCATCTACACTCCGTCGAACGCTTCCAGGATCGGGCATGGGCCCTTGCTTCCGGACGCGTAGATTATCACCGACAGCTTTTGACGAAATTGCCGATCTGCGGGTGCACCGACCTCAAATCCATCAACGCGCCCCAACGCCACACGCCGCCATTCTCGACCCATAGTCCCAGCGTCCTGGTTCGGGGGAGGAGCGAGAGCGTCCGAGTTGGAACGTCGCGCGAAATCCAGACCGTGTTTCCGTCCAGCCGGAGGCCGCGGCGCCCCCTGGCAGCCAGGACTCGTCGCCAATCGAGTTCGAGGTACGAACGTTCGGCCCCCTCCGCGCGCTCTTCGGATATGTCGGGCGTCGTCACGATCCCGGCGCGAATCGTGGCCCTTCCGCGGGAGCAGGACAGAAAGACACGTGCGGTCGCATTTTGCGTGACCTGCTCCAGCCGCAGATAAAGACGCCCTCCGCGCCGCTTCACTTCGGCGGTGGTTGGCTTGGCAACGCCCGTGAGGGAGTTCGGCGACTTGAAGTTCTCGATCGGCGCGGCGGGTGGCGCGGCCGCCGAAGCGAGTGCGGCTGCGATCAGGAATGCCGACATATGTCCACCTTGCGAATCGATGCTGCGTTCTTATTATGTTCTGACTGACCATTCAAGGACGCCGTCGGGTTGGCAAATCCTTCAGGTGTTCCTGGAGTGCATCGATCCGCAACGCCGGCGGCGGAATTTGGGTGGATGTGAATAGGAGCCCATATACGGTCCATTATTGGAACGGCGGCGGCGAAGGCGAGGTCAGCCTCGGCGCGCGGACCGGGGCGGGCGCGGCTTTTTCCTGATCAGGCCGGAATCGCGTTCCGGTGCGCGCGGTCTGAATAATAAAGGCCGCCGAGCACCGCCGCCACCAGCACGAGCGCCGGCACGTCGCCGAGCAGGTGGCCCTGATGCATCGGATTGCCGAGCGACTGCGCCGCCATGATCGCGGCATGGACCAGGCTCGACCAGATGGTGAACAGGATCAGCGATCGGTTGGCGTGCGGGTCGCGCGCTGCGAGGATGAGGAAGATGCCGAGCGTCGCGTAGACGCCGACGATCATCATGAAATATTGCGACGCGGCGGGCGGACCTTCGTGCCACGCCCAGCCGGACGGCCACACCATCGCGAGCGGATAGACGAGGCAGAACACAGCGCCGAACAGGACGAGCGCGAGCTGGAGCAGCTTGTGCGAAGACATGACGGCTTCCCCTTTGCCGGTGCGGCGGGAGCAGGTTAGCTCGTTACGGCGGCGTGATCAAATGACCGCGCTCTCACCGGGAACGCCGGGCCCGCCTGCTCCTAAAAGAATTGCGCTGTTGATGAGGGACGGGCCCGCGTCCGAGAGGACGCGGCCGGTTTTTTTGCGCTGCAACTAACAGGCTGGCCAATACATCGGAGGACCATATGAACAGAACAGACGACAACGTACAGCGGTGGGCGCCGGCGGCATTGTCGCAGCTCTCGGCGCATAGCTGTCCACACCGCGGACTCAATATGGTGGGGGATGAAGGCTATTCGGCGGCACGTTGTAGCGGAAGCCGCCCATTTCTCTGGACAATTTTCAGTTTGAACAGCATCACCACGTCTCTTATGAGCACCATTTGACAACATATAGCGGCGTGGGGGCTATGCCAGGCACTAGAGAAATCACAAAGGGGACACTCCTCCATCTTTCGGTCGAGACCTTTTTTGCCGTGTTGCCCCTTATCGTGATGAGCTTGGTGTGGAGCGCCGACGCTGCGGGGCGCCCGAAATCCTTTTGGCTCGGGCCCGACATATCTATGACAAGCTGCGTTTTGTACGGGCTAACACTATCAAAGCTGTTGCAAGGGTCAGTTATCGCCTCGACACGCTTGGGGCAAAACTTAAGAGAACATGTGAGAGAAACCGCGGCGGGGTATGCAGCATTATCGCTTCTGCCCACCTTCGGGATAATCTTTTCTGTTATATTAATCATGAGGTTGCTCGGCCCCGATACGACTCTCGGCTGGATTGTTTGTCAGTATATGAATTTCCTTCTTTCTATTTTAGCTCTCATTATAATTGGCGGCTACGGGATTAGTCGCGCCGAGGTCGGCTCGTAGGATGGAACCCCTAAATTCAGTCGAATGGGGGCCGATTGATGCGAATCGGGCAGACGAGCTATTCACCGAAAAATGGATTGAACCTGATCATATTCGGACATGTCTCGACTCCGCCAATTGGATTGTTACTGGCGAGAAGGGCTCTGGAAAGTCTGCTATTCAACGGGCAATTCGAGAGATTCACGAGAGTATGTATTTTGTGACTCCTCTCGTAAGCTTTAATGATGTCACCTTTCGAGCCATTTCCGAGAATCTCGTTTCCCTAGCAGACACAACTAAGATATCTAAGACTAGCACGCTTTCAAATTACTGGCAATATTGTATAATTGTGGAACTTATCAAAGCATGTTCTCAAAAAGATGGCTATATCTATGGCAATGTAGCCCAAGAGATTCCGCAGGAACGGCGAAGAAGAGCCGCGAAGCTGAATTTCAATCTTCTTTCCCTGCTTGAGGAGGCTTGGAACAAAATTGACTTCTTTACTGAACCCGAGGAGAGGGGCGCGCGAAGGTCGCGACGCGCAAATCTGCTAGGAAGCCATGGTCTAAGTGCTGCTCTCCTTCATGATCTATCGACATTTCCGCTCGATGCCCGATTCCAAGGAATTAAGCACGAATTTTATAATCTATTGTCGAAGCACCGACACAATGTGATTTTGATCCTAGACGATTTTGACAAGCTCCGGAATGACGGCACGAAGGCAGAGTCGGTGCAGTTGATATTTGAAAGCTTGGTGGACGCCATACTGTCAATAAGGGCCGACAGTGCGTGTCCCGAATTTCTCTCGATAAAGGCATTCATTCCTCATGATCGTTATCTACGCATATCGCTTCGAGATTCCGACAAAATTAGCGATATCAGTACATCCATTCGTTGGACGCACGACACGCTTCGTCAATTCGTGAAAAGACGCATCGAGACGACAACTAAGATCAGCGGCCACAGCTTCAGCCATGCGTGGCAGCAGGTTATGCCTCGGGTGCTGGTAAACCCTGTCCACAAGCTTGAAGAGGATACGTTCGAGTACCTGGTCCGCCATACAATGATGCGTCCGCGTCAACTACAGATACACTTAGGCGCACTCGCCAAACGCCATGCTGGAATGACGATATCGCCGACGATGATACCTAAGTCGGTGGCAGCATCATCTGCAGAGATCGCTAAGTACTTCATCGATGAATTTGCCCTCGACTATCCCAATTTGGACAAATTTGTACTAATGTTTTCTGACAAAAACAACGTTATGGAATATTCGAAGTTTCGTGAACAGATTCTGCACGGACTTCGCAAATTTGATGGCGAGAGTGGAGGTTATCTGGTAGATTCTCGAATAGACGACTTCTACTCAATGGGATTATTTGGGATAGTTAGGTTCGCCGAGGACAATAATCTGAATTCTGGCCACTACTATCCGCCAACACGGGAAGGCAGGCACCACTATGTTGAGTTCTTCTATCGGCGGCCTTATTCGAGTGTTTCCGGTCGCCTTCAAGATGACGCGTTGATTGCTCTTCATCCAGTTTTCGTCGACTATGCCAATTTGAAGCCGCATTCTAGCCTGATTATAGGATGACGAGTTTTAGAGGGTGATCTGTACCGCTCCCAAGTCTGTCGCCCGGCCTACTTTGACTTAGAGCTGGCACAAGCCGCAGATTGGACAGGTTGCACCGCAGAACGGGGGAAATGCACCCTAGAATCGGTCGGTGGTCGATCGCACACTGACCGGTATGTGAACGAAGACCGGTCGACTTGGTGATCCACGTTCCGGCCCCTATTCAGCGGCAGTGATATAGATTTCGCCACCCCTCTCCCGGAATTTCTCGCTCATCTCCACCATGCCCTTTTCGGCTTCTTCGACCACGCGCGCCGGTTCGGCCTCGGGGCCCCCTCCACCAGCTTGCAGCTGGTCCCCCTCCCCGTTCCGGGGAGGATTTGAGCGGGCGAAGTCTCTGACCTCCTGCGTGATCTTCATGCTGCAGAATTTAGGCCCGCACATCGAGCAGAAATGCGCCGTCTTCGCGCCTTCCGCCGGCAGGGTCTGGTCGTGATATTGCTCGGCGGTGTCGGGGTCGAGCGACAGGTTGAACTGGTCGCGCCAGCGGAATTCGAACCGGGCGCGGCTGAGGGCATCGTCGCGCAGCTTCGCCGCCGGGTGACCCTTGGCGAGATCGGCGGCGTGGGCGGCGAGCTTGTAGGTGACGACGCCGACCTTGACGTCATCGCGGTCGGGGAGGCCGAGATGCTCCTTGGGCGTCACGTAGCAGAGCATCGCCGTTCCGAACCAGCCGATCATCGCCGCGCCGATCGCGCTGGTGATATGGTCGTAGCCCGGCGCGATGTCGGTGGTGAGCGGCCCCAATGTGTAGAAGGGCGCCTCGCCGCACGCCTCCAATTGCTTGTCCATGTTCGCCTTGATCTTGTGCATCGGCACGTGGCCCGGGCCCTCGATCATCACCTGGACGTCGTGCCTCCAGGCGACCTCGGTCAGCTCGCCGAGCGTCGCCAGCTCGGCGAACTGCGCCTCGTCATTGGCATCGGCGATCGAGCCGGGGCGAAGGCCGTCGCCGAGGCTGAAGGCGATGTCGTACGCCTTCATGATCTCGCATATCTCCTCGAAACGCGTGTAGAGGAAGCTCTCCTTGTGGTGGGAGAGGCACCATTTCGCCATGATCGAGCCGCCGCGGCTGACGATGCCGGTGACTCGGCTCGCGGTCATCGGGATGAAGGGCAGGCGGACGCCGGCGTGGATGGTGAAATAGTCGACGCCCTGCTCGGCCTGCTCGATCAACGTGTCGCGATAGATTTCCCAGTTGAGGTCCTCGGCGACGCCGCCGACCTTCTCCAGCGCCTGGTAGATGGGGACGGTGCCGATCGGCACGGGCGAATTGCGGACGATCCATTCGCGCGTGTCGTGGATGTTGCGGCCGGTCGAGAGGTCCATCACCGTGTCGGCGCCCCAGCGGATCGACCAGACCATCTTGTCGACCTCGGCGGCGACGTCGGAGGCGACGGCGCTGTTGCCGATGTTCGCGTTGATCTTGACCAGGAAATTGCGGCCGATCGCCATCGGCTCGCTCTCCGGATGGTTGATGTTGGAGGGGATGATGGCCCGGCCGCGCGCGACCTCGTCGCGGACGAATTCGGGGGTGACGAAATCGGGGATCGCGGCGCCGAAATCCTGGCCGTCCCGGGTGTGGGCCGAAATGGCATTTCGGCCCAGATTCTCGCGCTCCGCGACATATTCCATTTCGGGGGTGACGATGCCGCGGCGGGCATAGTGCATCTGGCTGACGTTCGCGCCGGGCCTGGCGCGCAGCACCTTGCGGCGGACGTTCGGGAAGGCGGGGACGCCGCCGGAGCGGTCGGGGCCGAGCTGGCCGTTATCCTCCGGCCGGATTTCCCGCGCGGCCACTTCCTCGACGTCGCCGCGGCCGCGAATCCAGTCGCGGCGCAGCTCCGGCAGGCCGGCCATGATGTCGATGCGGGCATTCGGATCGGTATAGGGCCCTGAGCAATCGTAGACGCGGAGCGGCGGCTCGCCGGACGAGGGCTCGAGGTGGATCTCGCGCATCGCCACCTTGAGCGGGCCGACATGGATCTTGCGCGAGCCGCGGATCGGGCCGGTCGTGACGCTGAGCTGCGCGCCGGCCCCTCCACCATGCTGCGCATGGTCCCCCTCCCCGTTCCGGGGAGGAGCTAGCTCGGTGCGGGCAGGGCTATCGGCGGCCATTTTAGCTCTCCATATGCGGGCGGAGAGGGGCCGGCTGGTGCTTGCCCTCCCTACGCCGGTGTCAGCCGGATCAGGTTCGACGGGTCTCGGCGTCCTCGCCGACTCTCAGCCGCTGCAGCGGCCCCCCGGGGAATGAGTCGCGCATAGGCCAAAGGAAGGCGGGGAGGAAGCGCATACTCCCTCTCCCCGGCGGGGAGAGGGTTGGGGTGAGGGGGGTCGGCGGTCGAGGATTATCACGAACGCAAAACACCCAAACATGAGGCATCTTCGTTCCATCGGACGTCTGAAGATTATTCTCATACGCCGAGCCCCCTCACCCTACCCTCTCCCCGCCGGGGAGAGGGATTCGAGGGGCCGCTTCATCTTGCCTTTCCGCCCCCCTGCCTCTATAGGCGCCGCTTCCTTCCACCTTCGGAAGAAACGAACGGCCCGGCCATCAGGGCTGCCGTGGCTGTTCCAGAACGTCGCGCGCACGCGCTACTAAGGAGACGAAAATGCCCAAGCTGAAGACGAAGAGCGGCGTCAAGAAACGCTTCAAGCTCACCGCCACCGGCAAGATCAAGCATGGGGTCGCGGGCAAGCGCCACCGGCTGATCAGCCACAATGCCAAATATATCCGCCAGAATCGCGGGACCGAGGTGCTCGCCGACGCCGATACGGCGCGGGTGAAGGCCTGGGCGCCCTACGGCCTGAAATAAGGAGGAACCGCACATGGCACGCATCAAGCGCGGGACCACCACCAAGGCCCGCCACAAGAGGATCCTGGAGCAGGCGAAAGGCTATTACGGCCGCCGCAAGAACACGATCCGCATCGCCAAGCAGGCCGTCGAGAAGGCCGGCCAATATGCCTATCGCGACCGCAAGGTGAAGAAACGCAGCTTCCGCGCCTTGTGGATCCAGCGCATCAACGCCGCGGTGCGGGCCGAGGGCCTCACCTACGGCCAGTTCATGCACGGCCTGAAGCTGGCCGGCGTCGATTTGGACCGCAAGGTCCTCGCCGACATCGCCATGCACGAGGGCGACGCCTTCAGGGGCATCATCGCCCAGGCCCGGAGCGCTCTTCCCGCCCAGGCCTGAGCCCAGGCACAGGATCGGAAAGCCGCGGAGGCTTGAACAGGTCGGATTGCCCCCGGCAATCCTGAAACATGCCGGGGGCAAGTTTCCCCTGTTCAATCTCCGCGGCTTTTTATCTCAACAGCGTCGCGTCCGTGGCTGTTCTCCGGCGAAAGCCGGAGCCCGGCTGTCCTTCCGGACCCCGGCTTTCGCCGGGGAACATCAGACCCGCCGCGGCACACGCGGCCGGCCCGGCTCGCATTCCAGCGCCGCCCGGTCCCAGCCGGCGAGATCGGCGGCGGCTTCATAGGTGCTGCAGAGGAAGGCCATCAGGATCGCATCTGGATCGGCCGCCTGCCGCACCGCCTCATAATCCAGCACGAACTCGCCGAAATTCTCATCGAAGCGCGCCTGCGGCGGTTCGACCTTCGCCTGAGAGAAGCCGTCCGGCACCGGATAAGCATAGGAATAGAAGAAGGGCCCGCCCGGTCCGCCCGCGCCGCCCGGCCAGAAGCCGGCGCTCGAGACTTCGTGGCTATAGGCTTCGCGGGTGACGTCATCGGGAAGGTTCGGAATGCCGCCGGGATGAAGCGGCGCCGGGCGGCCGGAGAAGCGGGTGACGGCGAGGTCGAAGCTTCCCCAGAAGAAATGGACGGGGCTCACCTTGCCGAGGAAGGCCGAGCGGAACAGGCGAAACACCCGGTCCGCATTCAGCAGCGCGCCGAGCAGTCGGCGGGCGCTGTCGGGCGCATAGACGCGGACCTCCCGGTCCTCGGCGAACGGGATTGCCGGCTCCAGCTCGTTCGGCGCCGGATGGATGCGGACTTGGCGGCGGATCAGGCCCGGCACGCCGGCATAAAGATCCGCGACGCTTATCGGCCGCAGCGGCAGCGAACGCACGCCCGCTTCGTCCGCGCAGGTGAAGGCGCCGTCCATCAGGTCGAACCCCAGCTCGAACGGACCGCCCGCGCCGTAGAGCGGCTCGGTCCGGAGCCCGCGCGGATGAACGTGCAGGGTCACATGCCAGCTATGGTTGCGCCACGGAAGCAGGGCCACCGCCGCCTTGCCCGCAACCTGGCTGAACAAATGCAATGTCGCGATGGTGGGCCCGTCGCGCTCGGCGGTCAGTTCGGGCCATGCAGGCTCAACGGTCATTGTCGCTCTCCCGAAGCCGGGGTTCAAACCGGTGGGAAGTTCGGTTACGGCGCCCCTCATGGCAAGCGACAGTCTCGACGCGATGAAAGACGACCTCCTCGCCCGCATCGCCGCCGCGCCGGATCTGCCGGCGCTGGAGGCGGAGCGGGTGGCGGCGCTCGGCAAGCAGGGCGCGGTGACGAGCCTGCTCAAATCGCTTGGCGGCATGACGCCGGACGAGCGGCAGGCGGAGGGCCCGCGCATCCACGCCCTCCGCGAGGCGGTCACCGAGGCGATCGCGGCGCGCAAGGCGGCGCTGGAGGCGACCGATCTCGACCGCAGGCTCGCCACCGAGATTCTCGACATGACGCTGCCGGTCGAGACTGGCGCGCAAGGCACCGTCCATCCGGTCAGCCAGGTGATGGACGAGCTTGCCGAGATTTTCGCCGACTTGGGCTTCTCGGTCGCGACCGGGCCCGAGATCGAGGACGATTGGCGCAACTTCACCGCGCTCAACATCCCCGAAAGCCATCCGGCGCGGGCGATGCACGACACTTTCTACTTCCCGCGCAAGGAAGCGGATGCGGCGCTCGATCCGGGTTTCGCCGGCGGCGAGATCGTGCGGATGCTGCTCCGCACTCATACATCTCCCGTCCAGATCCGGACGATGCAGGCGCAGCAACCGCCCATCTACATCATCGCGCCGGGCCGCACCTATCGTTCCGACAGCGACGCCACCCACACGCCGATGTTCCACCAGGTCGAAGGGCTGGTGATCGACCGCGGCATCCACCTCGGCCATCTCAAATGGACGCTGGAGACCTTCCTCAAGGCTTTCTTCGAGCGCGACGACATCGTGCTCAGGCTACGGCCGAGCTATTTCCCCTTCACCGAGCCCTCGGCCGAGGTCGACGTCGGCTATACTATGGTCAACGGCCGCCGCGTGCTCGGCGGCAGCGACGGGTGGATGGAGCTGCTCGGCTCCGGAATGGTCCATCCGCGCGTCCTCGCCGCCTGCGGGCTCGATCCCGACATATGGCAGGGCTTCGCCTTCGGGTGCGGCATCGACCGGCTGGCGATGCTGAAATATGGGATGGACGATCTGCGCGCCTTCTTCGACGGCGATCTCAGGTGGCTGAAACATTACGGCTTCTCCGCGCTCGACGTGCCGACGCTCAGCGGGGGAGTGGGGGCATGAGCGGCACGATCTCCCCTCCCTGGCAGGGAGGGGCCGGGGGTGGGTGCGGCGCGAAGCGTCGCCGAGCCGTCCCGAAGCGCCTTCGGCGGGATCGACCCGCCTCAGTCGCACCCACCCCTAACCCCTCCCTGCCAGGGAGGGGAGCTAAGCCATGAAATTCACCCTTTCCTGGCTGAAGGAGCATCTGGAGACCGCCGCTTCGGCGGCCGAGATCGCCGAGACGCTGACGCGGATCGGGCTCGAGGTCGAGGGCGTCGACAATCCGGCCGAGAAGCTTGCCCCCTTCACCATCGCCAGGGTGCTGACCGCCGAGCGCCACCCGCAGGCCGACAAGCTCCAGGTGCTGACCGTCGACGCCGGCACCGGCGAGGCGATCCAGGTGGTGTGCGGCGCGGCCAATGCGCATGCGGGGATGCTCGGTGTGTTCGGCGCGCCGGGCACCTATGTCCCGGGCAGCGACATCACGCTGAAAGTCGCCGAGATCCGCGGCGTCGAGAGCCGCGGCATGATGTGCTCGATCCGCGAGCTTGAGCTTGGCGACGAGCATATGGGCGTCATCGAGCTGCCGGAGGATGCGCCGGTCGGCGCGCCTTATGCCGAGTGGGCCGGGCTCGACGATCCGGTCTTCGACGTCGCGATCACGCCCAACCGGCAGGATTGCATGGGCGTCCACGGCATCGCCCGCGATCTCGCCGCCGCCGGGCTCGGCACGCTGAAGCGGATTGACGTCAAGGACATCGCCGGCGCCTTCCCCTGCCCGATCGGGATCCGCACCGACGACCCTGAAGGCTGCCCCGCTTTCTACGGCCGCGTCGTCCGGGGCGTGCGCAACGGCGCCTCGCCGGCCTGGCTGCAGCAGAGGCTGAAGGCGGTCGGCCAGCGCCCGATCAGCGCCCTGGTCGACATGACCAACTTCATCATGCTGGGCTATGGCCGGCCGCTCCACGTCTACGATCTCGCCAGGCTCCAAGGTGCGATCGTCGCCCGGCGCGCCCGCGACGGCGAGGAGGTGCTGGCGCTGAACGGCCGCGCCTACAAGCTCGACCCGACGATGACGGTGATCGCCGACGACGCCCATGTCCACGATATCGGCGGCATCATGGGCGGCGAGGAATCGGGCGTCACCGAGACGACCACCGACATCCTCATCGAATGCGCCTGGTTCGATCCGGAACGGATCGCGCTGACCGGCCAGAAGCTCGCCCTCGCCTCCGACGCGCGCAGCCGCTTCGAGCGCGGCGTCGATCCCGCCTTCCTCGACACCGGTCTGAAGCTGGCGACGGCGCTCGCCATCGAGTTGGCGGGCGGCGAAGCGTCGGAAATCGTCCGCGCCGGGTCGCCGCCGCTGCCGGACAAGGTCGTCGCTTATCGGCCGGAGCGTGCTTTGGAGCTCGGCGGCGTCGAGATTCCCGCAGCGCGGCAGAAGGACATTCTCGAACGGCTCGGCTTCACCGTCGAGGAGGGCGAGACCTGGCGCGTCGGGGTGCCGTCATGGCGTCGCGACGTGGACGGCGCGGCCGACATCGTCGAGGAGGTCGTCCGCATCCACGGCTACGACCGGGTCGATGCGGTTCCCCTGCCGCGCGCGCCGGGCGTGGCGCGGCCGACCGCCACCGCCGAGCAGAAAGTGGAGCGCAAGGTCCGCCGCACCGCCGCCGCGCGCGGGCTGAACGAAGCGGTGACCTGGAGCTTCGTCGCCGAGGCCGAGGCTGCGCCGTTCGGCGGCGGCTTCTGGATCCTCGAAAACCCGATCAGCGAGGATATGAAGGCGATGCGGCCGTCCCTGCTCCCCGGGCTGCTCGCCGCCGCCCGCCGCAATCTCGACCGCGGCGCCGGGACCGTCCGGCTGTTCGAGATCGGCCGGCGCTATCTCGCCGACGGCGAGCGGCCGACATTGGGGCTGGTGCTCGCCGGCGATTGCCGCCCGCGCGACTGGCGCACGGGCAAGGCCGAGGACTTCGCCGCCTTCGACGCCAAGGCCGAGGCGCTCGCCCTGCTCGCCGCCGCCGGCGCGCGGGTGGAGGATTTGCAGACGCTCGGCGATGCCTCGGGCGTCTATCACCCCGGCCGTTCGGGCCGGCTTTGCCTCGGCCCGAAGAACGCGCTGGCCGAGTTCGGCGAATTGCATCCGGCGACGCTCAAGGCGTTCGATCTCGACGGCCCGGTCGTCGCGGCCGAGATCTTCCTCGACGCATTGCCGGCGAAGCGCGCCTCCGGTCATATGCGCGAAGCCTATCGGCCGCCGGCGCTGCAGGCGGTGACGCGCGATTTCGCTTTCCTCGTTCCCGCCGATACGCCCGCCGACGCCTTGCTCCGTGCCGTCCGCGGCGCCGACAAGCAGGCGATCCTCGCCGTGCGGCTGTTCGACGTCTTCACCGGCGAGGGCGTGGCCGCGGGCGAGAAATCGCTCGCGGTCGAGGTCACCCTCCAGCCGGGCGAAAGGAGCTTCACCGACGAGGAATTGAAGGCGATCTCCGACCGCATCATCGCGGCCGCGGCCAAGGCCGGTGCCCGCCTCCGCGCCTGAGCGCGAAGCGGCGGTCCGCGCCGCCTTCGCCGTCCAGAGCGGCTGGTGCGACAAATCCGGCGCGCCCTTCACCGGCTTGCTGTGCCGGCTGACCGGCGAGCGGCTCGACCGTTCCAGCTTATTGGGCAACCGGGTGCTCGGCTGGCCCGAAGGCGCCGATCCGATCAGGGATGCCCTGCCGCTGCGGATCTGCGGCGGCCTCCATGCGCTGGTGCGAAGCGGCGGGGCGCCGGCGCTGGCCGCGCTCTATCCGCCGCAGCCCGTTCCCGATCCGGAGAGGCTTTGGGAGGTGCTTCGGCCGGTGCTCGCCGATCCGTCCTTGCTCCCCTGGATCGACGGTCCGCCGCAGACCAACGAGGTCGGCCGCTCGGCCTTGCTAATGGCCGGCTTGCTGACGCTCGCCGCCCGCTTTCGCCAGCCGATCGGCCTGCTCGAGCTCGGCGCCAGCGCCGGCCTCAACCTGCTGCCGGACTTTTATGCCTACGATCTCGGCGGCCGAAGCGTCGGCGATCGGGACTCCCCGGTGCGGCTGCAGCCGCGCTGGGAAGGCCCGCCGCCGCCGGAGGCGATTGTGACGATCGCCGGCCGGCGCGGCGTCGATCTCAACCCGCTCGACCCGCGCCGCGATTCCGAGCGCCTGCTCGCTTATGTCTGGGCCGACCAGCAGGACCGGATCGCCCGGCTGGAAGCGGCGCTCGCCATCGCCGCCGTAGATCCGCCGCGGGTCGACAGAGGCGATGCCGCGGACTGGCTCGACGCCCGGCTCACGGAGCCCGCCCCGTCCGGCATCACGCGCGTCGTCTTCCACACGGTCGCGTTCGACTATTTTCCGCCGGCGACGCAGGCGCGGATCGCGCGGCGGCTCGAAGAGACGGGCGCGGGCGCGACCGAAGAAGCGCCGCTCGCCTGGCTGCGCTACGAAGCGGGCCCGGACACTTTCGAGCTGCGCCTCCGCATCTGGCCCGGCGGCGAGGATCGCCTGCTCGCCGACGGCCACCCGCATGGCAGCATCGTCCGCTGGTTGATCGATCAGCCCTGAAGCACGTTGATGGCGGCGTGGACCCGCGCCTCGGCCTCGCGGCGCGGCAGGCCGGGCGGGATCGGCGTGCCGAAGCGGAAGGTGACGATCCCCGGTCGCTTGCCGAGCAAATGCCGGCCCCAGACGCGGCCGCTGTCGAGGGCCAGGGGCACGATCGGGAGATCGAGGGCGCGGTAAAGGCCGGCAAAGCCCGGCTGGAGCGGGGGCGCCTCGCCGTGCGGAACGCGCGTGCCCTCCGGGAAGATGATGAGGACGCGACCCAACCTCGCCGTCTCGCCCGCCGCCTTCAGCAGGCGGCGAAGCGCGGCCGCGCCGCCCGACCGGTCGATCGGGATCATGCCGTATCGTTGCGCCAGCCAACCCCAGATCGGGATGCGGGCCAGCTCGCGCTTCATCACCACCGCCGGATTGCGGAAGAGCACCGCCATTTCCATCGTTTCGAACATCGATTCGTGCTTGGCGGCGACCAGCACTTTGCCTTCCGGAACCGGCCCTTCGACCCGCACCCCGATGCCGAGGATATGGCGCGCGCAGCCGCTGTGGAAGCGTGCCCAGCCATTCGCGACCGCGCGCAAAGCAGCGCGGCCGAACGGCAGCGACAGCAAGGCCGCGACGAGGAACAGCAGGGTGCCGCCGTAGAAGACCAGCAGGAAGAGAATCGAACGCAGCGCCGCCATCAGATCCCGACGATCACGGCAGCCCGGCGCAGCAGATATTTATTATATTCGACGAAAAGCTGCTCGACGCTCGGATTGCTCTCGACCGCGTCTTCGAGCACGGGCACCGAATTGCCGAGCTGGCGCGACAACTCGAACCGGGCGCGCGGCATGTGCCAGTCGGTGGTGACGAGACGGAGGCTGCCGAGATGCCGCCGCTTCAGCCATTGCGCCACCTCCTGCGCGTTGGAGCGGGTGTCGACCGCCTCGTGGCCGAGGTCGATGCAGCAGGCGAAGAGCGGCGCGCTGCCCGGATAGCGGCGGGCGAGGTCGGCCGGCTGGACCGCGCGGTCGACGCCCGAGACCAGCATCCTTTTCGCCTTGTGGCGCCCGAGCAGGTCGAGCCCGCGCTCCATCCGGTTGGCGCCGCCGGTGAGGACGACGATCGCGTCGGTCGGCCGGTCGTCCGCCGGCCGCGGCAGCAGGCCGGCGAACAAAGCGTAGCCGAGCAGGTAGAGCAGCAGGAAAGCGGCGAGGATGCGCGTGATCACAGCATCCTCCCCAACGCGCGAAGGATGGTCCAGCGCGCCACCAGCATCGACAGCAGGATGCCGAGCACCGGCAAGGCGATGATCAGCAGCCAGGCGCCCGGCGGGAGCGAAGCCGAGCCGATCAGGTCCGAGCCCAGAGCCGCCACCCGCGCGCCGATCAGCAGCATCACCAGAGCCGCTCCGATCAGCCCGATGCCGCCGCCGAACGCGGCGTCGAGCGCGATCCGCCGCTGGAACAGCCGCGCCACCTGGACGTCGGTCGCACCCATCAGGTGGAGCACCTCGATCGTGCCGCGATGGGTGTCGAGCGCGGCGCGGGCGGCGAGCACGACGGTCGCCGAAGTCGCTGCGATCATCATCAGCACCAAGGCCGCGGCCAGCCATTGCAGCGAGGAGATGAGGCGGGCGAGCGGCCCCAGCCAGTCGCTGTTGCGGTCGAGCCGCGCCGTCGGCACCGCCCGGGCGAGCGCGTCCCGCACATTGCCGACCCGCGCGCCGCCGCCGGCGCCGAGATCGACGTCGATCATCGCCGGGATCGGCAGGTCCGAGCCGGCGCCGCCGGCGCCGAGCCACGGCTCGAGCAGGCGGTTGATCTCGGCGGGGGTCAGGCGGCGGACCTTTCTCACCCCCGGGATATGCCGGAGCAAATCGGCCGCGCGGCCGGCGTCCGCTTCGCGTATATCGGGATTGGGATCCATGATCTGGACGGTGATGCGGTCGCCGACGGCGGCGTTGAGGCCGGCGGCGGCGCTGCCGAGGCCGAGCCCGGCCGCGGCGGCGAGCACGGTCAGGAACATCATGATCGCGATCACCCAGGGCATCGGTCCGGCGAGCCGGCCCTCCGGAAGCAGCCGCCGGTCGGCGGCGCCCAATTTGCGGCCGCCGGCCCTCACGCGTCGGCCAGGCGCGGCGGGTTGCGGAGCGCGCCGGTCGGATCGAGCAATTGCCCGCGATCGAGCCGCAGCATCTCGGAGCGGCCGATGCTGGAGATGAGATGGAGATCGTGGGTCGCGACCACGACCGTCGTGCCGAGGCCGTTCAGGGAATCGAACAGATGGAGAAGCCGTTTCGCCATCTCCGGATCGACGTTGCCGGTCGGCTCGTCGGCGACGAGGATGTCGGGCCGGGCGATCACCGCCCGGGCGATGGCGACGCGCTGCTGCTCCCCGCCCGAAAGGGTCGCCGGCCGCGCCGTCGCCCGGTGGCCGAGACCGACCCAGGCGAGCATCTCCTTGACCGGCGCCTGCAGATCCTTCTCCTCGACCCCCGCCACCCGCAGCGGCAAGGCGACATTGTCGAAGGCGGAAAGATGGGTGACGAGGCGGAAATCCTGGAAGACGACGCCGATCCGCCGCCGGAAGCCGGGGAGGCGCTTGCGCGCCATGGTGACGATATCCTCGCCGAACAGCCGGATGAGGCCGCGGCTCGGCCGCTGGGCGAGATAGAGCAATTTCAAGAGCGAGGTCTTGCCGGCGCCGGACGGGCCGGTGAGGAAGTAGAATCCGCCCTGGCGCAGCGAGAAGCTGAGGTCCGACAGAGTCTCGGCGCCGGTCCCGTAGCGCAGGCCGACATTGTCGAACTGGACGATGGTCTCCGCCGCTCTCAGAACCGCCTCCGCTCTTAAATCCCCCAAGCTCCATCGCATGCGCGGCGGCGTAACGTAAACCTCCCAAAACTGCCGCATTTGCTTGCATGCGAAGGGTTAACTGTGCATCGGTTCGGGTCCGAGTAACGTGTCGGGGGCCGCTCGCAAATGATCCTCAGCTGTCCAGCCTGCAAGACGCGTTACGTCGTGCCGGACAGCGCGATCGGGCCGACCGGACGGCAGGTCCGCTGCGCCGCCTGCCGCCATAGCTGGCACCAGCCGCCCGCTTCCTACGCGCCGGCCCCGCCGCCGCTCCCGGTGCCGCCGCCCGCGTCGCGGCTGCCGCCGTCGCCGCCCGTATCGCCGCCGCGGCCGAGCGCGGCCGACCTGATCGGCGCCGCGCCGCCGCCGGAAAATTACGATGCCTTCGCCCACGAGCCGCCCTTCCGGCCGCGGCGCAATCCCGCGAAGATGTGGACGACGGCCGCACTGATCGCCGCGGCCCTGATGCTGGCGGCGACGCTGGCGGTCGCCTGGTTCGGCGTGCCGCATTTCGGCGGCAGCTTCGCGACGATCCGGTCGGGCGGCGGAACGCCGCTCCGCATCGAGAATCAGCGGGCGCAGCGCGGCACGCTCGGCAGCGGCAACGAATTGCTCACCGTCACCGGCCAGATCGTCAACCCGACCGAGAGCGTGCAGCAGGTGCCGCAGATCCGCGCCGAATTGCAGGATGCGGCCGGCCGCACCCTCTATTCCTGGGCGATCTCCCCGCCCGTCTCCGAGCTGCAGCCGCACCAGAATGCGACCTTCAACAGCGCCGAGGTCGATCTCCCCAAGGGTGCGAAGCGCGTCCATCTCGTTTTCGGCAAAACCCTCTGAGCGGAGGCGAATGACGTGCGGATCGGCATCCTGACCGGCGGTGGCGACGTGCCGGGGCTCAACCCCTGCATCCGCTCGATCACCCTTTCCGCCGACGATCTCGGCTGGAACGTGGTCGGCTTCCGGCGCGGATGGGAAGGCGTGCTCGCCATCGATCCCGCGGACCCGGCCAGCGTCGCCGCCAACAGCCTGCCTCTGAGCCGCGAGGGCGTGCGCGGCCTCGACCGGCTGGGCGGCACCATCCTCCACACGTCGCGGCTCGATCCCCGCACCTTGACCGCCGGCGACGCGACGTCGCGGGTGCTCGACGTGCTGAACCGGCTCGGCGTCGACGCGATGGTGACGCTGGGCGGCGACGGTACGCTCCGTTTCTCGGCCCATCTCGCCGCGCAGGGCGTGCCGGTCATCTCCATCCCCAAGACGATGGACAATGACGTCTACGGCACCGATTATTGCATCGGCTTCTCGACCGCGGTCAGCCGCTCGGTCGAGGCGATCAACGCGCTCCGCACCACGGTCGAGAGCCATGAGCGGATCGGCGTGGTCGAATTGTTCGGCCGGCGGAGCGGCGAGACCGCCTTGCTCGCCGGCTTCCTCGCCCAGGTCGACCGGACGATCATCGCCGAGCTTCCGGCCGATCTCGACGTGCTGCTGCCCCTGCTTGCCGAGGACAAGGCTTCGAACCCCGCGCGCTATGCGATGTGCGTCATTTCGGAAGGGGCGACGATCAAGGGTGAGCGGGGCGGCGATTCGGAGCTGTCGAAGCCCGCCAGCCAGCGCCTCGACATCGGCGCCGGCCAGCGGCTCGGCCGGGCGATCACCGAGCGGATCGGCAGCGGCGTCGTCATCCAGGAACTGGCCTATCTGATGCGCGCGGGCGAGCCCGACGCGATGGACCGGATGGTCGGGCTCGCCTTCGGAGCGCTCGCCGTGCAATTGCTCCAGCGCGGCGAGAAGGCGCGGATGGTGACCCTGACCGGCGGCAATTACGACCATGTCCCCGCCGACACCCTGCTCACGGGCCGCAAGAGCGTCGATATTTCCGGCCTCTACGACGCCGCCTCCTATCGCGCCAAATTGATGCGCGTCGAAGGCATGCCGATGTTTCTGTATTGATCAGCCGACGGCCGGTCCGGCCACCGTTTGATGTCATGCTTCGCCCTGTCCTCTATCGTCATTCCCGCGGGAGCGCACTGCTGTCCGGGATTTTGGTGTTTGGGTTTGTTGCACGGCAGACAGATCCTGAGGATTTTGCCATGATCAGGTTGCCTAGACTTGATTATGGAGGTCTGCCGTGCCGTTTGTGCCTAGCGCTTTTCACCGGCTTTTGGA
>DASXCT010000047.1:0-80889 GCA_036491055.1 Allosphingosinicella sp.
AAGCCCCGTCATGAGCAGGATCAGGAAGCGCCCGTCATCCTCCATGATGGCGTGTCTGCGGATGCTGCCATGCCCGCTCTGTAACATCATGGCGTAAACCAGCACGAGATAAAGCGCCGCGAATGCGTCCCAGCCGATCAAGATCCGCGTGACCAGTTCGAGCCTGGTCAGGTAAAGACACAGGAATGCGACAACCCCGGCCGCGACCGCGATGAAGGTGCGCGGCCGCGAATAGATGACGCGTACCGGCCGCGGCAACTTCCGGAAGCGCGAGAGTAGCTCTTCGAGCTCGTTGCCGCTGTTGTTGCCGCCCTTCGGTGCCTTGGCCACGTCCTGGTCCGCTAGTTCTTGCGCTCGGCGACGAAGCGCGCCGCCGCGCGCAGCACGCCGGCCCGGTTGCCGAAGATCGACAGTGCCTTGTCGCCGCGCGCGAGCAGGTCGCGCACGCGCTGCCTGGCGCCGTCGATGCCGAGCTGGGTGACGAAGGTGGTCTTGCCGAGCGCGGCGTCCTGGCCGGTCTGCTTGCCCAGTGCCGCCGCGTCGCCTTCGACGTCGAGCAGATCGTCGGCGATCTGGAAGGCTTCACCGAGCGCCTTGCCGTAATCGTCGAGGGCCTGGTATTCGGCCGGCGTGGCCTGGCCAAGCAGCGCGCCCGCGATGCAGGCGAAGCGCAGCAGCGCGCCGGTCTTCATCTGCTGCAGCCGCGCGACGTCGACCGGCTCGCGGTCGCCGAAGCGGCCTTCGCCAGCAAGGTCAAGCATCTGGCCGCCGACCATTCCCGTCGGACCCGCCGCCACGGCCAGCGCCGCGACCAGATCGGAGCGCACCGCCGGATCGCCATGCGTGTCGGGGTCGGCGAGCACCCCGAACGCCATCGTCAGCAAGCCGTCGCCGGCGAGAATGGCGGTCGCGTCGTCGAACTGCTTGTGGCAGGTCGGCCGGCCGCGCCTCAAATCGCTGTTGTCCATCGCCGGCAGATCGTCGTGGATCAGCGAATAGACATGGATGCACTCGACCGCCGCGCCGACGCGGAGCGCGCGGTCGCGATCGGTGTGGAACAGGCCGCAGGCGGCGGCGACGAGCAAGGGCCGGAGGCGCTTGCCGCCGCCGATCGCCGCGTAGCGCATCGCCTCGTAGAGCCGCGCGCGCGGATCGGGCGGGACGGCGAGCAGATCGTCGAGCAAGGCATCGATCTCGGCGCGCACCCGCTCCAGCGCGGGCGCCAGGCTGGCCGGAGCGTCCGCCATCCGGCGGCTCACTCGCCGTCGAACGGGACGGTGCCGGCCGGCTGGCCGTCGCGGCCGAGCTGGATTTTCTCGATCCGCGCCTGCGCCGCATGCAGCCGCGCCTCGCATTGCTGGCGAAGCCGGTCGCCCTCGCCGTAAAGCGCGATCGATTCGTCGAGCGAGGCCTCGCCGCTCTCGAGACGGCGGACGATCTCCTCGAGCCGCTTCAAGGCGGCTTCGAAGCTCAATTCCTCTATGGCGTCGCTCGGCTCGGACATGAGGGACAATTGGTCCCCGGCGTCGGCAGGGTCAAGGGCGCGGTCAGCCTTTGGCGCGGTACCAATGGACGCCGTCGCGCACCTCGCGCGTGGCGCGGCCCTCCACTTCGAGCCGGCGGAGATGGGCGAATGCCTCGCCGGTGGCGAGGCCGATGACAGCGTCGTCGATCGCGCGGCCGAACAGGACCGGGAAGCAGTCGACCGCCCGCTTTGGCTCGGCGAGGTAAAAGTGGAGCGCGTCGAGGCGGCCGCGATGGCCTTCGGCGAGCGCGTCGAGCCGGGCATGGAGGCCGGTGAAGGGCTCGCCGTGCGAGGGGAGGACGAGCAGGTCGGCGGGCAGCCGCCGCAATTTCTCGATCGAGGCGAGCCAGTCGCCGAGCGGGTCCGCCTCCGGCTCGGAAAGGCTCAGCGAGACGTTGGAGGTGATGCGCGGCAGCACCTGGTCGCCGGCGATGATCAGCCCGCCCGAGCCTGCCCCGGACCCCGATCCGGGATCGACGAGGCACGCATGTTCCGGGCAATGACCGGTGCCGACCACCACCCGCCAGTCGCGGGCGCCGATACGCAGCATTTCGCCGTCGCGCATCCGGACGAAGCTGACCGGCACCGCGGTCACGATCGAGGCGAAGCGGCCCCAGCCCTTCGCTTGCTCCGCCGCGATCCTTTCCTCGCTCCAGCCGGCCGCGCGCCAGTAAGCGACCGCCTCGCGCGGCGGCGCGTCGCGAATGTCGGCGGTCAGCATGCGCGCGAACAGCCATTCGTCGCGCGTCATCCAGAGCGGGACGCCGAATCGTTCGGTCAGCCAGCCGGCGAGGCCGATATGGTCGGGGTGGAAATGGGTGCAGATGATTCGGGTGACGCGGCGGCCGGCGAGCGGGCCGGCGAACAAGGCCTCCCACGCCGCGCGCGAATCCGGCAGATCGATGCCGGTGTCGACGAGCGCGACGTCCCCGGCCCCTGCCCCGGCCCCGGGCTGCGATCCGGAATCGCCGTCGTCGAGCACCCAGACATTGATATGCTTGAGCGAGCCCGGCACCGGCAGCCGCGCCCAGCCGATGCCCTCGGCGAGCGGGATCAGCTCGCCCGCGCCGGGCGCGCGCCGGCCGAGCGGAAAGGTGAGTCCCTTATGGCTATAGGCCTGGCCCGTATCGGTCAGCGAGACGTCGGGCGTCGGCCCGGGGCCTGAACCCTCAGCTTTTGAAGAGGCTGTCAATGTCCGCGCCGCCGGCCGGGCCCGCTTCCGCCTGCTCGGCGGCATGGACCGCCTCCGCCTCACGGGCCGCCGCCTCGCGCTCGCGCCGCAGCTCCTCGATCAGGGCGTCGCGGTCGCCTTCGAAACTGGTGTCCTGCTGCGCCTCGATTCCCGCCTGCTTGGCCGCCTTGGCGACGATCGCGTCGAGCTCGCGCTGCGAGCAGAGGCCGAGCGTCACCGGGTCCTTGGGCTGGATATTGGCGATGTTCCAGTGACTGCGGTCGCGGATCGCGGCGATGGTCGAGCGGGTGGTGCCGATCAGCTTGCCGATCTGGCCGTCCGAAATCTCCGGATGGTTGCGGATGATCCAGGCGATGCCGTCCGGCTTGTCCTGGCGCTTGGAGACCGGCGTGTAGCGCGGCCCCTTGGTGCGCCTTATCTGGTCCGGCTCCTTGTGCATGTGGAGGCGGTAGGAGGGGTCGCCCTGGCCGCGGTCGATCTCGTCCTGGGTCAGCTCGCCGGCGCGGATCGGGTCGCGGCCGGTCAGCTTGGTCGCGGCGGTGTCGTCGGCGATCGCCTGCACTTCGAGGATGTGGAGGCCGCAAAATTCGGCGATCTGCTCGAAAGTGAGCGAGCTGTTGTCGACCAGCCACGAGGCGGTCGCATGGGGCATGAGCGGCTGGGCCACGGCGCGTCTCCGGTGTTCCGAAACAATAAGGGCCGCCCCCTCGCGGAGCGGCCGACATAGCCCGCGATGTAAGGCGGGTACGAAATGGACGCAAGGTGGAAGTCGAGCCGGCTTAGGGTCTGTCCTCAATTCCCGCATCGGCGTGACGGAGCGCATTTTGGCCGGTGGCCAGGAGCGAGGAGAGGCGCGATGTTGCTCATCGCGCCCGACGAGCGACGCCGCCACCGGCCAAAAGGCGCCCGCCGCTTCGCGGTCGCCCCGAGAGGCGCGCACTGGGCGTCGCGCGGCTTGTCCGTAGAATGACTACGGCCCGCGCCGCGCTCCTACATTGCGCGCCTCTCCGGGCGATCACGCTCGTTGCGGGAATTGAGGACAAACCCTAGGCGCGCATCGGCACGAAACCGGGCTCCGCCGCCACCCGGCCGAGCCAGGCCGAGAGGGCGGGACGGGCCGAAAGATCGAAGCCGCCTTCGTCCGCGACATGGGTGTAGGCGTAAAGGGCGATGTCGGCGAGGCTGAGGCCGTCGCCGACGAAGAAGCGGCGGCCGGCAAGATGCTCGTCCATCAGCTTCAATGCCGCCTCGCCGGCGGCGCGCTTGCCGGGGATTTGCACGCGCTGAACCTCGTTCAGCCGACCCTCGCCGACGAAGGCGATCCAGAAGCGCAGGGTCGCGACGTTGGGCTCGTGATTATATTGCTCGAAGAACATCCAGCGCAGCATGTCGGCGCGGTCGAACCGGTCCTCGGGCACCAGCCGCGTGCCTTCGGCGAGGTAGAAGCAGGCGGCATTGCTCTCCGGGATGAAGCGCTCGCCCACCTGCAGCACCGGGATGCGGCCATTGGCGTTGATCCGGGACAGGAAATCCGGCGTCCGCGTCTCGCCGTTCAAGATGTCATATTCGCGCCGTTCGAGCGGAAGACCGAGCAGGGCCGCGGTCAGCCGAATCTTGTAGCAATTCCCCGACGCGGCATATTCGTGAAGGACCAGCGGACCCATTTTTGCCTCCCTTGCCGCGCGGCAGGTCGCCGACCGATGCGGCGCCCGTCAATCAAAAAGCGGAGGCGCAGTCATCAGCCAGCCTTATGCTTGCGGCGGCCGAGCTTCCGGGGCCGCACCGACCACCTTCGTCATTCCCGCGCAAGCGGGAATCCCGCTTCCTACGCCCCGATCAGTTGATCAAACAGGTCGACCCAATCGGGGTTCGCATGTTCGATCAGCTCGATCTTCCACGCGCGGCGCCATTTCTTGATCGCCTTCTCGCGCGCGATGGCGTCCTCGATCCGCTCATAAGGCTCGGCGTAGACAAGCCGAAGGAGCTGGTACTTCTTGACGAAGCGGGAACCTTTGCCGGTTCGATGCTGGAATGCGCGTCGCGCCAGATCGGCGGTGACGCCGGTGTAGATGGCGCCGCGATAGCGATCGGCCATCATGTAGAGCCAGCCGCCCATTAGAAGGGAAGCGGGATTCCCGCCTGCGCGGGAATGACGGAGAGGGCCGCGGGAATGACGGATAACGCGCTGAGATATCCCGTCACCCCCGCGAAAGCGGGGGTCCCGCTTCTTCCCTTGTTCCTGGTCAGCAAGCTCATCCCACCTCCAGCACGATCTTCCCGACATGATCGCCCGAATCCATCCGGCGGTGGGCGTCGGCGGCTTGGGAAAGCGGGAAAATGCGGTCGATCACCGGCCGGATCTCCCCCGTCTCCAGATGGGGCCAGACGTCGCGGCGGAGCTCGGCGGCGATTGCGGCCTTGAACGCCACCGAACGGGCGCGGAGGGTCGAGCCGGTGAGGGTCAGGCGGCGCCGCATGATGTCGAAGATCGGGACCTCGGCCTTGGGCCCGCGCTGGACGGCGATCGAAACGTGCCGCCCCTCTTCGGCCAGGCAGGCGAGGTTGCGCGTCAGATAGTCGCCGCCGATCATGTCGAGGACGATATCGACTCCGCGGCCGCCGGTGATCTCCTTCACCCGCGCTTCGAAATCCTCCTTGTTATAGTCGATCGCATGGGCGGCGCCGACCGCATGGGCACGCGCGCATTTTTCCGGCGAGCCGGCGGTGACGATCAGGGTCAGGCCGAAAACCCGGCCGAGCAGGATGGCGGTCGTGCCGATGCCGCTGGTGCCGCCATGGACGAGGACGGTGTCTCCGGGCCTGGCGCCGCCGCGCTGGAACAGGTTGGTCCAGACGGTGAAAAAGGTCTCCGGCAACGCCGCCGCTTCGACCATCGACAGCGCCGACGGTACGGGCAGGCATTGGCCGGCGGGCGTCACGCAATATTGGGCATAGCCGCCGCCGGCGACCAGCGCGCAGACCCGATCGCCGATCCGCCACGATTCGACGCCGTCGCCCAAAGCGGCGATTTCCCCCGCCACTTCGAGGCCGAGGATCGACGGCGCGCCCGGCGGGGGCGGGTAGAGACCCCGGCGCTGCATCACGTCCGGGCGGTTCATCCCCGCCGCCGCGACTCGGATCAGCATTTCGCCCGGTCCCGGCGCGGGCACCGGCCGCTCGACCGGCCGCAGCACCTCCGGCCCGCCGGGCTCGGCCGGATCGATCGCGATCATGGTGGCGGGGAGCCTTGGGGGAAACGTGGTCATCCGGCCACGCTCTGCGCCGAAACCGCCGCCGCGCAAGCCCGATCCGGTTGACAGGAGCCGCGGCTTGGGTGGATTCTCGCCGCATGGACCTGGAAGAGCTCTTCCCGAGCAAGCCCGAGGACCCGCTGGCGCAGCTCGTCAAGCAGGACCTCGATCCCTTGTCGGTCGAGGAGCTGGAAGAACGTATCCAGACGCTCCAGGGCGAGATCGCGCGGGTGCGCGCCAAAATGGACGCCGCAATTAACCACCGGGCAAGTGCCGAAGCCTTATTCAAGAAATGATGGGGGCGCGGGGAACCATCCGTCTTTTCCCCAGCTTTCTTTGGAGCCTGCTTGATGCCGGGCGCGCGACACCCGACATTGGGGGCATTGAGGCCGTGATGTCCGCGACCTCGCAGGAGTGAGTTGAATTGCCGTCTTTTGCCCGCGAACTGGAACAGACGCTTCACACGGCGCTCGCCGAAGCGAGTGGGCGCCGCCACGAATATGCGACGCTCGAGCATCTGCTGCTCGCCCTGACCGAAGACGTCCACGCCTCGAAGGTGATGACCGCCTGCGGCGTCGATCTCAAGGAATTGCGCGAGGCCGTCCGCGCCTATCTCGACAATGAGCTCGAAGCCTTGAAGGTCGACGGCCAGACCGATCCGTCGCCGACCAGCGGCTTCCAGCGCGTGGTCCAGCGCGCCATCCTCCACGTCCAGTCCTCGGGCCGCGACGAGGTGACCGGCGCCAACGTGCTCGTCGCCCTCTTCTCCGAGCGCGAGAGCTATGCCGTCTATTTCCTCCAGCAGCAGGATATGAGCCGATTGGACGCGGTCAGCTATATCAGCCACGGCGTCGGCAAGGGCGAGGCGTCGTCCGAGCCGGCCGAGGTCAAGGGGGTCGAGGAGGGCAAGCCGGACGAGGGCAAGAAGAAGAACGAATCCGCCCTCAAGCAATTCACCGTCAATCTGAACGACAAGGCGAAGAGCGGCCGCGTCGATCCGCTGATCGGCCGCGGGCCGGAGGTCGACCGCACGATCCAGATCCTCTGCCGCCGCTCGAAGAACAACCCGCTTTATGTCGGCGATCCCGGCGTCGGCAAGACCGCGATCGCCGAAGGGCTCGCCCGCAAGATCATCGAGGGCGACGTCCCCGACGTGCTCAAGGAAGCGGTGATCTACGCGCTCGACATGGGCGCCCTGCTCGCCGGCACCCGCTATCGCGGCGATTTCGAGGAGCGGCTGAAGGCGGTCGTCACCGAATTGGAGAAGATGCCGCACGCCATCCTCTTCATCGACGAGATCCACACGGTGATCGGCGCCGGCGCGACCTCCGGCGGGGCGATGGACGCTTCGAACCTCCTGAAGCCGGCTTTGTCGGGCGGGATGATCCGCTGCATCGGATCGACCACCTACAAGGAGTTCCGCAACCATTTCGAGAAGGACCGGGCCCTGCTTCGGCGCTTCCAGAAAATCGACGTCAACGAGCCGACGATCGAGGACAGCGTCAAGATCCTGGCCGGCCTGCGCCCCTCGTTCGAGGAGCATCACCACGTCAAATACACGCCCGACGCGATCAAGGCGGCGGTCGAGCTTTCGGCGCGCTACATCAACGACCGCAAGCTGCCCGACAAGGCGATCGACGTGATCGACGAGGTCGGCGCGATGCAGATGCTGGTGCCGCCCAACAAGCGCAAGAAGACGATCACGACCCGGGAGATCGAGGCCGTCATCTCGACCATGGCGCGGATCCCGGCGAAGAGCGTGTCGGCCGACGACAAGAAGACGCTGGAGCATCTGGCGCGCGACCTCAAGAGGGTGGTGTTCGGCCAGGAGCAGGCGATCGAGATCCTGGCCTCGGCGATCAAGCTCAGCCGGGCGGGCCTTCGCGATCCCGACAAGCCGATCGGCAATTATCTCTTCTCCGGCCCGACCGGCGTCGGCAAGACCGAGGTGGCGCGCCAGCTCGCCTCGATCATGGGCATCCCGCTGCAGCGCTTCGACATGTCCGAATATATGGAGCGCCATTCGGTCAGCCGGCTGATCGGCGCGCCGCCGGGCTATGTCGGCTACGACCAGGGCGGCCTTTTGACCGACGCGGTCGACCAGCATCCGCATTGCGTGCTTTTGCTCGACGAGATCGAGAAGGCCCATCCCGACCTGTTCAACATCCTCCTCCAGATCATGGACAATGGGCGGCTGACCGACCATCACGGCAAGACGGTCGATTTCCGCAACGTCATCCTGATCATGACCACCAATGCCGGCGCGTCCGACATGGCGCGCGAGGGCGTCGGCTTCGGTAGCAGCACGCGTGAGGGCGAGGACGAGGAAGCGATCAAGCGGATGTTCACGCCGGAATTCCGCAACCGGCTGGATGCGATCGTGCCCTTCTCCTACCTCCCGCCCGAGGTGGTGGCGCGCGTGGTCGACAAGTTCATCCTGCAGCTTGAGCTGCAGCTCGCCGACCGCAACGTCCATATCGACCTCGACGAGGAAGCGCGGAAGTGGCTGACCGCCCGCGGCTACGACAAGCTCTACGGCGCGCGGCCGATGGGCCGGCTGGTCCAGGAGAAGATCAAGCAGCCGCTGGCCGAGGAATTGCTGTTCGGCAAGCTCATCCATGGCGGCGAGGTCAAGGTTACGATCAAGGAGAACGCGCCTTCGTTCGAGATCGTCCCCGCCCCGCCCAAGACGCCGAAGAAAAAGGCGAAGAAGGCCGAGCCCGAAGGCGAACGGGGCGAGCCCGAGCAGGCCTGAAGTCGATACAGCCAGACACGGGAAGGCCCTCCGGAAACGGAGGGCCTTTTTCTTTGTCATCCGCTGCGCGGGTTCTGCCGCTCAGGAGGGCGTCGATGGGGGCGGGGGCGTCATCTGCGGCAGGGCCCAGCGGATGCGCGAATGGATCCTGTCCGTCGTCGGCCGGCCCCGGCGGTCGCGGGCGGGCGTGAAAAGGCCGCGCGCCGTGAGGAGCCGACAGGTCGTGCTGTCGAGCGCGGGCGTGCCGCTCGACGATTCGATCGTGCAATTCGCGACGCGGCCGTCCGGACCGATGTCGAGGACGAAGCCGACACTGCCCTGCGCCCCGGAACGAAGCGCCGACGGCGGATAGTCCTCGCTCGATATGAGCGGCGCGAGATTGACGTTGGCGCGGCTCGAAAGATCGTGCCCGGCGCCGACCAGCAGCGGAAGTGCGAGGACAATGAAAGGGTTGCGCATTTCGCCAGCCTAGCGGCTTTCGCGGTCCGCGCCAGCCTGGATGGCCTCCTTCCACCTGCGTCAGGGTCGAAAAAACGTCAGCGGAGAAGGACTCTATCGGCCGTCTTGCGAATCGCCGCCGCGTGACGGCCGTCACGCGCGTCGGCCGCGACACGAGGCAAAAGGACGGCAGGAGGACCGACCATGGCCAATCTGAAGCTCTCAGCCGCCAATGCGGCGATCGACGCCACCAATATCGACGATAATATGAAGGCGACCCTCAAGGCCCAGATGCGCGACGCGGCCGCACCGATTCCCGACACCTGGATCTACCGCATCGTCGTGATCGCGCTGGGACTTGCGATCTTCGTGCCGCTCGCCGGCCTTTTCTGCGGCTGCGATCCGCAGTCGCGGCAGACGCTCGTCCAGATGCTGTTGCCGATCGCCACCGCGGCGCTCGGCGCCCTGGCCGGGCTGCTCGCGCCGTCGCCGGCCTCCAACAATGGCTGAACTCTGGATGGGAGGCCGATCATGAAAAGGACGTTCGCAGTCGGATTCGCCGCAACCTTCCTGCTTTGCGGTTGCGCCACGACCAGCTTCGCGCCGCCCTCGGTCCGGCTCGACCGGGAGCTCACCTTCACCCGCGAGCAAAGCTCGTTCAACGCGGTCTGCACGCCCAATTCCAGCAACACCAATCACCTGATCGATCGCGGCGTCGAGGGCGCGCTCAAGCTGATCAACAATTACATCCTCACCTATCGCTGCCAGGCCCATCGCGCGGCGGAGGGGCGGCAATTCTTCGAAATTCCTGGGTTTCTGGTCGCAGCCGGGGCGGCCACCGCCGCCGCCTTCGGAGCGCCGGCGGGCGTCGCGATCGGCGCCGGGGCCGGCGGCGCCGTCCTCTCGCAAGGAAAATCCTATTACGCGCCGCAGCAGAAGGCCGCCGTGTTGAGCCAGGCGCTCGATGCCTTCCTCTGCATCAAGACGACGGCAGTGGGCCTGGATCCCTTCACGCTCGACGCGATCACCGGCGTGCAGGAAGCCGGCAAGGATACCGGCAACGGGGTCCAGCCTGCCGTCGGCGCGGCTGCCCTCGCCACCGGAAACGGCGACGACGCCGGACCGACCATCTCCGTTTCGGCCGGCGAGCAATATTTCGACTTGATCCAGGCTGCGTTGTTCTCGGTCGAGCTGATCACGGCCCAGCGATTGGCCGCGGCGAGAACGCCGTTCGATTCCGCCAGCGTGATCGCCGAGATCGAGTCGCTGAAGGAAAAGGCGCAACCGACGCCCGCCCAGACGACGCAGGCCGACTCGGCGGCATCGGCGCTCCAGAGCGCATCGAGCCAGCTTGCGAATATGGCCAGCATGCGCACCGCTACTCAAGCCCAGCAGGCGCTCAGCGCCAGTCAAAAGCTGAACAGCCTCTCCCGGGAAAGCCTGTCGGCGACCATCGTTCAGCTGAAGGTGCTGCAGCCGAAGCTGCAGCAATGTGTGGTCCGCGCAAAGATCTGACTTCGGATGTTCCAATATAGGATGCTTTTCCTTTTCTCGATTTGAGCTAAGCTTGCGACTCGGCTTGTGGGGGAGTTGGCCGACGTGGACCAGGGGTCGGGGCATTACACCGCTTTTCTGAGCTACAGCCACAAGGACGCGGCTGCCGCGCGCTGGCTGCACCGGCGGCTGGAGACCTACCGCATCCCGCGCCGCCTGGTCGGCACCGAAGGCGAGAGAGGTCCGGTGCCGGCGCGGCTGATTCCGATCTTTCGCGATCGCGAGGAACTCCCCGCCGCCGGCGACCTCAGCGAACGCGTACGCGCCGCCCTCGCCATATCGGACAATCTCATCATCCTCTGCTCGCCATATGCCGCGGCGTCGCCGTGGGTGGCGAAGGAGATTGCCGTCTTCCGGGAGCTGCATCCCGACCGTCCGATCTTCGCCGCGGTCGTCGACGGCGAGCCGGTCCAATGCTTCCCACCGAACCTCGCCGCGAATGGCGCCGAGCCGCTCGCCGCCGACCTCCGCCCCGGCCGCGACGGCCGCCGCTTCGGCTTCCTGAAGCTCCTCGCCGGTCTCTCTGGAATCGGCCTCGACGCGCTCGTCCAGCGCGACGCCCAACGCCGCATGCGCCGCGTGACGGCCGTCACGGGGACGGCGCTGGCGGCGACGCTAGTGATGGCCGTGACGACGGGCATCGCCCTGAGCGAACGGCGCGAAGCCCAACGCCAACGCGCCGAAGCGGAAGGACTGGTCGAGTTCATGCTGACGGATTTGCGGGATAGGCTAAAGAAGGTTGGGCCACTCGATGTGCTGACCGCCGTCAATCGGCGCGCTATCGCCTACTACCAGCGCCAAGATCTCAATCGCCTCTCCGACGACTCTCTAGCGCGCCGGGCCCGTGTCCTTCAAGCTATGGGCGAGGACGACGAAAAGCTTGGTCATATCGATCGTGTCCTCATCGAAGCGCAAGAAGCATCACGGACAACTTCTGCACTTGTAGCGAAGGACCCATACAATGCGCAGCGTATCTACGATGACGCACAAAGCAGATATTGGGTGGGCCGAGTTTACGAACTTCGGCACGACTGGCCGACGGCTGAGCATCAATACAACCTTTACGCCGACTCCGCCCGGAAACTTGTTGCCTTGGAACCCCGCAATTCTAATTACATGATGGAGATGGGTTGGAGCACAGGAAATCTCGGATCTATCCGTATAAATGGCACGAGAGACTATCTATCTGCTCAGAAGTCCTTTGAAGAGTCTATATATTGGTTCAGCAGAGCCGCGGAAACTGCACCTAACAAAAGTGCGGCCTTGCTTGCCCAAGGGAACTCTTATGGGGGATTAGCTGAAAGTTATTTTGCGCGAAACCTATGGCGACCGGCACTCAACGGATGGAATAGAGAATATCAAATCGTTGAAAGTCTACGCCCCAGTGATCCCGAAAATATTGAAATTCCATATAAGCTTGCGATAGCGCGACGCGCGGCAGCGCGGTCACTCATACATCTTGGTGATCTCGGCGCGGCCCGCTCCTCCATAAGTGATGCCTACTCGCAGGCGACTTTGCTTACCAGAAAAGACCCTCACAACGCCGAATGGCTCCTTTTCCGGACTATGATCGAATGCGACCTTCTTTTCAGTGGAGTTGGACATCCACCCGGCGTGCGGGCTTCCACATTGGTCCATAAAATCACGCTTAGTGCACGCTCTCTCTTGGCAGAGGGTAACCCGCATTATTCCGAACTCGATACTTGCACGCAGAAACTGCACACTAAAAACTGAACCTGAAGGAAACAATCATGACCTCACGCATTCTCGCTTTTGATCTCGACGGTTCTGCCGGCCCCACAAGCATATACAATGGAAAGGACGGGCTCCGGCCTATGTGTATGTACTTCTATTACGTGGTCTCGACGGACGACGGCGTAGGATACGCAGTTAAGTCTTTTTATTACGACAATGGGGACATCGCTATACCCGACGAGTGGGATGTAATAGCTAGATTAGCTAATAACGCACGATATGATAGTTTTACTCCGCCGCCGTTTGCTCAGACATTCGATGCTTACCCATGGCGGAGAAAGAGTTATTTGGCGATAGTGCTAGACGATGTAGACTGGAGTTTTGTCGAGGGCGGCGCATTCGAAATATCGAAAAAATATCCGATCTCTAGCAATAATAACTGCTTTATGGAGGCGCACGATAGAGATATCGATGTCGGAGGCGGCCGCATTGCATCGGCGGTTTGCTGCACGAATTATCTGTGCGACGAGTGGGGAATACCACTTGAGGCAGGACAGGAAGAATATTATAGCATAACGATGCAGTTATCTAAAAGAGATAAAAGTAGTTTATTTGGTGTTACTATAGATCCCGGAGGAAATAATCTGGGGCCGCCGGTGTCTCCCCCATGATCGTGAATTGATAGGACTACTCTGATGATGGAGAAAGTATCACTTGCAGCGATAGTGACACTTGCTCGCGCGGGAGCATTGGCACTGGCTTGGCGATGCTTCGCTAATTCTGGCTACGATTATCTAGATAGCGCTGAAGCTAAAGCGGTCAAGGGGAGGCTTCTAAAAGACCGGGCGATGCAAGCGATTGGCGAAAATAAGAAACGCCTTTGGCTAGAGGCAGCTGATGCTTATACCGAAGCTGGGGCGTTCGAGGCCTCAACCTATTCACTTATCAATGCAGCAACCCTCTCATTGCTTGGCCAGGACGAGATTCGATCTCGGTCATTAGCTCTAGAAGTTTTTCGGCTCAACGAAACTCGCGCTGATGAAATTGAGACCCCTTACTATCGTGCGGCCACCCTTGCCGAAGCGTTACTCCTTCTCGGTCGGGACGAGGAGGCCCGCGCTACTCTCGCGGAAGCGATGGACCTCGCCCCCCGGGCTTGGGAGGACCATGCCTCGACGCTTCGTCAGTTCGGCCTGATCCTGGAGGCTCAAAACTGCAATGCGGCTTGGCTCGACGCTCACCGTCCGCCGCGGTCTTTGCATTTTGGGGGGCACATGTCCTTTGATGCGAGGGCGGAGCGACGGACGCACGTCGAGGACTGTATTGTGGAGGTACTGGAAGAGGAGAAAGTTGGCTTCGGCTATGGCGCGCTGGCAGCCGGAGCGGACATATTAGTCGCGGAAGCGCTACTGAGGTGCGGATCAGTACTACATGCGGTGTTGCCGGGCGGGCCTGAGGCTTTTGCTGCAGTGTCAGTCGATCCCTTCGGCAAAGCTTGGCGCAGGCGGTTCGATGCGGTGTTGGAGCGCGCGGAGACGGTGCGGGTGGTGCGGCCGTTTGGGGCGGCACCTGATCGCGCGACGATCGCGCTGACTGACGAAATCGCGATGGGCGCGGCGGTGATAAATGCGCGGCGGCTGGAGAGCAGCGCGCTTCAGCTGCTCGTGCTGGCCGACGAGCATCAGGCGGAGGAGGCGCGCGGACGTTGGGGTACGAAGGGCTGGCGGCAGCGGATCGTGACCGCGCCGCGTGAGACGGGGGCGGGGTCGGAGGCGGAGCCAGCGCCGCTCCCGGCGGGCCGGCGGCGGGCGCTCGCATTGCTGGCTCTCTCTCCAGGCGAAGAGAAGATCGAGGCGCGTCTGGGCAAGCTCAAACGCGCCCTCCGTAAGGCGGGAACGCCGGCCATCGCGCCTTATTTCACCGGCCGTCAGGTGGTGCTCGCTTATGCGGAGCCGGCCGAGGCCGCGCGCGCCGCCGTATCGCTCGCCCAGACCGGCGAGGTGGCGATCGGCGGGCATTACGGCCTCGCCGAACCGTTCGAGGATCCATTCAGCGGCGGTTGCCGGGTCGCGGGCGATGCGGCGGCGCTCGTGGAAGGTGCGGCGGCCTCGGCGCCACCCGGCTCGCTCTGCGTCACCGAGGATTTCGCGGCGGCGCTCGCCGCCTCGGGAGAGAAGAGCCTCTATTCCGAGTTGATTGGAGAGCTTGAGGCGCGGGATGGTAGCGGGCCGGTCGAACTCTATGGGGTGAAGCCGCGGCTAAACTAGTTCTGCTTCGATCCGAGCCGGCGCGACGATGATCAACGCGTCCATCTCGCGGCGGATCAGGCCGCGGCGCTCCAGGGCGTTGACAGTGCGCGAGGCGGTTTCGCGGGTCGTTCCCACCCTGAGCGCGATCTCGGCGATGATCGGCGCTGGCCGGATGGTGCTACCCTCTCCTTCGCGCGCCAGCCGCAGAAGCTCGGCGCAGACACGGCCGGGCGCCGACAAGGCCGCGCGCGCATAGACTCGGGCGGAAGTCTCGCGCAGCCGCTTCAGCAGCATGCGAGAGAGGGCGAGGCCGATGCTGCCGTGGCGCTCGGCGAGGCCGACGAGCACTGCCGCTTCGAGGAGGAAGGAACGGACCTCCTCGACCGCCACAACATCCGCCGCGTCCGGCGTTGGCGCGAGGTCGCCGAGCGCGCCGAACAGGTCGCCCGGACCAAATTCGTGGAGCAGCACCATCTGACCCTCGGCGCCGTAGAGCAGGGCATGCGCCCGCCCGAGCACGATCAGCCAGCTGGTCGTGGCGCGGTCTCCCTGGCGCAGGATGGTCGAGCGGAAAGGGTAGTGCCGGATGCGGCCCTGGTGCAGGATCTGCTCGGAAAGCTCCACCGAGCAGGCGAAGCATGAGCGGACTGCCTGGAGATCGCCCGGTTCGAACAGAAGCCCCTCCCCTTGGGTAGGAAGCTAAACCGGAATGCCGGGTCGAGACAAAAGAAAAGAGGGCCGCCCTTTCGGGCGACCCTCCGTTGGCGATTCCGATATTCGGCAATTTAGCGGAGCAGGGAATTGCTGAGATCCGTCCCCCGGACGGATCTTAACCCAAGGCTGTTGGCGCTCCGTCCCCCGGACGGAACTTTATCCCAACAACTCCTGCTCCAGCTTCTTTGCCATCTCCTCGATGTTCTCCGGCGGCCAGCCGGGGATGTCCATGCCGAGGCGAAGGCCCATGGACGACAGCACTTCCTTGATCTCGTTGAGGCTCTTGCGGCCGAAATTCGGTGTGCGGAGCATCTCGGCCTCGGTCTTCTGGACGAGGTCGCCGATATAGATGATGTTGTCGTTCTTGAGGCAGTTGGCGCTGCGCACCGACAGCTCCAATTCGTCCACCTTCTTGAGCAGGTAGCGGTTGAGCTGGTTGGCGTCCTGGTCGGCCTCGATCGCGGAGACGGCGACGCCGGTCGGGATCGAGCTGATCATGCCCTCGTCGAAATGGACGAAGAGCTGGAGCTGGTCCTGGAGGATACGCGCCGCATAAGCGAGCGCGTCGTCCGGGGTTATCGTGCCGTCCGTCTCCACCGTGATGGTGAGCTTGTCGTAATCCAGCTCCTGGCCGACGCGGGTATTCTCGACCTTGTAGCTGACCTGGCGGACCGGGCTGTAGAGCGCGTCGACCGGGATCAGGCCGATCGGCGCGTCGGCCGGCCGGTTGGACACCGCCGGGACATAGCCTTTGCCGGCCTCGACGGTCAGCTCCATGTTGAGCGTCGCGCCCTCGTCCAGGTGGCAGAGGACGAGATCGGGGTTCATCACCTCGATATCGCCGGTGGTCGCGATCTGGCCGGCGGTGACCTCGCCGGGGCCGGTCGCCGAAAGCTGGAGGCGGCGCGGCTGGTCGCCCTCCATGCGAAGCGCGATCTGCTTCACGTTGAGGACGAGGTCGGTAATGTCCTCGCGGACGCCCGCCAGGCTCGAAAATTCGTGGAGCACGCCCTCGATCCGGATCGAGGTCACCGCGGCGCCTTGCAGCGAGGAGAGGAGGACGCGGCGAAGCGAGTTGCCAAGCGTGAGGCCGAAACCGCGCTCCAGCGGCTCCGCCACGAAGGTGGCGCGGCGGCGGGCGTCGCCGGCGGCGCGCTTCTCCAGCGCATTGGGCTTCTTCATTTCCTGCCAGTTCTTTGCGTTGACGGCCATGGGTCTTCCCTATTTGTAGTTCGAAGCCATCGGGGGCGGTGGCTTCGGCAATGTTCGCGCCCGCGGCCCGCCGGAAGGCGGAGCGGCGGGATCAAAGCTCAGACGCGGCGGCGCTTCGAGGGGCGGACGCCGTTGTGCGGGATCGGCGTCACGTCGCGGATCGAGGTGATCTGGAAGCCGACCGCCTGGAGGGCGCGCAGCGCGCTCTCGCGGCCGGAGCCGGGGCCCTTCACTTCCACCTCGAGCGTGCGGACGCCATGCTCGGCGGCCTTCTTGCCGGCATCCTCGGCGGCGACCTGGGCGGCATAGGGCGTCGACTTGCGGCTGCCCTTGAAGCCCATCATGCCCGCCGACGACCAGGCGATGGCATTGCCCTGCGCGTCGGTGATGGTGATCATCGTGTTGTTGAAGCTGGCGTTCACATGGGCGACGCCGGCGGTGATGTTCTTGCGCTCGCGCCTGCGGAGGCGCTGCGGTTCGCGTGCCATTTCAGTCTATCCCTTACTTCTTCTTGCCGGCGATCGGACGCGCCTTGCCCTTGCGGGTACGAGCGTTGGTGTGCGTGCGCTGGCCGCGGACGGGGAGGCCCTTGCGATGGCGCAGGCCGCGATAGCAAGCGAGGTCCATCAGCCTTTTGATGTTCATCGCCGTCTCGCGGCGGAGGTCGCCCTCCACCATATGCTCGGCGTCGATCGTCTCGCGCAGGTGGAGAACCTCCTGGTCGGTAAGGTCCTGGACCCGCCGCTCGGGCGCGATGCCGAGCTTTTCGGCGATCTGCTTCGCCTTGGTGCGGCCGATGCCGTGGATATAGGTCAGCGCGATTTCGACGCGTTTGTTGGTCGGGATGTTGACGCCCGCGATACGTGCCATGGGATGTTGTTCTCCTGCTCCACAGGCGGGTTGGCGACCCCCCTATCTCAGCGCTTCGACGATACCGAAACAGCGATAGCCGACGCGCGCACGGGTGCGCCGCCGGACGACCGGTTATCGGGATGCGCGGCAGATAGGGAGCGGGCTTGAACGAGTCAAGGCGGGAAAGGTGCCGAATCCGACGCTTTTCGCGTCAGCGCGGTGCAAGCTGGAATCCGGCGGGCGCCGCCTCCAAAGGATGCTCCTCCTGGTAGACGTCGATGAGGATGTCGGCATGGGCGGGCGCGGCCCCGCCGCAATCGACCGGCGCGAGGTCGACGACATTGCCGAAGCCGCCGGTGCCGCCCGGCCGCTGCGCGCCGATCCGCGGCACCGAGCCGTCGGCGCAGCGCAGCCGGGCGAGATAGGCCCGCTCGCCGTCGGGGCCGGCGACGCGAATCGGATTGCGGAGGCTGCCGACCGGGAAATTGGCCGCCGTCGCAAGCTCCTGGGCGATTTCGGCATCGGACGAGCCCTCGCCGATCCCCGCCATCGACTTTTCGGGCGGCGCGGTGCGCTGGCCGAGCTTCGGCTTCGGGGCCGAGACGGCCGGCGACCCGACGAGGATCGCGGCGGCAAGCAACGGGAAAATGGATTTACGCATGAACGCTCCTGGAAGAAATTGTAGGCGGGCGCCGAAGCGAAGTCGAGCGGGCCTCAGTCGAGCTCGAAGCCGACCGACAGGGTCACCGACAGATTCTGCTCGCCCGGATCGATCTTTGTCGAGGCGGCGCGCGCGAACCCCGCCATCGGCCTCGGCTCGACCGGAATGGCGGCGCCGGCCTCGCTGATCGAGACCATGCGGACGACATGCTTGCCGGCGGCCCGCGCATAAAGGTCGGCGCGGGCGCGGGCGGTGGCGAGCGCCTTGATCCGCGCCTCGTCGAGCGCCTCGTCGGGCTTCGAGACTTCGAGCGTCGGGCCGCTTATCTGGTTCGCGCCCTCGGCGACCAGGGCATCGAGGATCGCGCCGGTGGCGGCGACGTCGCGGAAGCGGACATTGACCTCGTTGGTCGCCTGATAGCCTGAAATCCGCGGGGCCTGATCCTGACCGCCCTGATCCTGGCGATATTGCGGGAACAGGCTGACGGCGCTGGTCCGGATGTCGCGGTCGGCGATCCCGGCGCGGCCGAGCGCCGCCCGCACCGCCGCCATGCGCCGGGCATTGTCGGCGAGCGCGGCGGTCGCCGTCGGCGCGACCGCGACGACGCCGGCAGTGATCCGCGCGAGATCGGGAACACGGCTCACCTCGCCGGTCGCGACCACGTCGAGGCGCGTGCCGGCACTGGGCGGCGCCGGCGCTTGCTGGGCCTGGACGGCCGCTGGCAGGGCGGCCGCAAGGAAGAAGGCGGTAAGAAGGCGTTTCATCGGACGGGCTCCTTTGTGCCGAAACCGTCCCCTAGCCTATCGGCCGCTGCACCTTCGCTGAACATCGGCAGCACCGGCAGCGTGAGCCATAATACCCTGGGAACAGCCCGGGGGGAACAACCCTCCGCAGGGGAAGAGGATGTTCGAAAGCGGGTTGACGAAGCGGGCCCAAGCTGGAATTGGGAACGCCATGTCGCTGAATCCGCAGCCCGCCGACGCTTGCGCCGCTTTCGCGGCCGCTTCGCATGCCTGGCTTTGGTGGCGGGAAATTCCACGCGCGGCGGCATGCGATCGATGGTGAACGGGGCCTTCTGAACAGTCCCAACGACCCGAGAAACAGGCCCGCCGCTCCGGCGGGCCTTTTCTTTTCACCAATATCGACAGGATTTTCGCGATGACCATCCACTCCAGCCTTGCGGCGCAGAGCCATGCCGACGGCGGCCTCCCCGCGCCGGTCGAGGCGGCGCTGGCGCGACTCTTCGACGGCGAGACGCTCGACGCCGCCGCTTCCGAAACCCTGTTCGGCGAGATCGTCGCCGGCCGCCTGCCCGAGCCCGCAATCGCCGGCATGCTGGTCGCGCTTCGCCTGCGCGGCGAGACCGCGGAGGAGATGATCGGCGCCGCCCGCGCGCTCCGCGCCGCCGACGAATATTTCCCGCGCCCCGATTATCTGTTCGCCGATTGCTGCGGCACCGGCGGCGACGGCTCGGCCTCGATCAACGTCTCGACCGCCGTCGCCTTCACCGCCGCCGCCTGCGGCCTGCCGGTCGCCAAGCACGGCACCCGCTCGATCACCTCGCGCTGCGGCTCGGCCGACGTGCTGGAACAGCTCGGCGCGAAGCTCGATCCGGAGCCGAGCGTCTCGCGGCGCGCGCTCGACGAGACCGGAATCTGCTTCCTCTTCGCGCTTCGCTACCATCCGGGCCTGCGCCATGCAGGGCCGGTGCGGCGCGCGCTCAAGGTCCGCACGATCATGAACCTGCTCGGCCCCTGCGTGAACCCGGCCGAGCCCCAGGTGCAATTGCTCGGCGTCGCCGCGCCGGAGCGGCTGGAGACGGTGGCGGCGACCGTTGCCGCGCTCGGCGTCTCGCGCGCCCTGATCGTCCACGGCTCCGGCCTCGACGAGATCGCGCTGCACGGCGAGACCCAGGCGGTGCGGGTGGCGGACGGCCGGCTCGAGCCCCTGACGATCGTGCCCGAGCAGGCCGGCCTCGAACGGCGGCCGGTCGGGGTGCTGAAGGGCGGCGGGCCCGAGGAGAATGCCGAGCGGCTGACGGCCCTTTTGATGGGCCATGGTCTCGATGCGGAGACGGAGGTGGTGGCGCTCAACGCCGGCGCCTTGCTGCTGACCGCCGGCCTCGCCGCGGATCTGCGCGAAGGGGTCGGCCAGGCGCTCGACGCGCTCCGCTCCGGCGACGCCCATCGCCGCCTCGCCGCCTTCGTCGAGGCGAGCCATGGCTGAGGCGGAGGGCGTGCTCGGCGAGATCGTCGCGCGCAAGCAGCAGGATGTGGCGACCCGGCTCGCCGGCGCCGATCTCGGCGCGGCCCCGCCGACGCGGCGGAGCCTCAAGGCGGCGCTCGCCCGGCCCGGAGCCCGCTTCATCATGGAGGTGAAGCGCGCCTCGCCGTCGCAGGGGAGCCTGCGCGCCGACGCCGATCCGGCGGCGACCGCCCGCTTTTATGCTGGTGCCGCCGACGCGATCAGCGTGCTCACCGACACGCCTTATTTCGGCGGCTCGCTCGCCGATCTCCGCGCGGTGCGGGCGGCGTTCGACGGGCCGATCCTCGCCAAGGATTTCATCGTCGATCCCCGCCAGGTGCCCGAGGCGCGGCTGCACGGCGCCGACGCGGTGCTCGCCATCCTCGCCGCCCTCTCCGACGCGGAGGCCCGCGCGGTGATGAGCGAGGCGGAGCGGCTCGGCATGGAGGTGCTGGTCGAGACGCATGACGAGGCGGAGGTGCGGCGTGCGGTCGCGCTCGGCGCTTCGCTCATCGGCATCAACAATCGCGATCTGAAGACGCTGAAGGTCGATCTCTCGGTCACCGAAAGGCTGGCCGGTCTGGTGCCCGACGACCGGCTCGTCGTCGCCGAATCCGGCATCGCGAGCCGCGCCGACGTCGACCGGCTCAGCCGCTGCGCCGATGCCTTCCTCGTCGGCTCCTCGCTGATGCGCGCGGCCGATCCGGCGCTGGCGGCGCGGGCGCTCGCCTTCGGCCGGGTGAAGGTCTGCGGCGTCACCAACCCGGAGGATGCCGCTTTGGCGGCGGCGGCGGGCGCCTCTTTCCTCGGCATGGTGATGGTGCCCGGCACGCCCCGGGCCGTCTCCTTCCCGCAGGCGGCGGCGCTTGCCCAGGCGGCGACTTTGCCTTTGGTCGGGGTCTTCCGCAACGAGAAGCCGATGGAGGTGGCCGGCCGGGCGCATGCCTTCGGCCTCCACGCCGTCCAGCTCCATGGCGACGAGGATGCGGCCTATGTCCGCGCGCTTCGTCCCCTGCTGCCCGAGGCGACCGAGATCTGGACCGTCGCCGCGGTCGGCGAGGAGGTGCCGGAGGCGCCGTCGGGCGCCGACCGCACCTTGTTCGATTCCAAGGTGGGGGGCCGCTCGGGGGGCACCGGCATCGCCTTCGACTGGAGCCGCCTCGAAGGACGCGACCTCGGCCGCGCGATCCTCGCCGGCGGCCTCAATCCGCTCAACGCCGACGCCGCCGCGCGGCTCGGCACCTATGCGCTCGACGTCGGCTCGGGCGTCGAGGCGGTGCCGGGTCGCAAGGATGCCGGCCGGATGCAGGCCTTTTTCGCCGCCCTGCGGCTGAAGGCGCGGGCGGAGCGGGCGCCATGCTGAAGGACGGCCGCTTCGGCGCCTATGGCGGCGCCTATGTCCCCGAAATCCTGATGCCGGCGCTCGAGCAACTGGAGCGCGCCTTTTTCGACGCGCAGGAGGATCCTGACTTCCGGGCCGAGCTCGACGAACTGCTCGTCAAATATGCCGGCCGGCCGACGCCGCTCACCCGCTGCCGCAACCTCGGCTCCGAGCGCGCGCGCCTTTACCTCAAGCGCGAGGATCTGCTCCACGGCGGCGCGCACAAGACCAACCAGGTGCTCGCCCAGGCCCTGCTCACCAAAAGGATGGGCAAGACGAGGATCATCGCCGAGACCGGGGCGGGCCAGCACGGTGTCGCCACCGCTTTGGCCGGCGCGCTCTTCGGCCTCGAGACGCGCATCTATATGGGCGCGCACGACATCGCGCGGCAGCAGCTCAACGTCTTTCGCATGGAGTTGATGGGCGCCGAGGTGGTGCCGGTCGAAAGCGGCAGCCGCACCCTCAAGGACGCGATCAACGAGGCGTTGCGCGACTGGACGGCGCGCTTCGCCGACACCCATTATCTGCTCGGCACCGTTGCCGGGCCCCACCCCTTCCCGACCATGGTGCGCGAGTTCCAGCGTATCATCGGCCGCGAGGCGCGCGCGCAGATATTGGAGGAGGAAGGACGGCTGCCCGACGCAATTATCGCCTGCGTCGGCGGCGGCTCCAACGCGATGGGCCTGTTCGCCGATTTTCTCGGCGACCGCGAGGTGCGGCTGATCGGCTGCGAACCGGCCGGAAAAGGCCTGGACGGAAACGAGCATGGCGCCACCCTGCTGCGCGGCCGGCCGGGCATCCTCCACGGCTCGGCAACCTATATGCTCCAGGACGAGGACGGGCAGATTGAAGAGAGCTGGTCGGTCTCGGCGGGCCTCGACTATCCCGCGGTCGGCCCGGAACATGCCTATCTGAAGGACAGCGGCCGCGCCGATTATGTCGGAATCACCGACCGCGAGGCGCTCGACGCCTTCGCCTTGCTGGCGCGATCCGAGGGGATCATCTGCGCCTTCGAATCCGCCCATGCGCTGGCGCATGCGCTGAAGCTTGCCGCCGAAGCCGAGGAGCAGGGGCGCGACATCCTGCTCGTCGTCAACCTCTCCGGGCGCGGCGACAAGGACATGGCCCAGGCCCGGACCCTGCTCGGGCGGAAGCCATGAGCCGCTATGCGCGGATGTTCGCGCGGCTCGCGCGCGGCGAAGGGGCGTTCGGCGCGTTCGCGACGCTCGGCGATCCGGACCTGGAGCGAAGCGCCTCGATCCTCGACGCCCTGGTCGAAGGCGGCGCCGACATGCTCGAAGTCGGCATTCCCTTTTCCGATCCGGTCGCCGACGGGCCGGTCATCCAGGCGGCGGCGGTGCGGGCGCTCGCCGCGGGCGTACGGACGGCGGATTGCTTCGCCCTCCTCGCCGGCTTCCGCGAACGCCATCCCGACGTGCCGGTCGGCATCCTCACCTACGCCAATCTCGTCGTCGCGCAGGGGCGGGACAACAGCTTCCTCTTCTACCGGATGGCGGCGGCGGCCGGCGTCGATTCGGTGCTGGTCGCGGACGTGCCGCTCTTCGAGGCCGCTCCCTTCCTTGCCTCGGCGCAGGCGGCCGGCATCGATCCGGTGCTGATCGCGGCGCCGAACACGCCGCCCGAAACGCTGGCGAGGATCGCGCGCGCCGGGGCCGGCTATACTTATTGCGTGGCGCGGGCCGGAGTCACCGGGGCGGACCAGGAAGTATGGTTCAACGCGCCCTTGCTGAAGGCGCTGAACGATCTCGGCGCGCCGCCGCCGGTGCTCGGCTTCGGCATTTCAAAGCCGCGCCACGTCCGGCTCGCGCTCGCATCGGGCGCGGCCGGAGTCATTTCCGGCTCCGCCATCGTCCGGCTGATCGCCGAGGAGGCCGATCCGATCGCCGCCGTCCGCGCCTTCGTCGCGGACATGAAGGCGGCGACGCGCGCCTAGAAGCGACGGCCGGCGATCGCCCGGTAGACGAAGAGGATGATCACCGCGCCGACGATGGCGGCGAGAAAGCCCGCCCCCTGGCTGCCATGATACCAGCCCAGCCTGTGGCCGAGCCAGCCGGCGACGACGGCGCCGGCGATTCCGAGCAGGACGGTGACGATGCACCCCTGGGGGTCTCGTCCCGGCGTGATCGCCTTCGCGATGATGCCGGCGAGACCGCCGATGATGATCCAGGCGATGATCCCATGATAGGCGAGCAGGTGATGCAATTCGGCCTCCCTTCGCTTCCGCATTCATAGAGCCACCGAAACTCGGCGGTGGCAATCCCCCCGCGGACAGGGTAAGGCGAAATCCGCGCCGAGCAGGGGTGACCGGCGTCAGAATGACACTTGAGACGGGTGATGTATTCGGCTAATACAGTAGCCGAATGCGGCTTTTGCCGTCCGTCGGGTGCGGGGAAGATGAGGAACATGAATTTCGAATCGCCCAAATGGGGTCGCGGCGCGCTCTCGGTCGAAACCGTCGACGACGAGGCGGCGCGCACGCGCCGACGCCGGACGATCGTCATTGCTCTCGTCGCCGCGATCGTCTTGCTCGTGCTCGCGCTCTTCCTCGTTGGCGGCAGGAAGCAGCCGGCCGGCCCTGCCGCGGCCGGCGCCCAGACCCAGGGCGCGACGCCGACCGTCACGATCATCGTTCCGGGCCGGCAGCAGGTCGCGCGGGTGATCAACGCGACCGGCACGATCGCCGCGCGCCGCGACATGCCGGTCGGCATTTCGGGCGAGGGCGGCCGGGTGGTGAAGGTCCTGGTCGAACCCGGCCAGTGGGTCGCCGCCGGCCAGTCGCTCGCCGTGATCGAACGCTCGGTCCAGACCCAGCAGGCGGCGCAGCAGGCGGCGCAGATCGAGGTGGCGAGGGCCGATGCCCGCCTCCAGCAATCGAACCTCGAACGCGCCCAGGCCCTGGTCGCGCGCGGCTTCATCTCCAAGGCCGAGCTCGAGGACAAGCGCGCCACCCGCGACGCGGCGCTGGCCCGGGTGAAGCTCGCCGAGGCGCAGCTCGGCGAGACCCGAGCCCGCATCGGCCAGCTCGACGTGCGCGCGCCGACCGCCGGCCTTATCCTCACCCGCAGCGTCGAGGTCGGCCAGGTGGTCGGCTCCGGTTCGGGCGCGCTCTTCCGCATGGCGGACGGTGGCATGATGGAGGTCCAGGCCCGGCTCACCGAGGAGGATCTGGTCAATATCCATGTCGGCTCGCCGGCGACGGTCACGCCGGTCGGAACCGCTATCCATGTCAAAGGCGGCGTCTGGCAGGTCTCGCCGGTCGTCGATCCCAACAGCCGCCAGGGTATCGCCCGGATCGCCGTCGCCTATCAGGCGGCCCTGCGGCCGGGCGGCTTCGCATCGGTGTCGCTGACCGGCGGCGCCGCCGACCTGCCCTTGCTCCCGCAAGCGGCGGTGCAGAGCGACGATGACGGCAATTTCGTCTATATCGTCGGCCCCGACAACCGGGTGAGGCGGCGCAACGTGAAGATCGGCGAGGTGAACGACAGCGGCGTCAGCATCGCCTCGGGCCTCGACGGCACCGAGCGGGTGGTCGCCTCGGCGGGCGCCTTCCTCAATCCGGGCGACAAGGTCATTCCGGTGCATGCGGCGGCCCATCCCTGAATTCGGGCGTTAGGAAACAGGCGTCATGAACTTCCGTAACATCTCGGCCTGGTCGATCCGGAACCCGGTTCCGGCGATCGTGCTGTTCGCGGCCCTGAGCATCGCCGGCGTGATCTCGTTCATGCGCATGAACATCAACCAGAATCCGGAGATCACCTTCCCGGCCGTCTATGTGCAGGTCTCCCAGCCCGGCGCGGCGCCGACCGAGCTGGAGACGCAGGTGACCCAGCGCGTCGAGGCGGCCGTGCGCAACCTCGAAGGCGTCGAGGAGATCGATTCGACGGTCAGCGAAGGCAGCAGCGGCACCTTCATCCAGTTCAGCATCCAGACGCCGATCGACCGGGCGGTCACCGACGTCCGCGACGCCGTCGCCCAGGTCCGCGGCCAGCTTCCGGAAGGAATCATCGAGCCGCAGGTGATCCGAATCCTGATCAACGACGATTCGATCGCCGACTTCGCCGCCGAGACCAGCGACATGAGCATGGAGCAGCTCTCCTGGTACGTGCAGAACGACGTTTCCAAGCGGCTGCTCGGCATCGACGGCATGTCGAGCGTCGACGTCGGCGGCAATGTCAGCCGCGAGATCCGCGTCATCCTCGATCCCGCCAAGATGCAGGCGCAGGGGATCACCGCGGCGCAGGTCAACCAGCAATTGCGGGCGATCAACACCAATGCCGCCGGCGGCCGCGCCGAGATCGCCGGCGCCGAGCAGGCGGTCCGGATCGTCGGCAATTCGCGCGACGCCTATACTTTGAGCCAGACCCAGGTCCCGCTCGGCAACGGCCGCATGGTGAAGCTCGGCGACATTTCCGACGTCCGCGACGCCTATGCCGAGCAGCGCTCGATCTCCGAGGTCAACGGCAAACCGATCGTCAGCTTCGGCATCCACCGCGCCCGCGGCGCGTCCGACGTCGCCCTCTATCAGGCGGCGCTCAAGGAGCTGCAGCAGATCGAGAAGGAGAATCCGAAGGTCCACTTCCGGCAGCTCTTCACCAGCGTCAAATATGTGCAGGACCAATATCGGTCGGCGATGCGGGCGATGCTCGAAGGCGCGGTTCTCGCCGTCCTCGTCGTCCTGCTGTTCCTGCGCGACCGGCGGGCGACGGTGATCTCCGCCCTCGCCATTCCGCTCTCGGCCATCCCGACCTTCTGGATGATGGAGCTGATGGGCTTCACGCTCAACTTCATGACCCTGCTGGCCTTGAGCCTGGTCGCCGGCGTGCTCGTCGACGACGCGATCGTCGAGATCGAGAATATCGTCCGCCACATGCGGATGGGCAAGACCGCCTATCAGGCGGCGATCGACGCCGCCGACGAGATCGGCCTCGCCGTCGTCGCCACCACCTTCTCGATCGTCGCCGTCTTCCTGCCGGTCGGCCTGATGCCGGGGATCGCCGGCCAGTTCTTCAAGAATTTCGGCTTCACCGTCGTCGTCGCGGTGCTGATGAGCCTCGCCGTCGCGCGGCTGGTGACGCCGATGATCGCTGCCTATTTCCTCAAGGCCAAGGGCCAGGCCCGGCACGGCGAGGGCTGGCTGATGGACGTCTATATGAAGGTCCTCCACTGGACGTTGAGCCATCGCTGGTGGACCTTGTTCATCGGCTTCGCGGCGCTCGTCATCACCGTCTACGCTTATGCGACCCTGCCCTTCACCTTCCAGCCGCAGCAGAATGTCGATTTCAGCCGGGTCAACATCCAGATGGCGCCCGGCGCCACGCTCGACGAGACCAAGGTGGTCGCGGACAAGGTCGCCGGCATCCTGAAACGGCAGCAGGAAGTGACCACGGCGCTCGAGCGGGTCAATGTCGGCACCGCCAGCATCTCGCTCAACCTCAGTCCGGACCGCAAGCGTTCCAGCTTCGAGTTCGAGCGCGAGCTCGCGCCGCAGCTCAACCAGATCGCCGACGCCCGCATCAACTTCCAGTCGCAGGGCGGCGGCGGCCGCGACATTTCGATGATGCTGGCCGGCGACGATCCGGTCCAGCTCGAAAATGCCGCGCGCGCCGTCGTCGAGCAGATGAAGAGTCTGCCCAACATCCGCGCGCCGCGGGTGGAGGGCGATTTGCCGCGGCCCGAGATCACGATCAAGCCGTTGTTCGACGTTGCCGCCGACCTCGGCGTCACCACCGAGGCGTTGAGCCAGACGATCCGGATCGCGACGCTCGGCGACATCGACCAGAATGTCGCCAAATTCTCATTGAGCGACCGCCAGATCCCGATCCGCGTCGCGCTCGACGAGAATAGCCGCCGCAGCCTGTCGACGATCGAGAATCTGCCGGTGCCGACGACTCGCGGCACCACCGTTCCGCTCAACGTCGTCGCCAAGGTCGGCTTCGGCGCCGGCCCGTCGCAGATCCGCCGCTACAATCAGGAGCGGCGCGTCGTGCTCGGCGCCGATCTCGCCCCGGGCGCGATCTCGGGCGCGGAGCGGGCGAACATCCTGAACCTGTCGGCGATGAAGAACCTGCCGCAGGGCGTCCATTATGTCGAGGCGGGCGAAGCCAAGTGGCAGGCGGAGCTGGTCACCAACTTCGTCCTCGCCGTGGCCGCGGGCATCATGCTCGTCTTCGCGGTTCTGGTCCTGCTCTATCGGCGGGCGCTGCCGCCCTTCGTCAACCTGGGATCCCTGCTCCTCGCCCCGCTCGGCGGCGCCGTCGCGCTCCACATCGTGCACATGCCGATCTCGCTGCCGGTGCTGATCGGCCTCCTGATGCTGCTCGGCATCGTCGCCAAGAACTCGATCCTCTTGATCGACTTCGCGATCGAGGAGATGGGCAGAGGCGTCCAGAAGTTCGAGGCGATCGTCAATGCCGGCCACAAGCGCGCCCAGCCGATCGTGATGACGACGGTGGCGATGGTCGCGGGCATGGTTCCGACGGCCCTCTCGATCGGCGGCGACGGCTCCTGGAACCAGCCGATGGCGGTGACGGTGATCGGCGGCCTGATCCTGTCGACCCTGCTCACCCTGCTGATCGTTCCGGCCGGCTTCAGCCTTGCCGACAGCGCCGAACGATGGCTGGCGCCGCTCTTCGGCCGCATCCTCACCTATCGTCCGGGCGACCGCGGCGCGCCCGAGCCGCAAGCCGCCGAGTGAACTTATGAACGGCCGGGCCATTTGAAGGAGGCATGAGCCTCATCGAACGGTCCGCTTTCTCGCGCTTCAATCCGGCCCAGGGCGGCGTTCGCGGCATGCGGATCGTCGCGACCGGCATGCTGGTCGCGATGGCCGCGCTCTTCGTCCTCGCCAACAGCCTCGACGAGGCGCATCCGGCCTGGTCCTATGTGAAGGCCTTTGCCGAAGCGGCGATGGTCGGCGGCCTCGCCGACTGGTTCGCGGTCACCGCGCTGTTCCGCCATCCGCTGGGCCTGCCAATCCCCCATACCGCCATCATCCCGCGCAACAAGGACCGGATCGGCGACACGCTCGCCGCCTTCCTGCGCGACAATTTCCTCACGCCCTCGGTGGTCGCGCGGCGGATGCGGACCGTCGACGTGGCGGGCGCGGTCGGGCGCTTCCTCGCCCGGCCCTCGGGCGGCGGCGGGCGGCTTCGCGAGGGCGCCTCGCGGCTGCTCGCCGACCTGCTCGAAGCGCTCGACCAGGAAAGGCTCGGCGGGATGGTGAAGAGCGCCGTCTCGGCGCGGCTGAAATCGCTCGACGTCGCGCCCCTGCTCGGCCAGGCGCTGGAGGCGGCGATCACCGACGAGCGCCACGTCCCCATCCTCGACTCCGCCGTCACCTGGGCCGGCCGCACGCTCGACGCGAACGAGGACATCATCCGCGACATGGTCCACCAGCGCGCCGGCTGGATCATGCGGCTGGCCGGCCTCGACGAGCGCCTCGCCGACGCGATCGTCGACGGCCTGAGGCGGCTCAGCATCGACATGGCGGTCGATCCCCGTCACCCGCTCCGCGCCAAGGCCGAGGAAGCGCTCGCCGCTCTGGCCTGGGACATGCAGCACGATCCCGAGATGCGGGCCAAGGTCGACGGCTGGAAGAACGAGATCGTCGCCAACAAGGCGGTCGGCGACTGGGTCGGCGGCCTGTGGGAGAATAGCCGGGCCGGCCTGCTCAAGGCCGCGCGCGATCCCGACGCCGCGATGGCCGGCCGCTTCGGCGAGGCGCTCAAGCAATTGGGCGAGACGCTGCAGCAGGACGCGCGGCTGAACCGCGCCCTCAACCTCTTCGCCCGCCGCGCCGTCGTCGGCGTGGTCGCGAGCTACGGCGCCGGCATCGTCACCCTGGTCTCGGAGACGGTCCGCGGCTGGGATGCGCGGACGGTCACCGGCCGTCTCGAAAATGCCGTCGGCCGGGATCTTCAATATATAAGGATCAACGGGACGTTGGTTGGCGGCCTGGTGGGCCTCGTCATCCACGCCGTGGAGGCATGGACATAGAATAGCCCCTCCCCTTCAGGGGAGGGGTTGGGGAGGGGGCTGTCATATCGCCCTCCTGAATGCATGACCTGCCCCACCCCAAACCCCTCCCCTGAAGGGGAGGGGCTTAAGGCTCAGCCTCCGCCCACCCGCTCGATATCGGCCCCCACCGCCTGCAATTTCTCCTCGAGCCGCTCATAGCCGCGGTCGAGATGGTAGACGCGGTGGACCTCGGTCTCGCCTTCCGCCGCCAGGCCGGCGAGGATCAGGCTCATCGAGGCGCGAAGGTCGGTCGCCATGACCGGGGCGCCGGCCAGCTTCCCGACGCCGCGCACCACCGCCGAGCGGCCGCGCACCTCGATGTCGGCGCCCATCCGGTTGAGCTCCGGAACGTGCATGTAGCGATTCTCGAAGATGGTCTCGGTGAGCAGGCTGGTTCCCTCGGCGAGGGTCAGCATCGACATGAATTGCGCCTGCATGTCGGTCGGAAAAGCGGGATAGGGCGCGGTCGAGATGGAGAGCGGGCGGAGGTGCCCGTTGGCGCTGACCCTGATCCCGTTCGGCACATCCTCGACGATCAGGCCGGCATCGGTGAGGCCGGAGAGGATCGACGGCATCGTTTCCCTGCGGGCGCCGACCAGCTCCAGCGACCCGCCGGTGATGCCGGCGGCGCAGGCATAGCTCCCCGCCTCGATCCGGTCCGCCATGACCGAATAGGTCGCGCCGTGCAGCCGGTTCTTGCCGCGGACGGTCAGCGTGTCGGTGCGGAGACCCTCGATGTCCGCGCCCATCGCGATCAGGCATTTGACGAGGTCGGTGATCTCGGGCTCGCGCGCGGCATTTTCGATGGTCGTCGTGCCTTTGGCGAGCACCGCCGCCATCAAGGCATTCTCGGTCGCGCCGACCGAGACGAAGGGGAAGCGGATGGTGCCGCCGATGAGGCCGCCGGCGGGCGCCTTGGCCTTCACATAGCCGGCGGCGATCTCGAGCTCGGCGCCGAGCGCCTCCATCGCCTTCAAATGCAGGTCGACCGGCCTTGTGCCGATCGCGCAGCCGCCGGGCAGCGAAACGATCGCCTCGCCGGCGCGGCCGACCAAAGGCCCGAGGACGAGGATCGAGGCCCGCATCTTGCGGACGATGTCGTAGGGCGCGACGGTCGAGGTGAGGTTGGCGGCGCGCAGGGTCATCACCCGGCCGAAATCCTCGGGCCGCGCGCCCTCGACCGTGGTCGAGACGCCGAGCTGGTTGAGGAGATGGCCGAAACTGTCGACGTCGGCGAGGCGCGGCAGGTTGCGCAAGGTCAGCGGCTCGTCGGTGAGCAGAGCGCAGGGGAGCAGGGTCAGCGCCGCATTCTTGGCGCCGGAAATCGGGATCCTGCCGTTGAGCGGTCGCCCGCCGCGGATGACGATACGGTCCATGACGGAGGGGTCTTACGAATTTGGCCGGAGGGTGCAAGCAATCTCCCCTCCCGCTTGCGGGAGGGGGAGGGCCCGTCGGAACTTCGGAGGCGCGGACAGCTCAGCCCCTCCCCCGGCCCCTCCCGCTCGCGGGAGGGGAGATCACGCCTTCTCCAGCGTGCACTGGAGCGGGTGCTGGTTCTGCCGCGCATAATCGATGACCTGCGCGACCTTGGTCTCGGCGACCTCGTAGCTGAAGATGCCGCAGACGCCGACCCCGCGCTGGTGGACGTGGAGCATCACCCGAGTCGCGTCCTCGATGTTCATCTTGAAGAAGAGCTGCAGGACCTCGACGACGAATTCCATCGGCGTGTAATCGTCGTTCAGCATCAGCACCTTGTAGGGCGACGGCGTCTTGGTGCGGGTACGGGTGCGGGTGGCGACGCCGAGCCCGGTGCCGCCTTCGTCGTCCTTGCCGGCGGGGCCGGAACGGGTCGTTGAATCACATTCAACCATAAGCCTGCGCTGAATATGGCATCGGCCCATTTGCGGGCAAGAGATTCGCATGGTTACCGCCGGTTCAAAATCCCGGGCGGGCGATGGTTCCAAAAGGGAAGGGCGGCCCTCCGGCTGGAGGACCGCCCTTCGCCTTTGCGGTTCAACCGGCGCTTAGAAAGCGACGGCGGTCTTCACCTTCTCGGCGGCGACCGTGTAGCGGCCGGCGAGCGGCTCGGCGACGTCGCCGGCGAGCTTGATCACCGTCTCGGAGAGGCGGGCGGTCTCGGCGACGAGGCTGTCGAACCGGGTGCGCGCGAACTCGCCATGGAGACGGAAGAAGTCGGTCGGCGACTTGATCTCGGCGAAGGCCTTGAGGGCGGCCGAGGCCTCCTCGAAGCTCTTGCGGCCATAATCGGCGACGTCCCGGCCGATCGTCTCGACGCCCTTGGCGGCGACCTTGGTGGAGGCGACGAACGCCTCGACATTGCCGCGGCCGAGCTCGGTCAGCTCTTCGGCGAAGCGGGTGTTGCGCTCGATCTGGGCGCGGGCCCGCTCATTGGCCTCGCCGAACAGCGCCTGGACGTTGTCGGCAATCTTGTTGGCTTCGTTCTTCATGTTCCTGGTTCCTTCTGTCCGGTTGATTCGGTTACGCGTGATGATCTTCTTCGCGACCGCGACGGCGGCGACGGCGGCCACCGGCGCAGCGACCTTCGCCACCCGAGCCGCTTTCCTGCGCGCAGCCTTGCGAGGGGCACGCTTCGCGGCCGCTTCGGGCCGGGGCGCCGTCGCGGCCTTTGCCGCTTTGGCGCGGACCTGAGCCGGCTTCGGGGCCTCGACCGGGGCCGAAGCCGCCTCGACGGCGGCCGGGGCCGGAACGGTCGCGACGTCGGCTTCCGGAGCTGTTTCGGTCTTCGCTTCGTCGGCCATCTGCTCACTCCTTTGTATGCTGCATTGCAACATAAGGGAGCGATCGACCCTTTTCAAGCGGAATTGTGCACTGCAACAAAGTGCCCACAGGCCGTCAGCGCGCTTTCACATAAAGCCCCGGCGCGTCCTCGATCGCCGCGAGCTTGCCCTTGCCGGGCATGCGGGCGCCCTTCGCCTTCACCTTGCGGCCGGAACGGGCGCCGATCCAGTCAATCCAGTCCGGCCACCAGCTCCCCTTATGCTCGGTGGCGCCGGCGACGAACTCCTCCAGCGTCGCCGCTTGCGCCTCGTTGGTCCAATATTGATATTTCCGAGCCTCGGGCGGATTGACCACGCCGGCGATATGGCCCGAGCCGGCGAGGACGAAGCGGAGCGGCCCCTGGAAATAATGGACGATCTTCCAGACGCTGTGGGCGGGCGCGATATGATCCTCCCGCCCGGCCTGGATGTAGGCGGGAACCTTCACCTTGCGGATGTCGATCGGCGTGCCGTCGACGACGAGCGCGCCAGCCCGCACCAAGGCATTGTCGCGGTAGAAGTCGCGCAGATAATCATGGTGCCAGGTGGCCGGCAGGTTGGTCGTATCCGAATTCCAGTGGAGCAGGTCGAAGGGCGGATAATCCTCGCCGAGCAGGTAATTGTTGGTGACGTAGCTCCAGATGAGGTCGCGGCCGCGCAGCAGGTTGAAGGTCGCGGCCATGTAGCGGCCGTCGAGATAGCCCTTGTCGGCGGCGAGCTGGTCGATCAGCTGCAGCATCTCGTCCGCGACGAACAAATTGAGGTCCCCGGCTTCCGAGAAATCGACCTGGGCGGTGAAGAAGGTGGCGCTGGCGACCTTGTTCGCCTCGCCCCTCGCTTCGAGCAAAGCGAGCGTCGCGGCGAGCGTGGTGCCGGCGACGCAATAGCCGATGGCGTGGACCGATTCGACGCCGAGCAGGTCCTTGACCGTGTCGATCGCGTCGACCTGGCCGCGCAGCACATAATCGTCGAGCGTGGTCCCGGCGAGGCTCTCGTTCGCCGATTTCCAGGAGACGACGAAGACGGTCAGCCCCTGTTCGACCGCCCAGCGGATGAAGCTCTTCTTCGGGTTGAGATCGAGGATGTAATAGCGGTTGATCCAGGGCGGGAAGACGATCAGCGGAATCTCGTACACCGCGTCGGTCGTCGGGCTGTACTGGATCAGCTCGTAGAGCGGCGTCCTTTTCACCACCTTGCCGGGCGTCGTCGCGATGTCGCGGCCGACCTCGAACGCCTCGGGATCGCTATGGGTGAGCTGGCCCTTCGCAAGGTCGCCCAGCATATGCTCGAGCCCCTTGAGCAGGCTCTCGCCCTTCGTCTCCAGCGCCCGCTCGATCACCCTGGGGTTGGTGAAGGCGAAATTGGACGGCGCCGTGGCGTCGACGAACGAGCGGGTGAGGAAGCGCAGTTTCTCGCGCTGCTTCGTGTCGATGCCGTCGATCGCATCGACGCCGCCGAGCAGGCGCTCGGAGACCAGCAAATAGCTCTGCCGGATCATGTCGAACAGCGGATTGTCGCGCCATTCGGGCGCGTTGAAGCGGCGATCGCGATCCGCCTTGGCCTGGAGATCGCCTGTGCCCTTCTCGATGCCGAGCGCCCTTTTCCAGATCTCCATGCTTTGGGTCCAGAGCGCGGCCTGCTGCTGGGCGAGCTCCGCCGGATCCGCGAACATGTCGAGCCACGGCCAGGGGCCGGCCGGCGATCGCGCCGCCGCCTCGCCCGCCGCCTCGGCGACATGTTCGAGCATCATCTGCTGCGCCCGGCCCATGATCCAGGTCCAGTGCTGCATCTCCTCCAGGGTCGGCGGCGGCGGCACGGCGCTCTCCGGCTTCGCCCTGGTCTCCTGCTCGGCCATCTCTTACCCTCTTGTCGCGCTTATCGCGGTTCTCATTTAGGCAACGCCTCGCGGCGGGAAAAGCCGCAGCCGGCGTCCACGGCCGATCGTACCGGCGATCGTGCCGCCGATCGTCCCGCTAATCGTCCTTGCCGAGAATGTGATCGATGATCTTCGGGACCGCGCGGGCGGCGCCGATCACGTCGATCTTGAGCGCCTGGGGGCAATGAAAGACGCAGTCGGACATGGTCCCGCCGCCGCCCTCGCCGATGTGGCGAACGATCTCGCCCGGCTCGCGCGAGACCGGCAGCGGCGAGCGCTCCGGCGGCTTGCGGCTGTGGCGGCCGCAGACGACGATATCCTCGTCCGATGCCTGCCCGGGCGCCGTGCAGGCGGCCGTCTCGGACCCGTGCAGCCATTGCTGGTAGCGCGCCATCGCCGCGTCGGCGGTGGCCGGGCCTGCCGGCGGCGGATCGGCGGCCGCGTCGACGCTCCAGCCGGCGAACAAAATTGCGACCATAGCGTAACTCGACTTTGCCATGCGCCTCGCTTATCGCCGCCGCCAAAGCGGAGGATGACGATTTCCATGAGCAGCGCAAGCCATGTTCTCGATCGCGTGCTGGTGCTGGAGATGGTGCGCGTGACCGAGGCGGCGGCGGTCGCCGCATCGAAGATGGTCGGCCGCGGCAACGAGAAAGCCGCCGATTCCGCCGCGGTCGAGGCGATGCGGGCGGCGCTCAATTCGCTCGAGATCGACGGCACCGTCGTCATCGGCGAAGGCGAGCGCGACGAGGCGCCGATGCTCTATATCGGCGAGAAGGTCGGCTCCGCGCAGGGATCGGGGCCGCAGATCGACATCGCCCTCGATCCGCTCGAAGGAACGACGATCACCGCCAAGGCCGGCTCCAACGCGCTCGCCGTCCTCGCCATTGCCGAGAAAGGCTGCCTGCTCAACGCGCCCGACGTCTATATGGACAAATTGGCGGTCGGGCCCGGCTATCCCGACGGAGTCATCGATCTCGACCGCAGCCCGAGCGAGAATGTCCGCGCGGTGGCGGCGGCGAAGGGGGTCGACCCGCACGAGATCATCACCTGCGTCCTCGACCGGCCGCGCCACGAGGCGCTGATCGCGGAGCTGCGGGCATTGGGCTGCGGCGTCATGCTGATCCCCGACGGCGACGTCGCCGGGGTGATCGCGGTCACCGACCCCGACACCACGATCGACCTCTACATGGGCTCGGGCGGCGCGCCGGAGGGCGTGCTCGCGGCGGCGGCGCTTCGCTGCGTCGGCGGCCAGTTCAAGGGCCGTTTGCTGTTCCGCAACGATGCCGAGCGGGCGCGGGCGGCGAAATGGGGAGTCGAGGATCTCAACCGCATCTACGACCTCCACGACCTCGCCCAGGGCGACGTCATCTTCGCCGCGACCGGAGTCACCGACGGCTCGCTGCTGAGCGGGGTCAAGAGGCGCAAGCATTGCATCAGCACCGAAAGCGTGGTGATGCGCGCCTCCACCGGCACGGTGCGCTGGGTCCGCGGCGAACACCGCCACGAGCACGAGCCGGGCAAGGCCTGAGCGGCCGACGCCCGCGACCTTGACTTTCCGGCCCTTATCCGCTTGAGGAGCCCGCGACGGGCGGAGCCGCCGGCTCCGCTCTTCTTCTTTGATGGGATGAAGGCGGTCTCCCGATCCGACCGCCTGGCCGGAGATACCTGAGGTCCCGCCGAAGCGCGCTTCGACGGTCCTGCGCGGTCTCCGGACGAACGAAAGGCAAGACCATGCGTCATCGCGTCGGCGGACGTAAGCTCCAGCGCACCTCCAGCCACCGCGCGGCCCTGTTCCGCAACATGGCGGCCGCGCTCATCAAGCACGAGCAGATCACGACCACGACGGCCAAGGCCAAGGAGCTGCGGCCCTATGTCGAGAAGCTGATCACGCTCGCCAAGAAAGGGGGCCTCTCCAACCGCCGCCTCGCCCATGCGCGGCTGCTCGACGAGACGCAGCTTCGCAAATTGTTCGAAACGCTCGCGCCCCGCTACGCGGATCGCGCCGGCGGCTATATCCGAATCGTCAAGGCCGGCATCCGCGCTTCGGACGCCTCGCCGATGGCGATCATCGAGCTGGTCGATCGCGACGTCTCGGCCAAGGGCCAGGATTCGGGGCCGGTCCACAGCGAAGAGGATTTCGACGAGGCGGCCTGAGCCGCCCCCTCGATCCCGAGCAACGAAAAGGGCTCCCGCTTCGGGAGCCCTTTTTCTTCACCCATAATGGCGTCGTTTCGGGCTGTGCCGCGGCGCGGCGCGTGTTAAGGGCTGCAACGGGCAAAAGGTTTTCGCCTCTTCGGCGAGTGGGTGCCGAAGCGGCGGGGGGACAGATTGGGACGAAAGATCAGGCTCGATTTGCCGCGCCGATTCGGCCGCCATCTGCCGCGGCCGCTGACGGAATTCCTGTCCGGCCTCGTCATCGCCGCCGTCTTCGCCGGCCTGCGCGCGGCGATGACGCCGATCCTGGGCGACATCGCGCCCTTCGCGCTGGCCGTCGTCGCCATGGTGCTCGCCACGCTCGTCGCGGGCTGGCGCAGCGGCCTGGTCGCGATCGTCGTCGGCATCGGGCTCATCTGGTATTTCGTGCTGGGTCCGCAGCGCAATTTCGCTTTGGCCTCGACCACCGCGACGTCGCTGACCGCCGTGACCGTCATGTCGGCGCTCATCCTGCTCGCCCTCTTCTTCTACCAGCGCGAGGTCCGCGCCAAGGAAGTCGAGCGGGCGCGGCGGATCAACTTTCTCAGCCACGCGCTCAGGGAGATGGACCATCGCACCCGCAACAATTTCCAGATCGTGATGAGCCTGCTGCAGCTTCAGGCCGGCCGCAGCAGCAACGAGGAGGCCCGGGCGGCGCTCGGCGAGGCGGTGGAAAGGCTGAAGGCGGTGAGCTCGGTCTATGAAAGCCTGACGCTCAGCAGCCACGGCCTCGGCACGATTCGGCTGCAGGACCAGCTCAAGAAAATCTGCGACCGGGTGCGCGAGGGCCTGCTCCCCGAGCGCGTCGCGCTCGAGACGGAGCTCGATTCGATCCTGGTCCCGCACGAGACCGGCGCCTGCATCGGCATCGTCGTCAACGAGCTGGTCACCAACGCCTGCAAGCACGCTTTCCAGGAGCGCGACGGCTGCATCATCGTCAGCGCGCGGCGGGACGGGGAGCAGGCTTTGATTGCGGTGATCGACGACGGCTGCGGCATCCCGGACGGCGCGCCGGCGCGGCGCGGGCTCGGCACCAGGCTGGTCGAAGCCTTCGTCCACCGGCTCGGCGGCCGCATCGAGCTCAAATCCTCGGCGGCGGGCACGACGCACACGATCATCGTCCCTTTGGGCTGACCCGTTTTCGGGCTAAACTGCCCCCATTATCTCCATGGGAGGGAAATATGGGGGAGTTCAGAGCTTTCATCGCCCGCGGCAACGTGCTCGATCTGGCCGTGGCGGTGATCATCGGCGCCGCCTTCACCGCGATCGTCGCCTCGCTGACCGGCGACGTCATCATGCCGTTGATCGGCGCGGTGATCGGCAAGCTCGATTTCTCGAACTATTACATCCTGCTGGCGCCGGTTCCGGATTCCTATCACGGTCCCATGAGCTATGCGGCTCTGAAAGCGGCGGGCGTGCCGATGCTCGGCTACGGCGCCTTCCTGACCGCTTTGGTCAATTTCCTGATCCTCGCCTTCATCGTCTTCCTGCTGGTGAAGGCGGCGACGCGGGCGCTGCGGGCTCGGCCGGCGCCCGAAGCGCCGGCCGCGCCCGCCGAGGAGGTGCTGCTGCTCCGCGAGATAAGGGACGCGCTGAAGGCGCGGCCCTGATGTGCCGCTGAAGGGCCCCAGCGCCGGCATCCTTCTCTACCGCAGGCGCGGCGCGGGCGTCGAAGTTTTGCTCATCCATCCCGGCGGCCCGTTCTGGCGGGGGAAGGATGAAGGCGCCTGGATGATCCCCAAGGGCCTGGTCGAAGCCGGCGAGACCGCGCTCACCTGCGCGCTGCGCGAATTCGAGGAGGAATTGGGAAGCCGGCCGCAAGGCGATCCTCGCCCGCTCTGCCGCATCCGCCAGAAAGGCGGCAAATGGGTCGAGGCCTTCGCGCTCGAAGGCGATTTCGATCCGAAGCGGATCAGGAGCAACGCTTTCCGCCTCGAATATCCGCCGAAGAGCGGCGAATTTCGCGACTTCCCGGAAGTGGACGCCGCCGCCTGGTATGGGATGGCAGAGGCGCGGGCGAAGATCCTGCCGAGCCAGGCGCCGATCCTCGATGCGCTCGAGGCGGCGCTTGCGGATGGAGGCGCGCTCTAGGGCCATGTCCGATCGGATTTGATCGGACATGGCCCTAGATTTTTGTTTTACCGTTCTTTTCGGCCGTCAGGATGAGCAGGTGGCGATTGCCCCCGGCAATCGCCAGCCATGCCGGGGGCATGGCGGGCCTGCTCATTCCACCTGACTGAAAACCACTCTAAACCTTGAACAGGTCGGCATGCCCGCGCGGCGCCGAGCGCAGATACTGGTTGGGCGGCCGCACATGCGCGCCGAGCGCCGCGGCGGCATGCCAGGGCCAGTGCGGATCGTAGAGGATGCCCCGCGCAATTGCGACGAGATCGGCGTCTCCGTTGTGCACGATCGCCTCGGCATGCTCGGGCTCGGTGATCAGGCCGACCGCGATCACGGGAATGTCCACCGCCTGCCGGACCGCCCGCGCCAGCGGCACCTGGTAGCCGGGGCCCATCGGGATCGACTGGGCCGGCGACGTGCCGCCGGAGGAGACGTGGATCGCGGCGCAGCCCCGCGCTTCGAGCGCCCGGGCGAAGGCGATCGTCTGCTCGATGTCCCAGCCGCCCGCGACCCAGTCGGTCCCCGAGATGCGCATGCTGACCGGTTTCTCCTTTGGAAAGACGGCCCGGACCGCGTCGAAGATCTCGAGCGGAAAGCGCAGCCGGTTTTCGAGGCTGCCGCCATATTCGTCCTCGCGGGCATTGGAGAGCGGCGAGAGGAATTGGTGGAGCAGATAGCCGTGGGCGCCGTGGAGCTGGATCGCGTCGAGCCCAAGCCGCGCCGCCCGCTCGGCCGCCGCCGCGAAGCCGTCGCTTATCCGGTCGAGGCCAAAGCGATCGAGCGCGACCGGCGGATTCTCGGTGTCGAGGAACGGGATGGCCGAGGGCGCGACCGTCTGCCAGCCGGCCGGCGCGTCGGGGCCGATCTGCCCGCCGCCTTGCCACGGCACCCGGGTCGAGGCCTTGCGCCCGGCATGGCCGAGCTGGATCGCGATCGGCATGTCCGACCAGCGGCGGACGCCGTCGAGGACCCGGCCGAGCGCCGCTTCGTTCGCATCCGACCAGAGGCCGAGATCGTCGGACGAGATGCGGCCGTCCGCCGTCACCGCCGTCGCCTCGATCGTCAGCAGCCCGGCGCCCGACAAAGCGAGATGGCCGAGATGGATGAGGTGCCAGTCGGTCGCGCTGCCGGCGCCGTCGGCGGAATATTGGCACATGGGCGCGATCACGATCCGGTTGCGAAGCGTGAGGCCGGCGACATCGAGGGGGGTGAAAAGGGTGCTTGCCATAGGTTCAGATCGTCATCACGCCTTCCATCACGGTCACGCAGCGCGCGCCCAGAAGGGCGCGGTCTCCCTCCAGCCGGCAGGTGAGATGGCCGCCGCGGCGGCTCGCCTGGACGGCGGTGAAGCGGTCGCGCCCGAGCCGGCCGGCCCAGTAAGGCGTCAGCACGCTGTGCGCCGAGCCGGTCACCGGATCCTCGTCGATGCCGGCGCCGCAGGCGAAGACGCGGCTGACGATATCGCTGGCCTGGCCGGGCGCGGTGACGATGGTCAGAATGTCGCCTTCCGCCGCCAAAGCGCGGAAATCGGGGCGAAGTGCCAGCACCTCCGCCTCCGAGCCGAGCACGACCAGCGCGTAAAGGCCGGGATGCCAGAGCGTCTCCCGAGGATCGCAGCCGAGCGCCGCGACCACTTTGGGCAAAGGCTTCGGCTCGGCGCGATAAGCGGGAAGCGACATCAGATAGAAACCGCCTTCGCCCCGGGCGACCTCGAGCAGGCCCGCCTTGCGGGTACGGAAGCGGACCCGATCGCGGTCGCCGATCAGCACATGGCCGCTGGCGAGCGTCGCATGGCCGCACAAGGCGACCTCGACCGCCGGCGTGAACCAGCGCAGCGCGTAATCGGCCTCATTGTCCTCGGCAGGGACCGTGAACGCGGTCTCGCTGAGATTGTTCTCCATCGCGATCGCCTGGAGGATCTCGTCCGGCAGCCATTGCTCGAGCGGCATGACCGCCGCGGGATTGCCGGCGAAGGGGCGGTCGGCGAAGGCGTCGACCTGGACGAGACGTAATCGGGTCATTTCAGGGCTCCATCGACCGGGTGAGGTCGGTCTCGGCAAGGGGGTTGTCGGGCTGGTCGACCTGGCCCTCGGGATCGATGTGGATCAGGATCTCGACGCCTGGGAATTCGGCGGCGAGCTTGTGCTCCACCTCGTCCATCACCCGGTGCGCTTCCTCGATCGTCATCCGCGGGTCCATCCACACGTGGAACTGGACGAAATCATGGGCGCCGCTGGTGCGGGTCCTGAGATCGTGGATCCCCTTGAGCTCGGGATGGCGCGCCGCCACCTCGACGAAGCGCCGCCTTTTCGCCTCGGGCCATTCCTTGTCCATGAGCTGGTCGATCGCGCGGCTGGAGGCGATCCACGCGCCCCACAGCAGCCACAGGGCGATCACGAAGCCGAGCACGGGATCGGCGCCCCTGATGCCGGCATATTGGTCGAGCACCAGAGCGATGACCACCGAGAGGTTGAGCAGCAGGTCGCTCTGATAGTGGATATTGTCGGTCTGGATGGCGACCGAGGCGGTGCGGGCGATGACCCGCTTCTGGTAGAGGATGAGCGCGAAGGTCGTCGCCACCGCGACCGCCGACGCGGCGATGCCGGTTTCGGCATGGGCGGTGGCCGCGCCGTTGGCGAACCGCGCGACCGCGCGCCAGCCGATGCCGATCGCCGAGAAGCCGATGATTCCAACCTGGAAGAGCGCGGCCAGCGCCTCCGCCTTGCCATGGCCGAAACGGTGCTCGCGGTCGGCCGGAACGGCGGCCATCCGCACGCCGTAGAGGGTGATGAGCGAGGTGATCAGGTCGAGCCCGGTGTCGGCGAGGGAGCCGAGCATCGCCACCGAAGCCGTCGCCCAGGCGGCATAGCCCTTGAGGAAGAGGAGGAAGGTCGCGGTCGAGACGCTCGCCAAAGCCGCCCGCGCCGTCAGCGCGCCATGCGCCCGGTGCCGCTCGTGGAGACGGGCCTCGGCGCTCACGGGTAGAGCAGGCCTTCGCTCCAGCCGCCGCCGCTCCGGGTGAAGAGCCGCCTTTCGTGCAGCCGGAAGGGGCGGTCGCTCCAGAATTCGATCCGCTCGGGCACCAGGCGCCATCCGCCCCAGCGCGGCGGGCGCGGCACTTCGCGCCCTTCGAACCTCTCTTCCACGTCCCGATAGCGCGCCTCGAACGTCTCGCGGCGGTCGAGCGGGCGCGACTGGTCGGAGGCCCAGGCGCCGAGCCGGGATTCCCGTGCCCGGCTCGCGAAATAGGCGTCCGCCTCGGCCTCGGCGACCGGCTCGACCGGCCCTTCGACCCGCACCTGCCGGCGCAGCGACTTCCAGTGGAAGAGCAAGGCAGCCTGGGGGTTCGCGGCGAGCTCGCCGCCCTTGCGGCTGTCGAGATTGGTGTAGAAGACGAAGCCGCGCGCGTCATGGCCCTTGAGCAGGATCATCCTGACCGACGGCCGGCCGCCGCGATCGGCGGTGGCGACCGCCATGGCGGTCGGGTCGTTCGGCTCCGCAAGCCGCGCTTCCGCCAGCCATTCGTCGAAGAGCGCGTGCGGGTCGGTGGCCATGGCCGGACCTTTGCCCGCGCCGCGTGCGCCGCACAAGCGGGTTGCAGAGAGCGGCTGCGCGACCCATCTGCAACAGCGTTGCTTCGGTGCAACAATGGACTTTTCTCTTCCGGTTGGAGAAGCAGGGGCGGATGGCGGACCTTTACGAGCAACTGGGCGTCAAGCGCGACGCGGGCGAGGCCGAGGTCAAGAAGGCCTATCGCAAGCTCGCCAAGGAGCTTCACCCGGACCGCAACAAGGACAATCCGCAGGCGGCCGCGCGCTTTTCCAAGGTGACGCAGGCCTATGACATCCTCACCGACAAGGACAAGCGCGCCCGCTACGACCGCGGCGAGATCGACGAGGACGGCAATCCCAAGGCGCCCTTCGGCTATGGCGCGGGCGCTGGCCGCGGCGCCGGACCGGGCGGCTTCCCCGGCGGCGGCCCCGGCGGCGCCCCGTTCGGCGCGGGCGAGGAGGTGGACCTGTCCGACCTGTTCGAGGGCCTGTTCGGCCAGCAGCAACAGCGCCGCGGCGGCGGCCCGTTCGGGGGCTTCGGCGGCTTCGGCCGGCGGGCACCGCCGCAAAAGGGCGCCGACATCGCCTATCGCCTCCCCGTCGCCTTCGAGGATGCGGCGGCCTTGCGCGAGCAGCGCGTGACGCTGCAGGGCGGCAAGACCGTCTCGATCAAGCTTCCCAGGGGCGTCGAGGAAGGCGCCCGGATCCGCCTTGCCGGCCAGGGCCAGACGGGGTCCGGCGGCAATGGCGATGCGATCGTCACCATCTCGATCAAGCAGCACCGTTTCTTCACCCGCGACGGCGACAATATCAGGCTCGAACTGCCGGTGCGGATCGACGAGGCCCTGCTCGGCGCGAAGGTCAAGGTGCCGACGGTCGACGGGCCGGTCATGCTGTCCATCCCCAAGGGCTCGAGCTCGGGCAAGGTCCTGCGCCTCAAGGGCAAGGGCTTCACCGCCAGGACCGGCGAGCGCGGCGACCAGCTCGTCACCCTGATGGTCGACGTGCCGGCGAACGACCCGGAGCTCGCCCGCTTCGTCGAGGAGTGGAGCGGCAAGGGCAAGGGAAACCCGCGGGCCGGCCTGGGCGTCTAGCCGCTCGTGCAGAATATTTCGCCCGAATCGCCGGAAGCCAGGCGCAAGCGTCTCGCCAGGGCCCGGGCGCATCTCGGACGGGCGGTCGACAAGGTCCGGCCCGGCACCAAGCCGTTCAAGGTGCTGAAGCGGGTGGCGGTCGGCGTCTATAGCGACGGCTTCATCCACGCCGGCAACCTTGCCTATCTGACCTTGATGACGGTCTTCCCGTTCGTCATCGTCGCCGCGGCCGTGGCGCATCTGCTCGGCCAGACCGAGGGCGGGATGCACGCGCTCTCCGCCTTGCTCGCGACCATGCCGCGAAGCGTCGCCGACGTGCTGAGGAAGCCGGTGAGCGACGTCCTCCAGGCCCGCTCGGGCACCCTGCTCTGGCTTGGCGCCCTGGTCGGCCTGTGGACGACCGGGAGCTTCATCGAGACGATCCGCGACATCCTGCGCCGCGCCTACGGCGTCCGCGCCACCGCGCCTTTCTGGGAATATCGATTGGGCTCGATCGGCCTGATCGTCGCCGCGGTGGTGCTGATCCTGGTCTCGTTCAGCATCTCCGTTCTGCTCTCGGGCGTCGAGCAGTTCGTCAGCCGGGTCCTGCCCGGCGCGCAGGATATCGTCAGCCTGCTCACCGTGCTCCACGTCGTGCCCGGCCTGGTTCTGTTCGGCTCGATCTACTTTGTCTTCGTGATGCTGACGCCGCGCAAATACCGGCGCATCCAGTGCCGCAAATGGCCCGGCGCCGCCTTCGTGGCGGCCTGGTGGCTGGTGACGAGCGCCCTGCTCCCGGTCGTGCTCGGCCATGTCGGCAATTACAACCTCACCTACGGCAGCCTCGCCAGCGTGATCATCGCGCTCATTTTCTTCTTCGTGATCGGGCTCGGCGTGGTAATCGGCGCCGAGCTCAACGCGGCGCTGGCGGACACGCCCGAGCCGACGCCGGATGAGATCGAGCAGGCCAGGGCCGAAGGGGAAAAAATATGACGGGCTTGATGGCGGGCAAGAGGGGTCTGATCATGGGCCTCGCCAACGACAAGTCGCTCGCCTGGGGTATCGCGAAGAAGCTTGGCGACGAGGGAGCGGAGCTCGCTTTCTCCTACCAGGGCGATGCGCTGAAGAAGCGCGTCGCGCCGCTCGCCGAGCAAGTGGGCTCCGACTTCCTGTTCGATTGCGACGTCTCCGACATGGGCGCGCTCGACAATGCTTTCGACACGCTGAAGCGGAGATGGGAGACGATCGACTTCGTCGTCCATGCCATCGGCTTTTCGGACAAGAACGAGCTGCGCGGCAAATATGTCGACACCAGCCTCGAAAATTTCCTGATGACGATGAACATCTCCGCCTACAGCTTCACCGCGGTGGCGCGGCGCGCGCGCGCGATGATGAAGGAGGGCGGCAGCCTCCTCACTTTGTCCTATTACGGCGCCGAGAAGGTGATCCCGCATTATAATGTGATGGGCCTTGCCAAGGCGGCGCTGGAGACGAGCGTCAAGTATCTCGCCATGGACCTCGGGCCGGAGAAGATCCGGGTCAACGCCATCTCGGCCGGGCCGATCAAGACGCTGGCGGCAAGCGGCATCGGCGACTTCCGCTACATCATGCGCTGGAACGAGTATAACAGCCCGCTCCGCCGCAACGTCACCATCGAGGATGTCGGCGGCGCCGGCCTCTACCTCCTCTCGGACCTGTCGGCGGGCGTGACCGGCGAGATCCACCATGTCGACGCCGGCTACAACGTCATCGGCATGAAAGCCGAGGACGCGCCGGATATTTCGGTCGTTTAACAGCCCCTCTCCCAGGGGGAGAGGGAGGGGCCCGAGCCGAAGGCTCGGGAGGGTGAGGGCACGCAGACCTATGAAGCAGATCGACGGAACCGAACCTCTGATCCGGGTCAGGGCGCTTCGCCGGTCGGCCACCGAAGCCGAGAAACGCCTCTGGTCCGCGCTACGCAGCCGTCGCCTCGAAGGCTCCAAATTCCGTCGCCAGATGTGGATCGGCGCCTTCACCGCCGATTTCTGTTGCATGGAAGCGAGACTGGTTGTGGAAGTCGACGGCTCCCAGCATGAAGCGTTGGCGGAATATGATCGCCTGAGGGCCGAAGCTTTGGCCAAAGAAGGCTATCGAGTGCTCCGGTTCTGGAACAATGAAGTCATGGGTGAACGAGAGGCAGTGCTGAGGGCGATCCGGGCGGAGCTGGCGATGCGCGTGCCCTCACCCTCCCGTCCCGCGACGCGGGACGGGGCCCTCCCTCTCCCTCATCGGGAGAGGGCAAGATGAGCCTCAACAGCTTCGGCCGCGTCTTCCGCTTCTCGACCTGGGGCGAAAGCCACGGGCCGGCGATCGGCGCGATCGTCGACGGATGCCCGCCGGGGCTGAGCCTGTCCGAGGAGGATATTCAGCCCTGGCTCGACAAGCGCCGGCCGGGCCAGTCGCGCTTCACCACCCAAAGGCGCGAGCCGGACCGGGTGCGGATCCTCTCCGGCATTTTCGAGGGGCGGACGACCGGCACGCCGATCAGCCTGACGATCGACAATGTCGACGCGCGCTCGAAAGATTATGGCGAGAGCGCGCCGCCCTACCGGCCCGGCCATGCCGATTATGCCTATGATGCGAAATACGGCGTCCGCGACTGGCGCGGCGGCGGCCGGAGCTCGGCGCGGGAGACGGCGTCGCGGGTCGCGGCCGGCGGAGTGGCACGATTGGTCGTGCCCGAAGTCTCGATCCGCGCTTTTGTCGTCGAGATCGGCGGCGACGGGATCGACCGCGGCCGTTTCGACGAAGCGGCGATCGACGCCAATCCCTTCTTCTGCCCCGACGCGCAAGCGGCGGCGCGCTGGGAGGCTTTGATCGACGGCGCCCGCAAGGCCGGCAGCTCGCTCGGCGCCGTGATCGAATGCGTCGCGACCGGTGTCGCGCCCGGCTGGGGGGCGCCGGTCTACGCCAAGCTCGACGCCGACCTCGCCGCCGCCTGCATGTCGATCAACGCGGTGAAGGCGGTCGAGATCGGCGACGGCTTCGCCGCGGCGCGGCTCACCGGCGAGCAGAATGCCGACCGTATGCGCCCCGGCGCCGACGGCCGGCCCCAATTCCTCGCCAACCATGCCGGCGGCATCGCCGGCGGCATCTCGACCGGCCAGCCTTTGGTCGTGCGGGTGGCGTTCAAGCCGACCTCGTCGATCCTGACGCCGGTCGAGACGGTAAACGCGTCCGGCGAAGCGGCGGAGGCGGTGACGAAGGGGCGCCACGATCCCTGCGTCGGCATCCGCGGCGCGCCGGTGGTCGAGGCGATGATGGCTTTGGTGCTGGCGGATCACAAGCTCCTGCACCGGGCCCAATGTGGATGAGGGCGCGCGGGTGATCGGGCGCCGCCTGCGCATCACCGGCCGCGTCCAGGGCGTCTTCTACCGCGGCTGGGCCATCGAGCAGGCCCATGCGCTCGGCCTCAAGGGCTGGATCCGCAACCGCCGCGACGGCAGTGTCGAAGCCATGGCATTCGGCGAGCCGCGGGCGGTGGATGCGTTCATCGCCAAATGCCGCGGGGGCTCACCCTCGGCGCAGGTCGAACGGGTCGATGTGGAAGCGGCGGACGGAGATCCGCCGCCGGATTTCCGCGAGATGCCGACGGCTTGAAGAGACCGTCGCCCCAGCGAAGGCTGGGGCCCCCGTGCGGAAAAGGCACAGGCGCCCTTCACCCACTGGGGCCCCAGCCTTCGCTGGGGCGACGAGACGTTCAATCGGCGAACGGATCGCGGACCAGGATCGTGTCCTCGCGCTCGGGGCTGGTCGAGACCAGGGCCACCGGACAATGGATCAATTCCTCGATGCGGCGGATATATTTGATCGCCTGGGCGGGAAGCTGGGCCCAGGAGCGCGCGCCGTGGGTCGATTCGGTCCACCCGTCCATCATTTCGTAGACCGGTTCGACCGCGGCCTGGTCGGCGGCATGGGCCGGAAGGTGGCCGAGCGTCTCGCCGTTCAGCCGGTAGCCGGTGCAGATGCGGATCTCGTCGAGGCCGTCGAGCACGTCGAGCTTGGTCAGCGCGATGCCGGTGACTCCGGCGACGGCGCAGGACTGGCGCACCAGCACCGCGTCGAACCAGCCGCAACGCCGCTTGCGGCCGGTGACGGTGCCGAACTCGCGCCCGCGCTCGCCCAGCCGCTCGCCGATCGCGTCGTCGAGCTCGGTCGGGAACGGCCCCTGCCCCACCCGGGTCGTATAGGCCTTGACGATGCCGAGCACGAAGCCGGCCGCGTGCGGCCCGAGGCCGGTGCCGCCCGCCGCGGTGCCGGCGATCGTGTTCGACGAGGTGACGAACGGATAAGTGCCGTGGTCGACGTCGAGCAGCACGCCCTGCGCGCCCTCGAACAGGATGCGCTTGCCGCGCGCCCGCGCCTCGTTGAGCGTGATCCAGGTTGGGCGGGCGAATTCCAGCACGAAGCTCGCGATCTCGCCGAGGTCGCGCTCGAGCCGGGCCCGGTCGATCTTAGGCTCGCCGAAGCCGGCGCGGAGCGCGTCGTGATGGGCGCAGAGCCGGTCGAGCTGCGGCCCGAGCCCGCCCAGATGGGCGAGGTCGCAGACCCGGATGGCACGGCGGCCGACCTTGTCCTCATAAGCGGGGCCGATGCCGCGCCTCGTGGTGCCGATCTTGCCGGCGCCCGACGCATCCTCGCGCAACGCGTCGAGGTCGCGATGGAAGGGGAGGATGAGGGGGCAATTGTCGGCGACCTGGAGGTTCTCCGGCGTGACGGCGACACCCTGCTCGCGCAGCCGCGCCACCTCGTCGCGAAAGGCCCAGGGATCGAGGACGACGCCGTTGCCGATCACCGACAATGTGCCGCGGACGATGCCCGAGGGCAGCAGCGACAATTTGTAGGTTTGGTTGCCGACGACGAGCGTGTGGCCGGCATTGTGGCCGCCCTGGAAGCGGGCGACGATTTCGGCGCGGCTCGCCAGCCAGTCGACGATCTTGCCCTTGCCTTCATCGCCCCATTGGCCGCCGATGACGGTGACGTTTGCCAAATCCCTGCCTTTCCGATTGCGCCCGAGCCTCTAGAGGCGCGGCGGCCGAAGGTCCATGGATTCAGGCGAGGGCGAGTAGCTTGTCGCGCTTCTCGACCAGGGCTTCGTAGGAGCCTGTCCCCTGCCCGGCCCACGCCATCGCACGCGCCAGCCGCTCCCGGCCCTTGTCGCTGAGCAGACCGGCCGCGGAAGCAACCGCGACCATCTCCTCCATCGCGCCCGAGCAGTGGAGCGCGGCGTCGCAGCCGGCGGCGAGCGCCCGCTCCGTCCGTTCGGCGAAGCTGCCGGAAAGCGCGTCCATGCCGAGATCGTCGGTCATCAGGAAACCGTCGAAGCCGATCCGGCCGCGGACGATGTCGCCGATGACGAAGGGCGAGAGGCTGGACGGGTTGTCCCGGTCCCAGGCGGTGAAGACGATATGCGCGACCATCCCCATCGGCGCGTTGCGAAGCGTATGGAAGGGCTCGAGATCCGTCGCCAGCGCTTCTTCCGGCGCGTCCACGACCGGCAATTCCTTGTGGCTGTCGACACGGGCGCGGCCGTGGCCCGGCATATGCTTGACCACGCCGACCGCGCCGCCCGCGGCGAGCCCGTCGAGCATCGCCCGGCCGAGCGCCGCCACCTGCATCGGCTCGGACCCGAGCGCGCGGTCGCCGATGATGTCGCTCGACCCCTCCTGCCGCAGGTCGAGCACGGGGAGGCAATCGACGTTCACGCCCATTTCGCCGAGCACCAAAGCGATCGCCTGGGCATTGGCGCGCGCCGCCTCGATCGCGCTCATCGGTGCCTTGGCATAAAGTTCGGCGAACCGTGCGCCGGCGGGGAAGGCCGGCCATTCGGGCTGGCCGAGGCGGGCGACGCGGCCGCCTTCCTGGTCGATCAGGATCGGCAAATCTTCTCGGCCGGAGAGCGCCCTGAGCGCGTCGGTCAGCACGCGGAGCTGCGCCCGGTCGACGCAATTACGCCGGAAAAGGATGTAGCCGGCCGGATCGGCGTCGCGGAAGAAGGCGCGCTCGTCGGCGCTCGGAAGCGCGCCCGCCAGCCCGTAAATCGCCGCCTGCATTCGAATCTCCGAGCCTTCGGAACCGGTCGCCCGGTCCTGAAGCCGCGGCGCGATTAGTCAAGCGTGACGCAGGTCTCGCCGGCCACTTTCAAACGCCGGCAGACGTCGCTCGCCCCCGCCCCGCCCGCGCGCAGCCGGTAGAGCGTGCGGCCGCCCGACGAGACCGGAATGACATTGTGGCTGAGCGGCGCGAGATAGGAGAAGCGGCCCGCCATCGCCTTCCAGGCGCGCTCCGCCGAAGCCTGGCTCGAGAAAGCGCCGAGCTGGATGCTGCCGCCGCTCTGGCCGGACGCGGCGGGTGCCGGCGCGGGCTTCGCGGCGGGCCTGGCGGGCGCCGGCCTGGGCGCGGGGGGAGCCGGTTGCGGCCCGGCGGCCTGGGCCACCCGCGTCGGCGCCGGCGCGGCGGGCTTGGCGGCCTGACCGCCCCGCGGCTGCGCGGCGGGCGCGCCGCCCCTGGCAACCGGCGCCTCGGGCATCTTGCTCGCATCGATGCGGCCCTTGGGCTCGGCACCGGCGCTGGCGGCGAAAGAGGTGTCGCCTTCGCCCTGGACGTTCATTCCGCCCGGATTTTGCGGCTTGACCTTATAGGCGCCCGGCGGGGCCTTGACCGTCTCGACATTCGCGGCGCTGCCGCCGCCTCCATGGCGGTTGCCGAGCCAGAACAGGCCGCCGACGATTAGGCCGATCGAGACCAGGCCGACCAGGACGGCAACGATCAGCTTGAGCACGGACGGGCCGTCGCGGCCGTCTTCCTCATCCACTGCTTCCAGCCAGGGAAGGCGATCCCCTTCTTCCAGGTCGTCGGCGCGAACGTCGGTCATTTTGCCCTCCTCGGCGCGGCGCACGGCCGCTGCCGGACAGTCTGCCTCAATGCGGGGCATGTTTCTAGCGGGTGCGGGTTAATTCGGGATTTCCGTCCCGAAGCGGGTCAGAAGGGTCAGGCGCGGACGAGGCCCTCGATCGGCACCGGTCTCTTGCCCTCGGGGAAGAGCGCCGCCGCCGTGCGGCCGAGATCGAGGCCGTAATGCTGGCCAAGCGCGTTGGCGATCAGGGCATCGAGGTCGGTCGTCGGTCGCAGGTCGCGATTCTGGTAGAGGGCGGCGGGGGCGAGGCCGGGCCAGTCGCCGGCCACCCGTCCGCCCTCGACCGCGCCGCCGAGCAGCATCGCGACCGAGGCGGTGCCATGGTCGGTGCCGCCGGTGCCGTTGATCGCGGCGGTGCGGCCGAATTCGGTGGCGACCAGGACCAGGGTGTTCGACCAATCGGGACCGAGGCCCGTTTTCAGCGCGGCGAGCAAGGAATCGAGCCCCTTGAGTTGGGTGGCGAGCCGGCCGCGCTGGCCGCTATGCGTGTCCCAGCCGCCGGTCTCGATGAAGGCGACGCGCTCGCCCTCCGCGCCGGCGAGGAGGCGCGCGGCGAGCGCTCCGGTCGCGGCGCCGTTCGTGCCGCCGCCCGTCAGGTCGCCGGTCAGCTTGCGCGTCGCCATCGCATCGTTCCAAAGAGGCGCGAGCTGGGGGTCGCTCGCATAGAGATCGCCGACCCGGGCGAGCAGATCGTCGGTCGGCGTCGGCAGCGCCGACGGCGCGTAGGAGGTGACGTCGCGCGCGCCGCGCAGCGCCATCGGCACCGTCGGCGACACGGCGATCGCCCTCGCTTCGCCCTGCGGCAGCAGGCCGAGCAGGCGGTTCATCCAGCCGTCCTTCAGCCGGTAGGCGCCGGTCGCGCCGGTCTCGAGCACGTTCTGGCCGTCGAAATGCGAGCGGTCGCGATAGGGCGAGGCGACGGCATGGACGAACAGGGCCTCGCCGGTGCCGTAGAGCTTCGCCGTCTCGACCAGAGCGGGATGGAGGGTGAAGAAGCTGTCGAGCTTCGCCCCCGCCTGCGCGTCCTCGACGAAGGCGCCGCGCAGGCCCGCGAAAGCCGGATCGCCGACCGGGGCGACGATCGAGAGGCCGTCGGCCGCGCCGCGCTGGATGATGAAGACGAAGCGCCGATCGGTCGCGGCCCTGGCGAAGGCAATGCCGGGCGCGGCGAGCAGGGCGGCGCCGGCGGCGGCGCTGCCGAGAAAGAAGCGGCGGTCGATCATCTTCATCTCCGCAGGAATTCCGGCGACGCGAGCAGCAGGGCGAGACCCTGGGCAGGGCTTTCGGCGCGGGCGAGGGCCAAGGACGTCGCCCGGCTCATGTCGGGAAGGACTTTCGGGGCGAGCGCGCGGGGATCGACGAGGCCGGCCCGGTTGGCGATCCGCTGCGCCGCCTCGACCCGCCGCACCAGGGCGTCGGGTCCGGCCCAGCTCGCTTCGATATCGTCATAGCCGGCGGGCGAGCCCGGCCGCCAGACGGGCTGGCCGAGCTGGGTCATCAGCCCGGCGATCGCCTGTCCCTGAAGCTGCTTCGTCCCGACGGCGCGGAGCGCCGCGACCGACCAATCCCAGGGCGTGCGGAACTTGGGGCTTGCCGGGTTCCACACTTCGGGTGCGTCGATCAGCAGGCGGTAGAGGGTGGGAAGGTCTCCGCCGCTCCGCAGGTAAGCGGCGGCAAGACGGTCGACCAAAGCGGGCGGGGGATCGTCGGCGGCGAAATGGCGGGCGAGCTTGGTCGCGATATGCCTGGCGGTCGCGGGACTCCCGGCAAGGTCGTGGAGCACCGCTTTCGCCTGCTCGACGCCCGTCTGATCGTAGCTCTTGCCGAGGATGGTCCGCGCGCCGGGCTGGTGCATCGCCTCGGCGAAGCGGAAGGCGCCGGCGTCGCCGTCGTCGAAGCCGAGCGCGCGTCCGACCGCGCCGCGGCGGAGGCCATCGACGGTCCAGCCGGTCAGCGCGCGGGCGAATTCGACGACGTCGGCCTGGGTATAGCCGGTGCGCACGCCCAGAGTGTGCAGCTCCATGATCTCGCGCGCGAGATTCTCGTTGAGGCCGAGCTTGCGCCCGCGCGCGGCCGCGAGCGCGCCGAGCCGGCTGTCGGGGCCCGCCGATTGCGCCTGGTCGAGATAGAGGAGCATCGCCGGATGCTGCTCGACCGCGAGCAGCAGGTCCTCGAAGCGGCCGAGCACATGCGGCCTTATCGCCTCGAATTCGAGCAGGCCGGCAAGGCCGATCACCTGCAATTTGTCGGCCGAGACCGCGAAATGATTCGCCCAGAAATGGACGAGCCGCTCGACGAACGGCGCCGGCGTGACCAGCGCCGCGTCGGTGCGCGCGGCGATGCAGGCGAGATAATGGTCGCGTATGTCCTTGCGGAGATATTGCTGGGTCGATTGTGGCAGGCCGGCGAGTCGGTCGTTGAGCATCTTGTCGGCCGTGCCGCCTCGCGCTTCCGCCATATCGGTCATCGCCGCCGGCCGAGGCTGCGGCGCGGCGGCGGCCGGCTGCGCCTGGGCCTGGCGCCCAGCCTTGGCGCCGCGCGTCTCCTCGATATAATCGGCGAGCTGGGTCGCGATCTCCTTGCGGGTCGGCGCGGCGGCAATGGCGGCGGGACGCGGATCGAAGCCGCCGAGCTGGGCGCGAAGCCAGGCTTTGGAGTCGGCGGGGGCCGCCTCGTCGGGCCGGGCGCCGAGCCCGAAGCGGTTGAGGGCGATGGTCTGCGCGTCCATGACGGCTTTCTCGCCTGCGCCGCGACCGGTGAACGAAAGCTGAAGGCGGCTCAGAACGTTTCGGGCAGACCCGGCACGCCGATCAATTCGCGATAGCGGGAGACGGCATAGCGGTCGGTCATGCCGGCGATGAAGTCGCCGGTCCGCCGCACCCGCGCGGTCGGATCGTCCTCGCCGCCGCGCCAGGCCGGCGGAAGCAGCGACGGATCGCTTCGATAGGCGGCGAACAGCTCGGCGAGCAATTTCTTCGCCTCCGCCTGGATGGCGAGGATCGGCGGCGATCGGTACATGCGGGCGTAGAGGAAGGCCTTGAGCGCTTTCTCCTCCGCCGCCATTTCCGCCGAGAAGCCGACGAGCGGACGACCCGCATTGCGGACGTCGTCGACGCTTTCGACCCCGGCTTCGGCGATCCGGCGCCGCGTCTCCGCCAGCACGTCGTTCACCATGAGGCCGATCTGGTCGCGGACCAGCTCCGGGACCAGACGCGCTTGGTCCACCCCCGGATAACGGGCGCGCACCGCCGACCAGAGGCCATGGACGAAGGGAAGCCCGGTCAGCGCGTCGAGCGTGAACAGGCCGGCGCGCAGGCCGTCGTCGACGTCGTGATTGTCATAGGCGATGTCGTCGGCGATCGCCGCGACCTGCGCTTCGAGGCTCGGCCAGCTTTGAAGGTCGAGCGGGAATTCGGCATCGGCCTCGGCGAGCGCCCAGCCGGGCATCGCCACCGGCCCATTATGCTTGGCGAGCCCTTCCAGCGTCTCCCAGGCGAGGTTGAGGCCGGGATGGAGCGGATAGGGGCTCTCCAGCCGCGTCAGCAGCCGGAGCGTGTGGCCATTATGGTCGAAGCCGCCCGCCTCCGCCATCGCCGCCGCCAGCGCCTCCTCGCCCGAATGGCCGAACGGCGGGTGGCCGATATCGTGGGCGAGGCACAAAGCCTCGGTCAGATCCTCGTTGAGGCCGAGCGCGCGGGCGATGGTCCGACCGATCTGCGCGACTTCGAGGCTGTGGGTGAGGCGGACGCGGAAATGATCGCCGTCGGGCGCGACGAAGACCTGGGTCTTGTGGCGGAGGCGGCGAAACGGCACCGAATGGACGATCCGATCGCGGTCGCGCTGGAAGGCGTCGCGGGGGCCGCGGCTGCCGCCTTCGGTTCCGACATGGAGACGGCCGCGCGAGCGGGCGGGATCGGCGGCGCAAGCGGCGAGCGGCGTCACCGCGCGTCGATTTTCTCGACTCTCTGCCCCGCGTCGCTCGTCCAGGCGAGGCCGGTGAGATCCGCTTTCTCGAGGCGGTCGACGAAATGCTGCGCTTCCCGCTCGCTGTCGAACGGCCCGACCAGCAGCCGGCTGGTCTGCCGCTCCGAGGCCGCCCAGGCGCTGCGGCCTGTGAACAATCTCGGCGCCTTGTCCTTCAGCCGCGCATATTCGCCCGGCAGAACGTCCGGATCGGAGGCATGGGCGAGCTGGACCCAGTGGCGGGCCGGCTCGCGCGCCTCGGCGGCCTTGCGTGCGGAGGCGCGGGTCCGGGAGGCCGATTGGCGGGGCTCGTCGGATTGGGCGGATGAGGGGGCGCCCCGCACCCGCCGCTCCGTCTCGATCCGGTCGAGGTCGGCGGCGAGGTCGGCGAGCCGGCCTTGCGTCGCCGGACGCTCGGCATGGCGCGACGGCTGGAGCACGAAGCTGGGCTGCGGCGGCGGCGCGGAAGCGCCGAGCGCGACCGGCGGCGTCTCGGGCGCGCGGGCGTCGGCAATCTCGACCGGATGCGGCGCCGGCGGCTCGGTGCGGACGGCCGACGCGGTCTCGACCGGCTTCACCGGAACCGGCGGCGATCGGCGCGCCGCCGGATTGGAAACAGTCCTCACCGGCGCCCGGCGCGGCATCGGCGGCAGCGGCGGCCGCGACCAGGACCATTGAGAAACCGGCGGGGGGTAAGTCCGGTTCTGGCCCGCGGCGCCGGCGGGCGCCGGATTCGGACGCGGCGCCTCCGGTTGCGCGGCGGCGACCCGGGCCGGCACGGCCGGCGCCGGGGCGACCGAGGAACCGAAACCGGGCCGGCTGTCGTCACCATCCTCCTCGTCGACGGAATCGTCCGAACCGCTTTGCGCCGGCTGCGGGGTGGGGCGGTAGCCAGGCGGCAGGCCGGCATAATTGGGGCGTCCGGACTCGGTCTGCGCAACATTGCCCTCAGAGCCGGCATTCCGGGTGTAGCCGTTCTGCGCGTAATTCGTCGCCGGCGGCGCGGCGCGGCCGTTGCCCGGAAAATGGCCGAGATGGACGGCGAGCGCGCGGTCGGCGAGGCTCAGCGACGGCAGCCTGGCAAGATAGGGTTCGATCGCGGAGGCCTGCGGACCGGGCATCTCGGCCTGGACGTCGCGGTCGGCATCCTGCCAGTCGCCGGTCAGCGCCAGCACCAGGGCCCGCGTGCGGAAGGCGGCCCGGTCGCGGCGCTGCAACTGGTCCTGGAGCAAAGCCAGCGCCTGTTCGCGCTCGCCGCTGATCGCCAGCGACAGCGCGAGACGGCGCGTCACTTCGGGATCGCGGTCCTGCGACAAAGCGAGGCGATAATCGCGCTGCGCCCGGCGCGGGTCGCCGCTAATGTCCCAGGCAAGGCCGCGGTCGCCCGCCACCGCCGTCTCGGGGACGCCGAGCGACACCGCGTCGCGGAAGAATTTGAGCGCCGCCGCCGGCTGCTCGAGCTGGACCAGCGCCGAGCCTTCCCATTTCTTGACCCAGCCATCCTGCGGCGCGTCCTGCTCGGCGCGGGCGAAGAAGGTGAGCGCGCCTTGCGCGTCGCCGAGCTCCAGCGCGGCATTGCCGGCGCCGATCAGGGCGCCGACATTATGCGGGCTTTCGGCGAGGATGCGGAGGTTGGTCGAGAGCGGATCGCTGGGCAGCGGCTGCTCGCTGCCGGGAACGGGCTGGGCCGCCGCGGCCGCGCCGGGCGCGACCATGGCCGTCGCACCCAGCAAGGCCAAACCGAACCGGGCGCCCTTCGTCGAAATGAGGGTCATGGCGCCATAGAAAACATCGCCCCTGTCGCGGCAATGAATGTGCGGCAGGCCGGGCGGAGCAGGCGACGAGCCGGTGGAACTTTCCGACGAATGCGCGAACGCCCTCCCCGCCTTGCGGCGGGGAGGGTCATGGTGCTCTAAAAGCCTTTAATTACTGGTTATTCTGGCGTCCAAGGAAACGCGGTATGTCGAGCGGATCGCGGCGACGGCCGGGGGTCGGCGCCTCCTCGTCGACCTGGGCCTTGGCGGCGCCGCGGGCGATGTTCGACATGCGCTCGAACAATGTGCCGCCGTCGCGGCCCGTCTTCGGCGCGGCCGGCGGTTCCTCGCCGGTGATCCAGCTGCGCGTGCCTGGAGCCGAGCTTTCCGGGCCGCCGGAGGCGAGCAGATCGCCTTCCTCGATGAAGGATTCGCCGCCTTCGTCGTCGAGCATCGCGCCGCTGTCGAGCAGCAATTCGTCGCTGGCTTCCTCGGCCGCCGGCTGGTCGAGCGTCAGCTCGTCCGCCGCCGGCTCGGCGAGGCCGAGCGCCTCGGGGGCCGTCTCGACCGCAGGCGCCTCGGCGGTCTCCGCCATCGGCGCTTCCGTCACCGGCTCGGGCGGCGTCATCTTCGTCTTCGGCGCCTCGGCCATGCGGGCGGCGCCGGGGAAGGCGAAGACTTTGGCCGGTTGCGGCGGCGCCTGGGTCACCGCCTCGGCATCGATGCCGGTGGCGACGACCGAGACGCGGATCTTGCCCTGGAGATCGTTGTTGAACGCCGAGCCCCAGATGATGTTCGCATCCGGGTCGACCAATTCCTTGATGTGGCTCGCGGCCTCGTCGACCTCCATCAGCCGCATGTCCTCGCCGCCGGTGATCGAGATGATGACGCCCTTGGCGCCGCGCATCGACACGCCGTCGAGAAGCGGATTGGCGATCGCCTTCTCGGCCGCCTCGATCGCGCGATTGTCGCCGCCGGACTCGCCGGTGCCCATCATCGCCTTGCCCATCTCGCCCATCACCGAGCGGACGTCGGCGAAATCGAGGTTGATGAGGCCGGGCATGACCATCAGGTCGGTGATGCCGCGGACGCCCTGCTGGAGGACCTCGTCGGCCATCATGAACGCTTCCTTGAAGGTCGTGTTCGGGTTGGCGATGCGGAACAGGTTCTGGTTGGGGATGACGATCAAGGTGTCGACGTGCTGCTGAAGCTCCTCGATGCCGGCATCGGCGGCGCGGCCGCGGCGATTGCCCTCGAAAGCGAACGGCTTGGTGACGACGCCGACGGTCAGCACGCCCTTGTCGCGCGCGGCCTTGGCGATGACCGGCGCGGCGCCGGTGCCGGTGCCGCCGCCCATGCCGGCGGCGATGAAGCACATATGGGCGCCCTCGAGCGCCTGGTCGATCTCGGCGAGCGCCTCCTCGGCGGCCGCCTTGCCGATCTCGGGCCGCGAGCCGGCGCCGAGGCCCTGGGTGATGCGCAGGCCGAGCTGGATGCGCTGGTCGGCCGGCGAAGCATTGAGCGCCTGCGCGTCCGTATTGGCGACGATGAAATCGACGCCCTGAACGTCGTTCGCGATCATGTTCGCGACCGCATTGCCGCCGGCGCCGCCGACGCCGATGACGCTGATCCGGGGCCTGAGCTCGTCCACTTCGGGACGGATGAAATCGATGCTCATGGGACTATCTCCCCCTTTGCTCCCGATCTCCGGGAAATGGTGCTAAGTCCTTTTGCACGACGCGATTCTTGGGCGCGAGAAAAAAGTTAACGGCGTCGTCACTTTTTCCCCAGAAAAGTGCAAAAGTGAGTCTCAAAAGCCACTCCTGAGCGCCGTCATCAGCCGCTGGACGATATTGCCGCCCCCCGCTTTGGGCATCGCGGGAGTCGCGGAGACCGCGCTTCGCAAATCGAGCTCGTTCGACGCGGCGAACTGGGCGAGGCCGACCAGGGTCGCGAAGGCCGGTCCACTATGGGCTTCGGGCAGGCCGCGCAGGCTCGGCCGGCCGATGCGGACGGCACGGCCGAGCACGCCCTGGGCATAATCGGCGATGCCCTTCAGCTCCGAGCCGCCGCCGGTCAGCACCACCTGCCGGCCGAACGGGCCGCCGAAGCCGAGATCCTTCAGCGCCTGGGCGATGTCGCCGCTCAGATGCTCGAGCCGCTGGCGGATGATCGCGATGAGCTGGGCGCGGGTGATCCGCGCCGCCTCCGTCCCTTCCTCCGAGCCGGCGATCGGCGACAATTCGATCATGTCGTGATTGTCGCGCGGGCTCGTCATCGCCGAGCCGTAGAAGCATTTCATCCGCTCGGCCTCGACCCGGCGGGTGCCGAAGGCGGAGGCGATGTCGTCGGTGATGTCGCTCCCGCCCATCGCCAGCGACTTCAAACCCACGAGCATGCCGCCGGCGAAGACCGAGACGTTGGTGACTCCGGCACCGAGCTCGACCAGGGCGACGCCCAATTCGCGCTCCTCGTCGCTGAGGCAGGCCTTGCCCGCCGCGACCGGCGAGGCGACGATCGCCTCGACGCCGAGATGGGCGGAGCGGACGCAAAGATCGAGGTTGCGGACCGGCGACGGCTCGGCGGCGATGACGTGGATGTCGACGGCGAGCCGGTCGGCGTGGAGGCCGAGCGGCTTCTTCACGCCTTCGAGCCCGTCGAGCGTGTAGAGGGCCGGCATGGCGTGGAGGATCATCCGCCCGTCCGCGCCGATCGATTCCCGGCCGATGCCGAGCAATTGGTCGATATCCTCCTTCTGCACCCGCCGGCCGCCGATCCTGAGCTCGACGCTGGCGACGGTGCTGACCAGGCCGCCCGCCGAGAAGCCGACGAACACGTCCTCGATATTGGTCGCGGCGATGCGCTCGGCCTGCTCGACCGCCTCGCGGATCGCGCCCTCGGTCTTCTCCATGTCGGCGATGAAGCCGCGGCGGACGCCCTGGCTCTGGCGCTGGCCGGTGCCGAGGATGCGGAGGCTGCCGTCCTCGCCCGGCTCGGCGATCAGCGCCGAGACTTTCGACGAGCCGACGTCGAGGGCGGTGACGAGGTTGCTGGTGGGGGCGACGGTCGGGCGCTTCATCAGATCGTCTTGCTCGCGTCGACATTGTCGCCGTTCGAATCCGGCCTGGCCGGCGCGGGCGCCGCGGCGGCGGCCGGCGGCGGCGTTGCCGGCGCGATCGCGGGGATGCCGCTTCCAGGCTCCTCGGCCAGGCGGGCGATGAGCTTGCCGGGGATGCGCATGTCGAAGCGGACGAAGCCCTTGCCGAGCAACTGGTTCTGCTGGTCGATCTGGGCGAAGCGGGCGAGCGCGCGTTGGGCCGCGCCCTCGCCTTCGGGAAGCGAGAGCGTCTCGCCGGTCTGGAAGCGTATGTCCCAGCGCCGGTCGCCGATCCAGGTCGCGCCGGCCATGGCCGGCTTGAGCTGCGGCGCGGCGTCGACGAGGCGCGCCAGCGCACCGGCCTGATGATTGGCATCGGGGCCGATGAGCAAGGGCAGATCGGGCATGGCGTCCAGCGTCACCGGCGCGAGCACCACGCCGTCCATGTCGATCAGGGCGAGCTGCTGGTTGTGCTGCCAGATCGCGGCCGGCTGGCGCTCGACGATGTCGACGACGAGCGTGTCGGGCAGGCGCCGCGACACGCGCGCGTCGCGGATCCAGCCGAAGCGCAGCAGCCGCTGGCGCGTCGCTTCGAGGTCGACGAGCGGCATCGCCGATTCCGGCTGGTCGAAGGCGATGTTGTAGACGTCGAGCTTGGGCACGTGGACCGCGCCCTTGATCTCGACATGGCGAAGGGTGAAGCCGGCCGCGCCCACCGCCCGGCCGGCGTTGAGCCCGAGCACCTGCGGCACCTGCATCGCCGCCAGCGCGGCGATGACGAGCGCGGCGAGCACGAGCAGGAGGATCCACAGGCTGATCCGCCGGACCGCATCGGGGAAGCCGGGCGCGGGCTTGCTCCGCCCGTTTTTGGCGCGGACCAAGGCCTTGCTTTTGGCTCTCGACGGCGGCGCGCCGCGCGCGGCTCTGGCGCTCATAGGGCTTCCTCCACGATGCGCTGCACGAGCTCGGCATAGCTCATGCCGCGATATCCCGCCTGCTCGGGCACGAGGCTGAGCGGCGTCATGCCCGGCTGGGTGTTGATCTCGAGGAGAATGAGCCCCGCCTCGCCTTGCGCGTCGTCCCAGCGGAAATCGGCGCGCGAGCAGCCGCGGCAGCCGAGCAATCGGTGCGCCTTCAGCGCCGTCGCCATCGCCGCCTCGGCGATTTCCGGCGGAATTTGCGCCGGGCAGACGTGGAGGGTCATGCCGTCCGTATATTTGGCGTCATAATCGTAGAAGCCGGATTTGGGCTGCAGCTCGGTCACCGCCAGCGCCGCGTCGCCGAGCACGGCCACGGTGAGCTCGCGGCCGCGGATGAAGGGCTCGGCGAGCAGCCGGTCGAAATGCTTCCACGGCCCTTCGGTCTCGCGGCCGATCGGATCGCCGTAATTGCCGCCCTCCATCACGATGGCGACGCCGACCGAGGAGCCTTCGTTGACCGGCTTCACCACATAAGGCCGCGCCATCGGATCGCGCTCGTAGAGGCTTTCGCTGGCGACGATCGCGCCCGCCGGCATGCGGATGCCGTGGGGGACGAGGACCATCTTCGTCAGCTCCTTGTCGATGGCGATGACCGAGGTTTCGAGACCGCTATGGGTGTAGCGGAGATCCATCAGGTCCATCAGGCCCTGGACGCTGCCGTCCTCGCCGGGCGTGCCGTGAAGCGCGTTGAAGACGACGTCGGGCGCCGCCTCGACGAGACGCTGGGCGACGTCGCGGCCCATGTCGATCCGGCTGACGCGGTGGCCGAGGCTCTCCAGCGCGTCCGCAACCCCGCCGCCGCTCATCAGCGACACCTCGCGCTCGGCCGACCAGCCGCCCATCAGCACTGCGATGTGAAGGGGCTGGGTCATCGCACCGGCCTCGATTCCTCCCCGGAACGGGGAGGGGGACCATGCGGAGCATGGTGGGGGGGGGTCAGCACCTGGCACGGACCCCCCTCCACCGCACTTCGTGCGGTTCCCCTCCCCGTTCCGGGGAAGATCTGCAGCGCCCTGCCCTTCACTTATTCACCCCCACAATTTTTTCGTCGGCGTCGTCGGCAAACATGCCGACACTTTTTTGCTCGGCGTCGTCGGCAAACATGCCGACACGTTCTTCGTCGGCGTCGTCGGCAAACATGCCGACACGTTTTTCGTCGGCGTCGTCGGCAAACATGCCGACACGCTGGATCTCCCACTCCAGGGCGATTCCCGAATGCGCCCGCACGCGGCGCCGGACTTCCTCGCCCAAAGCCTCGATGTCCGCCGCTTTGGCCTTGCCCAGGTTGAGCAGGAAGTTGCAATGCTTTTCAGAGACTTGTGCATCGCCCATGCGCAGCCCACGGCAGCCGGCGGCGTCGATCAGCTTCCAGGCCCTGGTGCCCGGCGGATTCTTGAAGGTCGAGCCGCCGGTGCGGCTGCGCAGCGGCTGGCTCGCCTCCCGCTCCTCGGCGATCCGGTCCATCTCCGCGCCGATCGCGGCCGAATCGCCGGGCGCGCCTTCGAACAGGGCCTCCACGACCACCGCGCCTTCGGGAACCTCGCTATGCCGATAGGTGTAGCCGAACCGGTCGCGCGGCCAGGTTTCCACATTTCCATCGCGCAGCACGAGCGTCGCTTCGACCAATATGTCGGCCGTCTCGCGGCCGTAAGCGCCGGCATTCATCCGCACCGCGCCGCCGGTCGTGCCCGGGATGCCGCGCAGGAATTCGAGCCCGGATATGCCCGCATCGCGCGCCTTCGAGGCGACGGTGATGCCCATGGCGCCACCGCCGGCGCGGACGCGATTGCCCGGCTCGATCGCCATTTGGGAGAAGCTCTTGGGCAGACGCACCGCCACCCCGGGAACGCCGCCGTCGCGGACGATCAGGTTCGAGCCGACGCCCACGGGGAGCACCGGCACGTCCGGATCGAGCTTGCGGAGGAATCCGGCAAGGTCGTCCACGTCCTTCGGCTTCACCAGCCATTCGGCCGGGCCGCCGGTCCGGAACCAGATGAAGTCCGCAAGCGAGCCCCGCCACTCGGCCGTGCCGTCCAGCGGGGGCAGATCGATCGGCGCGGCGCTCATTTCGCAAGCCTCGCCTGGCGGATGCCTTCGGCCAGGCCCGCCGCCCATTTGGTGATGTCGCCGGCGCCGAGGCAGATCACCATGTCGCCGCGCGCGGCGACGTCGCGGAGCTGGCGGGCGAGGTCCTCCGGTCCGGCGACCGTGCTGACGGCGCGGTGGCCGCGCTGCTTCAGGCCTTCCGCAAGCGCATCCGAATCGACCTCCTCGATCGGCTCCTCGCCCGCCGCATAGACCGGCGCGACATAGACGATGTCGGCATCGTTGAAGGCGCCCTGGAACTCGTCCATCAGGTCGCGCAGCCTGGTGTAGCGGTGCGGCTGGACGACGGCGATCACCCGCCCCTCCGCCCCTTCGCGCGCGGCCGAGAGCACGGCTTTGATCTCGACCGGATGGTGGCCGTAATCGTCGATGATCGTCGCGCCTTCTATCTCGCCGACGCGGGTGAAGCGGCGCTTGACGCCGTCGAACTGCTCGAAGCCGCGGACGATGGTCTCGTCGGGGATGCCGAGCTCGACGGCGACTCCGATCGCGGCGAGCGCATTCTGGACATTGTGCCGCCCCGGCATCGGCAATTCGACGCCGGCGAGGGTGCGCACTTCACCGGCGCGGTTGCGGATGCTGACGTCGAAGCGATTGCCGCCGGGGAAGGGCACGACATCATCGCCGCGCACGTCCGCCAGGGCCGCGAAGCCGTAGGTGACGACCCGCCGGTCGCGCAGGCGCGGGATGATCGTCTGCACTTCGGGATGGTCGACGCAGAGCAGGGCGGCGCCGTAGAAGGGCACGTTCTCGACGAATTCGACGAAAGCGTCCTTCACGCGCTCGAAGCTGCCATAATGATCGAGATGCTCGGGATCGATGTTGGTGACGACCGCGATCGTGCCGTCGAGCCGCAGGAAACTGCCGTCGCTCTCGTCCGCCTCGACCACCATCCAGTCCGAGCTGCCGAGCCGCGCGTTGGAGCCGTAGGCGTTGATGATGCCGCCGTTGATCACGGTCGGATCGATGCCGCCGGCGTCGAGCAGGGCCGCGACCATCGACGTGGTGGTGGTCTTGCCGTGCGTCCCCGCGACCGCGACGGTGCATTTGAGCCGCATCAGCTCGGCGAGCATCTCGGCGCGGCGGACGACCGGGATGCGCCGTTCATAGGCCGAGACCAGCTCCGGATTGTCCTTGCGGATCGCGGTCGAGACCACGACCACGGCGGCGTCGCCGAGATTGTCCTCATGGTGGCCGAGGGCGATCGGAATGCCGGCCTTGCGCAGCCCTTCGACGACGTAGGAATCGGAGACGTCCGAGCCCTGCACCTTGTAGCCGAGAATGTGCATCACCTCGGCGATTCCGGACATGCCGATGCCGCCGATCCCGATGAAATGGATCGTGCCGATGTCGGTCCCGACCCTTTTCATGGCGGCGCGGCGGCGCTCAGGCATAGGCCCTGTCGGCCGGCAGCGGCGTCAGGATCACTTCCTCGGCGGGCGCGGCGTCATCTCCCGGGTCGCGGCCGGTGCGCTCGACCAGGCCGGCAAGGTCGCGCGCGGCATCGGGGCGGCCGACCGCCCGCGCCCGCGCCGCCGCATTGGCGAGCGCCTTGGGATCGAGGCCGAGCTTCTGCATCTGCTTGGCGAGCTCGATCGGGGTGAAGGCGGGTTGCGCGATCGTCCGCGCGCCGCCGGCCCTGGCCATCTCGCGGGCGTTCGCACTCTGGTGGTCGTCGGTCGCCGACGGGAGCGGGACGAGCACGGCCGGACGGCCGGCGGCGGTGAGCTCGGCGATGGTCGAGGCACCGGCGCGGGCAATGACGAGATGCGCCCAGGCGAGCTTGTCCGGCATGTCGGCGATATAGGTGGCGAGATCGGCCGGGATGCCGAGCCGCGCATATTTGCCGCGCACCTCCTCGATATCCTCGGCGCGGCATTGCTGGGTGACCTGCAGCCGGCGGCGGAAATGCTCCGGGAGCAGGCCGAGCCCGTCCGGCACCACGTCGGAGAGGATGGCCGCGCCCTGGCTGCCGCCGGTCACCAGCAATCGGAAGATGCCGTCTTCGCCGAGCGCCGGATAAGGCTGGTCGCGCAAGGCGAGGATCTCGTCGCGGACCGGATTGCCGACGAGATGGACCTTGTTCCTGTGCTTGCTCGCCAGCCGCTCGACCTCGCCATAGGCCGTGGCGATCGCCTCGACGCGCCCCGCCATCAGCCGGTTGACCCGGCCGAGCACCGCATTCTGCTCGTGGACCAGGGTCGGGATCCTGTCGCGCTGGGCGGCGAGCAGGGCCGGAAGCGCCGGATAGCCGCCGAAACCGATCACCGCCGACGGCCCGAACGTCTCGTAGAGGCGCGAGGCCATGGCGCGGCCGGTGAAGATGTTCCGCACCGCCTTCAGCCAGCCCGCCGGCCCGCCGCCGAGCCGCCCCGCCGGCAGGACATGGACCTGCACGCCCTCGAACAGGCCCGGAATCCGCGCGCCGCGATCGTCGGTCACCAGGGCGACGCGATGCCCCCGCCGCATCAATTCCCCGGCGAGCGCATGGGCGGGGATCATATGGCCGCCGGTCCCTCCGGCGGCGAGGACATAGTGGCGCGAGAGGCTCATGGCATTCCTCCCTCTCCCTTCGATGGGAGAGGATAGCGAGCCTTGGCGGCTCTGCCGATTGGGCGAAGTTGGTGAGGGTGACACCGGTTGCGAGTGTTCTCGGGCGCTGTCACCCTCACCCAACTGCGCCTAGGCTCCTTCGTCGCCAAGGCTCCGTATCCCTCTCCCCTCAAGGGAGAGGAGCTGATCATCGCCAATCTCATCGGCCGCTCCACTTCACCACATAGGGCGAGCGGTGCAGGTACGGATTGCGGCGGGTGAAGGCGAGCAGCAGGCCCATGCCGATCGACAGGGCGACCATCGACGAGCCGCCATAAGAGATGAAGGGCAGGGTCATGCCCTTGGACGGCGCGATCTGGACGTTGACGGCCATGTTGATCAAAGCCTGCATTCCGAACTGGCAGACGAGGCCGGCGGCGGCGAGCACGACGAACCGGTCGTCCTCGTGGAGCAGGCGGATCAGCACCCGGGCGACGATCACCAGATAGAGGGTCGCGATGGCAAGGCAGGCGATGATCCCGAACTCCTCGCCGATCACCGAGAAGATGTAGTCGGTATGCGGCTCGGGGAGCAGGAACTTGTGCGTTCCCGCCCCCGGCCCGGCGCCGAACAGGCCGCCCGCCGTGATCGTCCTGAACGCCGAATCGGTCTGATAGGTATCGCCATGCTCGAACAGGAAACCGTCGATGCGGACATGGGCGACCGGATAGAAGAAGTAAGCGAGGACCAGGACGGCCATGGCGGCGAGGCCGAGGATGACGAGGAAGCGCATCGGCGTCCCCGAAAGCGTCAGCAGCAGCACCCAGACGGCGGCGAAGATCACCGTCTCGCCGAAATTGGGCTGCTTCATCAGCAAGAGGGCGATGAGCGCGGTGAGGATGCCCGATAAAGGCACGACCGGCAGGCCCTCGTCCTGGTTCTTGAGCGAGAGCAGCCAGGCGACGGTGACGATGTAGAGCGGCTTCAGGAATTCGGACGGCTGGAGCTGGGCGAAGCCGACGCCCAGCCAGCGCCGCGCACCGTTCACCTCCGGCCCGAAGATCGGCACCAGCACCAGAAGCGCGGTGCAGACCAGGGTGCCGACCAGCGAGAGCCGCCGCGCCTTGTCGCGGGGCAGCATCGACACTCCGATCATCACCGGCAGGCCGACCATGATCCAGAGGAGCTGGCGATAGAAATAATGGAGCGGCGCGAAGGTCACGCCATTGCCCGAATAGCGCGCCCCGGCGGCCGGGGAGGCGGCGGCGACGGCGACGAGGCCGATCGCGATCAGCGCCGCGACGAAGAAGAGGAGGACGCGGTCGATCTCCCAGAACCAGCGCCCGACCGCGCTCCGGTCCGAGCGGCCGAGGCGGTTGGCGCCGCGCATCCTCAACTGGTTCACCAGGCTCATGGCAATGCCTCCACCGCGGCGCGGAACGCCTCGCCCCGCGCCTCATAATCCCTGAACTGGTCGAACGAGGCGCAGGCGGGCGAGAGCAGAACCACCTCGCCCGCTTGCGCCGCTCCCGCCGCCGCGCCGACGGCGCGGTCGAGCCGCTCGCATTCCTCGACCCGCACGCGCGGCCGCAGCAGACGCGCGAACATCGGGCCCGCCTCGCCGATCGTGTAGGCGGCGCGGACGTGGCCGAGGAACGGCTCGCACGGATCGAGATCGTCCGATTTGGGCAGCCCGCCCAATATCCAGTGCACCGCCTTATAGGCGGCCAGCGCGGGGGCGGTCGAAACGGGATTGGTCGCCTTGCTGTCGTTGACGAACAGCACGCCGTCCCGCTCCGCTACCCGCTCCATCCGGTGCGGCAGGCCGGCATAGGTGGCGAGGCCGCGGGCGATCGCCGCGTCGGCGATGCCGAGCTCGCGCGCCACCGCCGCGGCGGCGGCGACATTCTGGGCGTTGTGCGGGCCCTGGAGCGATGGCCAGCGCGATTGGTCCTGCACCTGGGCCGAGGAGACGAGCAGCTTGCGCCCCGTCACCTGGGCGGCGATGGCTTTGGCGTAATCGTCCTCCGCCGCGATCACCGCTGCATGATCGGGCGACTGCATCGCGAACAAACGCGCCTTGGACGCGGCATAATCGTCCATGCCGTCATAGCGGTCGAGATGGTCGGGGCTGAGGTTGAGCAGAACGGCGACGTCGCAGTCGAGGCTGCGGGTCAGGTCGATCTGATAGGAAGAGAGCTCGAGCACATAGACCCCGCCTTCAGGAAGCGGATCCTGTGCGAGGATGGGGAGGCCGATATTGCCGCCCATCGTGGTGGGGATGCCGGCGGTCTTCAGGATATGGTGGATCAAGGCCGTCGTCGTCGACTTGCCGTTGGTGCCGGTGATGCCGACGACCTTGTGCGGCGGCAGCGACGGTCGGGCCTGGGCGAACAATTCGATATCGCCGATCAACGGCAATTTCGCCTGCCGCGCCCGCTCGGCGATCGGGTGCCGGTTGAGCGGCACGCCGGGCGAAACCACCATTCCGGCGAAGCCGTAGAGCGAAGTCACCAAAGGATCGGCGATCCTTAGCTCCTCCCCGGAACGGGGAGGGGGACCATGCGAAGCATGGTGGAGGGGACGCTGTGCGAGTCTCGGAACCCCCTCCACCGCCCCTCGGGCGGTCCCCCTCCCCGTTCCGGGGAGGAGCTGAGAGCGTGCCTCCTCGTTCGAATCCCAGGCCATCACCTCGGCGCCGCTCGCCAGCAAAGCCTCGACGGTCGCCAGACCCGAACGCGCCAGGCCCAGCACGGCGTAGCTCTTCCCGGAAAAGGCCGGGCTCGTAATCACCGCAATTTCAACGTCGAAAGCCCGGCGAGCGCCAGGACGAAGGCGATGATCCAGAAGCGGATGACGACGGTCGGCTCGGACCAGCCCATCTGCTCGAAATGATGGTGGATCGGCGCCATCTTGAACACGCGCTTGCCGGTGCGTTTGTAGAAGAACACCTGGATGATGACGCTCAAGGCCTCGACCACGAACAGGCCGCCGATGATCCCGAGCACGATCTCATGCTGGGTCGCAACCGCGATCGCGCCGAGCGCTCCGCCGAGCGCGAGGCTGCCCGTATCGCCCATGAAGACGGCGGCCGGCGGCGCGTTGAACCAGAGGAAGGCGAGGCCGGCCCCGACGATCGCCGAGCAGAGGACGGTGAGGCTGCCGGCGCCCGCCACGTGCGGGATGCCGAGATAGGCGGCGAACTTGGCGTTGCCGACCAGATAGGAGATGATGAGGAAGGCCAAAGCCGCGATGATCACCGGCATCGAGGCGAGGCCGTCGAGCCCGTCGGTCAGATTCACCGCATTGCCGAAGGCGACCACCACGAAGGCGCCGAAGACGGGATAGAAATAGCCGAGATCGACCACCGGCCCCTTCCAGAACGGGATGTAGAGGTGGGTCCCCGCGCCCCAGGTGATGATCGTGCAGCCGATGCCGGCGACGACGAATTCGGCGAGCAGCCGGAGGCGGGCCGACACGCCCTTGTGGCTGCGCTTGGTCACCTTGTCGTAATCGTCGAGGAAGCCGATCAGGCCGAAGCCGATCGTGATCAGCATGCAGGCCCAGAGATAGCGGTTGGTGAGATCCATCCACAGCAGCATCGCCACCGACAGCGACGTGAGGATCATCAGGCCGCCCATGGTCGGCGTGCCGCGCTTGGCGAGATGGGTTTGCGGCCCGTCCTCGCGGATCGGCTGGCCCTTGCCCTGGCGGACGCGCAGCCAGCCGATGAACTTCGGGCCGATCAGCAGGCCGAGGAACAAGGCGGTCGCCGTCGCCGCGCCGGCACGGAAGGTGATGTAGCGGAAGAGGTTCAGCACCCCCGGGAAGCCAAGCTGCTGGGCAATCCACAAAAACATCAGCTCTTCCCGCCCGTCAGCGCATCGACGAGGGCGGCAAGACCGACGGAGTTCGATCCCTTGACGAGGACGGAGTCGCCTGCCCGGACCTCGTTTCTGACCAGCTCCGTCGCTGCCGCACTATCCGGCACATGCGTGATTTTAGCCTTTTGGCCAAGCGCTTTCGCGAGCGATTCCATCTCCTTGCCGACCAGGATGGCCCGTTCGACGCCCGCCGCCTCGACCGGCGCGGCGAGGCCGGCATGGAAATCCTCCGAAGCCTCGCCCAACTCGCGCATCGCGCCGAGCACCGCGATTCGGCGGCCGGCGGTCCCCTGCGCGCCGAAGGCGCTCAAAGTGGCCGCCATCGAGGCCGGATTGGCATTGTAGCTCTCGTCGATCAGCAGGGCTTCGCCGCCTTCGACGCGGATGACGTGCCGCGCGCCCCTTCCCTTGAGGCCGGGGAGGTCGGCAAGGGCGAGGCCGGCCGCGGCGAGGTCGCCGCCCAGCGCCTCGACGGCCGCGACCACCGCCAGCGCATTGGAGACCCAATGGTCGCCCGGCTGGGAGATCGTGAAGGTCAATTCGGCGCCGGGCAGGATGGCGGCGACGAGCGAGCCGCCGCCCGAAGCCGGCACATGGTCCCGCGCGTGGACGTCGGCGCCCTTGCCGAGGCCGAAGGTGACGATCCTGGCCGCATGGGGGCGGGCGGCCGCGATCAGCCGGTCGCGATGGGGGCTGTCATAGGGGATGATCGCGGTGCCGCCGGGCTCCAGGCCCTGGAAGATCTCGCTTTTGGCATCGGCGATCGCCGCCTCGCTCGCGAAATATTCGCGATGGGCCGGCGCGATGGCGGTGACGATCGCCACGTGCGGCCGCACCAAACGGGTGAGCGCCGCCAGCTCGCCTTCATGGTTCATCCCCATCTCGAACACGCCGAAGCGCGCCTCGCGCGGCATCCGGGCGAGCGACAAGGGCACGCCGGTATGATTGTTGTAGCTCTTGACCGAGCGATGCGCCGCGCCGGGCGCGGACCGGTCGAGCGCGGCGTAGAGCGCCTCCTTGGTCCCGGTCTTCCCGACCGAGCCGGTCACCCCGCAGATGCGGGCTCCGCTCCGTGCCCGCGATGCGCGGCCGAGATCGTTCAGCGCCGCCATCGTGTCGGCGACGCGGACATGGGGATGGGGCGTGTCGGCGCTGACCAGGGCCCCCGCCGCGCCGGCCGCGAAAGCCCGGTCGAGGAAAAGATGGCCGTCGGTCGCCTCGCCCCTGAGCGCGATGAAGAGGAAGCCCGGTTCCACTTCGCGGGAGTCGAAGGCCGCGCCGCTCGCTTCGAAGCGGGTGGAGGCCGATCCGCCGGTGGCGGCCGCGATCTCGTCCGAGGTCCAGAGCGCGCTCATAATCCCCCCTCCCGCTCGCGGGAGGGGGTCAGGGGGAGGGAATGTTCGGAAGGGCGGCGCGGCGACAGGCCCTCCCCTGCGACGCCACTAAGGCTCGTCCGGGGGACGAGCCAAGCGTCGCCCCTTCCCGCGAGCGGGAGGGGAGGAAACAGGTGGCGCCCGCTCATGCCGCGCACTCCCGGGCGACGGTGACGTCGTCGAACGGAAGCACGCGGTCGCCGACGATCTGGCCCTGCTCGTGGCCCTTGCCGGCGAGGAGGATTATGTCGCCGGCGCCCGCTTCGGCGATGGCGGCGGCGATCGCTTCGCGGCGGCCGGGAATTTCGCGCGCGCCGGGCGCGCCCAGGAGGATGTCGCGGCGGATCGCTGAAGGCGCCTCGCTGCGCGGATTGTCGTCGGTGACGATGGCGAGATCCGCCAGCTTCGCCGCCGCCGCGCCCATTTCGGCGCGCTTGCCGACGTCGCGGTCGCCGCCGGCGCCGAAGACGATGATCAGCCGCCCGCGCGCATGGGGACGCAAAGCGGCGATCGCCGCCTCGATCGCGTCGGGCGTGTGGGCATAGTCGACATAGACGGGCGCGCCGATGCGCGTGATCACCGCCCGCTCCAGCCGCCCGCGCACCGGCTGGACGCGGGCGAGATTGGCGAGCGTCTGGTGAAGGTCGCCGCCGGTGGCGACGACGAGGCCCGCCGCGGTCAGCGCGTTGGCCGCCTGATAGGCGCCGATCAGCGGCAAATCGACCTGGCGCCTCTTGCCCTCGGCCTCGACGACGAGCCGCTGGCCGAGCTGGCTCGGCGTCCGCTCGACCAGCCGCAGCGTCTCGCCCCGCGTGCCGACCGTCAGCAGCCGGAGCCCTCGCGCCCGCGCCCGCCGCAGCACCTCGTCCGATTTCGGATCGTCCATCCAGACGATCGCGGCCCCGTCCGGAGCGACCACCTCGCTGAACAGCCGCATCTTGGCCTCGAAATAAGCATGCATCGTGCCGTGATAATCGAGATGGTCGCGGCTGAAATTGGTGAAGGCGGCGGCCTGCACCTTCGGCCCCTCGATCCGATATTGGGCGAGACCGTGGCTCGACGCCTCGAAAGCGGCGTGGGTCACGCCCTCGCGCGCCAGGCCGGCCATGTTGGCGAGGAAGGTGACGATGTCGGGCGTGGTGAGGCCGGTCGGCACCCTTTCGTCGGCGGTGGCCACGCCGAGCGTTCCGATCGAGGCGGCATGATGACCCGCCATCCGCCAGAGCTGACGGGTCAGCTCGACGTTCGAGGTCTTGCCGTTGGTGCCGGTGACCGCGACCGCGATGGCCGGGAAGGGCCGGAAGAATTTGGCGGCGAGCTGCGCGAATTCGCGCCGCGGCTCCTCGGCCGGGACGTGGGGGGCGCCTTCGACCCGCGCCTCCGGCCGCGCCACCACGGCCACGGCGCCGGCGCTCACCGCCGCCTGGATGAAATCCTCGCCGTTGAACATCGCGCCCCGAAACGCACCGAAGATCGTCCCGGGGGCGACCTTGCGGTGGTCGATCGCAAAGCCCGTCACCCGAGAATCGGAATCGATCCCGGCAAGGTCGCGCAGGCGCATCGGATCAATGCTCTTCGTCGCGATGGATGAAGGGCAAAACCTCGGACATGTTGGCGTCGCGCGACAGATCGGGCTGGACGCCGAGGACGGGCCCGATCCGGCTCACCACGCGCGAGACGACCGGCGCGACGTTCCAGGCGGCGGTGTGGAAGCCGAAGGTTTCGGGGAGGGCTTTCGGATTGTCCAGCATGCAGACGATGACATAGCGGGGCGCTTCCATCGGGAACACGCCCGCGAAGGTGGTGACGACCGCGGCCCCCGTATAGTGATGCCCGGCGACCTTTTCGGCGGTGCCGGTCTTGCCGCCGATCCGATAGCCCGGCGCGTCGGCCTTGCGGCCGGTGCCGTCGGTGACGACCAGGCGCAGCAGCGCCCGCATCCGGTAGGAAGTCTCCTCGGTATAGACGCGGTGGCCGGCGGGAACCGGATGATCGGCCCCGATCTTGAGCAGGGTCGCCGGGTGCCAGACGCCGCCGTTGAACAAGGCGGCATAGCCGAGCGCGAGGTGGAGCGGGGTCACCGCGATGCCGTGGCCGAAGCCGACCGTCATCGTCTCGATCGGCCCCCAATTGACGGGCATGAGCGTGCGCCCGCGCTCGGGCAGCTCGACCGCCACCGGCGCCATGAAACCCATTGCGCGCATGAATAACTGCTGGCGCTGCGACCCGACCTGCGCCGCGATCTGCGCCGCGCCGATGTTCGACGAACGCTGCATGATCTCGGCGATGGTGCACGGGCGGCCGAACGGCTCGTCGTCATGGATGGTGAAATGGCCGACATTGAGGGTCTTGGGGCAATTATAGGTCTGGCCGAAGCTCTTGATGATGCCGAGGTCCATCGCCATCGCCACGGTGAACGGCTTGAAGGTCGAGCCAAGCTCGTAGATGCCGAGCGTCGCGCGGTTGAAGCCCGCTTCCGGCGAGGCATGGCCGGGCGCGTTGGGATTGAGCGACGGCAGCGAGGTCAGCGCCAGGATTTCTCCGGTCTTGATGTCGAGCACCACGCCGGCCGCGCCGATCGCGCTGAAATGCGCCATGGCCGCGGAAAGCTCGTTCTCCATCGCCGCCTGGACCCGGCTGTCGATCGACAAGGCGACCGGAGCGCCGCGCGTCAGCGGATCGCTGAGGCGTGCCTCGAGCACCCGTTCCATGCCGGCGGCGCCATGGCCGTCCACATTGGTCCAGCCGAGGATGTGGCCGGCGAGCGAGGTCTGCGGGTAGAGGCGCTCGGGCTCGCGGCTGAACTCGATCGCCGGCTCGCCGAGCGCGTTCACCGCATCGACCAGCTCGGGCATCGCGCGGCGGGCGAGATAGGCGAAGGGCTTGCCCGATTTCAGCACGCTGCGATATTCGTCGACGCTGTGCTCGGGCATGAGCTGGTTGAGCTTCACCGCCAGCTCGTCGGCATTGCCGAGCAGCCGGTTCGGATGGATTGCGATCGTCCAGGCATCGATCGTCCGGGCGAGCGGCACGCCGTTGCGGTCGACGATGTCGCCGCGCGCGGGGAGGAGCGGATTGACGATCTCGCTGCCGGTCGCGCGGTCGGTGAACATCTGGAGATAGAGCAGGCGCCCGGCGACCAGGGCCGTGACGCCGGCGAAGACCAGCATCACCAGCATCAGGCGGTAATAGGTCAGCGAGAGGCCGTCCTGCCGCCCCCCGGCATCTGGAATCCGGTCGAAGGTCGCGGCAATCGCCGTCATTGCGCTCCGCCCCGGTGGCCCGACGAGGGCGGGCGCGGGGCGGCATCGGCGCGGGCGAGCTTCGCCGGGCGCCGCTTGGCCGGCCTGGCGGGGCCTTGGGCATCGGCTCGGGCGGTCCGGGTCGCCCCCCGCGCGCCATGGCCGGCGGCGGCGGCCCGGTCGCCGTCCCTGGCCGCGGTCTTCATCTTCTTCGCATGCGGGGCGGCGGCGTCGGTCGTTGCCGCGACTCTCGTCTTCCTCGCATGCGCGGAAGCCGTTTCAGCGATCGCGGCCGGCCTGGCCTTTCGCGCCGGCGCGGGATCGGCCTTGGCGATCCTGCTCTTCCGCGCCGGCCTCGGCGCGGCTTCGGCACGATCGCCGGCGGCAGGGCCGCCATGCGCTTTCGCCGGTCTCGCTTTCGGGGCGGAGGCGTCGGACGCTTCGGGCGGCGTTTGGGGGGCCGTTTCGGGAATCTCGAAGCTGGCGCGGCGGACCGGTCCGGGCTGATGCGGCGCGGGCGCCGTCGCGACCGCCTCGACGATGCGCGGCAGCGGCGCGGTTTCGGGCGCCGCGGGCTTCGGCGTCTCGGATGTCCGCGGCCCGATCGTCGGCGCGGCGGGGGCGGCGGCCTGGCCGGTCTCGGCCGAGGCCAGCCTTATGTCGCCGGCGCGGTCGCCGACCGTCTGCTCGTGGGTCGCGAGCTGGGCGAGCGCGAAGCCGTTCCGGACATATTGGCTCGAGCTCGGCGCGGAGAGCGCGAGCACGTTGGTGTTCCAATCCTCGAGCTGGCTCAGCCGGCCGCGCGTGTCGAGCTCGGTATGCAATGTGCGGATGTCGCGCTTGGCGGTGACGATCTGGCGCTCGACCCGGGCGAGGTCGGCGCGCTCGGTCGCGACGCGCAGCGACACCATGTAGCAGGAGAGCGCGGCGCCGCCGACGGCGCCGACCCAAAGGACGGACTTGAAACCCCTCATGATCATGCGGGGACTCCTTCCTGTAGCCAGGGCGATGCGGCGGTGCGGCGGGCGACGCGCAGGGTCGCCGACCGCGCCCGCTTGTTGATTCTCGTCTCGTCCTCTCCGGCCCGGACCGGCCTGGCGACGGCGTCGAAGCTCGGCGCCGGCGCGGCGCGGGCGCGCACGGGAAGGTGACGCGAGCCGGCGGGGACGTCGCCGCTCCTTTGCTTGAGGAAGCGCTTCACCAGCCGGTCTTCGAGGCTGTGGAAGGTGACGATTGCGAGCCGGCCGCCGGGGCGCAGCGCCTGCTCGGCGGCCTGGAGGCCGCCCTCCAGCTCCCGCAATTCCTCGTTCAGATGGATGCGGATCGCCTGGAAGGTGCGGGTGGCGGGATCCTTCTTCATTCCCGCGTGCCAGCCGGCGGCGCGGCGGACGATCTCGGCGAGCTGGCCGGTCCGTTCGAGCGGCCGCGCGGCGACGATAAAACGGGCGATGCGGCGGGACCTGGGCTCCTCGCCGTAGCGCCAGATGATGTCGGCGATCGTCTCTTCCGACGCATTGTTGAGGAAATCGGCGGCGCTCTCGCCCTCGCGGCCCATCCGCATGTCGAGCGGACCGTCGGCCTGGAAGGAAAAGCCGCGCTCGGGCCGGTCGAGCTGCATCGAGGAGACGCCGATGTCGAGGGTGACGCCGTCGACGGCATCGACGCCGCGGTCGGACAGCGCCTGACGCATCCGGGAAAAACGCTCCGGCACAAGCGTCAGGCGCCCCCCGCTCGAAGCCGCCAAACTGGCACCCGCCTCGATCGCGTCGGGATCGCGATCGAAGGCGAAGACGCGCGCGGCTCCTTTATCGAGCATGGCCTTGCTATAGCCCCCGGCACCGAAGGTGCCGTCGACATGCGTCTCGCCGGGGGCGACGGCGAGCGCGGCCATCACCTCCGGGAGCAGCACCGGAACGTGCGGGGCGGGCACGTTTGCGGCGGGGCTCACGGGGCGATGCCTTTTTCTTCGAGACGCCAGGCGGCGATCTCACGCAAATCCCGCCCGCCCTGCTCCAAAGCGAGGCGCGGGTTCCAGATCTCGACCATGGCGCCGATGCCGACGAACAGAGCGAGATCCTCGATTCGGCCCTTGCGACGCATCATCGGGGGCAGGACGATGCGGCCGCTCGTGTCGTAGGGGACGTCCTCGGTCATGCCGAACAGGCGGCGGGCCCGGGCATAATGGTCTTCGGGCGCGCCGCCTTTCTCCTCCTCGACGAGGCGGCGGCGTTCCATTTCGCCATAGAGGGCGCGGGCGTGGCCCCGGCCGTAGGCGGTAAGGCAGGGCGCGATATCGTGCGCGCCGACCACGATCGCCTTGGCATCGGAGTGCCGCTCGACGACCGAGCGCACGAAGGCGGGCACGGAGAGACGCCCCTTGGCATCCACCGCGTTGAGCGCGCTTCCCTGGAAGAAGTCGTCGATCTCCACGCCCCTGTTCACTCCACCAGGCGCGATTTCTCCGTTCGCGGAGACGCGTCCACCGCGCTCCGCGTGACTTGCAGGTCCGCCAGAGAAATGCCCCGAAACTTAGGGGGGCGTGGATAACATCGCCGCACGCGGGATGGAAGGGGATTTCATGCCTTTTTTGGGGATTTCATGCCTTTAGAGGCGATTCATCCCAAATTTCGTGATTTGTTCTTGTCTCAGTTCCAGAAATGTTCGCCGTGCCCGTCTGTGGATAAGTTTGTTGGCGGCCACGTCGAGCAGCGCCGGCGGCCGGGAATCAGTGGGCTTGGCCGCCGCCGGCGGCCGCGACGCTGTTCTGGTCGGCATTGCCGGGCGCGACGCCGAGCTGCGCCAGCGGCTCCTTGGGCAAAGCCTGATTGGCCTCGGACGCGGCCTGGGCGCCTTGATTGCCGCCCTTGAGCTGCCGTTCGATCGCATTGCCGGTGATCGGCGATTCGTCGGTGGGGCTGCGCGAAAACACCGCCCCGAGCAGGACGAGGATGAAAACGAAGGCTAGACCGGTCAGGCCGATGCGGACTCTCTGCACGAAGCGTTCGCTCTCCACCCCTTTGTTTTCTCAGCAATATGATTAACCCATGCGCCCCGCTTTGTCGAACGCCGCGTCCGGCTGCGGGAATAACAGGATAAAACGGTCTTGACGCAAGGCCTTCGGTTCCTGAAGTGGATGATCATGCAGACCCGTATCCCCCTTCCCCTCCTCGCCTCGCTGGGGGCGCTCGCCGCCCTCGGCGCCTGTAACAGCAAACCGACCACGCTCGTCGCCAATGACGACGATCCGCAGGCCGCCCAGCTCCAGAGCGCAAAGCCGGTCGCGGCGCCGCCGATGATCATGGCGAGCCGCACTTATCGCTGCGACGACAACAGCCTCCTTTATGCCGATTTCTACACCAACAACACGGTGTCGGTGCGGACGAAGAAGGAGCCGGGCAGCGGCACCATCCTCACCGCGGCGGACGGCAAGCCGCCCTACGTCGCGGCGGGCTATTCGCTGAGCGCGAACGCCGCCCACATCACCTACAGCGCCCCCGGCAGGAAGTCGCAGGGCTGCGACGCCTGAATTTGAATGTCCTCCCTGCTTGAGCGGGGAGGACAAGCTTCGCAGGCGCGGCTAACAGGCGCGGCATGAGCGAATCCATCACGCCCGCGATCGTCGCCGAGCACGGCCTCTCGCCCGAGGAATATGAGCGCGTCCTCCACGCGCTCGGCCGCGCGCCGAACCTCACCGAGCTCGGCATCTTCTCGGTCATGTGGTCGGAACATTGCTCCTACAAGAGCTCGCGGATCCACCTGAAGAAACTGCCGACCGAGGCGCCCTGGGTGATCCAGGGACCGGGCGAGAATGCCGGCGTCATCGACATCGGCGACAACAAGGCGGCCATCTTCAAGATGGAGAGCCACAACCACCCTTCCTACATCGAGCCCTATCAGGGCGCCGCGACCGGGGTCGGCGGCATATTGCGCGACGTCTTCACCATGGGCGCGCGGCCGGTCGCGAACCTGAACGCGCTCCGCTTCGGCCGGCCCGACCATCCCAGGATGCGGCACCTGATCGCGGGCGTCGTCGCCGGGATCGGCGGCTACGGCAATTGCGTCGGCGTGCCGACGGTGGGCGGCGAGGTCGATTTCCACCCCGCTTATGACGGCAACATCCTGGTCAATGCGATGACGGTCGGAATCGCCGAGCAGGGCAGGATCTTCTATTCGGCCGCCGCCGGCATCGGCAATCCGGTCGTCTATGTCGGCTCCAAGACCGGCCGCGACGGCATCCACGGCGCGACCATGGCGTCGGCCGACTTCACCGAGGACAGCGAGGAGAAACGGCCGACCGTCCAGGTCGGCGATCCGTTCACCGAAAAATTGCTGATCGAGGCCTGCCTGGAGCTGATGGCGTCGGACGCGATCGTCGCGATCCAGGACATGGGCGCGGCCGGCCTCACCTCCTCGTCGGCTGAAATGGGCGACAAGGGCGGCAGCGGCATCGAGCTCGACCTCGACAAAGTCCCGCAGCGCGAAGCGAACATGACGGCGTACGAGATGATGCTGTCGGAATCGCAGGAACGCATGCTCGCGGTCCTCAAACCCGGTCGCGAAGTGGAAGCCGAGAAGATCTTCAAAAAATGGGAACTCGACTTTGCGGTCATCGGGATCACGACCGACACCAAGCGCCTGGTGGTGAAGCACAAGGGTGAGATCGTCGCCGACATGCCGATCACGGCGCTGTCGGACGCCGCACCCATCTATGAACGGCCTTATGAGCGTCAGGCGCCGGCGGCGGGCAATCCCGCTTACGACAAGGCGAAACCGGTGCTGGAGTCGCTGAAAACCCTTCTCGCATCGCCCGACATGGCTTCGCGGCGCTGGGTGTGGGAGCAGTACGATCACACCGTCATGGCCGATACCGTGCAGGTGCCGGGCGGCGATTCCGCGGTGGTGCGGGTGCACGGCACGCAAAAGGCACTCGCGATCTCGACCGATGTATCGCCCCGCTATTGCCATGCCGATCCTTATGAGGGTGCGAAACAGGCGGTCGCCGAATGCTGGCGCAACATCACCGCCGTCGGCGCGTTGCCGCTCGCGGTGACCGACAACCTGAATTACGGCAATCCGCAGAAGCCGGACATCATGTGGCAGATCGTGGCCGGGGTGGACGGCATCGGCGAGGCCTGCCGCGCGCTCGACTTCCCGGTGATCGGCGGCAATTGCTCGCTCTACAACGAGACCAACGGCGAGGCGATCCTGCCGACGCCCGCGATCGGTGGCGTCGGCCTGATGCGCGATGTGTCGAAGATGGCCAGCATTGCGCTCAAGCGCGCGGACGATGTGCTGCTCCTCGTGGGAGAGACAAAGGGCCATCTCGGCCAGTCGGTCTATCTTCGCGAGATCGAAGGCAAGGAAACCGGCGCCGCCCCGGCGGTCGATCTCGCCGTCGAGCGCCGCAACGGCGACTTCGTCCGCAAGCTGATCGAAGCTGGCCGGATCGACACCGTGCACGACGTGTCCGATGGCGGCATCCTGGTCGCGCTCGCGGAGATGGCGCTGGCGGGCGACATCGGGCTGGCGACCGGACTCACCGGCGAGACCGCCGAGGCGGTCCCATTCTTCTTCGGCGAGGACCAGGCGCGTTACGTGATCGCAGCGCCGCTTCGCGAGATCGAATTAATTAAAAGTGAACTGGAAGCCGCGGGCATCATTCATGCCATTCTCGGCAAGGCCTCCGCCGAGACAACGGTCAGTGTGACAAACCACGGCGAAATAACGCTTTCTGCGCTCAGAAGCGCTTACGAGGGCTGGTTTCCCACTTTCATGACGGCCGCGCACACCGCCTGAATCCGCACGCTTTTTAAGAACCGCGTTCATCACTCCCTAACATCGTTCTCACTCACAACCTAGAAGTGTAGAACGATTTCATGCATCCTTCGTTGTGCCGGGACGACCACACAACCAAGGAGAGCACTATGACGTCCTTCACGTCAAAAGGTCATGGCGATAACGTTCACTGGAATCTGGAGTCCATTCTGAAAGGCACAGCGTCCCATGAATCGTCGTCAGCCTTCACAGTCACCGCGCTCAATGGCGCAGCCTATTCGTTCACCGGCCAGGGGCTGACTTACGGCTCGGATGGGCTTCCCGTAAGCGGGACCATCACCGGCCTCACCTTCAGCGGCTCGGGCCAAACCGCGCCGTTCACCGTCGCCAATGCCGGTATTTCGGTGGCCGACTTCATGGCCGCGTTGCATGCGAACAATCCCGAAGCAATTTCGGCCGAGCTGTTCTCGGGCAACGACGTCTTCGCCGCTCACGGCAGCATGCTGAATCTCGATGGCTTTGCCGGCAACGACATCTTCCGCGTCGGCCACACGCTCACTGCCAACGACAAGATCGACGGCGGTGACGGCAACGACACGGTCTATCTGACCGGCTCCCACGGCACCCTCGATTTCCACGACACGACGATCCAGAACGTCGAGAACCTGTTCCTGAGCCACTCGTCCTACGACATCAAGCTCGCGAGCGGGAATGTCGGCATCGGCGGCTCGTTGTTCGTGAATGGCGGCCACCTGCATGCGAACCAGAGCCTGACCCTGGATGCCTCTGCGATCACGAACGGGGCAGTCCATGTGAACGGCGGCCATGGCAACGATACGATAACCGGCAGCCAACACAGCGGCGACCTGCTCAACGGCTTCGGCGGCGACGACACCATCACCAGCGGCAACGGCGACAGCATCATCAACGGCGGCAACGGAAACGACACGCTGGCCGGCGGCAACGGAAACGATCGGATATATTCCGGTGCGGGTATCGATCATGTCAGCGCAGGCGGCGGCAACGACCAGATCTACTTCGGAACCGATTTCGGAACGGGCGACACGGTCGATGGCGGCGCAGGCAACGACACGCTGCACATCACGGAAGTGGGTATTCCGACCCTCACCCTATCGGCGCCGATGATCCAGAACGTCGAGACGCTCTCACTCGACACCGGAAGCACCGGTCTGACGATCAACTTCGGTGCCAACACCTCGCTGACGGGACCGTTGACACTCGACGCATCGTCGCTCACGTCCGGAAACGCACTGGTGGCCGATGCAACCAATGTCGTCGAAAGCACCGTCGATTTGATCGGCGGCGCGGGCAACGACGTCCTGACAGGAACGACGGGCAACGACATTCTGAACGGCGGTGGCGGCACGAACATCCTGAACGGTGGCGGCGGCAGCGACACCTTCGTGTTCAACGCACTCGACTCCACAGGCTCCACCGTGGACACGATCGTCGGCTTCAATGCTCTGACGGACGTCCTTCAGTTGCCCAACGGGGTGACCGGGCTAGACAGCAGCCCTCTGGGCATCATCGCCTCGACGGTCGATGGTCTCCTCAACCTGGTCGGCAACACACTGGGCAGTCATGACGCCATGGTCGTGCAACCCATACTCGGCCTTCTGTCGGGTAACGCGTTCATGCTGGTCGATCAGAACGGTGTGGCTGGCTTCCAGGCCGGTCAGGACATGATCGTCGAACTGCAGAACGCAACGCATCTGGGCAGTCTGGATCTCGGAAACTTCCTGGGCTGAAATCCGGGAAGACGCAGCCGCCCGCGCTCTGTGGCGCGGGCGGCTATGCGCTTGCGTGGCGGGCAAGCACAACTAAAGTGG
>DASXCT010000048.1:0-203169 GCA_036491055.1 Allosphingosinicella sp.
GGAATGTCGGTCGGCCCGCCGGCGCCGAAACCCACCACCAGCCGGATCGGCCTGCTCGGATAAGCCTCCTGCGCCACCGCCGGAAGATTGCAGGTGAGAGTAACGAGTGCCGCGCACCAAAATTTCGAAAAATGAAACATGTTACGCACCTCGTTATCAGGAACTCACCGGACTTGCGGGGGGAGTGTCGGTCATTACGAAGCCAGGCTCAATGGCGACGGAAAGGCCATCGCCGGTCCGCCAAGATAGCGCGCGCCGCATTGTGTCCCGGCGCGCCGGTGACGCCGCCGCCGGGATGGGCGCCGGCGCCGCAGAGATAGAGGCCGGGGAGCGGCATGCGGTAATCGGCATGGCCGAGCATCGGCCGGGCGGAGAAGAGCTGGTCGAGGCCCATTTTGCCGTGGAAGATGTCGCCGCGCGGCAGGCCGAATCTCTGCTCGAGGTGCCAGGGCGAAAGCGCCAGCCGGCCGATCACCGAAGCTTTGAAGCCCGGCGCGAAACGGTCGACATGGGCGATGACATGGTCGGCGGCTTCGTCGACGCGCGCCTCCCAGCCGCCCTCCACCTCATAAGGAAAATGCTGGCAGAAGAGGCTGGCGACATGGCGGCCCGGCGGCGCGAGGCTGTCGTCGAGCGTCGAGGGGATCAAAATCTCGACGATCGGCTCGTGCGACCAGCCTTCGGCGCGGGCGCTGGTATAAGCCCGGTCCATATAAGCGAGCGACGGCGCGAGGATGATGCCGGCGGTGAGCTGGTCGCCCGGCTCCGGCAGGCTGGTGAAGCGCGGCAGCTCGGAAAGCGCCACGTTCATCCGGAAGGTCGCCGATTCCGCCCCCCAGCCCGCCATCCGCCGCACCACGTCCGGCGCGACCGCCCCCGCCGGAAGCAGGCGCGTGAACAGCAGGTTCGGGTTGACGTTGGCCGCCACCGCTTTGGCGCGATACGCCTTGCCGCCGGCCACCGCCCCGGCGGCGCGGCCGCGCTCGACGATGATCTCCTCGACCGGCGCTTCGAGGACGATCTCGACGCCTTTCTCCCGGGCCGCCTTGGCCATCGCCTCGCTGATCGCGCCCATGCCGCCGATCGCATGGCCCCACGCGCCGGGCACGCCGGCCGCTTCGCCGAACACATGGTGGAGGAGGACATAGGCCGAGCCGGGCGTGAACGGGCTGGCATAATGGCCGACCACCGCGTCGAAGCCGAACAGGGCCTGGACCAGCTCGTGGCTGAAATAGGTCTGCAAAATATCGGCGGCCGACTTGGTGAAGAAATCGAGCAGATGGCGCTGCTCCTCGCCCGTGAGGCCGCGGATGCTGTTGCCGAGCTTGAGCAAGGAGAGAATGTCGGCGAGGCCCCCGCCGGCATTGGGCGGCGCGCGCAATATCCATTGCCTGAGGATCGCGACGACGCCGTCGAGCGCCGCCGAATAGGAATCATAGGCTTCGGCATCTGCCGCCGAATGGCGGGCGATCTCGCGCTTCGTCATTCCGCCCCGGCCGGCGAGCAGATAATCCGCGCCGAGCGTCGGCAGGAAATTGTCGACCTTGCGCAGCACCACCTTCAGCCCGTGCTCGGCGAGCCGCATGTCGGCGATCACCTTCGGGTTGAGCAGGCTGATCGTGTAGCTCGCCGTCGAGTTGCGGAAGCCGGGATGGAACTCCTCGGTCACCGCCGCGCCGCCGGCCACGGACCGGCGCTCCAGCATCGTCACCTTCAGCCCTTTGGCGGCGAGATAATAAGCGCAGACGAGGCCGTTATGGCCGGCGCCGATGATGAGGACGTCGCTGTCGGACCGGGAATTCATTGCCGGCCTGATAGCACAGAGTGGTTTTCAGTCATCCCGGCGGCCGAAAGGAACGGCATGACAAGGACCCGGCCTGTCCGCGCCGCGCGAGGCTTGCGGTTGCGAAGGCCGTTCCGTGTCGGCAATAAGGCGCGCCATGGGGGAAAGCCGGCCGAACCGACCATTGCGCGCGCTCGCGGCGGGATTCGCCCTGCTTCTCCTGTTCGTCCTCGCGACGATCTTCCTCAGCATTCGTCAGCAGCAGGCGTCGGGCTGGGTCGCGCATACTTTGGGGGTGGAGAATCGGCTTTCCGGCGTCCTCTCCTTGCTCCAGGACGCCGAATCGGGCCAGCGCGGCTATCTGCTCACCAGACACGAGCCATTCCTCGACCGCTACCGGGAATCGGCGCGGCGGCTGGCGCCGGAGCTCGACGCGCTCGGCCGCCAGATCAGCGACAATCCGGCCCAGCTCACCGCGCTGGCGCGGCTGCGCCCGCTCGCCATCGGCCGCCAGCAGGACCTGTCGGAAGTGCTCAACCGCTTCCGCGCGACCGGGCGCATCGACCCGGACCTGACCGCCGGCGGCAAGGAGATGATGGACCGGATCCGCCTGCAGATCGGCGGGATGCGGGAGGAAGAGGAAAGATTGCTGCAGGCGCGGGCCGAAACCCTGCGCCGCGTCTCTCTCCTCGCTTTCGCGGGCCTCATCCTCAGCGCGGCCGGAATCCTCCTGCTCGGCGGCTTCGCTTTCGCCAACAGCCGCCGCCAATTGCTCGCCGCGATCGAGGCGCGCGACGCTCTCGCCGACGCCAACGAGCAGTTGCGCGCGGAATCGGCGAGCCGGCAACAGGCCGAGGATCAGATGCGCCAGCTCCAGAAGATGGAGGCGCTCGGCCATCTGACCGGCGGCATCGCGCACGATTTCAACAATATGCTCGCCGTCGTCGTCGGCTCGCTCGACATGGCGGCGCGCCGGCTCGGCCGGGGCGAGACGGAACGGACCGCCGCCTGCATCGACAATGCGCTGGAAGGCGCGCAACGCGCGAGCCAGCTCACCGGGCGGCTGCTCGCTTTCTCGCGCCAGCAGCCGCTCGACCCGCAACCGGTCGACGCCAACAAGCTCGTCGGCGGCATGTCGGAGATGCTTCGCCGCACGATCGGCGAGCAATTGAAGGTGGAGACGGTGCTCGCGGGCGGGCTGTGGCGGACGCATGCCGATCCTTCGCAGCTCGAAAATGCGATCCTCAACCTCTGCGTCAATGCGCGCGACGCGATGCCGGGCGGCGGCCGGCTGACCGTCGAAACCGCCAATGCTTCCCTGGACGACTCTTATGCCGCCGGCCATGCCGAAGTGGCGCCCGGCCAATATGTGCTGATCTCGGTCACCGACACCGGCATCGGCATGACGCCCGAGGTGGCCGGGCGTGCCTTCGATCCTTTCTACACGACCAAGGGGGTGGGGCAGGGGACCGGGCTCGGCCTCAGCCAGGTTTTCGGCTTCGTCAAGCAGTCGCACGGCCATGTGAAGATCTACAGCGAAACCGGCCAGGGGACGTCGGTCAAGGTCTATTTGCCGCGCTACTTCGGCGAAGGGACCGCCGCCGGCGCGGGCGGCGTTGGGGCCGGCGCGGAGGCGTCAGGGGACGCGCTGCCGCGCGCGCGGGACGACGAGATCGTCCTCGTCGTCGAGGACGAGGAGAGGGTGCGCCACGTCTCGGTCGATGCCCTGCGCGAGCTCGGCTATACGGTGGTCCAGGCCTCCGACGCCAGGCAGGCATTGGCGGTGCTCGCCATCCAGCCGCGCGTCGACCTGCTCTTCACCGATGTCGTCATGCCCGACATGAACGGCCGCCAGCTCGCCGACGAGGTGGCGCGGCAATGGCCGGCGGTGCGGGTGCTGTTCACGACCGGCTACACCCGCAACGCCATCGTCCATAACGGCATGCTCGATCCCGGCGTCGCCTTCCTGCCCAAGCCGTTCACGATCGAGCAGCTCGCCCTCAAGGTCCGCCAGGTGCTGGACAAGGAAAAGTAGTTTTCCCCAGGATTCGTGCCGGGGCGGTTGAGCGTCGGGCTCGAACGGTCCATGCTCCCGCCGCATGGGGGAGGCAGATATGGCGGACGTTCGTTCACGCGCGAGGATTGGCGTTTCAACCGGCCGGCGGGAATGGGTGAGGCCGGCGGTGCGGATATTGGAAGCGGGAAAAGCCGATTTCCACTTCGGCGTCGGTGGCGACAGCACCCATGGCGCATCCTGAAGTCAGGCGAGGCTGCGCAAATGAGCTTCGAGCTGCGCCGCATTCGAAGCCCAGCTGAACTTCGCGACGATTGCCGCTGCCGTTGAATCGGGCGGCGGCGGTGCCGCGAGCAGCTCCCGCACCGCCGCGGCGAAGGCGGCCGGGTCGCGCGCGACGATCCGTCCGGCTTCGGGCCGGTCGACGATGTCGCCGGCGCCGAATACCGAAGTGGTGACGACCGGTGTGCCGCAGGCCAAGGATTCGACCAGGCTGTTGGCAAGCCCCTCGCTCCGCGACGGCAGCAGCGTGACGTCCGCCGCGCGGTAGAGGCCCGGCAGCTCCGCTTGCGGACGCGAGCCGAGCAGGCGAACCCGATTGGCGACGCCGAGGCGCGCGGCTTCGGCGGCGAGGTCGCGCCAGCTCGGCCCGGAACCGGCGAGGATAAGGGTCGCTTCGGGCAGCTCGCGCAGCGCCCGGATCGCCAGGCTCTGGCCCTTGCGCGGGCCGAGCGTGCCGACCACGAGCAGGACCGGGCCCGACAGGCCCAGGGCGGCCTTGGCGGCGGCGCGGTCGCCGGGATGGAAGAGCGACGGATCGACGCCGGTCAGGTGCACGGCGATCCGCTCGCCCGGCAGCCCGAGCGCGATCATCGCCGCGCGCAGGTCGCCGCTCACCGCCAGCATTCCGCCCGCTTTGTCGCCGGCGCGGACGAGCTGGCGCCGCATCCAGGCGGCCGGCGGCGCGAGCGGGATGTCGCCGCCGCCGCGCGCCTTGATCGAGAAAGGAATAGCGAGCGCCGAAGCCAGGTGCATCGCGGCGACGCCGTCCGGCCAGAAGATTTCGGCGTCGATGATTTCGAACGGAAAATCGGCACGCAGGCGGCGGAGCAAGGGGAGGAGCTGCCGGGCGAGCAAGGCCGGAATCGTCCGCCGCAGCCGCGCAATCCGGAAGGCTTTGGGTCGCCAGGTGTCGAGGCCTTTCCATTGCTCGCGCTCCGGCAGGTTGCGGAGGGCAGGCGCCAAAGGGTGGCGGCGAGGCGCGAGGCGCGCGAGCAAAGGCTGCAGGACGGGCGCGACGACGCGGACCTCGACGCCGGGCCGCTTCGCCAGCTCCAGCGTCTGCCGCTCGATGAGGAGACCGAGATTGGGCCGCACCGAATCGGGGTACAAGGTGGCAAGGGTGAGGACGCGAAGGATGTCGCCGCCGGGCAAAAGCGCGCCTATTTCGGCAGCCGTGCCTTGGGAAAGCCGCCCCAGGCTTCGTCATAATCCGTCTGCAGAGCGTCGCTCTCCGTCGCGAATCGGGTCGGGCGGAAGGGCCAGCAGCTCTCGACCATGAAGGCCATCGTTCCCTCGATCCTGTGCGGCTTCAGCGCGGCTTCCGAGGCGGCCTTCCAGCTCGCCACGTCGGGGCCGTGGCCGGCCATCAGATTGTGGAGCGACAGGCCGCCCGGCGCGAAGCCTTCCGCTTTGGCGTCATAGGCGCCGTGGATCAGGCCCATGCACTCGCTCATCGCGTTGCGGTGGAACCAGGGCGGGCGGAACGTGTCCTCGGCCACCATCCAGCGCGGCGGGAAGAGGACGAAATCCGCATTGGCGCGGCCCGGCGTCTCGGAAGGGCTGGTCAGCATTGTGAAGATCGAAGGATCGGGATGATCGAAGCTCACCGTCCCGATCGTGTTGAAATGGGCAAGGTCGTATTTCCACGGCGCGAGATTGCCGTGCCAGGCGACCACGTCGCGCGGGCTGTGGTCGAGCCGCGTCGTCCACAGGCGGCCGAGATATTTCTGGACCAGCTCATATTCGCCCTCTTCATCCTCGAAGGCGGCGACCGGCGTCAGGAAGTCGCGCGGGTTGGCGAGGCCGTTGGCGCCGATCGGGCCAAGCTCGGGCAGGCGGAACAGGGCGCCGTGATTTTCGGCGACATAGCCGCCGGCGCTCCCGTCCGGCAGCAAGGCGCGGAAGCGGACGCCGCGCGGCACGAGCGCGACTTCGCCGGGCGCGATGTCGATCCGGCCCATTTCGGTCAGCAAAGCGAGCCGGCCCTGCTGCGGAATGAACAGCATTTCCCCGTCGGCATCGAAGAAGAAGCGCCGCTCCATGTCCCTGGTCGCGCGGTAGATGTGGACGGCGCAGCCGGAGAGCGATTCCGGGCCGCCATTGGCGACCATCGTCGTCATGGAATCGATCAGGTCGGCGCCGTCGCCCTCGATCGGCAGCGGATTCCAGCGGAGGCGATCGGGCGGCAGCGGATCGGCGAGCGACGCGGCGGTGAACAAAGATGCGCCTTCACAGGGCCGGTAGGGCGGGTGCTCGGCCGAAGGCCGCATCCGGTAGAGCCAGGAGCGCCGATTCTCGTTGCGCGGCGCGGTGAAGGACGTGCCGGAGAGCTGCTCGGCATAGAGGCCGAAAGCCGGCCGCTGCGGCGAATTCCGCCCCTCCGGCAGCGCCCCCGGCACCGCCTCGGTGGCGAAATGGCTGCCGAAGCCGGATAGGTAATCGCGGATCATGCCGTCCCCTTACCGTCATTCCCGCGAAAGCGGGAATCCAGCTTCTTGTACGGTGCTGGACTCCCGCTTTCGCGGGAGTGACGTGGCTCACCGCATCAGCACCAATTCCTCCGCCATGGTGGGATGGAGCGCAACCACTTCGTCGAACTGGCTCTTCTTCAGCTTGGCCTTGACCGCGATCGCGGCCGCCTGGAGGATTTCGGGCGCGTCGGGGCCGATCATGTGGATGCCAACCACCTCGTCCGTCTCCGAATTGACGACCAGTTTGTAGAGCGCGCGCTCGTTGCGGCCGGCGAGCACGTTCTTCATCGCCCGGAAATCGGACGTGAAGGTCTTGACCGTGCCGAGCTTGTTGCGCGCCTGGCTCTCGGTCATGCCGACGCCGGCGAGGGGCGGGTGGCTGAACACCGCCGAGGGGATGTTCTCGTAATCGACGCGGGTCGGCTTGTCGCCGAAGAGGGTGTCGGCGAAGGCCTGGCCTTCGCGGATCGCGACCGGGGTGAGCTGCACGCGGTTGGTGACGTCGCCGACGGCGTAGATCGAATCGCAGGCCGATCGATTGTCGGCATCGACCTTCACCGCGCCTTTCCCGTCCAGCGCGACGCCCGCTTTCTCCAGCCCGAGCCCATCCGTGTTGGGCCGCCGGCCGATCGCGAACATCACCGCATCGGCCTCGATCGCATCGCAGCCGTCCATGTCGACGCGAAGGCTGCCGTCCCTGTTCCTCTCGATGCCCTTGAAGGAGACGTGGAACTTGAATTCGATCCCCTTCATCATCGAGATGGCGAGGAGGCGGTCGCGGATCGTCTCGTCATAGCCGCGCAGGATGACGTCGCTGCGGTTGACCAGGGTCACGTGGCTGCCGAACTGGTGGAAGATGCCGGCGAATTCGTTGGCGATATAGCCGGCGCCGGCGATGACGATCCGGTGCGGCAGCTCCTCCAGGTGAAACGCCTCGTTCGAGGTGATGCCGAGCTCGGAGCCCGGGAAATCGGGAACGACCGGAGTCGCGCCCGTCGCGATCAGGATCGTCCGCGCGCTGACCTTGCGGCCGCCGGCGAGACGGATGGCGTGCGGCCCCTCGACCGTGGCCCGCTCCTTGATCACCTCGACCCGGTGGCGCTCCAGCGTTTCGGTATAAATGCCTTCGAGCCGGCCGACCTCGGCGAGCACATTGTCGCGCAGGACCGGCCAGTCGAAGCGGCATTCGGGCACGTCCCAGCCGAAGCGGCGGGCGTCGGCCAGATCCTCGGCGAAATGGGCGCCGTAGACGAGCAATTTCTTCGGCACGCAGCCGCGGATGACGCAGGTGCCGCCGACCTTATGTTCCTCGGCGATCGCCACCCTGGCGCCATGGGCGGCCGAGACCCGCGCGGCACGGACGCCGCCCGAGCCGGCGCCGATCACGAACAGATCATGGTCGAAGCCGGCCATCAGTCGCTCTCCCCCAACGCTCGCTCGATCAGCGCCTTCGTCGATGCATCGAAATCCAGATCCTCGCCCGCATCCATCGCCTTCGCCATCGCCTTGCCGAGCTCGACTCCGAACTGGTCGAACGGGTTGATGCCGAGCAACGCGGCATTGGCGAAAGTGCGGTGCTCGTAGAAAGCGACGAGGGCGCCCAATGTCGCCGGATCGATCCGGTCGAGCAGGATCGTCGTCGAGGGCCGGTCACCCGGATAATCGCGGTGCGGATCGTCGCTCGACTTGCCGGCCATCAGGGCCGCGCCCTGGGCGAAGCAATTGACCAGCAATTCGCGGTGATGCGCCTCGTCGAGATTGTCGCCCGCCTCGATCGCGGCGACGAATTCGACGGGAACGAGATGGGTGCCCTGGTGGAGCAATTGGAAGACGGCATGCTGCGCGTCGGTGCCGACGCCGCCCCAGACGATCGGCGCGGTGGCGCGGCCGGCGGGCGAGCCGTCGAGCCGCACCGACTTGCCGTTCGATTCCATGATCAATTGCTGGAGATAGGAGGGGAGCAGCCGCAGCCTTTCGTCATAGGCGAAGACCGCCTTGGTCTCGGCACCGCGAAAATTGGCATAATAACGATCGACGAAGGCGGCGAGGATCGGCGCATTTTCGAGCGGCGGCGCGAGCCGGAAATGGCGGTCCATCGCCGCCGCGCCTTCGAGCAAGGTCTCGAACGCCTCCCAGCCGAGCGCCAGCGCGGCCGGAAGGCCGATCGAGGACCAGAGCGAGTAACGGCCGCCGACGCTCTCCGCGAAAGGCAGGATGCGGGTCTCGTCGACGCCGAACGCGACCGCCCGTTCGGGCGAAGCGGTGAGGGCGACGACCCGGCCATAGGGATCGGCGACGCCGCCTTGCTCCATCCAGGCGAGAGCCGAGCGGGCGTTCAGCATCGTCTCGTTGGTGGTGAAGGTCTTGGACGCGATGACGAGCAAGGTGGTCAGCGGATCGAAATCCGCCACGGCTTCCTCGAGCGCGGCGCCGTCGACGTTGGAGACGATGGCGACGTCGTATCGCCCGGAATCGCGGCCGAGCGCGTCGATCAGCAGCTCCGGCCCCAAAGCCGAGCCGCCGATGCCGATATGGAGGATGTGGCGCACGGGCCCGAAGGCGCCGGCCTCGATCGCGTCGACCAAAGCCCGCATCCGGGCGTGGAGGGTGGCCGCGCGGGCGACGCTCTCCGGCGCCCCCTGGCCGCGCTCGGCGCCATGCTCGGCGGCGCGGCCTTCGGTCGGATTGACGATGCGGCCGGCGAACAAGGCCTCCCGCGCGCCGGCGAGATCGGCGGAATCGGCGAGGCGGACGAAAGCGTCGAGGACAATGCGGCTCAAATGGGTCTTGGAGAAATCGAAACGGATCCCGGCTTCCGCGATGGTGAGGCGCTGCACCCGGTCCGGCTCGGCCGCGAACAGCGCCTTGAGCGGCTGCGTCTCCCCCTGCGCCACGGCTTTCCAGGCATCGTCCATGCGTTTTCGTTCCTTCGGGCGCCCATCTAGGGTGAGGAGAGACGAAAGCCTAGTCTCCTCCCCGGAACGGGGAGGGGGACCATGCGCAGCATGGTGGAGGGGGGTCGGAGCGTGGCAATGACTTCCCTCCGCCGCCGTTCCGGCGGTCCCCCTCCCATGAACGGGCCGCCACGCCCCCGGCATGGCTGAGAACTGCCGGGGGCAGTTCTCACCGGTTCATCGGGGAGGAATAGCAGCCGCTTGACCGCGTCTCCGCCTCAAGCCAAGGCGCGGGCGATGGCGCGCGCGGCGAAGAAAGCTCGGAAGAAAGGCGGCCTCGCCGACACCACCCGCTTCCTGCTCTTCCTCTTCATCCTCGCGATCTTCGTCCGCACCTTCGTGACGGCGCCGTTCATGATCCCGTCGGGCTCGATGCTGCCGAACCTGGCGATCGGCGACTATCTGTTCGCCGCGAAATGGCCTTACGGCTATTCGCGCTATGCCTTTCCGTTCGGGATTTTCCACTTTCACGGCCGCATCCTGGCCGGCGAGCCGAAGCGCGGCGACATCCTCGTCTTCCGCTATCCCGGCGGCAACGTGGACTATGTGAAGCGGCTGATCGGCCTGCCCGGCGACCGCGTCCAGATCCGCCACGGCCAGATCGTCCTCAACGGCCAGGCGGTGCCGAAGGTCAGGATCGCCGACTGGCTGATGGCGCAGAGCCCCAACAGCCCGTGCCGCTTCGTCGGCAACTATCATCCCGCCCCGGTCGTAGAGCGGGGGCATGTCTATTGCCGCTATCCCCGCTATCGCGAGACCCTGCCGGGCGGCCGCTCCTATGAGGTGCTCGACCAGATCGACAATGGGCGAGGCGACGAGACGATGGTCTATACCGTCCCCGCGGATCACTATTTCGTGATGGGCGACAATCGCGACGACAGCGCCGACAGCCGCTTCCCGGTCGCCGAGACCGGCGTCGGCATGCTGCCGCGCGACAATCTGATCGGGCGGCCGCTCATCCTGTTCTTTTCGACCGACGGCTCGGCCGCGTGGCTGAAGCCCTGGACATGGTTCAGCGCCGCGCGCTGGAACCGGGTGGGGCGGACCTTCTGATGGACGCGCGGACCGAAAATTGGCTGCGCGAGACGTTGGGCCACAGGCCGCGCGATCCGGCGCTGTTCGAGCGCGCGCTCACCCATGCCAGCCATGGGGAGGAGCATTATGAGCGGCTCGAATTCCTCGGCGACCGCGTGCTCGGCCTGGCGATCGCGGCCTGGCTGTACGCGCTGTTCCCGGACGAGCCGGAGGGCAAGCTCTCGCGCCGGCTGAACGCGCTCGTCGCCCGCGAGACCTGCGCCGAGGTCGGCCGCGCGCTCGGCATCGGCGGCCAGGTCCGGCTCGGCAAGCAGGCGCGCGACGACGGTGCCTCGGACAGCGACAATGTGGTCGGCGACGTCGTCGAATCCCTGATCGGCGCGCTCTTCCTCGACGCCGGCTGGGAGGCGGCGTCGGATTTCGTCCGCCGCGCCTGGGGCGATCGGGTCAGCACCCGCGACAAGGCACCGCTCCATCCCAAGTCCGCCCTCCAGGAATGGGCCGCCGCCCACGACCGCAAGCCTCCCGATTACCGCCTCGCCGGCCGCTCCGGCCCGCAGCACGCGCCAACCTTCGTCGTCGAGGTCGAAATCAGGGGGGTGGGTTCGGCGCAGGCGGAAGGGACTTCGAAACAGGAAGCGGAGACCGCCGCCGCGGCGAAATTGCTGGAGCAGCTGCAATGATCGAAACCTTCAACCCCCTCCCCTCGATGGGGAGGGGTGCGGCTCGTCGAAAGGCGCCGAGCGGGTCTCATACATCACCCCCACCCAACCCTCCCCCATCGAGGGGGAGGGCCAAAAGCATGAACCGCTGCGGCCTGGTCGCCGTCGTCGGCGCCCCCAATGCGGGCAAATCGACCCTCGTCAACGCCCTGGTCGGCCAGAAGGTGGCGATCGTCAGCCCCAAGGCGCAGACCACCCGCACCCGGATCATGGGCCTCGCGATCGAGGGCGAGGCGCAGATCCTGTTGCTCGACACGCCCGGAATCTTCCAGCCGCGCCGCCGGCTCGACCGGGCGATGGTCGCCGCCGCCTGGGGCGGCGCGCAGAATGCGGATCTGGTCGCGCTCGTGGTCGATGCGGAGACGGGCTTCTCGCGGCGGATCGAGGACATGCTCGATCGGCTGGCCGAGCGGCGCGAGCCCAGGATCCTCGTCCTCAACAAGGTCGATCTCGTGAAGAAGGAGGCGCTGCTGACGCTCGCCGCACAGCTCAACGAGCGCGTGGTCTTCGAGGAGATTTTCATGGTCTCGGCCGCGACCGGCGACGGGGTGGCCGACCTCAAGCGAGCCTTGGCCGCGCGGGCGCCCGAGGGTCCGTGGCATTTCCCCGAGGACCAGGTTTCCGACGCCACCGACCGCATGCTCGCCGCCGAGGTGACGCGCGAGCAGCTCTACCTCCAGCTCCACGCCGAGCTTCCCTATGAAAGCGCGATCGAGACCGAGCGCTACGAGGAGCGCAAGGACGGCTCGGTCGCGATCCACCAGCAGATCCTCGTCGCCCGCGACAGCCAGAAGGCGATCGTGCTCGGCAAGGGCGGCACCCGCATCCGCACCCTCGGCGAAGCCGCGCGGGCGGAGCTTGCGCAATTGCTCGGCCGCAAGGTCCACCTCTTCCTCCACGTCAAGGTCAGCCCGAAATGGGAGGAGGATCGCGGGCTCTACCGGGAGATCGGGCTGGACTGGGTGGAGTGAGCGCGGTCGAATACTTCCGCATCGGCGAGGATGCGCCCGTGCCCGACATCGCCTCCTATGCGCCGTTTCGGGCCGTCGTCGTTCTGGAGATGCCCTGCTCGACCGATTGGCAGAATTTGGTCAGCGAGTGGCTCGTCGAGAGCGGCTGCCTCTACATGATGGCATGGGGCGAAGGCTGCAGCAGTTGGGATGATTCCGTAGACTGGGCGAATTTGGAGCAATTCTCGTACGGCGACATTCCGGGCGAGAAGTTCGTGATGACAACATGGCACGAACACCAGTCGCTCGATGAGGTCTTCTGGTGTGCCGGGTTTTGCGCAAGGCACCCCGATGTCGAGCTGTCGAGCACGCTGATCATCCATGTGTCGCCCACGGCGCGGCGGAGCGAGATGCTCGCGCGATTCGAAGCCGCGCAAAATAAAGGGTGACTTCTGCCCTTCGTCGTCATGCCGGACTTGATTCGGCATCCACCTTGTTCTTTTCGGAATCAGCCAGGAAAGATGGACCCCGGATCGAAGTCCGGGGTGACGGCTAGGGGCGAGCATCCAATATTTCCCCCACCCATTCCGGCACCAACTCCCCCGCCGGCCCGATCCGGCTCTCCTCGAAATGGACGCTGCCCAGGCTCGGCTCGAGATTGAGCTCGAGCGTACGGGCGCCGGCATGGCGGGCGGTCTGGACGAAGCCGGCGGCGGGATAGACGGCGCCCGACGTGCCGACCGAGACGAACAGGTCCGCGTCGATCAGGGCGCGGTCGATCCGCTCCATCTCATAGGGCATTTCGCCGAACCAGACGATGTCGGGCCGCAGCCAGCCGGCCGCACCGCAGGCCGGGCAGGCGGGGCCACTCCCCAATTCCTCCGCCCAGGGCAGGCGCGCGTCGCAGGCGACGCACCAGGCCGACTTCAGCTCCCCATGCATGTGGAGGATGCGCGTCGTCCCGGCGCGCTCGTGGAGATCATCGACATTCTGGGTCACGATCAGCAACTCGCCCGGCCATTGGGCATCGAGCCGGGCGAGGGCATGGTGCGCCGCGTTCGGCGCGACCGCCTTCAGCTTCGCCCGCCGCGCGTCGTAGAAAGCCTGGACCAGTGCCGGATCGCGCCGGAAGGCCTCGGGCGTGCAGACATCCGCCACCCTATGCCCCTCCCACAGCCCGTCCGGCCCGCGAAAGGTGGCAAGCCCGCTCTCGGCCGACACCCCGGCACCGGTCAGGATCACGATGTTGCGGAGGTCGCGCATGGATGGAGTCTAGACCATCGTCCGAACGTTCGAAACGGAGGGAAAGCAGGCGTGCGGCGCCTGGCCGCGATGAAGCTCAGCGGGCGTCCGGATCGCCTGCTCTCCGGAGCCGTTTGGCGACAAGAGCGCCAAAATAGCCGCCTGCCGCGACGATAAGCAGAAGCATGGCCGGTATCATCGGACCGCTCAACGTTGCATCGAAGTCCGGATCTGGGATCACGGAAAGCATGATCATCTCGCCCATATTCAACAGGATAATGGCACAGGGCAGGAACAGAATGTGCAGCACCCCGGGCGCGCTCGCCCGCTTCGCCCAACGCCAGAACCAGGCCGCAATCGCGATCGGACCATAAGTGGCAACGGCCCAGCCTGCCGCCCAGATCGGAATGATCGTTTCCGGGAGATGGTCCATCTGGATGTAAAGATGAGCGATCGTCACCTGGCCGCGCGCGCAGAGCAGAGTCACGACGATCACCGCCGTCAGCGCCATCTTGTCGAACCGGTTCACCGCAGGTTCGCTCGGGGATTTGGCTTGAGGAAACCCATTGGTTCCGCTCAGCCGGCGAGGGAAGGGGCTGCCCCGTCCGCGCCTCGCTTCGAACGTCTCGACCAAAGCAGGAACAGGGCGACCATCAGCGCGCAGGCGGTGAGATCCAGACCGCCGTCGGTCAGGTACAACCCGCCGAGCCCGTGCGCGCCGTAGGCGTGGCCGTCGATCCATTGCATGTAGGTGATCGGCGCCGACATGGCGGCGTTGAGGATGGCGAACTGGGTCGAGGCGAGCGGGTTGTTCTTGCCGATGCTCGACAGGATCAGCGCATTCCCGGTCGCGAGGCCGGCGGACTGCCACACATTCTGGGCGACGAAGCCGATCGTGTAGATTGCCGGCGTGTGCGGCGCCACGATGAGCGACAGCGTCGACAGCCCGCCGACGATGCCGATGCCGAGATAGACGGCGAGCAAGGGGGCGCGGCGCCCGAGGCTGGGAACGGCGAGGCTTCCGAAGATTCCGGCCAGAGTCACGCCGACACCGCCGATCGCCGCGATCAGTTTCTCCGATGCATGATAGTCGCCGCCGAGGCCGCCCAAGGTGTTGGTCAGCGCGAAGGACGCGCAGGGCAATACGAGCAGGAGGAACAATCGGCGGACCTCATGACTGCGGACGACGCGACCGAGTTCCCGTCCGAAGCGGCCGAAGCTCTCACCCAGCCGGATGCGATCGCCGGCCGGCGGATGAACCCAGAGGATGACCGGGAGCGGCAGCAGGTTCATCCCGGCGAGGATCGCCGCGGCCAGCCACAAAGGCTGATGATGGACGAGCTCGATCCCGAGCAGCGACGCCACGCCGAAGCCTCCGAAATTCGCGACCGTGAACCAGGCGCCGAGCGGCGCGTCCTCCTCCTCGGGGAGGACCGAGCCGAACCATCCGCCGAGCGCCGAAGCGTTGAGGTTGGCCGTCAGCATGGCGAGGAACAGCCACAGGCCGAGCAGGCGGACGCTCGCGAAGCTCAGCACCGCGACGAAGGTGAGGACCGATGCCGCGATCGACAGTGCGATCGCATAGGTCCGCCGGCTGAGCTGCACGTCGAGGATCGGCGCGACGAGGAAGAAGGCGAACGTGCCAACCAGCCCGAGCGTGGTGACGTTGGCGATCGTGGTCTCGGCGACATGCCGCGCGGCGAGCACCTCCGGCGCGATGAACAGCCCGACGGCGCCTGTTACCCCGAGCGGCAGATTGGCGAGGCCGAGAAGCCATACCGGAAGCTTGCGCGCCAATCATGCCTCCCGAACCGCGCCGGCTCAGCGCGGCGACGGGCGAGCGTAACAGAAGGCGGCGGGTCCGCAATGGGTCGAGAGCGAACATTGACGATGCGCGGCGTTCGCCTACTCTTGACCTATGTGGAGGATCGCGCTCGCTTTGCTGCTCGCTTGCTCCGCATGCGGAGCGGCGCCCCAGCCGAAAAGCGCCCGCACTGTCGCCGCTTTCGAGGTGCCGCTCTTGAACGCACCCGATCGCGAGGCGTTTTTGGCTCTGCTCGGTGAAGAGGCCAAGACCGAAGGATTCCATGTCGACGCGACCGACGCCGAGCAACTGAGGCAGCTTTCAACGGTCTCGCCCCTCACGATCGACGCAGCCGTCTGGCGCGGAAAGGACGATGATGAGTGCGTCGCGTCGGTTCTGGACGGGCCGGATCATCCCGGCCTGGCCTGGCTCACCTTCTCCAAGGGAGAACAACCCGAACGCGTCGCTCGGTTCAGGGAAAACGTGATGCGACGGATCATGCGTCGTTGGCCGAAGACGCTGGCGCTGCCGATTGCGCCGACGGGTGCGATCCCGCTTCGCGAGGACCTTTTGCTCACAAGCGACGGCTATCGCGTCAAGCGACAGGCGGCCTCCAAATACGAGCTTTCGCCGTCATCCACCCTCGTAGCCAAAGGCGTCCGTTCAACTTGATCCCCGTTGAAGAGCGTCACGGCTTCGAGCATTCTGCTCGCCGCTATCGGTGAAAGCATGAGGAGACTGCATCGTGCGCGGCAAAGTCGGCTCTCTTGCATGTATCATGGCGCTGCTGTTCCTCACCTGCGGCGCCGGTCGAGCCTTCGCTCAACCATGCCCTCGTGCGAGCTCCACCGGGCCGGCCACTTCGTCTCTCGTCCAATCGCTGGAAGGGCGGCTCATCTATCATGACGGGATTCGCCAGTGGTTTGAGCTGAGGCTGGACAAACCGAAATGCGGTCAGCATTCCATCCAATTGCTACCGTCGGACAGCAATTCGAAGCATATCGAAATCTTCAGGGGGTGCCGCGTCAAGTCGACCGGTTCGATCGACTTTTCTCCGACCGGATATTATTCCCTCGACCTTTATCAGAATATCAGGAGATTGGAGCCTGTCGGACTTTGTGTCAGGAAGCCGCACTTCCCCAAAGAGGTAACCGCCAGACCCGCTGCGCACGTCCGTTCCTACACGGTGGACATGCATGTCGACTATCGGCCGGGCGATCATCCGATCGTCTTTCACGTGTGGAGCGGAGGCAGGGAATTGCGGCCGTGGCAGGCCTATGCCAGCTATATGCTGACCGGCGGATTCGTCCTTTACGGCCACTGCGGCGACGGCTTCGTCGTTGACCGGGTCCATGGAACGCCCGAGGCTCGTCCGTCGCATTTCGACGATCCGCGCACGCCGGACGACATGGCCATGTTCGATCCCGAGGGCGCGGCCCAGTTGCGAAGGTTCGATCTGCATTTGGGATATACCTGTATCCGGGAGCTGAGGCGGCACTGACTTCGGTGGGGAGCGGCATGACGATCGATTTTCGGGCCAGCATCGAAGAATGGCTTGCAGTCGATCTGGACGAGCGGGCTTGGCAAGTCGACGTCATTTCGACGGCAAGTCAGCGCGGACGACCGAAGAAGAGGATATAGCCGTCCGGATCGCGGATTTCGAAGCCGCGCAACCCGTCCTGGCGGTCGCCGACCGGCTTGTGGAACGGTACGCCGGCATGATCGAATTCCTCCGCGAGCGCGTCGGGATCGTGTGCATGGACGAATGCATCCCAGGCGACCCAGGGGTGCCGGCCGGCATTGGGCTGGGCCTCGACGCCGACATGCTTGAGGAAGATCTGCGCGCCGTCGCGGCCGACAATGGCGAAGAAGGGATCGTCCAGCGGCTCGCGGAACCGTGGCTCGAACCCGAGCGCCGCATAGAAAGCGAGCGAGCGGCCGACATTGTCGACGATGAAGAACGGGCTAATCGCTCCGATGGCCGTGGTGCGTTCCATGGTCGTCTGCATGGCGTTCCCCTTCGAAGAGCCGGATCGTTCCTAGCCTGACCCGGCGCAGGACGCGAGCGCCGGCGCCAGGTCTCCGCGGCGAGCCACCAGGATATCGTCCAGCCCCAGCCAGTCCGCCATCAGCCGCAATTCGGCGACCAGTGATTCGGCCGTGTCCGGCGATGCCTCCGGTTCCGCATGCGCCGCCTCGACCCGCAGCACCCGCGCCCTGCGGTCGGCCTTGAGGTCCACGCGGGCGGCGAGGCGGTCGCGCAGCAGGAAGGGGAGGACGTAATAACCGTGCACGCGCTTGTGGGCTGGCGTGTAGATTTCGATCCGGTAGCGCATTCCGAACAGCCGCTCGGTGCGGCCGCGGTCCCAGACGAGCGGATCGAAGGGGGAGAGCAGGGCCTGTCCTTCGGCCCGCCGGGGCTGTTTCGCCTCGCGGTGGAGGTAAGCGAGGTCGCGCCAGCCCTGGACGCGAACCGGGATCAGGACGCCCGCTTCGGCCAGTTCTTCGATCCGCGGCTTGGCGTCGGCCGGCGAGAGGCGAAAATAATCGCGCAGGTCGCTCGCCGTGGCGATGCCGAGGGCGCGGGCGGAATGTTCGAGCAAGGCGCGATGCGCGTCGGCTTCGGCCGGCGTCGGCACGGCGAGGATGGTTGCGGGGAAGACGCGCTCCGGCAGATCGTAGACCCGCTCGAAGCTGGCGCGGCGGGTTGCGGTGGTGAGTTGGCCGGACCAGAACAGCCATTCGAGCACGCGCTTGGCGTCGCTCCAGCCCCACCAGCCGCCTTCGCTCTTGCTCTCGAAATCGGAGGCGGCGCGCGGCCCTTCCCGCGCGATCCGGTCCAGGACCGCATCGACTTCGGCCCGCCGCTCATGCGCGAAATGCGCGATCGAGCGCCAGGTGCCCTGGCCCCGTTCCGCCCGCGCCATCCGCCACCGCAGCAGAGGCTGGAGGTCGAAGGGGAGCAAGGAGGCTTCGTGCGCCCAATATTCGAACAGGCGGTGTTTCCTGCCCCAGGCAAGCCCGTCCAGCGTCGCCATCGGATAGGGGCCGAGGCGCGAGAAAGCCGGCATGTAATGCGCCCGGACGAGGACGTTGACGCTGTCGATCTGATGGAGGTTGAGACGATCGATCAGGCCGTGGAGCTGGCGGGTGCCGGCGGGACCCGGCCTGCGCGGCTTGACGAGACCCTGCGCCGCCAGCGCGATCCGGCGGGCGGCGGCGAGGGAGACGGTTTCGGGCTGCACGGGGCCGTTCTAGCCGACTCCCCGTCGCGCTTGAACCTCCTCCCGGGATGGCGGGCCGGCGACGGCTTGGCTCGTCCGTCGGCGTTCGCGCGGCACCGGAATCGTCCGGTTTCACGCGAAGGCGCGAAGACACGAAGCACGAAAAGAAAGCGGCTTCGCCGGGGAAGGCACCGGAACCGCGGCCTCTCTGCGTCTCTGCGCGAACCAATACGGACTTCGTGACCTCTCCGCCGTCGGCGGTTGGCGGCATCGAGGCTGCTGATTGTTCGCGCAGAGACGCAGAGACGCAGAGAAGAAAAGAAGAATTGCGGCTTCGCCGCGAGGGCAACGGAAAGGCAAGCACCTTCGCGCCCTTGCGCGCACTAAAAAACGGCGGTTGGGCCCGCCGCGACGGTGGACGATCGGCCGTTGGCGCCGCTGAGCCCTACCCAGCCAGTGCGATCTTTTCGCGCCAGAGGAGGTCGCGATAGATTTCGTAGCAGCGCGCGCCGCATTCGAGGCGGATCAGCGCCCCCTCGGCGATCGCCCGCGCCCGCGCCGGATCCTCGGCGACGAGCGGGCGCAGCGCCTCGCGGTTCCAGGCGGCGCTGTGCTTGACGTCGAGCGTCGAATGGAGGTCGAAATAGAGCCGCTCCTTCGGCCCGATCCCCAGCCGGCGCAGCGCCCGCGCGGTGCAGGCCGAGCGCCCGGGCGCGGTCAGCTCGATCGCGCCCAATGCGCCGACCGATTGCCAGGCGTAGAAACGGTTGGTCGCCATCGCGATCATCGCATTGGCGAGCGCCAGGCTTTCGGGAAGCGTGGTCTCGATCTCCGGCTCCAGTCGCAGCGCGCCGATCAGCCGCGCGAGCATCGGCCCGTGCATGCCCTTGGCGTTGCCGCGGCCCATCTCGTCCCAATAATTGCGCGCGAGCTCGAGCTTGGCCCGGGTTGGGAACTTGACCTGGGTCATCGCGACGAGATCGTCGAACCCCGCTTCGCCGGCCGCTTCCTGGGTGAGAAACCAGCGCATCTCCTCCAAGGTCGCCTTGTCGGCGAGCCAGGGGAAAAGCGGGTCGCCCTGGCCCGGGCCCTTTTCGTTCAGGCCCTCGAACCAGGCGACGAAGCCGTCCGGATCGTCCGGCACGGCGGCGGCCTCGGCGGCGACCGCCTCGCGCAATTCCTCGAGGAAGATGATCTCGAGCGCCTGCATCTCGCGGTCGTGCGCGAGCGTGCCGCGCCAGTCGCGCTCCGGGAACCGGGGCGCCAGCCGTTCGCGATTCCAATGCGCGAGCCGGCGCTGGAAAGACGAGGACAGGATGTCGGGACGGCCGGCGGCCGCCTCGTCCCAGGCGAAGATGGTTGCCATTTGAAACCTGCGAAAAGAAAAAGGATCGTTCGCCTTCTCAATTACTTGGAACGGCGAAGGTTCCCGCCGCTTCACGGCCGGTTGCCAGCGCCGGCCGCCTCGCCCATGAAGCGGCGATGACGCGCATCTTCCTCTTCGGCGCCGGCGGGCGGATGGGGCGGTCGATCGCCGCCGCCGTCGGCGCGCGCGACGATGTCGAGATCGCGAGCGACGCCGGCGAGGCCGACATCTTCGTCGACTTTTCCGCGCCCGAAGCGCTGGAGGCGAATCTCGCCGCCGCGGCCGCGGCTGGAAAGCCGATCCTGATCGGCACGACCGGCCTGACGCCCGGCCATCACCGCGCGATCGACGAAGCGGCGGGGAAAGTGGCGGTGCTGCAGGCGGCGAACACCTCCTACGGCGTCGCCGTGCTGCGGGCGCTGGTCGAGCAGGCGGCGCGGCTGCTCGGGCCGGACTGGGACGCCGAGATCCTGGAGATGCACCATCGCCGCAAGCGCGACACGCCGTCGGGCACCGCACTTCTGCTCGGCGCCTCGGTGAACAAGGGGCGCGGCGCGGCCAGCCCGACCGAGCTCAATCGCTTCGACCGGATGCAGGAAGGGCCGCATGCGCGCGAGCAGGGCGGAATCTATTATGCCTCCTTGCGCGGCGGCACGGTGGCGGGCGACCATCTCGTGATCTTCGCCGGCGACGACGAAAGGATCGAGCTCGGCCACCGGGCGCAGAAGCGCTCCATCTTCGCCAGGGGCGCGGTGCGCGCCGCGCTCTGGCTGAACGGTCGGCCGGCCGGACGCTACACGATGGCGGACGTGCTCGGGCTTTGAGCGAGGAAGCCGCCGCGCCCGGCCTGCTCCGCCGCCTCGGCCTGTTCGATGCGACGATGCTGGTCATGGGCGGCATCGTCGGCGCCGGCATCTTCGTCAATCCGGCCGAGGTCGCGCGCTCGGTCCACGCGCCGGCTTCGATCGTCGGCGCCTGGATCGCCGGCGGCGTCGTCGCCATGGCGGGCGCTCTGGTCTATGCCGAGCTTGCGGTGCGGCGGCCCGAGACGGGCGGCCAATATGCCTATCTGCGCGACGCCTGGGGGCCGCTGCCCGCCTTCCTCTACGGCTGGTCCTTGCTGCTGGTGATCCAGTCGGGCGGGATGGCGGCGGTGGCGATCACCTTCTCGCGCTATTTTCTCGACCTCACCCATTTGCCGCTTGCGGACGGCGCGGTGGCGGCGCTCACGCTGGCCGCGCTGACCGCGATCAACTGCATCGGCGTCAAGGCCGGGAGCAACGTCCAGAGCGCATTGATGCTGCTCAAGATCGGCGCGATCGTCGCGCTCGTCCTCTGCGGCCTCGCTTTCGCGCCGTCCGTCCCGCCGCAGCCGCATGGGTCCGATCCGCCGCTCGGCCCGCTGGCGGCGATGACGCCGGTCATGTTCGCTTATGGCGGCTGGCAGACGACCAGCTTCGTCGCCGGCGAGATGCGCGATCCCCGTCGCGACCTCGCGCGCGGCGTGCTGCTCGGCGTCGCCGGCGTGATCATCCTCTATTGCGCCGTCGCCTTCGTCGACGAATCGGTGCTCGGCCCGGCTTCGCTCGCCGGATCGAAGACGCCGGCGAGCGACGTCATGCGGCTCGCGGTGGGGAATCGCGGCGCCGCCCTGATCGCGGCCGGCATCGCGGTCTCGACTTTGGGCTTCCTAAGCCAGTCGATGCTGACGACGCCGCGCGTCTATTTCGCCATGGCGGAGGACAGGCTGTTCTTCCCGATCTTCGCTAAGATCGGCGAACGCAGCCGCGTGCCGGTCTACGCGATCGCGCTGCAGGGCGCGGCGGCGATCGTCATCGCCTTGTCCGGCAGCTACGGACAGATATTGAGCTACGTGGTCTCGGTCGACTTCATCTTTTTCGGCCTGACCGGCGCGGCCTTGTTCGTCTTCCGGCGGCGCTCGGTCGGCGAAGCGGGGATGTTCCGCGCGCCGGGCCATCCCTTCACTACCGTCTTCTTCGTCGCCGCCTGCTGGATCGTGGTCGCCGCGACCGTCTGGAGCCATGCGGCGAACAGCCTGATCGGCTTCGCGATCCTGGCGGCGGGGGTGCCGGCCTGCCTCTATTGGATGCGGAAAAGATGAAAGGCCGCGCGCTTCAATCCGATTACATGCACTGGGCGAAGAACCAGCGGCCGGTGACTTATGCCTTGTCGTCGAGCGAGGTCGCCCATTTCCCGCTCGACCGTCTGCCCATCTCGATCGCCGATCTCGAGCTGACCGGCGCCAGCCATTATCGCTACCGGCCGTTACGCGAAGCGATCGGTAAGAAGGAGGGGGTCCCGGCGGATTGCGTGGTTGCCGCCGACGGCGCCTCGATGGCGAACATGCTTGCGATGGCGGCTTTGATCGGGCCGGGCGACGAAGTTCTGGTCGAGCAGCCGACCTACGAGCCTTTGCTCGGCGTCGCCCGCTTCCTCGGCGCCGAGGTGAAGCGCTTCCGGCGCCGGCCGGAGACCGGCTTCACGCTCGATCCGGAGGCGGTGCGCCGCGCCGTCACGCCCGCGACCAGGCTGATCGTCCTCACCAACCTCCACAATCCGTCCAGCGCGCCGGCGCCCGAGGCGGCTTTACGCGAGATCGGCGAACTCGGCCCGCACGTGCTGGTCGACGAAGTCTATCTCGACGCGGCCGCCGGGCCGACACGCTCCTCCATCCATCTCGGCGAGCGCTTCATCGCCACCAGCAGCCTCACCAAGGTCTATGGCCTGTCGGGCCTGCGCTGCGGCTGGATCCTCGCCGAGCCGGCGCTGGCCGAACGGATCTGGCGGCTCAATGAATTGTTCGGCGTCGCGCAGGCCCATGCCGACGAGCGGCTGGGCTGCATCGCGCTCGCCAATCTGGATCGCATTTCCGAAGGCGCGCACGAGTTGCTCGCGCGCAACCGCGCCCTCGCCAATGATTTCTTCGCTGCCCGGCCGGAGCTCGATTGCGCGCCGCTGACCGGCGGCATCACCGCCTTTCCGCGGCTGCTGCGCGGCGATCCCGAGGCGCTCGACGATCTGCTGCGCACAAAATATGACACATCGATCGTGCCCGGCCGCTGGTTCGAAATGCCCGATCATTTCCGCCTCGGCTTCGGCGGGCCGACGCCGATGATCGAGGAGGGCCTCGCCCGCCTCGGCCGCGCGCTGGCCGAATTCGAATGAAGCCGGCCGAGGTCGAAACCCTCTACCGGCGGCTGCACGAGCGCACCCCCGACCCCGAGACCGAGCTCGATTTCGTCAACCATTATACGCTTCTGGTTGCCGTCGTCCTCTCCGCCCAGGCGACCGACGCCGGCGTCAATGCGGCGACGCGCGACCTGTTCAGGACGGTCGACACGCCGGAGAAGATGCTGGCGCTGGGCGAGGAAGGGCTGAAGCGGCACATCCGAACGATCGGCCTGTTCAACATGAAGGCGAAGAATGTCATAGCTCTGTCGAAGGCGTTGATCGCGGAGCATGGCAGCCAGGTCCCCGCGGACCGCGACGCGCTGGAGGAATTGCCCGGCGTCGGCCGCAAGACCGCGAACGTGGTGATGAACGTCGCCTTCGGCGAGGAGACGTTCGCGGTCGACACCCATGTCTTCCGGGTCTCCAACCGCACCGGCCTCGCCCCCGGCAAGACGCCGCTCGCCGTGGAGACCAAGCTGGAGCGGGTGACGCCGCCGCCCTACCGGCGCGAGGCGCATCATCTCCTCATCCTCCACGGCCGCTACGTCTGCAAGGCGCGGGTGCCCGAATGCTGGCGCTGCGTCATCGCCGACATCTGCCGCTACCAGCCCAAGACGCCGCCGCCCGGGACGGCGAAGGTGGTTCCGAAGCGGAAGCGCGCCTGATGTACCGCGAATATGCGCCCGGCCCGACGCTGGCGCAGAGCGTCGAATGCTATTGGAGCAGCGCGGCCGCGGCGCCTGCCGGCGGATCGGTCCTCCACCGAATCCTGCCCGACGGCTGCATGGACCTTTTGTTCGATTTCGCCGCGGCCGGAGCGGGCCGCGCGACCATCGTCGGCACGATGAGCCGGCCGCTGCTGGTGACCAGCGCGGGCGCGACCGATTTGTTCGGCATCCGCTTCCGCCCGGGCGGGCTGATCGGCTTCCTGCCGCTCGCCGCGGCCGAGCTGACCGACGACCGCGTCGATCTCGCCGCCGTCGCCGGCCGGCTGGCGGGGGAATTGTGGGATCGGCTCGCCGAGGCGCCGCCGGACCGTCGCGCCGCAATCGCCGAAGCGGCCCTGCTCGCCCGGCTGCCGTCGAGTGGCCTTGTCGACCCCTATGTGCGCCATTGCGTCGCGCGGCTGGAGGCGACGCGCGGCGCGCTGCCGATCGCGCGGCTCGAAGCGAGCACCGGCCTCGGCGGCCGCCAGATCGAGCGCAAGTTCGCGCACCATGTCGGCCTCGCGCCTAAGACCTTTGCCCGCATCGTCCGCTTCCGCTCCCTGCTCTCGGCCGCCTGGACGGCGGGTCCGCGCGATTGGGCGGGGCTCGCCGCCGAGGCCGGCTATGCCGACCAGCCGCACCTGGTTCGGGAGTTCAAGGGCTTTGCCGGCCTCTCGCCGGCCGCCTATTTCGCGGCGCGGGACGAGGATGTCGGATTCGTTCAAGACCCTCCGCCGACCCCCGAATAAAAGGGCCCGCGACGCCCGGCAGGGAGAAGGCCCATGCATCCGATCCGCTTTTCGATCCTCCTGGCCTGCCTCGCCGCTGCCGGCACAGCTCACGCCGCCACCAGGGAGAATGGAAAAATGTCCTCAGCACCCGCCCAGGCCCAGGCCACGCTCGGTTACGCGATCCTCTATGTGAAGGACGTGCCGGCGAGCCTCGCTTTCTACGAGAAAGCGTTCGGCCTCTCGCGCCGCTTCCTCCACGACGAGGACGGCAAGGCCTATGGCGAGCTGGAAACGGGCGCCGCCCGCCTCGCTTTCGCCAGCCTGCCGCTCGTCCAGGACCATCTCCAAAGCGGGGCGACGATCGCCGCGCCCGACCAGCCGCCGCTCGGCTTCGAAGTCGCCCTGGTGACGCCGGACGTGAACCGCCTCTACGAAAGCGCGCTGAAGGCCGGTGCGGCGAGCGTCACCGCGCCCGAGGTCAAGCCCTGGGGCCAGATTGTCGCCTATGTCCGCGACAGCAACGGCTTCCTCGTCGAGCTCTGCACGCCACTCCCTTGATGAGCGGCGTCAGCGGCCGCCCGGCAATGTCGGCGCGCTGAGGTTGACGGCGATCGAGATTCGGAGGCCGTCTCCTTGCCACGGCGTCACCGCATGGGTGAGCCAGGAGGGGAAAATGAGGATCTGCCCCGCTTGCGGGCGGATGCGGATCAGCCGCTCGCCGCCGGCGTCGCGGAAGAAGAGGAAGGGGGCGTGCATCTCGATCCCGGGCATGCGCGGGTCGGTCAGCACGATCTCGCCGCCTTCGCCTTCGTCGATGCGGACATAATAGACCGCCGACCAGAAGCAGGCGCCGTGGCTGTGCGGCGCGTTGGCGGCGCCGGCCTCGTTCACATTGGCCCAGGCTTCGAGCGTCCAGCCGCGTCTTTGCCCCGGCTGCGCCTGGACGTCGACGACATAAAAGTCGGCCAGCGCGACCATCCGCGCGATGACCGGACGGACGGCGTCGCCGGCCCATTGGAGCAATTTCGTGTCCGAATGCCAGCCGCCGCCGGTGTTGGAGCGGCTGATTCCCTTGTCCTCGCGGCGGCGGGCGAGGATGAGCGGCTCGAGCGCGGCGTTGATCGCCGCATCATTCTCCATCTCGTCGACGATGATCGGGGTCGAGAAAGCAAGGTCGAGACGCTGGCCCATGGCGCCAGCATGTCGAAGAGCGCGGCGTGGGGCAAGCGGCGCTAGAACAGGAGCGATGCCGCCATCAGCGCCGCGATTCCGGCCGCGCCGCCGCTGGCGATCAATACCGCGCCTGCCGCCGCATCCTTGGCGCGGCCGATCTCCAGTGCGTGCTGCGGGTGGAGCGCGTCGAGCGCATATTCGAGCGCGGCGTTCACCATCTCCAACGCCAGCACGAGGACTGCGGCGAGCAGGAGCAGGCCGCACCAGATCCAGCCGGGGCGGAACCAGGCGGCCGCCATGGCCGCCACGGCGGCGGAGGCGAGCTGAGTGCGGAAACTCTTCTCCCGCGCCGCGACGGTGCGGATGCCCGCCGCCGCGAAGCCCAAGCGGACGCGGAAAGGGCGGTTCTTGAAGGTCGAGGCGGGGCCGTCCATGCAGCGTCTTCTGGCGCGCGTTGTTGCCCGCATCGTCTCCAAATTCGGGGGAATTCGCGAGGCATCGGTGCAGATTCCGTCATTCCCGCGAAAGCGGGGAGCCGAACGCGACCGTCAGGTCAATCCCGCTTCTTTTCTCCCCGCGCCCCGCCAAAGCGGGATTCCCGCTTTCGCGGGAATGACGAAAATAGAAATTGCGGCTCCGGCCCTCCTGGCGCGGACCGGTTCACCGCCGCGCCCGCTCCCTCATCTTCGTGATCGTGGTCGCGCTGGTGATCTGCTCGACGTCGGTCTTGAGGTGGAGGAGCCTCACGCCCGGCTCCGCCATCGCCCGGTCGAGCGCCGGCGCGAATTGCGCAGTCGTCTCCACCGTCTCGGCCCAGGCGCCATAAGCGCAAGCGAGGGCGGCGAAATCGGGATTGACCAGCTCGGTGCCCGAAATCCGCTCGGGATAGTCGCGCTCCTGGTGCATCCGAATCGTGCCGTAGCTGCCATTGTCGATCACCAGGACGAGGACGTTCGCGCGGCTGCGGATCGCGGTGGCAAGCTCCTGCCCGTTCATCAGGAAATCGCCGTCGCCGGCGACCGCGACCACCTGCCGCTCCGGTGCCCGCAGCGAAGCCGCGACCGCGGCGGGGACGCCGTAGCCCATTGATCCGTTGGTCGGCGCAAGCTGCGAGGGGAAGGGACCGTAATGCCAGAAACGGTGCCACCAGCCGGAGAAATTGCCGGCGCCGTTGCAGAGGATCGTGTCGGCCGGCAGCCGCTCGCGCATCGCCGCGACGCAGAGGCCGAGATCGAGCGCGGCGCCGGTCGGCTTCGGCGTCGACCAGTCGAGCCACTCGGCATGGGCCTCGGCGCCGGTCGAGAAGGAGAAGAGGTCCCGATCCTCCCAGCTCGCCGCCAATTCGGCGAATTCGCGCATGTCGGCGCAGATCGGCAAATCGGTGCGATAGACGCGGCCGAGCTCGTTCGGGTCGGGATGGACGTGGACGAGCAATTGGCCGGGATGGTCCGGCGTGACGAGCGCATAGCCGTCGGTGGTCGCCTCGCCGAGCCGCGGCCCGGCGACGAGCAAAAGGTCGGCCTCGCGGATGCGCTGCGCCAGCTTCGGATTGGGGCCGTAACCGAGATTGCCGGCATAGATGGACGACGAATTGGCGATCGCATCCTGCCGCCGGAAGGCCGCCGCGACCGGAATGCCGAGCCGCTCGGCGAACGCGGCGAAATGGTGGGCCGCGCCCGCATCCCAGCCGGCGCCGCCGACGATCGCGACCGGCGCGCAGGCGTGCTTGAGCAGGCCGGCCAGCGCAGTCATCGCCATCGCGCAGGCAGGCTGGACGGGCGGCACGATCTTCGGCCGGTCGGCGGCTTCGGCCTCTTCGCGCAGCATGTCCTCGGGGAGGGCGAGCACGACCGGTCCCGGCCGGCCGGCCATCGCCGTCGCATAAGCACGGGCGACATATTCGGGGATGCGCGCGGCATCGTCGATCCGCGCCGTCCATTTGGCGAGCGGGCGGAAGAAAGCGGCGAAATCCACTTCCTGGAACGCCTCGCGGTCGCGGTCGCCGCGGGCGACGTCGCCGACGAACAGGACCATCGGCGTCGAATCCTGGAAGGCGACATGGACTCCGACCGAAGCGTTGGTCGCGCCGGGCCCGCGCGTGACGAAAGCGACGCCCGGCCGCCCCGTCATCTTGCCGTCCGCCTCGGCCATATAGGCGACACCGCCTTCCTGCCGGCAGACGACAAGGTCGATCTGGGGCGTGTCGTGGAGCGCGTCGAGCACGGCGAGGAAGCTCTCGCCCGGCACGGTGAAGATCCGGTCGCAGCCTTGCGCCACGAGATTGTCGACGAGGATGCGTCCGCCGCTGCGCCTGCTCATGCTCGGCGCCTAGCTCGTCCTCGCTGAATAGGGAAGACGAGCAGCTACTGACAGCAATGTAAGCGGCTTGACGGAGGGCCGGCATCGCGGCAGGGAGCCCGGGATTGGGGAGATTCATATGACGAAAAGCGAGATGGCCGCCGCCCTCGAAGAGCGCGACGCCTATTTGCCCGGCAAGAAGGTGAAGATCGATTTCGGCGCCGACGGCATCATCATGCTCGACGGCGTCGCCGGGCACGTCACCGAGGAAGACGGCCCCGCCGACACGGTCATCAAGGTCGCCTGGTCCGACTGGGAGCAGATGCGCGACGGCAAGCTCGACGGCATGACCGCCTTCATGCAGGGCAAGCTCCGCGTCGAAGGCGACATGTCCAACGCGATGCAGCTCCAGGGCGTGCTGGCGAAGCTGCAGTAGGTTCTTGATCCTCCCCGCGAGCGGGGAGGATCGAGAATCACTCGATTGAGCTCACATGGTTGAGGGCGATCACCCAGCGGCCGTTCACCTTGCGCATCAGGCGGGTGTTGATGCCGTCCTGCGGGTGATCGGGCTTGTCGAGCCGGTAACGGCTGATCAGCTGGGCCGCGTCGGGCGACAGCAATTCGATCCTGATGTCCCGGAAATGCAGATGGCCCCGCCGCGTGGCCGATCCGCCATAATCGCGGACATAATGGTCGAGCGTCCCCTGCCAATCCTTCTGGAAGCGGCCCTTCGAGACGAAAATGACGTCCGGATTCTTGAAGCCGGCCATATAGCCGCGGAAATCGCCGCGATTCCACGCTGCCTCCATATCGGCGACGACGTGGAGGATCGCCTTCTTTTCCACCGCCGCATCCGGCGCCGGTGTCGGATGGGAGCAGGCAGCGAGGAAAAGCGGGAAGATCGGGCAGAATCGGCGCATCGGAGGCTCCGCAATTGGGCGACTCACCGTAGCGCGCGCCAAAGCAACGGGCGACCGTCTCGAACCGCCGTGGCTCAGCCTCCGTTCATCCGGCTTGGGCCGATATGAACCGTCCGCCGGACGCGACGGATGGATGAACGCGCTTGCCGCTCATGCGTTTTAGAGGGGTGAGCGGATCAGGACAGGAGTATTTGTCATGACGAGCGTTTTGAAAAAGACTGTGCTTGGCCTTGCCGTCGTCTCCACCCTCGCGGTGACCGCGACGCCGGCGGATGCCCAGCGTTATCGCCATTATCGTCACCATGGGAACGGCGCCGGTCTGGCGATCGGCGCGGGCCTCCTCGGCCTCGGAATCGGCGCCGCGATCGCGTCCAGCGACCGCGGTTATTATCGCGATCCCTATTATGGCGGCTATTATGGCGAGCCCTACGGCTACGGCTACGGCTACCGCCGCTGCGTCGTACGCAGGCACTGGGACCCCTATTGGGGCCGCTGGGTCCGCGCCCGTTATTGCTGACGCCCTCCGGCCGGGCCAGCCTACGGGCGGCCCGGCCTTTTTTTTCGGTCAGCGAGTGAATTTCTCGCCCGCTTCCGCCTTGCGGACGAGCAGCTCCGACAGGGTGAAATCGTCCCCCAGCCTTTTCTGCTGACGCCTCAGCCCCTCGACGATCTTGTCGAGTCCCTCCGTGTCGGCCCAGAACATCGGGCCGCCGCGATAGACCGGCCATCCATAGCCATAGACCCACACCACATCCTCGTCGGAGGCGCGCTGGGCCATGCCTTCCTCGAGGATCTTCGCGCCCTCATTGACCATCGTGTAGAGCGTCCGCTCGATAATCTCCTGGTCGGAGATGGCGCGCGCCTCGATGCCTTCCTTGCGGCGGAATTCCTCGATCACCTCGGCGACGATCGGGGAGGGGGAGGGACGGCGCTTCTCGTCATAATCGTAGAAGCCGGCCTGGCGTTTCTGGCCCCAGCGGCCGAGCGCGCATAATTTGTCGCGGATGCTTTCGATCCGGTTGGGGTCGCGGTGCCAGCCGATGTCGACGCCGGCGAGATCGGCCATCTGGAACGGCCCCATCGGCATTCCGAACGCGACATGGACGCGGTCGATCTGCTCGGGCGTCGCGCCCTCGAGCAGCAGCCTCTGCGCCTGCACCTGGCGCGGCATCAGCATTCGGTTGCCGATGAAGCCGTGGCAGACGCCCGCGACGACGGCGACCTTGCGGATCTTCCGGGCGAGCTGCATCGCGGTGACGAGCACATCGGGCGCCGTCCTGGCGCCGCGCACGATCTCCAGCAGCTTCATGACGTTGGCCGGCGAGAAGAAATGGAGGCCGAGCACGTCCCCGGGCCGCGAAATCGTCGCCGCGATCTCGTCGATATTGAGATAGGAGGTGTTGGAGGCGAGGATCGCGCCCGGCCTGGCGATCCGGTCGAGCTTGCCGAACACCTCCTTCTTGACGTCCATATTTTCGAACACCGCCTCGACGATCAGGTCGCAATCGGCGAGGTCGTCGAGATTCAGGGACGGCGTCAGCAGGCCCATCGCCTGCTCGACCTGCTCCGCCGTCATCCGGCCCTTGGCGGCGGTCGCCTCGTAATTTTTGCGCATCACGCCGGTGCCGCGGTCGAGCGCCTCCTGCTGCATCTCGACGATCGTCACCGGGATACCGGCGGAGAGGAAGTTCATCGAGATGCCGCCGCCCATCGTCCCGGCGCCGATCACGCCGACCCTCCGGACGTCGCGCGGCTTCACGCCCTCGGGCAGGCCCTCGATCTTGGATGCCTTGCGTTCGGCGAAGAAGAAATATTGCTGGGCTCTCGCCTGGGTGCCGCTCATCAGCTCCATGAAGAGCTGGCGTTCGGTGAGGACGCCCTCGGCATAGGGCTTGGCGACCGCCGCCTCGATCGCGCGGATCGCCGATTCCGGCGCGTCGAAGCCGCGGAACTTGCGGGCATTGGCCTTGCGGAAGTCGTCGAAAAGCGCCGAATTGGCGCGCGCTTCGGCGAGCTTGTCGTCGCGCTCGCTGGTCTTGGGGATCGGGCGAACGTCGCGCACTTCCTCGGCGAAGGCCACCGCATGGGGCTCGAGCTCGCCCTCGATCAGCCGATCGACCAGGCCGATCTCATAGGCCTCCTTCGCGCCGATCGGATTGCCGGAGGTCGCCATCTCCAGCGCTTTTGGCACGCCCGCCGCGCGCGGCAGCCGCTGGGTGCCGCCCGCGCCGGGGAGGAGGCCGAGCTTGACCTCGGGCACGCCGAGCTTCGCCGACGGCACCGCCACCCGATAATGGCTGGCCAGCGCCACTTCGAGCCCGCCGCCGAACGCGGTGCCGTGAATCGCCGCCACCACCGGCTTGGTGCAGGCCTCGATCCGGTCGACGACCTGGGGCAGGACCGGCGGCTGCATCGATTTGGGGGTACCGAACTCGCCGATGTCCGCGCCGGCGAAGAAGGTCTGGCCCATGCAGATGATGACCACCGCCTTCACCGCGTCGTCGGTATCCGCTTCCTCGATCGCCCGCACCAGCCCCTCGCGCACCGCATGGCCGAGCGCGTTCACCGGCGGGTTGTTCGACGTGACGATGAGGACGTCGCCATGGCGGCGGGTGCTGATCGGGCTCATTTCGGTCTCCACTAGAGCGTTGTGCGAAAAGGTGGGTACCGGCTTTTCGCAAAAGCAACGCGACAACAAGGATTCTAAGTCTCAGAAGGCCGTACGGCCGTATTCCTGCCGGTAGAAGGGATGCGAGGCCGAAAGGCCGCCGTCGACGACCAACGCCTGGCCGTTCACATAAGATGAGTCGTCGGACGCGAGGAAGAGGGCGGCGCGGGCGATCTCCCCGGGCCGGCCGCCGCGCTTCATCGGATTGAGATGGCCGATCAGATCCTCTTTCCCCGCGGCGCGGGCATTGTCGTAGATCGGCCTGGTCATGCCGGTCTCGATCAGGCCCGGGCAGATGGCGTTGACCCGGATGTTGGCGCCCGCGAGCTGGGTCGCGGCGACCTTCACCAGGCTGATCACGCCCGCCTTGGACGCCGAATAAGCCGGGCCGCCCGCGCCGGCGCGCAGGCCCGCGACCGAGGCGGTGCAAAGGATCGAGCCGCCGCCGCGGTCCCTGAGGTGCGGCGCCGCATGCTTGATGGCGAGGAACGGCCCGATCAAATTGGTGCGGAGGATATGCTCCCAATCCTCCGGCCCCTGCTCGAAGATTGAGGCGAGGCCGCCGGAGACGCCGGCATTGGCGAAGAAGATGTCGAGGCCTCCATGGTCGCGCACGGCTCGTTCGATGAGGCCGACGACATCCGCCTCCACGCCGGCATCGGCGCGGACGACGCCCTCCGCCTCGGCCACGTCCGCGGCGATCACCTGCGCGCCTTCGTCGCGGAACAGCGCTGCCGTCGCCCTGCCGATCCCCGACGCCGCGCCGGTGACGATGGCGACTTTCCCCTGCAACCTCACAGCCGCCCTCCTCGCGTTCCTGCGAAAGCAGGAACCCAGAAACGGCGGCTGGACTGGGCTCCTGCTTTCGCAGGAGCGCAAAATGATAGCGTCCTCACAGCCCCACTCCCGTCGTCGCGCCGCCGTCGACGATAATCGCCTGGCCGGTGACGAAGCTGGAGGCGTCGCTGGCCAGGAAAACCGCCGCGCCGGCGATCTCGTCCGGCTCGCCGATCCGCTGCATCGGCGTGTGCATCGTCACCGCCTTCAGCGTCTCGGGATTCTCCCACAGAGCCCGCGCGAAATCGGTGCGGATGAGGCCCGGCGCGATGCAATTGACCCGCACCTGGTGCGGGCCGAACTCGGCGGCGAGGTTGCGGGCGAGCTGGAAGTCGGCGGCCTTGGAGATATTGTAGGCGCCGATCACAGTCGAGGCCTTCAATCCGCCGATCGAGCTCACGATGATGATCGAGCCTTGCTTGCGCGCGATCATCTCGGGCGCGACCATCTGGATCAGCCAGTGATTGGCGATCACATTATTCTCCAGGATCTTGCGGAACTGGTCGTCGCCGATCCCGCCCATCGGCCCGTAATAGGGATTGGAGGCGGCGTTGCAGACGAGGATGTCGATCCGGTCGAGCTGCCGCCTTGTCTCGTCGACGAGATGCTGGAGCGCCTCCTTGGACGAGATGCTGGCGGGGACGACGATGGCGGTGCCGTCGCCATGCTTCGCGTCGATGGCGTCGGCGACCTCACGGCAGGCCGCTTCCTTGCGGCTCGAGATCACCACTTTCGCGCCCTGGTCGGCCATCGCCTCGGCGATCGCGCGGCCGATCCCGCGCGACGAACCGGTGATCACCGCCACCTTCCCGCTGAGGTCGAACAGGGACATTGGAGGCTCCTCTGGTCCGGGGTGGCGCTTAGCCCCTCCCCTCGATGGGGAGGGGTTGGGGCGGGGTGCGGTTCGACATAAGACGAAGCGGGTCTCGTAACTCACCCCCACCCAACCTCCCCCATCGAGGGGAGGGAGTTGCGTGCGAGGGCTCGGCCGCCGTCTTCATTCGAACATCACCACCGACCGCGCCGCCTCGCCGGTGCGGAGCTTGTCGACCGCCCGGTTGATCTCCGGAAGCCCGATCCGCTCCGCCACCAGGCTGTCGAGATCGAGCCGGCCGGCGAGGTAGAAATCGACCAGCCGCGGAATGTCGAGCGGGAAACGGTTCGATCCCATCAGGCAGCCCTGCACTTTCTTCTCGGCGAGCAGGTCCATCGCACCGATCGAGAGTTTTTCCTGGAGCGGCATCATGCCGACGATCGTCGCGGTGCCGCCGCGGCGGAGCAGGGATATGGCAAGCTCGCCCGCCGAGATCCGCCCTACCGCTTCGATCGCATGGTGGACGCCGCCTTTGGTCAGCGCGACGACCTTTTCCTTCAGGCCCTCCTCGTCCGGCGCGAAGCCGGCGGTCGCGCCGACCGTCGCGGCGAGCGCCCTTTTGGCCGGAACCGGATCGATCGCGACAATATGCCGGGCCCCGGCGATCCGCGCCGCATTGACGGCGGCGAGGCCGATGCCGCCGCAGCCGATCACCGCCACGTCCTCGCCGGGCCGCACCTGCGCCGTGTTGAAGACCGAGCCGGCGCCGGTGACGATTGCGCAGCCCAGCAGGGCGGCACGGTCGAACGGCATGTCCGGGTCGATGGCGACGGCGCCGTTTTCATGAACGAGCAAAGTCTCGGCATAGCCGCCGACGTTGAGCAGCTGGTGGACCGCCCGGCCATCCAGCGACAGGCGCGATTCATCGCCTTTCTGCCGCTTCGTGGACCTGTCCGTGCAGAGGGAGAGCCGGCCGGTGACGCAAAATTCGCAGCGGCCGCAGAACGTCGAGAAGCAGGTGACGACATGGTCGCCCGGCTTCAGCGCCGTCACATCCTCGCCGACCGCCTCGACCACTCCCGCCGCTTCGTGGCCCGGCACCAGGGGTAGAGGCGCGGGATAGGCGCCGTCGATGAAATGAAGGTCCGAACGGCAGACGCCACATGCCATGGCGCGGATCAGCACCTCCCGCGCGCGGGGTTTCGAGACGGCGACGTCCTCGATGACGAGGTCGGCCTGCGGGGCGTGGAGGATTGCGGCTTTCATCGGCAAAATCCTCCCCGCTCGCGGGGAGGGGGACCAGCCGGAGGCTGGTGGAGGGGGGTGAGTGGAGGTCTCGGCCCCCCCTCCACCGCACTTCGTGCGGTCCCCCTCCCCGTTCCGGGGAGGAAAAGCTCACGCATGTTTCGCAAACTCCAGCCTTGCGATCGCGCGGTTGTGGACCTCGTCGGGCCCATCGGCCAAACGGAGGGTGCGGATGTGGGCCCAGGCGCTGGCAAGCTCGAAATCCTGGCTGACGCCGGCGCCGCCATGGGCCTGGACGGCATCGTCGATGATTCGCAGCGCCATGTTCGGCGCCGAAACCTTGATCATCGCGATCTCGGCCTGGGCGGCCTTGTTGCCGGCCTTGTCCATCAGATCGGCCGCCTTGAGGCAGAGCAGGCGCGACATGTCGATATCGATCCGCGCCCGCGCCACGCGCTGCTCCCAGATACTATGCTCGGCCAGCCTTTTGCCGAAGGCGATGCGCGACTGGAGCCGCTTCACCATCGCCTTCAGCGCCTCCTCGGCGGCGCCGATCGTGCGCATGCAATGGTGGATGCGGCCCGGCCCGAGCCGGCCCTGCGCGATCTCGAAGCCGCGTCCCTCGCCGAGCAAAATGGCCGAGGCGGGGATGCGGACATCCTTCAACTCGATCTCCATATGGCCGTGCGGCGCGTCGTCATAGCCGTAGACGGTGAGCGCCCGCTCGATCGTCACGCCGGGCGCGTCGAGCGGCATCAGCACCATCGACTGCTGGCGGTGGCGGTCGGCGGAGAGGTCGGTCTTGCCCATCACGATCGCCACCTTGCAGCGCGGATCGCCGGCGCCCGACGACCACCATTTGCGGCCGTTCAGCACATAGGAATCGCCGCCTGTCCCGGACCCCGATCCTGGATCGCGCCGGATCTCGCACTGGATGTTGGTCGCGTCCGACGAGGCGACCGCCGGTTCGGTCATCAGGAAAGCGGAGCGAATCTCGCCGTTCATCAGCGGCCGCAGCCACTGCTCCTTCTGCTCCCGCTTTCCATAGCGGTGGAGCACCTCCATGTTGCCGGTGTCGGGCGCGGAGCAGTTGAATATTTCGGGCGCCCAGGTGACACGGCCCATCTCCTCGGCGCACAGCGCATATTCGAGGTTGGTGAGCTGGGTTCCCTCGAATTCGAAGCTCTCGTCGACATGGGCGAGGGCGTGGCCGGGCGGCATGAACAGATTCCAGAGGCCCGCTGCTTTCGCCTCCGGCTTCAGCTCCTCGATGACCGCGATCGGCTGCCAGCGGTCGCCCGAGTCTCGCTGTGCCTTGTAATCGACCATGCGCGGACGAATCCGAGTCTCGACGAAGTCGCGGACGCGGTCGCGGTAAAAAGCCTGCTTTTCCGTAAGGTCGAAGTCCATTTCGCCGGATTGTCCTCGCTGCCGCGTCCTGGACTCGGGTCTCGCTTCGATTGAAGCGAAACCCGAGTCCAGGTCTTTGTTTTACCGTTCTTTTCGGCCGTCAGGCGATTCCACCCGACTGAAAACCACTCCATCCCGGTGCCAGAAACGGCGGATTTGCGCCAGTGGCAGGGCGCCGGCGACGCTCTCAGCGCGGATCGCCGCCCTCACGCCCCGGGGCATGGCGCGGCGGCGGCGCGGGCGCCAATGGAGCGGGGGCTATTTTACGATGCAGAAACGGGGGACGGCCGGCGCGGCCCTCCGCTCCGGCCGCTCAGCCCACGGGGGTGGCGACGGCCTTGGCCACCAACGCTTCGAAATCCTTCTTCGAGACGCCGATCAGCAGACCCTTGCCGTTCTTGCCGAAGGCGTTGAGCGGGACCTTCACCGCGCCGCCGGCCGTGGCGACGACGGCGCCGTCGTCACCGACGGATTCGATCGTTCCAATGGCGTCGCCGCTCGGATCGAACACCGCGGCGGCCGCAACGATGTCGGCCGTCCGGGCGGGCACGGCCCTGCCTCCGGCCCGGACCCGCGCGGCGGCGCGATCGGCGTCGGCCCTCTGGACGCCGTGCTGGATCTGGTCGATCGTCGAGGTCAGGGTTGCGCTGTCATGCTCGCCCATCTCCAGCGTCCGGGCATTGGCATTGTTGCTCCCGGGCACGCCCATGCTCGTCCCCGGAGGAGCCGACCCGTGCTGGGCGAAGGCGGTGCCGGCCACAAGCAGGCCGGCTGCGGTGAAGAGCAAAGGACCACGGATCATCGAAAGTCTCCCCTTCCGTCCGCAGGTTAAACCTTTCGCGCGGCAAGCGAAAGGTGCGGCTTTTCCGGAACGGGAGCCGGTGCCATGATCGGCGGGTGAGCGAGCATTTCGACATGTTGATCGTCGGCGCCGGCCTGTCCGGCGTCGATGCCGCCTATCGGCTCAAGACGAAATGCCCCGGCAAGAGCTGGTGCATCCTGGAGGCGCGGGGCGTGATCGGCGGCACCTGGGACCTGTTCCGCTATCCCGGAATACGCTCCGATTCCGACATGTATACTCTGGGCTTTCCGTTCCGGCCGTGGCGCGGCGACAAGGCGATCGCCGAGGGGCCGCACATCCGTTCCTATATCGAGGAGACGGCGCGCGAATTCGGCATCGACCGGAACATCCGCTTCCGCCAACGCGTAGTTTCGGCTTCCTGGTCGTCGGCCGAGCAACGCTGGACGCTCGAGGTCGCGGCGGACGGGGAGAACCGGCGCGTCACCTGCGCCTTCCTGTTCCTGTGCAGCGGCTATTATCGCTACGACCGGGGCCATTCCCCCTCATGGCCCGGCGAGGAGGATTTTCGCGGCGCCATCGTCCACCCGCAGCTCTGGCCGGAGAATCTGGATTATCGGGACAGGAAGATCGTCGTGATCGGCAGCGGCGCGACGGCGGTGACGCTCGTCCCCGCTCTGGCCGAAAAAGCCTCGCATGTGACGATGCTGCAGCGCTCGCCCTCCTATATCGTTTCGCGGCCGTCGCGCGACAAGCTGGCGCGGCGGTTCGGCGCGCGCTTCGGGCGGCTCAAGAATGCGGCGCTTGGCCTCGTCTTCTTCAACCTCGCGCGGCGGCGGCCGGCGAAGGTGCGGGCGAAGCTGCTCGACCTCGTCCGCCGGGATTTGCCCGCGGGTTACGACGTCGAGCGTCATTTCGGCCCCAACTACGATCCCTGGGACCAGAGATTGTGCCTGGTGCCGGACGGCGACCTGTTCGAGGCGATCCGGGGCGGGAAAGTGGCGATGGCCACCGGCGAGATCGAGCGCTTCACGCAAGGCGGCATCCGCCTGAAATCTGGCGAGGAGGTTGCGGCGGATATGGTCGTGACCGCGACCGGCCTCGTCATGAAGCTGATGGGCGGTATCGCGCTCAGCGTCGACGGCGAGCCCGTGAACGTCGCCGAGCGCTTCGTCTACAAGGGCATGATGCTGGACGGCGTGCCGAACCTCGCTCTGTCCTTCGGCTATATCAACGCCTCCTGGACGCTGAAATGCGATTTGACCGCGCTCCATGCCTGCCGTTTGCTCAATTTCATGGACCGGCGCGGCCATGGCTGGTGCGTGCCGCGCCTTCCCGATCCCCCGCCGGGGCGCGAGCCCATGCTCGACTTCACCTCCGGCTACGTCCGCCGCGCCGCCGGCCTGCTGCCGGCGCAGGGCGACAAGGCGCCGTGGCGGGTGCATCAGAATTATTTCCGGGATTTGCTGGCGTTGCGGTTCGGGACGCTGACCGACGGGGTGATGGAATTCGGGTCCGCTTCGTCACCCCCGGCCCTTCGACGGCTGCACCGTTCAGGGTAAACTCCAGCCGGGTTCCCAGGACGCGAAGACGCGGGCGGCTTTTCCTCCCTGAGATCCCGGCCTTCACCAGGATAACGTGGAGTGTTGACTCGTCAACCTGCACACGTCAGTTGACGTTTACGTAAAGGAGAGGGCGATGTCGGACTCTGAGGAGCTCAAGGCTTTCCGGCAGGAGGTTCGTGCCTGGCTCGCGGAATATTGCCCGCCCGAGATGCGCGAGCCGGTCCGCGACGAGAGCGACGTCAATTGGGGCGGCCGCAATCCGGTCTTCAGGAATGACGCGCAGAAAAGCTGGATGGAGGCGATGGCCGCGCGCGGCTGGACCGTTCCGGACTGGCCGAAAGACTATGGCGGCGGCGGCCTCTCGCCGGCCGAGACCAGGATCCTGCGCCAGGAAATGGCGGCGATCGGCGCGCGCAATCCGCTCTCCAGCTTCGGAATCTGGATGCTCGGCCCGGCCTTGCTCCAATATGGCAGCGAAGCGCAGAAACGGCATTTCCTGCCCGAAATCGCGCGCGGCGAGATCCGCTGGTGCCAGGGTTATTCGGAGCCCAATGCCGGCTCCGACCTCGCCTCGCTCCAGACCCGCGCCGAGGACGAAGGAGATCATTGGCTGGTCAACGGCCAGAAGATCTGGACCTCCTATGCCGACGAAGCGGATTGGATCTTCTGCCTCGTCCGCACCGATTTCGCGGCGCCGAAGCATAAGGGGATCAGCTTCCTCCTCTTCGACATGAAGACGCCCGGCGTCTCGACCAGGCCGATCCGGCTCATCTCCGGCGCCTCCCCCTTCTGCGAAACCTTCTTCGACGACGTGAAGGTGCCGAAGGACCAGATCGTCGGCGAGGTGAACAAGGGGTGGGACGTCGCCAAATATCTGCTCGGCCACGAGCGCGAGATGATCAGCGCCATGGGTCTCGCCGGCAAGGCCGACAGCCTCGGTGAGGCTCTGGTCGAATTGGTCGGCCGCGATGAAAACGGCCGCCTCGCCGATCCCCTGCTCCGCGCCGACATCGCCCGCTTCGACGTCGACGCCATGGCGTTCCGGGCGATGTCGGAGCGCTTCATCGACGAATTGAAGGCGGGAATGGCGCACCCCGCTTTGCCCTCGATGATGAAATATGCCGGCACCGAGCTCAACAAGACGCGGCACGAGCTGGTGATGGCCGCCGGCGGCTCCAACGCGCTCGAATGGGAAAGCGACCGGTCGAGCAAGGGCAAGGCCGCGCGCGAATGGCTGCGCAGCAAGGCCAATTCGATCGAAGGCGGGACCAGCGAGATCCAGCTTGGGATCGTTGCGAAGCGGATATTGGAATTGCCGGGGGCTTAGGAAAGCACGTCATCCCGGCGAAGGCCGGGATCCCAGCGAGAAACGAGTATTCGCGCCCTTCACCCACTGAGACCCCAGCCTTCGCTGGGGTGACGGAGACACACGAATGCCCCTCACCCTCAATGACGACCAGGCGATGCTTCGCGACACGGCGCGCGATTTCATGGCGGCCGAGGGCGCGATCGCGACCCAGCTTCGCCACTGGCGCGACATCGGCTGCAAGGACGGGTTCGGCCACGCGCTCTGGAGGCAATTCGCGGAGCTCGGCTTCACCGGAATCCTGATCGACGAGGCGGACGGCGGGCTCGGCCTCGGTCATGTCGAGGCGGGGATCGTGCTCGAGGAGATCGGCCGCAATTTGACGCCCTCACCGTTCCTGATCACCGCGGTCGCGGTGGTCGAGGCGCTGAAGGGCACCAAATTGCGCGATCGCTGGTTTCCCGGCATCCTTGCCGGCGAGACGGTGGCGGCGCTGGCGGTGGACGAAGGGCCGAAGCACCGGCCGGAGGCGATCGCGATGAAGGCGGAGCGGTCCGGCAACGGCTTCCGCCTGACCGGCGCGAAGCAGCTCGTCGTCCACGGCGCCTCGGCGGACGTCATCGTCGTCGCCGCCCGCGCCGCGGAGGGCCTCACCCTGTTCGCGGTCGAAAAGGGGGCGAAGGGGCTGGAGATCGAGAGCGTCCGCCTCGCCGACAGCAGCATCGGCGCGCGGATGGAATTCCGCGGCGTCGAGGTCGATGCCGACGCGGTGATCGGCGAGGTCGGGCAGGGGGAGGCAATCCTCAAGCGCGTGCTCGATGCCGGCCGCGCAGGGGCGGCATCCGAGCTGGTCGGCATCGGCTCCGCGTCGATGGCGATGACGGTCGATTATTTGAAGCAGAGGAAGCAGTTCGGCCGCCCGATCGGCGAATTCCAGGCGCTCCAGCATCGCGCCGCCCACCTCTATTCCGAGCTGGAGGTTGCCCGCGCGGCTTCGCTCAAGACGCAGCAATTGCTCGACGAGGGCAGCCCTGAGGCGGAGGCGATGGTGTCGGTCGCCAAGGCCAAGGCCGGGCGGGCGTCGGCGCTGGCGGTGCAGGAAAGCGTGCAGATGCACGGCGGCATCGGCATGACCGACGAATATGATATCGGCCTCTACATGAAACGCGACCGCGCGCTGAACGAGCTGTTCGGCGATGCCAATTATCATGCCGACAAGCTCGCCCGGATGAAGGGTTACTGAATCCCCTTCGTCATTCCCGCGAAAGCGGGAATACAGCTTGGGCAGGGAGTCAGAAGAAAGAAGCGGGATTCCCGCTTGCGCGGGAATGACGGTTAAGGCCGCCGCAGCAGCAGGTTCATCCGCGCCGCGGCGATCGGCTTGGCGCGGTCCATTTGCCAGGCATGGGCTTCGACGGTGGCGATTCGGTTGCCGAGGCGGGCGATGGTCGCCGCGGCATAAGTGTCGTGCTCGATCCCGCCGCGCATGAAATCGACGCTGACGTTGATCGGCTTTACCCGCACCCCCGTCTCCAACCGCTCGTAGAGCGTGCCGAGCGCCGCGAATTCGAGCAGACCGGCAATGGCGCCGCCGTGAAGGAAGCCGGGCCGCCCGACCACTTCCTCGCGGAACGGCATCACCCAGAGCAGGGTGCCGTCCGCGCTCCGCTCGGTGCGCAATCCCAGCAATTCGGCATAAGGCGGGAGCGGGCCCAGCATCTTCAGCGCTCCAGCAGCCGGCCGCAGACGGCGTCGAGCTTCGCCAGCATCGCCGGATCGCGCGCGCCGGGCGCGGTGATCAGGGCGGTGTCGAGATTGGTGTCGATCGGCGAGCGCGCGCGCTTCGGCGGCAGCGCCCGCGCCAGTTCCTCCACCAGCCGCCTTGCCGTGCCGGCATTGGCATCGAGCTGCGCCAATATCTCGGCGACGTCGACTGCCTCCGCGCCGGCGCGCCAGCAATCGTAATCGGTGACTATTCCGACCAGCGCATAAGGCAGCTCCGCCTCGCGGGCGAGCTTGGCCTCGGGCATGGCGGTCATGCCGATCACGTCGCAGCCCCATAAGCGGTAGAGCAGGCTCTCGGCCCGCGACGAGAATTGGGGGCCGTCGATAGCGCCATAAATACCGCCGCGCGTCGTCGATGCCCCCGCCGCTTCGGCGGCATCGGCGGCGAGGGCGGAGAGGCGCGGGCAGACCGGATCGGCCATCGAGACATGGGCGACGAGGCCGGTGCCGAAGAAGCTGCCCGTCCGCCTGGTGGTGCGGTCGATGAACTGGTCGACGATGACGAAGCGCCCCGGCGGCAGTTCCTCGCGCAGCGAGCCGATCGCCGAGAGGGCGACGATGTCGGTGCAGCCCGCCCGCTTCAGCGCGTCGATATTGGCGCGGTAATTGACCTCGCCCGGCGGAATGCGATGCCCTCTGCCGTGGCGGGGGAGGAAGACGAAGCGGGTGCCGTGGAGGCGGCCGATCACCAGCTCGTCCGACGGCGCCCCCCAGGGCGTATCGACGGCGATGCTTTGCGGTTCCTCCAGCGCTTCGATCCCGTACAGGCCTGAGCCGCCGATGATTCCGATCGTCCATTCGCTCATCGGCCGTTCCCCGGCACGCGCAGGATGATCCTGAGGTCGTTCACATTGGTGCCGGTCGGACCGGTGACGAACAGGGCGCCACCGCGCTCCAGGAACCGGCCGCTGTCGTTTGCCGCGAGCGCCGCCTCGGCCTTGCGGCGGGAGCGGGCGGTGCGGCCGTCGAACCAGGCGCCCGCCGCCTCGCCATTCCCGTCGATGCCGTCGGTGTCGGCGGCGAGACCGGCGACGCGATTGTCGCCGCCGATCGCGAGCGCGGCGGCGAGGGCATATTCCTGGTTGGGGCCGCCCTTGCCGTCGCCCGTCATGGTGACGGTGAGCTCGCCGCCGCTGATCAGGGCCTCGCCCGGCGCCATCTCCCGAGCGCGCCGGCCATGGTCGCGGCCGACGTCGCGCGCCTCGCCGATACATTCCACCAGCCGGGGCCGGTAGCCGAGCCGCTCGGCCGCCGCCCCCGCCGCCGCGAGCGCGTCCCAGCCGCGGGCGACGATCCGATAGTCGCCGGGTACCGATTTGGCGCTCTCCGACCAGCCTTCCTCCGGCGGCGCGATCCCATAGTCGCGGAGCACCGCCTTCGCCTCCTCGATATTGGTCGGATCGGCGGCGGTGGGCCCCGAGCCGATATCCTCGGGCCGGTCGCGGAAGACGTCGGAGATGGCGAGCGTGACGAGCCGCGCCGGCGCCACGGCGAGCGCGAGGCGGCCGCCCTTGATCCGCGAGAGATGGCGGCGGACGCAGTTGATCTCGCTTATGTCGGCGCCCGAGCGGAGCAGGTCGCTGGTGAGCTTGCGCTGCGCGTCGAGGCCGAGGCCTTCGCCCGGCAGGCAGGCGAGCGCCGAGGCGCCGCCGCTCAGCAATACCAGCACCAGATCGTCCGGTCCGGCCTGGCTGGCGAGGCGCATCAGGCGCTCGGCCGCGGTCACGCTCGCCCGGTCGGGCATTGGATGGCCGGCGGCGAGGATCTCGATGCGGCTGAGCCGGCCCGGGGCGCCGTGGCGGGTGACGGCGAGGCCCGACAACGGCCCGCGCCATTTCTCCTCGACCGCCCGCGCCATCGGCACCGCGCCCTTGCCGAGCGCGAGGACGATCATGCGGCCCTTGGGCGGATCCGGCAGATGCTGCGGCACCACCCGCTCCGGAAGGCAGGCATCGACGCCCGCCCGCCAGATGGTCTCGAGATGCTCGCGCGACATGGCCGCCGCTTGGCCTCTTGCGGCGCGGCGGGCAAGGTCTACCCTGACGAACGTGAGGCGGGCGCTGCGCATATTGGGGCCGATCGGCGGTATCCTGCTCGCCATCCCCTTGCTCTATTGGCTCGCCGCTCTGGTCCTCGGCGTGATCCCCGCCAATGCCGGCTGGCACGAGGCCAAGCAGGGGATTCGCATCTTCGTGCGCACCAACGGCGTCCACACCTGGATCATGGTGCCGAAGGTGACGGCGGAGATGGACTGGCGGCCGCTCGTGCCCGGCAAGGACCTCAAGGATCCGCGCTGGGGCAACGGCAATTATGTCGCGATCGGCTACGGCAACAGGCAATTCTATCTGAACACGCCGACCTGGGCCGACCTCAGCTTCCGCAACGCCTTCTGGGCGCTGTCGGGGAGCGGGGACAGCCTGATCCATGCCGATCACGACAACGACCCGCAGCCGAGCGACATCCAGCGGCCGATCATGCTCAGCCACGACGAATATCTTCGCCTGGTCGGCTTCATGCGCGCCGGCTTCCGCACCGACGCGCAGGGCCATACGATCCCGCTGATCGGCCGCGGCTACGGCAATTCGGATGTCTTCTACGAGGCGGTGGGCTCGTACAGCGCCTTCTACACCTGCAACAGCTGGACCGGCGCGGCGTTGCGCGCGGCGGGCGTCAGGACGGGCGTCTGGACGCCGCTCTCCGAGAGCATCATGTGGCGCCTCCGGTGACGGGGCTTATCAAGGCCGCCGCCCGGCGCTAAGATCGTTGCGTACCCAGAATGAGAGGAAGCGCAATGGCCAGGATCCTCGGCAATTTCCATCTCGCCTTGCTGATCGGCGCGGTGCTGCTGCTCGCGGCGATGTTCGGCTTCCACGGCGACCTGCTCGGCGCCGGCGCGGGCTATTGGGCGGGCTTCTTCCGGTATCTCCATATCTTCGCCGGCATCCTGTGGATCGGGCTCCTTTATTATTTCAACTTCGTCCAGATCCCGACCATGCCAAAGGTCCCGGCCGAGCTGAAGCCGGGCATCTCCAAATATATCGCGCCGGCAGCTTTGTTCTGGTTCCGCTGGGCGGCGCTCGCGACCGTCCTGCTCGGCCTGATCCTCGCCGAGACGTCGCAGCCGGGCTATGTCGGGCAGGCGCTGACCTTCAAGCCGGGCTTCCGGGTGATCGGCACCGGCATGTGGCTCGGCATCGTCATGGCGGCGAATGTCTGGTTCGTCATCTGGCCGAACCAGAAGCGCGTCCTCGGCATCGTTCCCGCGGCCGACGACGTGAAGGCGAAATCGGCGAGCATTGCGATGATGGCCTCGCGCATCAACCTGATCCTGTCGATCCCGATGCTCTACTGCATGGTAGGACAAAGCCACATCGCCGCGATCTGACGCCTTTTCGATTGATCGAAACGCGGCGAGGCAACAGAGGTCGATCCGGTCATGGCATCGGATCGGCCCCTCAGCGCATCGGGACGTTGGTCTTTTTCGATCGACCGCGGCGGCACCTTCACCGACGTCGTGGCGCGCGCGCCGGACGGGCGGCTGCTGACCGCGAAACTGCTCTCGGACAATCCCGGCCATTATGAGGATGCGGCGGTCGAGGGCATCAGGCGGCTGATGGTCGAACAGGGCGACGGGTCCCTCGACGTAGTCAAGATGGGGACGACCGTCGCCACCAACGCCTTGCTCGAGCGCAAGGGGGAAAGGCTCGTCCTCGCGATCACGCGCGGCTTCGGCGACGCGCTCAGGATCGGTTACCAGGCGCGGCCGAAAATCTTCGCGCGGAAGATCGAATTGCCCGATTCCTTGTACGAGCGCGCGATCGAGATCGACGAGCGGGTGACGGCGGAAGGCAAGGTGCTGCGCCCGCTCGACATCGAGACGGCGCGGCGCGGGCTGCAGCAGGCCTGGGACGAGGGTTTTCGCGCCATTGCCATCGTGTTGATGCACGGCTGGCGCTGGACCGCGCACGAGGCGGCCCTGGAGGCGCTGACGCGGGAGATCGGCTTCACCCAGGTCTCCGCCAGCCACAAGGTCGGGCCGCTGATCAAGCTGGTGGGGCGGGGCGATACGACGGTCGTCGACGCCTATCTGTCGCCGGTGCTGCGGCGCTATGTCGACCGGGTGGTATCGGCGCTTGGCGAAGAGACACGCCTTTTCTTCATGCAGTCGAACGGCGGCCTCACCGACGCTGCAGCCTTCCAGGGCAAGGACGCGATCCTGTCCGGGCCGGCGGGCGGGATCGTGGGCATGGCGAGGACCGCCGCCGAGGCCGGCTTCGACCGGGTGATCGGCTTCGACATGGGCGGCACCTCGACCGACGTCTCCCATTATGCCGGCGCCTATGAGCGGACCGGCGAGACGGTCGTCGCGGGCGTGCGGGTGCGGGCGCCGATGCTTGAGATCCATACGGTGGCGGCGGGCGGCGGTTCGATCTGCCATTATGACGGCAGCCGCTTCCGCGTCGGCCCGGACAGCGCCGGCGCCGTCCCCGGTCCGGCCTGCTACCGGCGCGGCGGACCACTCACCATCACCGACTGCAACGTCGTGCTCGGCAAGATCAGGCCCGATCATTTCCCCGCCGTATTCGGGCCGGGCGGCGACGCGCCGATCGACGCCGAAGCGTCGCGCGCGCTCTGTGCCGGGATCGCCGCCCGGGCCGGAATGAGCGCGCAGGAGGTGGCGGAAGGTTTCGTCCGCATCGCCGTCGACAATATGGCCAATGCGATCAAGCAGATCTCGATCGCCCGCGGCCACGACGTCACTCGTTACACTCTGCAATGTTTCGGGGGCGCCGGCGGCCAGCATGCCTGTTTGGTGGCGGATGCGCTCGGCATCGAACGGGTGATGATCCACCCGCTGGCGGGGGTGCTCAGCGCCTACGGCATGGGCCTCGCCGACATGGTGGAGCTGAGGCAACGAAGCGTCGGCGGGGAGGCGCTGGAGACGGTGCTCGGGGGGCTTGCCGTCGAGGCAACGGAGGCGCTGCGGGCGCAGGGGGTGGAAGAGGTGGAAATCCGCCGGCGGGCGGCATTGCGCTATGAGGGCAGCGATACCAGCCTGGAGGTAGAGGCGGGCGCGCCGGAGGCGATGCGGGAGGCGTTCGAGGCGCTACACCGCACCCGCTTCGGCTTCGCATCGCCCGAGACGGCGGTCGTCGTGGAGATGGCCGTGGTTGAGGCGGTTGGCAGATCCTCCCCCGGATTTCCGGGGGAGGGGGACCGCCCGCAGGGTGGTGGAGGGGCATGGCTCGGCGGAATGGCCCCTCCACCGGCTTTCAGCCGGTCCCCCTCCCCTGCAAATGCAGGGGAGGATCAAGATGTCATCGATCGCGCCACGCTTGAACCGGGCGCCACTATCCCCGGCCCCGCCCTTATCATCGACCCATCCGCCACGACCGTCGTCGAACCCGGCTGGCAGGCCGAGGTGGACAATCTCAACAACCTCATCCTCACCCGCTCGGCCCCGCGCGAGGTCCGCCGTGCCGCCGGGACCGGCGCGGATCCGGTGATGCTGGAGGTGTTCAACAACCTCTTCATGGCGATCGCCGAGGAGATGGGGGTGGCGCTCCAGAACACCGCCTCGTCCGTGAACATCAAGGAAAGGCTCGATTTCTCCTGCGCCCTGTTCGACCGGGAGGGGGCATTGATCGCGAATGCCCCGCATATTCCGGTCCATCTCGGCTCGATGGGCGATTCGATCCGGACCATCATCGACACGCGCGGCGACGGACGCGACGGGCGGGGGATGAAGCCGGGCGACGTCTATGTGCTGAACGCGCCTTATCATGGCGGCACCCATTTGCCCGACATCACCGTCATCATGCCGGTCTTCCTCGACGGCGAGGAGACCCCGGCCTGGTACGTCGCCGCGCGGGGCCATCATGCCGATATCGGCGGCATTGCCCCCGGATCGATGCCGCCGGACAGCCGGACGATCCACGACGAGGGCGTGCTGATCGACAATGTTCTGCTCGTCGATGGCTCCGATGGGGAGGGGGGCCGCTTCCTCGAAGCCGAGATGCGCGAACTGCTCGGCTCGGGCGACTGGCCGGCGCGGCGGCCGGACCGCAACATCTCGGATTTGAAGGCGCAGGTCGCCGCCTGCGCGCGCGGCGCGGCCGAATTGCGGCGGGTCGCGGGCGAACATGGCCGCGACACGATCGACGCCTATATGGCGCACGTCCAGGCCAATGCCGAGGAGGCGGTACGGCGGCTGGTCGGGCGCCTTCGCGACGGCAGCTTCCGCTACGAGATGGACAATAATGCGACCGTCTGCGTCGCGGTCACGGTCGACCGCGAGAGCCGCTCCGCAATTGTCGATTTCACCGGAACGAGCGCGCAGCTCCACGACAATTTCAACGCGCCTTTTTCGATCTGCCGCGCCGCCACGCTCTATGTCTTCCGGACGATGGTCGACGACGCGATTCCGATGAACGACGGCTGCCTCCGGCCGATCACGCTCATCGTGCCGGACGGATCGATGCTGAAGCCGCATTTCCCGGCCGCGGTCGTCGCCGGCAATGTGGAGACCAGCCAGGTCGTCACCGACGCTTTGTTCGCCGCCTGCCGCGCGCTTGCGCCGAGCCAGGGGACGATGAACAATTTCACCTTCGGCAATGCCCGCCATCAATATTATGAGACGATCGCGGGCGGCGCCGGGGCCGGGCCCGATTTCGACGGGGCGAGCGCGGTCCAGACGCATATGACCAACAGCCGGCTGACCGATCCCGAGATCTTGGAGACGCGCTTTCCAATCCTGCTCGAACGCTTCGCCATCCGCCGCGGCTCGGGTGGGGAGGGGCGGCAGCGTGGCGGCGACGGGGTCGAGCGCTGGATCCGCTTCCGCGAGCCGATGCATGCCGGCATCCTCTCCAACCGCCGCCGGGTGGCGCCGCGCGGCGTCGAGGGCGGCGGCAATGCTTTGGCCGGGATCAACCGCGTGGTGCGCGCGGACGGCCGCGTCGAGACGCTGAGCGCCACCGCGTCGGCCGAGATGGCGCCGGGCGACATGTTCGTAATCGAGACGCCGGGCGGCGGGGGGTACGGCGCCGCACAATCCTCCCCCGGATTCCCGGGGGAGGGGGACCGTCCGAAGGACGGTGGAGGGGCCGGGCTCGGCGGTATGCCCCTCCACCAGGCTTCGCCTGGTTCCCATCGGAGCCGCCGGTTCGTCCCCCGGACGAACCTAGAAGCGGCTCCGATCCTGCAAAAAGCAGGGGAGGATCGGGATTGAACGACTGGGTTCTGCTCGGCATCGCGATCGTCGTCGCCGGCTTCGCGCTGCGGCTCAATCCGTTGCTGGTGGTGACCGTCTCCGCGCTCGCGACCGGACTGATCGCGGGCAAAGGGCTGATCCAAATCGTCGCCGCCTTCGGCAAGGCCTTTAACGACAATCGCTTCGTCACGATCATCTACATCTTGCTGCCGGTGATCGGCCTGCTCGAACGCTACGGCCTGCAGCAGCGCGCGCGCACTTTGATCGGCGGGATGAAGCGGGCGACGACGGGGCGGTTGCTGATCGCCTACATGCTGTTCCGCCAGATCACCGCCAGCTTCGGCCTGACCTCGATCGCGGGCCCCGCGCAGACGGTGCGGCCTTTGGTCGCGCCGATGGCGGAGGCGGCGGCCGAGAAGCAGGACCCGGAAATCGATCAAGCCGGCCGCGAGCGGGTGATGGCCTTTGCCGCCGCGACCGACAATGTCGGCGTCTTCTTCGGCGAGGACATCTTCATCGCCATCGGCTCGATCCTCCTGATGGTCGGCATCCTCAAGCAGGAAGGGATCACGCTCGAGCCGCTGCAGCTCTCGGTCTATGCGATTCCGACGGCGGTTCTGGCGTTCGCGATCCACAGCGTGCGGCTCCTGCTCCTTGACCGCTCCCTCACCCGTCATTCCCGTCCTTCGGCGCCGCTCAGGATAAACTCCGGCGAGGTCGGAAGCGGGAATCCAGCAACGGCGCCTAAACTGGATCCCATGGCGGGGCTGCGCCGTCCCCCGGACGGCGCGAAGGGGGCCCCGCCATTTCGCCGGGATGACGGTGAGGTTCCGTGATCACCCTCATTTGGCTCTACGTCCTCGCGGGCGCGATGTTCGGGGCCTTCGCCTTGCTGAGCGTCTCCGACCGCACCAACGGGAAGCGCTTCGGCAATGCCGCTTTCTGGGCCTTGCTCGCGATCAGCTTCTTCTTCGGAGATTTTCTCGGCGATCTCGGCAACGGCATCCTCGTCCTCTGCCTCGTCGCGCTCGCCGGCTTCGGCGCGCTCGGGCGTGGCGATCCGCCGACCACCAGCGCGGAGGAGCGCGCCGCCTCGTCGGAACGGCGCGGCAACAAGCTGTTTCTGCCGGCGCTTGTCATCCCGATCACCGCTTTGCTCGGCACGGTCCTGCTCAAGAATGGCGGCTGGATCGATGCCAGGCAGGTGACGCTCATCTCGCTCGGTGCGGGCGTTCTGATCGCGTTGGCCATTTGCTATATCTGGCTCCGGCCGCCAGCCTTGGCGCCGCTCCAGGAGGGACGGCGGCTGATGGACTCGGTGGGATGGGCAGCCGTGCTGCCGCAGATGCTGGCCGCGCTCGGCGCCGTCTTCGCGCTTGCCGGCGTCGGCCAGGTGGTGGGCGGGATCGCGACCGATGTCCTGCCGAGCGGCAGCCTCATCGCCGCCGTCGCGCTCTACGGCATCGGCATGGCCGTGTTCACGATGATCATGGGCAATGCCTTCGCCGCCTTTCCGGTGATGACCGGTGCGATCGGGCTGCCGATCCTGATCCACCAATTCCACGGCAATCCGGCGGCGGTCGCGGCGATCGGGATGCTGGCCGGCTTCTGCGGGACTTTGATGACGCCCATGGCCGCGAACTTCAACATCGTCCCCGCCGCCTTGCTCGACCTCAAGGACCGCAATGCGGTGGTGAAGGCGCAGGTCGGAACCGCGATTCCTTTGCTCGCCTGCAACCTTCTTCTCATCTACTTCCTGGCATTCCGATGACCCATCAGCTCACTCCCGAAACCGCCGGCCGCTTCGCCTCGATCGCGCTCGGTCACGTCACCCGCGAATATCCGCATAAGCTCGACCATGTGATGGAGGGGCCGGAGGATGTGCTCGGCCCGCGCGATCTCCATCCGATCTTCTTCGGCAGCTTCGACTGGCATAGCTGCGTTCATGGCTGGTGGTTGATGCTGCGCGTGCGGCGGCTTTTCCCGGAATTGGCCGAGGCCCGGCAGGTGGAGGCGCTGGCGGAGACGATGCTGGCGCCAGACAAGGTGGCGGGCGAGCTCGCCTATCTCGACCGCGCGTACACCGGCGGCTTCGAACGTCCTTACGGCTGGGCTTGGCTGCTCGCACTCCATTGCGAGGCGCAGCGCCACGAGGATCAACCGTGGACAGAGGATTTGGCGCCGCTCGCCGCCGCCTTTGCCGAACGGTTCAAGCTCTATCTGCCCAAGCTCACCTATGCGATCCGCACCGGCACCCATTTCAACACCGCTTTCGCGATGATCCTCGCGCTCGAATGGGCGGAGGCGAATGACGACGCGCTCGCTGAACTGATCGGGCAGCGCGCGCGAGACTATTATGACGGCGACCACAATTGCCCGGCCTGGGAGCCTGGCGGCGACGATTTCCTGTCGTCCGCGCTCACCGAAGCACTGCTGATGCGGCGCGTGCTGTCGGACGCCGATTTTCGCGCCTGGTTCGACGCCTTCCTGCCCGATCTCGCCGCCGGTGAGCCGCGCAGCCTCTTCACGCCCGCTTTCGTGTCGGACCGGTCGGACGGCAAGATCGCTCATCTCGATGGCGTCAATCTCAGTCGCGCCTGGTGCTGGCGCGGGCTCGCCGATGCGCTGGAGCCGGCGCTGGCCGATCTCGCCCGCGACACCGCCGACGCCCATCTCGACGCGAGCCTGCCCCACGTTATCGGCGACTATATGGGCGAGCATTGGCTGGCGACCTTCGCTTTGCTGGCATTGGAGGCGCGATGATCCGCCGCCTGATCCTCGCCGCCGTGGCGGCTGCGCTCCTTGCCGCGGCACCCTATCGCGGCTCGCCCCGCGTCGAGGCTTTGCTCGCGAAGATGAGCCTCGACGAGAAACTGGGCCAGGTGACGCAGATGCCGGGCGGGCGCAGCAAGGCGCTGAACAGCCTGATCACCGACGCCGAGCGCGCCCGCGTCCGTGAAGGCCGGGTCGGCTCCTACCTCAACGTCGCCGGCGCGGCGGAGACGCGGGCGCTGCAGCGCATCGCGGTCGAGCAGTCGCGGCTCCGCATTCCCCTGCTGTTCGGCCTCGACGTCATCCACGGCTATCGCACCATCTTCCCGGTGCCGCTCGCCATGGCGGCGAGCTGGGACCCGTCCGTGCCCGAGCGCGCGGCGCGGGTGGCGGCGACGGAGACGGCGGCGAGCGGCGTCCACTGGACCTTCTCGCCGATGGTCGACATCGCCCGCGATCCGCGCTGGGGCCGGATCGTCGAGGGGGCAGGGGAGGATCCGTTCCTTGGGTCGGCGATGGCGGCGGCCGAGGTGCGCGGCTATCAGGGCCGCTCGCTCGCCGCGGCCGACACCATTCTCGCCTCGGTCAAGCATTTCGCCGGCTATGGCGCGGCGACCGGCGGGCGCGATTACGGCGAAGCCGACATGTCCGAGCGGACGCTGAACGAAATCTATCTGCCGCCTTTCTACGCGGCGGCCAAGGCGGGGGCGGGCTCGTTCATGACCGGCTTTGAATCGCTGAACGGCGTGCCGATGACGGCCAACCGGACCTTGGTGCGCGGCACCTTGCGCGGGACGTGGGGCTGGCCGGGGCTGATCGTCAGCGACTGGAAGGCGGTCGCCGAGCTGCGCAACCACGGCGTCGCCGGCAGCGACGAGGAAGCGGCCGCGCTCGCCCTCCATGCCGGAGTCGACATGGACATGTCGTCCGGCCTCTATGGCAATGCGCTGAAGGCGGCGGTGCGGCGCGATCCGGCGTTGCGCGCTGAGCTGGACGAGGCGGTGCGGCGCGTGCTGACCGCCAAGGAGCGGCTCGGCCTGTTCGACGATCCCTATCGCGGCGCCGATCCGGCGCGCGAGCGGGCTACGATCCTGTCGGACGCGAACCGGGCGGTGGCGCGCGAAGCGGCGCGGCGCTCGATCGTTCTGCTCAAGAATGACGGCAATCTGCTGCCGCTCACTCAGTCGGTGAAGCGCGTCGCGGTGATCGGTGCGCTGGCGGCGGACGCCAATTCCGAGCTCGGCTCGTGGCGCGCGCAGGGGCATGTCGAGGATGTCGCGCCTCTGCTGCCCGCCCTCGCGGCCGCGCTGCCGAACGCGCGGATCGACTATGAGGCGGGCGCCGGGCCGCGCGGCGACGATCGCAGCGGCATCGCCAAAGCGGTCGAGGCGGCGAAGCATGCCGACCTCGTCCTCCTCGTCGTCGGCGAGGATTTCGACATGACCGGGGAGGCGCGCAGCCGCTCCGATCTCGGCCTCCCCGGCGCGCAGCAGGCGCTCGCCGACGCTGTGATCGACACCGGCAGGCCTGTGGTCGTGCTGCTGATGAACGGTCGCCCGCTGGCCATCGACCGGCTCGCCGAGCGCGCGCCGGCCATCCTCGAAACCTGGTTTCTCGGCGTCGAGGCCGGCCCGGCCATCGTCGACATATTGACCGGCCGCGTCTCGCCCGGCGGCAAGCTCCCCGTCACCTTCCCGCGTGTCACCGGCGCGGTGCCTTTCTACTATGACCGCCTGCCGAGCGGCCGTCCCGCCGATGCGGACCTGACCAAGGATAGTGTCCGCTACCACGATCTTCCGATCGGGCCGCTTTTCCCCTTCGGCCACGGCCTTTCCTATGCCCGCTTCGATTATTCCGATTTCCGCGTCAGCCGCGCCCCGGCGAACGGCGAGGTGACGGTCAGCGTGACGGTACGCAATTCGAGCCAAGTCGCGGGCGACGAGGTCGTCCAGCTCTACGCCCACGACCCCGTCGCGAGCGTGTCGCGGCCGATCGAGCAATTGCGCGGCTTCCGCCGCATCGCCCTCGCGCCCGGGCAGGCGAAAAGCGTCAGCTTCACCCTGCGGCCGGCGCAAATGGCGATCTGGGATGCAGGCCGCTGGAAGATCGAGCCCGGGGAGATCGACCTGATGGTTGGTTCCTCGTCCGCCGACATCCGCGCCCGCGGCAGCTTCCGCATCGCGAGCGCCGGCTTCGGCACCGAGCCGGCGGCGGCGATCCCGACGCCAAGCCAAGAAATTCCAGTGCCTTGAGCCTTTCGTTAACCAGCCGGGTCGTAAGCGGACCGCCATGTACCCGTTCCGCTATCGGACCATCTTCAAGTCGCGCTGGATGGCGTTGCTGTGGGCGGCGGGCATCTTGTGGACGGCCTATGATTTCGCCTCCTCGTCCACGCCGAGCCACGACGTCTCGGCCAACAACCAGCAGGCTGCTTCCGACGACGCGGCGATCAACCAGGCCGACATCGCCTCGGTCCAGTCGTCGCTCAACGGCGCCTTCTGATTCGCGCTTCGGCCGGCGCGCCGGGGAGCCGAAATGCAGCGCCGCGCGTTCGGGCGCGGCTTCATGACGTTTCACCAGAGCCTTTCCTTTTTTATCATCGGTATCGCCATCATCCTCTTCGCCTGGGGACGGTTCCGCTATGATGTGATCTCGCTTGGTGCGCTGCTGGCGGGCGTTGTCGTCGGGGTGGTCAAGCCGAAGGATGCGTTCACCGGCTTTTCGAGCGACGTCGTCATCATCATCGCCTCGGCTCTGGTGGTGAGCGCCGCCTTCCAGCGTTCGGGCATCGCCGAGGCGGTGATCCGCCCAATCCTCATCCGTCTCAAGAGCGCGCGCAGCCAGGTACCCGTGCTCGCCGGCGCCACCGCCTTGTTGTCGATGGTGACCAAGAATGTCGGCGCGCTCGCCATCTTGATGCCGATCGCGATCCGCGTCGGCGAGCGCGGCCGCACCTCGCCCTCCTGCCTGCTGATGCCGATGTCGTTCATGGCCCTGATCGGCGGCCTCGTCACCCTGGTCGGAACCTCGACCAACATCATCGCCAGCCAGGTGCGCGAGGAGACGACCGGTCATCCGTTCGACATGTTCGATTTCACGCCGGTCGGGCTCGGGCTTACCGTCGTCGGCCTGCTGTTCGTCAGCTTCGGCTACCGGCTGCTGCCGAGCAATCGCCAGGGCAGCCCCGGCCTGCACGAGGCGATGACCGGCGCGCTCTTCTCGATCGACGTCAAGGTCCGGGAACGCTGGCCGGACGAACTGGAGCGGGTCGCCGACCTCGCGCTCGACGGGGACGACGTGCGGATCGGCGCGCTGATCCGGGCGGACGGCACCCGGGTCGTCGCTTTGCCCGACGTCCGATTGCTCACCGACGACGTGCTGGTGCTGGAAGGCGAGCAGCAGGCGCTCGATCGCATCTTCGCGCGCCTGCCGGTGGTCGAGGCGCGCGAGGAAAGGGAGGTCGAGCGCGACCAGCCGAACGAGGAGATCCGCACGATCGAGGCGGTGGTCCAGCCCGGCTCGTCTTTGGTGGGCAATTCGGCGAGCCGGATGCGGCTGCAGCGCGAATATAATGTCAAATTGCTGGCCGTCGCCCGCCGCGACGAACGGATCAGCGAAAGGCTGCGCGCGCTGGTGCTGCGCGACGGCGACGTGCTCGTCCTCTGCGGCGGCGAGACCGCGCTGCCCAAAGCGCTGAAGGATCTGGGCCTGCTGCCGCTCGCCGAGCGCTCGGTGCGATTGGGCAGGGTGCGTCGCCGCTATCTCCCGGCGATCATCCTCGCCGCGGCGATGGTGCTGGTCGCGGTCAAGGTCGCGCCCGTCGCGATCGCCTTTTTCGGCGCGGCGGTGCTGGTGATCGCGACCGGCGGCATCTCGCCGCGCGAGGCCTATGGCGCGCTCGAGCCCGAGGTGCTGATCCTGATCGGCGCGCTGACCCCGCTCAGCGAGGCGGTGCGGCAGACGGGGGGCACCGACCTGATCGCGGCGAACCTCGCAAGCCTGCTCCATGGCGCGCCGGGAATCGTCGCGCTTGGTGCCCTCATGATCGCGTCGATGGCCTGCTCGCCCTTCCTCCACAATGCGCCGACCGTGCTCGTCCTCGCCCCGATCGGCGCGGCGCTCGCCCACCGCCTCGGCCTCAATCCCGACCCGTTCCTGATGGCGGTTGCGACCGGCGCCGGCTGCGATTTCCTCACGCCGATCGGCCACCAGTGCAACACGCTCGTCATGCGTCCAGGCGGCTATCGCTTCGGCGATTATTGGCGGCTCGGCCTCCCGCTTTCCTTCCTCGTCATCGCCTGCGGCATTCCGCTCATCGCCCATTTCTGGCCGCTGGCCGGGCCGGGGGGGCATTGAATGCAAGGCCAACCAAGCCTGTCGGGCTTCGGCACATGGGGACGACCTTCCGGCTGGCTAATGAAATGGAGCGCCCAACACCATCCAGTGAAGAGGAAGCGGGACTCAATGTCTCGCCTCGTGTAACATCGCTCCCTGGGAAGGGGCGCAATGTCGAAAGAAAATCGATTCTGGACGATCATGGGAATCGTCATCGCGGTCATCGGCGTTTTTATCGGATATAGGCAATTGACGCAGGGCGAGCATTCGTCGGCGAGCGGCTCGTCTATGGTTCGAGAGGCGGCAGGTCACGAGAAACAGGATAGCGGCGCAAATACGAACCCGCGCATCACTCGGCAGGACACGAAGGTCGCCTCGCCCGAGGCCGGCAGCGTCACCGCCAATGGCGATCGATCCGTCGCCATGGGTACGGTCTACGGCAATGTGACAATTCACTGACAGGGGAGGGGCTAAATGCATGGTGCGTCAAGGATTCTGGTGTTGGCTGGCGCGCTCATCGTCGGCTTTGCGGCGCAGGCGCAAGTGACGAGCAACGGAACGCGAAGCACGGCAATCGGTCAGGTAAACGGCAACGTGATCGTCAACGGGCCGAGCAACGCCGGGATCAATGCGCTCGCCCGGAACCTCGACATTCTCAAGAAGCGCAATGCCCTTTCGCAGTCGGAGCTCAGCTCGCTCATCGCGCTGATCAATTCCTCGATTATTCCGGATTTGACATCGGTTCGGGCGAATACGGAGGAAATAAACGATCGCTTGCGCAAGCTCGAGGAGCGGCTGACCATCGCGACGGAACATCCGGAAATGGCTCATGACGTGCTGCGGCCGTTCTTGCGGCCGGCCTTCGACCTGTCCAATGCCAGCTACGACATCAACCAATTCCTCGATTCGGCTGGTCAGTCGGAATATCGGCTCACCTTTAGCCTTACGGGAAATTGCTTGCTCTACGTCGTTCCACCGCGTGGCGCCGGCTTCACCGTCGGCTACGGAATCTTTTCCGATCATGAATCGCCGATCTGGAGATCGCTCATGGGGACGCAGGGTCCGTGGAGGCCTTTGCCGCTGTCGACAGGAGTCTATCAGTTCCTCATGCGCGCCAAACGCGGCGCCGGACAATATTCCGCGACCGTGAGTGCACGCTGCACCTGACCGGGGGGAGTCGCTGCGCCGATCGGGAAGGACGTCGAAATCTCCTTCGATCCTAGAATCGTATCCGAGCAGACTTGATCGGATACTATTCTATCCGAAGCCATGCTGCGCGGGCAGGCGATCGTTCGCCCGCCGGCTGGTCACCCGCACCGTGCGGGTGGCGATGATGCGGGTCGCGTCGCCGCGCAAATGGGCCTTTCGCCAGAAGATCCGGCCATGGCGGTGGACGAGATGGCCCCGAACCTGATGGAGCCGGGCCGGCGAGCGGGCGAAGCCGTTCCTGCCCCTGTCGTCCCCGTTTCCCGCCCAGAGATTGAGGCTGACCTCGATATGGTCGAGCAGGGGAATGCGCCCCCTTTTGGCGCGGGCGGCGTTCAGCCGCCCGAGCTGCGACGGCCTCTGCGCAAGCGCGCCCTTGGTATTGAGCAGGACGGTGAAGGCGACGACGAAGGGCAGATAGATCCAGCTTGCCTCGGCAAGCTCGCCCAAATCGCGTTGAAAGGGATTGCCGTTCGCCCGCGCGAAGGCGGCCCAGGCCGGGTCCGGGCGGAAGATCATGTGGCGCATGAGGCCGCCGAGGCTGCCCAGCCGGCCGTGGTGGACGGCGAGCGCGCCGGGCGGGCAGGCGGGCTCGGCGTCGAGATCGAAATCGATCGCCGCCAGCATCAGCGCCGGGCCGCCATCCTCTTCCCGATAATAAGGCCGGATCGTACCGCTGCGGCCCTCGATGCCGCTTTCGATGAGCGTCCCCACCCTGAGGCCGGGCGTCGCCGAATAAGGCGGATTGGCGATCCACTCGATCCACAGCCGCTCGGCGGGCAGCCGGGTCAGGCGCGGGTCGAGCGCGAGCAGGTCCGATCCGCTGAGGAACAGCTCCATGCAATGACGCGACGCGCTGTCGTCGAGCACGAAGCGCAAGGGGCAAAGCAGGATCGCCGCATTATGGGCGCCGGCCGCCGGAAGATCGTGGGTGAGGCCCGCGCGGTCCTGCACCGCGATCGATGCGGGATGATGGACAATCTGATCGACGAGCCGCAACGTTCCGCCCCTCCACGCGAGCCGGAACCGGGATATTGGCGTCGGCGCCGTCGCGCTCGCGCGGCGCTTCGCGCGGCTTTCCATTCGCTGCGAACGTCACGCCGCCGCCGCGAGCGGCACGCATAAGCCGCCCAATTGCCCGCGCTTGAGGTCCGTAACGGACTTTATTATCTCACCGACGCCTGCGGTCCGTGTCAGGAAAGACACAACAGATCAGCATTATTGCCCGATCATTGTCACCTGCCTTGACGGCCCCAAGGGACAAAAATAGTGCGTCAAGCACGAAAAATCTCAGGGGATTATCATGAGAAACATGCTCTACCGCCGCCTGCTCGCGTCCACGATCATCGGCAGCGCCTGCTTCGCCTCGGCCGCCTATGCGCAGGACACGCAGCCGAGCGCGGATACCCGGCAGCAATCGCAGCCGAGCCAGGCCGACACCCAGGCGCCGCCCCCACCGGCCCCCACGAACCAGGCACCCGAGCCGAGCAATGAGCAGGCGATCACGATCACGGGGACGCGCATCGCCCGTCCGAACCTGTCCTCGCCGGTTCCGATCACCACGGTGACCGTCGCCGAGCTTCCCAATCAGGGCCAGGCGAGCATCGGCGATGCTCTCAACCAGCTGCCGTCGCTGCGCTCGACCTTCAGCCAGCAGAATTCGGGCCAGTTCATCGGCACCGCCGGCCTCAACGAGCTCGACCTTCGCGGCCTCGGCACGTCCCGCACCCTGGTGCTGGTCAACGGCCGCCGTCATGTCACCGCGGCGCCGGGCGACTTCCTCGTCGACGTCAACACGATCCCGCAGGACCTCATCGAGCGGATCGACATCGTGACCGGCGGCGAGGCCGCGGTCTACGGTTCCGACGCCGTCGCCGGCGTCGTCAACTTCGTCCTCAAGCGCAATTTCGACGGCCTGCGCATGCGCGTGCAGGACGGCGTCTCACAGCGCGGCGACCGCCCGGTCCAGGTGGCGACCCTGACCGGCGGCCGCAACTTCGCCGACGGCCGCGGCAATATCGCCGTCTCGCTCGAATATACGAAAGCCGCGCCGCTCTACACCGATCAGCGTGATTCGCTGACCGGCGCCTTCAGCGGCCGCTGCCAGTTCCAGGCCGTCGAGAATACGATCGGCGAGCCGCAGGCCGGTGACGGCATTCCCGACGCCGAGTTCCTGTGCGGCATCAAGAATGCCACCATCTCCGATGGCGGCACGATCGGCCAGATCAATGCGGCGGGCGACCAGCTCCGCTTCGACAAGTCCGGCAATCTCGTCATCGATCATCCGACCCAGTCGTTCCGTCCGATCAACTCGGGCAATCAGCAGGGCGGTACCGGCTCGACGCTGGAAAATACGGGCCAGCTCGCGGTCGGCCAGTCGCGTTACGTCGCGAACCTGCTCGCCCATTTCGACGTCAGCAACGCGTTCAAGCCGTTCGTCGAGGCGACCTACGTCCACCAGCGCGTGCTGCAGGAAGGCCAGCCGAGCTTCTTCCAGGGCAGCATCCCCGGCTTCTTCGGCGGCGGCAGTAATCTCCGCTGCTCCAACGCCTTCCTCAACTCCCAGGCGCTCAGCACATTGCAGTCGTTCGGCCTTTGCGCCAATCCGGCGACGGGCACCTTCACCATGTCGCGCTTCAACACCGACTTCGGCGGCCGCGCCGAGATCGACAAGCGCGATACCTTCCGTACCGTCGCCGGCATCGAGGGCGACTTCAACGGAAGCTGGCATTACGAGATCTCGGCCAATTACGGCCGGTTCGAATCGACCAATATCGAGACCCACAACCTCAAATTGTTCGACCTCAACGGCAATCCGGACGGCTTCCTGCTTGCGCTCGACGCGGTCCGCAACGCGGCCGGCCAGATCGTCTGCCGGGTCAACCAGGTCACGGTCACCCGGCCGGACTGCGTACCGATCGACGTGTTCGGCGAAGGCGCCCCCAGCCAGGCGGCGCTCAACTTCGTCAACACGACGTCGCGCGTCTGGTCGCACGCGACCGAGCTCGATCTCCTCGCTTATATCAGCGGCGATACTGCCAAGTTCCTGAACCTGCCCGGCGGCCCGGTCGGTTTCTCGGTCGGCGGCGAGTATCGGCGCGAGACCGCGGCCTCCCATGCCGATCCGCTGAGCGCGGCGAGCGGGACCTTCTTCAACGCTTTCGCACCCTTCCGTCCGCCGGCCTTCGACGTGAAGGAGATCTATGGCGAGATCAACATCCCGATCGTCAAGGACGTGCCGCTCATCCACGAGCTGACGATCTCGGGCGCGGCCCGCTACTCCGACTATAATACGTCGGCCAAGACGACCTGGGCGTGGAATTTGAACGGCATCTATGCGCCGACCTCGGACCTTCGCCTGCGCGCCAATTATTCGCGTTCGGTGCGCGTGCCGACGCTCAACGACCTGTTCTCGCCGTCAAGCGTCAATTTCAATTTCGTCAGCGACCCCTGCGATCAGGGCTTCATCAATGCGGGCAGCCCGACCCGGGCGGCCAATTGCGCGGCGCTCGGCGTTCCGACCACGATCACCGCCGGCTCGCCCTGCATCGACGCGACCCATACGGTCGGCAGCCCCTTCGTCAACTGCACCGCTCGTGCGCAGACGATCCAGTTCCTGTCGGGCGGCAACCCGAATTTGAAGGCGGAGGTCGGCAAGTCGCTGACCCTCGGCGGCGTGCTGACCCCGCGCTTCCTGCCGGGCTTCAGCCTCACCGTCGATTATTTCGACATCAAGGTGAACAATCTGATCGCCGTTCTCGACGCGCAGACCATCCTCAACCAGTGCGTCGATTCGCCGTCGATCAACAACCAGTTCTGCCCGCTGATCAATCCGCGCAACCAGTTCGGCCTGCTGGCGTCGCCGGCCCTGCTGTCGAGCGGCATCAACTTCGCCAAGCAGACGGCGCGGGGCGTCGACTTCGACCTCTCCTACCGGCGGAACTTCTCCAATGGCGGGCGGCTCAACCTGCGGGGCGTCATGACCTGGATGATCGAGCGGAACGATTTCACCGATCCGACCAATCCGGGCAACGCCTTCCACCAGCTCTACAACCTCGGCGATCCGGAATTCCGGGCCAATCTCCAGGCCGGCTACGGCAAGGGCCCATGGGACTTCACCCTGACCGAGCAGTGGATCGGCCGGCAGACGATCACCTCCTGGGAGAATACCCACAGCTTCCAGGGCCGGCCGCCGGCCAATCCGGACGCGACGTCGGTCGTCTGGTATCCGAACGTCTTCTACACCAACGTCCAGATGTCCTTCAAAGTGAACAGCCACTTCCGCTTCTACATGGGCGTGGACAATCTGTTCGACCGGCTGCCGCCCTACAACAATCTCGGCACGGCGAACACCGCGATCAACGGCATCAGCCCGTTTTCGGACATCGGCCGCTATTTCTATGGCGGCGCCCAGGTCGACTTCTAAAAGCGAGTGGGGCGGCCCGTCGGGGAAATGGGCCGTCCCAGTCCTTTCGATGACGAATGGATGTGACGCGGCGGGCGGTCGGGGGTCGGACTGCTCGTAATTCGTGCGCGTTTCCCGGTGGGGAGGGACAAAGTGGCGTTGCGACCCTGGCTGGCCTTCCCCGCATTGCTCGTCCTGGGCAGCGCGCTCGACGCGCGGGTTCCGACGGCACGGCAATCGACGCTGGTGGCGCGCGAGAATGAATGGAGCCGGGCCATGCACGACGGCAATGTGGAGGCCGTCGCGAAGCTGCTCGCCGACCAATGGACCGGCGACTATGACGGCGTCCGCATCGGCAAGCGCCAGATCCTGAAGGCGGTCGCCGAAAGACGGTTCGAGATCCACCGGCGGCGGATTCGCGACGTCACCATCCACCTGACCGGGGCCGCCGCCACGGTCGCGGGACAGGATGAGGAAATCGGCGCCTATCTCGGGCGGCGTGCCGGCGGCCGCCATATCTGGACCGATTATTGGGGCTGGCGGGGCGGCCGATGGATGCTCGTCGCGTCGCAATCCGACAAGGTGCTGACCTCAGCCGAGGATGACGATATTTGCGCCGGCGAGCGCCTCGCCAACCAGCTCGCCATGTTCGATCGCGCCAAATGCCTGCCCCGATGAACCGCGTTCCGTGCCGTTGATGCGGAATGCGGCGCCGTTCGTGCCGCGGCCGTGGCCCTGGACGCGCAATGGGGCCGGTGGCAGCAAACAGGCCGCGCCCGCCCCTCGACCGCTTATCCTTCCCGGCAGGAGGATTCGATGGGCAAGGCCGTGGAGCGAAAGCGCGAGGAACAGGATATGTCGGGCGCCGCGCGGCCGGAGCCGATCCCGCTTGTCCCATGGCTGGCGCCCAAAGACGAAGCCGGCCGGCCTCGGAAACGTCCCGGCCTCTATTGAGCGGCACGCCGGCAGCTTCTTGCCGCCCTCCCTCCGCCCAAATGCGCGTCTCTTGCCGCGCGGGGCGTCGCTTTGCTATTCGCCGCCTCGGACAGGATGATGAGCGAGCCGCCCGGCGAGATCGAAACCGACGTTTCGGACCATGAGGCCGTCTTCCTGGCGCTCGTGCTGCGGCTGCAGCCGGTCACCGCCTACGAAGTGTCGCGGGTCTATGAGGATTCGCCGATCGACCGGTTCAGCACCAGCAAGGGCAAGATCTACCCTTTGATCCAGCGGCTGGCGAAACGCGGGCTGATCGCGAAGGAGAAGGTGAGCGGGGATGCGCGCGGCACCGAGCGCCTGCGCGCCACCGATCGCGGGCGGGAAGCCGTCCGGCGCTGGACGCTCAGGATCGAGCCCGGCCATTTCATCCTGGAAGATCCCTTGCGGACGAAGATGCAGTCCTTCGACCTGCTGACCGGGGAGGAGAGGATGGAATGGGTCCTCGCCGCCCGGCAGGGGCTGGAGGAGCAGCTCGAGCGGCTCGACGCCTATGGCAACGAGGTGACGGTGCCGTTCCACGACTGGGTCCACGACAATGCGGTCCGCTCGCTGCGGGCGCGCATCGCCTGGCTCGACCGGGTGCTGGCGCGCATGCTCCGCGCCGGCGAGGGCCTTCGCCATATTGGCTGAGCGAAGTCGGGGTCCGCCTCGATTGCGTCAGCGCGGGCTTCGGCTCCGCATCATCTCGCGCACCGCCGCGCGATAGCTCCGCCCGACCGGCAGGGTCCGTCCGGCGTCGGTCTGGAGCTGGTAGCTGCCGGTCGCCCGGCGCCGCACCGAGACGACCCGGCTCCGGTCGACGGCATGGGAGCGGTGGATGCGGATGAAACGCTCCGGATCGAGCCGCTCCATCAGATTCGTCAGCGCCTCGCGGTGGAGATAGCTCGCGCCGCCGATATGGAGGCGGACATATTCCCCCTCGGCGGCGACCCATTCGAGCCGGTCGAGGTCGATCCGGACCGCCTCGCCGCGGCCGTGGACCCAGAGATGATCGCCGTCCTGGCGCCCGTCCCTTTGCTGGCGGAAGCCGTCGAGCTGCGCGCTCAGCTCGCGCAGCCTTTCCCTGGCGCTGCGCCCGACGATCGCTTCGCGCAGGCGCGCGATCGCCGTTTCCAGCCGCGAGAGCCGCACCGGCTTGGTCAGGAAATCGATCGCGCCGGTGTCGAAGGCGGGGGCGGCGAAATTGGGGAAGGCGGTGACGAAGATGATGAAGGGCTTGGGCATCTCGCCATGCGCGATCCGCTCGGCGACGTCGAACCCGTCGACGATCGGCATTTCGATGTCGAGCAGGATGGCGTCCGGATCGAGCCTTCGCGCCTGCTCGAGCGCGGCTTCACCGCCGTCGGCGGTGCCGACGATCTCGATATCCTCGAACTGCCGGAGCAGTCCCGCGATGCGCTGGACGGCGAGCGGCTCGTCGTCGGCGAGGAGGATCCGGATCATGGCCGCCGCGCCATCTGGAAGGGGATTTCGAAGCGGACGGAGAAGCTTCCGTCGTCGCCGCGGCCGGCCGCGAAGCTGCAATTGGCGCCGTGGCGGGCGTAGAGCCGCTCGGCGATGCTGGCGAGGCCGACGCCGGTGCCGCTGCGCGCGCGGGGGACGAATTCGGGCGGGCTGTTCCACGCCGCGACGACGAGCCGCGTTCCCTCGCGAGTCGCGGTCAGCCTGAACCGGATCGGCCAGTTGCTGTTGGCGACCGCATGGTGGATCACATTCTCGACGATCGGCTGCGTGACCAGGCTCGGGACGAGCGCAGGCAGCGCCGCCTTGTCGACGTCGACCTCGACCTGCAGGCGCTCACCGAAGCGCAGCCTTTCGATCGAGAGATAGAGGGACTGGAGGTGGAGCTCCTCCTCGATCGAAATGTCGTCCTGCGCTTCGAGCGAGAGGGTGGCGCGAAGGAAATCGGCCAGGTTGACGACCATCTGCTCCGCGCTGACATTCTGCTTTTCCCCGATCAGCGCCGCCAGCGAGTTCAATGCATTGAACATGAAATGCGGGTTGAGCTGGTAGCGCATGACCTTGATCTGCGCCGCATGGGTGAGCCGCTGGAGCGTGTTGAGCTCGAGCGCATAAGTGAAGGCGAGCAGCAGGCCCGAAAGCGCCGCATAGGACCAGAACCAGTCGACGAGCGCGACGAGATAGGCCTTGAAGATGATCACCGACGAGCTCGTCAGCGGAACGAAGAGCTGGAAGACGAACAGGTTCATCGCCGCATGGATCGGGCAGCAGAAGAAGGCGAGGGCGAGCGCGGCGGCGAGACGGGCCGGGATGGAGCGACCGATCAGGCGCCGATGGCCCTCGATCATGATCAGCGAAAGGCCGATGCCGACCAGGGTCACGAGGACGCGCGGCAGCAGATAGGCGGTGTCGCCGCCGGCCCGCAGAAGCAGTCGCTGGACGGTCAGGGCGACGAACTGCGCGGTCCAGAAGAGAAGGACGATCGCGACCGGCCCCCGCCGACGCCACAATTCGAGCAGCGCATCGTGCGAGACCGCGACGCTGCCGATCCTGGTCATGGCCTATTCGTCCCATAACGCATCCGTCACGGCAAGCGACGGGCGGGACGTTCATCGGCGCGTGCGGACCGTTCGCGGAAAAAGCGGGCCTGGGAACGGCATGACGCTCCGCGGTGCGTTCAGCCGCCGTTTCCACCCGCGGCGCCGGCGCGGACGACGAGCGAGACCTGCCTGACGCCGCGCGCCATCGCGTCGGCCAGATCCTGGCGCGCCGAGGCCAAAGCCCCCGCCCGGCACGCAATGTTGCGCTGCTGCTCGGCGGCGGCGTGCGCGCTTTCGGTGTCGCACACCTGGTGCGCTGCCCGTTCGAGCCGCGCGTCGAGGCGGCCGCGGTCGCGCGCCTGGCCAAGGTCGAGGCCCGCGAGGGAGACGGAGACCGACATGTCCTCGGCCTGGCCGTAAGCGGGTGCGGCGAGAGATGCGACCAGAATCGCGGCGGCGAACGGGACGGGATTGTGCATGACGCTACTCCTGGCAGGCGCCGCATCCCGGCTTCGGCAATTTCCGAAGCGTTGCGCTGCCCAGGACGCTTATGGCGTTGCGGCGGCGGACGCCCGGACGATGATTTGGGCGGCCCCGACGCGCAGCGAGCGTCCCTCGGCCGCTTCGGATGTCCATTCCTTGCCGGCGAGCGTACCCACCCGCCGGGATTCGTTCACCCGAGGCGGATCATGCGGGCTGTTCGAGGCGGTAGATATGACGGGCGTTGGCGTCGAAGACGGCCGGATGATGCTCGACCGGCACCAGCCGGCGCGCCAGCGCGAGCCATTGGTCGTAGCTTGCCGCGAGCGTCACGACCGGCCAGTCGCTGCCCCAGATCAGCCGCGCCGGCCCGAACGCGGCCCACAGGGTGGCAAAGACGGGCTCGACCTCATCCGCGGTCATTTCGGTGAGCAGGCCCGACAGCTTGCACGCGACGTTGGCGCGGGCGGCGAGCCTTGCCATGTCGTTCGACCAGGTGTCCGGACTGCCGATCTCCGGCTTGGCCGCATGATCGACGACGATGGCCAGTTGCGGATGCCGCGCGGCCAGCCGGTCGAGCGCCGGCAGGTGACGCGGGCGGACCAGGGCATCGAGCACGAGCCCGCGTCGCGCCATCGCCGCCAGGCCCGCTTCGAGCGCTGGCGCATCGAACCAGCCGGCATCGCGATCCTGGACCATCGGGCGCAGGCCGAGGAGCTTCTTGTGGGCCGGAAAAGTATCGGGCTTGGCAAGATCCGCCCAGCCGACGAGCCCGGCCACGAAGGCATTGCTCGCGAGCGACAGCAGCCAAGCCGTATCGGCGGGATCTTCCTGGCTCTGCACCAGGATCGCCTTGTCCGCCGGGGACACCCGCCGCAGCTCGGCCAACTCGAAGTCGCGATGGATGGCCGCGAGCTCGGCCGGCGGCCAAATGCAGCCATTCCGCCCGATCCGCCAGAGATGGGCATGCGCATCGATCATCCGGTTCGCCGCGCCCTTATGCCGAACAGCATGACGATGGCGAAGCACAAGGCCGGCACGACCATCGCATGGACGATCGACCCGCTTCGATCCGAGACCAGCCCCATCGCCGCCGGCATCGCCGCGCCGCCGACGATCGCCATGACGAGCAATGCCGATGCCGACTTGGTCAGCGGGCCCAGCCCCGCGACCGATTCGGCGAAGATCGTCGGGTACATGATCGACATGAAGAAGCTGGTCGCGACCAGCGCCCATATCCCCGCCGCGCCGCCCGCGAGCGAGGCGAAGACGCACAGGACCATGCCCATGGCGGCGAAGCCGGTCAGCAGCGGCAACGGACCGATCCTGCCCATCAAGGCCGTGCCGGCGAAGCGGCCGGCCATGAAGACGGCCAGCGACAAGGTCAGGTACAAGGCGGCGGCGTGTTCCCCGGTCCCGGGCACCGCGACCTCGCAATAGCGGATCAGGAAGCTCCAGATGCCGACCTGCGCGCCGACGTAGAAGAATTGGGCGACGACGCCGAGCAGCAGACGGGGCGTCTTCGCCAGCGCTCGGAAATCGTCGATCGCGCCGACGCCTTCGGCGACGTCCCGCTCGGTCGCGACCGGTGGGAATTGCGTCGCGCGGATCAGCACGGCCCAGAAGATCACGCCGAGCCCGATCAGGAGATAGGGCATCTGCACGGCGGACGCCTCGGCGGCGCGGTGGGCGGCGAGCTGCGCCGGCGGCATCGCCGCGATCTGCGCCGGCGTCAGCACGATGCCGGAGAGGATGAAGCGGCTGCCGACCAGCACCCCGGCGATCGAGCCGAGCGGGTTGAACGCCTGGGCGAAGTTGAGACGGCGCGACGCGCTCTCCGCCGGTCCGAGCCGCGCGATCAAAGGGTTGGCCGAGGTTTCGAGAAAAGCGAGGCCGCTCGCGATCACGAACAAAGCGGCGAGGAAGAAGGGATAACTAAGCGCGCCCGCCGCCGGCCAGAACAGCAAGGCCCCCGCGCCGTAGAGCCCGAGCCCAAGCAAAACCGCGGCGCGATAGCCCCATGCGCGCATGAACAGAGCCGCGGGAATGGCGAGGCAGAAATAACCGAGGTAGAAAGCCGACTGGACCAGCCCCGCCTGCAGGTCGCCCAGCAAAAAGAGCTTCTTGAAATGCGCGATCAGCACGTCGTTGAGATTGTTCGCCACGCCCCAGAGGAAGAACAAGGCGACGATCAGGGCGAAAGGCAGCCGGCGGCTCCGTGCCACCGGCGGTGCCTCGCGCGCCGTCGCTTCGCCGCTTTCATAGCCGATGCTCAAGTCGTCCATCCCCCGTCGATGATGTGGCACTGGCCCGTGGTGAAGCTGGATTCGTCGGACGCGAGATAGAGCGCCAGCGCCGCGATCTCGTCGGCCGTGCCGATCCGGCCCATCGGCTGGCGCGCATTGAACTGGGTCCATGCCCCTTCATAGTCGCCGGTGTCGCGCAGCCTCTGGTGCAGCGACGGGGTGTCGACCGTTCCCGGGCAGATGGCGTTGCAGCGAATGCCCTCAGCCACGAAATCGGCGGCCACCGACTTGGTCAGCCCGATCACCGCCGCTTTCGACGCGCCATAAGCGCAGCGCGTTGGCACGCCGGTGACCGAGCCCGCGACCGATGCCATGTTGACGATCGATCCCCGTCCGGCCGCGATCATCGCCGGCAGCGCCGCGCGGATCGTCCGGTACATGGCGGTGACGTTGAGCTCGAACGAGAAACGCCAATCCTCTTCGCCGCATTCGAGGATCGTGCCGGCGGCGACGTGGCCGGCGCAGTTGAACAAGATGTCGAGCGGGCCGGCTTCGGCGAAGACGGCCGCGATGGCCTCGGCGTCGAGCACGTCGAGCGTCCGCCGGACACAGCCGTCGAGCTCGGCCAATGAATCGGCGTCGCGATCCGTCGCCCAGACCGACGCGCCTTCCGCGGCGAACAAAGCGGCGGTGGCGCGCCCGATCCCCTGGCCGGCGCCGGTGATCAAGGCGGTCTTTTCGGCGAGGCGGCCGCTCATGCCGCGACTTCCAGCACGGCATGGCCCGGCGTCGGCGCGTCCCAATGCAACAGGCCCTCCCGCCTCAGTTCGACCCACAGCGAAGCCGGGATCGGCGCCGCGGCGCGCGCGAGGGTTTCGCGCACTTCTTCCGGGCTGGCCAGGCCCGGAACCACGCTCGTCACGGCCGGGTGGGCGAGCACGAACTGGAGCGCCGCCGCGCCGAGGGCGACGCCGTGCTTGGCGCAAATGCGCGACAGATGCCGGGCGCGGTCGATTACCGCCGCGGGCGCCGGTGCGTAATTATAATGTTGCATCGCACCGCCGGCGAGGATGCCCGAATTATACGGCCCGCCGATCACCACCGAAACGCCTTTGTCCAGGCATGAAGGCAGCAGGGCGTCGAGCGCCGATTGCTCGAGCAAGGTGTAGCGCCCGGCCAGCAGCAGGATGTCGAGCGGCTCGCGCCCGACCAGCTCCAGGGCGATCTCGACCTCGTTCACGCCGATGCCGATCGCCGAGACCGCGCCCGCCTCCCTGAGCGCGCGAAGCGCGCGCCAGCCGCCGCCCTCGTTCAGCTCCCGCATACGCTCGCCCTGCATATCGCCATGGGTGGCTCGGCCGATATCGTGGACGTAGAGGATGTCGACGCGGTCGAGGCCGAGCCGCTTCAGGCTGGCTTCGTGCGAACGCAGCACGCCGTCGCGTCTATAGTCGAACACCGGCTCGAACGGCATCGGCGATCGGAAGCCGTGGCGCTCCTGGTCGGGCGCCCCCGGCGGCGCCGGCACGAGCAGCCGTCCGACCTTGGTCGAGACGATGGTGCCCGGAAAGTCGCGCACGACGTCTCCGACCCGCATCTCGCTGAGGCCAAACCCGTAATAAGGCGCCGTGTCGACGTAACGCAGGCCGGCATCGAGCGCGACGCGGAGCGTCTCGCGGGCGCTTTGGTCGTCGATCGGACGATAGAGATTGCCGAGCGGCGCGGCGCCGAAGCCGAGCACCGGAAGCCGCAGGCCGGTTGCGCCGACGGGGCGGGTCGGCATGGTTTCGCTCATTGCTCGTCCAGGTCGAAGATCCGGCGCATCTCCACCCATTTCTCTCCCTCGCGGGCGTCGGGCAGAGCACGCTGGTAACGCCACATCAACGTCTCCCATTGCTCGATTTCAGGCGGCGCGGGGACTGGCCTCGGATAATCCTCGGCGACCTCGGCGATCATCACCAGCCTTGTGCCGGCGCGCCAGATCTCCATCGCCTCGACGCCTTGCGCGCGAATATGCGCGATGACGCGCGGCCAGACGGCGCCGGGCGCATGGCGCGCCTCATATTCCGCGATCAGCGCCGAATCGTCGGCCAGGTCGAGAACGGAGCAATGCCGGCGCGACATTCCAGAATTCTCCTCTCGCGCAATCGTCGCCGCACCGTTCGGTCAGCATAAAAGGAAAGCCGCGCCGGTGGCAATCGACGCCTGTGAAAACTATAGGCGGCCGGGCGATGGGCATGAGGGCGGAAGCGGCGCGATGACCAGGATCACCAAGCTGCGCGTGCTCGACATCCGTTTCCCGACCTCCGAGCGGCTCGACGGCTCGGATGCGATGAACCCCGATCCCGATTATTCGGCCGCTTATTGCGTCGTCGAGACCGATCGGCCCGGGCTTGCCGGCCATGGCCTGACCTTCACCATCGGGCGCGGCAACGACATTTGCTGCGCGGCGATCGAGGCGCTGGCGCCTCTGGTCGAGGGGCTCGACCTCGACTGGATCAGGGAGGATGGCGGCCGCTTCTGGCGCCACGTCACCGGCGACAGCCAGTTGCGCTGGATCGGCCCGGAGAAAGGCGCGATCCACCTCGCCACCGGCGCGATCGTCAACGCGGTCTGGGATCTCTGGGCGAAGGCCGAGGACAAGCCCTTGTGGCGGCTGGTCGGCGAGATGACGCCCGAGCAGATCGTCCGGCTGATCGATTTCCGCTACATCACCGACTGCATCACCCCGGACGAGGCGCTGGCGCTGCTCACCGAGCGGCAGGCGGGCAAGGCGGAGCGGCGCGCCGCGCTCGAGGCCGAAGGCTATCCCTGCTACACCACGTCGGCGGGCTGGCTCGGTTACTCGGATTCAAAGCTGGAGCGGCTCTGCCGCGAGGCGGTCGCGCAGGGGTTCGAGCATGTGAAGCTCAAGGTCGGCCGCGACGCCGCCGACGATGCCCGCCGCCTGGCGCTGGCGCGCTCGGTGCTGGGCCCCGACCGCAAGCTGATGATCGACGCCAACCAGGTCTGGGAGGTCGACGAGGCGATCGCGCGCGTCCGCGCCTTGAGCTTCGCCGATCCGTGGTTCATCGAAGAGCCGACCAGCCCCGACGACGTCGAAGGCCATCGCCGCATCCGCGCGGCGGTCGCGCCGGTGAAGGTCGCGACCGGCGAAATGTGCCAGAACCGCGTGGTCTTCAAGCAGTTCATCATGCGGGGCGCGATCGACGTGGTGCAGATCGACGCGTGCCGGCTCGGCGGCGTCAACGAAGTGCTTGCGGTGCTGCTGATGGCGGCCAAATACGATCTGCCGGTCTGTCCGCATGCGGGCGGGGTCGGATTGTGCGAATATGTCCAGCATCTCGCGATGATCGATTATCTGTGCATCGCCGGCACCAGGGACGGCCGCGTCGTCGAATATGTCGACCATCTGCACGAGCATTTCGTCCATCCGTGCAAGGTGCAGGGCGGCGCCTATCGCGTTCCGCGGGCGCCGGGCTTCTCGATCGAGATGAAGCCGGAGACGCTCGCCGCCTTCGCGCGAGGCCGCAAGACGGCGACAACGGTGTGACCGGTTTTCCCTATCGGGTCGGCGGCGCGGGATGCGCGGCTTTCCACGCCATGGCGGTGCGGACGCGGCGCTCGACCGAGGGGTGATCGTAGAAGATGATCTCCTCCAGCCTGCCCGGCCGCGGGTAGCGATATTCGGCGGTCTTCACGAGCGCGGTCGACAAGGCGTCCGGCCGGTTCTCGGTGCGCAGCGAATACATGTCGGCCTGGGCCTCGAGGGTCCGGCTGAAGCTGTTCGCGATCGGGAGGGTGAGCAGCCCGAACAGCGACACCATGAACATCAGCACCGGGAGCCCGCACGGGTCCGCCAGGCCAGCGGAGCTTCCGAAGCGCAGCGCGAACCAGGAAAAGGTCCGGTCGGCGATCCAGAACAGGATGAGTGCGCCCAAGCCATAGAAAAGCACGCCCCACCAGCTGTGCTTCAGCACATAATGGCCGATCTCGTGGCCGGTGACCGCCTTGACCTCGTCGAGCGAGGCCTTGTTGAGCGCGACGTCGGAGATGGCGACGCGCGCCGTGCTTCCGACCCCGCCGGCATTGGCTGTGAAATTGTTCGACTGGCGCGAGCCGTTATACATATAGACCTTGTCCGGCGGGATGCCCGCGCGCTGCGCCATCTCGACGACGGCGTCGCGGACCGGCCCCGGCGGGACCGGCGTATAATGGTTGAACAAGGGCTCGATCAGCACCGGCGCCAGCAGCAGGAAGATAGCGAACAGCAAGGCTGCGACGGCGCCGGACCAGATCCACCAGGCCCTGCCCGCGCGCCGTATCAACCAATAGACGCAGAGGAAGAACAGGCCGCCGATGAACGCGGAGATGGCCGTCTGGATTCCGAGCTGCAGCAGCCAATCCCCGAAGCCCTGGCTGGTCAGGCCGTAGCTCTTCTGGCGCCACCAGTCGGCGTAGATCGACCAGGGCAAGGTCAGGATCGCCGAGACGATGAAATAGACGAACGCCACCGCGAAGGCGCGCACATTGCGGCGCCGCTCGCCGAGCTTCGCATCGAGCCGGTCGAGGATGCCCGACCGGACGATCAGCCAGGTGACGACGGCCGCGACGAGCAGCGCCCAGAACAGCATCCACTCCCTGCCGACCGTATAATCGTGCGCCTTCTGCAGCGCGGCCGGACCCAGGCTGTCGATATAGCGCGCGGTCGCAACATTCGGGTCGAACGCCATCTGATTCCTCCCATGTTTGCCGATTGATACCAAAGCGATGGAACGGCGCAATGAGAAGGACTGCGACGGGGACAATTGCTCAAGCGAAAAAGCAATTGTCTTGATGTTACATCTGTAGCAACTGGTTCGATCGCAGGTGACGGGAGTTTCATGAATGCGCGTCGCGGTCCGTTCGAGCCTTGTCCTGGGCATCGTGTCGATGATGCCCGTACCGGCGATCGCGCAGGCAAATGGATCGGCGGAAGCAGCTGGTACCCCGTCGCCCCACGCGAAAGCGGTGACGGCGGCCAAGCGCGTCTACGCGCCCGCCGACTTCGCGCGCTTCGCGCCGAAAACGGCCTATGACATGCTGGCGCAGGTTCCGAGCTTCAGCATCCAGACCGTCGATACGAGTATTCGGGGCCTCGGCCAGGCATCCGAGAACGTGCTGATCAACGGGCAGCGGATCGCCAACAAGTCCGGCGGGGCCGTCGACCAGCTCCAGCGGACGCCGGCATCGAACGTCGATCGCATCGAGATCGTCGATGCGGCGAGCCTCGGCATTGCCGGCCTGTCCGGCCAGGTCGCCAACGTCATCCTGAAGCAGGCCGGGAAGGCGTCGGGCCAGTTCGAATGGGACCCGACGATGCGGGCCCATTATGCGAAACCGGAGTATGTCGGCGGATCGGTCAGCTATTCGGGAAAGAGCGGTCCGGTCGACTATACGCTTTCGGCCAGGAACGGCTCCGGCCGGGGCGCCTATGGCGGGCCCGTCCTGATCTTCGACCCGGAAGGCGCGCTGACCGAGAGCCGCACCGAAATCTATCATGCCGAATATGAGGAGGCGAACGTCCGGCTGAAGCTCGGGCTCCACGGGCCCGGATCGTCGGTCGGGAACCTGACGCTCGGCTACACGCCTTACTGGAGCCCGGTCGACCTCAGCGACTCCCGCATGCTCGCCACCGGCGAGATCCAGCACCGGACCGACGTGCAGAAGGTCGCCGGCTATGACGGGGACATCAACGGCGACTATGAATTCGCGCTCGGCCCCGGCCGCCTCAAGCTGATCGGCCTCACCCATTGGGAGCATAATCCGCTCGTCGACACCCAGATCCTGCGTTTCGACACCAGCGGCGCCCCGCCCCAAGGCAACCGCTTCGATCGCGACACGCACACGCGCGAGACGATCGGGCGGGCCGAATATCATTGGAGAAGCGGGAAGAACGACTGGCAATTCTCGTTCGAGAGGGCGTTCAATTCGCTCGACCAGGTGACCAGGTGGGCGGGCTGTTCGATCTGGCAGGCGACGGAGCCTTCGTCGCCGTGCCGTTTCCGGAAGGCAGCGGGAAGGTGGCCGAGACCCGCTACGAAGGTCTCGGCACGCTCAGCCGGCCGCTGACTCGCAACCTGCACGTCCAGATCGCGGCCGGAGCGGAAGCCTCCACCCTGGGCCTGGTCGGCGGGGTGCAGCCGCCGCGCCGATTCTTCCGTCCGAAGGGGAGCATCGATCTCGGCTGGCATGTGTCGAAGACCTGGGACCTCAGCGTGAAGCTGCGCCGGCGCGTCGGCCAGATCGACTTTTCCGACTTCCTCTCCCAGGCGATCCTCAGCCAGGATCGCACCAATGCCGGCAACGTGAACCTCGTGCCGCAGAGCTGGGAAGTCGAAACGGAGCTCGCGCACGATCTCGGTCGCTGGGGCAAGACCCGGCTCGATCTTCATTATTATCGCGTCGAGGATATTATCGACGTGATCCCGATCGGCGCGGACGGGCAGGGGATCGGCAATCTGCCGCGGGCCGGCCGATTGGGGTACGAGAGCAACAGCACATTATTGTTCGATCCGATCGGCTGGACCGGCGCGAAGCTGGACTTGGATGTCGGCGCGGAGCGCACGCGTGTGCGCGACCCGCTGACCGGCGAGAGACGGGAAATCAGCGGGATCCGCGACCGGTGGATGAGCGCGCAGGTGCGGCACGACGTTCCGCACACGCAGATCGCATGGAGCGCCTACGTCCAGTACAGCCACTTCGCGAAAAACTATTTCCTGACGGAAGTCTTCCGCACCCTGGACCTGCCGTGGATCGCGGGCTTCTATGTGGAGGACAAGAACGTGCTCGGGATGACGGTCCGCTTCTCGGTGGACAATGTGCTCAACGGGCGCCACCTGCTCGACCGCACCGTCTTCGCCGGCTTCCGCGACCGCGCGCCGATCCTGTTCATCGAGAAGCACGACCAATTGGTGGGCCCGCTTTTCCGCCTATCGGTGAAAGGCAGCTTCTAGCGAATTACGGGAATTACTGGACTGCCCCCAGGGGGGTCGCCGCGTGCGTCTATGCTCTTATCGCCATCGTCAAAAACGCCTCGCACTGGACGCCAGCCTCTACACAATGCTGCAGCTCCTAAGCCTCACCGCATTCGATAAAATGCCCGTCGATCAACTCCTTAACGGAGCTGGCCCACCAAACAAAAACCCCGATGCCGATAAGCAGTTGATTTTATTCACCGATTAACCGGACACGAGTGATTGTGTCCCCGGAATTGCCCGGAATTCCGGAATTGCTTGAGACTTCGCCCTGCCCGAAAAGGCACACGGGCCCGTCGTCCAGGGCCGGCGGGCGACCCCTGACGTAACCTTTCGGGCTCTGCCAAGTAGGGCGGTCAATGGCGTCCGATTCGACCGCCTTCGGAATGCTCTACGAGCGTCACGCCCCACGCGTGCGCCGATTCCTGCTGTTTCTGTCGGGTGACGAGGCGTTGGCGGACGAGTTGACGTCGGAAACCTTCGTGCGGGCGTGGACCGCTTTCGGGCGCATCCGCCAGGAAACGGTGAAGGCCTATCTGTTCGCCATCGCGCGCAATCTGTTCCGCGATGCCCGCCGCGTGGCTGCGCGTGACCAGCCGCTCGATATGGAGGTGCTCGACGAGGCCATATCGATCCATCGGCGGATGGAGGACCGGTCCGAGTTGGATGCGCTCCTCGGGGCGATGCAGCGACTGACCGAGGACGACCGTGCGGCTTTGCTCATGCGGGCGGACCAGCTGTCCTACGAAGACATCGCACGGACGCTGAACCTTTCGGTCCCGGCCGCCAAGGTCCGGGTCCACCGCGCCCGCCTCAAGCTGCAGCAATGGACCGCGCCGCCGGAGAACCAGCCTGGAGAGACGAAATGAATCTGTCCGAAGAAATCGTCCGCGACCTTCTGCCGGCTTATTATTCCGGCGAGGCGAGCGACGACACCCGACGGCTGGTCGAGGATTATTTCGCCGAACATCCCGGTTTCGAGGCGAGTTTCGCGGGCCAGCGGGCAATCCGGGCGGCGCTCGGAGCGGTCGCTCCCGACGCGCCGGACGAGAAGGTGGCGTTGAGGCGCGCCAAGCGCGTGCTGCGCTGGCAGCAGGTCCTGCTGCTGGTGGCGTCGACGCTCAGCCTCAATGCCATCACGCTCAGCTTCTCGTTCGAAATCGGCCATGGTCCGCCCCGCGTCCACTGGCTGTCGGTACCGGGCCAGGGGCCGTTCGTCGAGATCCTCGCCGCGGCATCGCTGGTCTGCTGGTTCGCTTATTTCCGGATCGGCAAACGCATCCGCCGCCGCATCCTCGGCTGAGCCGCTGCGATCTGTAACCTTCCGTCGCCCAGCCCGTATTGCGGCTGTGTGAGGAGGGTTCCGACATGAAAATCGTCGCCAGCGCGGCCATGGCCGCCTTGCTGATCAGCGTGATGCCGAGCGCCGCTTCGGTGACGGCGGCGGGGAGCGGTCGCGCGCGCGTACGGCCCGCCGATGTCGGCGTGGTCGTTCCGTTCGAGCTCGCCAACAAGACGATCTACATTCGCGTCGAGGTTGGCGGTAAGCCACTCTGGTTCATTCTCGACACCGGCATCAAATATACGGTGATCGACCTCGAAACGGCCAGGAAGCTGGCGCTTCCGCTCGACGATCCGGTGCCCGTCGGCGGCGGAGGCACCGCCACCGTGACCGGCAATCTGCTGAAGGGCGGCAAGGTCGTCCTGCCGCATGTGCCTGGAGGAGATTTTCCTCTCTTCCTCGCGCTTCCGCTCGACGATCTCGCCCGCCTTAGCGGCCGGGACGTTTCGGGCGTAATCGGCTTCGATCTCTTCTCGCGTTTCGTGGTCGAGGTCGATTACCGGGCGCGCCGGATCGTGCTGCACGATCCGGCCCGCTATCGCTACGGCAGGCAGGGAGCGAGCCTCCCGATCACGTTCAACGCGGCCGGACATCCGGTCGTCGGCGGCGAGGTAATCGACGGGCGCGGCCCACCCATGGCGGGCCGTTTCGTCTTCGACATCGGTTCCGGAGCGACCGTGATCCTCAACCGGCCGTTCGTCGAGCAAGGCCGCTTCCTGGTCGGCGGCCGGTCCACGGTACCGTGGCTGGCGGGCTATGGGATCGGCGGCGGCGTAAACGGCCGGGTGGGGCGGATCGATGCCTTCCGGATCGGACCCTACCTGTTGCCGCAGCCCGTGGCGATCTTCTCCCAGGCGCCCGCGGGCGCGTTCTCCGGGTCCGAGGAGCAGGGGAATATCGGCGCCGGGCTGCTCGACCGTTTCCGGATCATCCTCGATTACCCGCAAAAGCGAATCATCCTGAAGCCGGAGAGCGGGCTCGGCCGCCGCTTCGACTACGAGAAGACCGGCGTGATGCTGACGACGCCCGGGCCGCCCTACACGACCTACCAGGTCGAGGCGGTCGCCGACCCTTCGCCCGCCTGGGCCGCGGGCATCCGCCCGGGCGACCGGCTGGTGGCCGTGAATGGGCGCCCGGCGGCGAGCTTTACTCTCTCAGCCCTGCGGGAAAAGCTGCAGCAGGAGCGCAAGCTGCGCCTGACGATCGAGCGTAACGGGAGACGGTTCGAGACGACCCTGACCCCGCGCCCGATGATCTAGGTCGCGCCCGGCCGATCGAGTAGTCGCCGGACGGGTGGGTAATATCCACAAGGCTGGAAGCGGGCGCGCGCAGGTGCGATTTGGAAGTCCGCTTTTCCTGAGCGCGGCCGGAAAGCAAGGCGTCTGCTGACGGCCATAAGCAGCCGCCCAGGGCCGCGCCTCGTCCGACGGGGTGCCGTGAGATGTCACCCATGTCTTAGGAACAATCCGTCACCCATGTGTCCGGGCTGGACACACGGGTTCGATGGCGCGCCCGGCAGGACTCGAACCTGCGACCCCAAGCTTAGAAGGCTCGTGCTCTATCCGGCTGAGCTACGGGCGCGTGCGGCGACCCTCGCAAAGCCGTGGAAAAATGCAAGCCATTGCAGCGGCCCTCTCTCTGCGGGGCGGTGGGAATCAGCGCCCCGGCCGAAAAGCCGAGGCGTTGCATCCAGGCCGGCGATCGCCGCGTAACATCTGTGGCCGCTTCGCACCCAAGCGATTAGACCGGCCGCATCATTGGGAGGATCGACATGTCGGAGGGTTTCATCCGGGCCGCATCACACTATCCGAGCTACCGCGTCGTCGGCGAGCGGATCGCGGTCGCCGCGTCCGCCGCCGAGACGGGCGGGCTCGAATTGTTCCACCAGAAAGGCGAGGCCGGGCAGGGGCCGCCGCCCCACGCCCATCCCTGGGACGAGACCTTCCTGGTCGTGACGGGCGAGGTCGAGATCGGCGTCGGCGATCAATCTGCCTTGTGCGGGCCGGGCGGGGTCGCCCATGCGCCGGCGGGGACCTATCACTGGTTCCGCTTCGCTACCGATTGCGAGATGGTGTCGGTGACGTCGCGCGCGGGGGCGGCCGATTTCTTCGCCGACGTCGACCGCTCGACCGCCGGCTCGGCGGACCTCGAGATCCTGCTGCCGGTCGCGCTCCGCCACGGCCTCAAGGTGCCCGAGGCGCCGCCCGAAGCGATGATCGAGATCGTGCCGGTCAATCCGGCGTAATTCGGAATCTTCGGACGCCATTTCACCGCCCTCGATGGAGGAGGGGCGGGGGCTGAGCTCATCGCGGGGTATCGCGTTCTGCGAACAACATCACCCCTCCCCAGCCCTCCCCATCGAGGGGAGGGGGAATCGGAGAGGGGAGGGAGCAGGAATGACGTGACCCTTTCCCCCGGCCGCCTGCTCGGCTAGGCCCCTCTCATGGAGGGGGAGGAACCGAGACGGACCGACGCCGCTGCTCTGGCCGGCGCGCATTTCCGCTATTTCGATTTCGTGATGGCGGCCTTCGTCACCATCCTCCTGCTCTCGAACGTGATCGGCGCGGGCAAGGTGGCGACGATCACTCTGCCGCGGATCGGGCCGTGGCCGTTCGGCGCCGGCATCCTGTTCTTCCCCGTTTCCTACGTGCTCGGCGACGTGCTGACCGAGGTTTACGGCTATGCCCGCGCCCGCCGCTGCATCTGGGCGGGCTTCGCGGCGATGCTGTTCATGGCGTTCATGAGCTGGGTCGTGGTCAAGCTGCCGCCGGCCGCGAGCTGGACGGGCCAGTCGGCCTATGAGGCGGTGTTCGGCCAGGTGCCGCGCATCGTCTTCGCATCGATCTGCGCTTTCTGGGCCGGCGAGTTCGCGAACAGCTTCGTTCTCGCCAAGATGAAGATCCTGACCCAGGGCCGCTGGCTGTGGACGCGGACGATCGGCTCGACGGTGGTGGGACAGGCGGTCGACAGCCTGATCTTCTACCCGCTCGCTTTCTATGCTGTCTGGGACAACAAGACCTTGGTCATCGTGCTCTGTACCCAGTGGCTGCTGAAGGTGAGCTGGGAGGCGCTGCTGACGCCCTTCACTTATGCCGTGGTCGGCTTCCTGAAGCGCCATGAAGGCGTCGACGTCTTCGATACCGACACCAACTTCACGCCGTTCCGCGCCAAGGTCTGAGCGCCTCATTTCGACTTGGCGGCTAAGCCTCCCTGGCGGAGAGACGGATCAGCAGGTCGACCAGCAACTGTCGTTCGTCCTCGTCCAGCGGCGCGAGGAAGCGCTTCTGCATCTCGCCAAGCCGCACGCCGAGCGCGGCGAACTTGCGGGCGCCGTCGGCGGTCAGGCTGACGAGATGCGCCCGCCGGTCCTCGGGATCGGGCAGGCGCCGCACCCATCCGCCCGCCTCGAGCGCGTCGAGGAACAGGACCATCGAGGATTTCTCGATCTGGGTGACGTCGCCGAGCCTCCGCTGGCTCATATTCCCCCGGTCGGCGATCGCGCCGAGCACGGCGAGCTGGCCCGGATGGAGGCCGCTGCCGTCGATCGCGGCGACCACGCCGTCGCGAAGCCGCGCCTGGCAGAGGTGGAGGAGGAAGCCGACGCTGGTCAGCGAGGGGGAATCGCTGCTCGGGCGGGGCACGCGGGCGGCCGGCTTACGCGCCACGATCCAGGCGCTTCCATCGATATAATCTAATGATAGACATTCTATTCTCCTCCTTCTATCCTGCCCCCTTCGAGGAGGGCCGTCAAATGAGCAAGCCGAACCGCATCGCGCCGCCTCTCGTGCTGCTGTTCCTCGCGCCGCTCGTCGCCGAATATCTGCTCGGCGATCTCAACCTTCGCCAGCTCGTCGCATTGGTGGCGCTGGCGCCGCTTTACGGCGGCGGCGCCACCCTGATCCGTGAAGGGGTGCGGCGGACCGGCCGCGGCTGGCCGACGTTCCTGCTGCTCGCGCTTGCTTATGCCCTGATGGAGGAGGGGCTGCTCACCCAATCCCTGTTCAATCCCGATTATCTGCACCTGCGCCTGCTCGATTACGGCTTCATCCCGGCGCTCGGCACCTCGCTCGCCTGGGCGGTCTACGTTCTGGGCATCCACATGATCTGGAGCCTCGCCGTCCCGATCGGCCTTGCCGAAGCCCTGTTTCCGGCGCGGCGGACCGCGCCCTGGCTGAGCCGTTTCGGCCTCATCCTCTTCTTTCTGCTCTTCGCGGCGGGCATGGCGATGACGTCCCGCTTCTCGCTCGCCGCGACGCCGTTCCGCGCGTCGCCCGCCCAGCTCATCTTCTGCGTGGTGGCGATTGTCGCCCTCGTCGCCGGCGCTTTCGTCGTGCCGAAATCCGTCGTGGAAGGGGAGGCGCCCCGGCCCGCAATTCCGCCTTTGCTTCTCGGCTTCCTCTGCCTGGTCGCCGGCTCGGCCTTCCTTTGCGCTTATGCGTTCGGCCGATCGCGCTGGCCGTGGGCGCTCACCGCCGGCGCCGATGTCGCGGTCGCCGTGGCGCTCTGCGCCGGCTTTGCCGTCTCGACCCGCCGCCATGCGTGGGGCGCGATGCAGGGCTTCGCCGCCGCCTGCGGCGGGCTGCTCTGCTATGCCTGGTTCGGCTATCGGATCGACCGGGACCTGCACGGCGCCGGCGGCGGCGTGGGCCATTCGGTCTTCGTCCTGCTGCTGATCGCGGTCGCGGTCTGGGCGGGCTTCAGGACCGCGCGCGCGGCGGCCAACCCGAGCCGGGCTTAGAGCGGTTTGCGATCTGATTGCATCAGACCGACCGCTCTAAGTTGTTGTCTTGCCGCGATTTCCGAGTCGTCGGATGATTCCATCCGACTAGAAATCGCTCTAGCCGATCGTTTCGATGATGCCCTCGAACAGGCGCCTTCCGTCCATGCCGCCATGGGCGGGTTCGACCATCCGCTCGGGATGCGGCATCATGCCGAGCACGTTGCCGGCCTCGTTGACGATGCCGGCAATGTCGCGCGCCGAGCCGTTGCATTCGCCCTGATAGCGGAAGACGATCCGGCCCTCGCCCTCGAGCCGGTCGAGCGTCTCCGGATCGGCCTGGTAATTGCCGTCATGATGGGCGACCGGAATGACGATCTCCTCGCCCGAATCGTAGCGGCTGGTGAAGGCGGTCTGGCTGTTCTCGACTTTCAGCGGCACGTCGCGGCAGACGAAATGGAGGCCGGCATTGCGCATCAGCGCGCCGGGAAGCAAACCCGCCTCGGTCAGGATCTGGAAGCCGTTGCAGACGCCGAGGATCGAGACGCCGCGCCCGGCCGCCTCGACCACCGCGCGCATCACCGGCGAGCGCGCCGCCATCGCCCCCGAACGGAGATAGTCGCCGTAAGAGAAGCCGCCGGGAACGGCGACCAGGTCCAGCCCCTCCGGCAATTCGGTCTCGCGGTGCCAGACCATCGCCGGCGTGGATCCGCCGATTTGCTCGAGCGCGACCGCCATGTCCCGGTCGCAATTGGAGCCCGGGAAGACGATCACGGCGCTCTTCACGCCTCCGCCTCCGTCGGACTTTCGGCCTCGATCCGGAAATTCTCGATGACGATGTTGGCGAGCAATTTGCGGCACATCGCCTCGACCTCGGCCTCGCTCACGCCGGGATCGAGGTCGAGCTCGATCAATTTGCCGGCACGGACGTCGTTGACGCCCTCAAAGCCAAGCCCCTCCAGCGCGTGGTGGATCGCCTTTCCCTGCGGGTCGAGGACCCCCTTCTTCAGGGTGACATAGACTCGGGTCTTCATGGGCGCGCTCGCCTGGCCGGGGAGGATGGCGCCCCTATGGCCAAAGGCGGCTTCGCGGACAAGCGTTTACGGCCCGTTAACTGCTTCGCGCCATGATCCGCTCACTTGATGGGAGGGCGCCCGGATGACGGGGCTTGCGTTGATGATGTTCATCGGTCTGTTCGCCTTCGGCGGGCAGATGCTCGGCTGGACCGACACGGACGGCCATATCCAGCTCGGCCTGTTCGCAGCCTTCCTGTTCGGAATCATCTGCGGCTACCGGACCAAGGGTTGAACTTGCCGCCTTGGCGGCCGCTCCCTATTTTGAGAGCATGAGCGAAGCGCCCGACATCTCCCTGACCCCCGCGGCGGCGGCGCGCGTTGCCTGGATCGCCGATCGGCAGGGGAAGAAGCCGATCCTCCGCCTTTCGGTCGAGGGCGGCGGCTGTGCCGGCTTCTCCTACCGCTTCGGCCTCGCCGATGCGGTGGGGGCGGACGATCTGGTCGCGGAGCAGGGCGGGGTCACGCTCGTCGTCGATCCGATGACCAACGATCTGGTCAAGGGCGGCGCGGTCGATTTCATCGACAATCTCGGCGGCGCCAGCTTCCAGGTCCGCAACCCCAACGCCCAGTCCGGCTGCGGCTGCGGGTCGAGCTTCAGCGTCTGACGGCCCTCGTTCTTCGTCATCCCCGCGCCCCTCTTTTCCCGTCATTCCCGCGAAAGCGGGAATCCAGCTTCTTTTCTTCCGACACCCTGCCCAAGCTGGATCCCCGCTTTCGCGGGGATGACGGGAGGGGCGCGGGGATGAGGGGAGGGGCGCGGGGATGAGGGGAGGGACGCGGGGATGACGAGATGGGGTTTCCCGTCGAGGACGCGCTGGGCTATCCCATCCCCATGAAGATCGTCACCTACAATTTGAACGGCGTTCGCGCGCGGTTGCCGCGGCTGGTCGAATATCTGGACGAGCAAAAGCCGGACCTGGTCTGCCTCCAGGAGATCAAGTGCGACGATGACAGCTTCCCGATCGCCGACCTGCGCGCCCACGGCTATGACGGCCTCTGGCATGGGCAGAAGGGCTTCAACGGCGTCGCTGTGCTGGCGCCGGCGGGGCGGCGGCTGGAGCTTCGCCGCACCGGCCTGCCGGGCGACCCGGACGATACCCACAGCCGCTATATCGAGGCGGCGCTGGACGGAGTGATCGTCGGCTCGCTCTACCTTCCCAACGGCAATCCGGTCGGCACCGAGAAATTCGCCTACAAGCTCGCCTGGATGGACCGCCTGCGCGCCCACGCGCTCGAATTGCTCGCCGAGGAGAGACCGGCGGTGCTCGCCGGCGACTGGAACGTCATCCCGACCGACGATCCGGACGACGTCTTCTCCGCCAAGGCGATGGCCCACGACGCCCTGATGCAGCCCGAAAGCCGCGCCGCCTTCCGGAACATCCTTTATTTGGGCTGGACCGACGCGATCCGCGCCCGCTACCCCGAAGGCGCAGTCTATACCTTCTGGGACTATACTTCCGGCTGCTGGCAGCGCGACGCCGGCTTCCGCATCGACCATCTCCTGCTCAGCCCGCAGGCGGCCGACCGGCTGCTCGATGCCGGCGTCGACAAGGAATATCGCGGCCGGGAAAAGGCCTCCGACCACGCCCCGACCTGGGTTTCGCTGGAGGATTAAGAGGGATCGCCAAACCTCCCTCTCCCCGGCGGGGAGAGGGCTGGGGTGAAGGAGCTCGGCGTCCGAGAATGATCCCGAACGCGCGACACCCTCACCAACTTCGCCTAAGCGGCAGAGCCGCTAAGGCGTAATATCCTCTCCCTCAAGGGAGAGGGAGTTCAGAACGAGCGGTCCTAGGGCCTGGAAGCCGCCGCCGGTGCCGGGCCGATCGGCGTCGGGGCCTGGTTCTGGCCGGCGCCCGCCTCGATCAAGGCATCGCCGCCGAGCGTCTGGTAGAGATCGGCGAGATTGGTCGCGCGCGCCAGCCTCGTGCGGATCAAGGATTGTTCCGACGTGTAGAGCGTGCGCTGGGCGACGAGCGTGTTCAAAAACTCGTCGATGCCGATCCGGTAGCGTTCCTCGCTCAGATTATAGGCGTCGCGCGAATGGTCGACGAGGTCGTTCTGGGCGGCGACCTGCGCCTCGATCGTGCCGCGGCGGGCGAGCGCGTCCGACACTTCGCGGAAGGCGGTCTGGATCACCTGCTCATATTGGGCGAGGAACAATTGCTGCTGCGCCCGCGCGAAGGCGAGGTTGCCGCGATTGGCGCCGCCGTCGAAGATCGGGACGGACGCGCTGCCGCCGGCATGGAAGTTGAACGCATTGCCGGTGAAGAGGCCCGCCAGGGTGTTGCTGGCGAGGCCGAGCAGGCCGGTAAGGCTGATCGTCGGGAAGAAGGCGGCGCGGGCGGCCCCGATGCGGGCGTTGGCGGCGCGAAGCTGATATTCCGCCTGGACGACGTCCGGCCGGCGCAGCAGGACCGTCGAGCTGAGGCCGGCCGGAAGCTCCGAAACCATCGTGTCGATGCTTTCGATCGAGGCAGGGATCAGATCGTCGGCGATCGGCGCGCCGACCAGCAATTGGAGCGCATTGCGGTCCTGCGCGACCAGACTGGTCTGGCTGGCGACGTCGCTCTTCGCCTGGTCGAGGATGGTCTGCGCCTCGCGCAGGTCGATCCGCGACGAGACGCCGCCGACCAGCCTTTCGTTGGTGAGCGTCACGGCGTGCTCGGCATTGGCGGCGGTGTCGCGGGCGACGGCGAGCAGGCTGTTGTCGGCGGCAAGCTGGAAATAGGCGGTGGCGATCTGGCCGACCATGGTCAGGCGGGTGGCCCGCGCCGCCGCCTCGGTCGCGAAATATTGGTCGAGCGCCGAATGGCTGAGGCTGCGGACGCGGCCGAACAGGTCGAGCTCGAACGAGGTCACGCCGACGTCGACGCTGTAATTGCGGGTCGTCGAGAAGCCGCCGGGGCTGTTGACGATGGCGAGGCCGGTGCCGCCCGTGCCGGTGCCGCCGGTACCGGTATTGACGATGCTCGTCGTCGGCTCGTGCGCGCCGGTCACGCCGGCATTGGCTTCGGCGCCGACCTGCGGGAAGAGCTGGGCGCGCTGGACATGATATTGGGCGACCGCGGAGGCGACGTTCGCCGCCGCGATGCGCAGGTCGCGATTATTGGCCAGCGCCTCCTCGATGATCGCCTGCAGCTTCGGATCGCGGAAGATGTCGCGATAGGAGACGCTCGGCAAAGCCGCCTCGCTCTGGCGCAGATAGGAATCGCCAACCGGCCAGCCCTGGGGGACGGGCGGCGTGGGCCGCTGGTAATGCGGCTCGAAGCTGCAGCCGGCGAGTGCGGCGGAAAGCAGGAGCGGGAGCGCGGCTTTCCTCATTCGGCCGGCACCTCGGCGGGTCTGCCTTGAGGACCGGATTCCGCGTGGCGGTGGCGGCCGCGGCGGAACAGGGTGCGGACGAGCACGAAGAAGAGCGGCACGAAGAAGATGGCGAGGATGGTCGCGGTCAGCATGCCGCCCATCACCGCCGTGCCGATGGCGACGCGGCTCTTGGCGCCGGCGCCGGTCGAGATTGCGAGCGGAAGCACGCCGAAGATGAAGGCAAGGCTGGTCATCAGGATCGGCCGGAGCCTCAGGCGCGCCGCTTCGATCGCCGCCTCGACCGCGCCCATGCCGCGCCGTTCCTGCTGCTCGGCGAACTCGACGATCAGGATCGCGTTCTTCGCGGAAAGGCCCATCGTCGTCAGCAGGCCGACCTGGAAATAGACGTCGTTGGGCAGGCCGCGGACGGCGACGGCAAGCGCGGCGCCGAGCAGGCCCAACGGGATCACCATCAGCACCGAGAAGGGGACCGACCAGCTTTCGTAGAGCGCGGCGAGGCACAGGAAGACGACGAGCAGGGAGATGGCGTAGAGATAGGGCGCCTGCCCGCCCGACAGCCTTTCCTGGTAGGAGAGGCCGCTCCATTCGACCGCCACGCCCGGCTCCTTCGCGGCGAACGCCGCCATTCGCGCCATCGCATCGCCCGAGCTCTTGCCTTCGGCCGCCTGGCCCTGGAATTCGTAGGAGGGGAGGCCGTTGAACCGGCTGAGCGTCGACGGCGCCTGGCTCCAGCTCGTCGTGGCGAAGGAGGAGAAAGGCGCCATCGTGCCCGTGGAGGTGCGGACGAACCAGTTGGCGAGATCCTCCGGCCGGCTGCGATAGGCCGCGTCGCCCTGGACGAAGACGCGCTTGACGCGGCCGCGGTCGACGAAATCGTTGACGTAGATGCCGCCCCAGGCCGCGCTCAACGTCTCGTCGACATTGGCCTGGGAGAGGCCGAGCGCGCCGATCTTGGCGGCATCCTCATTGACCTCGAGCGTCGGATTGTCCTCCAGCGTGCTGAGGCGAAGCGCGGCCAGATTGGGGTCGTGGCGGGCAGCCGAGAGGATGCGGTCGCGCACCGCCTTGAACGCATCGCGCGACATGCCGGTGGTGTTGAGCAATTCCATGGTGAAGCCGGCCGACTGGCCGAGGCCGCGGACCGGCGGTGGGTCCAAAGCATAGAATTCGACGTCGCGCATCTGCCCGCCGAGGAAGCGCGTCGCGCGCGACGTGATCGAAGCGGCGCTGTTCTTCGATCCCTTGCGCTCGTCCCAGGGCGCGAGCTGGATGAAGCCGCGGCCGGCATTCTGGCCGGAGCCGGCCTGGTTGCCGCCGACGACGGTGAACAGGGAGCCGCTATTCTTCTTTTCCGGCCCCATGAAATAATGCTCGATGGTCTTCGCCGCCGCCATCGTGCGGCTCTCGGTGGCGCCGGGCGGCAGCGTCCACTGGAGCTGGGCATAGCCCTGGTCCTCGCTCGGCAGGAAGCTGGTCGGCAGACGCAGGAAGACGAAGACGAGCAAGAGGGTGAGCGCGACAAAGACAGCCATCATCGGCCAGCGGCGCCCGATCGTCCATTGGACGCCGCTCCGGTAGCGGTCGACCGAGGCGGCGAAGTTGCGGTTGAACCAGGTGCCGCTCCGGTGGAAGAAGCCGCCGACCGGCCCGTGCCTGACCTCTTCCCCGCGATGCTTCGCCGGCGGCTTCAGAAGGTTCGCGGTGAGGGCGGGCGAGAGGACCAGAGCGACGATCACCGACAGCACCATCGAGGAGACGATGGTGATCGAGAATTGCCGGTAGATGACTCCGACCGAGCCGCCGAAGAAGGCCATGGGCAGGAAGACGGCGGAGAGGACGAGGGCGATGGCGATCAGCGCCATCTGGATCTCGCTCATCGACTTGACGGTGGCGTCGTGCGGGGTGAGGCCCTCCTCGTCCATCAGGCGCTCGACATTCTCGACGACGACGATGGCGTCGTCGACCAGCAGGCCGATCGCCAGCACGAGCCCGAACATCGTGAGGGTGTTGATCGAGAATCCCGCGGCGGTGAGCACCCCGAACGTCCCGAGCAGGACGACCGGGACCGCGATCGCGGGGACCAAAGTTGCACGCCAGCTCTGCAGGAAGACGAACATGACGAGGACGACGAGGCCGACCGCCTCGAACAAAGTGATCACCACCTCGTGGATCGACAGCTTGATGAACAGGGTGCTGTCGTTCGGGTAGGAATAAGCGAGGCCCGGCGGGAAATCCTTCGCCTGCTTCTCGACCGCCTGGCGAACCAGGGCCGCCGTCTTCAGCGCGTCGGCGCCGGGCGCGAGCTGGATGCCGATGCCGGCGCCGGGATGGCCGTTCAGGCGGCTGTAGGAATTGTAATTTTCGCTGCCGAGCTCGATCCGGGCGACGTCCTTCAAGAGGACGTTGGCGCCGTTCGGCTGGGTCTTGAGGATGATCTCGGCAAATTGCTCGGGCGTGGTCAGCCGCGAGCGGGCGGTGACCGTCGCGTTCAGCATCTGGGTGTCGGCCGCCGGCTGGCCGCCGATCTGGCCGGCGGCGACCTGCGTGTTCTGCGCCGCGATCGCCGAGATGACGTCGCCGGGGACGAGCGAATAGCTGGCGAGCTTGTAGGGATCGAGCCAGATCCGCATCGCATATTGCGCGCCGAAGACGGTGATGTCGCCGACGCCCTGGATCCGCCCGAGCGGATCCTGCATGTTGGAGACGAGATAGTCGGAGACGTCGCCGCCGGTCCTCCGGTCGGTCTTGTCGTAGACGCCGACGACCATCAGGAAGTCGGTGCGCGACTTGGTGACGACCAGGCCCTGCTGCTGCACCTCCTGGGGCAGGCGCGGCAGCGCCTGCTGGACCTTGTTCTGCACCTGGACCTGGGCGATGTCGGGATTGATGCCCTTGTCGAAGGTCGCGACGATCGTGACCTGGCCGCTCGAATTGGAGGTGGTCGAGAAATAGAGCAGGCCGTCGAGGCCGGTCAGCTGCTGCTCGATCACCTGGGCGACGCTGGTCTCGACCGTCTCCGCCGAGGCGCCGGGATAGGTGGCGCGGATGTTGACCGCCGGCGGCGCGATGTCGGGATATTGCTCGATCGGCAGCGACATGATGCCGCCGATGCCGCACAGCATGATCACGATCGCGATCACCCAGGCGAAGATCGGGCGATCGATGAAGATGCGGGAGATCATCGGCCGGTCAGCGCTGCGACCCGCCGTAGCCGCCAGCGGCGGGGCGGGGCGGGGGCGAGCCGGCGGGCACCGGCTTCACGATCTGGCCCGGCCTGATCTTGCCCAGCCCCTCGACGATCACCCGGTCGCCCGGCTGCAGTCCGGCGGTGACGATCCAGTCCTCGCCGAAGGTGCGGTCGGCGGTGACGGTGCGCTGGATCGCCTTGTTGCCGGGCCCGATCACCATCATTGTGGCATTGCCCTGGGGATCGCGCGAGACTCCGGCCTGCGGCACCAATATCGCATTGGCGATCGTCTGCTGGACCAGCTTCGCGCGCACATACATTCCGGGCAGGAGCAGGCCCTGCGGGTTCGGGAAGCGGGCGCGCAGGGTGATTGCGCCGGTGGTCGGATCGACCACCTCCTCGGCGAATTCGAGCGTGCCGGCATAGGCATAGTCGCTGCCGTCCTCGAGCGTCAGCCGCACCTGGGCGCGGGCCGGCATGGCGCCGCCGACCGCGATCGCGCGGCGCAAGGCGAGCAATTGCGCGCTCGACTGCTGGATATCGACATACATGGGATCGATCCGCTCGATCGTTGCGAGCGCATTGGTCTGATTGGCGGTGACGAGCGCTCCGGTCGTGACCAGGGAGCGGCCGATCCGCCCGGTGATCGGCGCCGGCACGCGGGTGTAATGGAGGTTGATGTCGGCGGTCTGCAGCGCCGCCTGGTTCTGCTTGACCGAGGCCGTCGCCTGCTGGGCGGCGGCGCGGGCGTCGGTATATTCCTGCTGGCTCACCGCCTGCATGCGGGCCAGCGGCGCGTAGCGGTTCGCCTTGACCACCGCGGCGTCGCGGGTGGCGACGGCCGCCGCGAGATTGGCGCGCGCCTGGGCGACGGCCGCCTGATAGGTCGAAGGATCGACCTGGTAGAGGGTCTGGCCCTGGCGGACCATCGAGCCCTCGACGAAATTGCGCGAGTGGATCACGCCCGAGACCTGGGGCCGCACGTCGGCGGTCTCGAAGGCCGAGGTCCGGCCCGCCAGATCGACCGTGATCGGCACGGTCGACGCCTTGACGACGACATAGCCGGCCTCGGGCGTGCCCTGCGCGCCGCGGCCGCCGCGCCCGCCTTCGGCCGAGCCATTGCCGTCGCCGCCGCTGCAGGCGGCGACGGCGAGGAACAGGGCCGTGGCGAGCAGCGCGCCGGGGCGCAGCCGCATCTTCCTGGTCATTTCAGGGGTCGCGTTTCGAAAGACAATTCGACGCGCGCGATGTGAGACCGTGGCTTTCGCGTCGATGAACGGCGGCATGTCACCTGTATCCGGGGGAATCGGGGGCGGCGCGCTTCTAACGCAGCCTTTCCCGACGCACTAGAACAGAAGCGTGTCAGAATGTGTCATTCCCCTGCGGCGGCGGCCGCTTTCAGCGCCTCGCGCGCCCGCCGCCGCTCGGTGAACCAGATCGCGACGAGGGTCAGCTCGTAGAGGAGGACGAGGGGAATGGCGAGCAGGCACATCGAAGCGACGTCGGGCGGCGTGATCAAAGCGGCGACGATGAAGGCGAACAGGATCGCATAGCGCCGCCAGCTTTTCAGCTTGGCGAGCGTGACGAGCCCGGCCCGCTCCAGCAGCATCAGCAGGATCGGCAGCAGGAAGGCGACGCCGAAGCCCATGATGAACTGCATGACGAGGCCGAGATAATCGTCGATCGACGGGAATGCCTCGCGCTTGATGCCGCCGACCTCGCCCTGATAGTGGAGCAGGAACTGGAAGGCCGCCGGCATCACCACATAATAAGCGAGCGCGCCGCCGGCGGTGAACAGGACCGGCGTCGCGAACAGGAAGGGGAGAAAGGCCTTCTTCTCCTTCGAATAGAGGCCCGGCGCCACGAACGCCCAGATCTGGTTGGCGATGATCGGGAAGGAGACGAAGAAGGCGGCGAAGAAGGCCACCTTGATCTGCACGAAAAAGGCTTCGTAGAGCTTGGTGTAGATCAGCCGGCCACCGGCCGGGCCGAACCCTTCCTTCAGCGGCTGGACCAGGAAGGCGAAGATCGCGTCCGAGAAATAGAAGCAGATTGCGAAGGCGATGCCGAGCGCGAGGAAGCACCAGATCAGCCGCCGCCTCAGCTCGATCAGATGCTCCATCAGCGGCTGCTTCTTGTCGTCGATATCCCTCATGGCAGCGCGCGGTCCGGCGCCGCGGGCGGGCCGAGCGGCAGCTCGGGGGCGTCGGGATCGTGGGCCGCTTCGGCGGACGGCGCTTCCGCCGCCGCCGGCGTTTCGGCGGACGCAATCGGGGCGGACGCCGCCGGACCGTTCAGAGGCAGCATCTCGGCGGCGGGATCGAGCAGCGGATGGTCGCGCATGATCCGCTCATTTTCCTCGCGCCATTTCTTCTCCATCTCCTCGAGCTCGGCCTCGCGGATCATATTGTCGATGCCGGCGCGGAAATGGCGCGCCATGCCCTGGGCCTTGCCGACCCAGCGGCCGACCTCCCGCATCACGCGCGGCAGGTCCTTCGGGCCGATCACGACCAGCCCGATGATGCCGATCACCAGAAGCTCGGAATAGCCGATGCCGAACATGCGCCCGCTTCAGGCGTTGGGGTCAGGGCTCGCGCCGCGGCGGCGTGTCGAGATCGCGTGTGCGGTCGGAGGGGACTTCGAGCGTCTTCTCGTCGCGCAGCCGCGGCGGCTCGGCCGGGCGGACCGGCGGTCGATGGTCGTCCTCGTCCTCGGTCATGCCCTTCTTGAAGCTCTTGAGCCCCTTGGCGACGTCGCCCATCATGTCCGAAAAGCGCCCCTTGCCGAACAGCAGGAGGACGATGATCGCCAGGACGATCAGATGCCAGATGCTGAGGCCGCCGCTGAACATTGAACTTCTCCGAAATGCCTGTGAGCGCCGGACCGGCCGCTCTTGAAGCGCTATCTAGTCGCCCTCGGCTTCACTTTCCAGTTCCAGCTGTCCCAGATCGGCCAAGGCGGCGTCGATCGGGTCGAGCAGGCCGGCCGCCTTGAGATCGTCGATGCCCGGCAAATCGCGGCGGCTTTCGAGCCCGAAATGGGCGAGGAAGGCGGGGGTGGTGGCGTAGGTGAGCGGCCGCCCGGGCGCCTCGCGGCGGCCGGCGGGGCGGACCCAGCCCGCCTCCATCAGCACGTCGAGCGTGCCTTTCGAGATCTGGACGCCGCGGATCGCCTCGATCTCGGCGCGGCTGACCGGTTCGTGATAGGCGACGATCGCAAGCGTCTCGACCGCCGCCCGGCTCAGCCGCCGCGGCTCCTCGCGCTCGCGCCGGAGGATGTGGGCGAGGTCGCCGGCGGTCTGGAAATGCCAGCGCCCGCCGCGCTCGACCAGGTTGATGCCGCGGCCGGCATAATCGGCGGCGAGCGCGCCGAGCGCCAGCTCGACCGCGACGCCTTCGCCGACATGGGCCTGAATCTCGTCCGGGCTCATCGGCTCGGCGGCGGCGAACAAAACCGCCTCGACCGCCCGCACATCGTCGGTGAGTTCGTTCATATCCTCCCCTCCCTGGAAGGGAGGGGGTAGGGGGTGGGTTGTGAACGAGCCGGCTCGATGCCGGCGAGAGAGCCTAGCGCTTCGGAAGCGGTATCGAACCGCTCCCGACGCGACCCACCCCTGGCCCCTTCCTCAAAGGGAGGGGAAATTGTTGCCGCGCCTCTCATGCCGCCCTCACCCAGAGCGGCTCGAACGCGCCTTTCTGGTCGAGCTGGACCTTGCCGAGCCGGGCCAATTCGAGCGTGGCGACGAAGCTGGAGGCGAGGGCCGACTTGCGGAAGCCATCGTCCTGCGTCTCGGGGAGGAAGGCTTCGAGCCGGGTCCAGTCCAGCCGCGCCCCGACCAGCCGCTCGACCCGGTGCAGCGCCTCGTCGAGCGTCATCACCGGCCGCCGCGCGACGACGTGGAAGGCGGGCTCGGTCCGTGCCCTGACCGCGCCATAAGCGGCGATCAGGTCGTAAAGCTCGGCCTGCCACAGCGATTGGCGGATCACCCGCAGCCCCTCGGGAGCGGCGCGCGCGAAGACGTCGCGGCCGAGCCGGTCGCGCGCCAGCAGCCGCGCCCCGGCCTCGCGCATCGCCGAGAGCCGCTGGAGGCGGAGCTGCAGCCGCATCGCCAGCTCCTCCGGGCTCGGATCGGCTTCGGCGTCCCGGGGCAGGAGCAGGCAGGATTTGAGATAAGCGAGCCAGGCCGCCATCACGAGATAGTCGGCGGCGATCTCCAGCTTCAGCTTCTTCGCGTCGGCGATGAAGGCGAGATATTGCTCGACCAAAGCCAGGATCGAGATTTTGGTGAGGTCGACCTTCTGCGCGCGCGCCAGGGTCAGCAGCAGGTCGAGCGGCCCTTCCCAACCGTCGAGGTCGAGCGTCAGCCGGTCCGCCTCGCGAACGGGCGGCTGCTCCTCGAATTCATCGATGGGATCGGGAAGCGTCATGGCGGAAGCTTAGGCAGTCCGCTTGCGCCTGCGAAGCGGCTTTTCCGAATTGTCCACAATTATTGGCCGTTGCCGACCTCATTGCCAGCGCCATTGGCATCGGCATCGCCGGCGGGCACGTCATCCTCGTTGCCGGGCGCGACGTCCTCGTTGGCGACGAGGGTATCGGGAGAGTCGAGCATCTCGGCGGCATTGTCGAGCAGGTGATTCTCTTCCGGGGTCGGCATGTTCGGGTCCCTCCTGGCGCCGCAGGCGGACAGCGCCGCCGCCGCCGCGAGCAAAGCCGCAATGCCGGTCACCCTCTTCATCCGCTTCGTCTCCTGCTAGAGTGGTTTTCAGTCAGGTGGAATCACCTGACGGCCGAAAAGAACGATATCACAAAGACTTGGCCCATATGCGATCAAGCCTGATCACATATGGGTCTAGTGTGCTGAAGTTCGCCCTCTTATCAGATCGCGCCCGGAGCGAACTTCAATTCAGCACATTAGCTCCTCCTCATGGGCCTCGCCGCGCATCAGTCGCCCTCCCGGGCGGCGGCCTCGAAGCGGGCGGAGAGCTCGAAATCGAGCCCGGCCGCATTTCGATAATGCGGGGCCACGGCCCAATTCCAATTGGGTTCGAGCAGCATCGGACCTTCGGGAGTCCATGCCATGTCCCAACCGATCGTCGGCGCCAGCTGGAGGGACGCCGCCGCCGCGAGGCGCGCGTGCGCGGCCTGGGCGAGCGCACGCAGCGCTCCGGCCGCCTGGATCCTCCTCCTCGCGAAAGAAGCGGCGCGTGCGGCGAACGCCGGCATCCGCTCCGCCGCCAGGACATCGAGCGATGAGAGTTCGTCGCGGTCGAGCGAGACGGGGAAAACGGCCCAGCGTGCGGGCAGCGGTTCGCGCACCTCAAGCGGCAGTTCGGCGAGCATCGACAGCGTCCGCACGGTGCCGTCGGTGGCGCGCGCCGTGACGATGCGGAAGATCGCCAGCATCTCCCCGGCCCATTGCGCCAGCGGCGGCGCATTGACGAGCAGCGGCTGCACGACCAGCCGCTCTTCGGGAAGATGATCCTTCAACAGCGACATCAGATCGCCCTCGAGCGCGCGGTCCGGCGCGACGAGCTGCCATCGGCCGGCACGGAGACGATGGACGACCGCCGCGCCTCGCGAACGGCCGCCCATTGCCGGTTTCACGAAAAAGCTCTCGCCGGCCATGTCGCCGATCTCCGACATGGCGCCGGGCTCGCGGTCGGGCTCGATTACCAATGTGGGCGGGTGCGACAACCCGGCCCCGGCGCAGAAGCGCGCGAAATCGACTTTGCAGCGCAGCCCATGCGCGCTGATGGCAGTCCGAAACCGGCGCAAATGGCGGCGATGTTCGCGCTGGAGATAGAGACCGGCGCGCCGCGCCCGCAAGGCGGCGCGTGCGTCGGCGAACAGACGTGCCTCACTCGGCACCAATCCGTCGCGGAGGAGCGCATGGCCGTTCCGCACAATGGTCGTAACGGCAAGCCCGACCTGTCCTCGGCGCAACAGATCGAGGCCGGGGATGAGCGCAACCTGCCCCAACAAGCGCCAATCCACGTGCGTCTGCTCCCCTCCGTCACCCGGCGCCGGGCAACCACGATGCTGCCTGCCATGATGCTGCCTGATCCTCGGCAGGCCATAGCACGAGCCCAGCAAGCCGGTGCGGCGGAAAGTGGTTCCTCGCAGCGGGCGCTAACCCCATTGACCTGGGAGCGAATTGACTTTCGTCGATGACGCAGGCTAGCCTTGTTTCGCAACCGGTATGACGGCGGCTAGGCAAGCCGATGGCGGCCCTGGGGCGAAGCGGCTCGTGCCGTGCAAGAAGAGGATGAAACACGATGGTTGAAGCGCGGCGCCCAACTCGACGCCCCTATGTGACGCCCCGGGTAACATTTCCGTCCGCAAAGCGCATGGCGCCCGAAGGGGGGGCTTCCGGCAACGCCTCCAAGGCATTCGCCGGTACTGCCTACGGCCCGAGTTGACGCAGGCTTATCCGCTCGGTCGCGCGGCATCGAGCTTAGCGGCGGGCACGAAGCAATCGCCGCGCTTCAGGCGCAATGGCACGTGACGTACTCCGGCGAGGCGCCGCGCGCGGCTGAGTTCGATCTGGTTGGGCCGAACCGATCTTCGGCCGGGTCGGCCGGTCAATCGGTAGCGCCGGACGCATAGCTGGCGAATACTTTGTATCGCGAGGCTTGACGCACCCCGATGACGGGCACTTCCCCTGCCAGGAGCCAGGCATGGGTGCCCATTTGATCGATCGGCTTACCGCGTTCGACCCCGAAAAACATCACCGAGGCGATGCCGCGACGACGCAGCATCCGCCGCGCGACCAGCGCCTGCGGCAGGCAGACGATTTCGAACGGCAAGGCACGTTCGGCGCGCGCGATCGCCCAGCCGATCCGGGCCGCGGTCCGCCGCTGCGCCGGGCTGAGCCTTATGGTCCGGTTGGCTTCTTCACCGCGTGCGGGTGTGCCGGCGCGGCCATAAAGGCGCGGCTGGCGCTCGGCGCCGATCAGCCCCAAATACAGCCGCAGCGCGATCAGCCGCGCCGCCGCCTCGATCAGCAGCCGCTGGTCCGCGCGGTCGCGCCGCAGGAAGTTGCGCAGCCGCGAGGTGCCGCGGTCAGGCCGCATCTTCCTCTATAACCTTTTCCGCGCGCATCGCGTCCAGCCACGCATCGACGTCGGCCCGCGCCATCGCCGGCTCCACCTCGAACTCCGCGCACAAGCCATCGGCCAGCGCGTCGGCGCTTTTCGGCTCGGCCAAACAGGCCCAGAGGTAGGCGCCGGTCTCGTTGAGCGAGATGAAGCGGCCGGAATCACCGTGCATCATCAGCAACTCGTCATTCACCTGTGCTTCCAGCCAATCACCCATCCGCCGATATCGCATCGCCTTCCCCCGCCCTCAAGCCGCTCCCCGGCCATTTCCCAAATCGTATCCCAGCCGTTCCATCATTGTACCATGGTCGTCCACGATACGCGCGACCCGCTCCGAGCTGAGCTCGCCGCGCCAGCCGCCGCTTTCGCCGCGGCGGAAGAATTGCCGGCCGGCCGGTGCCTCGCGAAAGCCGGTTCGCGCCTCGCGCGCCTGCAGCCGATCGAACCGGGCGAGATCGACCGCCCTGGCCAGTGCAGCCGTGTCCACGGACTGCCCGGCAAACGCCAGCGCCGCCGCCAGAATTGCGACCGGATCGGCCTTCATGTCCTCGTAGCGCACCAAGTGGACCGGCAAATCGCCTTGCTCGAGCCAACTCGCCTGCCACGCGCTCCAACCGAGCAATCGCTGACGCAATTGGTTGGAGACGGAGTTGACCGATCCGCAAAAGCTGGAAGCGGGAGCCGCCATGAACGAGATTGCCGCGTCGATATCAATGGCCATATGGTTGGCCAAGGACGGCGCCACGTCTCGCGGATCGCGCACGATCAGGATCGCGCCCGAAGCGGCCTCCGCGCCGCCGAGCAGCGGCTCCCCCCGATCGGTTTTCGTATAGCCGTCATGCGTCTTGACCAAAGGCGCGCGGGGGTCGATCCGGTCCGCCTCCTCGCGCCGATGCTGCGGATCGGCGAAGTCGTCATCGCTCTGCGCGGCCAGGAAGCGGTGCAGCATCGGTCGCATGCGGTCGACTTCCTGATGGGTCAGCAGCTCCGAGTCGATCAAAAGGATGTTGTCGAACGGCTGACGCGCGCTGGCGATCCCGGCGCGCTCGGGCAGCATGTTGATGTCGACCGGCTCATCGCCTTGTGCGAGCAAATTGGCGACCACCATGCGGAACCAGGTATTGCCTGATTTGGGATAGGAGGCGAGCCAGCAATATCGGCTCAAGCGCGCCGCTCCCGCAACTCGGCCCAGTCCGCCTCCAGCAGATCGAGCACCGATCCCAATCGGGCGAAATCGAACGGGCGTCGCAACGTCGCCATGCGTCCCTGTCTGCCGATCTGGGCGGCGCAGCGGAAATATTCGTGCTTCTGACCGAGCCGCCACATCATCCGCGCGCGGAAGGCGTTGGCGCGGATCACGTGCCCTGCGTCCGGCAATGACAGCGGCTCCAAGCCGAATGCATCGTCGACGCGCTGCTCCTGCAGCTCATAGAGTGCGGCGATCGGCGCCGGCTCGGTCGCCGCGATGCGCGGCGGCACGTAATATTTGTTGATCTGGTGCCTTACGCCATCACCACGCTGCTCGTGCAGGCCGAGACCGCCCAGCGACCGCTCCCAGAGCTTATGGCATCGCCCGTCCGGCGCGACCCGGAGCACGCCCTCGGTACTCGGGCGCAGCACGCTCAGATCGTCCGAAAGCATGGGGTAGCCGCGCTCGCCCAGCGCGGCGGCCAGCGTCGATTTGCCCGCCCCCGACGCGCCGCAGAACAAAATTGCCGAGTCGCCGACCAGCACCGCGCTGGCATGGATCACGACGTCGCCGCGCAGGTGCAGCAGGATACCGAGCATGCTGCCCGTCAGGAAGGCGGTCAGATCCTCGGGGCGCTGATCGTCCTCGGGCTGGTACTGGATCGTCGCGGCGCCGAGCACGCGAAAGCGGCCCACCCCGGGCACGCGCAGCAAAAGGGCCTCGCGCGTACGTTGCCAGTTCGGGCCGCGGAGGACGACATCGTCGGTCAGCGCGTCGGGAAGTGAAGCTGCCTCGACGACAAGGTCGGTACCGGCCGCGACATTGCCCGCCAGCAATCCCGGCAAAGAGATGTCGCTCGCGATTGAAAGCCCGCAGGCGCGATAGCGGAACGGCAGCGAAGGATTATGGGACGCCTCGCCGCTCATGCCGAGCCCGCCGCGCGGCATCATTGCGCGTTGCCGGCGGCGTTTCCTGCATCCTCGCCGACTTGGTCCTCGGATGTGCCTTGGTCGCCGTTGCCGATCGCGGCGTCCTCATTGGGGATGGAAGCATCATGAGAGTCGAGCATCTCGGCGGCATTGTCGAGATTACGGTTCTCCTCCGCGGTCGGCATGTTCGGGTCCTGCTTCGTGCCGCAGGCCGAGAGGGCCGCCATAGCCGCCAGCAAGATCGCCGCGCCGATCCTCCTCTTCATCCGCTTCGCCTCCCGAATTTGCCCGGGCAGCTTGCCGCATCGCCGTGCAAATAAAAAGGGCCGCGCACCCATCGGCGCGCGGCCCATTACGCATACAAAGAGCCGATTACTGGGCGGTGTTGGCCGCGCCGGTGTCGACCGCATTGCCCGCCGCGTTCGCGGTGGCGTCGTTGGTCGCGGCGACGGTGTTGCCGCTCAGATTGGCGACCGCCGCGTCGTTGGCGGAGGCGTTGACGTCGACATTCGCCTCGTTGGCGGTGGCGTTGACGTCGGCGCTGTTGTTGCCGGCATCATTGTTGTGCTTGCAGCCGGCGACCCCGATGGCCGCGACGGCGGCGAGGGCCAGAACGATCTTCTTCATGGTCACTTTCCTCCTGCTTTAAAGCAGTTCCTGTTGTGCTGGAGCGAGGTGCCGGGGCGTTGCTCCGGCGATCCAGCGGGCGCGGTGTAACGAAGCCGCAACATCAAGTCTATCTTTTCGGTTGTGAATGCGATGAAGCGTTGGCGGCACAAAGCGTTGACGCACATATAAAGATATCTTTATATCCTTATCCCTATGGTCCAACCCCCCATGGCCCCACCGATGCCGCCCGCCGACATCTTTCGTGCCTTGGCCGATCCGACGCGGCTGAGGATCCTCGCTTTGCTCAGGGCGATGGAGCTTTCGGTCGGCGAGCTCGCGCAGGTGCTCGGCCAAAGCCAGCCGCGAGTCTCGCGCCACGTCAGGATATTGATCGATGCCGGCCTCGCCGAGCGGCGCAAGGAGGGGAGCTGGGTCTTCCTCAGCCTCGGCGACGCGTCGCGGCTGGCGCCGCTCTTCGCGATGCTCGACGCCTGGACGCGGCAGGACGGGGCCGATCCCTGGACCGTCGCCGATGCCGCCCGGCTCGCGGCGGTGCGCGCCGACCGCGCCGCCGCGGCGGAACGCTATTTCGCCGCGCGCGCCAGGGACTGGGACGAGATACGGTCGCTCCACATCGCCGAGAGCGAGGTCGAGGCGGCGATCGCCCGCGCGCTCGGCGCCGGGAGCGGGCGCCCGGTCGGGCGGCTGGTCGACATCGGCACCGGCACCGGCCGGATGCTGGAGCTGTTCGCCGGCGGCGCCGACCATGCGCTCGGCATCGACCGCTCGCCCGAAATGCTGCGCCTCGCCCGGGTCAAGCTCGCCGACGCCGGCCTCGCCGCCGCCGAGCTGCGCCAGGGCGACATGTATGCGCTGCCGCTCGCCGCGGGCCTGGCCGACACCGCGATCCTCCACCAGGTGCTCCATTACGCCCAGCAGCCGGCGGCGGCGGTCGAGGAGGCGGCGCGCCTGCTCGCGCCGGGCGGGCGGCTGCTGATCGTCGATTTCGCCCCGCACGAGCGCGAGGAATTGCGCGACCGTGACGCCCATGTCCGGCTCGGCTTCGCCGACGAGGCGATGCTCAAATATCTGGAGGCCGCCGGGCTCGAGGGCCGCGTCGTCGAGCATCTCGAAGGCGGCGCGCTCACCGTCACCATCTGGGCCGGCGAGCGGGCCCAGGCTAAATTGAAGGCGGTCGCATGATCGCCGCCTGGCGCGAGCCGCTCTTCGCCCATGTCGCCGGCGACATCGGCGTCAGCTTCGAATTCTTCCCGCCCAAGACCGAGAAGATGGAGGAGACGCTCTGGGACTCGGTGAAGACGCTGGAGCCGCTGCAGCCGCGCTTCGTCTCGGTGACCTACGGCGCCGGCGGCTCGACCCGCGAGCGCACCCACGCGACGGTGGTGCGGATCGCGCGCGAGACGTCGCTGACGCCCGCCGCCCACCTGACCTGCGTCGAGGCGGCGCGGGGCGAGGTGGACGAGGTCGCCCGCACCTATTGGGAAGCCGGCATCCGTCATATCGTCGCCCTGCGCGGCGATCCGCCCGAGCAGGGCAGGGCGTTCGAGCCGCATCCCGACGGCTATCGCAACGCCGCCGAGCTGGTGGCGGGGCTGAAAAAGGTGGCGCCGTTCGAAATCTCGGTCGCCGCTTATCCCGAAGTGCATCCGGATTCGCCGACCCGCGCCGCGGATCTCGACAATTTGAAGCGCAAGATCGACGCCGGCGCCGACCGCGCGATCACCCAATTCTTCTTCTCGCCCGATTGCTTCTTCCGCTTCCGCGACGAGGCGGCGGCGGCGGGCATCCACGCCGAATTGGTGCCCGGCATCCTCCCGGTCTCCAACGTCGCCCAGACGCGGCGCTTCGCCGCGAGCTGCGGTGCGTCCATCCCCGACTGGATGGACCGGCTGTTCGAGGGGCTCGACAACCTCCCCGCGGCGCGCCAGCTCGTCGCCGCGACCGTCGCCGCGGAATTGTGCGGCCAGCTTTATGCCGGAGGCGCCCGCATATTCCATTTCTACACGTTGAACCGCGCCGAGCTCGCTTATGCGATCTGCCATTTGCTCGGCCTCAGGCCCAGAGATGAGACCAATGAACGTCGCCGAACAGCTTAGGGCCGCCGCGGCCGAACGGATCCTGATCAAGGACGGGCCTTACGGGACCCAGATCCAGGCGCGCGGCCTCACGGAAGCCGATTATCGCGGCGCGCTCGACCTCGCGCGCGACCAGAAGGGCAATAACGACCTTCTGAACCTGACCCGGCCCGACATCGTCGGGTCGATCGCCTCGGCTTTCGCCGAGGCCGGCGCCGACATCCTCGCCACCGACAGCTTCAACGCCAATCGGATCAGCCAGGCCGATTACGGCGCCGAACCTCTGGTCCGCGAGATGAACGTCGCCGCCGCCCGCATCATCCGCGAGGTCGCCGACCGCGCGGCGGCGAAGGACGGGCGGCGGCGCTTCGTCGCCGGCGCGCTCGGGCCGACCAACAAGACCTTGTCGCTCTCGCCCAACGTCAACGATCCCGGCTATCGCGAGATCGACTTCGACACTTTGTCGGACGTCTATGTCGAGCAGATCGAGGGGCTGGTTGAAGGCGGCGCCGAGATCGTTTTGATCGAGACGGTGTTCGACACGTTGAACGCCAAGGCCGCGATCCACGCCGCCCGCCGGGTCGATCCGGCGCTGCCGATCATGCTGTCGATGACGATCACCGATCTGTCGGGCCGCAACCTTTCCGGCCATTCGATCGAGGCCTTCTGGGCCTCGGTCCGCCATGCCAAACCGCTCACCATCGGGCTCAATTGCTCGTTCGGCGCCTCGCAGCTTCGCGCCCATGTCGCTTCGCTGTCGGCGGTCGCCGACACCTTGATCATGGCCTATCCCAATGCGGGCCTCCCCAACGATCTCGGCGCTTATGACGAAGGGCCGGAGACGACCGCGGCGCAGGTGCGGCAATGGTGCGAGCAGGGCATCGTCAACATCGTCGGCGGCTGCTGCGGGACGACTCCGGAGCATATCGCCGCCATCGCCCGCGTGGCGCGCGACTATCCGCCGCGCAAGATCGCCGCGCCGGCCCGCCGCACCCTGCTCGCGGGCATCGAACCGATGATTCTGGCTGCCTGACGATGACCGCCGATACGAAAGCAGCCCCCTCTCCCCGGGGGGGAGAGGATGTGCCGGCTGGTTCGTCCCCCGGACGAACCTTGGCGCCGGCACATGGCGAGGGGGCTCTGAGTCCGCGAGAAATCCCGAACGCCGAACCCCCTCACCCTGCCCTCTCCCCCCTGGGGAGAGGGGATAAAGAGGGAGGCAATGTCTCCTCCTCCTTCGTCAATATCGGCGAGCGGACCAACGTCTCCGGCTCCGCCCGGTTCAAGAAGCTGGTCATGGCCGGCGACTATGCCGCCGCGGTCGAGGTGGCGCGCCAGCAGGTCGAGAATGGCGCGCAGGTGATCGACGTCAACATGGACGAAGGCCTGCTCGACGCCGAGGCGGCGATGACGACCTTCCTGAAATTGATCGCCGCCGAGCCCGACATCGCCCGCGTTCCGATCATGATCGACAGCTCGAAATGGAGCGTGATCGAGGCCGGGCTCAAATGCGTGTCGGGCAAGCCGATCGTCAATTCGATCAGCATGAAGGAGGGCGAGGAGGAGTTTCTCGACCATGCCCGCAAGGTCCGCGATTACGGCGCCGCCGTCGTCGTCATGGCCTTCGACGAAATCGGCCAGGCCGACACGAAGCAGCGCAAGGTCGAGATTTGCGCGCGGGCCTACAAACTGCTGGTCGAGGACGGCTTCGCGCCCGAGGACATCATCTTCGACGCCAACATCTTCGCTGTCGCCACGGGAATCGAGGAGCATCGCCGCTATGCGCTCGACTTCATCGAGGCCTGCGACGAGATCAAGGCGCGCTGCCCGCACGTCCATCTCTCGGGCGGCCTCTCGAACCTCAGCTTCTCCTTCCGCGGCAACGAGCCGGTGCGCCGCGCGATGCATTCGGTCTTCCTTTATCATGCGATCCCGGCCGGGCTCGACATGGCGATCGTCAATGCCGGCCAGCTCGACGTCTACGACACGATCGACCCCGAGCTTCGCGAGGCCTGCGAGGATGTCATTCTCGACCGCCGGGAGGATTCGACCGAACGGCTGGTGACGCTCGCCGAGAAATATCTCGGCAGCGATCCGGTCCGCGAGAAGGCCGAGGCCGAATGGCGCGGCTGGGACGTCAGCAAGCGGCTGGAGCACGCCCTGGTCAAGGGGATCGATGCCTTCGTCGTCGCGGATACCGAGGAAGCGCGCCAATCCGCCGAGCGGCCGATCCATGTCATCGAGGGCCCGCTGATGGACGGGATGAACGTCGTCGGCGACCTGTTCGGCTCGGGCAAGATGTTCCTGCCCCAGGTGGTGAAGTCGGCCCGGGTGATGAAGAAGGCGGTCGCCCATTTGATCCCGTTCATCGAGGCGGAGAAGGAAAAGAGCGGCGCCACCCAGGGCAAGGGCCGGATCGTGATGGCGACCGTCAAGGGCGACGTCCACGATATCGGCAAGAACATCGTCGGCGTCGTCCTCCAGTGCAACGGCTTCGAGGTGATCGACCTCGGCGTGATGGTGCCCTGGCAGAAGATCCTCGAGACGGCGAACGAGAATAAGGCGGACATGATCGGCCTTTCCGGCCTGATCACGCCCTCGCTCGACGAGATGGTGACCGTCGCGACAGAGATGCAGCGCTTGGATTACAGCCTGCCTTTGCTGATCGGCGGCGCGACCACCAGCAAGGCGCACACCGCGCTCCGGATCGATCCGGCCTATGAAGGCCCGGTGATCCACGTCCTCGACGCCAGCCGCGCGGTCGGCGTTGCGTCCTCATTGGTCTCGGACACCCAGCGCGAGCCGCTGATCGCGAAGACGGCGCAGGATTACGAGACCCTGCGCCAGACCCGCTCGCGCAGCGGCCAGAATGAGCTCGCCACGCTCGATGAAGCGCGGGCCAACGCCTTCCACTTCGATCCCGAGGGCATGGTGCCGCCGCCCAAGCGCCCCGGCCTCCATCATTTCGGCGAATGGCCGCTCCGCGACCTGCGCGCCTCGATCGACTGGACGCCATTCTTTCGTGCCTGGGAGCTGGCCGGCAATTATCCCGCCATCCTCGACGATCCGGTGGTCGGCGAAAGCGCACGCAGCCTGTTCGACGACGCGCAGGCGATGCTCGACAGGATCATCGCCGAGCATTGGCTGGTTCCGACCGGCGCCGTCGGCCTGTGGCGCTGCCGGCGGGAGGGGGACGACGTTCTCGTCCTCGCCGGCAATGACGAGACCCGCATCCCGCTGCTCCGCCAGCAGGTGAAGAAGAGGGAAGGGCGGCCGAACATGTGCCTTGCCGATTTCATCGCGCCCGAGGGCGAGGATTGGATCGGCGGCTTCGCGGTCGGCATTCACGGGCTCGAGCCGCATCTCGAACGGTTCAAGGCCGAGAATGACGATTATTCGGACATATTGCTGAAGGCTTTGGCGGACCGTCTCGCCGAGGCTTTCGCCGAGGTGCTCCACGCCCATGTCCGCAACAGCGTCTGGGGCTATGCCGAGGAGCATCTTTCGAACCAGGAGCTGATCCGCGAATCCTATGTCGGCATCCGCCCCGCGCCCGGCTACCCCGCCTGCCCGGACCACAGCCTAAAGCCGGTCCTGTTCAAGATGCTCGGCGGCGATCCGGCCGGCGTGACCCTGACCGAGAGCTTCGCGATGCTGCCGACCTCGGCCGTCTCGGGCTTCTATTTCGGCCACCGCGACAGCGCCTATTTCGGAGTCGCCCGCATCGGCCGCGACCAGCTCGAAGATTATGCCAGGCGCCGCGGCGTCAGCATCGAGGAAGCGGAGAGGTGGCTGCGGCCCAATTTGGACTGAGCCGCGTCGGGGTCCCTTGGCTTACCGGACGTCGTCATAGCCCCTGGTGACGGGCTTGTTCCGGAAAACCATCGAGAGGTAATTGGCGAAATAGATGCCCGCCATTCTCGCGAAGCCCTGCTTCTTCATGCGCCGCCCGGAGGTCGGCATGACGAAGCGGGGTGAAAAGAGCACTTTCCCATGCTTACTGGCGCGCTTTGCGACGTCGACATCCTCGCCGTAAAATTCGATCGCGCTGTCGAAGCCGCCCATCTTCTCCAGCACGTCGCGGCGGATCGCGAAATTGCCGCCGATGACCAGATAGCCCGTGATCTTGGAGAGCATCCGCGCCGCGACGAACCAGCCGGTGGAGATCATGTCGGGAATGCCGCTGAGATCGTAAAAGCTGTAAGGCCCCGACAGGCAGGCAAGGTCCTCGCGCGTGCCGAACTGCTGCCGGATCTGCTCGATCCAGCCCGCGGGCGGGTGGGTATCGGCATCCACATAAGCGAGGATGTCGCCGCTGGAGGCGAGAAAACCGCGCTGGCGGGCGCGGGTGATCCCTTTCCTGGGCTCGAACACATAAGTCACCGCCGGGTACCGCTCGATCACCTGCTTGGTGCCGTCGGTGCTGTCATTGTCGACCACGATGATTTCCAGGGCCTTGCCGGCCACGTTCCGCATCACCGCCTCCAGGCACGCAGGCAAATAGCCCTCCTCATTATAGGCGGGGATGATGAGGCTGATCGTCGGGCTTCGCGCTTGGGTCGGGCCGTTCATGGCGTCGCGGTGCCGCAATATCCATCTTCTGGCCAGAGCAGACTTGCGCCCGAGCATCGAGACGCCCGCCCTTCGGCCTGTGCAGATGGCCGATCCCTGGCCGGGGTGAGGGATAGAGTCTGATGAGGGCTGCACTCAGTCGGGGGGATACAATACCTGTCTTGGCCGCCCCCGCTCTCCTGCGCTTCTGTTCGCTTGAGTCGGTAACCAGAATGAGCGGAAAAGCGAAACGATGACCTTCAGTGGGGCTGGAAGGTGGGGCGCCTGAAAACCTCCATCGTTGAGATCGAGGTGACCTTATTGTCGGTTACGAGAATCTCCATTCCAAGTGCGATCTTCGAGCCGCAAGCCCAGACCACGGTGTAATCGCCTTTCCTCTGCTCTATCAGATTGTGCGCCGTGCATTTGGAGAGATGCGGCAGCGCTGCGATGTCTTTGGCGCTGATCGTGCCGGGGAACGCGGCATTCAGGTCTTCCCCGTGCGTGATTGCCCTGATCACCGCTCTGACCGCGTCCTCCTGCGGGTTCGCCGAGGACGCCGAGGGCAAGGCGGCCAGGATGATTCCGGCCATCGTGACCGCTGCTTTCATGGATCGCGCTCCTCTGGATCGTGTGCCGGTCGGGCAGTCTACAGGCCGGGCGGACGTCCGCAATGGTGGATCAGATCCTTTAATTACGCCATGTCCCCGTACGTCGGTGTACCGTAATCGACCGCGAATCCTCCTCAAGCGTAGCGTGCGCCAGGAGATTGCGTCGTCCCGTCGCAAAGAGCACATCTCCGTCGAGGACCGAGCACATTCAATGGTTCAGAGCTTCACGACCCTTTTTGACATCAAGGCAGCCGGGGGGATTCCGCCCTATTCGAGCGAGCAGATCGATGGCTACCTCTTCGGCTTCGCCGTCGCCGCGGCATTCGTCGTCGTGCTGACCCTGTTTTCGAAACAGAAAGATTTGAAGCGTCTGATTGTGCTGCCGGTCCTCGCCGTCGGCGTGGCCGGCTATCTGCTCCTAGACTTCTGGGACCGGCACGGCGCCATCCATGCCTTGTCTGCCGGCAGGCTGAACGTCGTCCAAGGCTGCGTCTCCGATTTCCAGACCAACGCTGGCGAACCGCATTCCACCAAGAACTCGATACCGGACGAGACTTGGCGCATCGGGGGAGACCGCTTCGGCTACAAGAATTGGAGCGAGCTTCCCGGTTACCATCGGATGGAGGCGAGGGAGGGTGTGGTCCACAAGGGTCAATTCCTCCGTGTCTCCTATCTGGTGAGCCCTGTTTTCGGTCGAAAGGAGATCATGAAGATCGAGCTTGGCGCGCGAAGCTGCGGCTGACGTTCGGCGCTGCCATGCCTACGCCTCGACGAAGAAGCCCCATTGCAGCCAGCGGGCGCGCGTCTCGGGCGCGTTCCGCCAGGCGTCCGCGGCTTCTTCCCTCGACACGCCGAGCGACGCGGCGACGGCCGCAAAGCCTTGCTCGACCGAGCCGCCGCCCGTCATCGCTTCGAGGAATAGATATTCCGTCTCGCGAAGGGCGATCGTGCGGATCGTATAATTCCGCCGCACCAGGGCGACCCAGGCGGCGCCGCGCTCGGGCGCGGGCGGCGTCTCCCGGCGGCGGACCGCGTCGTGATAGGCGGCGACGTTGAAATCGTAGCGGCCCAGCGCAAAGGCCGGCTGCAGCCGCAGCCGCGTATCGGGGACCCTGGGCTCCGCCAGAGCGCCGCCCTCCGCGCCCGGCGCGTCGAACAGCAGGAAGAGCTGCCGCTCAAACCGGGCGAGGTCGACCATGAAGTCGATCCAGACCTCACGCGCCTGCGCCGGTTCGCCGCGGTCGGGGCGCTGTTCCTCGAGGAAGGACGCGAAGCGGCGGCCGAGATCGTGCAGCGTGTAGCTCTCGGGCGGGTGCAGGCGCAGATAGTCGGCGGCGAAATCGTTGAACAGCCTTTCCCCCAAGGCATGGCACAAAGCCGGGAATTGCGCCCGCATCGCCGCCGCGATCCGGGCGACATAAGCCCGCCGGTAGATGGCGAGGCCGGCGGCGGCGGGAAAGTCGGCGGCGCCGGCGAGCCGCTCTTCCACCTCATCCCCGGGCGGAGGCTCCGTCGCCATGATCGCACCCTGCAACCAGGCCTGGAGATCCTCGTGGACGGCGGCGACTTTGCTCACGCGGCCTCGGCGACGCTGTCCATCGCGCGCGGGATGAGGAACGAAGTCGGGTTCGACACCCGCTCCGGTCCTTCCTCGGCGGCGGCGCCGTCGAGGGGGCCAGTGGCTGCGTCCATATAAGAGCGCGCCTTGACGAGCTCGGCATGGCACTCGTCGAACGGGGGGATGCGGTCGTCCCATTCGAGCAGGGTGGAGGCTCCGCCGGTGCCCTGCCACGCGCGCCGGAACAATTCCCAGACCGGCGGCGCGACCGGGCCGTCATGGGTGTCGACGATATGGGTGCCGAGATGCTGGTGGCCCGCGACATGGATCTGGACCACCCGGTCGAGCGGAAAGGCGGCGAGATAATCGGCCGGATCGGTGCGCGCGTTGTAGCAGCTCACATAGGCATTGTTGACGTCGAGCAGCAGCCCGCAGCCGGTTTGCCCGGTGAGCAGGCGGAGGAATTCGGGCTCGTCCATCCCGGACCCGGCGAAGCGGACATAGGCACTCGGATTTTCGAGGATGAGCGGCCGTTCGAGGAAATCCTGCACCTGGCTGACGCGGGCGGCGACATGGGCAAGGCTCTCCGCGGTCAGCAGCACCGGCAGCAGATCGTGCGAATTGAGGCCGAGCATCCCAGTCCAGCAGAGATGGTCGCTGATCCAGGCCGGCTTCACCTCGTCGGCGAGCCGCTTCAGCCGCGCCAGATAGTCGCGGTCGAGCGGATCGGGGCTGCCGATCGACAGGGAGACGCCGTGGAGGACGACCGGATAATGTCCGGCGACTTCGTTCAGGACCGCGCGCGGGCGGCCGTGCGAATCCATGAAATTCTCGGAGATCGCCTCGAACCAGTCGACCTCCGGCCGCTCCCTCAGGATCGTGTCGAAATGGACGCTGCGCAGCCCGAGGCCGAGGCCGAGCCGCGGCAGCGCCGCGACCGCCGCCTCAGCTGCAGCCGCCGGCACCGCTGAGGCCGCTGGCGCCGCACGCCGTCATGTTGCTGCGCTGCTCATTGTCGTCGCTGATCCAGAGATAGGAAGGGCCGGTGGTGGCGAAGGCGGAGGGCGGCAGCCCCAGGGTCTCCGGCAGCGGCTGGCCCGGAGCGACCTGGCTTTGGCCCGAACCGAGGTCCTGACCGGCCTGACTGGCGAGCAGCTCCTGGCGCAGATCGGGCCACACCTCCTGCTCGAACACCTCGCGGGCGCGCGCCCAGACGCTCTTGCCCTGGTTCGGCCCGTTGGTGCTGAACCGTTCGGCGTTGATCGGCACCGCGCAGGAACCGAGCGACTGGCAGGCGTTGCGGCCGGGATTGTCGAGCTCCTCGGCGGTTCCGTAGAGGCCGCAGCCGCCCTGGTTGCGGCACGAATTCTGGACGTGGCAGGTATGGGCGACCGCGGTCGCGCAATAGCCCTGGCCGGCGCAGGCGTTCGGCGCGCCGGTGTCGGGCCGGCCGACGGTGCCGAACCGGTCGGCGCCACGGCAGCTATTGAGGCCCATGCAGGCGTGGAGCGGCATGCCCGGCGGCTGCGTGCCGATATTGGGCGGGAAAGTCGGCGCGTCGGCATAGGGATAGGGCCGCGGGGTAGGCGTGCCCGGCGCCGGCCATTTCGGCCCGGCCGCCGCCTTCGCCTGCATCCGGCGGTGGAGCACCGTCGGCGTCTTGCTGTGCTCGCTCATCACTGCCTCCAATAAGGGCCGACGTCCGGCAGCGGCCGGCTGCCGGTCTGTTCGGCATCGGGGCCGATCGCGACGCCGACATACCAGACGATGTCGCCGAACACGCTCGCATAATCGGGCTGCGCGGCCGCCTGCGCGTTCGCGGCCTTGACCGCGGCGAGGCCGATCTTCTTCAGCCCGGCGAACGACTCCGCCCGCTCGCCGAGCGAGACGTTCTCGAACACCGGCGCCATATACTGCCCATTGCCGAGCGGGATCTCGCGCATGGTGCGGATATATTTGTCCATCACCCAGATCATCGAGCGGTGCAGGCCCTCGTTGAAGAACAGTTTCTGGTCCTGCGGCGGCACCCGATAGATGGTCTCGACCATGATCAGCATGTACTGGAACAAGGCGCTGCAGAAATCGGCGATCGGCTGCAATGCTTCGGGATAGGAGGCGGTGGTCGGATTGTCGGGGAAATCGACCACCAGCAGCCGGTCGTCCAGCGCCTGCTGGCTGATCATCGGAAGCTGCCGCGGCGGAGGCGGCGGCTGCGCCGGCAGCGTCTCCTCGATGCTGCCATAATCGGCGAACTGGGCCTGCAGCCACAGGAACTTCACATAATGGGATTCCTCGCCCTTGGACGGATCGTCGTGCGACCCGGCGCCGAGATTGGGTACCGGATAACCTTCGCCCTGGTCGCAGATCGTGTCGACGGCGTCGATCGCGTCGCTCCGCGTGCTGATGCACAGCAGTTCGGAGCGTCCGGCATGGCTGTCGGCGCGGTTGGTGAAGCGGGCGGCGTCGGCGCCGCTCGGATAGGAATCGGTCCAGCCCGGCCGCGCCGTCGGCGGCGCCGGCTGCCACGGGTCGAACTTGCCGGTCGGATAGAGGGTGTCGACATTGTTCGGCGAATAATTGGTGGGCTGGATCGCCGACGCCGCCGGCGCGCGCTGGAAATCGGCGTCGGTCAGCCATTTGGTCCGAAGCAGGCAGCGGACGTAGGAATAAAGCTGGCCGATCGTCTGCCAGTTCGAATCCTGCGGCGGCGCATCGAGCTTCTCGGGATATTCGATCTGGAGATAGTGCCAGAGCTGGACGAAGCTGAACCTGGCGAGTGGGCACAATTCGGACGTGTCGCCGCCCGGCCCCGGCGGCCCGACCGGATTGTGATAGGGAAGCAGGGTCGGATAGGCGCTCGGCGCCTTGCCGTAGAGGATCGGGGTCCCGCCCATCGCATAGAGGACGTTCGCCGACAGCGACATGTGCAGCATCTCCTCGACGGCGATGCTCATGATGATGCCGGCGGCCTTGTTGGCGAAGGCGAGCGGCGGATCGATCGCCTCGCCGCTCGCGGCGTCGCGGGCGATCGAATAATAGCCGAACAGATAGATGGGGATGGTCGCGAGCTCGACCTCGACCGCGACCTGGAGGTTGGTCTTGAGGTCGGCGAGCACCTGGTCGCGCGTCTTGTTGGCGTCGAGCCAGGCGACGAACGCCCGTTCGGCGGGCGTCAGCCGCGTGGCGTGGTCGTGCTCGCGGATGCGATGGCGGCGTTCGGCCTCGCCGATCATATGACCTCCGCCACCTTGGTCAGGGTGTTGGTGGTGATGTGCGGGAAGACGATGTCGGTCGGCTCGCTCGCCCCCGGAAGGACGATCGGGATCTGGAGCAGGATCGTCTGGGAATATTGCAGCTGGTTGAAGCCGCTGCCGGTATCCTCGATCCAGTAGGTCGCGCTATATTGGGTGACGTCGGCCTTCTGCTGCTCATAGTCGATATTGGCGACCGTCCCGCCGCCCTGCTGCGAGCTGATTTCGATCTGGATGAACTGGCTGATCGTCGGCGCCCCCGCGATCGTCAGCGCCTCCATCAGCGGCTGGTTCGGGTTCAGCGCGTAAGCGGAGATGATGTTCTGCACCGAATCCTGGCTATAGGCCGGGGTCGGGATTCCGGACGGAAGCACTTGCGGCGGCGGCCCGATCGTCGGCGATCCCGGCTGCGGCACCGGCTGCATGTCCGCGCCGAGCTGGACGGTGCCGCAGGCGAGCACCGAATTGCCGTGCGGCACCGAAATCTGCTTGAAGATATTGAAGGGCAGCTCCGGCGGCGCGTCGCCGAACGTCTCGTTGCCGATATCGGGCCCGTCGCCGTCGCCATAGGGGCCGAGCGCCTGGGCCATCGGCGTCAGCAGCGACCAGATGCCGTTCTCGAAATGGACCAAAGTATCCTTGGCGGGGCCGTCGGAAATGTAGACGCGCTGCTCGTAGAGGATGGCGTTGGAGATCTGGGCGCCCGCGCCGCCGCGGTTCGCCGCGGCGCCGTGGATCGGCGTGAAGGTGATCTCCTCATAATAGGACATGCTCTTGAGGATATAGCCATAGGGCGATTCGTCCGGGTCGCTCGGATCGGCATTGGGCGCCTGCGGAAGCACCATCAGATTGTAGGAAAAGGGGTTGGACGGGTCGCCGCGCGAGGAGGTGCCGATATTCTGGTTGGTCCAGGTGCCGAGCAGATAGTCGAACGGCCCGACCGCGACGTTGATCGGCGGGTTGGCCTGGGCGGGCTCGTGGATCAGCGGCTCGCCGAGATCGGGCGGGACGATCGGCTGCTCGGGAACGACCAGCTGGCCCTGCTGGCCGCCGGCGACGCGGACGAAGCTGGTCAATTTGCTCGAAGTCATAAAAGTCCCCTCCCACGCGTGGCACCAGGGTGCACACGTTCCCTTATCGTCCCGATTACAAGACGATGACTGGTTTTTCCTGAGTCTCCGGCGGCGATTTGCCCCAAGCCTGGAAAGCAGATCGGACGACAAGCAACAAGCTCTTTTTAGAACCGAAATGGGTGCATGACATATCTGTGGCGGCACTGGGGAATAAGGACCGCAAGGCAGATCGCCGCTCGAATTTCTTTGAAGACCTGTTCTTATCGGCCGTCTTAATTGCGGGGACACAATACCTATTTCTCGCCTCCTCGACCCTCCCCTTTTCGTGGTTCGAGCCGTGCGGCCCATGCCTGCTTTTGGAAGATCGTGGCACTCGGTTGGGCGTTCTCAATTAAGTATTGTGTCCCCGCAACTCGTGTCCCCGCAACTCCCCGGAAGATGGCTGCGGCCGAATTTCGATTGAGTGGCGTCAGGCACCCTGAAATCGCCCCGCACCTGCGGTGATGTTTTCCGGCGAAAGCCGGAATCCAGCGCAGCCTCCGCGACCGCACCCCGGTCTCCGTCCCGAGAAATACGGCCGTCTGGACCCCGACTCGCGCGGAGCCGTGATTTATCCGGAGCGCCGCCGCGGTGACGAAGGGCAAGGGAGCATCAAGACCCCTCCGGCCGGCCCAGGCCGGAACTCCGCTCCCGACAACACGTTACGCCCCCGAACCGTCAATCCGGCGGTCATCGAGAGGAGGCATAAGTGGGAAAGGGCATCTTGCTGTGGCTGTTGGGGATTCCCCTGCCGATCATCATCATCCTGCTGCTGATCTGGCACTGATCATGGCGACGCAAACCTATAGCGCGGTCGATCCGGTCCTCTATCCGGCCGGAACCACGACCGAATCGAAGGGCTCCGCCGTCTCCTGGTCGGCGGTGACGGCCGGCACGGTCGCGGCGATCGCCGTCACCCTCACCCTCCTGACCCTCGGGTCGGCATTCGGCCTCGGCTCGGTGTCGCCCTGGCCCGGAGTCGGCGCGAAGCCGACGAATTTCACGATCGGCGCCGGCATCTGGCTGATCGTGACGCAATGGCTGTCCGCCGCGATGGGCGGCTATCTCACCGGCAGGCTGCGGGTCCGCTGGCACGGCCTCCACACCGACGAGGTCATGTTCCGCGACACCGCCCACGGTCTTCTGACCTGGGCGACCGCGACGGTGATCATGGGAATCGTCACGGTCGCGGCGGTGACCCTGGCGAGCCTGGCCCCCGCGACAGCGGATGTTCCCGCCGGCCCGGAAGCCGTCGACGCCGCGCGCAAGGTCGCGACCACCTTCGCGGCGTTCACCGGCCTGTCGCTGGTGGTCGGCGCGTTCATCGGCGCCGTCGCCGGCGCGATCGGCGGCAGGCTCCGGGACATGCATCCCTGATCGATTGCGGCGGCGATGGAAACCCCCGTCGCCGCCGCTTTCATTGCGAGGCTTCGGGGGAACCCTAGGCGCGTGTGTCCCCTGATTGCCGGCGGCGATCCTGAGGGATCATCCCAGTTCGCCACGGTCGCCATCCCGCACGGAAGAAGTGATGGGGCGGATAGTGGCGCTGATGCTACAGCCCGCCAATGCCCGCAATGGGTAGAAAACAAACATGAATCTCGTGAAGGTCCAGCCGCTTCACCCCGCCCTCGACCGGGCACGAGCAGAGGGCAACGCCCGGAGCATCGGCTGGAGAGGTCAGTTGCGAATGCTCACGCCCGCCTTCACTGACTGCGGCTCGACATTCCAGCCGCGCAGGTTGAGCGTCGCGGCGTCAGCTGGCGTCGATGCCGCGTAGCGGATGTTGATCGTGCGCCGCTCGCCGGGCAGTAGCGACACGTAATTGTCCTCATAATAGGCCGGCAGGACAGGCTTGCCGTTCTTCTGAACCAGGGTCAGCTTGGCTTCCAGCGCGGGCACCTGGCTTTGGTTGGCGAGCGTCACGCGGATCAACATGTCGTCGCCGTCGCGCACCGGGGCCGCCGCGGTCATTTGCAGAGGCGTCTGGGCGAGCTGGTCAAGCGAGCGATATGCCGCCTCGTCCTTGCCGCGCCAGTAGAAATTGCGATCGGCCTCGCTGCCGCCACCGTCCTTCAGCGTCAGCTCGACCAGCACCGCGCCATGTTGCGCGAGAATCGACGATAGCGGCACGTCGGCGAGATCGGTCTTGCGGTTGGCCTTGGCATCGAGTTTGTCGGTACGTGTGAATAGCGGCGCATTATCCAGGCCCACGATTTTCGTTTCGACCGTCATGCCGGGATGATCGTCGCGTGTGGTGTTCAGCACGACGAGCTTGTTATCGGGCAGGTTGAGCTGCACGTGAAGCGGCTTGTTGGCCTCCTTGGCGCCAAAATAAGCCGCCGACATGTCGTAGTCCCAACTGTACAATTGCCAGATATTTGACGGCCACGCGGGATGCGACATCCACAACAGGTGGCCGCTGTTCTTGGTCCACAGATGTCCGAGGAAACCCTCGTACATCGCCTTGTGGTCCTCCATGTTCATCATCTGCGCCTTGCGCTCGAAATCCTCGATGCTGGTTCCGGGACCGAACATCGTGTCGAGCGCCTTCATGAACCCGTGCGTGTCGCCATTCCCGCTGAAATGCCAATCGTGATAGGCGAGCGTGTCGCTCAGCGGCCAGCGGTCGGCCTTGGGAATCCAGCGCTCGATTGATTCCAGCGTCGACAGGCTGGGCGTGCCCGATTCAACCGAGAAACCCGTAGCGAGATCGGTGAAATAGCCAACCGGCGGCCGATAATCGTAAGGACCCGATCCCTGCAGTTCGATCGCGTTTGACGAGCCAGTATACCAGCGCGTCCCGTCGAGCGTGGCGACGAGATTGTCCAGCCCTTCGTTGAGCATAGGATAAGGGAGACCCTCGTTACGGCCGAACCAGACGACGATCGACGGATGGTTGCGATAACGCTCTATCACGTCGCGCGCGTTGCTGAGAAACAGCTCCGGGTCTTCCGGCTCGATCTGGTAATTCTCGGTCGACTGCCAGAAGTCGTTCAGCACCATCATGCCGTTCTCGTCGGCGAGTTCGTAAAACTGCTCCTCGTCGTTATTGCCCATCCAATTGCGGATGATGTTGAGGTGCGCCTCGCGCTGGAGACGGAAATAGGGGGCGAGCCGCGCACGGCTCGACTGTTTCATCGCGTCGTCCATGCCCCAGTTGCCGCCGCGCGCGGCGATCTTCACGCCGTTGACGCGGATCGTCAGATGTGGCTCGGGGAGCGCCTCGGCCGAGGCATCGGTTACCGCGGGCGAATGCTCGCCGCCGGGCGTCAACGACTCCGCCCAGCCGTGCGGCGTCTGCTTGATGGCCGCGTGCGTGACGTCGATCAGCTTTTCGCCGTCGAGATAGCCGTTGGTCGGCTGTACGGTGACGCGCCGCAAATTGCCCTTCGAATCGAACAGGGAGAGATCGTAGCTGATCTCGCGAATACCGAAGCGGAGCGACTTCGAGTCAGACACAGCGCCGTTTACGGAAGCGCTGAGCTCGAGGTCGTGCAGATCGGGCGCCCCATATTCATTGGGCCACCACAGCTTGGGATTAAGGACGTGGAGTTGCCGGAACTCGTCAGGCGCAAGCTTCACCTCGGTCTCGCCCGGTTCAGCGGTAACGATCTTCCGCACCGAGACGTGGTCGAAGGCAGCGCTGACGGTGACCTGCCGGGCCGCCTCGGACGTGTTCTCGACCGGCACGGTGATGTAGATATCGGCGCTGTCGGTCCTGGGAAGCGGCAGGTCGGTGACGACGTGCGGATCGCCGATCGTGACGGTTCCGTGCGCTTCCAGATCGACTGGCAACCAGATGCCGGTGTCGCGGTCGCGGATGCCGGGAATCCAATCCCAGCCTTCGGTGGCGACAAACGTCGGGCCGTCGATCGCCAGCTGGCCGCCGTTGGGGCCGACCCCGCCCGAGATCGACTGTTCGTGTGGAATGCCCGGGTGCGGTGGCGGTGATACACGTACGGCGATCACGTTCTCGCCCGCGACTGGCCGGATTGGGAACTGGCCGCGAATGAACGCGCCTTTGGTGCCGCCCAAATGCTGCCCGTTGAGCCAAACGTCCGACGCGTAATTGATACCGTTGAAGACGAGCGTCAGCTTCTTGCCGATCGCCTCCGGCGGGACCGTAAAGCTGGTGCGGTACCAATATTCCTGGCGCGCGAGCTTCTCGGGAATCGCGAGATTGTCGAGCCCGTAATAAGGGTCGGGATAGACGCCGCGATCGACCAGCGTCTGCAGCACGGTGCCGGGGACGGTCGCAGCATACCATTTGCCGGCCCATTTACCGGCGTTGTAACCGGGCAGCGACAGCGTCGCTCCGTCGGCCCGAACGTCGGGGGCAGCGGCCAGCCGCCAGCCGTTGACCTGCCAGCGGTCCTGTGCCTCGGGCTGCAGATTGGGAAGGTCTGGAACCGGCTTGGCGACGGGCTTCTCGTCGGCGCCATCGCCGTGCGGCAGCGTCCATGCGGGCTGTTGATGGGTGAGGCCGATATTGGCGCTCTTCTGCAACGGCCAACCGACCCCAACCTGGTCGAGCTGCACCAGCGCAAAATCGGGCTTCGCATCCACTACCGCCCGTAGCGCGCCGGCATCCAGCGCGATGTCGTCGGCTTGAGCATCGACCAAATTGCCGCCGAAATGCGGTTGTCCGTCGAGCGCGGGGGCAATCGCGATTTTTGGCGCGACCTGCTGCGCCGGCGAGGCGCCTGCACCGACCCGCTCGCCATCGACGTAGAGCGCAACGGTCGATCCATCGGAGACTGCGGCGACATGATGCCAATGGCCTGGGGCAATGATGGCATTCGTGGTGATGGCGCGGCCGGCGCCCTGGTAAGCGAGCTTCCCCGAAATCAGCTCGAGCCGCCGGCTCGCCGCGCCTGGATCGCCAAGCGCAATGAGGATCACGGTGCCGTCTTGCGCCTCCTCGGGGTTGATCCATGTCGACAGCGTAAAAGCGTGACCCGCCGCGCCGATCTGCGAATCAGCCGGGAGTTCGTTGCTGACGCCGATACCGCCGGCGAGGAATGTCGCATTGTAAGGCCCCGCCTCGTGCGACCTGTTCGCCTGCGCCGGCACAGAGACGGCAACCGCGAAGGCTCCGCCGGCTAGCGCCCATCCTCGAATTTCACCCTCCACCAGCTCGCCGCCGCTTCTGGGGCGCTTTCTGCCCGCAGATCGTGCAGCCGTGGTACCCCTATAGCAGCAATACCGCCAACCCCTGCTTCGCGGTGGGAAAACAGACATTGACGACCAAACTCTCTGAGCTAGCGTTGATCGATGCAAAGGCTCGCTTTCGCTGCAGGCTTGGCCTTGGTGGCAGCTGCACTGGCCGGCTGTCAGAAGCATATCCCCGAAACCAAAGACCGCCTTACGCCCATGGCTATGGAGCAAATGGTCGAAGAGCCGATTGCAGCGGTGCGCAACCAGGGTCTTGCAAGCGGACAAGCGAAATTCGAGCAGCTGCTCGTCGCTGATGAACAGCGCTACGGGCGCGACAGCGTGCAAGTTGCCGATTTGCTCACGGCGTTCGGCGTCGAGCTTTATTCCCTGGGGTTCGAGAATGACAATCAGGCGGACTCGCAAGCGTCCCTGAACTATCTGCGTGAGGCCATCCCGCATTATCGCAAAGCATTCGGACCCGAACACCCGGAAGTGGCCGTGGCTCTGCACTCCTTCGCGGACGCGGACATCAACTTGAATGGTGGTCGGCTGACTCCCCAGGCCGAAGGGGCGCTCGAGGAGGCGTTGCGCATCAGGCGGGCCGCGCTTGGTCCGGATAACCCGGAAACTCGCGCGACCGAAGCGCGACTCGCGCGCGCCAGGAAGCACCTCGGCTCAGAGCCGCTAAATTCAGCGGCAAGTGCGCTGGACGCCGCCGACGATACTGAGTCTAACTAGGCCTCAATGCCTGCAATGGGTCGAAACGGGCATGGACCGTGGGAAGCTGCACCCGCTTCACGAATCCCGCCCCTCCTGTCCCGCCGAGGGGCAGGGGGGTAGTTAACCTCGTTCCGCTCTCGACTTGGCTTCGGTGTTGGGCGAGCGGCAGGGCATGAGACTCACGCCCTTTTTCCTCCTGCTCGCCCTCGCGGCGTCGCCGCTCGCCGCCCAGCCCGCCTCCGGCGCTTTTTTCGTGCCGGAGCGAGGCCGGGCTTATGGCTCGCTGCAGGATGCGGTGTCGGCGATCGGCAATGGCAGCGGCACCATCCAGATTGCACCGGGCACTTATCGCCAATGCGCGGTGCAGGAGCAGGGCGAGGTGGCCTATGTCGCGCGTGAGCCGGGGACGGTGGTGCTCGACGGCGCGGCCTGCGAGGACAAGGCGGCGCTCGTGCTGCGCGGGCGCGGGGCGCGGGTCGAGGGACTCGTGTTCGAGAATATCCGCGTGCCGGACGCGAACGGCGCCGGCATCCGGCTGGAGCAGGGCAATCTCGTCGTCCGCGAGAGCCTGTTCCGCGACAGCGAGAGCGGCATCCTTGCCGGCGACGACCGCGGCGGCACGATCCTCGTCGAGCAGTCGACCTTCTCCGGCCTCGGCCGCTGCGACCGCGACCTCGATTGCGCCCACGCCATCTATATCGGCAATTACGGCAGCCTCGTCGTGCGCCGCGACCGCTTCGAGCGCGGCCGGGGCGGCCATTATGTGAAGAGCCGGGCGGCGCGGGTCGAGGTGGCGGATTGCAGCTTCGACGACAGCGCCGGCCACCTCACCAATTACATGATCGACCTGCCCAACGGCGCCACCGGCCTCATCGCCGGCAATGTCTTCGTCCAGGGGCGTGACAAGGAGAATTACAGCGCCTTCATCGTCGTGGCGGCGGAGGGCGTCGGCAACAGCTCGGCCGGGCTCACGGTGCGCGACAATCAGGCGGAGCTTGTGCCGGGCCTCAGGCGCGAAACCGCCTTCGTCGCCGATTTCACCGGCGAGGCGATGCGGATCGACGGCAATACGCTGGCGCCCGGCATCGCCCGCTACCAGCGGCGCTGACCCTTCCCGTTCCTCCAGCTATCCCACTCGAGCAATTTGCGATCACAATATCACCCCTCTCCTTTAGGGGAGGGGACGGGGGAGGGGGATGTTGCTGCCGCCCGCCTCCTGTCGACAAGCCCCACCCCAACCCCTCCCCTGAAGGGGAGGGGCTGATGTTCCATCTCGGCGCAACCCGTTCTAGGTCGCGATCATGACCGATTCAGCGCTGACCACCGAGCCGCTCGACCGGCTGCGCGATCTCGTTCTCGCCGATGCCGCGCTTCAGCGGGCGCTGGCGCCGCTCGACGCCGAAGCCTTGTCGCAGCGGCTGCTTGCGTTCGCGGCGGAGCGTGCGATCGCGGTGGAGGCCGCCCATCTCGCGCCGTTTCTGCGGCCGGACCCGGTCGGCATTTCGGCTCTGACCGATCCTGTGCCCTTGCGCCGGCTCTGGCCGTCGCCCGATTGGCTGCCCGTCGCCGTCCGCCGCTTCCCGACCGGGGAGGCGGCGGTCGATTGGGCCCATTTCGGTGGAGCACATCTGACTTCGCCCTTTTTCGCGGCGGACGCCCGGCCGATCGAGGCGCGGCCGTTCAACCGCCTCTTCCGCTACCGGATGCGGCTCGACGATTTCGTCGCCGCGTCCGCCGGCGAGAAGCTGCCGGAGCCGGACGGCTTCATCTTCCACATGTCGCGCTGCGGCTCGACCCTGGTCACGCAGATGCTGGCGGCCTTGCCGGGGAGCGAGATCGTGTCGGAGCCGGCGCCGCTCGACGCGGCGGCGCGGCGCGCCTTCGCGCGCGGCACGCCCGATCCGGTTGCGATATTGCGGGCGATGATCGGCGCCTTCGGGCGGCGCGGCGGCCGGCCGTTCGTCGTCAAGACGGGCTTCTGGCAGGCGCTTGCCCTGCCGCTTTACCGGCGCGCCTTTCCGTCCGTGCCGTGGCTGTTCCTGTTCCGGGAGCCGGTCGAGATACTGGTCTCGCAGCTGCGCGAGCGCGGGCCGGAGACGATGCCGCTCGTCAGCCCGATCCCCGGCATCGATCCGGCGGCGCCGGACGCGGACCAGATCGCGCAGGCCCTGGCGGCCGTGTGCGAGGCGGCGGCCGATACCGCCGTCAGCGAAGGTGGCCTTTTCGTCGACCATGCGGATCTTCCGGAAGCCGTTTTCACCGCCATCCTTCCTCATTTCGGTATGGACGCGGAGGACGCGCGCGCTGCGATGGCGGCGGCGGCCCGCCGCGACGCCAAGAATCCGTCGGCGGCGTTCGAACCGGATGGCGCCGCCAAGCGGGCGCAGGCGGACGCACGCCTCCGCGCCGCCGCCGGCCGTCTCGGGCCCGTATACGAACGGCTCTACGCGCTGCGCCGCTGACGCTATAGGGACGAGATGGCACGATTCAGATTCCTGTTCCTCCTCCTGCTCGCTTTCGCGACGCCCGCCTGGGCGCAAATGCCGCCGGGGCAGAAGGCGATGGCCGTGCGGCTGGTCGCCGAGACCGACCATCCTGCACCAGGGAGCCGGTTGACGCTCGCCTTGCTGATGTCGCCCAAGCCCGGCTGGCATGGTTACTGGCAGAATCCCGGCGATGCCGGCGCGCCGACGCGGATCGCCTGGACCTTGCCGGCGGGCGTCACGGCCGGGCCGCTTCTCTATCCGGTGCCGCAGCGGCTGCTGATCGCGGGGCTGATGAACTATGTCTATGAGGGCCCCTATGCCGAGCTGACCGATCTTGCGATTCCGGCCGGCCTCGCGCCGGGCGCGCGCCTGCCGATCCGGGCGAAGGTCGATTACCTCGTCTGCACCGACCGCATCTGCGTGCCCGAAAGCGCGGAGGTTTCCACCGACCTGGTGGTCGGCACAAGCGGGGCGGAGCGGCGGGCGGCGTTCGACCGCTACCGGATGGCGCTTCCCAGGCCGCTCGGCGCGGACGCCCATTTCCAGCTTGCGGGCGGCAAGCTCCGGATCGCGGTGCCGATCCCCGCGGCGACGCCGGTCGCCGCGCCTTATTTCTATCCCTTGACCGAGGATGCGGCCCGCTATTCGGCGCCGCAGAGCATGTCGCGGAGCGGCGACCTATTGATCGTCGAGACGGCGGCGGGCGATGCCAGGCCCCAGGCGGTCGACGGCGTGCTCGCCATCGCGCCGGGCCAAGGCCTTATCGTCAAGGCGGTGCCGGGGCCGGTGCCGCCCGCCGGAACGCCGATCGAGGCGGCGTCGGGCGAAGGCGGGCCGGCGGCGCCCTCGCTCGCAATCGCCCTGCTCGGGGCCCTGCTCGGCGGGCTGCTGCTCAACGTCATGCCCTGCGTGTTCCCGATCCTCAGCCTCAAGGCGTTGAGCCTCGCCAAAGCGGGCGGGGACGAGAAAGCGGCGCGGCGGGAGGCGGTCGCCTACACGTTGGGCGTGATCGCCATCTGCCTCGGCCTCGGCGCGATCCTGCTGGCATTGCGGGCGGGCGGCTCGGCGGCGGGCTGGGCCTTCCAGCTCCAGGATCCGCGAATCATCCTGCTCCTGTTGCTGCTGGTGACGGCAATCGCCCTCAACCTCGCCGGCCTGTTCGAGCTTCCCTCCTTCGGCGGCGGCACCGCTTTGGCGGGGCAAGGGGGCGCCGCCGGCGCCTTCTGGACCGGCGCGCTCGCCGCCTTCGTCGCGACGCCCTGCACCGGGCCGTTCATGGCGACCGCGCTCGGCGCGGCCCTGCTGCTGCCGGGCGTGCTCGGCCTTGCGGTGTTCGGCGGGCTCGGGCTCGGGCTCGCTTTGCCTTTCCTGTTGCTTGGCTTCGTACCGCCGCTGCGCCGGATGCTGCCGCGGCCGGCGGCGTGGATGATCGGGCTCCGGCGCATCCTTTCCATCCCGATGTTCCTGACTGCCTTGTGGCTCGGCTGGCTGCTCGGCCGTCTCTCGGGCGGCGAAGGGCTGGCGCTCGGCCTGCTCGCCACCCTAGTCGTGGCGGCTTTGTGCTGGTGGGCGGGCCGGCGGCAGATCTGGCTGCCGAGCCTTGCCGCGATCGTCGCGACGGCGGCCGTCGCCCTGGTCGTCCTCCCCACCGCCGGGCCGGCCGCGGCCGAGACCGGCGGCGTGCTCAAGGCCGAAAAGTTCAGCGAGGCGAAATTGGCATCGCTGCGGGCCGAGGGGCGGCCGGTCTTCGTCTATTTCACTGCCGACTGGTGCCTCACCTGCAAGGTCAACGAGAAAGCGGCGCTCGAACGCGAGGAGGTGGCGCGCGCCTTCGCCAAAAACCACGTCGCGGTCCTGGTCGGCGACTGGACGCGCGGCGACCCCGATATCGGCCGCTTCATCGAGAAGCAGGGCCGTTCCGGCGTTCCGCTCTACCTCTGGTACGCGCCCGGCAAGGGCCCCGAGATCCTGCCCCAGATCCTCACCGCCGGCGGCGTGGCCGCGCTGGCTGCTTGAGATTCTCCCCCGGAAATCCGGGGGAGGATTTTGAGGGACTCACCGGCTTCTCGGGACGGAATCGCTGCAGGTGAACAAGGTGCCGTCCGGTTTGTAATGGGGCGCGAAAGCCCAGCTGTCCTTGATCGGGATCGCGACATATTCGACCCCGTCGATGCAGACGAGCTGCCGCGCCTGCGCCGACAGGACGGCGGCTTCATGGGTCCCGGCCATGACGCATCCGCCGAGCGGCAGCGACGCGGAGACCGATGCGAGGAGGGCGAGGCGCTTCATATTTTCCCTTTCCAGCCACCCCACCCGCGACGCTGCGGCCGCGCGGCTGAACGGCACGTGAAGCCGTTTCGGGCCCGGATCGATCAGGCCGGGCGCCACCCCGACGATCCAGGTTTCGATCATCTTGGTGTTGCTTATGTCCTGCGGGCTCGCGCGGGCAAAGAAGGGTGGGCAGCTCTGCGGAGAGCGTCTACATCCGCAATCGTCCATCCCTTCCCAGGAACCTCTTATGGCCAGCGCCGCACCGATGATTGCCGCCGGCGTCGCCCGCGCGCGGCGCCGCCTGCTCCGCGCCTTCCGCGAGGCGGGCGCGACCGCGCCCGAGCGCGCGATCGGCTACACGCCGCGGAGCCGGTTCGAGGACCGCTATTTCGACGCTTTGGTGAAATGCGGCGGCCTGGTCGGGACCGACAAGGGCACCTTCTGGATGGACGAAGCCAAGGTTGCCGAGCACAGCGCTCGCCGCCACAAGCGCGCCGCGATCATCCTCGGCGGCGTGTTGGCGGCGACGGCCGCAATGCTGGGGCTGACGCAGGTTTAGCCTTTTCCATCCGCGTCGATGCGGCGCTGATGCCGATTTTGGTTCGCGCAGAGACGCAGAGACGCAGAGAGTCCGCGCCTCATGTCGCCGCGAAGCGCCTGTCCGGCGAAGCCTCCAGATTTGATCGGCTTCGCCGGAGTGTATGAGGAACTCGGCATCTGTGCGTCTCTGCGCGAACAATCGACGGTGGCCGTGGCAGGCAAGGTGGATGAGCATGGGCCGCCACCTCAGCCGAGCCCTCGCCCGGGCCGCCGGTTGGCGCGGTCGATGGACATGAGGATGCCGAGGCAGAGCATCACGGTCAGCATCGCCGAGCCGCCATAAGAGACCAAGGGGAGGGGGATTCCGACCACCGGCGCAAGGCCCATCACCATCAGCAGGTTGATCGCGACGTAGAAGAAGATGGTGAAGGTGAGGCCGGCCGCGGTCAGGCGGGCGAAGCGATCCTTGGCGTCCAGCGCCACCCCGATCCCCCATTTGATGACGAAGGCATAAGCGACGATCAGCACGATTCCCCCGGCCAGCCCCCATTCCTCGGCCATGGTCGCGAAGATGAAGTCGGTATGATTTTCGGGCAGATATTGAAGGTGGCTCTGGGTTCCATTGAGGAAGCCCTTGCCGAAAATGCCGCCCGATCCGATCGCGATCTTCGACTGGCTGATATGGTAACCGGCCCCGCGCGGATCCGATTCCGGGTTGAGGAAGATGAGCACGCGCTGGCGCTGATAGGGGTGGAGGAAGCTGAACGCGATCGGCCCCGCCACCGAGATCGCCGCGATCCCGCCCAGGAACAGCCGCAGCGGCAGGCCGGCGAGGAACATGATGACGATGGCGCCCGCCACCACCATCACCGCCGTGCCGAGGTCCGGCTGGACGAGGATGAACAAGGCCGGGACGCCGAGCAGGATCGCCGCCGGCCAGATCGCCGCCCAGCGCCTCAATTCCCCGACCGGCAGCAGGTCGTAGAAACGGGCGAGAGCGAGAATGATCGCGACCTTCATCAACTCGGACGGCTGGAGGTTGACGAAGCCGAGGCTGAGCCAGCGTTGCGCGCCCTTGCCGACGAAGCCCAGGGCCTCGACGAGCAAAAGCAGCACCATGACCATGCCATAAGCCGGGAAGGCCGCCGCCCTGATCCGGTCGACCTTCAGCCGCGACATCAGGATCGCCATGACCAGGAAGACGAGGAAGCGGACGCCCTGCGGCAGCGCCCAGGGCATCAGATGCCCGCTCGCCGCCGAATAGAGGACGAGCAGGCCGAAGAAGGTGATGAAGATCACCAAAGAGAGCATGCGCCAGGGCAGCTCGGCGATCGGCGCCGGGATGAGCGAGGGGCCGTTCATGGGCGGATCGTCATATATGCGTCGGCGGCGGCGGCTCGTCGCTGTCGTTCTTCGGGGCCGCCTGGGCCGCTTGCTCGCGGCGCCGCGCCATCCTTTCCTCGATGCTTCCGCCCCATTGCTCCTCGAGCGGGGCCAGGGCGGCGAGGGCCTTCTGCCTGTCGAACAGATAGGTCAGCGTGTCGCGCACCATCGGCGCCGCGACGGTCGCGCCCCAGCCGCCATGCTCGACCACCGTCGCGGCTGCATAGCGCGGATTGTCGACCGGGCCGAAGGCGACGAACAGGCTGTGGTCGCGCATCTTCCAGGCGAGGCTCGCATTCGAGCGGACGCCGCCGCTGTTGCGCTCGGCCATGGTGATGCGCCGTACCTGGGCCGTGCCCGTCTTGCCCGCGATCAGCACCCCGTCCACCGGCAATTTGGCGATCGAGGCGGTGCCGCGGCCGGAATTGACGACGCCGCTCATCGCGTCGCGGACGAAGGCGAGATGCTCGGGCGTCACCGGCAAGGGTGGCGGCTCGGGATAGTTCGCCGCGCGCACGATCCTGGGCTCGATCGCCCGGCCGCTCGCGATCCGGCCCGCCATGATGGCGAGCTGGAGCGGGTTCACCAGCACATTGCCCTGGCCGATCGACATGTTGATCGTGTCGTACATCTCCCATTTGCGGTGATATTTGCGCTCCATCCATAGCGGGTCCGGGATGGTGCCGTAGCGCTGGGTCGGGACCGGGAGGTCGAATTTCTGGCCGAAGCCCAGATGATGCGCCATCGCCGCGATCACGTCCGCGCCGGCCTGCAGGCTGGTATGGTAGAAATAGATGTCGCAGCTCTTGATGATCGCCTCGTGCATGTCGACGGGGCCATGATGCTTGTCGCAGTGGAAGATGGCGTTGCCGACCCGGTAGGAGCCGGTGCACGTGACTCTCGCCTTGGGATCGAGCCCCGCCTGCAGGAAGGAGAGCGCCATGGTCGGCTTGATCGTCGATCCCGAGGGATAGAGGCCCTGCATCACCTTGTTGATCATCGGGTGGCGCTCGTCGGCGGCGAGCATGTCCCACTCGCGGTGGCTGATCCCCTGCGAAAAGATATTGGGGTCGTAGGCCGGCATCGAGGCCATGGCGAGTATCTCGCCGGTCCGGCAGTCGAGGACGACGATCGAGCCGGATTCGTCGCCGAGCCGCCGCGCCGCATAATCGTGCAGCCCGGCATCGATGGTGAGCGGCAGCATGCCGCCGCTATGGTCGGGCAGCGTCGAAAGCTCGCGCACCAATTTGCCGTGGGCGGTGACCTCGATCCGTTGCGCGCCGGGCCGGCCGCGCAGGCGATGCTCCATCGTCTTTTCGAGCTCGTCCTTGCCGATCTTGAAGCCCGGCGCGATCAGCAGCGGATCCTTGTTCTCCGTCTCATATTCCGCCTTGCTCGGAGTCCCGACATAGCCGACCAGATGGGCGACCGCGGGCCCGCTCGGATAGAAACGGGCGAAGGAGCGAAGCGGCGCGACGCCCGGCAGCTCGGGCAGCCGCACCGTCACCGCCGCATATTGCTCGTAAGGGATGTTCTCGGCGACCGGCACCGGCTGGTAGCCGGCGGCATTGGCGAGCCCCTCATGGATGCGGTCGAGATCGTCCTGGCTGAGGCCGAGCAATCGGGTGAGCTCATTGAGGACGCGGGCCGGATCCTTCTCCATCCTCTGGGGGATGAGGTCGATCCGGAAGGCGCTGCGGTTGATCGCGATCGGCTGGTTCGTGCGGTCGACGATCCAGCCGCGGCGGGGCGGGATCAGCCTTTCCTGCACCCGGTTCGATTCGGCGAGCAATTTGTAATGCTGGTTCTCGGCGATCGAGAGCCAGCCCATCCGCACGCCGAGCGCGGTCGCGACCGCCCCCTGGCCGATGCCGAGCACCATCGCCCGCCGGGTGAAGCTGAACGCCTGGCTATGCTCGGTCATCGGCGGCGGCCGGACGCGCCTTTTCGTTCCGAACAGTGGGAAGAAAAGCTTCCTCATCGCGTCAGCCGCCAGCGGTCGACCGACACGACCAGCCGCGCGATCAGCGGATAGCAGAAGATGCCGAGGACGAGCTGGGGCAGCACCACCTCGAACGGAATCCGGCTCCCCATCCACCAGGCGACCCGCCACTCGCCGACCGTGTAGAGGGCGACGATCAGGCTCGCGACCAGCCAGTCGAGCCAGTAATCGCGCCAGCCCGAGCGGCTGTCGAGCAGGTCGCAGGCAAGGAAGGTCGCGGTCCAGAGCGCCATCGACTGGCCGAGCGGATGGCCGGCGACGAGATCGTTGAACAGGCCGAGCGGCAGAGCGATCCAGGCCTGCCACATTTCCGGCCGCAGCAGCCGCCAGGAGAGCAGGACGAGGAAGGCGAAATCCGGCACGATCGGCGTCGTCACCACCAATGGCAGCGCCTGCAGCAGGGAGGCGCCGAGCGTGCTCAGCACCGGCACCCATTGGCGCCACGGCCCCCACAAAGCGGCATCGCGGCCGGAACCGGCGATCCTCATTGCTGCGCCCCCTCGAGCGACGTCTGCGTCGCCGCCGAGAGCGGCCGGGTCGCGGCCGGCTGGAAGATCGGAAGGACGATCGCGAAATCGAGCGCGGCCGGGTCGGCGAGCGGCCGCGCCACGGTGCGGTCGCCATTGACCGATGTCACCACCGCCACCGGCACATTGGGCGGATAGACGCCGCCGGTGCCCGAGGTGACGAGGATGTCGCCGCGGCGGAACGGATTCTTGCCGAGCTCGAGCGTCTTCAGATCGATCGTGCCGTCGCCATGGCCGGCGGCGATGGCGGGCGTGCCGTCGCGTACCAGGCGGACCGGAACGGCGCTCGCCCCGTCGCTGACCAGGAGGATCCGCGCCGACCAGCGGCCGGTCTCGATCACCCGCCCGATCAGGCCGTCGGGCGAGCGGACCGGCTGGCCGTTGCCGATGCCGGAATTGCTCCCGGCCGACAGGGTGGCGAGCCGGCGCGGCCCGTCGAAGGTCGAGCCGACGACGCGGGTGATGGCGATGGGGTTCTGGACCTCGCCGGCGAGCTTCAGCAGCGCCTTCAGGCGCTGATTCTCCAATCCGATCGCGCGCGCTTCGACGATCATTCGCCGTTCCGACTCGAGCCTCTGCTTCAACGCCGCATTTTCGGAACCGGCCATGAAATAATTGCTGACGCCGCTGCCGATCCCGTCGAAGAAGCGGACGATCGAGCGGCCGCCGGCGCTGATCGGATGGGTGGCGTCGAGCGCCGCGCCCTTCAGCGCCGAAAAGCCGGCCGGATCGACCGCGGCGACGACGAGCAGCATCAGCGCGAAGAGGATGCCCCCGACGGCGATCACATAGCCGAGGAACAGCCCGAATTGCGCCCTGCGGGAAAAGCCGGGGCGCCGGGTGGACGGCGGCGCCATCCTTGCCTCGCGCCCCCGCTCAGGCGGTCAGCAGCACGCCGCGGAAGACTTCCTCCTCGAGCGCGCGGCCGGTCCCGATCGCGACGCAGGTCAGGGGATCGTCCGCGACCGTGACCGGAAGCCCCGTCTCGTCGCGCAGCACCTCGTCCAGGCCCTGGAGCAAGGCGCCGCCGCCGGTGAGCACGATGCCCTGGTCGACGATGTCGGCGGCAAGCTCCGGCGCCGTATTCTCGAGCGCGATGCGGACGCCCTCGACGATCGTGCCGACCGGCTCGGACAAAGCCTCGGCGATCTGGCGCTGGTTGATCGTGATCTCCTTGGGCACGCCGTTGACGAGGTCGCGGCCCTTGATGTGGACGGTCAAACCGTCGCCGTCGGAGGGCGGCTTGGCGATTCCGACCTGCTTCTTGATCCGCTCGGCCGTCGCCTCGCCGATCAGGAGGTTGTGGTTGCGGCGGACATAGGAGGAGATCGCCTCGTCCATCTTGTCGCCGCCGACCCGGACCGAGGTCGTGTAGGCGAGGCCGCGCAGCGACAGGACGGCGACCTCGGTGGTGCCGCCGCCGATATCGACGACCATCGATCCGATCGGCTCGGTCACCGGCATGTCGGCGCCGATCGCGGCCGCCATCGGCTCCTCGATCAGCCAGACCTGGCTTGCGCCGGCGTTGGAGGCGGCGTCGCGGATGGCGCGCCTTTCGACCGAGGTCGAGCCCGAGGGCACGCAGATCACGATCTCCGGCCAGCGCGGAAAGCGGCGCTTGCCGTGCACCTTCTGGATGAAATGCTTGATCATCTGCTCGGCGACGTCGATGTCGGCGATGACGCCGTCGCGCAAAGGCCGGATCGCCTCGATCTGGTCGGGGGTCTTGCCCATCATCATCTTGGCATCGTCGCCGACCGCCTTGACGCGCTTGACGCCGTTCAGGGTCTCGATCGCGACCACCGACGGCTCATTGAGGACGACGCCGCGGCCGCGCACGTAGACGACCGTGTTGGCGGTGCCGAGATCGATCGCCATGTCGTGGGAGGGGAACTTGAAAAAACGCAGGAAGGACATCGGGTTGCTCTCGCTTTCCGGAAAGCGGCGAGGCGCCGAATCCGGCCTCCGTCCGCTCTCTTGTTGCTATAGGATGACGTAGCGCTTCGCGTCCATCAAACAGTTAACGCGCTCGCGGGATGCGGCCGGATGGGCTAGGAGCGAGGCCGATGTCAATACGCCGCCTGCCCGAGCATCTCGTCAACCGCATCGCCGCCGGCGAGGTGGTCGAGCGGCCGGCGAGCGCCTTGAAGGAATTGGTCGAGAATGCGATCGACGCGGGCGCCGGCCGGATCGCGGTCGCGCTGGTCGGTGGCGGCATCGGCCGGATCGAGGTGGCCGACAATGGCTGCGGCATGGACCCGGCCGACATGGCCCTGGCGCTGGAGCGCCACGCCACCTCCAAGCTGCCCGACGACGCCATCGAGCATGTGACGACCCTGGGCTTTCGCGGAGAGGCCCTGCCCTCGATCGCCAGCGTCGCGCGGCTGACCGTGGAGAGCCGGGTGCGTGGCGCCGACGGCTGGTCGCTCGTCGTCGACAACGGCACGGCGGCTGGGGAGGGGCCGGCGGCGCTGCCGCCCGGGACGCGGATTCTGGTCGAGCATCTGTTCGCCCGCGTTCCGGCGCGGCGCAAGTTCCTGCGCTCCGACCGCTCCGAATATGCCGCCTGCCTCGACGCGGTGAAACGGCTCGCCATGGCGCGGCCGGACATCGGCTTCACCCTCGACCATGAAGGCCGCCGAAGCCTCGCCGTCCAGCCGGGCGAGGACCGGCCGGGGCGGGTCGCGGCCCTGACCGATCGCGGCCTCCACGAGAACAGCGTCGGCGTCGATTATGCGCGCGGCAATGCCCGCCTCGGCGGCGTCGCCGGCCTTCCGACCTTCAGCCGCGGCGTCGCCGATCATCAATATCTGTTCGTCAACGGCCGCCCGGTGAAGGACCGCCTGCTGATCGGCGCCGTCCGCGCCGCCTACCAGGATTTATTGGCGCGCGACCGCCACCCGATCGTCGCCTTGTTCATCGACCTTCCCGGCGAGGAAGTGGACGTCAACGTCCATCCCGCGAAGACGGAGGTGCGCTTCCGCGATCCGGCCTTGATCCGCGGGCTGATCGTCGGCGGCCTCAGGCATGCACTGGACGCCGCTGGACACCGCGTCGTCAATCAAGCCGCAACAGTGCCCTGGCAAACTTCCCCCTCTCCCCGTGGGGGAGAGGGGGAACGGCTTCTCCAGTACGGGCTCGACCATCAGCGCCCACTCCCGACCGTGGGAACCCCCTCACCCTATCCCTCTCCCCCCTGGGGAGAGGGGATTCTGGTCCGCGACGGCCGCAGCTCCTTCGCGCCGCTCGCCCGCGCCGAACCCGCCACCGCGCCACCGCCCGAATCCAGCCGCTTTCCCCTCGGTGTCGCCCGCGGCCAGGTTGCGGCCACCTATATCGTCGCCGAGGCGGAGGACGGCCTCGTCCTCGTCGACCAGCATGCCGCGCACGAACGGCTGGTGCTGGAGCGGATGCGCCGCGCCATGGCCAATGGCGGCGTCGCCCGCCAGGCTTTGCTCCTCCCCGAAGTTGTCGAATTGGACGAGCCCGGCTGTGACCGGCTCGAAGCCCGCGCCGCCGAGCTCGCCGAAATGGGCCTTGAGCTGGAGCGGTTCGGCCCGCGCGCTGTCCTCGTCCGCGCGACGCCCGCTTTGCTCGGCCATGGCGACGTCAAGGGCCTCGTCACCGATCTCGCCGACGAGCTCGCCGCCTTCGACGAGGCTTTGAGCCTCAAGGAAAAGATCGACCATGTCGCCGCCACCATGGCCTGCCACGGCTCGGTCCGCGCCGGCCGCCTCCTCTCGGTCGCCGAGATGAATGCCCTCCTGCGCGAGATGGAGATCACCCCCCATAGCGGCCAGTGCAATCACGGCCGCCCGACCTGGGTGAAGCTCGCCCACACCGACATCGAGAAGCTCTTCGGTAGAAAGTGAAGGTCTTGCCGTGAAGAAAAGATGGATCGGCCTCGCCGCCGCCCTAGCCGTTTTCGCCGGCCCGGCCGCGGCCCAGCCGCCGTCGGCGCCGCCGCTTCCGTTCGTGCTGAAGCAGCTTGCGCCCGGCGTCTATGCGGCGATCGACGGGCCCGACCACAAGGCCGGGTCCAATGCCGGCTTCGTCATCGGCGACGACGGGTGCTGGTGGTCGACGCCTTCTTCAACGTCGAGGCCGCCCGCGCGCTCGTCGCCGAGATCCACCGGCTGACGCCCAAGCCGATCCGTTACGTCGTCAACACCCATTATCATATGGACCATACCGGCGGGGACCAGACGCTTCGCGACGCCGGCGCGATCATCGTCGCCCATCGCAACGTGCGCGGCTGGGTGCGGGCCGACAATGTCAATCTGTTCGGCGACCGGGTCACGCCGGAGCTCAAGGCCGAGATCGCGGCGCTGCCGCTGCCGGACCTGGTCACCGACAAGGACCTCACCATCTGGCTGGGCTCGCGCAAAATCGTGGTGCGGACCGTGCTCGGCCATACCGGCGGCGACCTCGCCATCTTCGTGCCGGATGCGAAGGTGCTGTTCTGCGGCGACCTTCTGTGGCGCAGGATCCCGCCCAATCTGATCGACGGCTCGGTCAGGGAATGGGCGGCGACCGATGCCGATTTCGCCCGCATGCCCGATGCCGCGCAGATCCATTACGTGCCGGGCCATGGCGACCTCGCCGATCTGAAGGACGTCGAGGATTTCCGCGCCTATCTGCTCGACCTGCAACGGCTGGTCGGCGCGGGCCGCAAGGCCGGGCTCAAGGACGCGGCTTTGGCGCAGAATGTGACGCCGAAGCTCAAGGCGCTCCACCCCGACTGGACGATCGGCGACCGGGCGGCGGCCTATGAAATCCGCTACATGGACCAGGAGCTGGCGGGGACGAAGCGCCGGCCTGTCCCCCAGCCCGATTGAGAAACCATCGTCTCTTCGGTCTGGCGACCGACCCACCACGGAGGCCAATTGGATAGTCGCAAAGGACCAGAAGCCTATATTCGATCCGCTGCCGAGTCGATTGGCCTGTGCGTCGAAAGCGTCCAGGTTTCCCGCTATTCGCCGGATGCTTTCGGCAACTTCGTCGGGACGTTGGAGACTGGTTTCGGTACGATCGCCATTCTCTATGACCGGGGTTTTGGCGTCGAAGGGCTTCCCGACGCCGATTCGGCGGAGCTGATCGAGGCACTCGAACGCCAGAAGCGAAACGCCGGGATGTGAGCCCGTTCAAGTCTGGCGTCGGGCGAATCATTCCGATGGAAGCGGCGCCACATGAGCCGCAACTTCGCACCGGTTCGCCCCTGGACGTGCTGAACGTTGCCGACCGTCGCCGCGCCACGGGTGGAGGCGCTCGCGCTCGGCCGTCGCGCCTCTACAAGGTGAAGCCGACGGGGCGGAGCGGCATCGCCATGCTCGGCGGGGAAGGATCGGGGCGGCCCGTCGCCCGAGCCGCGCCGCGCGGCAAGTGGCGGAAGGGCAAGGGGATTCCGCTTCCCTTTTGCCGCGAATGGAGTCATTCTGCGCGGGTTCGATCAGCCAAGGAGCTTGGCCATGATTGTGCTTGCCGCCGCCATGATGATGGCGGCCTCCGCTGCCCCGCAGCCCCCCGCCGCGGAACGCCACGCCTTTGCAACCTGCCTCACCAACTTCGTCCACACCAAGCTGAACGACAAGATGGACGGGGCGAAGTTCAAGGACGCCGCCCACACCGCCTGTACGGCGCAGGCGGATGCGTTCCGCACCGCCTGGATCAATTACGACGTCGCCATGCGCACGAAACGGTCCGAGGCGGAGGAGAATGCGTCCGGGCAGGTCGAGGATTATCTGCAGAACGCGACCGACACCTATACCGATACGGTCAGCCCGGCGCCCGCCTCCCACGCCCCGGCCGCCGCGCCGGCCCCGGCGGCGACCCAGGCGAGCGCGACGACGCCGCCCAAGCCATAGGCGTTGCCGCTTAGGTGAAGTCGGTGGGGGTGTCCGCCGTTTGGGATTAAATCTCGGACGCCGAACCCCCTCACCCCGCCCTCTCCCCGCCGGGGAGAGGGAGTTCTAGCGAATGTCGATCCGTCCAAGGCTTCTGGCGCGTCCTCGCGCGAGCCGCGGATTCGGATCGCCGCGGCATGAACCGGGCTTGATGCCGCTCGCCCGAACCCATAGGCTGGAAACCTGCTCTGCCGGGGGATGAAATCCATGCGTCTCAAGCCTTTCGCCGCCGCCTTCCTTGCCCTTTGCCTTGCCGGCGCGGCGCCGCCGCCGGCCGGCAATGGGGGCAATGTTCCGGCCTTCTCGCCCGACCGCTTCCGCGCCCACGTCACCTTCCTCGCCGACGATCTTCTGGAAGGCCGCGACACCGGCTCGCGCGGGCACGAGATCGCCGCCGCTTATGTCGCCAGCCAGTATATCGGCCTCGGCCTGACCCCGGGCGGCGAGAATGGGAGCTGGTTCGAGCAGGTGCCGTTCCGGTCGGCGACGCTCGACGGGCCAGTCACCCTCTCCATCTCCGGACCCTCGGGCAATCGCAGCTTCGAAAACGGGACGGACGCGATCGTCGGCCCGAGCCTCGCCGAGGAGCAGCAGGACATCAATGCCCCCGTCGTCTTCGCCGGCCACGGCATCGACGCGCCGGCCGAGGGGGTCGACGATTACAAGGGCCTCGACGTGCGCGGCAAGTTCGTCGCCATCCTTTCGGGCGTGCCCAAGGGCCTGCCGAGCGAGATCGCCGCCCATCTCGGCGACGACAAGGGCGATGCCGCGGCGCGCCACGGTGCCCTGGGGTTGATCACCCTCTACGTCGATCCGGCGCGGCCGTTCGCGATGCGCGCCGGCGCGATCCGCCGCCCGGTCATTTCCTGGGTCGGCAAGGACGGCAAGGAAGGGCGGGACGCGCCGGGCCTCCGGGCGAGCATGATCCTCGGCGGCGCCGCGGCCGATGCCTTGTTCGCCGGCGCGCCTTATTCCTACAGCGAGATCCGCACGGCGGACGCCAAGGACGGCCATGTCCGCGGCTTCCCGCTCGCGACGACGCTCCACCTCGCGCGCAAATCCGCCTGGACGAATTTCACCAGCCCGGAGGTGATCGGGCTGCTTCCCGGCAGCGATCTCAGCCTGCGCGGCGAATATGTCGTTTTGATGGGCCATCTCGACCATCTCGGCATGCGCAAGGATGCCAGGCCCGGCGAGGACGCCATTTACAATGGCGCGCTCGACAATGCCGCCGGGGTCGCGACCATGATCGAGGCCGCCCGCGCCTTCGCCGAATCGGGCAAGAGGCCGCGCCGCTCGATCCTGTTCATCGCCAATACGGGCGAGGAGAAGGGCCTGCTCGGCGCCGATTATTTCGCCCATTACCCAACCGTGCCGGCGGGCAGGATCGCCGCCGTGGTCGATCTCGACATGCCTTTGCTTCTCTACCATTTCACCGACGTCATCGCCTTTGGCGCCGGCCATTCGCAGGTCGCCGAGACGGTCGCCCGCGCCGCGGCGGAGATGGGCGTCTCGCTGTCGCCCGACCCGATGCCGGAGCAGAATATCTTCGTCCGCTCCGACCATTATGAGTTCGTGAAGCAGGGCGTGCCGGCGATCATGCTCGCGACCGGCTTCGCCAATGGCGGGGCGGAGAAATGGAAGGCCTTCCTGCGCGGCGCCTACCATCATCCGAACGACGATCTCACGCAGCCGATCGACTGGGATTCGGGCGCGCGCTTCGCCGAGCTCAACTATCTGATCAGCCGCGACCTCGCCAATGCCGACCACCGGCCGCTCTGGTACAAGGGCGATTATTTCGCCGATCTGTTCGCGCCCAACGCGCCGCGCGCGGTTCCGCCGGCGCATCTGGCGGGCGGCACGGCGAACGGAGCGGCTTCGGCACCCTAGCCCTGTCCGTCACGGGTCTTTATGTCTCCTCGTTTCGCCAGCGCTCTGATTTCCCTGCCGATTGCCTCGATCGGATGCGCCGCCGCTTTCGCGCGGGAGGCGCGGAGCCTCGGATAGCCGGCGCGGGCGTCGTCGATCAGGTCGCGGACGAAGGCGCCGCTGCGCACCTCGCGCAGGATGCGGCGCATCTCGGTCCTGGTGTCGGCATTGACGATGCGGTCGCCGCCCTTGAGCGCGCCGAACTCGGCGGTGTTGGAGATCGCCTCGCGCATCCCGGCGATGCCGCGCTCGGTGATGAGATCGGCGATCAGTTTCACCTCGGTCAGACATTCGAAATAAGCGATTTCGGGCGAGAAGCCGGCATCGACCAGAGTCTCGTAGCCGGCATGGATCAGCTCGGGGATCGCGCCCCACAGGACCGCCTGCTCGTTGAACAGATCGGCCTCGGCCTCCTCGGCGAAGCTGGTCGGGAGGATGCCGACCCGGCCGCTGCCGATCGCGGCGGCGTAGGACAAGGCAAGCGCCGGCGCGTTGCCGGTCGCGTCCTGGGCAATCGCGAACAGGGAAATGAGGCCCGAGCCGGCGAGATAGTCGTTGCGCAATGCCGTGCCGGGCCCCTTGGGCGCGACGAGGACGACGTCGAGATCGGGCCGGGGCACGATCAGGCCGAAGCGGATCGAGAGGCCGTGGCCGAAAACCAGCGCCGCCCCCTGTCGGAGGTTGGGCGCCACTTCTTCTTGATAGACGCGGCCATGATCCTCGTCGGCGGCGAGCATCACCGCGACGTCGGCGCCCCGGCAGGCCTCGGCCGCAATCACGGCGTCAAAGCCGTCCTCCGCGGCCTGTGCGCGGCGGGCGGAGCGCTCGGCGAGCGCGACGGTGACGGCGACGCCGCTGTCGCGCAGGTTGAGCGCCTGGGCGCGGCCCTGATTGCCGTAGCCGATCACCGCCACTCTGCGGGCGCGGATCAGGCCGGGATCGGCATCTTCATCGCGGAAGACCTGCATCAAGCTCGGCTAGGGCAATATCCGCAGTGCCGCAATCGAGCGGCTCGGCGAGGCGGGGCCAATCGGCCGGCGGCTGGTGCGCGAACCAGGTATATTGGCGCTTGGCATAGCGGCGCGTCGCCTGCCGGCCCGCCGCCAGCGCTTCCTCGCGGCTGAGGTCGCCCCGGATGAAGGCCGCGATCTCGCGCACGCCGATCGCGCGCATCACCGGCAAAGCGGGATCGAGATTGCGCGCGAGGAGCAAATCGACCTCTTCCATGCCTTGATCCGAAAACATCTTCTCGAAACGCTCGTCGCAGCGCGCATGGAGCCAGGCGCGCGGCGGCAACAACAGGAGCGGACGAAGATCGACCGCGCCGCCGATGCCGCCGGTACGCGCTTTCTGCCACTCGGCGAGCGGACGGCCGGTCGAACGAATCACTTCGAGCGCCCGCGCCACCCGTGCCGTGTCGCCCGGCCGCAGCCGCGCCGCGGCTTCCGGGTCTTCAGCCTGCAGCGCCGCATGGGCGTCGGCGACCGGCAGTGCCCGCACCGCTCCGCGGATTTCGGGATCGATGCCGGGCACCGGCGCGATGCCGTCGAGCAATGTGCGGATGTAGAGGCCGGTGCCGCCCGCGAGGATCGGCAGCTTTCCCGCCTCTTGCGCCTCCCGGATCGCGGCGCGGGCGTCCGCCGCCCAGTCCGCCGCCGAGCAGGGGAGAGCGCCGTCGCGTGTCCCGTAGAGGCGATGGGGGATAAGCGCTTCCTCCTCCGGCGTCGGCCGCGCCGTCACCATTTGAAGGTCGCGATAGATCTGGGCGCTGTCGGCATTGACGATCACGCCGCCGGTCCGCTCGGCGAGCTTCAGGGCCAGCCCCGACTTGCCGCTCGCGGTCGGCCCCGCGATAAGCGCCAGCGGCGGCCGGCCAGGGGAAGGAGAAGTCGAAACCATGTTCATCGCCACGCTGATAGCAAAGGAACGGCTGTCGAGCGGCGATATTTCGGCCGCCGAGGATGCGTTGCGCGACGCCGGCGTCCACGCCTTCGGCCGTTCGTGGATCGAGCGCGACAAGGCCTGCGACCTGCTCTTCTCGACGATGCCCTCCGCCGCCCGCCAGGCGCTCGAAGGCCGGTTCGCGGATGTCGACGTCGTTGTCCAGGGCGAGGCGGGGAGGCGGCGGAAATTGCTCGTCGCCGACATGGATTCGACGATGATCCAGGTCGAGTGCATCGACGAGCTTGCCGATTATGCCGGGCTCAAGGCCGAGGTGGCGGCGGTCACCGAAAAGGCGATGCGCGGCGAACTGGTGTTCGAGGAGGCGCTCAGGGCGCGCGTCGCCCTGCTCCGGGATTTGGAGGAGGCGGCGATCGACCGCTGCCGCGCGGAGCGCGTCCGCCTCACCCCCGGCGCGCGGGCCTTGGTACGGACGATGAAGGCGAACGGCGCTTTGACCGTGCTCGTTTCCGGCGGCTTCACCCGCTTCGCCGAGCCGGTGGGCGCGGAGATCGGCTTCGACCGGGTGATCGCCAACCGCCTCGACAGCGCGGGTGGCCGCCTGCTCGGCACGGTCGGCGAGCCGATCGTCGGGGCCGAGGCCAAGCGCGCCGCTTTGCTCGACGCGGCGGCCGAACGTCGGATCGACGCGGCCGACGCTCTGGCGGTGGGCGACGGCGCCAACGACATCCCGATGATCGAGGCGGCCGGGCTCGGCATCGCCTATCGCGCCAAGCCGGCCACGGCCGCCGCCGCCGACGCGCGGATCGAGCATGGGGATTTGACCGCCCTGCTCTACGCCCAAGGCTACCCCCGCGCGGAGTGGGTAGAATAGTGGACCAGGCAGATTAGGACGCACCCCATGCTCCTCCCCCTCGATGGGGGTGGCTGGGTGGGGGTGCGGCTGGACGTATGGCTCGATGGGGCGGAAACCTCACCCCCGCCCCAGCCCTCCCCCATCGAGGGGGAGGGAGCTCTGACGACTCTCGACAGGCCCTAGCGGAAAGCCAGCCAGGCCGAGACCAGGCCTGCAAGTCCCAGCAGCAGCAAAGCGATGTTGAGCAGGCCGCTCGTCGCCGCGCCGATCAGGCGCTTTTCGGGGTCCGCCATATAGGCGCGGAGATACAGGATCCGTCCGACGACCCAGACAAGGCCGATCGCGCCCGGCAGCCAGAGCGGGCCGATCGGGAACAGGGTCGCGACCCAGAGCAAAGGCAAAGTGATCGCCATCTGCTCGAGCGTGTTCAGATGCACGCGATAGGCGCGGTCGAATTCGGGATGGCCGGCGCACAGCGGCGCCTTGATCCCGTGCCTGCCGCGCAGGATGCCGACGCGCATCCCGGTGAAGAAATAGAAAGCGACGATCAGCAACGTCGCGCTCGCGCTGGTCAGCACGCCAAGGGCCGCAGTCATTCCGTCCTCCCCCGTCCAGAAATTGCCCGCGGGGCTTTCTACAGGAGGGAAAGTCGATGCGAAAGGCTTGCCGCTCCCCGGCGGAAGCGAGGCTCAGGCCGGACGGCTCATGTCCGCGGCGATCGCCGCCAATGCGAAGGCGGTCGACGCCTCGCTGCGGGCGAAGGAGAGGCGGACGCCGTCCGGATGGAGCGCCGCGACCGATCCCTCGATCGCGCCCGCTTCGGGATGGTGGAGCTCGACCCGGCTGCCGAGCGCCGGGCGGGCATTGGTTTCGAGGAAGGCGGCGGTCGCCGAAATCTCGCGCAGCGCCGCGGGCGCGGGGTCGCCGGCGAGCAGCACGCACATCCGGCGCCTGCGCCAGCGCGACGCCATCCGCGTGCCTTCGCCGATCTTCGTCGTCGCACCCATGCGGACCCCTGTCGCGGCAATCGAGCCGCGAACCGCGCTAAACCGGCAGGGGAAAAAATTCCGTTAAGGGCGTGCGTGAGGGCGCCGAGCGCAGCTGGCGGACAAGGCAAGCTCACTTCTCCGCTCATCCTGAGTAGAGACTGAGCTTGGCGAAGGCTCGTATCGAAGGACGGTCCTTCGATACGCCGTTACTCCATCTCAACGGCACTCAGGATGAGCGGTCCGTGTGTCGTCAGCTTTTGCGCAACTCGGCCCTATGGCGCGACCGGGAAGCAGGCGGAGCCGGCGGCCTTGGCGGCGGCGCAGGCTTTTTCCGCTTCTGCCTTGCCGGCGAGCGGGCCGGCCTGGAGGCGGGTCATCGCGCCGGAGGCGGTGAAGATGGGCCGGAGCCCGCCGAGGCCCTTGCCGCGCACCGATTCCCAGGCGCGATGGGCGTTGGCGGCGCTCGAGAAAGCGCCGAGCTGGATCCGCCAGCGGCCTTCCGACGCGGCGACGGCGGCCGGCGCGTGGCGCGGTTCGGCGGACGGCCGCGCCTCGCCATGGTGGACCGAAACCGAGGCGGGCGGGCCGCGATGGACGGAGACGGGGGGCGGCGCCTCGCCGCTGTCCGTCGCCGGCCGCGTCTCGGGCCTGCGCGCCGGCGGGTCGGCGGGGAGGGTGGAGGCCAGAGCCGTGTTGGGCGGAAGCACCGTCCGCGGGCCCGGCTGGTTGGGCACGGCGCGGACCACGCGGCCGGCGCTGCCGACATTGTGCTCGATCTCCCGGGCCAAAGCGAGGCCCTGGCGGCGCTGCCCCTCGGGCACATATTGGTCCATCTGCTGGAGGTTGTTGACCGCCGGGGTGAAGCCCTGGGCGGCGGACCGGCTCATCAGCGCATAGGCCCGCACCCAGTCCTTGCCGGCGATATCGCCGTTGAAGAGCGCCGTGCCAAGCACATATTCGGCGCGGAAATCGTCGGCGTCGGCGGCCATCTTGAGCCACGGCATCGCCTTCTGCTTCTCGCCCTTCTGGAAGAGGATGAGGCCGAGATTGGCGGCGGCCTGGGGATGGCCCTGCTGCGCCGCCTTCTCGTACCAGCTCTGGGCGATGTCGATATCCTGGGTGACGCCGCGGCCGAGCTTGTAGGCCTGGCCCATATTATATTGCGCGTCGGCGTCGCCCTGGTCGGCAAGCGGCCGCCATTCGCCGACCGCGGCGGCGAAATCGCCGCGCTGCCAGGCGTCGACCCCCGCCTTGACGTCAGCCCGGGCCGGGCCGGCGGCGAGGCCGAGCGCCGCCGCTACCGAGACGGCCGCCAGAAACGAAGCGAATTTGCGCATGAGATCCTCCCCAATCCGGCTTCCCCCTAACCCGCAACGGTTAATCCGTTCTTAGCATAAGCGGCGCGGGAACAATGTCTTTTTCCGCTTTCCAGGCGCCCCGCGGCGAATCCCTTAACCATTATTTAGCCATTCGCAGGGCAAACCGGCGCCGAACCAACGGGCTGCCGAGGGGATATCATGCGCGTTTTGGCATTGTCGTCGCAGAAGGGGGGATCCGGCAAGACCACCTTGTCCGGCCACCTCGCCGTCCAGGCGGAATTGAGCGGCGCGGGACCGGTCTGCCTGATCGACATCGATCCGCAGGGCTCGCTCGCGGACTGGTGGAACGAGCGCGAGGCGGAGATGCCCGCCTTCGCCCAGACCACGGTCGCCCGGCTTCAGTCGGACCTCGAGATATTGCGCCAGCAGGGCTTCAAGCTGGCGGTGATCGACACCCCGCCGGCCATCACCATGGCGATCCAGAGCGTGATCCAGGTCGCCGAGCTGGTGCTGATCCCGACCCGGCCGAGCCCGCACGATCTGCGCGCGGTCGGCGCCACGGTCGATTTGTGCGAGCGCGCCGGCAAGCCGCTCATCTTCGTCGTCAACGGGGCGACCCCCAAGGCCAGGATCACCTATGAAGCGGCGGTCGCGCTCTCGCAGCACGGCACCGTCGCCCCCGTCACCCTCCATCATCGCACCGATTTCGCCGCCTCGATGATCGACGGCCGCACGGTGATGGAGACCGATCCGAACGGCCGCTCCGCCGCCGAGGTGACCGAGCTCTGGGACTATATTTCCGACCGGCTGGAAAAGAATTTCCGCCGTACCGTCTTTTCGGCGCCGGGCATCGGCTACGCCACCAATCCCGTTCTGTCGCGTCCCGCGTCCGGCTTCGGCCGGCGCGTGGTCGGCCAGTAAGGGGGGCACAGGTGGTGGACAGCAAACCCTACGCCTCGCTCTCCTCGGGGCTCCTCGCCCGCAAGGGCGGCGCCAAGCCGGCGATGCGCCCGCAGGGCTATAACGGCTTCGGCAATGCCGGCTTCGGCGGCGCCGGCGCCGGCGGCGGCCTGGAGGATCTCGGCTGGAACGACATGGGGCCGGCCGACGAATATCACCATCCGAGCGCGGCCCAGCTCGGCCTGACGCCGGCGCGCGGCCACGCCCATTCGGACGAGCACGCGCATGACGCTTCGTTCGCGGTGCCGGAGGCCTTCGCGCCGCCGGCCGACGCCGCGCCCGAACCGGTCGCGCCGCCGCCGGTGGTCGAGCAGCAAAGGGTGCTGCGCGAGAGCTTCGATGCCGATATCGTCTCGCTGCCGCGCCGCCGCGCCGCGCCGAGCGACGTCAAGGCGAAGGCCGCCTTCACCCTCCGGCTCGACCCGGAGCGGCACCTGAAGCTGCGCCTGGCCTCGGCGGTGACCCGCCAGTCGGCCCAGCATCTGGTGACCGCCGCCCTCGACGATTTCCTCGACCAGCTCCCCGGACTCGACGCGCTCGCCGAACGCGTGCCGTCCGAGACGGGGCAGCACGGACGCTGAACGGCTTAACGGAGTGACGAGCATGACGCGCAGCATCGGCCTTAAAGTGGCGGCTTCGGCCCTGGCGATCACATTGGCCGCGGCGGCCTGGCCCGCCGCTTTGGCGATGCGCCCGTCCTCGGACAGTGCCAAGCTCGACCGGCAGGCGGCCAACGCCGCCAACCAGGCCCGCGTGCTGGCGGCCAAGCATCGTTTCGGCGACGCTCTGCCCTTCGCCGAGCAGGCGGTGGGGGCGAGCCCGCGCGACGCCGGCTACAGGATGCTGCTCGCCGACCTTTACCTGCGCAACGGCCGCTACAAATCGGCGGCTTCGACCTATCGCGACGTCGTCTCGCTCGATCCGGGCAACCAGCGCGCCGTGCTCAGCCTGGCCTTGTGCGAGGTGAGCGAGGGCCGCAATGCCGAGGCCGTCGCCGTGCTCGATTCGGTCGCGGACAGCGCGCCGCCCGCCGATGTCGGCCTTGCTTATGCGCTCGCCGGCCAGGTTCAGCGCGGCATCGCCCTGCTCGAGCCCGCCGCCCGTGCGCCGGGCGCGAGCGGCCGCATCCGCCAGAATCTCGCTTTCGCTTATGCGATGGCCGGCGATTGGGAGAAGGCGCGGGCGACCGCCGCCCAGGACGTTTCGCCCGCCGACCTCGGCCCGCGCCTCGCCCAATGGGCGCAGCTCGCGCGGCCTTCGAGCGCCGCCGACCAGGTCGCGGCATTGCTCGGTGTCCGTCCGGCCGCCGATTCGGGCCAACGCGAGCGGCTTGCGCTGAACGAGGGGCCGCCGGGCAATGCTCTCGCCGCCGCCGCCGATCCGGCCCCGGCCCCCCAGGCCTCAGCCGCGCCCGAACCGGCTCCGGCGCCCGCGCCGGTCCAGGTCGCCGCCGATCCGCAGCCCGCGCCGGCCCCGGCCGCGCCGCAGGCGCCGGTTCAGGTCGCCGCCGCTTCCTCCAACGCGCCCGGCTGGACCGCCGACGTCCAGTCGGCCCAGGATCCGCGTCCGGCCGCCCGTCCGTCTGTCCATGGCGCGCCCACCGCGCGGCTGCAGCCGGCGGTGCTCCGCGCCGGCCATGGCCTCCGCCCGCGCTTCGCCAGCCTCGACCTGCAAAGCGGGCCGGTTCCGGCCGCATTGAGCGACCATGGCCATTTCGTCGTCCAACTCGGCGCCTTCGTCCAGCCGAACAATGTCGAGCATGCCTGGGCGCAGCTCATGAAGCGCTACGGCTTTTCCGCCTTGACGCCGTTCAGCACGACGATCGACGTTCCGGGCAAGGGCACTTTGCACCGCCTTTCGGTCGCCAGCTTCGCCAGCCGCGACGATGCCGAGCGCACCTGCCATGGCATCCGCGCCAAGGGCGGCGACTGCTTCGTCCGCGCCGTCGCCGGCGACACGCCGCCGCGCTGGGCCTCGCGCTACGTCCACAAGACCGCGATCGCCTCGCGCTGAGGCGCGTTCTCAAACCGAGCGGATCAGTGAATATCGCCCTCCCCCTTAGATGGGGGAGGGATACGAAGCCTTGGCGACGTAGGAGCCTAGGCGGAGTTCGGTGAGGGTGACAGACTCCGCGAAGAAATCGCCAACGGTGTCACCCTCACCAACTTCGCCTAAGCGGCAAAGCCGCTAAGGCGAAGTATCCTCTCCCTCAAAGGGAGAGGAGAAAAAAGGACGCACGCTGGTCGGTCAGGCCGGGTGCAGAACCTTCGCGACGACGCCGTTGTCGAACCGCTCCAAACCGGCGAGCATCAGCCGCAGCGGCGCATCGAGCCCCGAGAAAATCTCCAGCCCGGCTGGGATCGCGACCGGGTGGACCAGGAACTGATATTCGTCGATCAGCCCGGTTGGAATCAGGCTTCGCGCGAATCCGGCGCCGCCCCAGGCGATGATCGGCTTGCCGTTCGCTTCCTTGAGCGTGCGGATTTCCTCCGCGAGATCGCCGGTGAGGCATGGCGCCGCGTTCCAGCTTTCGACGGCGCCTTCATTCCTGGCTTCGGCCTCGCCGCCGGCCCGGCGCGCATCCTCCGGCGCCCGGGTGCCGCCGTCGGTCGGGCCGTGACGTGAGAAACAGGCCTTGGGAATGGCGTTCATCGGCTTCGCATAATCGTCGTCCGAGAACGGCCAGAAACCCTTCATGTCGTTGAAGCTCTTGCGCCCCATGATGTGCAGCCCCGCCTCCCAGGCGCGGGCGAGCTGCCAGGCCTTGGAGCCGCCGCCGTCGCCGGCCAGCATCCAGTCCAGCTCGCCGTTCGGCCCGCATACGAAGCCGTTGAGCGAGGTCGACATCTTGAGGATGAGCTTGCGCATTCGGGTTCCTCTTGCGAGCGTTACGGTCAGTCGCGCCGGTCGCGGGTGAGGATGTCGAGAACGGCCATCCGGACCGCGACGCCATTCTCCACCTGCTCGCGGATCGCCGAACGCTCGGGATCGTCGGCGAGGTCGCCGTCGATCTCGACGCCGCGGTTCATCGGACCGGGATGCATGACGAGGGCCGTCGGCGCCGCCCGGTCGAGCCGCGCCCGGGTCAGTCCGTAGCGGGCGTGGAAATCGGCGAGCGAGCCCGAGACGCTCTCCTCCATCCGCTCGCGCTGGATGCGCAGCATCATCACCACGTCGGCGCCCTCTATGCCCTCGTCGAGATCGGTGAAGGCGGGGATGGCGCCGGTGTCGTCGGGCAGCAAGGCCGGCGGGCCGACCACCCGCAGCTCGGCGCCCAATCGGGGCAGCAGCCGCATGTTCGATCCGGCGACCCGGCTGTGGCGGATGTCGCCGCAGATCGCGACCTTCAGTCCCTCGATATGGCCCTTGCGGCGGCGCATGGTGAGCGCGTCGAGCAGGGCCTGGGTCGGATGCTCGCCGGTGCCGTCGCCGGCGTTGATCACCGCGCAATCGACCGCGGCGGCGACCTCGTGCGGCGCGCCGGTCTCGGAATGGCGGATCACCATCACGTCGGGCCGCATCGCGTCGAGGGTCAGAGCGGTGTCGATCAGACTCTCGCCCTTCCTGACACTCGACGCGCCGGGATGGAAGTTCGCGACCTGCGCCCCAAGCCTCTTCCCCGCCACCTCGAAGGAGAAGAGGGTTCGGGTCGAATTCTCGAAGAAGACGTTGAACTGGGTGAGGCCGGCAAGCCGATCGTCGCAGCGGCGCTTGCGGCGGTTGAAGGCGATCCACGGCTCCGCCTCGTCGAGCAGGAACAAGATGTCCTCGCGCGAAAGCGGCTCGATGCCGAGCAGATGGCGGTGGGAGAAGGGCATTGCCGTCCGCGTCTAATGGCGGCCGCGGCCATGCTCAAGCGATCAGCCGCAAACCCATCCGATCGCGCTTCCCGCCTGGATCGCGGCGATGAGGAAGAGCACGGTACCGAAGGGCTGCTTGCGGGTTTTGTGCCGGAACCAGGCGCGCGCCAGGAACGCGCCGGGTGTCCCCCCGATCACCGCCATGGCGAGCAGGCTGGCTTCGGAAATGCGCCAGGCGCCGGCGCGCGCCCTTTGCTTGTCCATCCAGAAAAGCATGACCGTCCAGGCGTTGATCGCGCCGAAGGCGACGATGAGAAGGATGAGGATCGCGACCACAGGCCCGTTCTAGGCTTCAATGCTTACCTTATTCTCAGCGCATCTTGCGGACGCTCAGCCCATCGTGAGCGCGTCGATCGCCCCCTGGAGGATGTAGGCGGCCGCCATCTTGTCGATGAGCGCGGCGCGGCGGGCCCGGCTGGCGTCGGCGTCGATCAGGGTGCGGGTCACCGCCTGGGTCGACCAGCGCTCGTCCCAGAGCAGGATCGGCAAAGCGAGCGGGGCGAGGTTGCGGGCGAAGGCGCGGACCGACTGGGTGCGGGGGCTGTCGGTGCCGTCGAGGTTGAGCGGGAGGCCGACGACCAGGCCCTTCGCCGCCTGCGCCTCGGCGAGCGCACCCAATCTTTCGAGATCGGCCGAGAATTTGCCGCGGCGGATCGTTTCGGCGGGCGTCGCGATCGTCCAGCCGGAATCGCAGAGGGCAAGGCCGATCGTCTTCGTGCCGACGTCGAGGCCGAGCAGGCGGCCGCCGTCAGGGAGGGCGGTGCGGTAGTCGAGGATGCTCTGGGTAATCACGCCCCACCCGTCACTCCCGCGGAAGCGGGAGTCCAGACGGAATCATTGGCGCGCGCCGAGTCAGTCTGGATTCCCGCTTTCGCGGGAATGACGAACCAGGGGTTTGGTACTCGCCTCGAACGTCGCGAGCCGCGCCGCCACGTCGCGGCGGATGTTCGGCCAGAACAGGGCGTAATCGTAGACGTGGTAATTGTTGCCGGGCAGCACATAGGGGCCGAGGTCGGGCGGGTTCGAGATGAGCAGGAATCCCCGCACGTCGCAGCGGGCGGCGACGCCCGGCTTCGCGAGCGTGCCCGAGGTCAGTTTCTCATTGGGGACGAGCGTGCCGAGATTGGCGGCCGCCGCCGCCGCGCCGCCGCGCACGCCGGTCAGCGGATTGATGCAGAGCATCGGCGAGCCGGCGCGCGAGAGGCCGGTCTCGCCTTTGGTCTCGTCATAGACGTCGGTGATCATCTTCGGGTCGGCCGGCTCGGCGAAGCTCTGCCAGTCGAGGATGCAGCGCGCCTGGCCCGGCTGCGCGCAGGCGGGAAAGCCGAGCGCGGGCAAATCGGCGGTGGTGGAGAGCGGCCAGCCGATCATGTAGATGGCGGCGATCCTTTTCGCCTCGGGCCGTCCCTTGACCCGCTCGGCGAGCAGCCGCATCAGATGATAGCTGCCCTGGCTGTGGCCGGCGAGGATGATCGGCCGGTCCTTCGGCGCCTGCTTCAAAAAGGCCTCGAAGGCGGCGAGCACGTCGCGATAGGCGAAATCCAATGCCTTGGCGGCATCGGCCTTGCTGGTCAGAAAGGCGCCGAAGGTGGCCTGGCGGTAGCGCGGCGCCCATATTTCGCCGATATCGTTGAACGCGCTCACCTGGCTCTGGACGAACAGCCGCGCTCGCCAGCGCGATTCGGGATCGTCGAGCGGCGCGTTCCAGCGCGCTTTCTCGAGATAGGAAGTGGGGTGGACGAAGAAAATCTCCGCCCGAACCTTGCCCGAGCGGGTCACGCCCGGCGGCGTCCAGAGCGAAGGATCGTCCTTCATGCCCGGACGCGCGATCCACATTTCGGGCCGGGCATAGACGGCCGGATCGACCGCCGCCGCCGCCTCGAACCGGCTCGTCGGCACCAGGGCGAAGCGCATCAATTGCACCTGGAACAGCCGGTAGGCGAGCGCGCCGGCCATCACGAGCAGGGTCAAAGTCGCCACGATCCAGAGGAAGCGCCTTGCCAGCATCGGCCCGCCCAAGCCGATACGCGCGCCCGGCGCAAGGCCGCGATGGCTCGGAAAAATTTTTGAAGCCGCGCATTTTCTGCATCGCGGCTGCACATTGACAGGCCAGGATCGGCCGGCTTGTTTCAGGCGGCGAAGGGGGAAATCGCATGGACGATCGGGACGAAGCGGGCGCCTGGCCCGCGCGGACAATGATGCTCCCGCTGCTGGGCGCGCTTTGCGGATTCGTCTTCGCCCAGTTGGTCCAGGGGCCGGAGCGCTGGGAATGGATTGACGATCCGCTGCGGCTCGGCGGCGGCGCCCTGGTGGCGAGCGCGGGGATCGCCTTCGCCTTTTCGCTGGAGCGGCGGCGCTGGCTCTGGTCGATCCTGTTCGCCCTTGCCGTCGGTCTGGTGATGGGCGGCGTCACCTGGCGCAACGGCGGCTGGTCCGGATGGGGCGCGAACGAGAAATGGCAGCTTTTCTCCGCCCTCGTCGCGGTGGCGATCGCCCTTCCCCTGTTCCAGACGGCGCGCGACGCCGGCTTCGGCTCGATTACCAGGCGCTGCATGCCTATAGCTGGACGCACGCGATCCTGTGGGCCGCGGGCTGGGCCTTCGTCCTGCTCGTTTTCCTGCTGACCACTCTGCTCGGCCAGCTCTTCGCCCTGATCGGCCTTCATCAATTGAAGGACCTGTTCAACCATAGCTGGTTCGAATGGACGTTGATCGGCACGGCGCTCGGCGCCGGGATCGGGCTTTTGCGCGAGCGGGCGCCGATGCTGCTTATGCTCCAGCGGATCGCGGCCGCGATCCTGTCGGTGCTGACGCCCGTGCTCGCGTGCGGGCTGGTTTTGTTCGTGCTCGCCTTGCCGTTCACCGGGCTGGCCCCGCTCTGGACGACGAAGCAGACGACTCCGATCCTGCTCGTCTGCGTGCTGAGCGCCTTCGTCCTGGTCAGCGCCACCATCGGTCCTTCGGGCGAGGAGGAAGCGGGGCAGGGCCGAATCCTTCGCTGGACGGCGCTGCCGCTGGCGCTCGTCATCCTTCCGCTCGGGATCGTGGCCGCGATCTCGACCGGAAAGCGCGTCGGCCAATATGGGCTGACTCCGGACCGGCTGTGGGCGATCACCTTCGTCGCGGTCGCTTTGACCTGCGGGCTCGCCTTTCTCGCGGCGATCCTGCTGCGCCGGCGCCATTGGGCGGAGGGCATCAGACGCGCCAATATCGGGCTTGCGCTCGGCGTCTTCCTGGTCGGCCTGTTCCTCGCTCTGCCCTTCGTCAGCTTCGGCGGCCTCGCCGCCCGCAACCAGATGGCGCGGCTCGAGTCGGGGCGGGTCACGCCCGAAATGTTCGACTGGACCGCGATGCGGTTCGATTTCGGGCCGGAGGGCATCCCCGTCCTCCGCCAGCTCCAGCAGAGCCGCCAGCCGGCGGTCCGCATGACCGCCGGCCGCACGCTCGCCATGCGTTCGCGCTACGATGGCGACCCGTTCGCCGGGCCCGAAGCACCCTCCACCACGCCGATCCTGAAGACGATCCCGGCCGGCGTGGCGCTGCCGCCGGCCCTGCGCGCGGCAGCGACGGCCCCCGAAATCTGCAGCGGGGCCGGCGATTGCCTCGTCTACTGGAAGCCGGGCGAGACCGAAGCGGCCGTCCTCATGGACGGCTGTGCCGCGCGGATCGTCGGACGCGAGGCGCAGACGCGCCCCGGCGTCCACTGCGCGATCGATCCGCACGTCCTGCGGCTCGACGGAAAGGATTGGCGCGACGTCAGCGATACTTTGGCCAACCTATTCCCGCCGCGCGTTATCGGCCCGATCGACGGCGCGCGGGAACGGGCGATGCTCGAACATGAGCGCGCCGCCATCGACAATGGCGACGTCCAGGTCCGCGAGGTGAAGCGCCGGCAGCTCTTCATCGGCGGAAAGCCGACCGGGCCCGCCTTCGAATGACGGTTCATTCCGGGTCGATGCCGCGTTCGAAATAGCGGCCGGGCGTCACTCCGAACGCGCCGCGGAAGGCGGCGACGAAGGCGCTCGGGGTTCGATAGCCGACATCGGCGGCGACCGCCTTGACCGGCTCGCCAGCCGCCAGCCGTTCGAGCGCGGCCAGCAGGACGCGCTGGCGGCGCCAGGCGGCCGGGGCGAGGCCCGTTTCCGCGCGGAAGCGGCGTTCGAGCGTGCGCTGGCCGATGCCGGCGGCACGGGCGAGCGCTGCCATTTCGAGCGGGCCTTCGACGCTGCTTTCCATGAGCTGCGCGACACGCTTCGTCGCGGCGCTCGCCGGCTGGGGCAGAGCGAAGGGCGGGACGCGGGCCTGGCGGAACTCGTCGATTATCAGGGTGGCGAGCGCCGCTTCGGCAGGCGCGCGGGCGTCGAGCATTCCGATCCGCCCGGCCTTCAGGATCAGTTCGCAAAGCAAGGGTGAGACCGTGACGACGCAACAAAGTTGCGGCAATGCTTCGCAGGCGTCCGGCCGCAGATAGAGGGTACGGAAGGCGCTTCCGGCGGCGAAGCGGATGCCGTGGCGCGTGCCGGCCGGCACCCAGATCGCCCAATAAGGCGGCGCGACCCACGATCCGGCCTCGGTCCACACATTGAGCACGCCGCCCGAGGCGTAGACGAGCTGGTGCCAATCGTGCGCGTGCCGCTCGATCGAGTCTCCGGCGCGATGGTCCGAGGCGAGGCTGCGGACCAAAAGGAAGGGCTCGTCGGCGCGGGTATGACGCTTTGGCGACATATTTTGCCGCTCTAGCGGGATTGCGACATTCCGGCCAGCGGGCTTAATATCGCCGCATGACCGCGAACCTCGCCTCCTTCGCCATCCATGTCGACGACACGGACCGCGCCGCCGCTTTTTACGAAACTGTGTTCGGCTGGGTGTTCGAACCCTGGGGGCCGCCGGGCTTCTATCTGATCCATACCGGCGACGAGGCATCGCCGGGCGTGCAGGGTCTGATGCACAAGCGCCAGACGCCGCGCACGGGAAGCGGCCTCAACGGCCTCGAATGCACCTTCGCGGTCGACGATGTCGACGCCGTGAAGGAGAGGGTGGTCGCCAATGGCGGCACGATCACGATGGACAACGCGCCGATCCCGACCGTCGGCGTGCTGATCCGCTTCCTCGACACCGAGGGCAATGAGATCGGCGCGATGAAATACGAGAATCCACCCAGCGGGGCCTAGCCGTTCTTGATGCAGCGCAGCATGGATGCTAGCCGCGCCACATGTCCGTCGACGCCGCCACGGTCCGCCACATCGCCCGTCTCGCCCGCATCGCGGTGAGCGATGCCGAGGTCGAAGCGCTCGCGCCCGAGCTCAACAATATCCTTGGCTGGATCGAGCAGCTCCAGGAGGTGGACGTCGCCGGCGTCGAGCCGATGAATGCGGTGATCCCCAATCATCTGCGCCTGCGCGACGACATGGTGACCGACGGCGGCATCCGCGACGACGTGCTGGCGAATGCGCCGGCGGCGGAGCACGGCTTCTTCGCGGTCCCGAAGGTGATCGAATGAGGAGCGGAGCGCATCATTCGATCATCCCCGCGCAAGCGGGGATCCAGTCTCTTTCCGTCATCCCCGCGAAAGCGGGGATCCCGCTTCTTCTTCTATCCCCCCGCCGCCGCAAAGGCAGCTGGACCCCCGCTTTCGCGGGGGTGACGGAGTTGGTGCCGTGACCAGTCTCACCGATCTCGGCATCGCGCAGATCCGCGACGGGGTGCGCGGCGGTGCCTTCTCCGCGCGCGAGGTCGCCGAGGCCTATGTCGCCGCCGTGGAGAAGGGGCGGGCGCTCAACGCCTTCACCGTCGAGACGCCGGACCATGCGCTCGCCGCCGCCGATGCCGCCGACGCGGCGCGCACTTCGGGCGACCTCAAGCCGCTCTCGGGCGTGCCGCTCGGCATCAAGGATCTGTTCGCGACCAAGGGCGTCCCCACGACCGCCGGCAGCCGCATCCTCACCGGCTTCAGGCCGCCTTACGAATCGACCGTCTCCGCCAACCTCTTCGCCGCCGGCGCGGGGATGCTCGGCAAATTGAACATGGACGAGTTCGCCATGGGCTCGTCCAACGAGACCAGCGCCTGGGGGCCGGTCATCTCGCCCTGGCGGCGTCGCGACGGCGGCAATGCGGCGCTGACCCCGGGCGGAAGCTCGGGCGGATCGGCGACCGCGGTGGCGGCGCGGCTGGCGCCCGGCGTCACCGGCACCGACACCGGCGGCTCGATCCGCCAGCCCGCCGCCTTCACCGGGATCGCCGGCGTCAAGCCGACCTATGGCCGCTGCTCGCGCTGGGGCATCGTTGCCTTCGCCTCCAGCCTCGACCAGGCCGGACCGATGGCGCGCGACGTCCGCGACTGTGCGATCCTGCTGGCGGCGATGGCCGGCTTCGATCCCAAGGATTCGACCTCGCTCGATCTGAAGGTGCCGAAGTGGGAGGCGAACCTCTCCTCCGACATCCGCGGCAGGCGGATCGGCATTCCGAGGGAATATCGGATCGACGGCGTGCCCGCCGAGATCGACCGCGTCTGGGAGCAGGGCATCCAGCGCATGCGCGACGCCGGCGCCGAGATCGTCCAAGTCTCGCTGCCGCACACGAAATATGCGCTGCCGACTTACTATATCATCGCCCCGGCCGAGGCCTCGTCCAACCTCGCCCGCTATGACGGCGTGCGCTACGGCCGCCGGGTGCAGCCGGCGCAAGGCGGCCTTACCGACATGTACGAGGCGACGCGGGCGGAGGGCTTCGGCGCCGAGGTCAAGCGCCGGATCATGATCGGCACCTATGTGCTGTCGGCAGGCTTTTACGACGCTTATTTCAACCAGGCGCAGAAGGTACGGGCCTTGATCGCGCGGGATTTCGAACGGGTGTGGGAGAGCTGCGATCTCATCCTCACGCCCACCGCCCCCTCGGCCGCCTTCGCATTGGGCGACAAGGCGAACGATCCGATCGCCATGTATCTGAACGACGTCTTCGCCGTCCCCGCCAGCCTTGCCGGGCTTCCGGCCATCTCGGTGCCGGCCGGACTCGACGATCAGGGCCTGCCGCTCGGCCTCCAGCTCGTCGGCCGCGCGCTCGACGAGCAGGGTGTGCTGGACGCGGCCCTGGCGCTGGAGGAACGGGCGGGCTTCACTGCCAGAGCGGAGGCGTGGTGGTGAGGGAAACGCTCAAGATTTGTTCGCGCAGAGACGCAGAGACGCAGAGAGTCCGAGGTTCCGGCGCTTCCGGCGAATGCCGGAATTTCATTCCTGAAACGGCATCGGAAGAATGGCTCGGGCGGTCGGCTTCGCCGGGCGTCTCTGCGTCTCTGCGTCTCTGCGCGAACCCATTTCCCCTTTCTTCCCTGATCGCAGCATGAGCAGCTACCGCATCCACGGCGCCACCGGCGAATGGGAGGTGGTGATCGGGCTCGAGGTCCACGCCCAGGTCGCGTCCAGCGCCAAGCTCTTCTCGGGCGCCGCGACCGCATTCGGGGCCGAGCCCAACACCCAGGTCAGCCTGGTCGACGCGGCCATGCCCGGCATGCTGCCGGTGCCGAACCGTTTATGCCTCGTCCAGGCGGTGCGGACCGGCATGGCGCTGGAGGCGAGGATCAATCCCTGGTCGCGCTTCGACCGGAAGAATTATTTCTATCCGGACCTGCCGCAGGGCTACCAGATCAGCCAGCTCTACCACCCGATCGTCGGCGAGGGCGAGATCGAGATATTGGTCGACGAGAAGGATGAAGGCTCGGCCAAGCGCGTCGGCATCGAGCGCATCCATCTGGAACAGGACGCCGGCAAGCTGATGCACGATCAGCATCCCAATTTCTCTTACGTCGACCTCAACCGCTCGGGCGTCGCCTTGATGGAGATCGTCTCCAGGCCCGACATGAGGAGCCCCGAGGAAGCGGGCGCCTATGTCCGCAAATTGCGCTCGATCCTTCGCTATGTCGGGAGCTGCGACGGCAATATGGAGCAGGGCAGCATGCGCGCCGACGTCAATGTCAGCGTCCGCAAGCCCGGCGGCGCGCTCGGCACCCGCACCGAGACCAAGAACGTCAATTCGGTCCGCTTCATCATGGCCGCGATCGAATATGAGGCGAACCGTCAGGTCGAAATGCTGGAGAGCGGCGGCAGGATCGTCCAGGAGACGCGGCTGTTCGATCCCGACAAAAGCGAGACCCGCTCGCTTCGCTCCAAGGAGGAAGCGCACGATTATCGCTATTTCCCCGACCCGGACCTGCTGCCGGTCGAGCTCGATGAGGCCTTTCTCGCCGACTGCCGCGCGAGTCTGCCCGAGCTGCCCGACGCCAAGCGCCGCCGCTACGAGCAGGCATTGGGGCTTCCCGCCTACAATGCGAGCGTGCTGACCGCCGAGGTCGAGACGGCGCGCTGGTTCGAGGCGTTGCTGACGGATCTGGGTGTCCACGGCTCCCCAGCGACTCCCAGCTCCCCGGAACAAGAATTGGCCCGTCGAGCGAGCAACTGGGTGATCTCCGACCTGTTCGGCGCCCTCAACCGCCTCGGCCGCACGATCGAGGACAGCCCGGTCGGCCCGGCGCAGGGCGCCGAGCTGCTCCGCCTGATCGCCGACGGCACGCTTTCCGGAACGCTCGGCAAGCAGGTGTTCGAGATCATGCTCGAAACCGGTCAGGATCCGGCCCGGATCGTCGAGGAGCGTGGCCTCAGGCAGACCAGCGACACCGGCGCGATCGAGACGGCGATCGCCGAGGTGATGGCCGCGAACCCGGACAAGGTCGCCGAATACCGCTCCGGCAAGGATAAATTGTTCGGCTTCTTCGTCGGCCAGGTGATGAAGGCGATGCAGGGCAAAGCCAATCCGCAGGTGGTCAACGAGCTTCTCAAGAAAGCGCTGGGCTGACCTCAGTCCTCCCCTGCCTTCGCAGGGGAGGGGGATCAGCCGAAGGCTGGTGGAGGGGTCCTTGACACCGCGCCACGCCCCTCTACCGCGCTACGCGCGGTCCCCCCTCCCCCGGGAAATCCGGGGGAGGATTTTTCCGCCTCTTCCGCCATCGCCTCCTTTTATGATAGCGTTAACATCAACCAGCCCCAACGAAAGGGGACAGGGAGGAAGAGGATGAATCGCAAGGCTCTGGCGCTCGCCGCATTGTTCGCATCCGTGGCGCTGGCGGCGCCCGTCGCCGCGCAGCAGGCGCCGGCGCAGCCGTGGCGAAACACTTCGCTGTCGCCCGAGCAGCGCGCGACGGCTTTGGTGTCGCAAATGACGCTGGAGGAAAAGGCCGCGCAGCTCGGCAATTTCGCGCCGGCGATTCCGCGGCTCGGCGTGCCCGCTTATGGCTGGTGGAACGAGGGGCTGCACGGCGTCGCCCGCGCCGGCATCGCCACCGTCTTCCCCCAGGCGATCGGCATGGCGGCGACCTGGGACCAGCCGTTGATGCACGAGGTCGCGGGCACGATCGGTGTCGAGTTCCGCGCCAAATATGTCGCGACCCGTCATCCCGACGGCGGCGCCGACTGGTATCGCGGGCTGACCGTGTGGTCGCCAAACATCAACATCTTCCGCGATCCGCGCTGGGGCCGTGGGCAGGAGACCTATGGCGAGGATCCCTACCTCACCGGCCGGATCGGCATCGCCTTCATCCGCGGCCTCCAGGGCGACGATCCCAAATATTTCCAGACGATCGCCACCTCGAAACATTATGTCGTCCACAGCGGCCCGGAATCGACCCGCCACAAGACCGACGTCCATCCCTCGCGCCACGACCTCGAGGACACCTATCTCCCCGCCTTCCGCGCGACGGTGACCGAGGCGAACGTCCGGTCGATCATGTGCGCCTATAATGCGATCGACGGCGTCCCCGCCTGCGCGAACACGAACCTGCTCCAGCACGTCCTGCGCGGCGCCTGGGGCTTCAAGGGCTATGTCGTCTCCGATTGCGGGGCGGCGGCCAACATCTACCGGCCCGACGCGCTCCATTATGTGAAGACGCCCGAGGAAGGCGTGACGCTTGCCTTCAAGGCCGGCATGGACATCATCTGCGGCGATTTCCGCAACAATTGGACGACCGAGCAGGGGCCGATCGTCAACGCCGTCCGCCGCGGGATGATGCCTGAGGCGGTGATCGACCGGTCGCTCCGCCGCCTGTTCGAGGCGCGCATCCGCCTCGGCCTGTTCGATCCGCCGAGCCAGGTCTTCCCCGCCATCAGCGCCGCCGACAACGACACGGCCGCGCACCGCGCGCTTTCGCTGAAGATGGCCGAGGATTCGATGGTGCTGCTCAAGAATGAGGGCAATGCGCTGCCGCTTCGCGCCGCGCCGCGCACGATCGCGGTGATCGGGCCCAATGCCGACAGCCTCGATGCGCTGATCGGCAATTATTACGGCACGCCGTCCAGGCCGGTGACGGTGCTCGACGGCCTTCGCGCCCGCTTCCCGCAATCGAACATCGTCTTCGTCCAGGGCACCGGCCTGATCGGCCCGGCCGAGCCGCCGGTGCCCGATTCCGCGCTCTGCGCCGATGCCGATTGCCATGCGCACGGGCTCAAGGCCGAGAGCTTCGCCGGCGTTGATTTGAAGGGCGCGCCGACCGCCACGAGCATGGCGCCGAACGCCGCCTTCACCTGGCGCGGCGACCGCGAGAGCGCGATGCGCTGGACCGGCTTCATCACCCCGCCGGCGAGCGGCGAATACAGCTTCCGGGTGCTCAGCCAGAACGGCTATCGCGTGTGGATCGGCGACAAAATGGTCACCGACGAATGGGGCGTCGGCGACGCGCCCTCGATCGTCGCGGGCAAGATCGCGCTCGAGGGTGGCCATTCTTACCCGATCCGGGTCGAGGCCTTCCAGCGCGGCGCGCGCGGCGAGCAATATCTGGTGTGGAGCACGCCCGAGCAGAATGGCGACAAGGCGGTCGAGGCGGCGCGCAAGGCCGATTTGGTCGTCTTCGTCGGCGGCCTCTCCGCCCGGATCGAGGGCGAAGAGATGAAGGTCGAGGCGCCCGGCTTCTCCGGCGGCGACCGCACCAGCATCGACCTGCCGGGGCCGCAGGAGCAATTGCTCGAGCGCGTCCAGGCGACCGGCAAGCCGCTCGTGCTCGTGCTGATGAACGGCAGTGCGCTCGGTGTGAACTGGGCCGACGCGCATGTGCCGGCGATCGTCGAGGCCTGGTATCCGGGCGAGGAGGGCGGCGATGCGGTCGCGCGGCTGATCGCCGGCGATTACAGCCCGGCCGGACGGCTTCCAATCACCTTCTACAAGTCGGTCGACCAGCTCCCCGCCTTCGACGATTATGCGATGGCCGGGCGCACCTACCGCTATTTCAAGGGCGAGGCGCTGTATCCGTTCGGCTATGGCCTGAGCTATACCAGCTTCCATTATTCGAACGTGCGGCCGAGCGCGGCGGCGGTGCCGGCCAATGGCGCGGTCGCCATCTCCGCCGACGTCACCAACAGCGGAAGCCGCGACGGCGACGAAGTGGTCGAGCTCTACCTCGCCCATCCCGGCGCCGCCGGAGCGCCGATCCGGGCGCTCGCCGGCTTCCAGCGCATCCATTTGAAGGCCGGCGAGACCCGGCACGTCGCCTTCACGCTGAAGGACCGCGCGCTCAGCATCGTCGACCCGCAAGGCGTGCGGCGCATCGAGGCGGGGCCGGTCGAGGCGTGGGTTGGGGGCGGGCAGCCGGCTTCGCGCGCGGGTTTGCCGCAGACGGCGGGTGGGGGGACGAGATTCCGGATTACGGGGAACGCGACTTTGGCGGAGTGAGTATCCTCCCCGGGACGGGGAGGGGGACCGGCCGAAGGCTGGTGGAGGGGGGTCCGAGACCGCGCTCGGCCCCGGAACAACGAAGCCGTGCCAGGTGCCGATCCCCCTCCACCGCCTTTCAGGCGGTCCCCCTCCCCGTCCCGGGGAGGAATTAGGGGGTGAACGTTTCTGCGTATCGTTCCCGAAGCGCGTTCTTCTGGATCTTGCCCATCGTGTTGCGGGGGAGGGCGTCGATCAGGAACACGCGCTTGGGCTGCTTGAACGCGGCGAGCCTGTCGCGCAGCGCCGCGCGGATATTCGCCTCGTCGGGCGTCGGTTCGCCTGGGCGAGCCGTCACCACCGCCACCACGCCTTCACCGAAATCCGGATGCGGCACGCCGATCACGGCGCATTCCGCCACGCCGGGCAATTCCTCGATCGCCGCCTCGACCTCGGCGGGATAGACGTTGAGGCCGCCGGAGATGACCAGATCCCTGGCGCGGCCGACGATGCGGACGTAGCCGGCCTCGTCCATCCATGCCATGTCGCCGGTGATGAAATGGCCGTCGGGGCGGAATTCCTCCGCCGTCTTCTCCGGCATGCGCCAATAGCCCTTGAATATGTTCGGGCCCCTGACCTCGATGATACCGACCTCACCCTCCGGCAGCACCCTGCCGCTCTCCGGCGCGGCGATCCGCACGGCGACGCCTGGCAAGGCCCGTCCGACGCTGCCCGGGATGCGTGGGCCGTCATAGGGGTTGGAGCAGATCATGTTGGTCTCGGTCATGCCGTAGCGTTCGAGGATCCTGTGATCGGTGCGCGCTTCGAATTCGCGGTGGGTCTCGGCCGAGAGCGGCGCCGAGCCCGAGACGAACAGGCGCATGTGCGCCGCCAGCTCGCGTGTGAAATCGGGGCGGGCGAGGAGGCGGGTATAATAAGTCGGGACGCCCATCATCGCCGTGGCGTGCGGCAGCAGGCGGAGGATGGCGTCGAGGTCGAAGCCGGGGAGGAAGAGCATCGACCCGCCGGCGAGCAGGCTGACATTGGTCGCGACGAACAGGCCGTGGGTGTGGAAGATCGGCAAGGCGTGGAGCAATCGGTCGGCGGCGGTGAAGCGCCAGGCGATACGCAAAGTCTCGGCATTGGAGGCGAGGTTGCGATGGGTCAGCATCGCGCCCTTGGAGCGGCCGGTCGTGCCCGACGTGTAGAGGATGGCGGCGAGATCGTCGGCATCGCGCGGGGCGTCGTCGAATTCCGCCGGCTGCTCAAGCGCGGCGGCGGCGAGGCTGCCGCCGCCGTCCGCGCCGAGCGTCTCGACGCGGGGCACGCCGAGCTCGGCCGCAAGGGCGCGCATCTCCGCCTCCTGCCCGGGTCGGCAGACGAACAAGGCCGGTTCCGCGTCCCCAAGGAAATAGCGGACCTCCGCCGGCGTGTAGGCGGGGTTGAGCGGCAGGTGGACCGCGCCGACGCGCAGGGTGGCGAGATAGACGATGAGGGCCCAGGCGCTCTTCTCCGCCTGGATGGCGATGCGGTCGCCGGGCCGGACGCCGAGCCGGACGAACAGATTGGCGAGCCGGCCGCTCCGGTCGAGCATGCCGCCATAGCTCAGCCGCGTTCCGTCGGCCTCGACCAGGAAATCGGCGTCGGGATCGGCGATGCGGCCGCGGATCAGGGCGAACAGGCTCCCGTCCATCGCCGCCTCCGTCAGAGGTAGGATTCCGGCCACTCCAGCGGGAAATATTTCCAATAGGGTTTCGCTTCCTCGACGCAGCGGGCGAAGCTCGGCCGATCGAGCAGGCGGCCGAAATAATCCTGGACCCGCTCCAGGCCGTCGAACGGCTGGACGACATTGGCGTAGAAGATGGCCGGCGCCGCCGCGCAATCGGCGAGGGTGAAGGAATTGCCGATCATCCAGTCGCCGCTTTCCCGGGCGAGGTGCGCGTCGAGCAGTCCCCAGCTCCTGGCGATCTGCGCCTTGGCTTCGGCGACCCCGGTCGGATCCCTTTTGCCCTCGGGCCGCAGATTGTCGCCGACCACCTTCTGCATCGGCAAATGGATGTAATTGTCGAAGAAACGGTCCCAGAGCCGGACGCGGAGCGCGACGTCGGGATCGGCGGGGATGAGCGGCGGCGGGCCCTGATGGGCGCGGTCGAGATATTCGACGATCAGGCTCGCTTCGGGCACGGTCCGGCCGCGTTCCTCGTCGCGGAGCACCGGGAACTTGCCGATCGGCCAGATCGCCTCCAGCGCCGCGCGCTGCGCCGGGTCGGAGAGGTCGACGATCACGCCGTCGAACGGGACGCTCCGCTCGTAAAAGGCGATCAGCGCCTTCTGGCAGAAGGAGGAGAGGGGGTGGTAATGGAGCTGCAGGGTCATGGGCGGTGTGTCGGCCGCGCCGGCGAGTCCTGTCAAGCGTAGCCGGCTGCCAGGATGTAGCGGGATTCCGGCTTTCGCGGGAATGACGGGGAGGGGGCGCCACTATTTTCCACCGCCGTCCCGCGAAAGCCGGAATCCCGCTGCCTGCTTTCTCCATCGCCATCCGGCGCTGATGGCCGGGGCCGATTGCGGCCATTAACGGTTCGCCAAATTCTTTGTGGTTATTGGATTTATGCCCGATCGCCACGCCTCCCTGGCCGCAGCATCTCCCGCCGCGAACGCGGCCGATGCTTTCTCCCCTTGTCCCCCTTATCCGTTCGTGCCCGCCGAGCGGGTCGCCGCCGCCGCCGCCGCGCGGCCGGACGCCATTGCGCTGTCGGCCGCGTGCGGAACGCTTCGCTACGCGGAGCTCGAGGCCCATGCGGTGCGGCTCGGCGCCTGTCTCCGCGCGCGCGGGGTCGGGCTGGGCGGCCTCGTCGCGATCGGGCTGGAGCGCTCGTTCGACCAGATCGTCGCCTGCCTCGCCGCGTGGAAAGCGGGCGCCGCCTTCCTTCCCCTGGACCCGGCCTGGCCGGACGAACGCCTCGCCGCCATCCTCGAGGATTCGGGGTGCGCCGCGATCGTCGGCCGCGCCGGCCTCGGCCTGCGCGCGCTCGTCGATCATCCGAACTTCGTCGCGCTCGACGATGATGCCGAAGCGATCGCCGGGTTCGGCGACGATGCGGAGGCGGCCCCGATCGCGCCCGACGACCTTGCTTATGTGATCTACACGTCGGGCTCGACCGGCGCCCCCAAGGGCGTCGAGATCACCCACGCCAACCTCTCCAACCTCGTCGCCTGGCATTGCTCTGCGTTCGGCGTCGGCCCCGGCGACCGCGCCGCGCATCTCGCCGGCCTCGCCTTCGACGCTTCTTTGTGGGAGATATGGCCCGCTCTGTGCGCCGGCGCCTCCGTGGCGCTCGCGCCCGAACCGGTCCGGACCTCGGCCGATGCCCTCCAGACCTGGCTCGTCGCGCAGGAGATCGATATCGCCTTCGCACCGACCGCTTTGGCCGAGCGGCTGATCGCGCTGCCCTGGCCCGCCGAGACCCGGCTGCGCGCCCTGCTGACCGGAGCGGACCGGCTGCAGGCCTATCCGCCCGCCGGCCTGCCTTTCGCCCTGGTCAACAATTACGGTCCGACCGAATGCACCGTGGTCGCCACTTCCACGACGATCGCGCCCGCGCCGGATGCGGCGGAGCTGCCGCCGATCGGGCGGCCGATCGACAATGTCCGGATCCACATCCTAGACGGCGAGGGCCGGCCGGTGCCCGCGGGCACGATCGGCGAAGCCTGGATCGGCGGCGCCGGCGTCGGCCGCGGCTATCGCGGCCGTCCGGAGCTCGATCGCACGGCCTTCGTTCCCGACCGGTTCGGCGGCGTTCCTGGCGCGCGTCTCTATCGCACCGGCGATATGGTCGCGCTCCTCGCCGACGGCTGCATCGCCTTCCACGGCCGCGCCGACGACCAGGTCAAGGTGCGCGGCCATCGCGTCGAGCCGGAGGAAGTCGCGGCCGCGGCCCGCGACCATCCGGATGTCGGGGCGTGCGTCGTCGCCGCCCGCGGCGAGGGCGGCGCGGCCGAGCTGGTCGCCTATGTCGTGCCCGGCTCCGGCGCCTTGCCCGCCGCCGCGGAGCTGCGCGCCTTCCTGGCGGAGCGTCTCCCCGATTACATGATCCCGGCCGCGTTCGTCCGCCTCGACGCGCTGCCGCTGACCGGCAACGGCAAGATCGACAAGGCCGCTCTGCCCGCGCCGGGCGACGACAATGCGCTCGCCGCAAATGCGTTCGCCGCGCCGCGAACGCCCGCCGAGGCGCGCCTCGCCGACATCATCGCGGACGTGCTCGGGCGCGGGCCGGTCAGCATCGACGACAATTTCTTCCTGCTCGGCGGCCATAGCCTGCTCGGCACCCAGGTCGTCCTGCGCGCCGGCGACGCATTCGGGGTCGAGCTGACGTTGCGCCACCTGTTCCAGGCGCCGACCATCCGGACGCTCGCGGCCCTGATCGAGACCCTCGTCCTCGCGCTGATCGAGGGCATGAGCGACGACGAAGCCGAGCTGCGCGCGGCGGAATAGGATCGGCGACCATGACCAATCCGGCCAGCCGGGCGGAGCCCTCCGCGCTCGACCCCAGCCTCAGCCTGTTCCAGCTGCTGGACCCCGAGGTCCATGCCGATCCCTATCCCTTCTACCGGCACCTGCGCGAGCAGGCCCCGGTCCATTGGGACCCGTTCATGCACACCTGGGTCGTCACCCGCTATGAGGACGTGCAGGCGGTCCTGCACGGCTTTTCGGCCGACCGCACGCCCGATCCGGCGCAGATGCAGAAGCTCGGCCTGCCGGCGCTCGGGCCGATCGCCGACATCATGTCGCGGCAGATGCTGTTCCTCGACGCGCCGGCCCATAGCCGCCTCCGCAAGCTCTGCCTCACCGCTTTCACGCCGCGCCGCGTCGAGGCGATGGAGGAGCAGATCCAGGAAATCGCCGACCGGCTGATCGACGAGGTCATCGCGACCGGCCGGATGGACGTCATCGCCGACTTCGCCGAGCCGTTCCCGGCTCTGGTCACCGCCGGCCTGCTCGGCGTCCCGCTCGCCGACCATCGCCAGCTCAAGGCCTGGTCCGCCGATTTCGCGGAGATGCTCGGCAATTTCCAGCACAATCCCGATCGCGTCCACCAGGTGATGCGCAGCGCCGAGGAGATGAGCGGATATTTCCGCGACGCGATCGGCGCGCAGGCGCATTGCCCGCGCGACGGGCTGATCCGATCGCTGATCGACGCCGAGGTCGACGGCGGCCGGCTCGACGAGGACGAGATCGTCGCCAACCTCATCGTGACCATGGTCGGCGGCCAGGAAACCACCACCAACCTGATCGGCAACGGGCTGCTGACCCTGATCCGCCAGCCGGACGCCCTCGCGCAATTGCGCGGCGATCCCGGCATCGTCAAACCGGCTATCGAGGAGCTGCTGCGCTACGAGACGCCGAGCCAGCATACGGCCCGGATCGCGCCGGCGGACACTCTCCTCGGCGGCCGGCCGATCCGCAAGGGCGACGCGGTGATGGCGGTGATGGCCGCCGGGAACCGCGATCCCGAACGCTTCGCCGAGCCCGACCGGCTCGACCTGCTGCGCGAGGACAATCGCCATCTCGCTTTCGGCTGGGGGCCCCATTTCTGCTTCGGCGCGCCGCTCGCGCGGATGGAGGCCCGCATCGCCTTCACCACCCTGCTCAACCGTCTCGACGATATCCGTCTCGCCAGCGAGACGCTGCAATGGCGCCGCAATTCGGGCCTGCGCGGCCTCAGCGCGCTGCCGATCGCCTTCGCGCCGCGGGGCAAGCAGGCATGAAGGACGCGCCCGCGCTTTCCGACGCGAAGCGCCAGCTTCTCGAAAAGATGATGCGCGGCGGCGGCGACCCGGCGCTCCCGGTCGCTCCGGTGACTCGGCGCCGCGCGGGCGCGATCGCGCCGATCTCGGCGGCGCAGCGCCAGATCTGGCTGCATGCGTCGATGGCGCCCGACGCGCCGCTCTACAACGAATCGATCACCATCCACCGCAAGGGCCGGTTCGATCTCGCGGCGCTGGAAGCGAGCCTCAACGAGATCCTGCGCCGGCACGAGAGCTGGCGCACCGGCTTCGAGCTGCTCGGCGGGGAGCTGGTCCAGATCGTCCGCGACGACATCAGGATCGCGCTGCCGGTCGAAAATGTCTCGCACCTCCCGGAGGCGGAGCGCGACGCGGCGGCTCTGGCCATTGCCGGCGAGGACGCGCGCCGCGCGATCCCGCTCGCCGAGGCGCCTTTGCTGCGCGCGCGCGTGGTCAGGCTCGGCGAGGAGGATCATCGCCTCTACCTGACGCTGCACCACATCATCTTCGACGGGGTCTCGATCTACGGGATCATCGTGCCCGAGCTGGCGGCGCTCTACGATGCCTTCGCACGCGGCCTGCCTTCGCCGCTGGCGGAGCCCGCGCTCCAATATGGCGACTATGCCTTGTGGGAGCGCGACGGGCGCGGCGGGCCCGCGCTCGAGCGCCAGATGCGTCACTGGCGCGAGGCACTGGCCGACGCGCCCGCCAAGCTCGAGCTGGCCGGCGACCGCGCCCGGCCGGCGCTGCCGACCCACGAAGGCTCGATGGCCTGCTTTGTTATTCCGGCCGGCCTCACCGAGGCTCTCAAGAGCTTCAGCCGCGCGCGCGGCGTGACCCTCTACATGACGCTGCTCGCCGCGTTCAACGCGATGCTGCACCGCTATAGCGGCGAGGAGGATCTGGTGGTCGGCGGCGTCACCGACCTTCGCCGCCGGCCGGAGCTGCAGCCGCTCGTCGGCTATTTCCTGAACACGATCGCGCTCCGTTCCCGGCCGCGCCCGGACATGGCGTTCGCGGCCTATCTCGAGACGGTGCGCGACTCGGTGCTCGGCGCGCTCGGCGCCAGCGAAGTGCCGTTCGACGAGGTCGTGCGGCAACTCGGCGTCAAGCGCCCGCCCGGATCGCATCCTTTGTTCAACATCCTCTTCTCGATCGAGCCGCCGGTCGACCCGTTTCCCGACGGATGGGATTTGACCCAGATGGACGTCAGCGTCGGCGCCGCCAAGTTCGACCTCTATCTGGAGCTGGACGAGCGGCCGGAGGGGATGATCGGCCGCTTCCTCTACAGCATCGAATTGTTCGACGAGGCGACGATCCGGCGGATGATCGGCCATTGGCTGATTCTGCTCGAGCACGTCGTCGCCTCTCCCGAATGCCGGCTGCGCGACCTGCCTCTGCTCACCGGCGAGGAAGAGGCCGAGATCGCCCGCTGGAACGACACCGCCCGCGACGTCCCCGCAAAGTCGCTCGTGCGGGCGATCAGCGGCCACGCCGAAGCCGATCCCGACCGCGTCGCGATCGTCGCCGGCGCGCGCCGCTGGACCTATGGCCGGCTCCACGACCATTCCGAACGGCTCGCCGTGAAGCTGCGCGGGCTCGGCATCGGCCGGGGATCCCTGGTCGCGGTCGGCGCCGGCCGCTCGCCCGAAATGGTCGCCGGGCTGATCGCGGTGATGAAGGCGGGCGCCGCCTATCTGCCGCTCGACCCCGCCTTTCCGCGGGCGCGGCTCGACCATATCGTCGCCGACGCCCGGCCGGATGTCCTGCTCGCCGAAGCGGCGGATACCGGAGCCTTTCCGTGCGACGGCCTGCCATTGGTGCTCGCCGACGACCCCGGCCCGGCGACGGGCCCGGCCGGGCTTCCCGGCCCGGCGGGCGAGGATCTCGCCTACGTCCTCTACACGTCCGGCTCGACCGGCAAGCCCAAGGGCGTCGAGGTGCCGCATCGCGCGCTCCACAATTTGCTCGCGTCGATGCGCGAGGAGCCGGGCTTTGGCGAGCGCGATTCGCTGCTCGCGGTGACCACTTTGGCGTTCGACATCGCGGCGCTCGAAATCTTCCTGCCATTGCTGTGCGGCGGCCGCCTCGTCCTGGCCTCGCGCGACGACGCGGCCGATCCCGGCGCGCTGGCGGCGCTGATCGAAGCGGAGCGGCCGAGCGTCGTCCAGGCGACGCCGGCGACGTGGCGCGCGCTGATCGAAGCAGGCTGGGCGGGCGATCCGGGCATGACCATCCTGTGCGGCGGCGAGGCGCTGCCGCGCGAGCTCGCCGAGGCCCTGCTCCAACGTTCCGGCGCGCTCTGGAACATGTACGGCCCGACCGAGACGACGATCTGGTCGACCGTGCACCGGGTGACGAGCGGCGACGGGCCGGTGCCGATCGGCCGGCCGATCGCGAACACGGTGGCCCATGTCCTCGATCCCTCGGGCAATCCGGTTCCGGCCGGCTGCGTCGGCGAGCTGTTCATCGGCGGCGCCGGCGTCGCTTTGGGCTATCGCAACCGGCCGGACCTGACCGGCGAGCGGTTCGGCGAGCGCCCGGCGGCGCCCGGCATCCGGCTCTACCGCACCGGCGACCTCGCCCGGCGGCGCGCCGACGGCAACTTGCTGTGCCTCGGCCGCACCGACAATGACGAGAAGATCCGGGGTTTCCGGGTCGCGGTCGAGGAGGTCGAGGGCGCCCTCGCCGCCCATCCCGCGGTGGCCGCGGCGGCGGTGCGCGGCTGGCCGGACGCTTCGGGCGAGCAGGCGCTGGCCGCCTATCTGGTCTTCCGCGACGGCGCGCGACCGGAGGCGGCGGCGCTGCGCGAGCATCTGAGGCCGATCCTCCCCGATTACATGATCCCGTCGCGGTTCGAGGCGCTGGCCGCGCTGCCGATGACTCCGAACGGCAAGGTCGACCGCAAGGCGCTGCCGGAGCCGGCCGGCGATCGGGTGCCGGCGCTGGCGCCGCCGGAGGGCGCGGCGGAGGAGCGACTCGCCGATTTGTGGCGCGAGATACTCGGCATCGAACGGATCGGCCGCAACGACAGCTTCTTCGATCTGGGCGGCCATTCCTTGCTCGCCGCAAGGCTGCTGCGGCGGCTCGAGCAGGATTATGGACGCAAATTGAGCCTCGCCCATCTGTTCCGCTCGCACACGCTTGAAAAGATGGCGACCTTGCTCGCTTCGACGCTGGAGGCCGGAGGGTCGCGCGCGGTGCCGATCCAGCCGCACGGATGGCGGCCGCCTCTCTTGTGGCTCGAAGCTGGCCCGACCTTCCTGCCGCTCTCGAAATGCCTCGGCGCCGACCAGCCGTTCCTCGGCGTGCCGATCGAATCGATCTTCGACGCGGGCGAGGAGGCGAGCTTCGGCGACTATGCGGAGGCGATCGTCGCTCTGGTTCGCGAGATCCAGCCGCACGGCCCTTATTATCTCGGCGGTTGGTGCACGTCGGGAATCCTCGCCTACGAGGTCGCGGCGCGGCTGCGCGAGGCCGGCGAGGCGGTTCCGCTGCTGCTGCTCGCCCACGCGATGAATCCGGCCGAGCTGCGGCGTCTCGGCCGCGCGCCGATCGTCGCCAGCAAGCTGCTTTACCATGGCGCTCAGCTCATGAGGATGAACGGCGCGGACCGCCGGCTCTATTTCGGCGAACGCGCGCGGGCGGTTTTGGACAGGATTTCGGGGGCCGACGAGGGGCCGAACGCCGCGCGGGGCGCACAGCGCATCGCCCTCGACCGCGCCGCCTGGCTCTACGAGCCCCCGCTTTATGGCGGCGACGTCGCCTTGTTCCAGCCGCTGGAGCGTCCGCGCCTGCTCGATTCGCGGCCGGGCTGGCGGCGCGTCGCCCGGGGCCGGCTGACCGCGTATGAAATTGCCGGGGGGCACAGCACGATGCTGGAGCCGCCTCATGTCGCCGAGCTTGGCGCGAAGATGCGCGAGGCCCTGGTCAATGCCCAGACAGAATGGGGCGCCGGCGATCCCGAAAGGCTGCGCGAGGCGGGCTGAACCGATGGTCGCGCTCCGTCTCTTCAGCACCGACGTCGACCGGGCGACGCTCGGCTCGCTGCGGGCGCTGCTCGACCCGGAGGAACGAAGCCGGGCGGCGCGGCTGCGGTTCGAACGCGACCGGCACCGCTTCATCGCCCGGCGGGGCCGGCTCCGCCTGCTGCTGGCCGGCGCCCTGGGCTGCGCGCCGGCGAAGATCCGCTATGCCACCGGGCGGTTCGGCAAGCCCCGCCTGGAAGGCGCGGGCGATCTCCGCTTCAATCTCTCCCATTCGGACGGGCTTGCCTTGTGCGCGATCGGCCGGGGCGTCGAAATCGGCTGCGACATCGAGCGCCGGCGGAGCGATCTTGCCGATGCGGCGACGGCGGAGCGCTTCTTCGCGGCGGGAGAAAGGCGGGTGCTGCGATCGCTTCCCCGCGAGCGGCAGGTGCAAGGCTTCTTCGACTGCTGGACCCGCAAGGAGGCCTATGTGAAGGCGCTCGGCGACGGCCTTTCCTGCCCGCTCGATTCCTTCGAAGTGTCGCTGGAGCCGGGTGGAACCACCCGGCTCGGCAATGGCGGCCGGGCCTGGCTGATCGCCGGATTCGAACCGGCGCCCCTCTACCACGCCGCCGTCGCCGTCGAGACGCGAGGCGACGCTCACCCGCGCGACCCGAGGCCCGTCGAATTAGATATAGTGTCCCTGGAATAACCGTCATTCCCGCGAAAGCGGGAATCCAGGAGGCGTCCCGTGCCTCGACTCTGCCCGACCCTCTGCTAGACCTCACGCAGCAGAGAAAGGGGAGAAGGATGCCGCGCCGCATCGGCATGCGCTGGTGGATCATCGCGCTGGTGATGCTCGGCACCATCGTCAACTATCTCACCCGCAGCTCGCTCGCCGTCGCCGCGCCGACGTTGCTCGCCGATCTCCATATCGACGAGCGCCATTATTCCTGGATCAACGGCACCTTCCAGGCGGGGCTGATGATGCAGCCCGTGGTCGGCTATCTGCTCGACCTGATCGGGCTGCGCGTCGGCCTGGCCCTGTTCGCCGCCGCCTGGGCACTGCTGACCGCGGCGCATGGGCTGGCCGGGAGCTGGCAGGTCCTCGCCGCGCTTCGCGGCGCGCTCGGCTTCGCCGAAGGGACCTCGCACACCGGTGGCCTCAAGATCGTCTCCGAATGGTTTCCGGCGAAGGAAAGGGGGATTGCCGGCGGCATCTACAATCTCGGCGCGTCGGCGGGCGCGGCTTTGGCGGCACCGCTCGTCGTTGGGGCGATCCTGCTCTGGAGCTGGCGCGCCGCCTTCTTCGTCTGCGGGCTGCTCGCCTTGCTCTGGGTCGTCCTCTGGCTGCTCTTCTACGCGCCGCCGGAGCGGCACCGTTTTATCTCGCCGGCCGAGCGGGCGAAGATCGTCGAGGGGCGCGAGGCCCATGTCCGCGCCGAAGCGGCGCGGCCGCCGGTCCTCGCCATCCTCGGCCAACGTAATTTCTGGGGGATCGCTTTGCCGCGCTTCCTCGCCGATCCGACCTGGGGGACGCTTACTTTCTGGATGCCGCTCTACCTCATCAAGGTGCGCGGCTTCGATCTCGCCCATGTCGCGCTCTTCGCCTTCCTGCCTTTCGTCGCCGCCGATCTAGGCTGCCTGACCGGGCCGGCTCTTGCGCTCTGGTTCCAGCGGCGGGGGCTGAAATTGATCGACGCCCGCCGCGCCGCCTTCACCTTCGGCGCATTGCTGATGACGGGGACGGTCTTCGTCGGCTGGGTCGACAGCGCCGCGATCGCGATCGCCCTGCTCTGCCTCGCCGGCTTCGCCCACCAGATCCTCTCGGTCACCGTCATCACCATGGCGACCGACCTGTTCCGCCAGAACGAGGTCGGGACGGTGGCGGGGCTGGCCGGCCTGTTCGGAAACGGCGGCGTCCTCCTCTCGACCCTCGCCATAGGGGCGATGGTCGCGGCGATCGGCTATGCGCCCTTCTTTACCCTGTGGGGGCTGCTCGACATCGCCGGCGCGATCATCCTCTGGACGTTCGTGCGGGCGCCGGCTGCGGAACCCGCATGATCCGCAACCCGATCCTGCGCGGCTTCAACCCCGATCCGTCGATCGTCCGGGTCGGCGCGGATTATTACATCGCGACCTCGACCTTCGAATGGTTTCCGGGGGTCCGGATCCACCATAGCCGCGACCTTGTTCATTGGCGGCTCGCCGCCCGGCCGCTGAATCGCGCCTCGCAGCTCGACATGCGCGGCAATCCGGACAGTTGCGGCGTCTGGGCGCCGGATCTGAGCTGGAAGGACGGGCTCTTCCACCTCCTCTACACCGACGTGAAGCGCTATGGCCGTACCACGACGGCCGGCGCCTCGGGCGCATCGCTGCGCGACTTCCACAATGTCCTCGTCACCGCGCCGGCGATCGAAGGGCCGTGGTCGGACCCGGTCCATCTCAATTCGAGCGGCTTCGATCCTTCCTTCTTCCACGATGAGGACGGCCGCTCCTGGCTGCTCAATATGCTCTGGGACCATCGGCCGGGGCGCAACCGCTTCGCCGGCATCGTCGCCCAGGAATATGATGCGGCGCAACGGGCCCTGGTCGGCGAGCGCGTCAACATCTTCCGCGGCACGCCGCTCGGCCTCACCGAAGGGCCGCATCTCTACCGGCGCGGCGATTTCTATCATCTGCTCGTCGCCGAGGGCGGCACCCAATGGGGCCATGCGGTGACGATGGCGCGGTCGCGCGACCTGTTCGGCCCCTACGCGCTCCACCCCGAGACGCCCTTGCTCACCGCCCGCGACAGGCCCGACGCGCCGCTCCAGCGCACCGGCCATGCCGATCTCGTCGAGACCCAGGCGGGCGAGACCTATGCCGTCTATCTGTGCGGCCGGCCCTTGCCGAACCGCGGGCGCTGCATCCTCGGCCGCGAGACCGCGATCCAGAAAATGGCCTGGGGCGCGGACGGCTGGCTGCGGCCGGCCGAAGGGGAAGGGGCGCCGGTGCTCGAGACCGAGGCGCCCGACCTGCCGCCTTCGCCCTGGCCGGCAATGCCGGTGCGGGAGGATTTCGACGGGCCCGACCTTCCGCCCGCCTTCCAATGGCTGCGCACGCCCGAGCCGGAGCTTATCTTCAGCCTCTCGGCGCGGCCGGGCCATCTCCGCCTCCATGGCCGCGAGACGATCGGCAGCCTCTTCACCCAGGCCCTGGTGGCGCGGCGGATTCAATCCTTCTCCTGCTCGATCCGCACGCTCATGGATTTCGAGCCGGCCCATTTTCAGCAGGCGGCGGGGCTCGTCCTTTATTATAACGGCGCCAAGTTCCATTATCTCCATGTCGGCCATGACGAGGCGATGGGACGCCATATCCGGGTCATGTCGGCTTTGCCCGATGCGCCGATGGCCGATGCCTTTACCGGCGCCATCCCGTTGCCGCCGGGCCCGGTCGAGCTTCGCGCCGAGCTGGACGAGGAACGCCTGCTCTTCGCCTTCCGGCCGGAGGGACAGAAGAGCTGGACCTGGCTGCCCGATCCGTTCGACGCCTCCATCCTCTCCGACGAGGCGACCGCGCCCGGCCTTCCCAATTTCACCGGCGCCTTCGCCGGCATGGCCTGCCAGGATCTCGCCGGCACCTTATGCCCGGCCGATTTCGACTGGTTCGACTATGAGGAGCGGGAGTACCGGCGCGATCCGCGCGACTGATGCCGTGACCGCCGAGCCACGCTCGGCACTTCCTTCATTCCTGGCGCGAAACAGAGACTTAACGCGCGAGTCATTGCCGCTAGTCTAGAGAGTGGGCGCGGGAGGGACTCGATGGCGGACGGGGGACATGGCGGAGCGCAAAGGCAGGGGCCGTTCCGGCAGGGCGAGACGATCGCCTGCGCCGAATGCGGAGCGGCCAATTGGCTGGTCGGGCGCCGCTCGGCCGAATGCGCAAGCTGCGGCGCGGCCTTGCCGCTCGCCGGCGGCGGATCGCTGGGCGCCGCCGCGGCGAAGTTGCGCAAGGGCCAGAAAGGACGATTCCGTCCCGCCCGCGGTTGATCGGCTGTTTACCCTCAATGTTCAGCTGTCATTCAACTCGTCGATGAGATAGAACGGTTCGTCGCAGATTTTGGCGACGGAATGAAGGACGACGATCATGTTGCGTGCGATCGAGGGCGGTTCCAGGGGCCTGTTCAAGCCGGCCGATCCGCGGCTGCGCGGCTTTCACGCAGTCTATCGCAAGGGAGAGGTCAACCACTGCCCCGGCTGCGGCCGCACCCATTGGTATATCGGCCGGCTCTCGGCCGAATGCGGCTTCTGCGGCACGGCTTTGGCGCTTGCCGAGACCGGCATGACCGGCACGGGCCTGCTCCACCGCCCGCATTTCGACGAGGCGGCTTAGGACGTTCGGGCCATTATTCGGGCCATTATAGGCCTCGCTCGTGCAGGGTATCGAACCTGGACTCCAGAGCAGCTAGCCCTCTCCCGTCATCCTGACGGAGGGGGCCGAGCCTAGCCCCGGTCCCGCTTCCGATTGGCGTAGAGCAAGGCGGCGACGATCGCGGCGGAGCCGATGCCGATCGCGGCGCCGGCCATCAGATGCTTGCGCCGTTTCGCATCGTCGCTCCGGCTTTCGCTTTCGGGCGGCTTGGGCGCGGGCGCTTTGGCCGGGGCGGCTTCGCTTTTGCCGGGGGAGACGGGGGTTTGGGGGGTGGAAGGTTCGCGTGCCATGGCCGCCCTCTACCGGAGGCCGGCGTTGCTTCCAAGGCCCCGGCGGCGCCATGCGTCGGCGCTCCGGCTCGAGATGTCGATCTCGACCCGACGAGCCGAATTTGAAGCTCGCCCTTTTCGCCACCCGCGCAAGGAAAAAGCCCCGGTCTTTTGGGACCGGGGCTTTGGTGCGGTGTCAGCGGGAGGGGGGAGGGGGAAGCTGACGCCGCGTGGGGTATGGGCAGAACGTCGGGGCGTTTACGGGGTTCCGCCAAAATCTCGCCGGCATGAAAATTTTGCCCCGCCTGGGGGGAGGGGCGCGTCCCGCAAACGAAACGCCCCGGATTCGGGCCGAGGCGTTTCGCGACAGCTGCCGTTTCAGGCGACTATCTCCCGTCCCCAATCGAGCTTTTACAACATTCCACCGAGTCGGAAAAGCGGTCGCGGCGGCGGCAGGCCGTTCTGTGGCCGGAACGGGACGGGCGGGAAACGGGTCGCCTTTCCAGCCCCTTGCGGGAACAGGCGGGGGGGCGTAACGCGCCGCGGTTTCCGGGGGCGGTGGAACGTTATGCCGCGCCCCGCTTTCCTTCCGTCGGGCCTCGGCTCGCCGGAGCAACAAGGGACGAAGATGAACGACGCGTCGGCCGCACAGGCCATGCCGGAAGTTCGCGATCCGCCCGCCGGCCATCATGTCCAGGGGAGCCTCCTCAAGCTCACCGTCGGCGCCGTCGGCATCGTCTTCGGCGATATCGGTACGTCGCCCCTCTACGCCTTCCGCGAGACGTTCGGCGGTCATCATCATTTCCAGCTCCCCGTGGACAAGCTGCACATTTTCGGCGTGCTGAGCCTCATCTTCTGGTCGATGATGATCGTGGTGACGCTGAAATACGTCATCATCCTGATGCGCGCGGACAATAAGGGGGAGGGCGGCAGCCTCGCCTTGCTCGCCTTGATCTCGCGCAAGACCGACGGGGCCAAATGGACGCGGGCGATCATCCTGCTCGGCGTTTTCGCCTGCGCGCTCTTCTACGGCGATTCGATGATCACGCCGGCCGTCTCGGTGCTGTCCGCGGTCGAGGGCCTGGTCGTCGTCCAGTCGAGCCTCCAGCCCTTCGTGCTGCCGATCGCGGTCGGCATCCTTATCGGCCTGTTCATGATCCAGCGCCACGGCACCGCCGCGGTCGGCGCCATGTTCGGCCCGGTGATCCTCATTTATTTCCTGACCCTGGCCGTGCTCGGCCTGATCAGCATCGTTGGCGATCCGGGCGTGATCGCTGCGTTGAACCCGCTCTGGGCGGTGCGCTTCTTCCTGACCGAGCAGTTCCATGCCTTCGTCTCCCTGGGCTCGGTGGTGCTCGCCGTCACCGGCGCCGAGGCGCTCTATGCCGATATGGGCCATTTCGGCCGGCGCCCGATCAAGGCCGCCTGGCTGTTCATCGTCCTTCCCGCTCTGATGATAAATTATCTCGGCCAGGGCGCCTTGATGCTCGCTTATCCCCATGCCGGGGAAAATCCCTTCTTCCTGCTCGCGCCCCACTGGTTCCGGCTGCCGCTCGTCCTCATCGCCACCGCGGCGACGGTGATCGCCAGCCAGGCGGTGATCTCCGGCTCCTTCTCGGTGACCCAGCAGGCGATCCATCTCGGCTTCGTGCCACGGGTTCGGATCGATCATACCAGCGCCCATGCCCAGAGCCAGATCTACATCCCGTCGGTCAATTACGCGCTGATGATCATGGTCACCGTCCTCGTCCTGACCTTCCGCACCTCGGACAATCTGACCGCCGCCTACGGCATCGCGGTGACCGGCGCGATGTTCATCGACACCTGCCTGCTCGCGGTCGTCTTGTTCGCCTTGTGGAAATGGCCGTTATGGCTTTCCATCCCGCTGGTCTGCACCTTCGCGCTCGTCGATGCCGGCTATTTCTCGGCGAACCTCCTGAAGGTGCCGAGCGGCGGCTGGGTGCCCTTGCTGATCGCCTTCATCGTCTTCACCTTCCTCACCACCTGGGCGAAGGGCCGCCAATTGCTCGTCCGCCAGCTCCGCAAGGGCGAGATCCCGCCCGAATTGTTCATCAAGTCGGCGACCAACTCGGCCGCGCGCGTGCCCGGCACGGCGGTGTTCATGACCAGCCAATTGGACGGCGTCCCCCACGCCCTCCTCCACAATCTCAAGCACAACAAGGTGCTCCACGAGCGCTCGATCTTTTTGAAGGTCTCGGTCGAGGACATACCCAATGTCGATCCCGAGCGGCAGGTGGAGGTGGAGGATCTCGGCCAGGGCTTCTTCCGGATCGTCCTTCGGTTCGGCTTCATGCAGGACATGAACGTGCCCGAGGCGCTCGCCCGCATCCAATGCTGCGGCCTGCCGTTCAAGATGATGGAGACGAGCTTCTTCCTCTCCCGCCAGACGCCGCTCGCCTCGAAGGTGCGCGGCATGGCCTTGTGGCGCGAGAAGCTCTTCGCCTGGATGATGCGCAACGCCGAGAGCCCGATGGAGTTTTTCGGCCTCCCCGCCAACCGCGTGGTGGAGATGGGCAGCCAGATCAAGATCTGAGGCGTGAGACTTGTGGGCGATCCGTTCCATCGCCCGCCTCGTCCTCGTCCGCCGAACCTCGCGGCGTCCGGTGCGTTTCCCCCAAGGCCAAAGGCGGAGCTCCATGCTCTCCCGGCGACAGGAGCGAGACGATGAGCAGGCGCAAAGGCGGCCCGACGGTCAATCAGGGTGGCGCCGCGAAGCCGACTGCCGACGAAGCGGCGCGCGAATTCGACATCGCCGGCAACGTCGCCCAGAAAGGCCAGAAGCCGTCCCCGAGCGATCGCGAGCGCGGCGAGACCAGCGATGCCGACGCCCCCGCGCCGATCGACCTCGAAGAGGCGCACGACCGGGCGAGCTGAGCCGGCCGGATTCAGGCCGCGCGCAGCCTCTCCTCGGCATATCGCCGCACATCCGCCGGCCAGCCGGCGATGAGGGCGCGGAAACGCTCCGTCTCGCCGCGATAGAGGGCGCGCACGACCTCCTCATAGCCGGGTCGGTCGCCGCCTATCGCGGTCAGGAAATGATAGGCCGCGTCGCGCGCCGCCCGCGGCCCCGGCGCCGCCTTGCGCGCCTCCTCGATCAGGCGGCGCAGCGCCGCCGAGGCGCCGCCGGGCTGGCGCGCCAGCCATTCCCAATGGCGCGGCAGCAGGGTCACTTCGCGCGCTACCACGCCGAGCCGGGGCCGGCCGCGCCCGCGCGGCGCCGCTTCCTCACCCGCGGTTCGGCCCGCATCCCAAAGATCGAGGTCGACCGGCCGTCCGGTCGCGTCGTCGAACACCCGCATTGCCGCCTGGTCGTTCGGCCAGCCGCGCTCGACCCTATGGGTCACCGTCTCCGGCGATCCGCGCGCGACGATCCGATCCTCGAAAAAGGCGGTGACGCTCTCCGGCATCGAAACGGGTTCCTTGTTCATGACATCTATTTATACCCGGATGAAATAAAATGCAATATCATCCGGGTAAATTATGGCGGATCTTCGGTTTGAACCTGCGGCGCGATCCATTAGGGCGGCGCCATGCCCAGCTTCCCGATCGACCAGGTCCGCGCCGAATTCCCGGCCCTCGCCGTCGCCGACGGGGGCCGCCCGCGCGTCTATTTCGATGCGCCGGGCGGGACGCAGGTCTGCCGGCGGGCGATCGCGCGGATGGTCGCGCATCTCGAGCGCGGCACCGCCAATTCCGGCGGCGCCTTCGTCTCCTCGGCCGAGACCGACGCGCTGAGCGAGGCGGCGCATGCGGCCATGGCCGATCTGCTCGGCGGCGAGCCGGGCGAGATCGCCTTCGGGCCGAACATGACCTCGCTGACCTTCGCCGTTTCGCGCGCGCTGGCGCGGGAATGGCGCGAGGGCGACGAGCTGGTCGTCACGAGGCTCGACCATGACGCCAATGTCACGCCTTGGACGATGGCGGCGCGCGATGCCGGCGCCTCGGTGCGCTGGCTCGACATCGATCCGGCAACCGGCAGGTTGCGGCTCGACCAATTGCCGGAGCTGCTCGGCCCGCGGACGAAGTTGGTCGCGGTCGGCGGCGCCAGCAATGCGCTCGGCACATTGAACGACCTTCCCGCGATCGTCGCAGCGGTACGCGCCCATTCGGACGCGCTCGTCTATGTCGACGCGGTCCAGTCGGTGCCGCACGTCGTCACCGACGTCCGCGCGCTCGGCTGCGATTTCCTGGCCTGCTCGCCCTACAAATTCTTCGGGCCGCACCAGGGCGTGCTCTGGGGCCGGGCCGATCTGCTGGCGCGGATCGAGGCGTATAAGGTCCGCCCCGCCTCGATCGATCCACCGGCGATCCGCTTCGAGACCGGCACCCAGAGCTTCGAGGGCCAGGCGGCGACGCTGGGCACGGTGGAGTATCTGGAATGGCTGGGCGGCCTTGTCGCCCCCGCCGCGCCGAACAGCCGCCGCCGGGCTTTGGTCGCGGCGGTGGAGGCGTGCGCGGCCCATGAGCGCGATCTCGGCGAACGGCTGCTCGCCGGGCTCGCGACGGTGCCGGGCCTCCGCCTCCATGGGCCGCCGACCATGGACGGCCGCGTCCCGACCTTCTCCTTCACGATTGAGGGCGTTGAGGCCGGCCGGATCGCCGAGCATCTCGCCCAAGCCGACATCTTCGCCTGGTCGGGCAGCTTCTATGCCGTCGAGCCGGTCGCGCGGCTCGGGCTGGACAAGGGGGGCGGGCTGCTCCGCGTCGGCCTTTGCCATTACAACAATGCCGGCGAGGTGGACCGGCTGCTCGACGCGCTCCACGCGCTTGCGGACACCCCCGGCTGATCCTGGTTGCGCGCGATATCCGGCTCTTTCATCAAGCGGCGAACTTTGCCTTCATTTCCAGGAGCTTGATCGGATGGACGCGTTGCAGCCGCAAGGCCGGAACAAGGGCGGAGCGGAGTCGCTGGTCGCGCTCGACATCATGTCGGTCCTGGTCTGCGTCATGATCGTGGCCCTGCTCGCCATGGCCGTCATCCGCCGCGGCGACGGTCACGAGGCCGGCGGCATCGCCGCGCTCACCGCCTCGCTCGCCGCCCTTTTCTCGACCCGTCAGCAGCTTGCCCGCCGCGCGCGGCCGCTCGATGCGGATGCTCGCGCCCGCCGGCAGAAGCGCACGATTGTCGCTTTGCTCGTGGCTTTGGCCTGCGCGGTCGCCGGAGCCGCTTCGGTCTTCCTCTTCCATCTCGGATAATCCCCCGCCGGCGCGGCCCGATCAACCCCGGCCCGGCGGTCCCGACGCCTCGGTCATGGCGGCGATCTCGGCCAGCGAGCGGGCGATCGGCTCGGACCAGCCCTTGCGGCCTCGTTTGCGGGCATCGTCGAGCGCGTCTTCCAGCGCGAACGGATCCTGAGCCGTAAGCGCGGCGACCAGCGCCTGTGCTTGCGCAAGATCCTTGGCCCGCTTGACGCGGCTGCCGGTATCCCGCCTCTGGGCAAGCATCAATTTGTGCACTGCATAGCGAGCCGGCCGGGGGACGTTGATCGCGATTCCCGCGCCCCACAAGGCGATCGTCCGGACCGGGCCTTCGATCAGCCAATCGAGCTGCTGCAGCGGCACGGCACCAGCGTCGAGCGCCGGAAGCGGCATCGGATTCGGGTCCGTGCGCCGGCGGACGGGGGTGATCAGGTCGACGAGGAAGCCGTCCGCATTGTGGAAGCGCGAAGCGGGCCTGCGCGGATCGAGCGGCATGACCGGCCGAAAGCTCGGGTCGGCCCGGCGCAGGATCGCTTCGAAGCTCTCGGGCGGCTCGGCGGCGAGCGCCAGGTCCGCGGTGGCGAGGTCAAGGTCGCCGGTCATCAATGTGGGCGCGGGCAGGAACGCGCCGGCGAGGGCTTCACTCATCCGATAAGCCGCGGTCCCGACCAGGACCGCATTACGGCGGAAGAGACCGGCATGGGCGACGCTGTCCAGGATCGTGCCGAGGATTCGGTCGGGGCCGGCAAAGCCTTCGCGCCGCAGCATCGACACGGTCCGCCTTCGGCGCCGGGCCAGCGCCATGCCGCGCCGGAGATCATCCGCGCGCGCGATGGCTTCCGCATCGCCGGCCCGGCCGAGGAACAAGTCGATCCGCTCCGCTCCGACCGGGAGCTTGGCATAAAGATAAGGGATGCCGCCGCGCCGGCGCGTGTACATCGTCCCGGCAACCGGCGCGGTCTCGACCTGCTCAACAAGGTCGGCGAAGATCGTCTGGAGCGTACGGGTGAGGATGGGTCGCATGTACAGACAGGTTTACCAGAATCTGTCTGTACGAACAATGCGAAGGCCCGATGGCCGGAACCCGTGACAGATCGGTCCGAAATGGACGCGATTGCGGCTTGGCCGACGGCCGCTCCCGATTAGCCTGCCCCCGATTTCGCGCGTCGGGGAAGGATCATGCAGGTGCAGTCGCAGACGCCGATCGCCACCGCCCTCTGGCTGTCGCCCGATGGCGACGATGCCGGGCCGGGAACGCGCGACGCGCCGTTCCGGACGCTCGGCCGCGCTTATGCCGAGCTCTGCCGCCTCGCCGAGACCGCGCCGGCGGGGAGTGCGATCAGGATCGTGCTCGAGGACGGCACCTACACGCTCGACGAACCGATGCGCTTCGATGCCGGGCGGTTCGGCCCGGAGGGCCCGCGCGTGCGCTTCGTCGCGGCGGGCGATGCGATGCCGGTCATCTCGGGCGGACGGCCCATCCGCGGCTGGACGCTGCACGATGCCGAACGCAACATCTGGCAGGCGAGCGCGCAGAATGTTCGCGCCCGCCAGCTCTATGTGAACGGCCGCCGCGCGACCCGCGCGTCGACGACCATGGCCGACGGCGGCATTCCCGCGGGCTTCCGTCCGAACCCGAAGCTTCCGGACCCGTTTTCCGAGGTCGAGCCGCGGCGGATCGAGGGCGGCATCGACTTCCTCCCGACCGAGCTCAACCCCGCCTCCTGGCGCGACCCCGCTTATTGGCGCCGCCCCGGCGAGGTCGAGGCGGTGATCGAGACCCAGTGGAAGATGATGCGGGTGCCGGTCCGCCGGATCGACCCTTCGGACGGCACCAGCCCCGGCACGATCCACCTCGCCCAGCCCGCCTGGACCAACGCCAACCTCTATTTCTCGAAATCGAAGGATGGCCCGAAGGACGGGGCGCCGGGCATTTGGAGCTTCTGGCAGGTCACCCGCTTCGAGAACGATCTCTGCTTCCTGACCGAGCCCGGCGAATGGGTGCTCGACGGCGAGGAGGACAGGCTCTTCTACATTCCGCGCGCGGGCGAGGACATGGCGCTCGCCGAGGCGATCCTGCCGGCCCTTGAAGTGCTGGTCGAGGCGATCGGGGTCGACGGACGGCCGGTCTGCGGCCTCTCCTTCGAGGGGATCGGCTTTCGCCACGCGACCTGGCTCGGGCCGAGCGGCGACGACGGCTATGTCGCCGATCAGAGCGGCTTTTGCGTGCGCGGCGACGGCCACCCGTCGAACCTGACCGGTCATGTGCAGCATGTCGCGCGGACGCCGGGCAACCTCCGCTTCGCTTATGCGCGCGGCATTTCGTTCCGCGATTGCCGGTTCGAGCAGCTCGGCGCCGTCGCGCTCGATTTCGACACGGGCAGCCAGGGCAACGGCATCCGGGGCTGCACGTTCGACGACATCGCTTCGGCCGCGATCCAGATCGGCGGCGTCGCCCAGCGCGATTTCAATCCGACCCCGGCCGGCCATGTGCGCGACAATGTCGTCGCCGACAATCGGATCCGCCGCACCGGCCGCGACTATGTCGACAGCGCGGCACTCTATCTCGGCTTCACCACCAACAGCCTGGTCGCCAATAACGAGATCAGCGAGACGCCCTGGTCGGGCATCGCGCTCGGCTGGGGCTGGGGCCTGCTCGATCCGGGGAGCTTTCCCGGCATTTCCAACGCCGTCTCCGGAATGTGGGGAATCCACGACCGGCCGACCGTCAATTGCCGCAATCGCATCCTCGCCAACCGCATCTCGCTTTTCCTCGAAAAATTATGGGACGGCGGCGCGATCTATTGCTGCGGCTGGCAGGGCAACGGGACGGAAGACGCGTTGCGGATCGAGGGCAATGTCGCCTTCGGCAAAAGGCCGTCGGGCGGCGGCAATATCCTCTACACGGACGGCGGCAGCCGCCACGTCGTCATCCGCGGCAACGCCCTGTTCGACAACCCGATCGGCGCGGTCTGGCTCGGCCCGCCGCCGCGGCCGGGCGATCCGCTCCCTTATGATCCAGGGCCGAGCAAGGTGAACGGCATTCCTTATGGCGGCGATATCGGCGGCTGCCGCACTTATGGCGACATAATCTACCAGGGCAATTACTGGGCGGCGGGGATCGTGCCGCTCGAGGAGGCGATGATCGACCTTGCCGAGGCGGCGATCGGCAAGATCCTGACCGGGACCGGCTTCTACACCTATTTTCCGGAGGGCTTCTTCGACGTCTGCCCCTATTCGCAGGGCGGCACCTCCTATCCGACCGGCCTGGTCTACGAGGACAATCGCAAATTGCCGCTCGGGCGGAGCGGCGTTCCCGAGGCGATCCTGCGCGCCGCCGGCCCGCGCGATTCGGCAAGCAACTCGGTCGCGGCCGGCGCCGCGCCGCGAGGCGGAGGCGCTTCCTTCCCGCCGATCGATCCCGGGCCGAGCTGGACGGTGCCGCGCGTCTCGCTGCCCGGCCTGTTCGGGATGCAGCGGTGCTATGGGCAGGAATGGTGGTACTATGTCGGCATCCTCGCCGCCGAGGACGGGCCCTTGTTCGGCCTCCAGCTCGAGATCGCGCGGTTCGACGCCGGCCTGCAGATCGGGATGGGGCTGACCGGGATCGGCTGGCGGGACGAGGGTGGGCAATCGCTTTACCTGAGCGGCGAGGGGATCGGGTTCGGCGCCTCCGCGTCGCGCTGGATGCCGGCGGCGGAAATCGTTCCGCCGGTCGGCGACAATGCGTTCAGCGCGCGCTTCCGGCCGCTGATCGAAGTGGTCGGCCGCTCGCCGGACCTGAAGCGCGACATAAAATGGAACCTGCCTTTGCTCGGTCCGTCGCGCGGCTGGCGGTTCGACTATGAAGAGAAAAAGTCGAGAGGCGCGCGGCTTGGGATGCCAGGCTCGCGTTATGCGCTGGCGGCCGAGGGGCGCGGGCTGATCGCGGCCGCCGATGCCGCCGCCACCCGCCCCGCGCGCTACAGCGTCGCGCTCGACCTCGTCGACGATCGCGGGACGGTGATGGAGGGGCATTCGGGCTATGTCGGCTCGGGGATGTTCGCGGAGGGCGGCGTCGGCCTCGATTCCTACGAATGCGCGCAGCCGGTGCTTCGGGTGTCGGGCGGGACGCTTGCGATCGACGGGGTGGAGCGCCGGATCGGCGGCGGCACGCTCTGGCTCGACCGCCAGCTCATCGCCAAGGCCGCGCCCGGCAGCGCGGGCGGCAACGAAGCGGCCGCCAAGCGGCGTGGCGCCTTGGGCGCGGCTTTGCGCGGTGAGCTGCCCGGCGCCCGGCCGCTCTATGTCGGCGACTGGATCGGCCTGACGCTCGACGATGGACGCTTGCTGGCGCTTGCGGAATTCTGGCAGCCGTCGACGCCGCAATGGATCACCGGGACGGGCGTCTGCAAGCCGCCCCGGCACGGCTTCGGCAATCTCTATTTCCCGCGCGAGCTCGATGCCCCCCAGGCCAATGGCGGCCTCGCGCTCAAGGCGCGGACGGCGGAGATTTCGGACGATTGGGATTTCGATCTCAATATTTTCAATCCCGCCGATCCCGCCGCGTCGCCACACTGGACCTCGTCCGCCTCGCGCAAGACCTATGCGACTGCCTGGCGCATCGACTTCGCCCCGCGCGCGCAGCGGGCCGGGCTTCCGCCGGTCCTTTACCTGCGCGCGCTCAGCGACAATTGCGAGATCATCCCGTCGACCGCCGACGCCGCCTTCTTCGAAGGCGCCGCTTTGGTCTACGCCGACCCGGATTTCCGCCGCCGCCTCGGCCAGGCGTTCGTCGAGCAGATGGGTTTCAACTGAGGGCGGCGTTCAGCGAAGCTGGCTGTCCTTGCTCCCGCGGCGGTTGATGCCGCCCACGGCCGGGCGCTTGTCGCGGGCGCTTTGGCAGTCGACGCAGGTGCGGGCGCCGGGGAGGGCACGGCGGCGCGCTTCGGGAATGAGCTCGCCGCATTCGACGCAATATTCGGAACCTTCCCCTGCGGTCATGCGCGCCCGCGCGGCGGCGACGGCGTCGGCCACATTGTCGTCGATCTGATCCTGCACCGCGCCGTCGCGCGTCCAGCCGCCGGCCATGATCCGGGCTCCTTTCCCTGTCGTCAAGATAGGGAGCGAGCGGGTGGCCGGCAATGAAGAGAGCCGCCGGACGTGGCGCCGATGCTCGATCGTGCGCTTGGCGGACATTCGCCGTGCATACCGGAATCACCGATCCTCCATTGGTCGATAGGGGCGCTTCTCGCTAGGTTCGATGCGAAGGCGTCGAAGCGGCGCCGGGCGTGCGGGCGTGGGAGGAAGCGAATGAGAGGCCGCACGATTTTCCGCTGTCTTGCCTGGGCCGGTTGTCTCACCCTTCTCTTGGTGGCCGCGACTTTTGCCGGTCTCGTCTATTATCTCGGTTTCGTCCGCCATTGCGGGCCGTTCATGTGCACCCGCGATTGAGGCGAGGTCCGGCATCTCCGCCGTGCCCGCTCCCGGTTCAGCGGGCGGCAAGGCACCATGGCGGAACATCTCGCCGTGGCGGCGCGTAGAGGCTGCCACAAGCGCCGGCATGAGCCGGTGGAGGAGAGGCAAGATGCGTAGACTGCTTTCCTGTGGCCGTACCTTCGTCCTGCTGGGCGCCGCCGTCGCCACGCTTTCGGGCTGCCTCGGCGACAATTGCCGGCCGGGCCATGATTCCGATCGCGGCCGCCACCATTGCGACCGGGACCGTGACCATCATCATGACTGATCGGGGCTGTTGCTGACCGGTTTCGCCGCTCCATTCGGCGCGGGAGCATCCGTTCGGAAGCGATCCCAGGCCGGGCGTCAGGAGTTTTTCTCTGACGCCGAGCCCCCTCACCATGCCCCGCCTGGACCGCTGCCCCGCAGCGGTCCTTAGCGGCGGGGCATCCTCTCCCCGCCGGGGAGAGGGGGTTTTAGTGCGTCGGCCGCGAGCCCGGCAGGTGGGCCAGCGGCGCGGTCGGCGGGGTGCCGCCGACGGGGTTCGCCTTCTGGGCCAGCAGCCAGGAGAAATCGCCGGTGAGCTGGCCCGATTGCGTGCCCTTGCCGGTCTTTGAATCGTAGCTGGTCCAGATGCCGGCCGAGCTGTGGCAGCCCATGCAGCTCTCGGTCGCGAAGATCAGGGTGTTGATCCCGGGCTTCACCGGCTTGTTCAGATTGTTGAGCGGCGAGGTCCAGACCGGCGGCGCCGCGGCCGGGCTGACCGGCGGGCAGGTGGCATTGTCCGGCACTTCGGCATTGGTGCAGGCGGCCGCGTTCATCGTGTTGGTCTGGACGGCACTGCCGCGGGCGCGGCCCTGGAAATAGGTTTCCATCGTGATGTTGGTGAGGAAGACCGGCGTCGGATTTCCGCCCGGCTTGTTGGCGACCGCGCCCGGCAGGCCGCCATTCCAGGGCGAAGGCGGCGTGCTCGGTCCCGTCGGCCATTGGGTGTCGATGAGCTGATAATATTGCCAGACGCTGCCCATGCGGGCGAGCGCGGCCTGCGCCTGCTGGTTCAGATGCACCTTGTCGCCCGGGATCGGGATGCCGCGCCACGCCTGGGTCGGGATGCGCGGATAGACGCCGTGCGGCCCGGCCTTGGGCTGTTGGTCGACCGCGCAGAGCCAGCAATTGGGATCGAAGAAACTCGGATGCAGCTTGGGATGCGCGACCGGATCGACGTCGAGATTGTCGACCTGCTCGAAAGTCGACCAGATCCATTGCGGCGAGGTCGCGCTCTTGTGGCGGATATGCATGCCGACCAGGCCGACGATGACGTGCCGCTCGACCGGCTTGCCGTCCGGCCCCTGGTCGATGACCACGGCCGGGCTGGTGTAGAAGCGGCTCGGATCGTCCTTGCCCGGAATCATGATCTTCCAGGCGAGCTTCAGCTCGAACGCGCCGCTGCGATCGATATTCGGCTGGCCGATCGGCATGACGACTTTGCCGCCTTTCTTGCTGAAGGCGACCTGGCCCTGGATGTTGTAGAGATTGTTCTGGCAAAGATAGGAGACCTCGTTCGGGTCGATCATGATCTCGTAGAAGACGAATTGGCCGTTCTGGTCGATCAGGGGCCCGGAAAAGGCCTGGTCGATCTCGCTGAGATTGGAGGCGTTGAGCTCGCCGACCGCGGAGATCACGCCGAGGAAACGGGTCTTGCGCGGATCGGCATTGGCGGTGGCGGCGAGCGAGAAGGGGGCGAGGCCGCGGCTGACCGGCTTCGACAGGTCCCGCGTGACGGCGAGCATGTGCGGGCCGGCGCCCTGGCCGCAGGCGGCGGGGCGCGCTCCGTCGGTCTGGAAGATCGTGCTCGAAACCTGCCAGAGCGTCCAATAGGGGCTGAGAGCGGGGCCGCTATCGGTGAAATGCGGCGCCGGCTGGCCCTGGTTGTTCGTCGGCCAGGCCAAAGCGAGGAACATCTGCCACGAATAAAGATCGAACTCGCGCTGGACGAGCGGGAATTCGGGCGGATTGGCGTTTTCGAGGCTGGACTTGAGCGCGGTGTCGACGTCGCCGGGCAGTTGCGGCGTCAGGTTGGGCTCGAAATCGGGAAAGGCCTGAAGATAGGCCGGCGTCGACGGCCGCGGCGGTCCCTGCATCGTGGCCGCCCCAAGCAGCCCCACACCGGCGATCGCGGCCAGGGCCGCAGCGATCCAGCGCCGGTTGCGCGCGAATGTCGCGATTTTATGCGTCATGATGGCCCCCCATTTGTCCGCTACGCATCGAAACGATCGGCGACGATCACATCCGCCGCCTGGCCCCCGCGAGCGCGCGACCGAAATGGCCGGCCCCTGCTGGAAATGGAGGCTATACCCGCAACGATTTTCGGCAAGCGGGAATAAGAACGGTTTTGGGGATTTCGGCGGCGCTTGCCGGATCGCGGAAGCGGCGGCATGGAGGCGCATGCTCCCCGTCGAGGCCTGCCGGATCGTGCGCCGCTATCGCCACGATCCCGACGCCTTCACCCAGGGCCTGGTCTGGGATGGCGGCGACCTGATCGAAAGCACCGGCCTGGTTGGGCACTCGCGCGTTCGCCGCGTGCGCCTGCGCGACGGCAAGGTACTGCGCGAAATATGGTTGCCGGACGATCTGTTCGGCGAGGGGATCGCGCTTTGGGACGGCGAGATTGTCGGCCTGACCTGGCGGGACGGGATCGGCTTTCGCCGCGACCGCGCGACGCTGGCCGAAACCGGGCGCTTCGCTTTGGAAGGGGAAGGCTGGGGGCTGACCCAGGACGGCGAGAGCCTGATCCTCAGCGACGGCACGCCGACCTTGCGCTTTCTCGATCCGGCGACGATGGCGGTCCGCCGCCGGCTGCTGGTCACGGCCGGCGGCCGGCCGCTCTCCTGGCTGAACGAGCTGCAATGGCGCCAGGGCGAGATTCTCGCCAACGTCCTTACCTTGCCCGCCATCGCCCGGATCGATCCGGCGAGCGGGGAGGTGAAAGGCTGGATCGACATCGCGCCTCTGGTCGCCGAAGCGGCGGCCGGCGATCCCGAAAAGGTCGCCAACGGCATCGCCTGGGATGAGGCGGGCGACCGGCTGTTCGTGACGGGCAAGAACTGGACGACGCTTTACGAGATTGCGTTGAGCTGAGCGCTGGGCGCGGCGCCGAATTAGCCCCTCCCCTTCAGGGGAGGGTTGGGGTGGGGGCTGTCGACGAGGTACAGGCGAAGAAACATCCCCTACTCATGCGACGCTTGGTTCGTCCCCCGGACGAACCTTGGCAGCGTCGCATCCTCCCCTCAAGGGGAGGGGGGATTCGGCGACGCCTGCAGGCGCCGCAGCTCCGTCGCCAGCAAGGCGGCGCGGCGCGGTTCTAGCGGCGGGGCGCTGAGCAACGGCGCGGCGATGCGGGCGGCGGCCTGTGGGCTGTAGCGGCCGACCGCGAGGACCGCGTCGGCGAGGAAGCGATAGCCGAACCCGCTCGGATGGTGGAGCGCGCCGAAATTGGCTCCGATGCCGCCGAACAGGGCGCCGATCCGAGTGCCGCGCGACAGGTTGAAATCGGGATGGGCGAGGAGCCGCCGCGCCTCCTCGATCGCGCCGGCGCGGCGCGAGAGAGCCTGGGCGGCAAACCATCTGTCGAGCGCGGCCGGAGACGACTGCCAGCGCGTGTGGAATTCGGCAAGGCCCGTCATCCGTTCCGGCAGGTCGCAATGGGCGAGCGCGCGGAGCGCTCCGTCGCGCTCGGTCATGGTCGGGCCGTCGCGAAGCTGGGCGAGCGCCAGCGCGCCCGCGTCCGGCGCCGCGGCGGCGACCAGATGGTCGAGCGCGACGTTGCGCAGCGCCCGTTCGCCTTTGCCGTCGGCCGGCGCGGCCTGGATCGCCCGCATTTGCCCGGCGAGCGCCGCGCCGATTTCGCGCCGGAGCCGGGCGAGGCCGGAGAGGATCGGCTGCGGGTCGAGCGGGCGCAGGGCGTCGGCGAGGATCGTCTCGTGCGGAGGTGTCGCCAACAGGGCGAGGAAGGCGGGATCGTCCCTCGCATTGTCGAGGCCGGCCGCCAGCGCCTCGGCGACGAGGGCGGCTTCGGCCTCGCCGAAAACCGCCTTCGCCATCAAGGCCTGCATCGCGTCCCAGCGTGCGAAGGGATCGTCGTCATTGGCGGCCAGCCAGGCGAGCGCCTCCGCCGTCCGCTCGAACGACAAGGCGATCGGCGCCGAGAAGCCGCGGTTGATCGAAAGAGCCGACGCGGCGGGGGCGGGGCCGAGGTCGATAGCTTGCGTCCCCGCCTCGGCCAGTATCAGCCGCTCCTCCGCCTTCGCGCCGGTCGCCCGGTCGAACAGGGCGATGCGCAGCGGGATCGGGCGCGGACCGCCCGGCGCGTCCTGGCTCAGGATGAGGCGGAGGCGGCCGTCCTCGCATTCGAGCGACGCGCGCACGGCCGGCAGGCCCGGCGCATCGCACCAGCGCAGGAAGGCGCCCGCTGTCCCCGGCGGTGCGACCGCGGCGAGAAAATCCTCCCATCCGATCGCCTCGCCGTCATGGCGGTCGAAAAAGGCAGCGACGGCGCCTCGGAAGGGCTCGGTGCCGGCCATCGTCTCGACCATCCGCACGATCTCGGCGGCGGTTGTGTAGGTTGACGACGCGAACAGGTCGGCGGGCGCAACATAGGCGTCGGGCCGGACGGGCGGCAGGGCCGCGCGCCGGCCTTCGGCGAGCGGGCCGCCGCGCAGCACCAGCACGTCCTCGATCCGTTTCGCCGCCGCCGAGCCGCGCGACGCGGCGAAATCCTGGTCGCGAAAGACGGTCAGCCCTTCCTTCCAGCCAAGCTCGAACCAGTCGCGCAGGGTCACGCGGTTGCCCGACCAATTGTGGAGGAATTCGTGGGCGACGAGCAGGGAGGCGATCCCGGCTTCGGCGTCGGTCGCCGTCCCGGGATCGACGAGCGGCGCCTGGTCAAACAGGAGCAGGCCTTTATTCTCCATCGCGCCGAAGCCGAAGCCGGGGACGATGCCGACGTTGAGCATGTCGAGATCATATTCGCGCCCGAACGCCTGCTCGTCCCAGGCGAGCGCGTCGTGCAGCGTGTCGAGGATGGCGGCGGTGAAGGGCAAATCGGCCGCTTTCGCCCAGATCGCCGTTTCGACCTCGCGGCCCGAGCGGGTGGCGAAACGGCCGCGCCGGGCCTGGAGGTCGCCGGCGAGCAGGGCGAAGAGATAGCAGGGCTTGGGCCAGGGATCCTCCCATTCGACCCAATGGCGGCCGCCTTCCGCCTCGCCAGCGGCGATGCGATTGCCGTTGGCGAGCAGGATCGGGAAGCGCGCCGCGTCGGCGGCGATGCGGACGCGGTAGCGGCTGAGCACATCCGGCCGGTCGGGGAAGAAGGCGATGCGGCGGAAGCCTTCGGGTTCGCAATGGCTCGCCAGCAGGCCGGCGGATTCGAACAGGCCGCTCTGCGTCGGGTTTTGCGCGGGGGCGATCTCGACCAGAGTCTCGACGATCGCCGCGTCGCCGGGAATGCGGAGGGTAAGGCCGCGCGGATCGACCTTGTGCGCGGCGGGCCTGCCGTCGACCCGGAGCGAGACGAGCTTCAGCCCCTCGCCATCGAGCTTCAGCGGGAGTTGGTGGGTGCCGTTCCGCCGCACCTCGAGCCGCGCCCGCACTTGGGTTCGGGCGGGGTCGAGGTCGAAGTCGAGGGCGATTTCCGGCACCAGCCAGGGTGGGGACGTCCGGTCGGCGCGGCGGATCTGCGGCTGGGGTTTGGCGGGGCGCATGGGGTCAGGTTCGGTGTCCGGGAATTGCGCCGAGGGTCGGCCGGATCATCCTTTCATCCCTCCACCGTCGTACAATTTTGCTTGGCGGAAGGGGTATAGACGCTGTGTCGGCTTGTCACGTCGCCGGAAATCCCCTCGCCCTTGGGGAGAGGGATACGGAGCCTTGGCGACGAAGGAGCCAAAGCGGAGTTGGGTGAGGGTGGCAGATTCCGCAGATAATCCGCCAACGGTGCCACCCTCACCAACTTCGCCTGAGCGGCAAAGCCGCTAAGGCTACGTATCCTCTCCCCTCTAAGGGAGAGGCTAAAATATGTACTGGCCGGCTTCTTCCGAGGCCCGCCCCCGGCGATCAGGACGCCTTGCGCAGTCGGGGGCGGGCGCAGCCGTAGAGCTCGAGCAGCCCGGGCACCTTGCGGGCCGGGACGGGGCGGCTGACATGATAGCCCTGGACCTCGGCGCAGCCTTCCTCGGTAAGGATGCGCAGCTGCTCCTCGGTCTCGACGCCTTCCGCGGTCGTCTTCATGCCGAGCTTGCGCGAGAGCTGGATGGTTGCCTGGACGATGGCGAGGCTATCGGTGGTGCCGACGAGGTCGGCGACGAACGAGCTGTCGATCTTGATCTTCGCGAACGGGAAGCTGCGCAGATAGGAGAGGCTCGAATAGCCGGTGCCGAAATCGTCCATCGCGATGCGAATGCCGAGCGCCGTCAGCCTCTCGAGCACCGAGCGCACCCAGCTCTCGTCGTGGAGCAGCACCGATTCGGTGATCTCGAGCTCGAGCCGCGTCGGCGCGAGGCCGGCGGCGCCGAGGGCGCTCGTCGTCATGGCGACGAGGTCGCCGCGCTTGAACTGGGCGGCGGAGAGGTTGACGGCGACGCCGATGTCGCTTGGCCAGGTCGCGGCGTCGCGGCAGGCCTGGCGCAGCACCCATTCGCCGATCGGGATGATGAGCCCGCTTTCCTCGGCGATCGAAATGAAATCGTTGGGCTGGACCAGCCCGCGCTCCGGATGGTTCCAGCGCACCAGCGCCTCGAAGCAGCCGATCCGGCCCCGCTTGACGTCGAGCAGCGGCTGGTAATGGACCTCGAACTGGCCTTCGCGGATCGCGGTCCTGAGGTCGTTCTCGATCTTGCGGCGCTCGTGCAGGCGCCTGTCCATCCCCTCCTCGAAGAAGCGATAGGTGCCGCGGCTGTCCGATTTGGCGCGGTAGAGGGCGAGGTCGCTCATCTTCAGCAATTCGTCGGCATCCAGCCCGTCGGCGGGCGCGAGGCTGATGCCGATGCTGGCGCCGATCGCGATCGTATGGCCGTCGAACTCGAAGGGGGCGGAAAGCGCCTCGATCGTCCGGCCGGCGAGCGCCGCGGCGTCGGCCCCGTCGCCAATGCCCGACTGGAGGATGGCGAATTCGTCGCCGCCGAGCCGAGTCACCAGATCCTCGCCGCGGACGAGGGCGTTGAGGCGCGTCGAGACCGCCTTCAAGATCTCGTCGCCGACCGGATGGCCGAGCGTGTCGTTCACTTCCTTGAAGCGGTCGAGGTCGATGGTGAGGAGGGCGAAGCTGCGGTCGCGCCGCGCCTGCGCCACCTCCTGCCTCAGCCGCTCGCCGAAGGCGGCGCGGTTGGGCAGGCCGGTGAGCACGTCATGGGCGGCGAGATAGGCGATGCGGCGGCTTGCGGCATGCTTTTCGGTCACGTCCTCGTGGGTCGCGACCCAGCCGCCGCCGGGAAGCGGCTGGCGCTGGATCTCGACGAAGCGGCCGTCGGCAAGCTTCACCCCCATCGAGGCGCCGCGCGCCAACTCCGGATCGAGCTGCAGTTCGGGGTTGGCGGTATCGACGACGCCGCTCGACGCGATGAGATGCTCGATCACCTTGCCGTAAGGCGTGCCCGGCTGCAGCAGGTCGTCGGGAATGCCGTAAAGCTCGGCATAGCGGCGGTTGTGGATGATCAGCCGGTCCTCGGCATCGTACATGGAGAGGCCCTGGGCCATGTTGTCGAGCGCCGCATTGCTGATCGCGGCGTGATGCTGCAGCGCTTCGTGCAGCGCCTCGCGCTCGGTGGCGCCGCGGATCACCTCGTCGGCGAGCGCGGCGCGTTGCCGCGCCTCCTCGAGCTGCTCGCGCGCGACGCTGCGCTCGAACAGGACGAGGCCGAAGCCGGTCGCCAGCAGCAGCAGGGCGGCCGCGGTGACGATGGTCGCAAGCGTCCCCTGGTCGATCGCCGAGGGCGGCACGTCGATGCGCGGATCGGGCCAGATCGCCGCCGACGACATGGCGGTGAAATGCATGCCGCAAATGGCGAGCGTGAGCAGGAGCGCCGCGAGCCAGGGCGTCTTCTGTGGGTGCCGCGCGTGCCATGTCAAAGCGGCCGCGGCGAAGACGATTCCGATCGCGACCGAGGCGGTGGCGAGGCCGCTGTCCCAATAGATGCGGCCGGCGACGATCACCGCCGCCATGCCGACATAGTGCATCGAGCTGATGCCGGCGCCGATCAGCGCGCCGGCGAGCGGCGGCGCGGCGCGATGTTTGCTGAGCGCGGCGCACCAGCCGCAGGCCGAGAGGGCGATGGCGACGACGACCGAGAGCAAGGTGATGGGGACGTCGTAGCCGATCGGGAGCGACGGCCTGTAGGCGAGCATCGCGACGAAATGGGTCGACCAGATGCCGACGCCGGCGACAAGCGCCGCCAGCCCCAGCCAGAAGGGCCGGCGCGGGGTATCGTGCTGCGCCTGGCCGAACGCCGCGAAGGACGTCAGGGTGGCAAGGAAGCAGATGAAGCCGGCCACCAGCACGAGCCGCAAATCATGCTCATGGGCTATGCAGGCATAGACTCGAAACATGCAGCCTTCCCCAGAGGATAGGCCGGCCTAGCGGCGAGAGGCTTATGAATCGTTAAGGGAGCGGCCGGCGGCGCGGCAATCGAGGCCGGATTCGAAGGTGAGATAAGGCGCCGCAAGCGCCGCGGGACGGCCCGCGAGGCCTTTCGGACCGTATCCGAAACGACCTTGCGTGCACCGGCGGCGGGGCTTTAAGAGAACGCGCGTCCAGCTTTGGCCGGTCCTTTCCGCGAGGACGTCCGGAACAGCGCGGGAGAGTCGGCGTTGACGCTCTATCCGGCCGGATCATGATGGCGTCCGTCGGATCTGTATTGGTCGCCATCACAGAGAGAGGTTTCCATGAAGGCAATCCTTGCAATCGCTCTTGCGGCCGGTGCCGCTTTGGTCGCGTCTTCACCCGCCGATGCGCGGCAGGGCTGCGGCCCCGGCTTCCATCGCGGTCCCTATGGCCATTGCCGCCCCAATCGCGGCGGTCCCAATCCGGCCGCGGTCGTCGCCAACCTCATCACCGGCAATTATTATGCCGGCCGCGGCTATTGGGACGGCCATCGTTACTACCAGCATCGCCGCCACTGGCACGGCAACTGGCGCTATTATTGATCCCTGAATGAAGGCCGCGCCGGCGCCGGAAGCGGTGCCGGCGCGGCTGTTCATGTCCTGCGTGCAGCGCGGTCCGCGCTTGCCCCGGCCGTCCCGTGCCTGCCGCGGATCGGCGTCGCAGCTCCCCAACCGGGGGCGCTCCCCGGAGATCGGCTTGAAGAACGTCGGTTACGGCCCGCGCAAGGCCGCGGCGGCAGCGCGATAGCGGTTGGCCATTACCGCTTCCTGAAGATGTCCTCGGTATAGGTTTTCGGCTGCCGGGGGGACGTGACGATCGCATTGGCGATGGCGGTCGCTCCCACCGCGGCGAGGGTGCTGGCGTGAACCATGTCGCCGAATGAATCCGATCCGGTCTTCATGTTCAGCGTCACGCCGTTGCTGCTCCTCCGCGACGGCTCGACCTGAGAGTAGATCAGCACGTTGGAGCTGATCTGTGCGACGCAATAAGCGGGGCTGTTGCGCGGGCCGAGCACCTGGAAGCACAAGGGCCGGGTGTGGAGTTGGATACCCCTGCCTGCCAGGCGGATATCGCTGACGTGCATCAGAGGGGCGCGACCTTCCTGCTTGGCCAGGTCGCGCCTTAGCGATTCGGCATTGGCGGCAAAATTGTAAGCGCCTCGGGCGATCAACACTTCCATGGCCGCGGGGTGGCCGCCGCGGCCGTCGTCATGCACCCCGATCGAGCAGCGATACGCCCACGTCGCGTCGGGCCTGCAACTGGCCGCGCCCGCGGGTCGAAAGCCTCCCGCCGGGTCGATGCCGTGCGCGGTCAGGCGCGCCGCAAGCACATTGGGTGCGATGGCGGGAAGAAGCTGCGCGTAAGCCGCCTGAGCGCCGGCGAGACCCGCCGCCGCCAATGCGGCCATCCTCAACGCCTTGGGCATTGCGATCCCCTCTGCTGCTTTCAACGTCGAATCCGTTTCTGAGGGAGATCGGACGGATAGGCAATTGGATCCGGTCTTAGGCCCAGGGACGTACGGTCTGACGCCGCGGCGTCAGACCCCTAATCGATTGCCGACAATGGAGCATTGCTGCATCATCTTCGGCAATCATCGGGCCGAAGGAGCCATGAAGGGCCGCGAAGCGATGGATGCGATGGCGGCCGGCGCAGCCAGGCGGTTCGATCAGATCCGGGCGGAGCAGACCCGCGCCCTCTATCGCAACTGCCCGTTCGGAGTCATCGCGGCCGCTCTCGTCGCCTTGATGCTCGCCGCCACTTTGCATGGGCCTTCGCAGCTCGACGCGACCCGCGCCTATCGGTGGAGCGCGCTCGTCGCCACCTGCGCCCTCTGCCACCTCCTTCTGTGCGCCTTTTACCGCCGGCGAAATCCACCCCCGAGCCAATGGCGGAAATGGCATTATCCTTTCACCCTGATCGTGTTCATGGAAGGTCTGGCCTGGTGCCTCGGCACCATCGTCTTCCTCGCCGACGGGAGCGATCTGCGAGCCCTGGTCTTTCTTTTGGCGTGGTCGGGCATCTGCGGTGCCGCGATCGTCGTGTTTGGCGCTTTTCTCCGGACATATTTATTATTTACATATCCTCCCATGGTCCCGCACTTATTCTTTCTTTTGAACCACCGTTATCCGTTCAGTCAAATCGTGCTGACGCTCCTGATCGTCTACATAATCGTGCTTCCCATCATTGTGAATTGGTTCAAGATACAGATGATCGAGGGGCATCGGCTTCGATTCGAGAATATCGACCTGGCGGAAGAAATGCGGCAGGCAAAAGATCGTGCCGACCGGGCCAATATCGCGAAATCGAACTTCCTCGCGGCGGCCAGCCACGACCTGCGACAGCCGGTTCACGCGCTCGGCCTGTTCATCGGCGCCTTGAGGGGCCGCGGGATGGATGCCGAGGCGCGACGCCTGGTCGACCAGATCGATGAATCGGTTGCCGCGATGGACGACCTGTTCACGTCCCTGCTCGACGTCTCGAAGCTCGACGCGGGTGCGATATCGCCAAGCATCGAGCCGGTCGCGATCGGTCCTTTGATCAAGAGGCTGTGCGGAGATTATGCGGACGAGGCGGCCCAGAAGGGGATCAGGCTCCGTCACGCCGACTGCGGCCTGACCGTCGAGTCCGATGCGGTTCTGCTCGAGCGCATCCTCCGGAACCTGATCTCGAACGCGGTCCGCTACACCGATCGCGGCGGCGTTCTGGTCGGCTGTCGCCGTCGCGGCGACCGAGTCGACGTCCAGATTTGCGATAGCGGTCGCGGCATTCCGGCGGAGCTGCACGAGCAGATCTTTCAGGAATTCTTCCAGGTCGCCAATCCCGAGCGGGACAGATCCAAGGGCCTGGGCCTGGGCCTGGCTATCGTCAAGCGGCTCTCCAAATTGATCGCTTCTCCCCTTATTTTCCGCTCCGAGGTGGGCAAGGGCAGCGCGTTCCGCTTGTCGCTCCGGCGTTGCGAGGCCGGAACCGCGCGAGCGGAGCCGAACGTCGAATGCGATCGCGTACCGGTTCCCGGCGGAGCGCTCATCGCGGTGATCGACGACGAACCGTCGATCCAGCGTGCCATGGACAGCCTGCTGTCGAGTTGGAGCTATCGCGTTGTCGTGGGCCCGTCCGCGGAAGCGGTCATGGCGCGGCTGCACGAGGCGTCGCCGCCCGATCTGCTGATCTGCGACTACCGTCTTCGGGGCGGCCAGACAGGCGTTGGCGAGATCGAGACCCTGCGTCGCCAATTCGGCAGGACGATCCCGGCCATGCTCATCACTGGCGATACAGCTCCAGACCGTATCGCGGAGGCCCAGGCGAGTGCGTTCCTGCTGCTCCACAAGCCGCTGTCCAACGCCCGGCTACGGGCCGCGATCGGGAATTTGCTTCGCTCGGCGAGCACCCTCTCCGCCTCGTAATGGCCGTTGCCGGTAACGGGTCCGGACCCAGGTCTCAAAAGGGGCGGAAGATGCTTGATGCAGGGCAAAGAAGAGTGTCCATGATTCCCGGCACATGGAAAAGAGGGGATCCTTTTGGTCGCGGGGGGTGACATGATTTGCAAGGATTGTGGGGTCGACAATTCGGAAGGGGCGCGCTTCTGCGAAGGCTGCGGAGCGAGCCTCGTACCGATGTCCAAAACATGCAACGCATGCGGCGCGATCAACCGCCCCACGGCACGGTTCTGCAACGAATGCGGCGCCGCCCTTGAAGCGCGATCCATGGGCACAGCGCTGCCAATATCCGCGCCGGCGCCCCCACCGCCGGTTTCGACACCTGCGCCGTCACCAGCCGGGGTCCCGGCCGAGCCGACAATAATTGCGGCACCGCCGGCCCCTCCCACGAGCCGACCGGCGTCACCGGTTCCGAACCCTGATCCGATATCGGAGCGCGGCGCGCTCGCCTGGTTACGAATCAATCGCCGCGTGGCGATCTTGCTCGCGCTGCTCGTGCTCTTCGGCCTCTATCTGGCGTTGGTCCCTGATGGATCGGTTGATTCGACCAGCGATCCGGCAACCCGCGTCCTCGGACTGATCGCCCTCGCCTGGGGCATCGGTGGCGCATTGGCGGCGGCCGTGCTGCTCGATCCGGCCAAGGCGCGTTATGGTGTCGCCGCCGGCGTCGGCATCGGCGCGGCTTTGCTGTACAATTCGGCTCCAGTGCGACCGATCACGGGTAATTTGTTGGCCGATCTTCTGCTGGCGGCGGCGATCGGCGCCATCGTCGCCGGGCTGGCGACGTGGTTTTCCGTTTCTTGGACTTGGGGCTTTGACGGTCCCGCGATCCGGCGGTGGTTGCAGCAATTGCTGTTGCCGCGCAACTGGCCGCAAGGACCCAAACCCGGCCAGCTCAGCTCGAAGCAGCTCGTCACGCGCTGGTTCGTAACGATCGCGGCGTCAACCGGCAGCGTGGTCGGCGCTCTGGCCGCGCAACCGCGATTTTGGAATGCCGCGGCCGAGGCGCTGTCGCCCAAGCGTATCCTGTTCACCCTGCTGCTGATGGTCGTTTCGATCACGCTGATCGGGCCGTTGGAGGAATATATCTTCGGACGGCCGCTGGCCCGCCCGGGCGCAACCCCGCACGAAGCCGTGCATGGCGGCGCGCGCAGCCTGATCGAGGACTTGTGGGAGAATTTCTCGCCCCATGCCGCGGGGCGGCTGGCGCTCGTCTTTCTATTCAGCTTGCAGCCGACATTGCTCGATGCCTGCGTCCGCGAAGCGATCATCCACAGCGATGCGCAGGCGAGCTTCGTGGTCCTAACGTCAGCGATCGGGCCTGCGTTCACGACCTATTATTGGAGCGCCGCGCTCCAGGGCAAGACAGGTTCGATCTCACGGCAAGCGGGCAAATCGACGACCTATTTCAGCGCCATTCTCGCGTTTCCGGTCACGGCATTGCTGTGTCTTGCGCTGGCGGCGAGGCTGTCGATGGCATGGTTCGACGGTCATGTGTTCCCGGCGATCCTCATTCTGGCGATGATCGGGCTGGCCCTGTCCGGCCTGCTGGCGATTGCGATCGGCTTCGTGCTCGACGGCATTTCGGGCTATGCTGGCGGATGGGCGCTCGATCGTGCCCGTGATCGCCGCAACCTGGAACCGTGGCAGGCGGTCGGCTTGCTCGGGGGCGTGCTGGTGGTCAGCAAGCTGATCGTGCTGATCATAACGATCGCCTTGCTCGGCAGCATGGTGCACACAGGTTCGCTCGGATGGCGAGAAAACCTGCTTCCGGCGACGATCTCGATGATCGGATGGACGGGGGGGCTGTTGGTCAGCGGCTTTCCGCAAATCCTGCACGGCGCCCGTGCAACTTCCACAGGACCATCTCCCAAAGCGTAATTCCCGTTGCTTCAAAACTGGCAATTTGGGCTGTGCGTCCGGGGTTCCAGGCTCAGATGGGGAGGCCGAGCCCGATCAGGGCTGAGGCCGCGTTGGCCGCCAGGCTGATGGCGAAGAGCTTGCCGGTCCTCCGATCCGCCCGCCAGAACCCGACGGTACACCCGACGGTACAGGCGACGGTACAGGCGACGTGGTAGAGCAGGGCCTCGGCGATCCATACCACCGCCTCCAGGAACAGGAAATTGGCCCACCAGCGGTCGGCCGAGCCGAAATGCCGGAGCGCGAGATAGAGCAGCGGCTGGGTCAGAGCGTTGACGAAGCCGCTCGCGATCACGAGCCGCACCGCGTCGGTCCGCAGGATCAGGCTGAAGGCGTAGACGACCGGCGCCTCGATCAGGATGGTTGCGGCCAGCTCCGCCTTGGCCGGCGCTGCCAGCACGATGAATGGAAGAAGGACCAACGTGGCGGCAACCCAGCGCGAGGCGAACCGAGTCCGTCGGAGCAGCATCATGGCGAGACTCGCGCCAGCCGGCGCGGCCAAGGTCACGGCCTGGGCGTCAGGACGAGGTCGTGGCCCCTGACCACGCCGTAATAGCGGCCGTCGAAGCGGGTCACCTTTGTAGGCGAACACTTCACGACGCGGCCGTCGGTCAGCGTCAGTTCGACTTGGAAGTAGCGCCCAAAGCCGTAAGCCCTCGCACTGCACCGGGTCGGATCGCAGCTGAACCGCTGCGGGCCGAGCGGTTGCAGCGGCTTCGGATTCTTGCAGGCCGCGTCCTCGCAATTGTACAATACGCCGCTCTTGATCTCGATCTGGCCGGGCAGGGTGAAGGTGAAGGCCATGCTCGGCTTAGGCCCCATGTCCGCCCAGCCCGGTCCTGCGAGCGTCAGCGCCAGAATGGCACCCATGGGGGCTTTGCCGATCATATCGCCTTCTCCTTCCTCACGCAGCCGAGGCTGATATCGCCAGCCGGCTGCGACCAATGAGCAAGATCAGCACGACGAGGAGGATCCCACCCACTGGCCATGCGGCCCGACCCACATCATGGCAATGTTCATGGCCAGGCCGCAGCTCGGCGCGATCGAGACCAGCGCTATTCGGTCGCCAGGTAGCAGGGCAGCATCACGGCTCCGTTGGGTCATTTCCGTGAGAGGAAGAAGTTCAGGCGGCCCAGGAGCCCTGTACCGCCTTTCTCCGGTCCGGAGACCAGCACGGCTTCGCCGCTCGTTCCACCCAGAGTGGGTGTGCCTTCTCGATTGTAGGTTTGGCTCTGCGTCGCCTGGAACACGACGCGTTGGCCACCGGCTCCAACATGGATCTTCGAGCCGATGACCTCGAGGCGGTCTATCGGCTGGGCGAGCAGGGAGCTCGCCTGGTAGATCGCCCTGCTGAGCGAATCCGCGTGCAGAAATCGCGCCTCTCTTGCCATGAATCCAATTCCCGACCCGGATCTATGGTCGGCCACCTTATTGCGCTCGGAGCCGGGGTCCCGGTCTCCGAATGTGCAACCGGCTTGCCGGGACAAAGGCCCGCGCCGTGGCCCTACCGCTCTACCTTGAGCATGAGCGACCAGGTCTCGGCGTTCTTCATCACATGGCGCGCATCGACCGTGACCGTCCCAATGGCAGGATTGCGCCAGGTGGTGAACATGTCGCCTACGGTCTTTCGAAAGCCGGCGAGGCATTGGTCGGTTTGCCGGACCGTGTATTTATACCTCGCGTTGACGGCCCCGCTTTGTTCTTTCTTCCAAAAGCAGAAGTACGAAACGAAGCGCTTGTCGGGTTCCACGTAACAGTCGGTCGCATACGGAAGCGCAAGCTTTACCTCGCGCCAGCCAACGTCGTCTTCCGGACCCGGAATATGGGTGAAACCCGTTCGCGCGGCGGCGAGCGCGGTTTTCAGGTTGGCGCAGAAATCGTCGGCATATGCCGGCGAACCGATCGCCGATGCCAGCATCAGGGCTGTGCAGAAATTCCGGATCCGCATTCTTGCCTCCAATCGAAGGGCCCAGCCATTGGCTGTGGGCAGGGTTTTGGGCCAGGTCACGCCGCTGCCGCGATCGCTTGCCCGGACGCATTGCAGTTCGTCACTTGGTCTTGTCCGCATTCACATGGTTCGGGTCGTCAAAGAAACTCGCCCGGATGTTGTTGACGACGCGCCAGGTCGGCGCCGTTCTCGCGGCGACGGCGCCGGCCAGCCGGATCGCGCTTCGGTCGCTTATGAGACCGCTCAGATAGATCACATGATCGGATGTCGTGAGCACCCGCACCGAGGTCCGCCGGGGATCGATCCCCGCGCCGGCCAACGCTCGAGAGACATTGCGCTGTACCGCCTGGTCGGCGGGGAGGTGGGACTGTTCCGCCGCCTGGACGGCCGTCGCGGAGAGCAGCGCGTTCAGGGCGGCAAAAACCAGCTTGGGCTCAATGCGCATTTCGGTCTCCCGGCAAAGCGATGAACAGGACGATCATACCAATTTCGATCTGGCGCCCGATGTTGAACCAAAACCGCACACGATAATGTGGACCCAAGCATCGAGCGCATAGGATCGCCGATCAATCCGACTTGGGTCGTAGGTCTGGGCGCCGGAGGCGTAAGACCGAGGTCGTGCTGACAAGGCCCCCGGTCCGCGATAGGCAGAGCCTGTGAAGATCCTGGTCGTCGATGATCACGCGGTCGTGCGCGAGGGGGTGGCGGCCGTGCTCCGCGAGGCCATTGCCGACCTCGTCGTCCTGCACGCGAGCGAGGCGCAGGCGGGCATTGAATCGGCGAGCATCCACGAGCCCGACCTGGTCCTGCTCGACCTCAGGATGCCGGGCACGGACGGGATGGCCGCGCTCGAGCTGTTCGGCCGGCGGCATCCGGCGCTGCCGGTCGTCATCCTCTCCTCATCGGAGGAGCAAGCCGACGTCCGGGTCGCGATCGGTCGAGGCGCGCTCGGATATATTCCCAAATCGGCGCCGCCGGCGACGCTGGTCGCGGCGCTGCGCCTGGTGATGACGGGGGAGATCTATGTTCCACCGTTCATGGCGGTCGGGGACGGCCCGTCGGCGGGCCCGAGCCGGCTGGACGCGTTGACGGCGCGCCAGCACGAGGTGCTCGGCCTTATCGCGGGCGGCGCGGCCAACAAGCAGATTGCGTATCGCCTCGGCATTTCCGAGAAGACCGTGAAAGCCCATGTGACGGCGATCTTGCGTGCCCTGAACGTCGGCAGCCGCGCCGCGGCCGCGGCGGCCCTGGTCGCGGCCGGGCCCTTGCCGTGATCGGAGGACGGCCTCGGCTCAACGCCCTGTTGGGGCGGCCCCGCGCGGCTTTCGTCACGGCAGCGCCGCCGGACCCAATCTGATGCCCGGATACCAGCCGCTCTTCGCCAGGAAAGCCTTTGGGTCGTTCATCTCCAGGATCTCGCGAATGGCGCGGCGTTTATCGCGGGCGTGCTCATAATAAGCCTTCACGATCCTGTAGCCGACCCAATACCGGAGCGGCGACTTGGAAGAGTGGCTTACGGCCGGGCCTATCGGGCGCCGGGAGGTCGAGACATTTGCGGAGTGTCACCGGCTGCAACGCGCGAAGGTAAAGAGGCCGCGAGGCCGCTCTGGATCGAAGCTGCGGGCGAAGCGCTTGGCGGTAGAGCCGTGGTGTCGCGATTGCGCTGAGGTTGGCGTGAAGCGCCCGTCTGAGGAGATTGATCACATTGTTCCGCTCGCCTTCGGCGGCGATGACGACGATCAGAACGTGCGGGCGCTCTGCCGTAATTGCCACTGGATGCGGACGCGAGAACATCGGCGGCATTACGGCGCGCCCCCGCGAAAATAGCGCCTTCGTTGCTGCAGATGAAATCCACCCTCTCTGAAAGGACCATCCCCCGGCCATTTCCGGTCCATCTGCCTGGTGTCACGGTCGAGTGGCTGGCCCGCGCTCATGGCTGCAGCCCACGTTCCGTCCGGCGTTGGCGCGCGTCGTCGACGCCGGACGATGCTGACGCGGCGACATTCCTCATGTATATGACGCCGGAGCTTGCCCGGCGCATGGCATTGCTCCGGGCGCCTCGGGGCTTGCTCCCTTTCGGTCCCGTATCGCCATTGCTCAGCTTGCCGCTGACGGAGCGACCTACGGAGAGCTCATGAGAATGTTTCGGGTAAGCCGGAGCACCGTCTACCGAGCAATACGACGAGGCTCAGCCGCATATTGTCCACTTTCTGGCGGCAGGCGGCTCACAACGGCGCAAGGTGCCCCGGTCCATAGAAGGCTCCCCCGGAAGGGGGCGCTGAATTTGTGAGCGGTGCAGTTTTATGAACCCCAAGAGGCCGCCAGCTTCCTTTCTATGACGCCGAACGCTTCCTCTTCGAGTTCCTGGGCTTCGCTAAACTGCTCCCAATATCTCTCGACGTGTTCGCCCCCATGGTCAGGGAGCGGCGGCAAAATGATTGCCTCCGCGTCGCCCGGAAAGGTGGCGTCCACAACAGAGCCGGAAGCAAGCGCCTTCAATTGCAACTGTGCCTGTGGACTCTGAAAGGCTAAATAAAGGCGGCCCGCATCCGAGGCGTCGTTTGCAACCAGCCGGCCCACATGGCCACTCGCCAGCCACCCTCCTCGATTGCTTGTTATCATCACGGGCTCGCCAAGCGCCTCCTCGGACCGACCGTCAGCTTGATAGGCGATCCATCCGCGGCTGAGGCGGTAACGCTGTATGTCTTTCAGAGCGTGGCTTGCCATGTAGCGCGGGTTCAACGGGCGGATCTGGAGGAGTTGCCCACCAGACAGGATCGGGGTTCCGTTGTCGCGATCGACATAAATCGTCTTGTACCTGCCAGGCGGCTTAAGCGCAGTTGCCACTTCGCGGAGAGGTCGGCCGCCGACTGCTGTCAGCGCTTCCCGCGTCGCCCGCACGGCGGGCTCATAAGGCGCAGCATCGAGCCTCCCGGCGAGTTCCGCTGACGACATGCCCCATTGGCGGGGCGTCTGCGCCGACGGGATTGCTGGCAAAGAGGACTCATACTCAAGCCGGAGGCGGTCAAGTCCTTCCCTCGCCTCCTCCCGTAGAGCGACTGCTTTCCGCATTTGCGTCGCTACGGTCCTGATGTCGTCCTCGGGCAACATTGGAACCTCCAGCGCCGCCACATGCTTGACGGTGATATGATCGATAACAGAGCCGCTTTTGTCCTTCCGAAGTAGCAACTGACCGGTTGCAGTCCCCAATAATGCAAGGACGTAAAAGCGGCGCACTTCGTCGGCGATCTCTACCCGGATCATATCGTCGCTAAGCACAAACCGCTCTAGGTATGTGTCTACGTAAACCGCCGGGCCGAGATTGCGCCCAGAGCGGGTGACCAGTATCGTGCCTTTCGTCAGACGGTAGTCCTCTAGGCGCGCGCCGCGCGTGGCAGACAGATGGTCGGCTGCTCGAGGCAAATAGTTTAGCGTATCCGATGGCCGCAAGTACGGCAGCGACTGCTCGCCAGGGGCCGCGTAGAGGTGCTTCAGCCGGCCTGGCATCCATATCGAGGCATTAATGCCATCGGCGGCGCCGAGCTTTTCGTGCCGGACCGCGCGGCTGCCGGCGTGCCGTGCAAGGCGTCGCCCATCGGAAAGATGGTAATATGCGTCGAGCCTGCTTGTGCTCGAAAGCTCGCGGCTAGGTACAGTTAGCGTCCTCATTCCTGGGCGGCCAGCCATTCGTGGAAGGCGTCAGCAGCTTGAGGAAGCTCATCGTCTATGACCCGGTCGCGAATTGTGCGATGTTCCGTTCGATGCTCGCCCGTCTTTGGGTCGACGTGAACGATGCGATCCTCACGCTCGACCAGCATATCGGCTCCCGTAGGCAGGCGGCGGTATATGGTGGTGCCGCGCTTGTCGTGACCGATCTTTTCTGTGACGGCCATGAACACTGGGTATTCCAGCCGCTTTCGAGCGGCGGAGGCTCGTTCCTCAGCAGAGAGCCGCCTCAACAGGACCATGGAGGTCTGTGTATCGTTCTTCGGTTGGAACAGCTCACGGGCCATATCGACCACGGCGATAACCTGGGCGTTTTGCAGGACCCAATGACGCACATAGCCAAGGGCGGGATTGTTGAGAATGCCATTGGGTAGCACCATCGCCATACGGCCGGTGCCTTCACGCAACAACTGAACGCAACGCTCGATGAACAGGATCTCCGGGGGCTGTGACTTTTGCAGCGCCGGCAGTCCATGCCGATCAATCCGCATTTCCCATGAGCCATCCGGTTGCGCATCCCACACTGCCGCCAGATCATATTGGCGGAGGACATGCTGATCATCGATGACGATGTTGGCGCCGAATGGCGGATTGGTGAACAGTACGTCGATTGAGCCGAGCATCACAGCCTCGGAAGCGGCCCGATCCCAAGTATGCGGGTTCGCCAAGCTGTCGGCCTGCCACAGCCCGCCGGCACCATCGTTGTTCATCACCATGTTCATTTTGGCGGCGCGTATAAGCTTCGGGTTGAAGTCGAGCCCCATCACCCGCTGCGCGAGATACTCATTCCTGGCACGGTAGAACTCTTCAAGCTCCGCCTGCGAGGGGTTTAGGCGACTGCTCCAACGTTCCTTGTGGGCCTCCTCCATTTTCTCCAGAACGTGGTTCATGGCGGTAATAAGGAAACCGCCGGTGCCGCACGCTGGATCAAGTAAGCGCTCATCCGGTGTCGGATTGATCATTTTCACCGCCATCCGACAGGCGTTGCGCGGTGTGAAAAACTCGCCTCGGTCGCCACGCAGATTTGAGCCCACAATTTCTTCGTATGCGACACCCTTTACGTCGACCGGGGAACGGAGGAGCGAATAGCGCTGCAACTGCCCCACAATGAATGCGACCACATCGGGCTTCAATTGGATGGTGCGGTCATTATCCTCAAATATAAGTGGATATTTCCGCAGCACCTTTGAGTTGAAGAGTTCCTGGACGCGAACCTTTGCCGTGGCAGCCGCGGTAGAGTCCGCCAGTTCCGTTGGCGTAACGAAAAAATTCAATGCCGCAGAACGCTCATCCTCGATTTTGCAAAAGATAATCTTGAGCAATTCCCAAAACGCGGCGTCCTTTTGCAGTCCCTGCGCGCCAGCGATCTTGTTGTGGCAGCGGCGGAAAGCAAACAGGAGATTATCGCCTGTAACCGGCATAAGGTCGCGGAGCTTCGGCCGCTGCGCATCGGCTTCAGTCTGACCAATGGTGGGAATGTCAATGATCTCGTCGAACTGGTATCCAACCTTTGCCTTGCGCTTTGCAAAGCAAATTCGATCGTCGCCGTTTGTCCATAGCCCGTATTCGCAGTTGACGCAGGCGGCCATGTACGACTGCAGCTGCGCAACGCCTTCCTTGGCGTTGCTGGGCTTCGTGTCTGCGCTCTTAGTTTCGACCAAAAGCCAGCCGTTCTGCTGAACATGGTCCGCGTCGGGTTTGAAGATAACGATGTCGACGCGCTTGCGCGAGCTGCCAACCTTAATTGGGAACTCTGGCGCGATGTCCGAGGGGTCATATTGGTACTGCCGAACAAGCGCCTTCTCGATGTTCTGGCGGACGTATTCCTCCGGGGTGTCGCGAACGAACTGGCCAGTCAAAAAATCTACGACCATGCCCTCTGGAACCCCTAGGGGCGCCGGCTGGATGGAGGGCGCACGAAAGCTCTTGGTTGCTGCTGTCATTGCTTGCGGTTCAGTCTCGTTTGGCAGGCGATGCGGACGGCATCGTCGTCAACCTAGGGGGCTGCGCAGCGCTGGGCAACGACTACAATGCGCGAGGTTTCCAAGGAGCTCGGGAGCACATCGACTGGCGCGGAGAGGCCGCGCCGCCTTCGAGCATCCTGTCTTTCCCACGCCGGCCGTCGCTAATGATGGATTACCCAAACATCGAAATTCAGGGCGCAGTTGGATGGGGTGATCGCACGCAATGGGGCGAAATGGTCCAGCGGAAACCGTGGTACCCTTCCCGGAGCTACCTATTTGCTACCTGCGGTCCCTCGTCCAAGAACGACCGTCGTGCTAACTTGTTGAAAAGATTGGTGGACGCACCAGGGCTCGAACCTGGGACCCGCTGATTAAGAGTCAGCTGCTCTACCAACTGAGCTATGCGTCCATCCCGCTCGGGAAGGCCGGCATCTAGTGGGCGCGCGGGGAGATTGCAATGCTGCGGCGGCGGGCTTGCGCGGGCGGTTCGGTTGGGGCTGACGTCCGGAATTGGGGCGTTCGCTCTGCCGCCTGAGGCTTCCTCGTCATTCCCGCGAAAGCGGGAATGACGAGGAGGTTCGGTGCGCGTTCTCCTTGAAGTCCCGGCGGAATTTATCCTGAGCGACGCCGCAGGCGTCGTCGATGGGCCGGGATGACAGTTGAATATTCTCCCTGGGATCCCAGCCTTCGCTCACTGCTGTCCGGGATTTTGGTGTTTGGGTTTGTTGCACGGCAGACAGATCCTGAGGATTTTGCCATGATCAGGTTGCCTAGACTTGATTATGGAGGTCTGCCGTGCCGTTTGTGCCTAGCGCTTTTCACCGGCTTTTGGA
>DASXCT010000049.1:0-46990 GCA_036491055.1 Allosphingosinicella sp.
CGGCTGCACTCCGCCTTGGCCTACCTGTCGCCGGAGGAGTATGAAGGAACCAAGCCATGGGCTGCTGCGCAGCAGCCCATGGCAATGGAGACACCGAGCTGTCCCTAATTAACGTGTCTCATCGATAGGGTGCAGTCCACTCGAGTGTTTATAGATAAATAGGTATTATGTCCCTGTAATTTGTGAGGCGACGGGCAACCGCGCCGGCTTGCCGTTCACTTGACCATCACGCCCACCACGCGCCAATTGCCGTCCTCGCGATCGAGCGTGACCGTTTCCACCGCCTCGGGCTTGTTGGCAAAGCTGGTACGGAACTTCACCACCTCGTAGCCGTGAGGCGGGGCCGGAAGGTATTCCTGGCTGAGCAAGGTGCGTGAGACCATCGCGCCAAGCGGCGCACGCGCCTGTTCGGACGCCGCCGCCCAGACCTGCGCCGTGTTCAGCTTGCGAAACGATGTGCTGGTCTCCCGATAGCTCTCGTCCCAACGTCCCTGATCCAGCAGGACCAGCCATTGACGCGCCCAATCCGCCTCCTCCGAGCCTGGCGTCGCCGGGGACGCAATCGGCGTCTGGGGCGGGGCGGAAGCGACATGAGGCAGTGCGGTAAATGCCAAAAGGCCGAGAGCAAGCGTCATGAGAAAGACTCCGACGGTGATCCGGGGATGGCGGTATGCCAACCCCACGCCGCTGATCGACGCAATTCCCCGATCCACCCGTGGGCGGACCGCGTCTTCCCCGATTTCCGTGTCCCCAGATAAATCGGGGTTCGGTGCGCTCGGACCGCCGCCTTCGGCTTCCAGCAACAGGCGTGCCGCCTCCCGGCTGCTCGATACCGCCATCTTGCGCCGCGCGTCACGAAGCCGTTCGTTTATCGTGTGAACCGAGAGACCGAGGCTGCGCGCGACCGATTTTGCGTCATGACCGCGGACGATCAGGCGAAGGGTCTGCTTCTCCTTCTCGGTCAGAGCCCAAAAGCCTTGCCCCTGCGCGTTCATACCTCCCCAAGCCTAGGTCAGGGGCATTGTCGCAGCTACCCCGAAAAATTCGTACCGTGCGAACGCCGCAAGGCCGGCGCCTGATGTGGCGAAGCGTGCCTGGTTCCTCGATCCGCAACGCAAGAGAAAAATAGCGGCTTCAACAAGCGGCGGCGCAGGCCGCGCATCATGACGGGCGCGGGCCGCGCGAGAGAAGCCGCTTGCGCACGGAGCCCGAATACGTGCGCCCGACCGGCAGACGGGCGCCCGACGTCAGCGCCAGCTCGAAGAGGCCGCCCGGCCGCCGGCGCAGCTGGGCGACCTCGGCCAGGTTCACGATGAACGAGCGGTGCACCCGGAGGAACCCGCCGGGCTCAAGATCGCGATGCACGGCCTCGAGCGTTCCGTAGAGGAGATGCCTGCCGGATTTGGCATGAACGCGAACATAATCGTGATCGGCTTCGAAATATTCGATCATGTCCAGCGGCAGGCGCTCCTTGCCGCCGCGGACGGACACCCAAAGCGCTTTGCAGGATGCCGCGCCGCCCGCCACGCCCCGGGCTTCGGCCGTCCCCGCCGGCCCCGCCGGCGGAGGGAAAATCGGCTCCAAAGGGCCGGACTCGGACTTGCGGGTGGAGCGGGACCTGCTTTCCGACAGCGCCTTGCGATCGTCGAGGACGAGGCAGCCCGCCAGCCACAGGGCAAAGAGGCTGCCGCCGGCCAGGCCATTCAGGGCAAGCTCGCGTCCGATGCCAATGGATCGCGCACCGGCTTCATCTCCGGGAATCAGATGAATGACCGAATAGACGAAAAGCGACCACGTCAGGGCCGCGACCGCCGCACACAGGATCAGGAGGGAGAAGCGCCGCGATGCCGCGACCGGGGCGGCCCGGTCGAGCATCCAGGCGATCGCGATGCACAGCAAGGCTCCGAAAGCCGCTATCGACAGGCGCCGCAAGGATCCCGCGAGCGGGTGTGGATAGGACCCCGTCAATGCGAAACCGCTCAGGATCAGGAATTGCGTGGCCCAGATCGCCGCGGCGAGCAGGTTCCGGGCGCGGAAATGGTCGGTGGAGATCGGCCGGTGGCTCCCCCTCATCCCGCCAAGTTTATCGGCAAACCGACGCGTGGCAAGTTCGGGCAAGTACGGGCCAATTTCGTTCAATCCGCGACGCTGGGGTCCACCGGGGCGGCGGGCCGCACCCGCGCGGCAGCCCCGAAGGACATGAGCGACAGGGTGCCGTCCTTCAGCACGAACTGGTGAAACAATGCCGAGGCGACATGCGCGGCGATCAACAGGACCAGCAGCTCGGCGAGCAGGGTATGGGCGATGAAGGCGGGGATGATCGTGAAGCGCGCCGACAGGCTTGCCCCGCCTCCGTGCAACAGGATGAACGGCAAGCGGGCGCGGATGGCGGTCGCCGCGCCGGTTGCCGGGATGAGGACGAGGAGGATGTAGAGTGCGTAATGCGCCGCGCCGGCGACGTGGCCATGGCGGCGAACCCGGCTTCGGGCCGCCAGCGGCCGCAACGCGAGGCGAAGCGACAATATCACGAGGACCAACACGCCGCCGGCCATGTGGAGGCCAAGGACGGCCAGCTTGTGCGGATCGGCGTTGGGCATAGGCCGAAGCCACAGGAAGCCGATGCCCAGCATCGCGGCAACGAGCGCCGCGAGCAGCCAATGCAGCGTGACGAGCAGCGGATGATGCTTCGTACCGTCCATTTCCTCCCCCTCGTTGCGGGCTCCGTCGTGGCGATGCCGCGCCATCGTTCGGCGACCGCGCGCGGTGCGACGGCGAAATCCTTCGCAAACCCCGCGACCGATCGCCGCCTTACGACCCGGAGCGGAGATTCGATGGCTTTTTCGCCGAACGGCGGTCTTTCCTCGCTCGGCGTCGCTTGCGCGAAGCCCGGCTTTCCACGGGCCGGCGCGTCGGATAGGCGCCGCTGATGGCCGAACGTCCCCGCTTTTCCTTTCGCATCGACGCGACCGACGGCGCGGCGCGGACGGGACTCTTGTCGCTGCGGCGCGGCGATGTGCGCACGCCGGCCTTCATGCCGGTGGGGACGGCGGCGACGGTCAAGGCGATGAAGCCGGCCGACGTGCGCGCCTCGGGGGCCGACATCATCCTCGGCAACACCTATCATCTGATGCTGCGGCCCGGCGCCGAGCGGGTAAAGCGGCTCGGCGGCCTGCACGATTTCATGGGCTGGGATCGGCCGATCCTTACCGACAGCGGCGGCTATCAGGTGATGAGCCTTTCCGATCTGAGCAAGCTGAGCGAGGAGGGGGTGGCGTTCCGCAGCCATCTCGACGGCGCGCGGCATCTGCTGACGCCGGAGCGGTCGGTCGAGGTCCAGACCCTGCTCGGCTCCGACATCGTCATGGCCTTCGACCAGCTCATCAGGGCGGCCGAGCCGCGCGCGGCGCAGGTCGAGGCGATGGAGCGCTCGATGCGCTGGGCGAGGCGCTCGCGCGCCGCCTTCGACGCGCTCGGCAATTCGGGCGCGATCTTCGGCATCCAGCAGGGCGGGCTCGACCCGGAATTGCGCCGCGGCTCGGCCGAGGCCCTGCGCGAGATCGGCTTCGATGGCTATGCGGTGGGCGGGCTCGCCGTCGGCGAGGGACAGGAGGCGATGTTCGCCTGCCTCGACCATGCCGTGCCCCATCTCCCCGCTGACCGGCCGCGCTATCTGATGGGGGTCGGCAAGCCGGACGACATCGTCGGCGCGGTCGAGCGCGGTATCGACATGTTCGACTGCGTGCTCCCGACCCGCTCCGGCCGCACCGGCCAGGCCTTCACGCGCGATGGCCCGATCAACATCCGCAACGCCCGCTTCGCCGAGGACCAGGCGCCGCTGGAGCCCGATTGCCCCTGTCCGGCCTGCGCGACCTGGAGCCGGGCCTATCTCCACCATCTCGTCCGCTCGGGGGAGATTTTGGGCGCGATGCTGATGACCGAGCATAATCTCTGGTTTTACCAGCGGCTGATGGCCGGCCTGCGCGCGGCGATCGCGGAGCAGCGCCTCAAGCACTTTGCGGACGGCTTCCGCGGCCGCTACGGAGCCGGCCGCCAGGTCGATCGGACGTCGGCCTGAAAAGCCCTCTCCCCGGCGGGGAGAGGGAGTTTTGGCCCGTCCAATCTGCCATCCTCCTGCGTTCACAATATCCACAGGAAAATGACAGGCGCACCAAAGCTTTCGCTGGCATGCGTGGCGCGGCCGCCATAGGCTCGGCCGCCATGGCGCGGCCCTGCTTCAAGCTTGAACGAATCCATCCCGAACCGCTCGCCGGGGTCGACGAGGCGGGCTGCGCGCCGCTGGCCGGGCCGGTGGTGGCGGCGGCGGTGGTGCTCGACCGCAATCGCTTTCCGCGCGGCATCGACGATTCGAAGGTGGTGCCGGCCAAGGCGCGCGAGGCGATCTGCGCCCGGCTCTACAAGGTGGCGAAGGTCGGCGTCGGCATGGCCAGCGTCGAGGAGATCGACCGGCTCAACATCTATTGGGCGCGGATGTTGGCGATGATGCGGGCGGTCGATGCGCTCGGCTTCGACCCGGCGATGATCCTGGTCGACGGCAATCGCTGCCCGAAATGGGAAAGGCCGTCGGTCGCGATCGTCGCCGGCGACGCCAGATGCCGGTCGATCGCCGCCGCCTCGATCGTCGCCAAGGTGACGCGCGACCGGATCATGGCCGAGCATGCGCGGACGCATCCCGGTTACGGCTGGGAGCGCAACAAGGGCTATGGCACGCCCGAACATCATGAGGCGCTCGACCGGCTCGGCGCGACGCCGCTCCACCGCCGCAGCTTCGCGCCGGTCCGCGCGATTCTCGAATCCAGAGGTGCGATGCCGGCGATGCAGGGGTTGGTGGATCTTTGAGGCTTTTGTCCTCCCCGCTTGCGGGGGGAGGGGGACCAGCCGAAGGCTGGTGGAGGGGGGGTCTTGCCAGGTGCTGAACCCGCGATTTTCGTGCCGGGTGTCGAGCCAAAGCCGCGCATGCCGGGTGCCGGGCCCGCGATTTTCGTGCCAGGTGATGAACCCCCTCCACCGCACTTCGTGCGGTCCCCCTCCCCGTTCCGGGGAGGATAAAGGGTGGCATCGCTTTGGCGGGGGGATGAGTCCTCGCGGCCACACCACTTCATCTTGAGTCCCGGTGCGGCGGGCGAACGCTATCGGTTGCGTGGGACTCGTTCCGTTCCCGGCATGTTAACCACATTCTCAGCGACCCGCGCTAAATCCTTGTTCTTGACCGGCGAGTCCGGCTGACTCAGGCTGGCCGTCTTTGGTGAAGAAGGGGGCGGGAACGAATGACGGCGATGGCGCGCGTGGGGCTGTCCGAGCGGACGGACGCCAGGGTCGAAACCCCGATCGAGCTTCCGCTCGACACGATCCTGCAGGAAGATTGCGTCGCCGCCATGGCGCGGCTGCCGGCCGGCTGCGTCGACATGGTCTTCGCCGATCCGCCCTACAATCTCCAGCTCGGCGGCGATTTGTTCCGGCCGGAGGGAAGCCGGGTCGACGCGGTCGACGACGATTGGGACAAGTTCGAGACCTTCGCCGCTTATGACGATTTCACCCGCGCCTGGCTGAAGGAGGCGCGGCGCATCCTGAAGCCGAACGGGACGCTCTGGGTGATCGGCAGCTATCACAATATCTTCCGGGTCGGCGCCGCGCTCCAGGACGAAGGCTTCTGGATCCTCAATGACATCGTCTGGCGCAAGGCCAATCCGATGCCGAACTTTCGCGGTACCCGCTTCACCAATGCCCACGAGACCCTGATCTGGGCGTCGCGCGGCGAGGACAGCCGCTACACGTTCAACTATCGGGCGATGAAGGCGCTGAACGACGAATTGCAGATGCGCTCCGACTGGCTGCTGCCGATCTGCTCGGGCGGCGAGCGGGTCAAGGAGGGCGGGGTCAAGGCGCATCCGACCCAGAAGCCCGAAGCCCTGCTCTACCGGGTGCTGCTCGCCTGCACCAATGTCGGGGATGTCGTCCTCGATCCCTTTTTCGGGACGGGGACGACCGGGGCGGTGGCGCGGCGGCTCGGCCGGCGCTGGATCGGGATCGAGCGCGAAACCCGCTACGTCCGCGTCGCGCGCGAGCGGATCGATTCGACGCTTCCGCTCGACGAGAGCGCGATGCGGGTGATGGGCTCCAAACAGACGCAGCCGCGCGTTCCGTTCGGAGTGCTGGTCGAGACCGGAATGATCGCGCCCGGCACCATCCTCACCGACGCGAAACGGCGGTGGGAGGCGCGGGTCTGCGCCGACGGCTCGATCGAGCGGGACGGCGCCCAGGGCTCGATCCACCGCATCGGCGCCGAGGCGCAGGGCCTCTCCGCCTGCAACGGCTGGACCTTCTGGCAATTCGAGGAAGAAGGCGCGCTGAAGCCGATCGACGCGCTCCGCCAACGCCATGTCCTCATATTGGATTAACCTCGCTCAATCGGGTCTCGACTTACCCCCAAAATGGTTGCAAAGTGGCCCCGGCGACCGTCCCTTCGCGCCTAACGCCTGCAAGCCTTTGACCACGGGAGGCATGTGGGAGCCCCTTTGGGCGTTGGAGGGTCCGAACCGATACCATGCCCCACATGGTGGTTTGGGCCAGTCGAGGATCCAGTTACCCTGCTGACCTTAGAGTAGAGGCGGTCGCCACTTCGACCTTTGGCCGTCACTCGATTTCCGCTAGGCCCCAACATACTTCCCCTCCCCTTCGACGGGGGAGGGATACGAAGCCTTGGCGAACCTTCAGGTGAGCCAAAGCGGAGTTGGGTGGGGGTGACAGCGGTCGAGAACATCCTCCGGCGGTGTCACCCTCACCCAACTTCGCCAAAGCGGCAGAGCCGCCAAGGCTCCGTATCCCTCTCCCCTCAAGGGAGAGGGGGCCATTCTGAAGCCGAGACCCGTCCATGCCCTGCTATTTGCGGCCTGTCGCCTTCGTCGATTCACCCTTCGATCTTGATGGCAAGGTCGCGCGGCTGGCGGGGGGGCTGTGCTGGTTTTCGGCGGTCGAGATCCTCATCATGGACGGCGCGCGGCGAAAATCGATCGAATTGGTGCCGGTCGAGCGGATCGACGAGGCGCTCGCCCGCCATGGCGAGGCGGCCGCGGCGGCGTGGCGCAATCTGATCGCGCCCCGGGCGCCGCTGGCGCTCGGTGCGCGAACGGTGCGGCTCGACCAGCCGCAGGTGGTGGGGATCGTCAACGTCACGCCCGACAGCTTCTCCGACGACGGTCAATTCGGGGACGAGGAGGCGGCGGCCAATGCCGGTTTCGCCATGGCCGAGGCGGGGGCGGCGATCGTCGACGTTGGGGGGGAATCGACGCGGCCGGGCGCGAAGCCGGTCTGGGAGCGCGACGAGATCGAGCGCGCGGTCCCGGTCGTCCGCCGGCTCGCCGCCGGCGGCACCGCGGTCTCGATCGACACGCGCAAGGCGGCGGTGATGGAGGCGGCGCTCGCCGCCGGCGCGACGATGGTCAACGACGTCTCGGCGCTCACCTATGACGAGAGATCGGCCGAGATCGTCGCCGCCGCTTCCTGCCCGATCGTGCTGATGCACCATAAGGGGCCGCCCGAGACGATGCAGAAGGCGCCGCATTACGAGCGGCCGGCGCTCCACGAAATCTTCGACTGGCTGGCCGAGCGGATCGCGGCGGCGGAGGCGGCGGGGATCGCGCGCGCGCGGATCCTTGTCGATCCCGGCTTCGGCTTCGGCAAGAATGTGCAGCACAATCTCCAGCTCATGAACGGGCTTGCCCTGCTCCACGGCCTCGGCTGCCCGCTCATGCTCGGCGCCAGCCGCAAGCGCACGATCGGCGCGCTTGCTGGGGAGGCGCCGCCCGATCGGAGGCTGGCCGGCTCGCTCGCCTTCGCGCTGAAGGCGGCCGGGCAGGGGGTGCAATTGCTCCGCGTCCACGACGTGCCGGAGACGGTGCAGGCGCTGCGCGTCTGGCGCGGCCTGCGGGACGCGGCGCTGACGGCCTGATTTCCGCCAAGGCGAAATATCCTCTCCCCTCGAGGGAGAGGGGTTAGTGCGTCGCGGTCGGCGGATTCAGCAGATAGACATCATAGCTCTCGTCGGTCACCGCGGGGGCGAAGCGGGCGAGGCGGTGGGTGGCGGCCTGGAAGCGGCGCATCTGGTCGGGCGTGCCCCTGAGGTTCCAGATATTCGCTTCGTGGACGTGGAAGGCGACCGGCCGGTCGGGAAGGCGGGCGTGGAGGATGACGACCACCGGCCGTCCGCTCGTCGCCTGCAGCCGCTGCCCGTCGGCCAGATAATCGTCGAGGCTGAGATCGAGCCGCCCATGGAGGGTGAAGCGGACGACATGGCTGAAAGCCTGCGCCCGCATCTGATAGAGCGGGTTTTCCGCATAATAAGGCACTGCCTCGAGATCGGTGTCGGGATCGGCGATCAGCACGGCGTTGGTCAGCCGGTTGCGCTCCAGCAAGGCGGCGAGGTCGCGCGCGCGGCTATAGGGGATTCCGCTCAGATCGGCGGCGACCAGACCGAATGAGGTGAAGAGCTGGAGGGCGAGCAGGATGACGAACATGACCAGCCCGGCGTCGGCGGCGCGGCCGAAGATCGGGCCGATCCGCCAGCCTTCCGGCCAGCGCCCGCCGCGACCCTCCGCCGCCAGCCAGTGGAGGACGAGGAGGAAGACGAGCAAAAGGGCCTCGTGCCGATAGTAACCGGGATAGACGAGCTGGAAGAAGGCTTCGAAGCCGAGGAAGGCGGCGAGCCCGGCGAGGAATCCGCCCGGCGTCCGCACCAGGGCGACGACGGCCCCGAGCAGGAGGATGGAGAGGAAGGCGGCGGCGGCCGGACCGCCATGGACGAAGGGCGGCATCAGATCCCAGAAGGAATAAGCCGGGGTCGTCAGCGATTTGAGGACGATGGCCGGGGTGATGCCGCCGGGGAAACGGGTGACCGCCGCGTCGTGGATCGGCGGATAGACGGTGAGGAAGGCGAGCAAGGCGCCGGCCGCCGCCACCGCCGAATTGACCAGGAACAGGCCGTATTTGCGGTGCCACCTCAGCCCTTCCTCATCGACCAGCTCGACCAGCCAGAAGAGGAGGAAGCAGGCGGCGAGCAGGGCGGCTGGGACGTTGGTGTTGCAGAGCAGAGCGAGGATCAGGCCGATCGCGATGCCGCGGTCGCGCCAGCGCCGGTAGAGCGCCGCAAGCGCGAACAGGACGAGCATGGCGATGCCGTAATTGCGCGCGACCACCGCATATTCGTAGAGGCCGAAGGCGCCGAACAGGATGAGAGCGATCAGCCAAAGCCGGAAGGGCGCGCGCCGGACGAGGATCGCCATCGCCGCCGCGGCGACCGCGAATCCGGCCGCCGGCAGCACCTGCTTCACCGGCACCAGCGCATGGGCGCCGCGCAGCATCAGATACCAGAGCGCCGGATGGCCTTCGCCATGAAGCACGCGAAGCATCGCCGGGATGCCGTCGCCGGCGAGCGCGATGCTGAGCGCCCTGACCTCGTCGCGCCAGAAGACGTGGCGCACGACCAGGAACAGGGCCAGAGCGAACCAGGCGGCGTAGAGAAAAGCGCGCCCGGCGCGTTCGCCGGTGGAGAGCGGCCCGGTGCGCGCGATCTGCAATGAACGTCCCCCTCTTTCCTGGCCCCTCTTTCCCGGCCGCGCGCCTTGTGCGACAGGCGCCTCGCTCTGTCGAGCCGGAGGGAACCCAATCCCTCGGCGATTTATCTATTGTTAACCATCGGCCCCATAGGGTCGCCGCGCCGCAACCAGGCGGGAGGATTGGATGATCGAAGGCCGCAGGGTGGCGGTGGTGCTGCCGGCTTACAATGCGGAACGGACCTTGCGGCAGACCTGCGCGGACATTCCCGCCGGTCTGGTCGACGATCTGATCCTCACCGACGATGCCAGCACCGACGGCACGATCGCGCTTGCCAAGGAGCTCGGCCTCCATGTGATCGTCCACGACAGCAACAAGGGCTATGGGGCGAACCAGAAATCCTGTTACTCGGCCGCGCTCGAGCGGGGCGCCGACATCGTCGTGATGCTCCACCCCGATTACCAATATTCGCCGCGGCTGGTGACGGCGATGGCGGCGATGATCGCGTCCGGCCATTATGACGCGGTCTTCGCCTCGCGCATCCTTGGGCGGGGCGCCGTGGACGGCGGCATGCCGCGCTACAAATATGTGTTCAACCGGCTGCTGACCCTGTTCCAGAACATCGTCATGGGCCAGAAATTGTCGGAATATCATACCGGCTACCGCGCCTGGGACCGCAAGGTGCTGGAGAAACTGCCCTTGCTCGCCTGCTCGGACGATTTCGTGTTCGACAACCAGATGATCGCCCAGGCGGCCTGGTTCGGCTTTCGGATCGGCGAGATCTCCTGCCCGACCAAATATTTCCCCGAGGCGTCGAGCATCAATTTCCGCCGCTCCTGCATTTACGGGCTCGGCGTGCTCAAGACCTCGATCGACTATCGGCTCGGCCGCTGGGGGCTGAAACGCTCGCGCCTGTTCGAGGCGGCGCCCGAGGCGCGGCTGCCGGCGGTGATCCCGGTCCAGGAGGCCGCGCAGGCGATCGCCGCGCGGCTGGAAAAGAGGTCGGCGGCGTGAAGCGGCTGATCGCGGCGTCCGGGCCGCTGCGTCCGTTGCTGGAGAGCCGGGGCTTCGGCCAGCTCGTTCGTTTCGGTATCGGCGGGCTCGGCGTCACCCTGTTCGGGACCCTGGTCTATTCGGCATTCGCCGGGGGGCTGCACGTCCATCCTTTGCTCGCCAATCTGTTCAGCTATTGCGCCGGGGTGGTCGCTTCCTACACCGTCCACAGCCGCTGGAGCTTCCGCGCCGGCGGCAAGGGCGAGGAGGGGGCGATGATGCTGCGCTTCCTGGTCGCTTCGGGCTTCGCCTTCGCGCTCAACAATTTCTGGGTGTGGCTGCTGACCCTCGAGCTGCACCTTTCGGTCTATGCGCCGGTGCCTTTGATGATGATGGTGACCCCGCTCGCCAGCTTCGTCCTCAACCGCTGGTGGGTCTTCCGCGCCGCCTGAGCGATTCTCCGAGCGCCGTTAACCTTTCCTTAGCCATGACGCGTCACCTTGCCGGGCAAGGAGAAAAGCCATGTTCATGGAGCGCATCCAGGTCCCGGCCGAAAAGGTCCGCACCCGCCGCCCGAAGAGCGTCAAGCTCGCCGCGGGGGCGGTGTTTTTGCCGGTGGCGATCCTGCTGTGGGTGCCCTGGGTGGGCGTGACGGCGATGTGGTTCGCGGTGGCGGGGATGGCGCGGGTTATCGCCAAGGCGGCGATCATGATCCGCGATACCATCCTCTACGCCGGCGAGCTCGTCGTCGGCCGCTGATTGTCCTCCCCGGGACGGGGAGGGGGACCGCGCGTAGCGCGGTGGAGGGGGTTCAGCACCTGGCACGAAGAATGTGGGATCTGCACGCGGCATGAGGGGCGTTGGCTCAAGCGTGGCGTGAAGATTACGGGCTCGGCACCTGGCCCAAACCCCCCTCCACCGCACTTCGTGCGGTCCCCCTCCCCGCGAAGCGGAGAGGATAAGGGTCAGCCGTAGGCGGCTATCAAATCCTTGCGCGACCAGATGATCGAATAGTCCGTCGGCAGATACAGGCCCTCGCGGTAGCGGTTGCGGCGTTCGGCGGAGGTGGCGGTGGCGTTGGCGATCGCGGCTTCGTTGCTGCCGACTTTGAGCCGGAAGGCGCCGCGGCCGATTTGGAGGTCCTGCGCGAAGGCGATGCGCGGGCTCACTTCCTTGACCTTGGGATCGTAGAACCAGGCGGTGCCGAAGGCGCCGCGCAGCTCGGGCAAAGCCGACAGCGCGAGGGCGGCGAGGCGCAGGGCCTCGCCCCAGCCGGGCTCGTTCCAATAGGCGCGGGCGACCGGATCGTGGGTATGGCCTTCGAGGAAGGGCCGCCGCCCGCCGCCGCGAAGGAACACATAGGCGCACGCCGCCGGCCCGGCGCGAAGCACGTCGCGCGCGGAAAGGCCGGAGCGCGGCCACCAGATTTGCGCGAAGGCCGGGATCATCACCGCGCGCGCCAGCCACAGATCCTTGAGGAAGCTGTCCCTGGCGAGATCGGCGAAACCCGGATCCTTGCCGATCTGGTCGAGGATACGGTGGAAATGATCGGCATAATGGAGCGCGAATTCGTCCGGCAACCGGCTGGACGCGAACGCCGCGTCGAACCGCTCGATATGCCAAAGGGTCAGGGCGCACAGCCACGGGCCACGCAATTCCTCCGCCAAAGCGGCGACCGAAGCGGCGGCCGCGGCCGGGACCTCATTATATTTGTGGACGGGAAGGCCGGCGTCGCAGGCGGCTTCGAAATGGCCGAAGGGAAGGGCGGCGACGGCGTCGTCGAGCCCTTCATGGGCGCCGAACAGGGCCTTGCGGACCTGGTTCAGCCGCTCGCCATAAGGTTCGCGCCCGCGCCAGGAGGGGAAGAGCGCCTCCGCCGGGACGGGGCCGGCCGGCCTGATCGGTGCCACCAACATGGGACCATCCTAGCAGCCAATGCTTACTTCGCCCTTACGCGGCCATTCGGCGGAAGCTTTTCGTCCAGTGGAGCAGGCCGGAGAGATAGGCGTCGAACTCGACGTCGCTCACCCGGCGGCCGTCGAGGAAGCGGCGGAGCGCGAGCGGGTCGGTGCCGGGCGCGTTCAGGCCTTCGGTGACGAGGGTCGCGGTGCGGATGCCGTTGGCCGCGAGCAGGGCGCGGGCGCGGGGATGGTTGGTGCCGCTCGGATGGCAGAAATGGACCAGCTCGGCCTCTCCGAGCGCGGCGGCGAGGAAGGCGCGATTCTCCTCCAGCTCGCGCGGCAGTTCGTCGACCCGGCGATCGATCTCGATATGGCGGTGGGTGTGGAGCTGGACGTCGAGCCCGCGCCTCTGCGCCTCGGCGAAATGATCGACGGACATGATGTGGAACTGGCGCGTTTCCAGCCAGGCTTCGCCGACACCCATTTGGCGTCCGAAAGCGCGCAGCGTCTCCAGCCTTTCGCCGACGGGCAGCGCCTCGATCTCGGCCGTCTTCGCTTTCGGGTCCACGTCCCGCCGGCCTGCCGCCTGGCAGAGATAGTCGACCGCGACATTGACCACCGGCAGCTCGCGCCCGGCATACCAGGTGGTCGCGTAGAGCGTCGCCGGGAGGCCGAGCGCTTCCAATATTGGAAGCATATGGGTGAAGGTCGAGACCCAGCCGTCGTCGATGGTGAGGACGACCGCCGCGTCGGGGAGGGTGCCATCGCCGAGCCGCGCGACCGCCTCGCCGAGCGGAAGCACCGGCAGGCCCGAGCGCTTCAGCCGTTCCATTCGCGCCGCGAATTGCTCGGGCGCGATGAAGGTGCAGTCGCCGAACTGATAGCCCGGGGTCATCCACAGGCCGTGATAGCAAAGGATGCGCAAGTGCCGCCGCGTCCCCCGCCGCGCCGCCGCGCCGAGGCCGGCCGCGTTCGCGAGCGTCAGGACCTTTTGCTTGAGGTTCATGGGCGGGTGGTAGCGTGGGACGCGCCAAGCCGGCGTTTTCGATCGTGGTTAATGAGGCGGTTACCATTTGATAGTCGCCCCTCTCCTTTTGACGGGAGAGGGTACGGAGCCTTAGCGGCTCGGCCGCTTAGGCGCAGTTGGTGAGGGTGACACCGTGAGCGGATTTCCTCCACCGCCGTCACCCTCACCCAACTGCGCCTAGGCTCCTTCGTCGCCAAGGCTTCGTATCCCTCTCCCGTCAAGGGAGAGGGTGGTGCGTGCGCGGGGGCTTCCAATCCGGCGCGGGAGCGCACACATGGCGGCTTCACGAGCAAGGGCCCTGCATGACACCCGATCTGGCTTTGCTCTACGAGCACCCTCTTTGGTTCAAGCCGCTTTTCGCGACGCTGGACCGGCGCGGGATTTCGTATGAGGCGATCCGCCTTTCCGACCATGGTTTCGATCCGGCCTCCACCGAGATTCCGGCGCCGGTGGTGCTGAGCCGCGTCGCCATGTCGAGCTTCCTGCGCGAGCTCGAGCATCCGATCTTCTACGCCGAATCCCTGCTCGCCCATTGGGCGGCGAACGGGGCCAGGGTGCTGAACGGGGCGGACGTCATCGCCGTGGATTCCTCGAAGGCGCGGCAGCTCTCGATCATCGCCGGGCTCGGCTACAAGGTGCCGAAGACGCGGGTCGTCCATCGGCGCGAGGATCTGGTCGAGGCGGCGCGCGGCTTTTCCTGGCCGCTGATGGTCAAGGCCAATATCGGCGGCTCGGGCGCCGGCATCACCCGCTATGGAAGCGAGGAGGAATTGGTCCGCTCGATCCGCGATGGGACGGTGCCGGACAGCGTCGACAGCGTATTGCTCGTCCAGGATTATGTGCCGGCGCGCGGCGGCGCGATCACCCGCGTCGAGACGCTCGGCGGCAAGTTCCTCTATGCGATCGAGGTGGAGAGCCCGGGCGACAGCTTCGATCTCTGCCCCGCCGACGCCTGCCTGGCCCAACCCGGCCGCGTAGCGATACGGATGATTTCGGTGCAGCCTCCAGCCGAGCTGGTCGAGGCTGCGGAGCGGATCGCGCAGGCCGTCGGGCTCGACGTCGGTGGCATCGAATATATGATCGACGATCGCGACGGGACGCCGCTCTTCTACGACATCAACGCGCTTTCGAATTTCGTCGCGAAGCCGCTGGAGGTGCTCGGATGGGAACCTCACGAGCGGTTGGTCGATCATTTGGAGGCGGAAATCGGGAGGACCAGATGAGGTTCGGTTACTGGATGCCGGTGTTCGGCGGCTGGCTGCGCAACATTCCCGATGAGGGGATGGAAGCGAGCTGGGACTATGTTCGCCGCCTCACCCAGCGGAGCGAGGAGACGGGCTGGGATCTGAGCCTGATCGCGGAGCTGAACCTCAACGACATCAAGGGGGTTGAGGAGCCGGCGCTCGATGCCTGGTCGACGGCGGCGGCGCTGGCGGCGGTGACCCACAGTTTGGAGCTGATGGTCGCGGTGCGGCCCAATTTCCATCAGCCGGCTCTGTTCGCCAAGGCGGCGGCGAACATCGACAATATTTCGGGCGGGCGGCTGGCGCTCAACGTCGTCTCCTCCTGGTGGGCGGACGAGGCGACGCAATATGGGCTCCAGTTCGACCAGCATGACGACCGTTATGCCCGCACCAGCGAATGGCTGACCGTGGTCGACGGGCTGTGGCGGGAGAAGAGGTTCAGCTTCGATGGGCAGCGCTATCATCTGGAGAATGCGATCTGCGAGCCCAAGCCGGTCGCGAAGCCCCGGCCGACCATCTATGCCGGCGGCGAGAGCGAGGCGGCGAAGAATCTGATCGCCAACCAGTGCGACGCTTATGTGATGCACGGCGATCCGGTCGAGGCGATCGCGCCGAAGATCGCCGACATGGAGCGGCGGCGCGGCGAGGCCGGCAAGGGCCGGATGCAGTACGGCATGGCCGCCTATGCGATCGTCCGCGACAGCGAGGCCGAGGCGAAACAGGAGCTGGCGCGGATCACGGCGCTGCCGCCGAAGCCGCCCAAGGGCTTCGACAATTTCGAGCAATGGCTGTCGGGGACGCAGCTCGAGCGCGAATTGAAGCTCCAGGAATATTCGGTGTCGAACCGGGGGCTGAGGCCCAATTTCGTCGGCACGCCGGAGCAATTGCAGGAACGGATCGCGGAATATGAGGATGCGGGGCTCGACCTGTTGCTGCTCCAGATGAGCCCGCAGGCCGAGGAGATGGACAGGTTCGCCGAGCAGGTCATCCAGCCGATGAAGCGGACGGCGTAGAAGGAATTTGTTCGCGCGAAGGCGCGAAGAAGAAAGAAGGAAAGATGCGCCTTCGCCGGGAGGGCATTGGAACCGCGGATTCCCTGCGTCTCTGCGTCTCTGCGCGAACCAAATGGGGCTTTCGTGACCCCTCCGACGTCGTCGGTTGGCGGCATCGACGATGTAGATCGTTCGCGCAGAGACGTAGAGACGCAGAGACGCAGAGAAGAAAGATTGCGGCTTCGCCGCGAAGGCGCGGAAACGCCGAACCCCTTGCGTCTTTGCGTCTTTGCGCGAATTCAAACGGCCTTCGGCCGGGACGCTGTCGCCTGAATTGGTCCCGCCGGCCTTAAAGTCGTCGATGACGGATGGACATCCTCCCACCTGAATTGACCCCTGCCAGGCATGGGCGCATGAATCCGGGCAGGACAGGGGGTCTCGGGCCATGAAGAAAATTCTCCTGCTGCTCGTCCTGCTGTTGCCCTTCGCGCTGGGGGGATCGGCCGGGTCGGCCGCGCCGCCGCCGGCTTCTTATTACGACCGCGCGGCCAATGAAGATTCCTGGAGCGGCGGGGCGCGGATGATCGAGATTGCGACGCCCAAGGGGACATTCCACGTCTGGACCAAGCGCGTCGGCAACAATCCGCGGCTGAAGGTGCTGCTGCTCCACGGCGGGCCGGCCATGGGCCACGATTATCTCGAAGCGTTCGACAGCTTCTTTCCGGGCCAGGGCATCGAATATTTCTACTACGACCAGCTTGGCGCCGGCCTTTCCGACCGGCCGGACGACGACGATCTGTGGACCGTTGCCCGTTACGTCGAGGAGGTGGAGCAGGTTCGCAAGGCGCTCCACCTCGATCGGTCGAATTTCTGCCTGTTCGGCCATAGCTGGGGCGGCATCCTCGCGATCGAATATGCGCTCAAATATCAGGCCAACCTCAAATGCCTGATCATCTCCAACATGATGGATTCGGTGCCGGCCTATAATCGTTATGCCGAGCGGGTGATCGAGCCGGCCATGGATCCGCAAAAGCTCGCCCTCGTGAAGGCGCTGGAGGCGACCCACAGGACCGACGATCCGCGCTACATGGGGACGCTCATCCCGATGCATTACGAGCAGCATCTGCTGCGTCGGCCGGCAGCCGACTGGCCCGAGCCGGTGATGCGCTCGCTGAACCACGTCAACGAGCATATTTACACGTTGATGCAGGGCCCGAGTGAGCTCGGCGCCAGCGGCCGTCTCGTCGACTGGGACCGCAGCCGCGACCTTCACCTGATCCGCGTGCCGACCCTGGTGGTCGCCGCCGGCCACGACACGATGGACCCGGACTGGATGAAGGCGATGGCGCGGCGGTTGCCGGACGGCCATCTGCTCTTCTGCCCGAACGGCAGCCACCTCGCCATGTATGACGACCAGGGCTGCTATTTTCCGGGGCTGATCCGGTTCTTGAAGGGTGTCGAGCGGGGGACGATCCGCTAAGCCGATGAAGCGGGCCGCATGGAAGGGTTTGTTCGCGCAGAGACGCAGAGACGCAGAGAGGCCGCGACTTTCACCGACCTCGGCGACCGCCGGAAACCATCCGGGCAGAGCGTTCGTCGCGCGGGCTCCTCGCGACGACTTGGGGCTCCGACTCCCTGCGTCTCTGCGTCTCTGCGCGAATCAAAGCGGCCTTGGGCCGAGATCCTTCCGCATTTCGGGACGACCTGGGCAGCCGCGCGCCGCCACCGGCGGCGAAGCGGCTTTCCTGTTGCGGAGGATGAGCGACGGTGCGAACCATTCGCCCATTCCGGGCGCGGGTCTCAGGCGTCCGGAAGGCTTGCGGGGAGAGGAAGCATGGCGACGGCGCGTCGAGGCGGGAGCAGGGCATTCGACTGGGGGCTGAGCCCCAAGCGCGCGGCGATCGTGGTCGCGGCTTTGGTCACGCTCGCGACCCTGCTCACCCACGAAGCTTATGTGCTTCGGCCCGCCGATCCGATGTGGGCGCATCTTGCGCCTTTGCGCTGGTGGCTGCTGCCGCACATCGCCGGCGGCACGATCGGCTTCCTGATCGCCCCGCTGCAATTTTCCGGGACGTTGCGGCGGCGGCGGCCGGGGCTGCACCGCCTGCTCGGCCGGATCTATGTCGGTGCCTGCCTCATCTCCTCCGCGCTTTCCATCTACATCGTCCTCAGGTTCGAGGTGGAGGCGAATTGGTGGGTGATGGGGACGATGGGGGCGCTCTGGTTCCTCTGCACCCTGTTCGGCTGGTTCGCGGCGATGAACCGCAACTTCGTCCAGCACCGTTTGTGGATGGGGCGGAGCTTCGGCCTGACCTATACCTTCGTGCTGACCCGCATCATTCCCGACATGCTGCTTCCCGGCATGGATTATGAGAAGATGACGGCGCTCTATTGGGCGTTCATCGTCTTGAGCCTGATCGTCCCCGATCTGGTCGTGAACGGCCGGGCGATCGTGCCGCTGCGGGCGCGCCGGCCCCGTGGGGTTTCGCGCGCACTGGCGGAGCCGCGGGAGGCGGCGCTCGGCGCTTCGTTCTAGGGCGGATCGGCATTCGATCCTGAACTCCCTCTCCCTTGAGGGAGAGGATGCGCCGCCACTTGGGTTTCGTCCGGGGGACGAAACCAGGCGGCTCATGAAGCCTTAGCGGCTTTGCCGCTTAGGCGCAGTTGGTGAGGGTGTTGGGTGTCCAGGATAATTCTCAGACGCCGAGCCCCCTCACCCCAACCCTCTCCCCGCCGGGGAGAGGGAGCTTGGCACACGAATCTGAATGTCGATCGGCGCTAAGCGGCTGCGCGCCGCCCGGCTTATTTGCCATCCTCTTTCTGGACGCAGCGGTCGGTGCGGGTGGCGGTGCAGGGTGGGTAATCATAGGCCGGTGGCTTGGGGCGCGATTGGGCGCCGGGGAGGGGTTGGGCGCGGGCCTGGCCTGGCGGCGTTGTCGGCACGACGCTGCGGTGCATGAGCGGCGCGATATGCGGCCAGCACAGCGCGACGACGATCGCGAGGACGGCGAGGAAGATCAGCCAGGCGATGGCGGGGTTGCGCCGGCGCGTGGGGGCCGGCGGCTCCGCGTCGGGATCCTCGCGGCCGAAGCGGGCCTCGACCTCCCGCTCGTAGCGGCCTTTCGCGTGTTCGTCTTCGTCCTCGCTCATTTCCGCGACTCTAGGATGGGCCTGGGGACCGGTCCAGCCTTTGCCGCCCTCAGCGCCGCTTCAGCACCGCGACCAGCGGGCCGAGCGCGAAAGCCGCATCCTCGCGGCCGGCGGCGGGCTCCCACAGGCTGGAGATCGCGCCGTCGAAATAGAGTGCGTTTTGGCAGCCGAGGCCGTCGCGCAGGAAGCGGGCGAGGCGGCCGAAGGAGACCGGCTCGTCGCTGATCACGAACCAGGCGGTATTGGGGCCGGAAACGCCGACGCCGTTGCGGATGTTGAGCGCGGTTCCGTTCGCCTGGATGCGCGGATGGAGCTTGCCCGCGATGACCAGCATCGGGCCCGATTGCGTCGCCCAGCGCGCGTGGAAACCCGCCGGCGGCCAGTCGCTGCTTTGGACGATCGCGACATGGCCCACGCCGTCGACGGCGAAGACGCCGTTCGGCTGCATCGAGAAATTGTCGGAGCCGCCGCTGCGGCGGTTGATCTTGTGCTTCTCGACGCCCTGCTCGATCGAGAGGCCGACCGGGAAGCCCGCCGGATCGAACATCCCCGCATTCATCGCGAAGAGCAGCCGGCTTGCGTCCTTGCCGAGCGCGCTCTTCAGCCGCGCGAAGCTGCGCAGCGGGCCGTTTGCGTCCGCGTCGATCAGCCGGATTTCGTCGCTCCGGGCGTCGTAGCGGCAGGCGGTGAAGCGGGTGCTTTCGAATGTTCGCTCGGTACAGGCGGTGGCGGTGCGGGCGGGATCGGGAGCGGAATGCGCCTGGCAGCCGGCGAGGAGCAGGACGGCCGCCGAAATGCTAAAGCGTATCCACATTCGATCTCTCGCCTTTTTGCTCCTCTCCCTTTGACGGGAAGATACGGAGCCTTAGCGGCTCTGCCGCTTAGGCGGAGTTGGTGAGGGTGACACCGTTCGTGGTTTCCCGCGGAGTCTGTCACCCTCACCCAACTGCGCTTTGGCTCCTTCGTCGCCAAGGCTTCGTATCCATGCCGCGCCGGCTCGTCCCCCGGACGAGCCTTAGTAGCGCGGCATCCCGTCAAGGGAGAGGGGTTGTTTGCTAAAGCGTATAGCCGCCGTCGGCGACGAAGCAGGCGCCGGTGACGAAGGCGCAGGCGTCGGAGAGGAGGAAGGCGATCTGGCCGGCGATCTCCTCCGGCCGGGCGAAGCGGCCGGCGGGGGTGTTGCCGGCATTGCCCATCGCCTGGAACGCCGCCGCCTCGCTGCCGAGGCCCTCGACCAATTGGTCGAAAAAGGAAACGCCGCGCCAGATCGGAGTCTCGACCCCGCCCGGCGCGATCGCATTGACGCGGATGCCGATCGGCCCGCCTTCCTTCGCGGCGATCCGGGCGAGCTGGATCACGCCCGCCTTGGACGCGCCGTAAGCGGCGATGCCCGGCTCCGCCTTCAGGCCGGCGACCGAGGCGGTCAGCACGATCGCGCCGCCGCGATCGCGCATCGCCCGCATCGCCGCCTGCAGGGTCAGGAAGGCGCCGTCGAGATTGGCCGAGAGGACGCGCCGCCAATCCTCGAATTCGGTGTCGACGATCGGGCCGCCGGCGCCGATCCCGGCATTGACGACGGCGTGGGTGAGGCCGGTGAGATCGGCGCTCGCCCAGAGCTGGGGGTCGGCGACGTCGCCGATGATCGGCTGGCGCTCGCAGGGCAAGGTGAAGGCGAAATCCCGCAATTTCTCCTCCTCGAGATCGACGAGGATCAGCTTGCGGGCGCCGGCGGCGGCGAGGTGGGTCGCGGTCGCGGCGCCGATTCCGGACGCGGCGCCGGTGATCAAAGCGATGGCATTGGCGAAGTCGGTCATTACGGCGGTGTAGCGGCCCGAACGGCGCGCGTCACTGCGGCAGATTGGGTGCGGCCTGATCCTCCCCGGAACGGGGAGGGGGACCGCGCGCAGCGCGGTGGAGGGGGGTCTGAGACCTGCACGAAATCCGTCCCGCCGGCTACCGCCAGGCAAGCCGTTTTTGTGTACGCGAAGGCGCGAAGGCGCGAAGGGGCAGCGGCCTTCATCGCCGGCGGGGTTGGAGGGAGGCTTTTGCGGGTCTCCGGACCCCCTCCACCACCCTGCCGGGTGGTTCCCCTCCCCGCGGAGCGGGGAGGACAGGGGGTTGGGCCCGCGCCTTCGCGGCAAAGCCGCAGCCTCTTTTTCTTCTCTGCGTCTCTGCGTCTCTGCGCGAATGATCGGTGGCCTCGATGCCGCCAACCGCCGACGGCGGAGAGGTCACGAAGGCCCATTCCGGTTCGCGCAGAGACGCAGAGGTGCAGGGAGGCCGCGGTTCCGGTGCCTTCTCCGGCGAGACCGCTTCCTTTTCTTCTTCGCGTCTTCGCGTCTTTGCGCGAACCGGGATGGGTCTTCGGCCGGGTTGCGGGCGGCGGGCGATTGGGCTTGCGGTTGGCTGAGCTTTTGCGGGTCTCCGTGCCCCCTCCACCACCCTGCGGGTGTCCAGCGGATACCTGGGTGACAGATTAGACCGGATACATAGGTGACACTTTTCCCGACTGGGCGTGCCCGCGAGCGGGCACCCCCAGTCGACGCAGCCGCTTTTGGCGGGTGTCGATGACGCCGATCGGCTTTGCGTAAAAGCGCATCCGCAGCTCTCCCGTCTCCTGTTCCTCGATGGCGACCCATTCGCCGATCAGGGCCTCGGACACGAACAGCAGCTCGCCTGCCCATTTGATCTCACCGCTCGAACGGACCCGGCGGATATCGGCTTCGCGGGGATAGTCCGGCTCCGGCAGGCGCTCGGGCAGCGGGCGCGGCGACGGCTCGTAATGCCGCGCCGGCGGCGTCTGCCCGAGAGCCTGGTGCGGCCGCTCGTGATTATAGTCGTGCCTGAACGCCACGAAGCGCGCGGCCTGGGCCGCCCGGTCGGACGATTGCGGCTCCATCGCCTCCTTCAGCGTCAGGTGGAAGCGTTCGTGCCGCCCGTTCTGCTGCGGCTTGCCCGGCGCGATCCGTTCGTGATGGATGCCAAGCTTGGCCCACCACACACCGATGGCGCTCAAACCCGTCACGCCCACCGTCACGAACGGTGAGCCGTTGTCCGACCGATCGCCTCCGGAAGGCCATGGTCCGCAAAGGCGCGTTCGAAGATCGGTCTCGCCTCCGCACCCTTGGTGCTCTCGCAGCCCTCAACCGCGACCAGGAAGCGCGAGAAGCTGTCGCTCACCGTCAACGGCTCGCAGCGAGCCCCATCCCCAAGCCGGACCCAGCCCTTGTAATCGACCGCCCAGACATGGTTCGGCCGCTCCGCAACGATGAGCCCGCCCAACGTCGGAGGAACCCGAACGCGCCGCCGCCGCGCCTCCACCAAACCTGCCCGCTTCAAAATCTCACCAGCCGTCGAAGGCGCCGGCCACGCCAGATCGGGCCAGCACTCCTTCAGCTTCGCAATGATCTTCAGCGGCCCCCATTTGCGCCGCTTCTCCTTTTGAGCCAGGATCATCGCAACCAGCTCCGGCGGCGTCGCCCGGCCATGCAGCAAGGGCGCACTGCTGCGCTCCCGCAGCCCAACCGCACCTTCCAAAAGATACCGCTCCCGCCACTTGTAAGCCGTCTTCCGGCTGATCCCGTAACACTCAGCCAAATCCACCATCGACGAATGTCCCTCCAGCCAATCGCCAATGAACGACATCCTCCGATCCATCGAACAGCTCTCACCCCAAGGCATCGGCAAGGCCCCCCCTCACCAATAAAGAGAACTGTCACCAACCTATCCGGTCTATTCCGTCACCAACCTATCCGGTCAGAACACGGGTGGTCCCCCTCCCCGCGGAGCGGGGAGGACAGGGGGTCAGGCCACTTCGCCGATGCCGAGCTCGCCGAGCTTGCGGTAGAGGGTGGAGCGGCCGATGCCGAGGCGGCGGGCGACTTCGGTCATGCGGCCGCGATAATGGCCGATGGCGAGGCGGATGACGTCGGCTTCGATCGCCTCGAGCGAGCGCAGATTGCCGTCATGGTCGTAGAGGGTGATGCCGGGGCCGTGGCTCAAGGCGGCGGTGCCGGCGGCGCCGTTCAGCGCCTTGCCGTGATAGTCGCTGGCGCGGCGGCTCATCGTCGATTCCTGCGCGATCTGCGGGAAATCGGCGGCGGTCAGCGCATTGCCGTCGCAGAGCACCGCGGCGCGGAACAAGGCGTTCTGGAGCTGGCGGACATTGCCCGGCCAGCCGTAGCGCATCAGGATCGCCAGCGCGTCGTCGGTGATCGAGAGATCGCGCATGCCCGGCTGCTCGGCGATGCGGGCGAGGAGGTGGCGGGCGAGCGGCGGGATGTCGCTGGTCCGATCGCGCATCGGCGGAATGTCGACATGGACGACGTTCAGCCGGTAATAGAGGTCCTCGCGGAAGCGGCCGGCGGCGACCTCCTCGATCAGCCGGCGGTTGGTCGCGGCGATGATGCGGACGTCGACGATCTGGATCGAGCGGCCGCCGATCCGCTGGATCTCCCCGGTCTCGAGCGCGCGCAGCAGCTTGACCTGGGTGTCGAGCGGAAGCTCGCCGACCTCGTCGAGGAACAGGGTCGAGCCGTCGGCATCCTCGAAGCGGCCGATATGGCGGTCGAAGGCGCCGGTGAAGGCGCCCTTCTCATGCCCGAACAGGACCGATTCGACGAGATTGGCGGGAATCGCGCCGCAATTGACGGTGACCATCGCCTTCCTGCCGCGCGGGGAAGAGGCGTGGATCGCCTGGGCGATCACCTCCTTGCCCGATCCGCTCTCGCCCTCGATCAGCACCGAGACGCGGGCGCGGGCCGCCTTGGCCGCGACCGCCATGGCGGCGCGGAAGCGCGGCGCCGAGCCGACGATCTCGTCAAAGGCGAGCGGCTTGGAAATCTTCTCCGACAGCGGCCGAAGCTCGCCGTTGCGCCGGCGGCGGTCGGTCGCGGCATTGAGGGCGGCGAGCAGCCGGTCGGGCGCGATCGGCTTCACCAGGAAATCGGCGGCGCCGGCGCGCATCGCCTCGACCGCGACCGCGACCGAGGTCTGGGACGTCATCACCAGCAAAGGCAGGTCGGGCGCGAGGCCGCGTATCTGCTCGATCAGCTCGGCGCCGGCGGGGCCGGGCAGCCAATGGTCGAGCAGGATCGCGTCGAACTTCGGCTGCTCGGGGTCGGCGAGCATCGCCCGCGCCGCCTCGATGTCCGAGGCGCCGCGCACCCACCAGCCCGCGCGCGCGCCGATCGCCGTGACCAGCCGCCTTTGCGCCGGCTCGTCGTCGATCAGCAGCAGGCAGCGGGTCGGGTCCGGCCGCGTCATCATGTCCTTTGGCTCCACGCGGCGCTTCTAGCGTTGGGGGGTAAAGTTCGCCTTAACTTGGGGCTTCAGCATGGCGGCCGGTATTGTTAGAAGCGGCGCGCAACGGAACAGGATGAGGAAGAACGATGGCCGCCGAAGGTGAGATGGAGAAAGAGCTGATCGTCCACCGCAGGGGCTATGAAAGCTTCATCCGGCTGTTCCGCAACGGCGCGATCGCCTGCCTGATCATCGCCTTCATCATCATCCTGATCATCAGCTGACGTGAAGCTCGCGATCCTGCGCGAAACGGAGGCGGGCGAGCGGCGCGTCGCCGCCACGCCGGAAATGGCGAAGAAATATATCGCGCTCGGCGCCGAGGTCGCGGTCGAGGAGGGCGCGGGCATCTCCGCCTCGATCGCCGACGAGGATTATCGCGCGGCGGGCGCGGAGGTCGGCCCGCGCGCTTCGGTGCTGGAGGGCGCGGATGCCGTGCTCGGCGTCCAGGGGCCGGATGCCGGGGCGCTGGCCGGGGCGAAGCCGGGTGCCTTGGTCGTCGCCATGTTCGATCCCTTCCGCCGGCGCGACCGGGTCGATGCCTATGCCGCTTCGGGGCTGGAGGCGCTGGCGATGGAGCTGATGCCGCGCATCACCCGCGCCCAGTCGATGGACGTGCTCTCCAGCCAGTCGAACCTTTCCGGCTACAAGGCGGTGCTCGACGCGGCGTCCGAATATGGCCGCGCTTTGCCGATGATGATGACCGCGGCCGGCACCATCCCCGCGGCGCGCGTCTTCGTGATGGGCGTCGGCGTCGCCGGCCTCCAGGCGATCGCCACCGCGCGGCGGCTGGGCGCGATCGTCTCGGCGACCGACGTTCGCGCCGCGACGAAGGAGCAGATCGAGAGCCTGGGCGCCAAGGCGATCTTCGTCGAGAGCGTGAAGGGGATCGAAGGAGAGGGCAGCGGCGGCTACGCGACCGAGATGTCGGAGGAGTATAGAGCGGCGCAGGCGGACCTGGTCTCCGCCCATATCGCGAAACAGGACATCGTCATCACCACCGCCCTGATCCCGGGCCGGCCGGCGCCGCGCCTGATCGCCGACGCGCAGGTGGCGAGCATGCGGCCCGGCAGCGTCATCGTCGATCTGGCGGTCGAGCAGGGCGGCAATGTCGAGGGCGCGGTCGCGGGCGAGGTGGCGGAGCGGCACGGCGTGAAGATCGTCGGCCACCGCAACGTGCCGTCGCGCCTCGCCGCGGATGCCTCGGCCTTGTTCGCGCGCAACCTCTATAATTTCCTCAGCGCCTTCTGGGACAAGGAAGCGGGGCGGGTGGTGCTGCCCGACGAGGACGAGATCGTGAAGGGCGTGCGGCTGACGCGCGGTGGGGAGGTGGTGAACGCGCGGCTTTTGGGGTGAGGGGGTTCGGCTTGGGTGCGGGTGGAGAACCCCCTCCACCATGCTTCGCATGGTCCCCCTCCCCATCCTGGGGAGGATAAAGTGAAGGCGGTGCCGCCGGATCCTCCCCGGGACGGGGAGGGGGACCGGCCGAAGGCTGGTGGAGGGGGGCATTCGCGGCTGCGGCGTCGGGCGGTTTATGTGGCGCGCAGGCTAAGGCGGGAGATGACGCCGCCGGAGGCGTTGCTGTGGCAGTTGCTTCGGCGGAAGCCGGGCGGGTTCAAGTTCCGGCGCCAGCATCCGCTGGATCCTTATGTCGTCGATTTCTTCTGTCCCGTGGCGCGGCTGGTGATCGAGATTGATGGCTGGGCGCACGATACGGCCGAGCGGGCGGAGGAGGATGAGAAGCGGGACGACGCGTTGATCGCGAAGGGATTCGCGATTTTGCGCATCCCCGCCGGCGAAGTAATGCGCGACGTGGCCGGTGTGGTTTCGGGGATTCTGGCGCGGGTGGGGAACCCCCTCCACCGGCCTACGGCCGGTCCCCCTCCCCATCCTGGGGAGGACACGTAACGCGATATTTCTCTCCCCCCGTTGCGTACGGCGCGCTTGTGCGCAAATGTACGGTTTGCGGGGAGGAGCAGGGGTGGAGCAGGAGCGGCAATCGTTCGTCCGGCAGGTGCGCGAGGCGCTGGCGCGGCGGCGGTTGACGCGGCAGTGGCTTGCCTATGAGGCGCGGATCAGCCTCTCGACCCTCGAAAAGGCCTTGTCGGGCGAGCGGCCGCTGACGCTGGCGACGCGGCTTCGGGTCGAGGCGGCACTCGGCATCGGCAGCGCCGCCGGAGCCGCGCCGCCGCCCGCCGCCGCCGCGGGGGACGTGGCGCCGCCGGAGCTCGGCGCCTATTCTCGGCGGGCGGTCGCCTGGATGGAGGGGGATTATCTGACCCTGCGCCCGTCCTTCGCGACCGAAGGCGCGGTCTACGCCTATCGGACGATGGTCGAATGGAGCGAGGCAGCCTCCTGCCTCGTCTTCGCCGAGAGCGAAAGGATCGACGCCGCTTACGCCCAGCACGGGCAGGTCTCGATGCCGCACCAATCGGGCCATGTCTATCTCGTCACCAACGAGATGGGGCAGTACCGGGTCGCGATCCTCGACCGGCCGGGCATCGACGGGGTGCTGAACGGCGTGCTGCTGACCCTGCAGTCGCGGCGCGGGGCGCAGCTCGTTCCGGTCGCGGCGCCGCTTGCCCTGGTGCCGTTGCGGCGAGTGTCGGATCCGGTCTTCGGGCTGATCGAGCCGGGTCATGCCGAGCATGAGGGCTGCCGGCGGCGGCTCGACACGATCGTGACCGAGGAGTTCGCGCGCTTCGTGCTTTGACGGTCCTTCGATCCCTTCGATACGCCATTTCGCCAGGCCCAATGGCACTCAGGATGAGCGGGGATAATGCTTGGTACGCCAGTGCTTTTCCGCCTCGACAGGCCCCCTTTCGCCCGCCAATGTGCGCCCGCCGCGGCTGAGGAGAAGCGACCGAATGGACTTCATCTCGATCCTGTCGATCTTCGTTCTGGCCTGCTTCGTCGGCTATTATGTCGTGTGGTCGGTGACGCCGGCTTTGCACACCCCGCTCATGTCGGTGACCAATGCCGTTTCATCGGTGATCGTGGTCGGCGCTTTGATCGCCGCCGCGGCGCAGGGGGCGCATGCGGCGAAATGGCTGGGGCTGCTCGCGGTGGTGCTGGCGAGCGTCAACATCTTCGGCGGCTTCGCGGTGACGGCGCGGATGCTTGCCATGTACAAGAAGAAGGAGCGGCGCTGATGGCCTGTCACGTCGTCCCAGCGGAGGCTGGGACCCCAGGACGCGAACGTGTCGGTGCAAGTTCTCGCTGGGCCCCCAGCCTTCGCTGGGGTGACGGGGAAACGGAAGCGGTGAGAGGCAATTCCGTCACCCCGGCGGAGGCCGGGGGCCCAGCGGAAGTAGACGCCGGCGCAAGTTCTCGCTGGGACCCCAGCCTTCGCTGGGGTGACGGGGATGGGGTGATCGCCGCGCCCGGTGCCACGGTGGGGGAGCCTTCATGGGCGCGCGGACGGGCGCACCCACCCCTCAATCCCCTCCCTGTCAGGGAGGGGAAGTGATGGAAGGGACCGCTTTGCCGGCTTGGGTGGCGCTGGCTTATCTGATCGCGGGGGTGTGCTTCATCCTTGCCCTGCGCGGGCTTTCCAATCCGGAGACGAGCCGGCGCGGCAACCGGATCGGGATGATCGGCATGGCGGTCGCCGTGCTGACCACGCTTGCCCATTATGCGCCGATCTCGGGGAGCGAGGATCCGTTCCCGCTGGTCAGCCTCGGCACGCTCGGCGAGATATTGGGGGCGATCGCGATCGGGGCGGCGATCGGCATCGTCACCGCGCGGCGGATCGCGATGACGGCGATGCCGCAGCTCGTCGCCGCCTTCCATTCTTTGGTCGGGCTCGCCGCGGTGCTGGTCGCCTCCGCGGCCTATCTGAACCCGGACGCCTTCGGGATCGCGACCGCCGGCCAGATCCATGAGGTCAGCCGGGTCGAGATGGGGCTCGGCGCGGCGATCGGCGCGATCACCTTTTCGGGATCGGTCATCGCGTTTTTGAAATTGAACGGCAACATGTCGGGCAAGCCGATCCTGCTTCCCGGGCGCCATGTCATCAATCTCGGCACGCTCGCGGTGATCGTCGGCCTGATCGCCTATTTCGTGACCGACCAGAGCGCCTGGATCTTCTTCACCGGCGCCGGGCTCGCCTTCGCGATCGGCTTCCTCTTGATCATCCCGATCGGCGGCGCGGACATGCCGGTCGTGGTCTCGATGCTCAATTCCTATTCGGGCTGGGCGGCGGCGGCGATGGGCTTCACGCTGCAGAACACGGCGATGATCATCACCGGCGCGCTCGTCGGAAGCTCGGGCGCGATCCTTTCCTACATCATGTGCCGGGCGATGAACCGCAGCTTCATTTCCGTGATCGCGGGCGGCTTCGGCGGCGAGGCGGCCGCGGCCGGCGGCGGCGCGGCGATCGACCGGCCGTGGAAACGCGGCTCGGCCGAGGACGCCGCCTTTTTGATGAAGCAGGCCGAGCAGGTGATCATCGTCCCCGGTTACGGCATGGCTGTCGCCCAGGCCCAGCATGCGCTGCGCGAGATGGCGGACCTGCTCAAGAAGGAAGGCGTCACCGTCAAATATGCGATCCACCCGGTCGCGGGCCGCATGCCCGGCCATATGAACGTTTTGCTCGCCGAGGCGAACGTGCCCTATGACGAGGTGTTCGAGCTGGAGGACATCAATTCGGAGTTCGCGCGCACCGACGTCGCCTTCGTGATCGGCGCCAACGACGTCACCAATCCGGCGGCGAAGACCGACAAATCCTCGCCCATCTACGGCATGCCGGTGCTCGACGTGGAGAAAGCCAAGACCGTCCTGTTCGTGAAAAGGTCGATGGGCGGGGTCGGCTATGCGGGCGTCGACAACGAGCTCTTCTACCGCGACAATACGATGATGCTGCTTTCGGATGCGAAGAAGATGGTGGAGGGGATTGTGAAGGCGCTGGGGTGAGCCCCTCTCCCTTGACGGGATGCCGCGCGGCTAAGGCTCGTCCGGGGGACGAGCCAGCGCGACATGGATACGGAGCCTTGGCGACGAAGGAGCCCTAGGCGGAGTTGGAGTTGGGTGAGGGTGACAGCGCGCCCGAGACAATCCGCTGACGGTGTCACCCTCACCAACTTCGCCTAAGCGGCGGAGCCGCTAAGGCTTCGTATCATGAGCCGCCTGGTCTCGTCCCCAGGACGAGACCTTAGTGGCGGCTCATCCCCTCCAAGGGAGAGGAGATTTGGGGGATCCTCTCTCCTCCAAGGGAGAGGAGATTTGGCGCGAAAAGGGGGCAGGATGAACGCGGGTACGGTCATCGGGGGCGGGTTTCGGTTGATGCGGGAGCGGCCGCTGGCGGTGGCGGTGTGGTTCGTCCTCTATCTGGCCGCGACCGTCGCCATCAACCTGGCGACCCTGCCCTGGCTGCGCAGCACGCAGGCGGAGTTCGCGGCCACCAATTCGGGCGCCATGTCTCCGGCCGCCTTCATGGGGGCGATGCTCGGGAGGGCGGTCCTGTTCGGGCTGATCTTCATCATCCTCTACGTCGTGCTGATCGCCGCGTCGCAGCGGGCGGTGCTGCGGCCGGGGCCGGACCGTTTCTTCTATCTTCGCCTCGGCATGGACGAGCTGCGGCTGCTCGCCCTCGCCATCATCCTTGCCATCCTCTTCTATTTCGGGGCGATCGTCGCCAGCATGATCGCGGCCGCGATCGTCGGCATCGTCATCGTCGCGAGCGGAAGCGGCGCGATGGCGCCGGCGATCTTCCTGCCGATCCTGGCGATCGTCCTGCTCTCGATCTGGTTCGAGGTGCGCTTCGCGCTCGCCTTCCCGCTGACGCTGATGCGCCGGAAGATCATCATCGGCGAAGCATGGGTGGTGACGCGCGGCCGGTTCTGGACCCTGTTCGGCGCCTTCCTGGCGATCATGCTGCTGTTGATCGCGTTGACGATGGTCGTCGCCCTGGTGACGAATGCGGCCGAGCTCGGCGCGATGCTGCACAGCGGGTCCGATCCGCTGGCGGCGCAGCAGGCCGCACAGGCGCAGATGGCGGCGCAGCTCGGCGGCATTTCGGGGAGGATGGTGCTGCAATGGGTGCTCGGCGCGATCGTCGGGACGTTCGGCATCGTCCTTTTCGGCGGTGCCATCGCCACCGCGGCGAAGGAGCTGACCGTCAATCTGGAGGATATTGCCGAGACCTTCGCCTGAGGGGTGAGGTCTCCGCCTGCACGGCGCTCTACCTCCAACCTCACCCCCACCCGACCCTCCCCCATCGAGGGGGAGGGCTCAAGGTGCGGGGGCGAGTGATATCGATACGTCGCAAGCCGGTTTCATGCCCTATCCTCAATGGCGCGAAGGCGTTAGGCTGCGGGTGAAAGGGGAGGGGATATGGATATTGGAGAGGTGATCGGCGGCGGTTTCCGCATCTTGCGGGACAAGCCCCTCGCGGTGGTCGTGTGGGCGATCGTCTATTTTGCGATGTTCCTCGCCATGGGGCTCCTGATGCGCTCCCTCATGGCGCCGCAGATGCAGGCCATGTCCGATCCGCGAACCGTCGGCACCGCTTTGGCGGCGATGATCGGGCCTTTCATCCTCTTCTTCCTGGTGGCGCTCCTGATCTACGCAATCCTGTTCGCGGCCGTGCAGCGGGCCGTGCTGAAGCCGGAGCAGCAGGGCTTCTTCTACCTGCGGCTCGGCATGGACGAGGCGCGGCTGCTGGTGCTGACCATTCTTTTCCTGGTCGTCTATTATGTCGTGATGGTGGGGCTGTTCGTGCTCGTCGCAATCGCGGCCGCGAGCGGCTCGACCGGCGCCGGCGCGGGCATGGCCCTCCTCATGTTCCCGGCGATCATCGTCTTCACCGCCTGGTATTTCGTCCGCTTCGGGCTCGCTTTCCCGCTCACCATGATGCGCGAGAAGATCGTCATCGGCGAGGCCTGGCGGATCAGCCGCGGCCGCTTCTGGCCGTTGTTCGCCGCGTCCCTGGTCGTCTTCGTCATCATGATGGTGCTCTGGATCGTCGTCTCCAGCTTCACCAACGCCGGCTATTTCCAGGATCTCGCGGCGGCCCAGGGCAATCCGGCGGCGGTGCGGCACGCGATCCAGGCGCAGATGGACCGCCAGTTCGGCATGAACGCCACCTCCATCGTCATGTGGCTCGTGAGCGCGGTGGTCGGTGCCATCTCGATCACCCTGTGGGGCGGCGCGGCCGCGACCGCGGTCCGGCTGCTGACCTTCAACCCCAGGGAGATGGCCGAGACCTTCGCCTGAGTGGCGTCCGTGCTCAGCATTCTTTTTACTTCTCAGAATACTGAGCCTTGGCGGCTTTGCCGCGTAGTGAAGTTGGTGGGGGTGACACCGCCAGTGCGTTTCCGCGGAGTCAGTCACCCCCACCCAACTCCGCCTAGGCTCCTACGTCGCCAAGGCTCCGTATCCCTCCCCCATCTAAGGGGGAGGGGAATTTTAATGGCCAATCTGAATATCGATCCCACACCGCTGTTTCCCGCCTGCCACAGCCCGGCGCGATAAACGTCCGGGCGGGCCGGACGGGCGGCGCAAGAGCTTGAAGAATCGGGGGCGATGGCGTTTCCAGGAAGCGGGGCATGGATTTTCCGGGAAGGCCGTCTTGCGCAAATTGGGGATGATCGGCGGGACGAGCTGGTTCTCGACCGCGCTTTATTACGAGCAGATCAACAAGGGCGTCGCGAAGCGGCTCGGCGGGCTCAATTCGGCGCCCCTGCTGATCGAGAGCCTGAACCTGGCGCCGATCGCGGCGCTCGAGCTCGCGGGCGAATGGGACACGGTGGCGGCGATCGTCGCCGATTCGGCGCGGCGGCTGGAGGCGGCGGGCGCGGAGGGCCTGCTGCTGTGCAGCAACACGATGTACAAGCTTGCCGGGGCGGTGGAAGCCGCCATCTCGATCCCGCTCCTCCATATCGGCGACGCGGCGGCCGAGCGGCTCGCCGCCGACGGGGTCAGGAAAGCGGGGCTGATCGGCACCCGCTTCACCGTCGCCGAGCCCTTCATCCGCGAACGGATCGAGGCGAAGGGGATCGCGGTGACCCTGCCCGATCCCGCGACCGCCGCCGAGATCGACCGGATCATCTTCGAGGAGCTGGCCCAAGGGCGGGTCACGCGCAACTCGCAGCGGCGGCTCAAGACCTTCCTCACCGAAATGGCGCAGGCGCGGCAGCAGGCGGTGGTGCTCGGCTGCACCGAATTGGTGCTGCTGGTGGACCCCGGCGCGGCGGTGCTGCCGGTCTACGACACGACGGCGCTCCATGCCCAGGCGGCGGTGGAGTGGATCACGGCCTGAAATATCCTCCCCCGGGACGGGGAGGGGGACCAGCCGTGGGCTGGTGGAGGGGGGTTCGAGACCTGCACGACCTGCTCTCATTCCGTCGGGTGCCAGTCCGGGGTTCGTGGAATCAGTGCGGGTCTCGGGGCCCCCTCCACCGCGTGCCACGCGGTCCCCCTCCCCGTCCCGGGGAGGACAAGGATCGGGATTGCGGGGCTGCGGCGCGGGTGGCAGGGGAGGGGGAGGGCGCTTAGCTCAGTTGGTAGAGCATCTCGTTTACACCGAGAGGGTCGGCGGTTCGAGCCCGTCAGCGCCCACCAGCCACCCCAAATCCTCCCCTGCAAATGCAGGGGAGGACCTTTACGTCGTTCGCGGTGGACATTTTTGCCGCGATCACCAACAGTTGCGGGATGCAGGACGACAGGGAAGGCGAGCCCGAGGCACCGGCCGAAGCACCGCCCGAGGCGGCGGCCGGGGCCGGCGGGGAGGAGGAGCAGGCGAAGATGGACGTGAGCCCGCCGCATCATCCAGTGCAGAATTGGGGCGACGTTTTCGTCCATCTCGCCATCATCACCGCCGGCCTGTTCATCGCGCTGACGCTCGAAGGCGTGGTGGAATGGGTCCACCACCGCACCCTCGTCAGTGAGGCGCGGGAGAACATCCGGCTGGAGATAAGGCACAATCTGGGCGTGGCGAAGCAGGATCTCGCCTACCTCAAGGCCAATCAGGCGCGCGTCGAGGGCAATATCCGGACCCTGCAGCGTTTCCACATCTCGCGGAACTTCCACGGCACTCTGACCAACACGATGGAATTTGCCCCGATGGACCAATCCGCCTGGCGCACGGCGCGGGACACGGGCGCGCTCGGTTACATGCCCTATGCCGAGGTCCGGCATTATTCGGGCCTCTACGAGACGATCGATCTGGTGAACAACCGGGCGCTGGGGGTCATGGACACCGAGTTCAAGGCGTTCGCCCCGGCCGAGATGGGCTACGACCTAAAGGACATGCCCAACGAGCAGCTCGATGCGATGCTGCACGGCAATGCCGACACCAAGATCGGGCTGACGACGCTGCAACAGATGGTGCAGCAGGTCGATCGGCAATTGAGCGATGCGGACGCCGGGAAGTGGCCGGATTGAGCCTCATATCCTTCTCCTCGATTTCTCAAGGGGAAGGGGGCCGCCCGTAGGGTGGTGGAGGGGCCCTTCGTGTGGGTCTCGGGGCCCCCTCCACCAGCTGCGCTGGTCCCCCTCCCCGTTCCGGGGAGGAGTTATTACCAGGCGTAATAGGGGCCCTGGACGCCGCCGGCGGTGCGGCCTTCGATGGCGGTGTAGACCGATTTGCCGAAGAAGAAGGGCAGGCCGAAATCGAAGCTGTTGGCGAAGGGCAGAGGCGGCGTCACCAGGGTCGGGTTGATGCCGAGGCCCGGCGCCGCGGTCGCGGTCGGGATGACGTTCAGCGGGCTGAACAGGGTGAAGGCGCCGCTCGCCATCGTGCCGTTGGTCGCGGTCAGCTGCGGCGAGAGCAGCATCGGCGCGCCCGGGCAGTAGAAGGCGATGAGGTCCGGATCGGTGCAGGGCGGCAGCGTCGTGTCGATGAAGAAATAATTGTTGCTGCCGCTGTCGAGGAAGCTCTGGGTGAGGTTCTTGCCCTTGTAGGTGGCGGTGAGGAAAGCGGGGCCGATCGGGCTCGACGACGTGGTGATCGGGAGCACGTTCGCCGCGACCAGCGCATTGTCCGCCTGGGTGCCGATGCCGAAGGTGACCGTGCCGGTGACCCCGTTCTGGCCGTTTTCCGGGACCGAGGGCAGAGTGAGGATCACCCCGTTATTGTCGACCGGGAAGGCCGCGACCGGATTGGGCAATTGCTGGAAGGGCGGGGATTCGTTCGAGGCGCGGCCGATGATCGCGCTGCACGCGGAGGTGGGGCAATCGTAATAGATGGCCGCCGACTCGCCGCCGGCGACGGTGCAGAAGCTGCCGCAATCGGTGGGCGTGGTGCCGACGCCGATGATCCCGTTGGCGCCGAAATCGACCACCGTCTTGATCGCGGTGCCGCCGCCGGCCGAGCAGGACGCCGGCGCGTTGGCAAAGCGGCCGCTGTCGCCGATCGCCTGGAATGGCATGTTCGCCACCTGCTCGCCCGAGATCGAGAAATCGCCGACGCGCACCGATCCGAAGGCGTAGGAGTTCACATATTGATAGCATTCGCCGACCGGATTGTTGGCGGTGTCCGCCTCGGTCGGCAAAGCGGCGAGCAGGCTCGCCTTCAGCACCGGCGTGATGATCCTGAGGCCGACCGAGCCGGTATCGAGGATGATATGGTCGATCGTCTGGCAATTGGTGGTCGATCCGGGCGCGCAGATCGTGACCGTGACGAAGGGCGAGTTGAACGATCCGCCCGAGGCGGCGATCGCGGGGGGGCCGTTGTCGATGACGATCTGCGCCGTGTTCGCGACCGGCGGCGGCGGGGGCGGCGGTGGCGGCGTCGGGGGTGGCGGCGGCGTCGGGGTGGTGACGGTGGTCGAGCCGGCGGCGCCTCCTCCTCCGCCGCAGCCGGCGAGGGCGAGGGCGGCGACGAGGGCGATCAGGGGATGGACGCGCACCGGGATCAGCGCTCCTGCGGCAGATTGTTGACGGAAAAGCCCGGCGGCGCGAGCGACGGGACGAAGGCGACGCCGCGGAACCAGCCCATATGGCCTTCGGTCTGGATCTGGAGATCGGGCTGATTGACCTGCGCCGGCTGGCGGAGCGGCGAACGAAGCCCGCGCCCGCGCGCGACATTGGCGGCCTGGAAGGTGTCGAAATAGCGGCCAAGCAGGGCGCGCAGGTCCGGCTTGCCCGGGCCGGACCAGGTCACGGCGAAGACCTGGCCGCTTTCATTGGTCAACTCGTGGACCATCCCGCCATTGGGCCGCGTCAGCGTGTGGAGGGCATAGGGGCCCATGTCGGTCGAGACCGTGCGCGCGGACATGCGCGCGCCGTCGGTCTGGACGGTGGAAGCGGGCCCGCCAAGCTCGGCCCGCGCGGGGGCGGAAAGCATGCCGGACGCGGCAAAAGCGAGGCCGGCAAGGACGGCGAGACGACGCAAATCGGCGGATGGCACCACAACGCCCCTTTCACAACCAGCCGCCCCGCGCCCCCTCGGTGCGGCCTTGGGGGTGAGTGTATCGGAGGGCGGGGTGGTGTCAAGCGGGGGTTGGGGGATGGTGCCGGGGTGTGGCCGAGCTGCCTCGTCGCGGCTGTTGTCGTCGATCCGATGACTGTTCCGGCGCATTTCTGCATCGCTTCCCAAAAAGGGAGGTGATGCGGAATTCCGCTTGGTTGCAGTAGAACAAGCGGAATTCCGCTTGCTTCGCACGAGAAACTGTCATAGCGGAATTCCGCACGAAACGAACTAAAAGAGCGGAATTCCGCATGGCCTGCACCATATTTTCCATGATCGGCGAGCAATTGCGGGCGCTTCGTGCGGAGCGTAGTTGGTCCCAACCGGCGCTTGCAGCGCGCATCGGCCGCGATCGCGCGCGCATTTCCGAGCTCGAGCGCGACCTCGCCGGCAACCGCTGGGGCCGCGACCGCCTGACGCTCTTCGCCGAGATCTGCGACGCGCTCGATGTCGTGCCGGTGCTGGTGCCGAAGGCGCGCGCGGCGGAGGCGCGGCAGCTGGTCGAGCGCACAAAGAGCGGAAGCATCCATGCCCTGCCGGTCCGGCCCATCTTCGACGAGCTCTTCGTCGACCTTGGCGATGCGGAGGGGACCGCCTGATGGCCAAGGCTGCCGCGGTCTTTGGCGTCCACCTGCTCGACACCGCGCGCGGCACGGTTCGGGCGGGCACGCTCACGCGCGACGCGGACGGCGCGGTCGCGTTCACGGTCGCGGAGGAATATCTGCGCGATTCCGGCCGGCCGATCCTCAGCCTCGGCTGGTTCGATCCGGCTTCCGACGAGCGCAGCCGCGACCGGCTCGTCGCGCGCAACGACAAGATCGGATTGCATGGCTCGGTGCCGCCCTGGTTCGCCGGTCTCCTCCCCGAAGGCGCGCTTCGTGAACTGGTCCTCGGTGAGATGGGGCCCGGCGACCATGACCAGTTCGACGTGCTGACCAGGCTTGGCGCCGACCTGCCCGGTGCCGTCCTGATCACGCCCGAGACGGAGGCGCCGCCGTCGGCGGGGCCGCTTCGCCTCGAGAAGGTGAGGGGCTTCAAGGCTGTGCGTCCCGAGGGCGTCGTCAAATTCTCGCTGGCCGGGATCCAGCTCAAGTTCACCGCCAATCCCGAGGGTGAGCGATTGACGCTGCCCGCCGGCGGCGACACCGGCCGGTGCATCGTCAAGGTTGCCAACGAGCGTTACGCCGGCCTTCCCGAAGCGGAGCATGGCGCGATGGCGCTGGCGAAGATGATCGGCGTCGACACGGCGGCCTGCCGGCTGATGCCGCGCGGTGCCGTCGAGGGCGTGCCGGAGGAGATGCTGGCGCATGGCGAGAATGTCCTGGTGGTCGATCGCTTCGACCGCGACGCGAAGGGCGGGCGCATCCATATCGAGGATTCCGCGCAGATCATCGGCGCGATCGGCGAGCGCAAATACACGATGGCAAACACCGAGACGGTGATCAACATGGTGAGCCGCTTCAGCAGCGACCGGCGCGCCGACATCGCCGAAGCGGTGCGCCGGATCGTCGCCGACGTGCTGCTCGGCAATGGCGACAATCATCTCAAGAACTGGTCGTTCCGATTTCCCGTGCCTGGTGAGGTGCAGCTGTCGCCCGCTTATGACATCGTGCCGACAATGCTGTTCATCCCGCGCGATGAGCTGGCGCTCCGGTTCGTCAGGACCCACCGGTTCGAGACGGTCGACATGCACCGTTTCGAGCGCGTGGCGAGCTTCCTCGGCGTCGATCCCAAGTGGATCGCGCGCGAGGTTGCGGGCACGGTGGAGCGCGCGCTCGACCTTTGGCCGAAGGCCGCGCCGGAATTGCTGGGCGAAAGTTGGGCGAAGACTTTGCTCAAGCGCCTCGGGACATTGAAGCTGGTGAGCGAAGTCAAAGGCTGAACCGTCGGGGTTTGGGTGAACGGCTCGGCCTTATCCACCCAGCCGCTTGGCGTCACGACGACGGCCCGGCGTGGCGGCCCCGGCGGCGTTGTCGCAGCCCAGCCGGCGCGCGCGCCATCGTGCGGCGTTGGGGGATGAGTGTGTCGGAGGGCGGGGGCGTGTCAAGCGGGGGGGTGTGGGCGGCTGCTTGTCGTTGAGGGCGATGATCTGTTGCGGTTGGCCCCCGATTTCTGAACTGCTAATCCGAGGCGCTGCTTGGCGTCGCGGGCGTTGTCGTTGCGGTTGGCCCCCGATTTCTGAACTGCTAATCCGTGAGGGGTATCCTTGACCAGATAAGACCAGTTGCGGTTGGCCCCCGATTTCTGAACTGCTAATCCGGTCTCGTCGAACGCCACTCCGGGACCTGTGTTGCGGTTGGCCCCCGATTTCTGAACTGCTAATCCCACTGGGCAGGAAACCAGGGCATCGAACACGTTGCGGTTGGCCCCCGATTTCTGAACTGCTAATCCCGCCGGCATTCTCGACCAGCTCGAGGCGACGTTGCGGTTGGCCCCCGATTTCTGAACTGCTAATCCATGGCGTACAGCGGGTTCGAACCGGCGTTCGTTGCGGTTGGCCCCCGATTTCTGAACTGCTAATCCATGTCTACGCGTAGCCGCATCCCACATTTCGTTGCGGTTGGCCCCCGATTTCTGAACTGCTAATCCGGCGGAAGGCGCAAAGCAGCAGGCGGACGAGTTGCGGTTGGCCCCCGATTTCTGAACTGCTAATCCGATCCGCGCGCCGCGCTCGATGCGGCCGTGGTTGCGGTTGGCCCCCGATTTCTGAACTGCTAATCCGCCGCTGATCTCCTCGTCGCTATAGACGGCGTTGCGGTTGGCCCCCGATTTCTGAACTGCTAATCCCGTTTCTCGCCGGGCCGTACTTCCCCGACAGTTGCGGTTGGCCCCCGATTTCTGAACTGCTAATCCCTGAGTGACACCCGGATCATTGATCGCCCGGTTGCGGTTGGCCCCCGATTTCTGAACTGCTAATCCGCCCTGGGCCTACGAGAACCCGCCTATTGGGTTGCGGTTGGCCCCCGATTTCTGAACTGCTAATCCAACTACATCTTCATGCTCGTCCGCAATGTCGTTGCGGTTGGCCCCCGATTTCTGAACTGCTAATCCGAGGGTGATGAGGGCTTCGCTCTCGGCGAAGTTGCGGTTGGCCCCCGATTTCTGAACTGCTAATCCAAGTTCCGCAAGGACTCGCCGCGCTACCTCGTTGCGGTTGGCCCCCGATTTCTGAACTGCTAATCCGTCCGCCGCGTACGCGAAACAAGCCGATCGGTTGCGGTTGGCCCCCGATTTCTGAACTGCTAATCCAAGACCGATCCGTGCTCGCTAGGTGCGGTAGTTGCGGTTGGCCCCCGATTTCTGAACTGCTAATCCCGAACCCGGCAACCTAGGTACTGTGCGGCTGTTGCGGTTGGCCCCCGATTTCTGAACTGCTAATCCCGCCTGGCACCGAAGAGCAAGGCGGAAGCGGTTGCGGTTGGCCCCCGATTTCTGAACTGCTAATCCCGCCTGGCACCGAAGAGCAAGGCGGAAGCGGTTGCGGTTGGCCCCCGATTTCTGAACTGCTAATCCACCGTCGCCGCTGGTGACATATTCGGCGGCGTTGCGGTTGGCCCCCGATTTCTGAACTGCTAATCCTCAACGAACGTCGGCAGCTACCGCGACGGCGTTGCGGTTGGCCCCCGATTTCTGAACTGCTAATCCCGACGTAAGGTACGGATTGAAGATGCGACGGTTGCGGTTGGCCCCCGATTTCTGAACTGCTAATCCGCTCGATCTCAGCGACGTGGTAGCTCATCAGTTGCGGTTGGCCCCCGATTTCTGAACTGCTAATCCGGAATAGTCGCTCGGCGCCGGCCGCGGATCGTTGCGGTTGGCCCCCGATTTCTGAACTGCTAATCCCGCCGCCGCCCGCGTCGACCTCGGCGATCGGTTGCGGTTGGCCCCCGATTTCTGAACTGCTAATCCATCGATATTTAGCGCGCCGACCCCGAAACGGTTGCGGTTGGCCCCCGATTTCTGAACTGCTAATCCGGTGAGGCCGACCAGCACGTCGCGCGATTTGTTGCGGTTGGCCCCCGATTTCTGAACTGCTAATCCTCCGTCACCATTGGTGACGTGTTCGGCGGCGTTGCGGTTGGCCCCCGATTTCTGAACTGCTAATCCCTTGACGCCAGCGAACCGGGCCTTGACCTCGTTGCGGTTGGCCCCCGATTTCTGAACTGCTAATCCGCAAACGCCAACGTTGAAATGATTGTGCAGGTTGCGGTTGGCCCCCGATTTCTGAACTGCTAATCCCGATGTGTCGTTAGCTCGTTGATGTAAAACGAGAAAACGGCACATCTAGATGGCATGAAATGCCGGACAAAATCAGAACATCGCGAGCTGGTCGGGATTTTTGCGGGGGCGTTTTCGCCTCTGGCTCGCGAATCGGACGATATTTTCATACTGCCGGTCCGTGAAGGTGAGGACGTGAATGTCCCCCTTCTCCGGCAGATTCTCCTCGATCGCGCGCAGGTAGATTTCATAGCCCTCCTTGCCGCTGCAGAAGCGGGCATAGACCGAAAACTGGCTCATCTCGAAGCCGTTGTCGAGCAGGAACTCGCGGAACTTGGTCGCTTCCCGCGCCTGCTTTTTCGTTGTCACCGGCAGGTCGAACATGACGAAGATCCACATCAGCCGGTATCCGCTTAGATAGCCCTCACCCCCGCTCACGCGGCGTCCCGTTCCTCGGGGCGGGTGAGCGCCACCCATTCGATGGGAGCGGGCGGATCGAACAAGGTGAGCGAAGGACGTCCGGTCTCGAAACTCTGGGCAAGTGACTGAGCGAGCCGCTGCGCTGCAATGGAAACCGGCGATGCTTCGCCGCCGATCCGCAGGTCGAAGGCGATCAGCCCGGCGAAGCGCTTTTTGAGAGGCGGGTCGAGTGACTCGACGCCTTCCGTCGTCAAAGTTGCGACCAAGGCGTCGACCAGCGGGCGGAACGGTTCGACGAGATCATCCGCGAGCGCAAAGGCGTTTCCACGATTGGCGTGCTGTATGCCGATGGTCGGGTGCAGGCCGGCGGCGACGACGGCGCGCGCCACCGTCGCGCGCATCACGGCGTAGCCATAGTTGAGCAACGCATTGGCACCGGCGGAATCGCGGTCGCGCCGGAAATCCTTGCCCATGAGGGCAGGCCAGTAGCGGCGCGCCGCCTGTGCTTCGACATTCTCGGGATCGCCCGAACGCACGCGCCGTGCGATCAACGCGAATCCGGCCGCGCCGGGCGCGCCACGGGCGTCGAGCAGCGCGCCCTGCATCGCGATTTTCGCCTGTACGATCCGCCGCCAGAGTTGCTTGGCGAGCGGGCGCGAAGCGTTCCACTGGGCCCACATGCGCGCGCACTGCGCGTGATGGCCTTCGAGCGGCAGGGTCACTGCGATCGGGCTGTGATTGGGCCCGCAGAAGACGATCGGAGCGCCGCGCTCGGCGAGGCGCGAGACAAGGTTTCCCGTCCAGGTGACGCCATGGGCGTGGACGATGACGGCATGGATGTCGTCGAGCGCCACGCGTCCGACCTCCTCGCGTTCCTGTTCCACCATCAGGAAGCCGCGATGGGTGGAAAGGTGAAGGCCGTCGGTGGCGATGTCGACGATCCGGTCCACCATGGCGCGTCTCAGACCGCCGGCTCGCGCGGACCCGGATCGAAGACGCGGCCAAGCGGATCAACGCGGACCTGGCGCGCCTTCGCCTTCAGAATACTATTTCCAGACAAGTAGATGTACTTGAATGGATCAACTTCTTCCGAAGCGCTGTCCCGTTCCCTGAGGTTGCCACCTTCGTTTGCTGCGGAAAGCGTAAGTCGACCCGAAACGTTGAATCCGACAACCCGAAGCAATTCACGTGCATTGCCGTTGCGCTCAACTGCGACGATGTCGTTCTGCCTCAACTGGAGCAGCTTCTTGGCTGCGGGGTGAGGACGAGTTTGGACCAAATGGTTCTGATGCGCCTGATACATTGAAACGACCCGCGTCTTCAGCTTGCCGTCCGGCAGGCGCCAAAGTTCGAAGCGCTCGTTCGCGTCGCCTTTATAAGCCTTGTACGGCCGACCGTTCCGGTCGTTAATTGTGATAACGTTCAATGCCTCGCGAACGCGCGCTCGGCGTATGCCGGCAAACACGGGATGCTGCTTCGCGAACCGCGCCAGCGCATGCTCGAACTCCTTGCCCGTCCGGCTTCCAACCGCGGCCCGGAGCGCCTCCCGCAGCGCCTTGTCGGGAATGCGGGAAGGATCGTCGAGATCCGCCGGCTTGAGGCTCATGAGCGGAACACGGTGAACCACGATCGGCGTCTTGCCGTCGACTGCCGTTTCGCCTGTCAGCCCATAAGCCGTATCGTTGTGCAGACGTCCCGCCGTCACATCGCGACCGGGAGCGGGGCCGCCCTTGCGGCCATGGTCGGGCTTATGGCTAACGGTCACTCCAGTGAGCTTCTCGCCCAACTCCTCGCGAAAGCCGGGCCATGGCTGCGGCAGGTTTTCGAACAGTCGATCAAGATCCTTCTCCTCGGCTCGGCCGGCGGCTTTGGAGATCTGCTGCATCAGTCCACGTGTCGTGACCGCCACCACCGCAGCATCAATTGCGTGGTGCCGGTGGTCGAGCCTGTTTTTGGGAGCGTCGCTATGCTCGTTTTCGACGAAGTTGTGATCGGGAAGGAGGCTGTTGAGGCCCCAGAGGCGCCGCAGCATCGCCGTCATGCGACCAGGAATTACGTAGACGTGGCCGCTGCCTTCGCCCCGATCCGCGTAGAGGCTAGAAAGATATTTGCGGGCGAGGCGCGAGAGGTACTGCGCGTCGACGAGTTGCCGTGCGAGGAAACCGTCATCTTTCTCGAACCGCTCCATCGCGTCCGGACCAAATCGCCACTGTTTCGACTTGTGCAACCGTCCCGCCTGCTGCGAGATCGTCTCCCAGCGGTCCGGATCGAGGCTCCACGCCTCCCATGGCGTCTTGTTGCCCTTCGCTCGATTGCAGCCGCGGTGCGCCACGACCTTGTTGGCCGGACTGTCGTCGAGCGTGCGGGAATAGGGGAGGATATGATCGATGTCCGCCGTGCCGTTGAATAGCATCTCGGCGCCGATCATACCGCCGCAATAGGGACAGCGGCGGTCGAGCACTTCGCGCGGGTTCAGCTCTTCCCATAGGCGGAGCAGCATGCGGTTGGCGCCGGTGTCCGGAACGCTCATTTCCCGCAGCTTCTCCGAACGGCGCGCCGCCGCGGCGGTCGTTTCGCGGATGCGGCGCTTATGCTCATCTTTCTGCTTTTCGTTGAGCTTGAGGTCGCGCGCGAGTTCGACCACAATTTCGTCGGGCCGGCCATGAACCGCGATCACCGCGTTGATCAGCTTTTCGAGCTGGCGCAGCCCGATATGGACGGTCGGGTTGGTGATCTTGCCCCAGCGCTTTTCCGGTGGGTCCGAGGGAAGTTGTGTCCCGGGGGGAATGTCCCGGCTCAGCAGCTCGCCATAATAAGGAAGCCGTTCGAGAACCTCCCCCCTCCGCTCGTCGGAATGGCTGCGGCTCAGCGCGCGACCAACGGCCTGGTCATAGGTGATGACATTCTTCTTTAGCTCTTCGAGGATCAGTCGTGTCGCGGTCTCTCCGAGGCGGCCATGGCCTTCGGGAAGTGGAGCGCGGGCGGCCGCCTCGGCATGTTCATCGTCCAGCCCGCGCGACTTCAGGAAGGCCAGAAGCGCATCCGGATCTTCCTCTTCGAGAATGCGCTCGACGATTTCCCACTGATGCTCCGACGACAGATGCGCCCAGGCATTGCCGAACCGCTTCTTGTCGCTCATCGCGGCATGGACCTCGTTGCCGCGCAGGGTCGTGCGGGTTTCGCTCGCCTTGTTGAAGCTTTGGCCCGGCTCCAGCTTCAAGCGCTTCGCCAAGCCTTCGAAGCTGCGTTCGCGGCGTCCGCGAAGCTCGAGGATCAATGCGTCCCTCTGCTCGCGGGAGAGTGGCCGCGCTGTCTCTCCCGGTGTCGTGATTTGAAGGTGGTTTACTTCCTCATAAAGCCGTCGTTCCTGAAAGAGCGGGTGAGCCTTGGGCAGGCGGCGCTCGTCGGGAAAGAAGGTGCAGACACCGACCTCCGCCTCCTTCAGCGGCCGCTGGAAGAAAAGGATGCGGTGGAGATGTGCCCGCGCTGTCTCGTTGAGCAACTCCGGATGGTGCTTCGCCTGCGTGTCCCAGATGCGATCGAACTCATATTCGACGTGACGGCGCTGCGGATAGAAATCGTAATCTTGGCTCTCGCCGTGCATCCGCACCCGCTTTTCAGCGCGGCCGGCGAGGAATTGGCCAAGGGTATCGGCGCCCGATTCCGCCATCGCCCGATCAAGCGCCTGGGCGCCGCTGGCGATCTTGCCTCCTTCGCTGTCTTTCTGACGCCGCTCGGCCTTGCGGTTCGATTTGAACCCACGCCGCTGGTTCAGATGGAAGAGCGCACGGCCGATTTCGTATGGTTCGAGGCGCCGGTCGAGTGCGCATACGCGCAGTTCATAAGGGTCGCGCTCGGCGATGAGCTTCGCCTCGTCAGCATCCGCGGGCATGAGACCATGCTGGACCAGTGCATTCAGGAAAGCGGATCGCCGGCCCAAATATCTGTCCCGACGCCGTCGCGCCCCGCGCGCGGCGCGCCGATCGACTGCCAGTGATGCGCCCGACTTTGGATCGCGGCCGTCCGTGAAAATGCGGACGCCAATGTCGATGAGCCCCGCATCATCCTCAATAAGGCACCAGCCGATGCTGTTGGTGCCGACATCCAGTCCCAATCTTTTCATGACGTCGCCTCTGCCCCAACGGCCATGTTTGCACCGAACCGTCGCTTGGGCAATTGACTTTTGCGCCGCTACAATGGACAGAGGCGCGTTCAGAAATCGCGGGCCAGCTGTTAACAAGCAGCTTGACTGCACCAAATAAGGGCGGGGCTACGGCCCCGTCTTTTCTATTGGCCCTCCCGCCCAAACACCGCGTCGGGACGCCCTGGTACCGTCGCCCGGCAGCAAATGCTCGTGCTTCATCACCAGGCTACGGGGGCCGCCATGCGCGCTCACATGTTCAGGGTCATCGTCGAGCGTCCCCACCGGGGCGCCGATCATGCCCCCGAGATCACGCCTAAGAAGGAGGGGAATGAGCAGACGGTTCAGGCGATTGCCTGGAGACCCTTCGCTTTCACCAGATTGAGCAGCTTGAGCGATGGCCCTTCCGGACGTTTCTCTGCGCGCTCCCACTTGCTGACGGCATCCTTGCGGACGTTGAGGTAGTGGGCGAATACCGGCTGCGACACCTCTCGCGCTCGCGCAGCGCGCGGATTTCGTCGGGGGCCAGCGGCTCGACCGGCGTCAGGCATAAAGCGTCGAACTCGCGCATCGTCGACTTGTCGGTCCAGAAAAGGTTGGCGCCGGGGTGATCGGACGCCGGAGCGGGCAATGCGGTTCTTACCTATCGCGGCGAAAAGTTCACGCCTGGATGAGGCAATTGCCGCGTCTATTTGATCCCGTGCTCGTCCAGCCAGGCGAGCGTGGCGGGCATGTGCTCGCCGATCGCGCGCTCGCGAAACGTGCCGTCTTCGTCCTTCACCCGCGGATTCGCGCCGGCGCGGAGCAGGATCAGGGCGACGCGGTCGTCCTGGGTGGCAAGCAGCGGGGTCCTACCGTCCTTGCTCAGCGCATTGGGATCGGCGCCGTGGGCGAGGAGGAGGCGGGCGAGCTCCGGGGAATCGCAGCCCATCAGGGCCGTCCAGCCCGATTCGTCGCGCGCATCGACGGGGACGCCGAGGGCGATCAGGGTGCGCGCCATGTCCAGCACATGCGCCTCGTCGGCATCGCGGCAGACGCCCCAACTCTCCCGGATCGCGATAAGGACGCCGCCCTTGCCGACGAAATGCGGGTTTGCCCCCGCGCGGACCAGCGCCCGGGCAATGGCGGGGTTGCAGCCCGCGCCGGCCGCGAAGGCGGCGTCGAGGCGATCGGGCGCCATGCGTGCCGTCCAGCCCTGCCGGTCCAGCCGTTCGAACAGGGATTCCTCGCCCGCGGTTGCCGCGTCGTAAGCGAGGACGGAGCCGAGACTGAGCTTCCCTTCCTGGCGGATGCCCGCGGTCGATCGATCGGGCGTGAAGCCGCCGTCGACCGTCGCGTCGAGCGGCAGCCCCCGGTCGAGCAGCGCCGCGACCATCGCCGCGATCGGACGGCTGCGATCCCCCCGGGGCGCTACCAGCATGGCGGCCGCGGCGAGATCGGCGGCGTCCTGCGAATGTGGGTCGATCCCCTCTCGTTCGAGCTCGGCGATCGTGCCGACATTGCCGTGGACCCAGCGATCGGTCCCGGCGACGTCGTCCACCGCTTTCTCCAGCGCGAACGCATCTGCCGGCATGCCGACGACCGAGCCGACATATTCGACGACCTGCTTGCTGGTCCTGCCGGCCCGGAAGGAGAGCGTCTTGGTGGCCTGGTCCGTGACCTCTGCGACATAGCGCGGCTTCAGCCCGAAGAAATGCGCGGCGCGAAACTTCTCGGCGAGGCGCGCTACGGCTTCCGGATCGACATGGGTTATATGGACGCCGGGCAGCAGCACATTGTGGTTCAGGAAGGGCGGGTGGCCTCCGGCGCCTGCGGCGGGTGGATCGCCCGTGCTGAAGCGAACGCTTCCGTCGCCCTTGATGCTGACCTGATAAGCGGGGCAGCCCCAATAGCAGGGACCGCGCGTCAGCACGATCTCGACATCGGCGGGCGCGGTGGACGGGAATGGGAGCGATAAGTCCGGCCCATCCGCGGGCGGATCATAGGAGATCGGGATTGCGCCGATCGCGATCACGGGCCTGCCGTCGAATTGCAGGGGATGGAAGCGCCATTGCCGGGCGGCGGCCAAGGCAGGCGCCGGATCGAGCCTCCAATGGTTCGCCGCCGGTTCCGCGTCGATGACGCGCCCGTCGACGCCGACCGTCACCAGAATCTGGAGCTGCTCGAACCCGCTGGCGCCCTTCGCAGCAACGCGGGTCGGCCCCTCGATGCGCTGGCTCCGCAGGTTGGAAAAGCCGATGCGCGGGACGGCATCCGCTGCAGCGCATGCGCAGGAACCCGAACCGATCATGGCCCCGGTAAGGATCAGGCGCACCAGCCTTGTCACCACGTCCCCTCTTCCGCCCGCAAGCAAACTGCGCGGGCCGGCGGTCAAAGACAAGGGCGACGCGGCAGTTGAGCGCTTTCACGAGTGGGGCACAATACTTATTTCGTCGATAGACCCTTCGGTAATTAAGTACTGTGTCCCCGAAATTTGGTGAGACAATTAAGTGGACTGCACCCTATCGATGAGACACGTTAATTAGGGACAGCTCGGTGTCTCCATTGCCATGGGCTGCTGCGCAGCAGCCCATGGCTTGGTTCCTTCATACTCCTCCGGCGACAGGTAGGCCAAGGCGGAGTGCAGCCG
>DASXCT010000050.1:0-50717 GCA_036491055.1 Allosphingosinicella sp.
AAGGCTCCTCGACAAGGGCCTCTCCAAAATGGAAGTCCGCGTCGCTCTCGCGCGAAAACTCCTCGTCAGGCTCAACGCAAAGGCGCGAGACGCCAGAGCTCAACTCCGTGAAGCTTGACCAATCAGATAGTCGCTCCACCACCCTACGGGTGGCCCCCTCCCCTGAGCCTAGCTCAGGGGAGGATTTGTGTCGCCGCCCATCTGGGTCAGCACGAAGGCATAAGCTTCGGCAATCTCGTGGAGGTGCTCCCAGCGGCCGGACTTGCCGCCATGGCCGGCGCCCATGTTGATCTTGAGCAGCAGGAGGTTGGCGTCGGTCCTGGTCGCGCGCAGCCTGGCGGCCCATTTGGCGGGCTCCCAATAAGTGACTCGGGGATCGTTGAGGCCGCCGGTGATCAGCATCGGCGGATAAGGCTGCGGCTTGACGTTGTCGTAGGGGCTGTAGCCGCGGATCAGGTCGAAGGCGTCGCGGTCGAGCATCGGATTGCCCCATTCGGGCCATTCGCCCGGCGTCAGCGGCAGGCTCTCGTCGAGCATCGTGTTGAGCACGTCGACGAACGGCACGTCGGCGACGATTGCGCCCCACAGCGCCGGGTCGGTATTGGCGACGACGCCCATCAATTCGCCGCCGGCCGAGCCGCCCTGGATGGCGATCCGGCCGGGCTGCGCGAAGCCGGCGGCGATCAGGCCTTTCGCGGCGTCGACGAAATCGTTGAAGCTGTTCCAGCGCCGGTCGAGCTTGCCGTCGAGGAACCAGCCGTAACCGAGATCGTCGCCGCCGCGGACATGGGCGATGGCATAGGCATAGCCTCGGTCGAGCAGGCTGATCCGGCTGGTCGAGAAGCTTGGCGGGATGGCGATGCCGTAGGCGCCATAGCCGTAGAGGAAGAGGCGGCCGCTGCCGTCCTTCTTGAAGCCCTTGCGGGCGACGATCGAAACCGGAACCTCCTTGCCGTCGCGCGCCGGCACCATCAGCCGCTCGGTCTCGTAGAGCGCGGGATCGTAGCCGGACGGGATTTCCTGGACCTTGAGCACCTCAAGCCGGTCCTCGGCCGCGTGGTAATCGTAGATCGTCGCGGGCGTCACCATCGAGGAATAATGGAGGCGATAGGCGTCCGGCGCATGTTCGGGATTGCCGCTGAAGCCGGCCGAATAGGCCGCCTCGGTGAAGGGGATGCGCTTTTCCTTCCCGTCATAGGTGCGCAGCAGCAGCTGATCGAGCCCGTCGATCCGGGTCGAGAGGGCGATATGGTCGCGATAGGCGCTGTGGCCGGTCAGATAGACCCGGTCGGAGCCTGGAACGATCGTGCGCCAATCCGCGGGCGTCGCCGGGTCGGCTTCGGCCAGGCGGAAGTTCACATGCTCGTCATTGGCGAGAATCCACAGCTTGCCGTGCGCCGCGTCCGCCGAATATTGCCTTTTCTCCTGCCGCGGCGAGATCAGGACCGGCTCTGCCTCCGGCTTGTCGGCGGGGACGAAGCGGATCTCGTTGGAGGCGTTGTCGCCGGTCGCGATGAAGATCAGGCTGCGGTCCTGCGAACGCGACAGGCTGACGGTGAAGCCGAGATCCTCATTCTCCTCATAAAGCGTGGCATCGTCGCCGGCCGGCGTGCCGAGCCGGTGGAGCTGGGCGCGGTAGGAGCGCCATTGGTCGTTCACTTCGTTATAGGCGATGGCGGCGCTGTCGCTCGTCCAGACCGGGTGGCCGATGCCGACCTCGGTCACCGTCTCGATGTCCTTGCCAGTGGCGAGGTCGCGGATGCGGAGCTTGAATCGCTCCGAGCCATTGTCGTCGACGAACGCGGCGAGCAGCCGCCCGTCGGGGCTCACCTCCAGCGCGCCGAGTCGGAAATAATCCTTGCCCTCGGCCTCGAGCGGCTCGTCGAAAAGGATCTGATCCGCGCCTCCGGTCACGGGCTTCCGATACCAGGTCCGGTATTGCGCGCCCGGCTTGAACGCCCACCAATAGAGCCAGTCGCCGTCGCGGATCGGGACCGAGCTTTCATCCTCCTTGATGCGGCCCTTCATCTCCTCGAACAGGCCCTCGACCAGCGCCTTGTGCGGCATCATCGCGGCCTCGAAATAGGCGTTCTCCGCCTTCAGATAGTCGAGGATCCCTTCATCCTCGACATTGGGGTAAGCCGGATCGCGCAGCCAGTGATAGGGATCGTCGATCGTCTCGGCATGGCATTCGTAGCGATAGGGGCGCTGCTCGGCGCGCGGCGGGGTCGGAAGGGTCATCGCGCTCTTTCTCGGAAACCTTGGCTGGTCTATCGGGGCAACGCCATAGCGACACCATTAGCGACGGGGATTTTGCCATGTCCACCTATGAAGCCCGCCTGCAGGCGCTCCGCGAGCAGTTGAAGGCGGACCGGCTGGACGGTTTCGTCGTGCCGCTGACCGACGAGCATATGAGCGAATATGTCGGCAGCTATGCCCAGCGGCTCGCCTGGCTGACCGGATTCCAGGGCTCGGCCGGCTCGGCGGTGGTGCTGCCGGAGGAGGCCGCGATCTTCGTCGACGGCCGCTACACCTTGCAGGTGCGCGACCAGGTGGACGGGCGCCAATGGTCCTATCAGTCGGTGCTCGAGACGAGCGTCGCCGACTGGCTGAAGACCCATGCGCCGGACGGCGGGCGGATCGGCTACGATCCCTGGCTGCACACGAAAGACTGGGTGAAGAAAGCGCGCGAGGCCCTGGCCGAAAAAGGCGCCGAGCTGGTCGCCGTCCGCCGCAATCCGATCGACGCAATCTGGGCCGACAAGCCGGAGCCTTCGCGGGCGCGGCTGGTCGTCCATCCCGATTCCTATGCCGGCAAGAGCTCGGCGGCGAAGCGGCAGGAGATGGCGGACTGGCTGCGCGAGCAGAAGGCCGACGCCGCCGTCCTTTCCGCGCTCGATTCGATCGCCTGGACGTTCAACGTCCGCGGCCAGGACGTCGAGCATACGCCGGTCGCTCTGTCCTTCGCTCTGGTCAACGAGGACGGCACCGCCGATCTGTTCGTCGCCTCGGAGAAGATCGGCGACGATGTCCGCAAGCATCTCGGCAACGGCGTCCGCGTCCACGAGCGCAGCGCGTTCGAGCCCCATCTGCGATCGCTCGCCGGCAAGACCATCGTCGCCGATCCGGAGCGGGCGGTGGCGGCGATCTTCGAGGCGCTGGAAGGCGCCGGCGCGAAGATCGTCCAGAAGCGCGATCCCGCAATCCTCCCCAAGGCGCTCAAGAACGCGGCCGAGGTCGGCGGCCATCGCGCCGCCCAGGCGCGCGACGGTGCCGCATTGAGCCGTTTCCTGCACTGGATCTCGGTCGAGGCGCCGAAGGGCACTGTCGACGAATTGAAGGCGGTCGAGAAATTGCACCGTTTCCGCCAGCAATGCGGCGACCTTCGCGACACCAGCTTCGACACCATTTCCGGCGCCGGCCCGAACGGCGCCATCGTCCATTATCGCGCGAGCGAAGCGACCAACCGGCCGCTGGAGATGGATTCGATCTACCTCGTCGATTCGGGCGGCCAATATCCGGACGGGACGACCGACGTCACCCGGACAATCGTCATCGGCACGCCGACGGCGGAGATGCGCGACCGCTTCACCCGGGTGCTGAAGGGCCATGTCGCCATCGCCCGCGCGCTCTTCCCGGAGGGGACGCGCGGCAGCCAGCTCGATACGCTCGCGCGGCAATATCTGTGGCGGGCCGGGCTCGATTACGCCCATGGCACCGGCCATGGCGTCGGCGCCTATCTCGCCGTCCACGAAGGGCCGCAGCGCATCTCGCCGGTCGGCAGCAGCCAGCCGGGCGGGGACGAGCCATTGAAGGCCGGCATGTTCCTCTCGAACGAGCCCGGTTATTACAAGACCGGCGAATACGGCATCCGCATCGAGAATCTGGTGCTGATCGTGCCGCGGGAGATCGAGGGCGCCGAGAAGAAGATGCTCGGCTTCGAAACCCTCACCTTCGCGCCGATCGACCGCAATTTGATCGATCTATCCCTGCTGACCGATGAGGAGAGGCAATGGGTCGACGATTATCATGCCGAGGTGCTGGCGATCGTAGGGCCGCAGTTGGACGGCGAGGCGAAGGACTGGCTCCGGGAGCAGTGCCGGCCGCTATAAATCCTCCCCGGAACGGGGCTATCGGATTCACACATCCGTGGTCGCGCTTCCAGATCAATCACTTAGGCTTATCCGTCATTCCCGCGAAAGCGGGAATCCAAGCGGTCTAAGTGACTGATATCAGCTTCGTTCTGGATTCCCGCTTTCGCGGGAATGACGAACAAAAAGGAAATGTGTGAATGCCGTAGGGAACGGGGAGGGGGACCAGGCGGGGCCTGGTGAGGGGGTTCTCCATTTGGCCCGGCGGTCTTCTTGGAGGGATAGAGGCTATGTGCGGGGCTCTGAGCCCCCTCCACCAGCCTTCGGCTGGTCCCCCTCCCCGTCCCGGGGAGGATTAGATAGGTCGGCGTCGCCACGCGCCTGGGCCTTCCTCCGCTTGAGGTTCTCGCGCAGCGCCTCGGCCAGCCTTTTCTCGCGTTCCTCGCCGGCTTTTCCCATCTCGGCTCCGCCTTGACATATCGGGCAGGGCACGGCCATAGCGCCGCGTCTCCCGACAGGCGAGTTGCTGCCGTAGCTCAGTGGTAGAGCGCATCCTTGGTAAGGCTGAGGTCGTGAGTTCAATCCTCACCGGCAGCACCACCGCCCGATCGGGCTGGGCTTCAGCGGCCGCCGGCGGCGCGGACGACCATGTCGAGCACGGCGGGGTGAAGCGGGCGCACGAATTGCGCGCCGAGCAGGTGGCCGCGCATCCAGACGACGCGGGCGTGGAGCGATTCGAGCCCGGGCAGCTTCAGCCAGATGTCGGTGTCGGGGAAAAGCTCGAGATGGGTCGCCGCGCGGAAGCCGTCGGTCGACAGGTCGACGATCTGCACCGTCACCGCATGGGCGCCGCGCTGCCTCAAACCGGCGCCGAGCATGACGTCGGCGCGACGCGAGCGCCGCCCTTCCATCGAGGGCTGGGTGGAAAGCTCCGCGGAGAAGTTCAGCACGGTCTTACTCGCCCGGCACTGGGATCCCGACCGAAACGCCCCAGCTGCGGGCCAGCTTCTTCTCCTGCTCGGTCATCTCGCCGAACAGGCTCGGTCGGCGGAAGCGGGTCTGGTTCTGGTCGCCGCCGCCCTTGCGGAGCTGCACCAGCACCTCATTCTCGTCGATCATATAGGCGAATTCCAGGCCGACGCGGTTGCCCGCCGTCCAGGCGACGCGGGCCGGCACGCTGGTCGCGCCGCGGTTGAAGATCAGCTCGGTGCCGGCCGGCGGGGTGACGTTGCACTCGACGAGGGCGCCCTTGCGCGACAGATCGCGCAGCCGTGCGTCGATCTCGCCGTCGTTCGTCTGCAGCTTGGCCGCGAGCAGGACCCGCGCCCGTTTCGCCTGCCTCTTGCCGGTCACGCCGGCATCGTCGCCCGTGCCGCCGCCCGTCTTGCCGCCGGTACTGCCGAACGTCTCAACGCCCATTTCGCGCCATTCCTCTGTCCGCCTGAGTGGGCCTTCCTAGCCGCAAGGGGCCTAAATTGTGGTAAACGTCGGCCGCACTTTTCATGGGCCGCGGGGCAAATCCCGCCTCCGACATTGACCCGGCAGGCGCTCTCCTTATGGGAGCGCCATGCGCTTCTTCTCGGACAATGCGGTGGCCGCCTGCCCCGAGGCGATGGCGGCCCTGGTCGAGGCCAACCGGCTCGACACCGCTTATGACGGCGACGCCTGGAGCGCGCGGCTCGACGACGCTTTTTCCGAGCTGTTCGGAACCGACGTGGCGGCGCTCTGGGTCGCGACGGGGACGGCGGCCAACAGCCTCGCCCTCGCCGCTTTGTGCCCGCCCGAAGGCGCCATCCTCTGCCACCGCGACGCCCATATCCAGAACGACGAATGCGGCGCGCCCGAATTCTACACGCACGGCGCCAAATTGCTGCTCGCCGACGGCATCGGCGCGAAGGTCGATCCGGCGACGGTGACGGCCCTGCTCGACAGCATCCGCGACGACGTCCACCAGACCCAGCCGGCCGTGCTCTCGATCACCAACGCCACCGAATACGGCCTGGTCTACACGCCGGACGAGGTGGCGGCGCTCGGCGATCTCTGCCGCGCCCGCGGTCTCAATTTCCACATGGACGGCGCCCGTTTCGCCAATGCGGTGGCGCGGACCGGCGCCTCGCCGGCCGCCTTGAGCTGGAAGGCCGGCGTCGACGCCCTGAGCTTCGGCTTCACCAAGAATGGCGGGATGTCGGCCGAGGCCCTGATCCTGTTCCGGCCCGAGCTGAAGGCGGCGAGCCTCTATCGCCGCAAGCGCGCCGGCCATCTCCTCGCCAAGGGCCGCTACCTCGCCGCCCAGCTATTGGCGATGCTGGAAGGCGATGTCTGGCTGCGCAACGCCACCGCCGCGAACGAGGCCGCGCGGCGGCTCGCCGAGGCGGCCGGCGGCGCGCGGCTGATCCTTCCGGTCGAGGCGAACGAATTGTTCATCCGGGTGACGCCGGAGGAAGCCTCGGCGCTCCGGGCGCAGGGCTTCGATTTCTACGATTGGGGGCCCGGCGAGGCGCGGCTGGTGACGAGCTGGGATTCCGATCCCGAGGCGGTCGACATGCTCGCCCGCGCCATCGCCGCGCTGTGAACGCCGGCGAGGGCAGCCTCCTTCAGCCCCGAATCCTCTTCCCCTTCGCCCTCATCACCCTGATCTGGGGGTCGACCTGGATCGTCATCACCGAACAGCTCGGGACGGTGCCGCCCACCTGGTCGGTCGCCTATCGCTTTGCGATCGGCGCGGCGGCGATGTTCCTCTACGCCCGCTGGACCGGCGCTTCGCTGCGGATCGGGCGCGAGGGCCATCTCCTCGCCTTGCTGTTCGGAATCCCGCAATTCTGCTTCAACTACAATCTCGTCTACGCGGCCGAGCTCCATGTCACCTCGGGCCTGGTCGCGGTGGTGTTCGCGCTTTTGATCGTGCCCAATGCGCTGCTCGCCCGGCTGTTCCTGAAGCAGAAGATGACGGGCGGCTTCCTCGCCGGCTCGGCGGTGGCGCTGGCCGGGGTCGCCCTGCTCTTCCTCCAGGAGTTTCGCGCGAGCGGCGCGACGCCGGCGAACGTCCGCGCCGGGATCGGCCTCGCCTTGCTCGGAATCCTCGCCGCCTCGATCTCCAACGTCATGCAGGCGTCGGAGCGGCTGCGGCGGCGGCCGGTCGCGGCCATGCTCGCCTGGGGGATGGTCTATGGCGTGCTCGCCGACGTGGCGCTTTCCTGGCTGCTGTTCGGCCCGCCCGTCATCGAAACCCGTCTCGGCTATTGGGTGAGCCTGCTCTACCTCGCTTTGGCGGCCTCGGCGCTCGCCTTCGCCGCTTATTATCATGTCATCCGCGCGATCGGGCCCGCGCGCGCCGCTTATTCGAGCATCCTGATCCCGATCCTCGCCATGGGCTTCTCGACCGCCTTCGAACATTATCATTGGTCGTTCGCGGCGGTGATGGGCGGCGTGCTGACGCTGGCCGGCCTGCTCCTTGCGCTGCGCGCCAAGCGGCCGCCGGTGCCCGCGCCGGAGGGATAGCGTCTCTCCCGAACAATTGGGGCTCAGCGCTCCCGGCGCGCGAGGTGGATGGCGCCCGCCAGCACGACGATCGCGACGATCGCCCAGAGCCAGCCGCCGCGGGCCTGGGCGAGCAGGGGCAACAGGACGAAGGGGATGGCGATCACCGTCGCGGTCGCGGCAAAAGCGGCGAGGGCGAACAGGGCCTGGCGCATCGGCAGCTCCCGAGCGTTGCGCGGAAAGGTGGAGACCGGCTTTACGCCAAAGCAACGCGACAACAAGGAGCGTCCGCGGTTCAGCCTTCCGCCGGCTCGAGCTCCTTATACGGATAATGGCCGCGGATGCGGGCGTTGAAATGGCGCCCCTTCGCGAAAGCGGCCCGGAACGCCTCCGCCGCCTCCGGCGGCACGTCGCGATAGAGATAGCGGCGGCCGGTGGTGAATAGCACCTCCAACTCACACGCCTCGGGGCGATAGGCGAAGCGGCGGATGATCGTCGACGGCATCGGCGGGAGAACGCGCGGGGCGGGGGGCTGTGTCCCATATGGTGGTTTCGCCCCTCCACCGGACTGCGTCCGGTCCCCTCCCCATGGGCTTCGCCCACAGGGCGGATTAAGCCAGTTTTTCCGCCAGCAGCCGCTGGAGCGGGTGGAGGTCGGTGCCCGGCCGCGCGCGCAGATGCAAAGGCTGGTCCTCGCCGCCGAACCAGATGCGGAGCTGGCGCAGGCCGTCCGCGCTCGCGCTTTCCTGGAGGGCGAAATGCCGCACCGCGCGATAGGGGTAGGAGCCGGTCTCCACCCTCTCCTCGAGCAGATGCTCGCGCGTGACCAGCAGGATCCGCCGTTCGGTGAACAGGATCGTCGCCGTCGCGGAGGTGAAGGCGGCGCGCACCTCCTCGCCCGGGATCAGGGATTCCGAATGGTCCCGCAGGTCGGCGGGGGCGGCTTGCTCGACGTCGAAGATTCGCATCGCCGCAAGATGGGACGCGGACGCGGCCGGGGCAATGGCGCTCTGCTCCGCGCGATTCCGATCTGCTATGCTGCGTCGTCAGCAGGAGATCGGGAATGAGCGACGAGCGCGAGGACGCGAATATCTACATGGCGGTGGTCAACGACGAAGAGCAATAAAGCATGATCATCTCAGATAGGAGCGTTGAACGTTGATTGTGCTGGGGTTCGAGCATGAGCAGGTGCGCAGTGCCCCGCACTGCGCAGCCCTGTCCGGGGGACAGGGCGGCCTGCTCAATCTGAGCGGATCATGCTTTATTCGATCTGGCCGGCCGACCGCGCGCTGCCGCTCGGCTGAAGGGATGCCGGCAAGCACGGCACCAAGGCCGAGGTGCTCGCCTGGATCGAGGAAGTCTGGACCGACATGCGGCCGAAGAGCCTGCGCGAGAGGCAAGCGGAGCAGGAGGGCGGCGAATCCTAGGCCGCATTCAAAACGGCAACGCCTCCCCTGGAGGGGAAAGGGAGATGGGGTATCGGCCTTCTCAAGCCGCTCCCGTCACCCGCGCCGCCTGGAGGGTGTCGGTATATTGCTGGAAGCGGGTCGCCTTGCCGTCTTTCAGGCGCCAGACGTGGCACGTCTGCGCGTCGAGCGGCTTGCCGGTCGCCTTGCAGACGCCCCTGTAGCGGCCAAGCGCGATCACCGTGTCGCCGGCGTCGAGGAACTCGTCCGGCACGGCCGCGAAGCCGTCCCATTCGCCGCCGAGCCGCATGAAGACGCCGCTTACGATCGCGTCCGCCCCGACATAGGGATTGCCGTCCGCATAAGGGAAATTCTCCGCCTCGTTCCATTCCATGTCCGGCGCCATCCGCCCGAGCACGCCCGGAATGTCGCCCGCGGCGAAGGCATCGTAAATGGATCGCACCAGCGCGACATTCTCTCCCGACATCACCCTCTCCCTCAATCCTCGATCACCTTGCCGCTGATCTCCCCGGCGTTGAACCGGTCGGTATGGACGTTGAGCACGACCAGCCCGTTCTTCATCGCCGCCACGAAATCGTCGAACGACAGGGTCGAATTCAGCAATCTGGCGCCGGCGCCATAATCGTAGCGGGCGACGCGGACGCGCAGGCCGTGCGGCAGCGAGCGATAGGTCGGCCCGTAGGGCAAGGGCAGGGCCAGCACCGAATCGCCGCCGCCGGCGGTCGCATATTTGTGGAAATGGATCGGGCCGATCGGCGCCGCGACCAGCTTCGCCCAGAGCTGGGGCGCGCTGATCCCGTCGATATCGAGCGCGACCGAGACCGTTTTGCGATCCGTGTCGACCCTGATCTTCGCCCTGCCGGTCGCCGCCGATCCGGTCGGCGCGGGCCCGGACGTGCCGTCCAGCGCCGCGTGGAAAATGAGGGTCTTCGCCCCGGCCGGCGCCGCGGCGACGCAGCAGGACAGCGCCAGCGCGGCGAGGCCGCTTATCCTCTTCCCAGCCACCCCGATCTCCTCATTCTCGCAGAGACGGCACGGTAGCGGCTCGTCGGGCGGAGTAAAGCGGCGAGCGTCGTCGCCCGCCGCGGCGATCGGACGACGCCGCCTCCTGCCAAGGCCGCGAGGCTGCAGCGGGGGTTACGCAGCTTTTCCAGTGCTCCCCGGCGAACAACAGAGTCAGCCGGAGGCTTCGCGTTCAGGCTTCCACTGGCCGCTGGGCTTCTTCGCAAATCGCGCGCAGCTGGCGCACGAGCGAGGGGCCGGCGAGGTGCGCCTCGACATTATCGAACCGCTCGCGCTTCAGCGCCAGGCGGATGTCCGCCACCGTGGTGCAGCGGCCGGAGCGGGCGAGGGCGAAGGCTCTTTCGAGCGTCGTTGGATTCGTCATCCCGCCAATATGGGGCGGCCGGGGGATAAAACCTAATTGTTTCGCCGCCGTCGCTGGCCGGTCCCAGCCATTGGCCGGAGGCAGCAGCGCCGGAAGCCGTGCAGCGGAAGCTGATCCATCGGCTGAGAAAAGACGATCCTGCCTTCGTGCATCGGCCGACTCCCGCATGCCGTTCAGAGCGCGGTAGCCGGTCGTCCGAATTCAAATCGGTGACGGCACCAAAACTGTCATTCATATAAGGATATCAGCCGCTTGTGCAGGGCTCAGCCAAGCGCTTTCCGGACACGGGTGACTGTGTCCCCCGGAATTGCGAATTGCGCCCTGACTGTTCCCCGGCCCCTCGACGTCGCTCGGGATAAATTTCGGCGGAGCCGAGAGCCGGGGTCCAGCGGCACAGGCTGAGGAGACCGGACTCCGGCTTTCGCCGGAGAACGCCGGGGGCAACCACGCTGCCTTAACTTCGCCCGATTTCGGACGGATGCAGGCGCGGGCCGCCGTGGAGCGTGAGATGGGGTTGTTCCTGTTGCTGAGCGTCCAGGCCGCCCCCGCCCCGCCGCCGCCGCCCGTGAAGGTCGATGCGATCGATTTCGATCTCGCCCGGTTCAAGCCGGCCGATCCCGCCGGCAATTGCGGCCCCTCGCAGGGATCGGAGATCGTCGTCTGCGGCCGCCGCAAGGCCTATGCCTATCCGCTCGCCGAGATGGCGAAGATCTACGAGCCGAAGCCGCTGCGCGCCGAAAAAGATCGGCGGCGGCGCGACTGCCGACGTGCATTTGGAGCAGGTGGAGATCGCTCCGGGCGTCAAGAGCACCCGGATCATGATCGGGATCAAGCTGCCGTTTTAAGGGCGTGGCCGGGCTCCGCGCCGCCGGTCCATGGCATGAAGAGAGGTACGGCTCTTCAATATTCCGGGTTTAGCCTCTCCGCCGATGCCGTCCTCCGACCAGGCCCGGGCACAAAGGCGCGCGCTGCGATGGGCGCAGAATTCGATATGCGCCGGCTGCGGCCTGCACCTGCCAAGCGCGCGGCGTCTCAAGAGATTCGACCGGGACTATCCGACCTTCGATCATGTCGTCCCGAAGTCGCGCGGCGGCGGACGAACCCTGGCCAACGGCCTGCTCAAGCATCTGCGCTGCAACCAGGATCGAGGCGATCGTCCGGCCAGCGGCTGCGATCGCGTCTGGCTCGAGGCCGTCAAGGCCAGGCTTTCGAACCGGCCGCGCAGCTTCAAACCGATCTTCAAAAAGCCGAAGCGCAAGAAGGTCTGACGATCGCGAATGCGATCTTGCGCGGCGCAATTGTTCGGCGCCGCGACCGTCCGCCGAATTCGGATCCGGAAATTCCGCCCCCGATGGTGAACAGGAAGATGGCGTCGCGGCCGATCTTGTGAGACAATGGCGGCTCGGCGCAGCTCTTGGGGGGAGAACGCCTTATGCCTCTCACACGCGACCAATGCCTGAAGCGGCGGCTGCTTTTCGCCTGCCTCGGCAGCTATGCGCCCGCCGATCCCATATTCCGGACCAAGGCGGGCTGGACGGCGGACCCCGATCTCATCGAGGATCCCGATCCGGCTCCGGGCAATCTGCACATCGACGCCGCTCTGGTCGGCCAGTTCGCGGAAGGCGTGGTCGTCGCGTTCCGCGGCACCCTGCCCCCGATCGGCGGAGACGGCCACACGCCCGAGCAGATCTTCTTCGACTGGCTCAACAATTTCGATTTCCGCGCGACCAAGGATGCCGATTATCCCGGCCTGGTGCACGAAGGCTTCGCGGGCTCGCTGAACCGGCTGTGGACGCCGCTGCAGGCGGCGGTGAACCGGCATCTCACGGCGGCGCCCGTCAAGCGGCTGCTCGTCACCGGCCACAGCAAGGGCGGCGCCCTCGCCAACCTCGCCGCCTGGCGATGGCGCGGCCTTGCCGGCATCGAGGCGCCGATCCACGTCTTCACGGTCGCCGCGGCCCGGTCCGGGAACGAGGAATGGAAGGCGGCTTATGACGCCGAGCTGCGCATCCTCTGCACGCGCTACGAATCGGCGCTGGACGTGGTGCCGTGGGTGCCGTTCGGGCAGGATACGCCCGGCTGGGTGCGCAAGCTGCTCGGCAACAGCAACGTCGTGCTGGCGTCGATCGACTATGTGCCGGTCGGGACGCGCATCCCCGCGACGACGTCCTTTTTCGACAATGCCCAGGCCATCCTCCGCGCCGCGCGCTTCCTCGTCCAGCCGAAGCAGAATGTGGAGCAATATATCGAGGTGCTCGGCCTCTCCCACGCGATCGACAGCGGCTCGGGCTATGACAAGCTCATCTGCGAGCCGGGCTGCGCGCCCGTGCACCATGTGGTGTAGGGGGAGGGCTCAAGAGCCTGCGACATGGGTCCGTAATTTCAAGCATCGCCGATCTCCCGGCTAAGCGCCGATTCGCTTAGCTTCCTCCTCAGAAATCGACTGGCGAGCTGCGAAAGTTGCGATCTTCAACGGCTGAATCGCTCATATAAGCCTTTAGAATTCGGCCCAAATGGCCACAGCAAAGCAGGAATTGGGCGCGCTGGGGGAGCGGCTGGTCGTGCAGAATTGCGCCTGCCCTCGCTGCAAGCAGAGCCGTACCCTCGTGCCGCTTCGCACGAACTTCAAATGCGCCGACATCATTTGCGATTTCTGCGGCTATCTTGCGCAAGTGAAGGCATCGACGAGCCTGGATGGCCAAACCCCGCCGAAGCGCCTGCTCGGCGCAGCCTGGGAGCCACAAAGAAAGCGTATGTATGCGGGTATCTATTTCCCGCTCTTCGTCGTGCTCGTGACGCCGGCACGCGATCGGTTCTCAATCCACTATTTGTCGGCCGACCACCAATCCGAGGAGCTGTTCCTGCCGCGCAACCCGCTTCGCACAGGTGCGAGACGCGCCGGCTGGCGAGGATTCTATTACGATCTCGAAGTCGTCCGCAGCCGGCTTATCCTGGTTGCCGAGGGCCGACTTCCGGTGCGTCGTGAGCGTGCGTCCGGCTCTGATGGGCCGCCTTCGGCTTAACGCGAAGCCGCCCGCTTCAGTTCGACCTCGACCAGCTTCGTTTCCTGTTGGCAATCGTGGCAGAACGCGAAGTCGTAAGCAGCGCCGAGCACCCAATCCTGCTCATCCACATCCCATTCTGCCCAAGCATCGCGCGTGACGGTGCTTCCGCCACATACATTGCATACGTAAGTGACGCGCATGGTGAGCAGCCTCCTTGGATAAGGCAAAGATTGGATCTGTTTCAATGGTTTAGCAAGAGAGGAGGCAATTGCGGCCGCAGCCAAAGGGTAGATTGGGAGATTCAGACGTGGGGCGGATTAGATATTGTGCCTTGAGACGCTTATCGTTTTAATCGAGATACCAAGAAGCCAGCACTAATTAGGTATTGTGTCCCCGGAATTGCCGGAATTGGTGTCCCCGGAATTAAGGTATTGTGTCCCCGGAATAGTGTCCCGGAATAGTCGCCTATGCAAGTATCGGCCAATTCGGGGTTATTGCACGTGGCACCGTTATCCCGCCCGCGAAAGCACCGTTATGCTTCTGCGGCAGCCGCCTCCTCACGCTCGGCTGCGGCTGCGATCTCACGATCCTCGATGAGTCTAGCTGCTAAGGTTTCGACGATCTTCTCTACCTGCGGTACAGCGTCTTGTGCAGGATCATATGCTAAGCCGCCGTGTTTGCCTTCGTCGGTGAACCAACCTCCTTCAACATCGATGAAACGGATAGGAAAAACAGAATTTTCCCCAAACCGCTCTCGGAACTGGTCGGATTCAAACTTCGTCCATATCCTCTTGGGAAATTCGCGGCTTAGGAATGGTACGACATAACGTGCCTCCGAGCGATAGATCGGTGACAGATACTCCTCAACATTCTGGCCAAGAATTTGGTGCTGCTCATCAAAGTCATAGAAAACAGAGATTTCACGTTCCTTAAGCTGGCCGGCCAACTCCTCAACCAAAGGACGGTCCTGACCAGCAAATGACAGGGCAAAATCGTATTTTCCTCTAAAGTAATCGCCTGCAAAGCCGCACTGCCGCGTAAAGGCACGCCAGACAAGGTTCTTAAGATAGAAAAAGAATTTAGGATCTTCTATCCCGATAACGTAGGTATCAGGATCATAGAAGAGTACGTTACTGAAAATGTTCTTCTTTTCAGGGTCGTTTAAAAGTCCCTTAAGGAAGCCTTTCTCCACCACTTGGCCCACACTGCCCTTCATGTCCGGGTGGGCATTCATCGCTTCGCGGAGGTCTAAGGCTCCATCGTCACTTTCCGAGAGCCACTTAAGAATATGTAGATATGGGGCGCGGCCTTCCCGGCGGATTTTTGTGCCTCGGGCGAATGCGACGGCAGCTCGTTTGAACTGGCGGCCAAGGTCGACCATGACGTCTTCGATCACGCTATCTACAGAGCGATCAATGGACACACGCTCGCCCGCGGTCTCTGTGACTCCAATGTGCGTGCAGAGCTTGTGACAGAGGAGCTGGGCTATCTGGAAGCTTCCGCCGGCACGCTCAGCAACCGCTTCTCGGTGTGCAATCGAAACGTTAAGGGCTTCCTCGCCAAGTCTGATAAGTTCGAGGATCTTTTCCGGAGAGTTTGCCTCTAGGCGAAAGATATCAATCCTAAGGCCAAGGTCATAGCCATATTGGATCAGCTGTTCTCCGGCCTTGTTGATGCCTATGAGGACGAGCTGGCTTCCTTTATCTTCCGTGTCTGCCAAGACTTTCATGAAGTCCGATAGCTGTGCCTTTACTGTGTCCGACAGGCGATGAAAGTCGTCGACTACGACTATACCGAAGTCTTTTATCTCAGGAAGGTGGGCAATTATCTCTACATCTTGTGGTCTTCTGGCGCTCAATACCGTTGGCGAGCTCTCAAAGCGTAGCTCTTCCAGAACCTTCGTGACTATCGTTGTTTTCCCAATACCTGACGGGCCTTCCAAAACAACGCACCGGCCCGGCGTGCGAACGGCGACCTTTATCTCGGAGTACTTGTCTGGGGTCACGTACGTATACGTCGGCACGCCCGATAAGCGAAACACTTCCTCCAGAAGGGGCATTGTCGTTGACTTCCTGCAGAGCGAAAAGAGAGATGCTAGCGGAAAACTACCGCATCAGTGGATCAGATCAAGTGCCACGTTCCTGGCGGGGGTCCCTTTCGGATTTTCCCGGATCGGACGAGTGCATCTCCCGCCCATCGCAGATCGTATTGCCAGACATAGAAAAACTCGCCGGACTTACGGAGATCATCTTCAAAGTTGTCCCAGATGTAGCGGGCGATATCTCGCATTCGTGCCGCTCCGCCGGCTCGCTGGAGAGCCTCTAAGATGATCGGGAGTAAGTCGCGCCGACCGAGGATCACCCGGACTACTCCGCCGCCACCCCGGCCCGCGAGAACATATCCTCCCCGACGGCCTTCGCCGCCGCTTCGGCGGAGCCATCCGGATCGTTCGCCGCCTTGGCTGCCTTCCTGCGGTCGAAATTGTCCCACACCTCGCCCCAATTCCCACGCGTCGCGGCCTTCGAATATTCGGTCGCGCGGGTTTCGAAGAAATTGGCGTGCTCGACGCCGTTCAGCATCGGCGCCAGCCAGGGCAAGGGATGATCGTCGATCATGTAGATCGGCTGGAAGCCCAATTGGCCCAGCCGCCAGTCGGCGATGTAGCGGATATATTTCTTGATCTCCTTCGGGGTCATGCCGGGCACCGGGCCCATCTCGAAGGCGAGGTCGATGAAGGCGTCCTCGAGCCGCACCGTCTTCTGGCAGATGTCGAGAATATCCTCCTTCACCGCCTTGGTGAGGCAGTTCCGCTCCTTGACGAAGGCGTGGAACAGGCGGGTGATGCCCTCGCAATGGAGGCTCTCGTCGCGCACCGACCAGCTGATGATCTGGCCCATGCCCTTCATCTTGTTGAAGCGCGGGAAGTTCATCAGCATCGCGAAGCTGGCGAAGAGCTGCAGCCCCTCGGTGAAGCCGCCGAACATGGCGAGCGTGCGGGCGATGTCCTCGTCGCTGTCGACGCCGAAGGTCGAGAGGTAATCGTGCTTGTCCTTCATCTCCTTATACTGGAGGAAGGCGCCATATTCGCTCTCCGGCATGCCGATCGTGTCGAGCAGGTGCGAGTAAGCCGCGATATGCACCGTCTCCATGTTGGAGAAGGCGGCGAGCATCATCTTGATCTCGGTCGGCTTGAACACGCGGGCATATTTGTCGTGGTAGCAATCCTGCACCTCGACGTCGGCCTGGGTGAAGAAGCGGAAGATCTGGGTGAGCAGGCTGCGCTCATGCTCGGTCAGCTTCTGCGCCCAGTCGCGGCAATCCTCGCCGAGCGGCACTTCCTCCGGCATCCAGTGGATCTGCTGCTGGCGCTTCCAATATTCGAACGCCCAGGGATATTCGAACGGCTTGTACTGCTTGCGGGCTTCCAGGAGGGGCATCTTACAAACTCCAATCCGAAGGATTGACAATTCCTCCCTCCCCCTTGTGGGGAGGGCTGGGGTGGGGGTGCCGGCCGGAGGCCGGCGCGCGGCTTTGCCGCGCACCCCTCATCCGGCCTTTCAGGCCACCTTCTCCCACAAGGGGAGAAGGAATTTGTGCGGCGATCACACGGAGAACCCCGTCCAGATTCTCCAGAACCTCATTGTTCCAGAAGCGCAGCACCCGATAGCCTTCGCCATTCAGGAAACGGGTGCGTTCCAGATCATGTTCCTGCGCGTCCGGCTCGGCATGCCCGCCGCCGTCCAGCTCGACGACGAGTTGCGCGCCATGGGACACGAAGTCGGCGAAATAGGGCCCAAGCGGCGCCTGTCGCCGGAAATGCGCACCGCGCAGGCTTTCGCGCAGCGCGTTCCACAGAGTCTGCTCGGCATCGGTCGCGCCGCGGCGCAGCTTGCGCGCCCTGGGTACCGCGCCGGCGGGGATGAGGTGACGCTTCATCCTCAAGGCCCCCGATAGACGGAAATGAAGACGATCACGGCGCCGAGCGCGAAATAGGCGATGGCGAAGCGGCGGCGGACGCGGGGGCGCTGCAGCCAGGGGAGCGTCTCCGGCGCGAAATCCTCGATGCCCGGCCGATCGATCAGGAAGACGCAGCCGAACAGGAAGATGCCCATGCCCGGGATGATCGCCCGGCCGACATCGGCGAGATTGTAATGCCCCTGGTGCGGCGCGGCCGTCCCCCGATAGACGAGCTCCGCGACGGCGGCGGCGGCGATGATCAAAGAGCCGGCGACGATCAGGATGCCGGCCATCTTGTTGCGGTGCCCGGCGGAAGCTTGGAATTGGGCCATCGCCTCACGGCCTCCGGTAGAGGAAGAAGATGATGATCGCCCCGATGAGGGCGAGGCCGCCGAGGATCCAGGCCAGCACCGGCCGGTGCGGCGCATCGCCGTCGGCGCGCCGGCGATAGCTCGCGCCGGCGATCAGGATCACGACCGCCGCAAGCGCGAGGGTAAGGCCGGGCGAGCCGCTCACCTTTCGACCACGCGCTCGCGGATGATGCGGTCGCGATAGACGACATGGCTGGAGCGCGCGCCGACGCCGATGAAGACGATGCCGATGAAATAGCCGAGATTGTAGAGGATGCCGTCGTTCGGTACCGCATAGACGGCGACGTCCTTCATGAAGAGCGAGAGGATGAAGGCGACCGGGAAGATGAAGCCGTGCCAGAGGCCGAGCAGGAAGCCCGGCGCATCGGGCTTCACCGCCGAATGCACCTGCTGCGCGCAGGCGGCGAGCAGGAGCAAAGGCAGGAAGGCGGCTATCTTGGCCCGATGAGATGCAAATGATCCGCCAGAATCAGCGCGCCGTTGATGACGAACAAGAGGCCGGTCCAGCGAATCCACGTCAGCTTCGATCCGTGCAGCCGTGGCCAAATGATGATCGCGATCCCGTAGGGAATCATGAGGCTCGCCAGGATGAACGCGCCCCGGTCCAGCCAAAAGGTTCCGACGATCAGCGAGACCCGATCCAACCAGTCCATCGGCTTCTCCTCTGGCGAATGGGAAAAAAGCGGCGGGGCGGGAGGCGCGATAGACCGGCTCCGGCCCATGCGGACGGGCCGACGCCGTCGCCTCATCTCCCGTCCCCGCCGCAGACCGTGCCGAAGGGAGCAAGGCACGGTTTTTTCCCCCGCTCGGGGGAGGCACGACCACGGCCACTTTATCCGTCATCCCGGCGAAGGCCGGGATCCCAGGTCGAGAAGGCACAGACCTGCCCGCTGGGGCCCCAGCCTGCGCTGGGGCGACGAGGGGGCGCATCACTGACACGCCAAACACTCGTCATAGTCCGTGGTCTGGACCTCGATCTTCTTGAGCTCGGGGGTGTTGTCGGCTTCGACGCCGCCGGCGAAGCCGGCGCGCTGCACCGATTTCGAGCGGAGGTAATAAAGCGATTTGATGCCCAGCTCCCACGCCCGGTAGTGGAGCATCAATAGGTCCCATTTGTCGACGTCGGCGGGGATGAACAGGTTCAGCGACGTCGCCTGGTCGATATAGGGCGTGCGGTCGGCAGCGAGCTCGATCAGCCATCTCTGGTCGATCTCGAAGCTGGTCTTGAAGACGTCCTTCTCCTCGGGCGTGAGGAAGTCGAGATGCTGGACCGAGCCGCCCTGCTCCAGGATCGTGCTCCACACCGCCTCGCTGTTCTTTGATTTCTCGACCAGCAACTTCTCGAGATAGGGATTGCGGATCGAGAAGCTGCCCGACAGCGTCTTGTGGGTATAGATATTGGCCGGGATCGGCTCGATGCAGGCCGAGGTGCCGCCGGTGATGATCGAGATGGAGGCGGTCGGCGCGATCGCCATCTTGCACGAGAAGCGCTCCATCACCCCCGTGTCGGCGGCGTCGGGGCAGGGCCCGCGCTCCTTGGCGAGCATCATCGAGGCCTCGTCGACCTGGGCGCGGACGTGGCGGAAGATCTTGAGGTTCCAGCTCTTCGCCATCGCGCCTTCGAACGGCAGGTTGCGCGCCTGGAGGAAGGAGTGGAAGCCCATCACGCCGAGCCCGACCGAGCGCTCGCGCATCGCGCTATATTTGGCCCGCGCCATCTCGTCTGGCGCGCGGTCGATATAGTCGGTCAGGACATTGTCGAGGAAGCGCATCACGTCCTCGATGAAGAGCTTGTCCTTGTGCCACTCGTCCCAGGTCTCGAGATTGAGGCTGGAGAGGCAGCAGACCGCGGTCCGCGCCCGGCCGAGATGGTCGATGCCGGTCGGAAGCGTGATCTCGGAGCAGAGGTTCGAGGTCGAGACCTTGAGGCCGAGCTCGCGATGATGCTTGGGCATCGACCGGTTCACCTGGTCGATGAAGATGATGTAGGGCTCGCCGGTCGCGAGCCGGGTCTCGACCAATTTCTGGAACAAGGAGCGGGCGTCGACCGAGCCGCGCTCCGACCCGTCCTTGGGCGAGCGCAGGATGAATTCGGCGCCGTCGCGCACCGCGGCCATGAACTCGTCGGTGACGAGCACGCCATGGTGGAGGTTCAAGGCCTTGCGGTTGAAGTCGCCCGAGGGCTTGCGGATCTCGAGGAACTCCTCGATCTCCGGGTGCGAGATATCGAGATAGCAGGCGGCCGAGCCGCGGCGCAGCGAGCCCTGGCTGATCGCCAGCGTCAGCGAATCCATGACGCGGACGAAGGGGATGATGCCGCTGGTCTTGCCGTTGAGGCCGACCGCTTCGCCGATGCCGCGGACATTGCCCCAATAAGTGCCGATGCCGCCGCCGCGCGAAGCGAGCCAGACATTCTCGTTCCAGGTGCCGACGATTCCTTCGAGGCTGTCGTCGACGCTGTTGAGATAGCAGGAGATGGGAAGGCCGCGCCCGGTGCCGCCGTTCGAGAGGACCGGAGTCGCCGGCATGAACCAGAGCTTGGAGATATAATCGTAGAGCCTCTGGGCGTGCTCGCCGTCGTCGGCATAGGCCGAGGCGACTCGGACGAAGAGGTCCTGATAGGATTCGCCGGGCAGGAGATAGCGGTCGTTCAGCGTCTCCTTGCCGAAATCGGTGAGCAGCGAATCGCGGCCATGATCGACTTCGACCGGGTAGATGGCCGCCGCCGCGCCCTTGCCGGGCCTGGCGCCCTTGGATTTCGCTTTCCGCGGCGCTTCGGCCGTCGTGGCGATCACGTCGCTGGCTCCTACTTCGCTGCTGCCGGACAGGTCCATCACTCTACCCCTCGTTCTCTTTTCGTTCCAGCGGGAATTAACCCGACCTTAAGCGCTTTTCGAGGGCGGCGGGGCGCTCATTTCACCTTGTCCCCGATATCCACAGGACAAGGCCTTTCCGCCATGCACCGATATAGGGTGCGCGGCCGGCGCCTACAATCTCTAGCGTCGCCCCCAAGGCAGCGCCACAAGCCATAGTGAATCAAATCGAATCCGCCGCCAAGATGGTAAATCACTTATCCACCATATTTTTGGGATCCCCCTTTGTCCTCCCCATGCCCGGCGGGCATGGGGAGGGGGACCGCGTGCAACGCGGTGGAGGGGGAACGGGCGCGGCAATGAAGAAGCGCTGGAGCACGGTCACCAGGGCGCGAACGCTCCGCCGCGAAATGTCGCATCCGGAGCTCAAGCTGTGGCAGGTTCTGCGCACCCGCCCGACCGGACTCAAGTTCCGGAGGCAGCATCCGGTTGGGCGGTACGTCCTCGATTTCTACTACGCCGAGGAGCGGCTCGAGGTCGACGGCGAGGCGCACGACATGGGCTCGAACCCCGAGCGCGACGCTCGACGCGACCGGTGGTTGGATGAGCAGGGCATCCGCACGCTCCGCTTTCTCGCGAGCGATGTGCTGGCGGATGTGAACGATGTGGTTATGCGCATTCTCGTCGAGTGCGGGCGCGCCTGAGCGGCGCTTTCCCCCTCCACCATGCCGCGCATGGTCCCCCTCCCCATCTGGCGATGGGGAGGACCTTTAGTGTCCCATCAATGTGTCGATCGCGGCGACGGTGAGGCCGCCGGATGCGGTCGCCTATCGGGAGCGCGCCGCCTTGTCGGTCTTCACCACGACATAAATGAAGGAGCCGCCCCGCTTCACGATCAGCTGATGGGGCAGCCCGGCCGGAATCCAGGCGACGTCGCCCGCGTGCAGAGCCCGGCTGCGGCCGCCGACGATCGTGCCGCCGCGATGTTCGCCGGGCGCCGTCTCGCGGCCGCCCGCGACCCGCCCGCCGACGCGCAGGATGGCGGTGCCGGCCTGCGCGACGAGGACGTCGTTCAGCCGATCGTGGACCTCGACCTCGCCCGGCCCGTCGCGGCGCACCACCATTGTCTTGGCCGCCGGATCCGCAAAGGCGGGGTGCGAGACGAGGCCGTCGATGGTCCTGGCGACATAGGCGCGGAGCCGGGGCGCCGGGACCACTTCCGCCGCCGGCGAGGCGGCCGCAGCGGATACCGAAGCGGCGAGCCATGCTCCCGCCGCATATGCTCGAAACATGCCTGAAGCCGTCATCCGCCGTCCCTCCCGATAAAGGCGCAAGAATAGCCGGAGAGGAAGCGCGGGTGTAGACGACGATTACGATTTCGAGCGGATCACTTTCCCATCATTTTGTCGATCGTGGCGACGGTGAGGGGGTGATAGGTCGGCCGGGCCTGCGCATAGATGCGGGTCGCGATCGGGCGACCCCAGCCGTCCTCGGCGAGCAGGATCGCGAACAAGGGCTGGACGAACTTGCGCCGGCCCTGTTCGGTCAGGAAGCGCTCGGCGGCGGGGACGGCCGGGTCGTAGCGGTTGGCGAGCGCGAGGCTCAGCCAGCCGAACAGAATTTCGTCGTTGCGCAGCCGCGAGAGGTGGAAGGCGCCGTCGAGCGCGTCGAGCCGCGCGCGCTTCAATATCCGCGGCAGGCCGTTCAGGAAGCGGAGCTGCTCGGACCAGCTCCATTTCGCGAAGGGGATGGCCGAGACCGGTGCGCCATTGGCGAAGGCTTTGACCGCGGCGTCCACCGCGGCGAAGGCCTGGGTGGGCGGCGGCGCGACGTTGGGCGGAATTCCGGGGCCGTAGATCCAGCGGTCGAGCATCAGTTTCTGCTCGAGCGCGGCATCGCCCTTGACCAGATTGGCGCGCAAATCGGCGAGGAACACCGATGACGTCATCGGCTGGAAGGCATGACGGTCGAAGTAAGAGCGAAGCCAGGCGTCGAAGCGCGCGCGGCCGACGATGCTCTCGATCGTGCGCAGGAAGGCGGCGCCTTTCTCATAAGCGAGGCCGGTGTCGATCTGGTCCGGATCCTGGCCCTTGAGATCGAGATGGAGCTTCGTCATCGGGCTCCCCGGGCCGCCCGCCGCCTTGATGTCGTGCTGGAAATCGTCCCATTCGAGCGCGATCTCGCGGTCGGTCGCGGCCTTGCCGTAGAGCCGCTCCATGATCCGGCTCTGGATGTAGGTGGTGACGCCCTCGTTCAGCCAGAAATCGTCCCAGGTCGCGTTGGTGACGAGATTGCCCGACCAGCTATGGGCGAGCTCGTGCGCGACCAGGGAGACGAGGCTGCGGTCGCCGGCGAGCGCGGTCGGAGTCGCGAAGGTGAGGGTCGGATTCTCCATTCCGCCGAACGGGAAGGACGGCGGCAATATGAGGATGTCGTAGCGGCCCCAGCGATAGGGGCCGTAGAGCGATTCCGCCGCCGCGACCATCTTCTCGGCATCGGCGAACTCCCAGGCGGCGGCGTTCAGGACCGCCGGCTCGGCATAGATTCCGGTGCGCGGACCGAGCGATTTGAAACCGATGTCGCCGACCGCGAGCGCGATCAGATAGGGCGCGACCGGTTCCGCCATGCGGAAGCGGAAGGCGCGGGCGCCGCCCCCTGATGTCTTGGCGCCGGCCGGCTCGCCGTTCGGAGTCAGTTTCTCGCCGCTCATCACCGCCTTGAGCGGCGCCGGGACGACGATCCGCGCCTCCCAGGTCTGGCGGATGCCCGGGCTGTCCTGGGTCGGGATCCAGCTCCGGTTGAGCAGGGATTCGCCCTGGCTGAACAGGAAGGGGTGGCGTTTGCCCGCGGTCTGGGCCGGCGACAGCCATTGGAGGGCGGCGGCATCGGGCCCGCTGCGATAGGCGATCCGGATCGTCCGCGCGCCGTTGAGCGCGATCGCCAGCGGCGCGCCGAGGATCGGATCGGCTTTGCCGATCGTCCATTTGAGCGGCCGCCCCGAGCCGTCGGTGACCGACCGGATTTCCAGCCCCTTGTCGTCGAGGATGATCTCGCGCGCGTTCGGCGCCGCCTGGACGTCGAGCATCGCCGTGCCGCCGATCCGTCTGGCGGCGAAATCGGTAATGAGGTCGAGCGCGACATGGGTGACGCGCGCTTCGTGCGGCCGGGCATAGCTGTGCGTGTCGGCCGCATCGGCGGCGTCGAGGATCGGCGCGATTGCCGGCGCGGCCGCCGAGGACTGAGGCTGTCGCTGGGGCGCTTGCGAGCAGGCGGCGGCGAGCAGGAAGAGGACGAAGGCGATCGAACGCACAGGAACGCTCCCGAGGGATGAGGGCCCGGCGCACCTAGTGGAATGGCGGACGCTTTGCCAGCGCGCCAACTCCCTCTCCCGGAAGAGAGGATGCCGCGTCGCTAAAGACTGCTGCGGGGCAGCAGTCCAGGCGCGGCATGGTGAGGGGGTTCGGCGTTAGAGAATCATCCCCAACGCCCGACACCCTCACCATCCCTCAAGGGAGAGGGGTTCTAGGATTCGATTCGTGTCGGGGACAGGCAGGCTAAGCGGGCAGCCCCGCCGGGCGGAAGACCAGCAAGGGCTCCTCGCCGCCGAAGCCGTCGAGCCGCGGATAATGGCCGATGAACTTCACCATGACGGGCGCAAGGCTCAGCACCCAGGGGGCGCTGTCTTCGCCGCGCAGCACGAGCTGGAGCGCCGGCGCGTCGCCGAGGCGGGACGGGGAGGGGGAGGACAGCATGGGCCAATCATGCCGCGGAAACCTTCACAAAAGGTAAGGGGCCCTCGCCCGCGCGCGGATCGTGCGCTCGCCCGCGCGTACGAGCGCGCCCCGCGCAGGCGCCCCTTAATGCAAGATAAAGAAGTTTCAGGGAAAAGACCTGCTGCGCCGGGGAGCTAGATTGGCCAGCATCATTGCCAAAATGCGCGAGATCGCGAAGATCGACCGAGCCGTCGCCGATGAGGTGCGCCGGTCGCTCGTCGAGACCTTGTTCGCCTCCTCGACCTCGCTCGGCGCCGGAGCGGTTGCCGGCGCCGCCTGCAGCACCGCGATCGCGCTTGCCAGCCACGATGCCTGGCTGACCGCGATGGCGGTCGCGATCTCCGCGATCGGCGCGCTTCGCCTCATCCACGCCATCTTCTTCCACCGGCCCGCCGAGGCCGATGCCGGCCAGAGCGCCCGCTCCGAGATCATCTACGAGATCGGCGCCTGGGCCTATGCCGGCCTGCTCGGCCTCCTGACCTTCGTCGCCCTGATCCGCTCCGGCAACAGCCTCTACCACATGCTCGCGGCGGTGCTGACCATCGGCTATGCGGCCGGCATTTGCGGCCGCAATGCCGGCCGGCCGGTCATCGCCATCGGCCAGCTCACCCTCGCCTGCGCCCCGGTCGCCCTCGGCCTGTTCCTCAACGCCAACCCGCTGCGCTGGGTGCTCGGCTTCGTCACCTGCGCCTTCTATGTCGGCATGGCCGACATCACGCTGCAGACCTATTCGGCCTTCCTCAAGGCAATGTCCGCGACGCGCGAGCAGAAGCGCCTCACCGCCCGGTTCGAGCGGCTCGCCCGTTACGACGCGATGACCGGCCTCGAAAATCGCGGCGCGCTGCAGGAGAGGCTGCAGGCGGAGCTCGCCAGGAGGGCGGAGGGGACGGAGGTCGCCATCCTCTGGGTCGATCTCGACAAGTTCAAGGACATCAACGATTCCCTCGGCCACCCGACCGGCGACCGGGTGCTGCGCAGCGTCTCGCGCCAGCTCGCCTCGATCATCGACGGGCGCGGCAGCGTCGCGCGGTTCGGCGGCGACGAGTTCGTCCTCCTCGCCCGCGGCGACGGCAAGGGCTTCGCCGAGGAGATTGCGCGCGAGGTGATGCGCGGCCTCATGGTGCCGATCGACGTCGACGGCGCCTCGATCCAGGTGACCGGCTCGATCGGCGTCGCGGTCGCCCCGGAGCACGGCCAGGACGGCGAGACCCTGCTCCAGCATGCCGACATGGCGCTCTACCATGCCAAGGCGAACGGCCGGAACGACTTCTGCCTGTTCCAGCGGGCGATGGAGGAGGAGTTCACCGAGCTGCGCGCGCTCGAGGCGGCGTTGCGCACCGCGATCGAGCGGGACGAGCTGGAAGTCTATTACCAGCCGATCGTCGACCTCGCGACCGGCCGCACCAAATCCTGCGAGGCATTGCTGCGCTGGCACCATCCCGAATTCGGAACGATCAGCCCGGCGCGCTTCATCCCGCTCGCCGAGAGCACCGGCCTCATCACCCCGATCAGCCATTGGGTGCTCGGCCAGGCCTGCGCCGCGGCGGCGAAATGGCCGGAGGAGGTGAGCGTCGCGGTCAATCTGTCGCCGGCCCTGCTCAAGGACCTCCACCTCTCGCACATGATCCTCTCCGCCCTCTACACGTCGGGGCTGCAGGCGCGGCGGCTGGAGCTGGAGATCACCGAAAGCGTGCTGCTCGAGGAGAATGCCCAGTCCAACTCGCTGATCCGCGAGTTCCAGAAGATCGGGCTCAAGCTCTCGATCGACGATTTCGGGACGGGCTATTCCTCGCTCACCTATTTGAAGAAATATGCGTTCGACAAGATCAAGATCGACACGACCTTCATCGCCGACGTGACCAAGAGCCGCGAGGCGCGGGCGATCATCAACGCGCTCGTCGGCCTCGCCGCCGAGCTCGACATGGACATCGTCGCCGAGGGGATCGAGACCGAGACCCAGCTCGGCTATGTGACCGGCGCGCGCTGCACCGCCGCCCAGGGTTTCTATCTCGGCCGGCCGATGCCGGCGGCGGAGATCCAGGCGCGGCTCGATTCCGAATGGAGCGGCGTCAACAAGCCGCGGGCGGTGCCCGACGGTCCGATCGAAAGCGCCAAGGTCCGCCGCCTGCGGGCGTGACGCCATTGTTCTCCGGCCCTTCGTCACCGCCTGCGGCGGTGCTCAGGATGAACCGCAGCTTCGCTGCGAGCCGGAGTCCAGCGGCACAGGTCGGCGAGACTGGACCCCGGCGTGCGCCGGGGAACAAAGTGATCCTCAGGCCGCGCGGAGGCGGGCCTGGGCGTCGACCAGCTTCTTCATCAGCTTCAGATCGGTGTCGGTCAGGCACAAAGCGGAATCGGCCCAGATCTCGACCACCTCCTCCAGCTCCTTGAGCGTGACCGGATCGACCAGGCTGGACGCGCGGTAGATGCCGCGATGGCCCGCCTGGCGCCGGCCGTTGCGGGCGATATGGGCGCGCACCGCCTGCTCGCCCTGGCCCGGCTCGGCGAGCACGTGGACGAGGCCGAGCGCGTGCATCTCCTCGGCCGAATAGATGCGGTTGGAGAGCATCATCTCCTCGGCCTTGGCGAGCCCGACCTTGCGCGCGAGCAGGCTGTGGGCGCCCATTCCGGGGAAGAGGCCGAAGGCGATCTCGGGAAGGCCGAAGCGCGAATGGCGCTCCGCGACGACGAGGTTGAACGACAAAACCGCCTCGAAGCCGCCGCCGAGCGCATCGCCCTGGACGAGCGCGACGGTGATGATCGGCAATTCGAGCTGGCGCATGTTGCGGTGGAGGATCGAGACGCAGTCGCGGCCGTAAGCGACGAGCGCATCGCGGTCGCCGGCGGCGATGAAGCTCGCGAACAGGTCGAGATCGCCGCCGAGGTTGAACACGCCCGGGAAGCGCGAGCCGAGCACGAGATATTTGAGCCCCTCCGACGGATCGGCGAATTCGCGGGCGATCTCCGCCTGCCAGCGCTGGAAATCGCGAAGCATCGGGCGGTTGAAATTCGGCCTGTCGACCGGTGTCATATAGGTCCACAAGGCGCCGAGCGGCGCGTCCCAGCGGACGTCGAGCTGGCCGAGGTCGAACAGCCGCGAGCCGGCGGCGCGGACCCGGTGCTGGAAGGGAAGCGCCTGCCGGAACCGGTGCTCGACGACCGGCATCGCCGTCGCCTCGTCGTCCACCGGAAGGCTGAAATGTCGATTCACGCTTGTACCCCAAGGAGTTGGTTTATCCACAGGTAAGCATATCTCGTGAGCGCTAACAATCGGCCATCGCGCCCATAATGGCGTTAACCTTTGAACCTGTTGCCTCAAAACCTCGCAGGCCGGATTTCGTGTCGACGGCTGAAACGGGGGGCTCGATCCAAGCAAAAGTGCTTGTGATACAAATATTTCGCTTATAATTCCGGGCTTCGGCGGTGGGGCGCCGTGGACTCCGAAAGGGGAAAAGCGGATGTATTTGGGGCGCAACGTTTTTCTTGGGGGCCGGAGGGCTCTGTTGCTTTTCGGGACGGGGATCGCGGCGGCGTTAACGGCCGCCACGCCCGCTTATGCCGGCGGCTTTTACCTCCAGGAGCAATCGGTTCGCGGCTTCGGACGCGCCAATTCGGGGGAAGTGGCGGACCAGGGGCCGGCCTCCCTGTGGTGGAATCCGGCGGCGATCGGCGACAGCGCGGGCGGGATCAGCGTCGGCGCGGTCGGCATCTTCCCGACCGGCCGCGTCCGCGACCAGGGCACGCTGATCGACCGTCCGGGCCAGCCGCCTTTGCCGGTCGGCGGCCCGTCCGACATGCGCGATCCGATCCGGCGGGGCGTGCTTCCCGATGCCGCCGCTGCCCTGCGCCTGTTCGGCGGGGTCTCGCTCGGCCTCGCCATCACCTCGCCGTTCAGCTTCACCAGCGATTACGATCCCGCCGGATGGCAGCGTTATTCCGCGATCCGGACGCGGCTGCGCACGATCGACGTGCAGCCGAGCATCGCCTGGTCGCCGGTGCCGATGCTCACCGTCGGCGCGGCGCTCAATGCCGAATATGCCGACGCCCGGCTTTCCAACGCCCTTCCCAATCTCGCGCCCAATCTTCCCGACGGCAGGCTGGACCTGAACGGCAACGGCTGGAATTATGGCTGGAGCGTCGGCGCCCAGCTCCGCGCGCCGGGCGGGATCAGCCTCGGCATCGCCTACAAATCGGCGATCGCCCACAAGCTCGACGGCAATGTCGCGATCGGCGGCCTGCTCGGTCCGCTCGCCGGCAGCAACCTGAGCGCCGCGACCGTTGCCCGCTTCACCACGCCCTGGCAGCTCGCGGCCGGCGCCCGCCTGCCGGTCGGCGGCATGTTCACGCTCGACGCTCAGGTCGTGCGCTACGGCTGGAGCCGCTTCGACGCGATCCGCGTCGCCGCGCCGCTCAACCAGGCGACGATCGAGAATTACCGCGACACGTGGAGCGCCGCCTTCGGCATCGATGCCAAAGCGAGCAAGCGGCTGACGCTTCGCGCCGGCATCCAGATCGACCAGACGCCGACCCGCGACGCCACTCGCGACGCGCGCGTTCCGGACGGGGACCGGGTCGATTTCAACGTCGGCGCCAGCCTCAAGCTGGGTCCGCTGCTGACGATCGACGCCGGCGCCGGCTACACCCATGTCGATTCCAGCCCGATCGCGCGGCTGGAGCAATTCTATGTCGGCTCGCCCGCGGCGACCGATGTGCTGACCGACGGCCGCCAGCTAAGCCAGCGCTCCCTGATCTTCGCCCTCGGCGGCCGCATCGGATTTTAGGCTGCCCGGTCCTCCCTGCGACCGCGGGCTGTGGGAGGGTGTTGGAACGCGGTGGAGGGCCTGGCTGCACGCTATGACCCCCTCTCCCTTGAGGGGAGAGGATACGAAGCCTTGGCGGCTTTGCCGCTTAGGCGAAGTTGGTGAGGGTGTCGGGCGTTGGGGATCATTCTTAGACGCCGAACCCCTCACCATGCCGCGCCTGGACCGCTGCCCCGCAGCGGTCCTTAGCGGCGCGGCATCATTGGGAGGTCGCTGCATCCCCCGGATGCGGCTGTGGGCTTGAAATCTGAATGTCGATCGTTTGCTTGGGCCCGATCAGCCCGGGCTCGGATCAGAACTGGGCGTCTTTCCACTGCGCGGCGGTCATGCAGACTTTCTGCGCGCCGAGGCGGGCTTCGCTGCCGTTGACCATCCGGCAGATCTTGTGCTCGGGCTTCGGCTTGGCGGTCTCGGTCGGCGTTGCCGCGGTGTCGTTCGACTGATCGGAGGGCGCGGCCTGCGCCTGCTGCGGCGGGTCGCCCGCGGCGAGGGCCGGCGCGGCGGCTGCAAAAAGGAGGGCGACGCCGGCAAGGCGCAGCGAAGTGACGCGCAACATCATGTTTCCTTTCGGTTTTCCGCCCCCCAATGGGCAGGGAAAAGGTCAAAGCCGATCCGGCGCGCGGCGTCAAGCCTTGAGCAGGATTCGTCGATCCCGGCGGACCCGGCCGCGCCCAGGATCGTTACGCCGCCGGCAGGGAGACGATATTCCACATCGGAGGAACAAGATGAAGCAACTGATCCTGACGCTCGCCGCCGCGCTGACGCTCGGCGGCGCGATCGCCGCCACCGCCGCCGACGCCCAGCCGCCGCCGGGCGACCATCACGACCGGACCGTCGTGCGCGAGAATCGCACCGCCATGCACCAGGACAATGGCGCGCATCGCGGCATGGACAATGGTCGCGGTGAGCATCGCGGCTGGGACCATGATCGCGGCCGGCACCACGGCTGGGGCCATGATCGCGGCTGGCATCGCGGCTGGCGCCACCATCATCGGGTCTGCCGGACGATGTGGCGCCACCACCACCGCATCCGCACCTGCCGCGCCTGGTAGCCCGATCCCTCTCTCCCGTCCCGCAAAGGGGCCGGGGCGGGAGAGAGGCCATTGCGGTTCCAGGGCCGCGCCGCGCCGGGCGCCGACAAACCCCCTTTCCTGATCCCATGATCCCGCTAAACTGCGAAAAGGGCAGGGGGATCAAAGTGATCGTCGGCATCGATCTCGGCACGAGGCGGAGAAATTGCGCTTCGTGCGGGCGCGCGGCACCGCCGCCTGCAACGCCTTTATCGAAACCGGCTCGCACCCGGCCTGGTCCGATGCGATCGCGGCGCAGCGGGCGGCGGTGGCCGCAGAGGCGCTCGCCGTCGGACCCGCCGACCCGCCCGCGGCTTCCGCGCCCGGAGGCAGGCCGAGGTTCGCCGTCCCCGCCTTGTTGTTCGAGGCGGCGGCGAAGCGCGCCGGAATGGCTCCGAAGCTCATGTCCGCTGCGCTGACCGGCGGCGGCACCCAGGCGCAGCGCTATACCGCCCGAATCGCGCCGATCGACGAGGCGCTCGCGGAGCCGCCTTCGGCCGCCGCGCCTGTCCTGAAGCTGATGTCGGCCAACCTGTGATCCGCCGATGATCCATGTTCCGACCGATCCGCGCGTCCATCTTCTCTTCGACCTCGTCGCCTGGGTCTCGGCCGCCTTGCTCGCGCGCTTCCTCTATCGCTGGCGGCTGAAGGAACGGGCGGCAGCGGTCGCGGCGCATATTGGCACCGGCTATGCCTTCGTCCTCGCCTTCGGGGCGATCGCCGGCGCCTGGGCCTTCGGCTCGCTCAACACCGGCCTCACCGCGATCCCGCACCCGTCGCACAGCATCGCCGGCGCGCTTGCCGGCGGCGTCGTCGCGGTCGAGCTGTACAAGCGCATCCGCGGAATCCGCGGCTCCACGGGCGGCATCTGGGTGGGGCCGCTGGCGCTCGGAATCGCGATCGGCCGCTGGGGCTGCCTGTTCGCCGGCCTGCCCGACGAGACCTACGGCATCCCGACCTCGCTCCCCTGGGGCGTCGATCTCGGCGACGGCATCCCGCGCCATCCGGTGGAAATCTATGAGAGCCTGGCGATGCTCGCCTTCCTCGCAATCTATCTCGTCGCGCTCGCCCGCCGCGCCCTCTGGACGCAGACCCGCGCTTTCTATCTCTTCATCATCGTCTATGCCGCCCAGCGCTTCTTCTGGGAATTCCTGAAGCCCTATCCGCGCGTGCTCGGGCCGCTCGACATCTTCCAGCTTCTCGCCATCGTCATGATCCTTTATGCCCTTACCTTCTATGCCCGCACCTTCGATGGCACCGCTCGCCGCGCCCGCCGACCCGCTTCGTAAGAGCGTCCCCTGGCTGTTCTACGGCCAGACGACGAGCCTCTGCGAAACCTGCTGGGAATTGGTCCCCGCCAAGATCATCGGCGAGGAGGGCCGCGTCTACCTCCAGAAACGGTGCCGCGACCATGGCGTGATGAAGACCCTGATCGAGGAGGATGCCGATTACTGGCTCTCCACGAAGCATTGGCTGAAGCCCGGCGACCGGCCCCTGTTCAACGCCTCGCGGACCGAGCGCGGCTGCCCGTGGGATTGCGGCCTCTGCCCCGATCACGAGCAGCATAGCTGCCTCGCCATCGTCGAGATCAACGACGCCTGCAATTTGACCTGCCCGGTCTGCTTCGCCGACAGCGCCGTCGGGAAGGGCGGCCACCGCAGCCTCGCCGAGGTCGAGGCGATGCTCGACGCGGTGGTGAAGGCCGAGGGTGAGCCGGACCTCGTCCAGCTCTCCGGCGGCGAGCCCACCATCCACCCCGATTTCTGGGCGATCGTCGCCGCCGCCCGCGCCCGGCCGATCCGGCACATCATGGTCAACACCAACGGCCTCCGGATCGCGACCGAGGACGGGTTCGCCGAGCGGCTGGCGGCGATCGGCGCGGGCTTCGAAGTCTATCTCCAGTTCGACAGCCTCTCCGACGACGCATTGATGGAATTGCGCGGCGCCCGCCTCGCCCGCATCCGCCGGCAGGCGCTGGAGCGGCTCGAGGCGGCGGGGGTCTCGACCACCCTCGTCTGCGCCGTCCGCGCCGGGGTCAACGATCATGAGCCGGCGGCGATCGTCGACCATGCGCTCGGCTGGTCCTGCGTTCGCGGAATCGTCTTCCAGCCGGTCCAGGATGCCGGGCGGAACGAGGGGTTCGATCCCGCCCGCCACCGCACGACCCTCTCCGGCCTCCGCCGCCGCATCGCCGAGGGCGGCCATTTCGCGCTCCCGGACCTGGTGCCGCTCCCCTGCAATCCGGACCAGATCTGCATCGGCTATGCGCTCCGCTCCGGCCGCAAAATCGTGCCGGTGACCCGCCTGATGCCGCGCGAGGAGATCGTCGCCGCGGCGCCCAACACGATCAGCTTCGAGCGCGACCCGGCGCTGAAGGCGCGGATCTTCGACCTGCTCTCGCTCTCGACCAACGAGGCGAACGGCGAGGAGAGGCTCGCCAGCCTGTTCTGCTGCCTGCCCGGGATCGAGACCCCGGCCAGCCTCTCTTATCGCGACACGTTCAAGGTGGCGGTGATCCAGTTCCTCGACCGTTACAATTTCGATCTCGGCACGGTGAAACGGAGCTGCATCCATTTCGCGACGCCGGACGGCCGGATGATTCCGTTCGACACTTATAACAGCTTCTATCGCCCGGGCGCGCCCGGGCGGGCGAAGCTGGAGGCGATGGGCGGGCGCGGCGCGTGAGCGAGGAGCGACATTCAGGACCGCGATCCAAGCTCCCTCTCCCCGCCGGGGAGAGGGAAATGAGAGCTGACGGGAGGATCGGCGCGTGAGCGAGGAGGGGGGTAAGGGAGCGAACGTCGGCGACATTCTGGTCGGCACGTTCGGCATTATCTTCGGCCTCTGCATGACCCTCACCGGCGGCGTCTGCGCGGCGATGTGGGTGACGCTGCTCTTTCCGGCCGATCCATCCTATGGCGCAGGTCTGTTGGGGGTCGTTATGCTGCTCGTAGCACTCGGCGTGGCGGCGCTCGGTATCTTCGCCATCTATCACGCTGTTCGCAAGGCCCGAGGCCGCTACCGAGACAGGTGAAGGGGTCGGGTGAAGCGGGAGGCCATAGGAGGAATGGGGGCATGAGCGAGGAAGAAGAAGGGCCAGGGCCGGAACCCGATGCCATATCGGAACCGCCGCCCATTGCCGCGCCGGACTATGAGGACCGCCCTGCCAACGTCATTGGCGGAGTCTTCCTGATCGGCTGCGGGCTTTGCCTGCTGCTCGTCGGCGGCGGCTGCACCGGCCTCCTCCTCTTCATGCTCATCGGCAGCCACAGCTCGGAGGGCGGCTCCATGCTCGTCGTCTCGCTGGCGATCCTGGCCGCCGGCATCTTCGCCATCGTCCAGGGCATCCGCATGGCGAGCGGGCGGCGGGGGCGGTAAAGATGGGCGAAAGGGAAAGGAGCCGAGCGTCGGAGACATCCTGGTCGAAACATTTGCAATTGTCTTCGGCCTTTGCATCGCCGTCGCCCGCGGTGCGTGCACCAGTTTCTGGGGCGCATTCCTGTTCCGGGCGACCGACGGTTCTTTCCGGATCGGTTACGATCCGTTCGCGCTCCTGAAGCTGCTGATGGGGGTGCTGCTGGCCGTCGGCTTCATCTGGATCGTGCGAGGCGTTACCGTCACCCGCGGAATGGGTCGGAACGAGGACGACCGGACAGCCGGGTAAGGAGGCAGATGGCATCGGAGACGCCTGAACCAGGCCGCTCCTCGCCGCGACCCTCCTGATCCTGCTCGGCTTGTGCCTGGCCTTCGTCGGCGGAAGCTGCCTCGTCGGGCGGTGGTCCTTCACCAATGGGATGAGCCGGATGCCCAGCTCGCGACCTTCAATGTCGCTATGCTGATCGTCTCCGCCCTGTTCGGCGGGCTGGGCACCCTCTGCGTCGAGTATGGCGTCCGTCTCGGCTGGAAGCGGGGCGATGAGCGGGAAGGAAGGCAGCGATCCGTGAAGCCGGGTGGGCACGGTGAAATAAGTGCTGTGTCTTCCGGAATTGCCGGAATTGGTGATCGTTTGTCACCGCCGCTTGGCCGGAGACCGAGGCATAAATGTTCGAGGCCGTATCGGCGAAGGCCAGGTTCACCTGCTTATGGGCGACGACGTCCTGATCCTTGCCGCTGTCCGCGTCGTTGAGGGCGGGTTGAACGGACGTTCTAGCACCCGGAGATAGTGTTATGTCCACGAATTATATGCCTTATATGCACACTCGACGAGAGGAGAACGAAATAGTATTCGTCAGAGCGAGGGGGATATACCATGACACTTGCGACGAAGCAGAAGAAGCCCAGCGTTTGGCTGCTGATCTCACTGTTTGTGCTGGCCCTCTTAGCGGCCGCGGCGATCTGGATCTATCGCGGTGGTGCGAGCGGCAGCGGTCAGCAGCGGCCCAAGTTAACCGTCGGATATCAAGTATCGCCAGCAATGGCTTTGATCATCATCGCCGACGATCAGCATCTCTTTGGTTCCGGGACGGAGGTCAAGCTGGTCAACTACGAAGCCGGAAAACTTGCTCTTCAATCGTTTTTAGCCGGATCGATTGACGTCGCAGTTGCGGGTGATATGCCGACCGGCCTTGCGCTGCTGCAGGGCCAGAAGCTGACGGCGTTCACAGAGGTGATCAAGGACTCTCGGGACGCGATCCGCATGGTGGTGCGGGACGGTCATTGCGATCGGAGCCATCCCTCACGTTTCTTTCTCGACGGAACGCGCCGCAAGATCGCAACCTCGTTTGGCGGCGGACCGCACTATTTCTCCTATAGTTTCCTTCGCGCCGCCGGTGTTCCGATGGGTGAGGTCGACCTCGTCGCATACAAACCTACAGAGATGGTCGGAGCGCTCAAATCGCGCGCTGTCGATGGGATCGCGGTTTTCGACCCAGCGGCCGCCAAGGCCGAAAAGGCACTGGGCCCGGAGTCCTGTACATTTCCAGATCCGCAGATTTACCGTGAGCACTATATAGCCGTTGCTAAGCCGGAGGTCGTCAAAGGCAGCGACCCGAGACTTGCCGATTTCGTGGCTGGCCTGCGAAAAGCGGAGACTTTCATCGCGGCCCACCCGGAACAGGCCCGGAAAATTGTTAGCGACCGTACTTCGATCGACGCAGCGACGATGGCCGCGCTTTGGCCGAAGCTGAAGTTTGGGGTGTATCTCGATCCGCGTCTTCCGGACCTCTGGCTGCAGGAAGTAGATTTCAATCGTATGCAACCCGGGGCCAGCTTCCCGGTCATGCCGTCGTTGCGGGATTTCCAGGCGGCCGTCTCTACGCGGTACGTCCGCTGATGTTATGGCTTCGTGGCGGCGAAGCTCGGACTAATCCCTATCTGCGGATCGTCGGGATATTTTTATGCGCAATCGTGTGGGAAGGAGTGGCTCGGCGCGTCGGCAACCCCGTGTTGGTGCCATCGCTTGAACGAATCGCTGGCGCCTTCGTTCTCTGGGACCGAAGTGGAACGTTTGTTGCGGATTGTCTCGAAAGTCTGCCGCGCGCCTACTTGGCGATCATCTTTGCCATCCCGCCAGGAATTGCGTTGGGTATTGCCCTCGGCATGAGCCGAGCGGTCGACTCGCTTCTCAATGCTCCAGTCCAGTTCGTTCGCTGCCTGCCACCGGTTGCGTTGTTGCCTCTGTTTATTCTGTGGTTCGGGATTGATTGGTGGGCAAAGCTGGGGTCGGCCGCCTTCGTTTGCGTTTTTCCGGTCACTATAAGCACGGTTCAGGCCGCGCGCGCCGTTGACAGGCAATATCGCGAGCTTGCGCTGGATCTACGGCTGTCAGCGACACGCTATCTGAAGCAGATCGTCTTACCGGGAACGCTTCCCGCTATAGTGCCGGGTATACGCCTCGCCGCCGGCACGAGCTTCGTCATGGTCTTCGTTTCGGAACTCGCAGGCGCATCCGCAGGCTTGGGTTACCGGATCGAGATCGCCCAGCTCGCTTATCAGGCGGATCTCATGTTGGCCGCCCTGCTCATCTTGGGGGGAGCTGGGCTGGCCACCGATGCGGCGATTGTCGGATTGAGCCGGCGAATGCTCCACTATGCCGGACGTTGATTCCCGGCCAGCGGTTCGCCTGGCCGATTGCTCGGTGCGTTTTGATGGCCTAGTCGCGCTGGACCGCGTGAGCCTCGCCGTGGCTCGGCAAGAGGTCTTGGCTTTGCTCGGACCCTCAGGTTCTGGCAAGACGACGATCTTGCGCGCGATTACCGGCGCGGTGCCGATGGACGGCGAGCGGGTGGTGAGCGGCCGGGTCGGTATTGTTTACCAGGACCTGAAGCTCCTCCCGTGGCTAACTGTGCTCAACAATGTAATGCTTTCAAGCGAAGTGCCGATAGATCCCGACGCGCGCGAATCTGCGGTCGCGCTGATCGACGCCCTCGGTCTTGAGCAGAAGCTGGAACGCTTTCCGTATGAATTGTCCGGAGGACAACGTCAACGGGTTGCGATCGCTCGGGCTCTGCATGCCGGCGCCGATATACTGCTTCTCGACGAACCCTTTTCCGCTCTGGACTTCCTTGCTAAGGCCCGTCTCATTACAGTTTTAGAAAATTTGCGAAAGCACCAGGAACTCACCCTTATTCTCGTGACTCACGACGTGGATGATGCCTTGAATCATGCGAATCGCGTAGTAGTGTTGAGACAGGGGACGATTGTAGGGGATTTGGACCACGACGATCTTCAATCCGCCGACCGGTCGACCATTCGTACTAAAATATTAGCACTCTATGGAGAGTGAGATGCCCGTACCGCTGCACAACCACGCCGATGTAGAGCCTTGGTCGCAAGCTTCCGTTACCGTCTTCGCCGGCGGAAATTTTGAAATGGGCAGCGATGAGGGCGCTCCTCCCGAGGGTCCGCGGCATCAGCGCCATATCGCCGCCTTCGCGCTTGATCGGGATCTCACAACCAATGAGGATTTCGAACGGTTTGCGGCCGCCACAGACCACCGAACTGAGGCCGAGTTGGAAGGCAGCAGCTGGGGCTTCGACGGCGAGCGGTTCGGCGAAATCGAAGGGCTCTGCTGGCGAAGCTTTGCCAGCCCGGATCGCCGTACCCATCCTGTGATTCAAGTGAGCTGGCACGATGCCGACGTCTATGCCCGCTGGGCCGGTAAGCGGCTGCCGACTGAGGCGGAATGGGAGTTCGCCGCGCGCAGCATTGCGGGCGGAGACAGGTTTGCATGGCTTGCAAGCCCGGACTGGATGGATCGATGCGGTGCGGGCCAGCGCTGGGAGAAGGGGCCCGGGACATCTCCCGTGGGGAGTTTCGATGCGGGCGCAACGGTTCGGGATCTGGTTGGCAACGTGTGGCAGTGGTGCGCCGACGATTATTCGGCCACGGCCTATGCCGATTATGTTCGTGGCGCGAAGAGCATGAACGATGCGGGCGATGCTGCGGTCGCGCTCAAGGTCCGTCGTGGCGGCGCTTGGAATGTACAGCAGAGTTTTCGCCTCCGCTGCTCCAATCGTGGCGCGTTCCTTGCGCGCCGTTCGGCGCCCAACCTGGGCTTTCGCTGTGCGATGAGTTGTACATGAACGGTCCTCCTCCTCCTCCTCCTCCTCAGAGTTCCAGCTTCGTCGGACGAGCCATGAGGGTGGCGGCGAGCTACGTGGCTCCCATTCTGACCCGACCGCGCCGTAATCCGCTGTGGGTGGCCTTTGCGGCATCCGGAATAATTATTCTAATTTCCCTCGTAACATCTGTGGTTTCTGTCCATATAATATACAATGCTGCCGAATATCCTTTTATAGGAACCAATATATCAAACATGGTAGGGGAATCTGGCTTCCTTCTTGGCCTAATTATAGGCGCAGTATCTTGCCTATTCGTGATTTATATCAATGTTTTCGGGCCAGACCTGAAAGCCGGCCTTAGTATAGCCAGACCAAGACGGGGAATTATGCCTGCTGTAGTAGTGCTGTTTCTTCCTATACTAACAATAATGTTGCTTCAGATGTTTCTCGATTCTTTAGATCATGACGATCACTTCTTTAGCGTGATGAAATTTTTGGAATTTGCGGGAAGGGCAATGGCCAGTCCGCTACTGACGTTCTTCTTGGGAGTAATTGCGATCGTCGGATTTTATATGGCACTTCGTCAAGTGCATGACTTTCATAACAGAATATTTGGTTTTGCGCAGCTAACCGACCGAGTTTTTGAGTTAGCAAAGAACTCCTCTGCAGAAGATAGGTTGCATATTATTTCGTATACTCCGGCCGTTGGCTTTCTCGCGCGACACAAAAATTGGCTGAAAATGAATGAAGCACTGTTGATGAAAGACGAAAGCGATTCCTATGTTGTTCGTATATTAACTCAAGATCTCGAATCACTATATAAGTGGCACCAAAACTTCCTTGGGCGCCGTCTACGTCGACTAGGAGGTAAAGAGGCAGTACGAGAGGCCGATATTGTCGCAGCAAATCAGGCATCTCTGAGTATAAGGGACTCATTAGGGGCCGAAAATTACCTCCAAGTGTGTCACGATGCTCTTCCAGGTTATTACTGCTTCTTCAACTCTAGTACTGCTATTCTCGTCACTCCTTTGTTCCTTCCTTTGAACGCACGACCGCGTAGCGGTGATCCTACCTTAAAAGATAAACAAGAGGCCGTCATACTGGCTCTTGAGCCGCCGCATATGATCGGCTTCGCCACGAATGATCCAATAGTGATTGAAAATTTAAAAGAGCAATTCGATTATATCGTCGATTTAAACGACACCAAGTCGGAAGGAACAGTGGATGCATGAGGAATTGCAGCATGCTGTTGACGCTGCGCTCGAAGGGCTGCGGCCCGCTATGGAGGCTGACGGGGGTGGCGTTATAGCCTTGGTGAAGGATGGTGCGATATTGCTTCATTTTCAAGGGACTTGTAGGTTTTGCCCGAGCCAATCCCTAACCCTCCGGGAGGTCATTCTTCCAGCAGTCCGCATGAGCTTGCCCGATGGCATCGCGATATATGTCGATTGATTTAAGTCTTAAGTTCCTCCTCCTCCCCCCATCCTCAGCGCTGCAGTGAACGCCTCCTGCGGGATGCTCACTGAGCCATATTCCCAGCATCCACTTCTTCCCATGAGCCGGCTTCCTCGCTCCCCGGAGCGAGAGCCCGTCTCATTTCTGCATCTCCAGCAGGCGGAAAAAGAAAGGCTTACTCTTCACCCATTCTGAGCGCTGCAATGAAGGCCTCCTGGGGAATCGAGACGCTGCCGTACTCGCGCATGCGCTTTTTGCCTTCCTTTTGCTTCTCCAAGAGTTTGCGCTTCCGCGTGATATCCCCGCCATAGCATTTCGCCGTGACGTCCTTCCTCAGCGCCGGGATCGTCTCCCTCGCGATGATGCGGCCGCCGATCGCGGCCTGGATCGGGATCTTGAAGAGGTGGCGGGGGATCAGGTCCTTCAGCCTCTCGCAGAGCTGGCGGCCGCGGGCTTCGGCGGCGGCGCGGTGGACGATCATCGAGAGGGCGTCGACCGGCTCGCCATTGACCAGGATGTTCATCTTGACGAGGTCGCCCTCGCGGTGGCCGATCTGGTGATAGTCGAAGCTCGCATAGCCGCGGCTGATCGACTTCAGCCGGTCGTAGAAATCGAACACCACCTCATTGAGCGGCAGCTCGTAGCTGACCTGGGCGCGGCCGGCGACATAGGTCAGATTCTTCTGGATGCCGCGCCGGTCCTGGCAGAGCTTGAGGATCGGGCCGAGATAATCGTCGGGCACGTAGATGGTCGCGTCGATCCACGGCTCGTCGACCATCTCGATTCGCGCCGGATCGGGCCAGTCGGCGGGATTGTGGATCTCGTGGAGGACGCCGTCCGAGGTGCGGACGTGATAGACGACGCTCGGCGCGGTGGTGATGAGGTCGAGATCATATTCGCGGCTCAGCCGCTCCTGGATGATCTCGAGGTGGAGGAGACCGAGGAAGCCGCAGCGGAAGCCGAAGCCCAAAGCGGCCGAAGTCTCCATCTCGAAGCTGAAGCTGGCGTCGTTGAGGCGCAGCCTGGAGATCGACTCGCGCAATTTCTCGAAATCGGCGGCGTCGACCGGGAACAGCCCGCAGAAGACGACCGGCTGGACCAATTTGAACCCGGGCAAAGCCTGCGCGGCCGGCCGGCGGGCGTCGGTGATCGTGTCGCCCACCCGCGTCTCGGTGATGTCCTTGATCTGCGCGGTGATGAAGCCGATCTCGCCCGGCCCGAGCTCGGCCAATTGCTCGATCTTGGGCCGGAAGGCGCCGACCCGGTCGACGAGATGATTGGTGCCGGCGGCCATGAAGGCGACCTGCTGGCCCTTGCGGATCGCGCCGTCGATCACCCGGATGAGGATGACGACGCCGAGATAGGAATCGTACCAGCTATCGACCAGCATCGCCTTCAGCGGCGCGTCCCGATCCCCCTTCGGAGGGGGTATTCTCGCGACGATCGCCTCCAGCACCGCGTCGATTCCGATCCCGGTCTTGGCGCTGGTCAGGACGGCGTCGTCGGCGGGGAGGCCGATTATATCCTCGATCTCCTTCTTCACCTTGTCGGAATCGGCGGCGGGGAGGTCGATCTTGTTGATCACCGGCACGATCTCATGGTCGTGCTCGATCGACTGGTAGACGTTGGCGAGCGTCTGCGCCTCCACCCCCTGGGCGGCGTCGACGACGAGCAAGGCGCCCTCGCAGGCGGCGAGGCTGCGGCTCACCTCATAAGCGAAGTCGACATGGCCGGGCGTGTCCATCAGATTGAGGACGTAGGACTCGCCGTCGCGCGCCTTGTAGTCGAGCCGGACGGTCTGCGCCTTGATCGTGATCCCGCGCTCGCGCTCGATCTCCATCGTATCGAGCACCTGGCTCGACATCTCGCGGTCGGTAAGCCCGCCGGTGCGCTGGATCAGCCGGTCGGCGAGCGTCGACTTGCCGTGATCGATATGGGCGATGATCGAGAAGTTACGGATTTTGGAAAGATCGGTCATTGGTGGGGCGCGCTAGCATGGGGTGCGGCAGGGCGGAAGAGGCGCGCTCCTCGCCCCTGCAGGGAGGGGAAGGAAACCCCCGGTTCCCCGGCGAAATGATGGGGCTGCGCTGTCCCCCGGACAGCGCGTTGGGGGCTCCATCATGGGGCCCGGTTCGGAGTCGGTCTGGGTCCCGGCCCCTTCGACTCTGCTCAGGACATGCTTGCGCCGGGAAGCAGGTCGCGGCCGGCGGAAGGCGCGGCGCGCGGCGGCGCTCCCCGTTCGGCCTTTTCCCCGTCTCGTGATAGAATTGCCGTTTCGACTCGCACAAAGGGGAAGCGAGATGATCAACGTGGACGAAGCGACGATCCGGGCCCTGTTGCCGCGCGTGTCGGGATCGAAGAAGGTGCGCCAGACCCAGATCGTCGATGCGATCTCCGCCCAGCTCGTTCCGACTTTCGAGCGTTTCTGCATCGATACCCTGTTGCGAGTGGCGCACTTCCTGGCCCAGGTCGCCCACGAATCCGACGGTTTCTGCACGACCGAGGAATATGCGTCCGGGCGGGCCTATGAAGGCCGCAAGGATCTCGGCAACACCCAGCCCGGCGACGGCGTCCGCTTCAAGGGGCGGGGGCTGATCCAGCTCACCGGGCGCCACAATTACGACGTCTATGGAACGCTGATCGGCGTCGATCTGATCGACGATCCCACGCAGGCGGCCGATCCGGCGACATCCCTGCTGCTCGCCTGCGAATATTGGAACCGGACCGCCGGCGGCCTCAGCCGCTTCGCCGACCAGGACGATATCGTCCGGATCACCAGGGCGATCAACGGCGGCCTCAACGGCCTCGACGACCGGCGCGCCTATCTCGCCAAGGCGAAGCAGGCGCTTGCCGCCGCCGGTCCTGCCGCCGGCACGGCTGCTGCTATTGCGGCCGCCGCCGCCCCAACGCCGGCGCCGCTGGCGGGCCAGCCGGTCCTGCGCCTGGGCGCGAAGGGCGCGGCCGTCGCCGCGCTGCAGGCCGCGCTCGCCGCGCGCGGCCACGCCGTGGGCAGCGATGGCAATTTCGGTCCCGCGACCAAGGCCGCGATCTGCGCGTTCCAGGCGGCGAACGGCCTGGCCGCCGACGGCGTGGTCGGCCCGGCCACCTGGACGGCGCTTGTCGGATCAGCGCCGTCGCCGGTGCCGGCTCCGGTCATTCCGGCCGGCTGAGAGCTCGACCTACCTCTCGTCCCGGTGTTCCCAGGCGAAAGCCGGGGTCCAGCCTGGGTCCCGGACAGCGCGTTGGGAGCCCCATCATGGGGCCCAGTCCGGAGTCAGTCTGGGTCCCGGCTTTCGCCGGGAAACGGAAGGTGGTGGCGGCATGTCAAGGTCGGCGGGGCGGCGGCCCCCATGCCTCAGGCGTAATTGCCGGTCACGCAGCGGCTGGTGGCGGCATGGCCGTCGGCGCCCCAGATTCGGAAGCGCTGGGAATCGACGTGGAAGCGCACGCCCGAATAGAAACCGAGGCCGATATCATATTCGCGGCCGCGCAATTCGTGGATCATGCACAGGCTCTTCATCAGCCCGGCGCGGGTGACGCCGCCGAGCGGGACCATGTCGATCGCGTAGAAATGGCGGTGGGCGCTCTGCGGCGCGCCATGGGCGCATTTGTTGAGCGCCTCGTCGCGAAAGCCCGAGACGATTTCGACCGGCCCGATCACCGGCTCGACATGGTTGCGCACGAAGCGGAGCGTCCTTGCGACATGGGTCCATTCGGCGATCGGCGCGACCTCGAAGCGCGGCCCATTGCATTCGCGCCACATGCTCGCCGTGCGGACCAGCTCCCAGGTCGGAACCACGCCCTCGACGCCGGCCGCGTCCAGCCAGGAATCGAACGAAAGCACCTTGGCGCGCGCGTCCGGGTCGCGGGCCAGCCAGGCGAGATAATCGGCCTTGCTCTGCCCCTCGGGCATCTCGTCGGCCTGGACCGGAAATGCGGCGAACACCGCCAGCGCGAGCGCTGCCAATCGAATTAATTGTCGCATTTCAATAAGATAGGGCATTTACCCGCGATTCCAAGGGTCGGCGGATACATCCTACAGGGATCGAGCCCCCACCGTCATCCCGGCGTCCGCCGGAACAAGGCTACGAAACCGTGGCCGTACGCTTGCTGCAGACCATCGAAATCCCGCCGTCGGACACCGGGTCGTCCGGATCGACGAGGTTGCGGACGTCGCGGACGATGAAGGAGGCGGTGGTGTGGATCGTCGGCGTTCCGAACAGCCGCGAGCTGACCAGGGGCTTGTAGACGTAATAGGCCTCGACGAACATCACCGCCTGGCCCGACGGCGCCCTGATCTCTGAGCCGGCAGGCCCCATGCCGGCGAAGCTGGTCCCGGTCTTGCCGCTGTCCTGGACGCCGTAGCTCGAGTTGGAGGTCGAGGTCCCGATGCAGCGCTGCCAGTGGACCCACTGGCCGCCGCTCGAATTCTGCTCGAGGCTCGAAAGGATGAACCGGCCGCCCGTGGTCACATTGTAGGTGCCGCCCTGGAGCTGCACCGCCGTGAAGGCATCGTCGATATCCGACTCGCGGATCTGCTTGAGCGACAGCGAGCTCTCCAGGCCGATGCGCGAGGCGGTATCGGCGAGGTTCGAGGCGATCTGGCTGACCCGCATGTTGACGAGGGCGAGGTTCGCCGCCTCCAGCCCGTAGAGGCCGAGCGTCAGCATGATCGGCGCCGCGAAGGCGAACTCGATGAGCGCGAGCCCGCTCGTGTCGCGGCGCAGCCGGCCGGCGAAGCGCCCGAGGCGGCCCGGTGCGGAAAGGGACGGCGCGATCATGTGCAGATCGTCGCGGGGGCGGCGGTCTGCTGCTCGCCATAAGGCTGATTGCGCAGCACGGTGGCGGCGGCGATCGTCTGGTTCGCCGGCCAGCCCAGCATCGTCGCCATCGGGAACATGCGGTGGTAGCTGACGGTCATGGTGTAGAGCACCGCGTCGTCGGCGCCGCCCTGGCCGCTCGCGCCCATGTCCGAGTCCCACTGTCCGTTGCCGTTGACGTCCTCGTAGCACTCGCCATGGTCGTAATGGCCGTTGCCGTTGGTATCGGTGTACGGCTCCGCTTTTCCGACGGTGGAGAAGTCGCTGTAGCTGAGGCGGCTGCTGGTGAAGGTCGCGTTGGACCCGACCACCCGCTGCACCTGGGTCTCGACGGCGGAGTCGATCGTCGATCCCGTGGTTTCGCCGCTCTCGAGCGTCGAGTTGCGCGCCGCCATCTGCATCGCCCCCTGCAGCACCGAACGGGCATATTCGGTGTGCGCGAGATCGAAGAACCCCATCAGCATCAGCAGCATGACCGGAGCGACGATACCGAACTCGACGATCGTGACCGCGCTTTCGTCGCGGACGATGCGCGTTGCGGGAGGTTGGAAGAAGCGCGGCCTCATCTCGACAGCCTCAGCTCGGCGATCTGGCTGGCGATCGTGTTGAAGACGGTGGTCAGCGTCGCGTCGTCGCCGGCATAATAGGACTTGCCCGGGCTGGCGCAGTTCTGCAGCGACGTCGTCATCGTCTGCGCATAGGCGATCACCCAGATGGTGACGTTCATGTTCTTCGCCGCCGTGCAGATCGCGTTGAAGCGGGCGGTATGGATGTTGAACAGGTTCGTCGTGCCGGTGCCGGTGGTGCCGCTGATCCTCTTGTCCTCAGATTCGTGGCCGGCGAAATTGTAGCTCGTCGCTTCCGGCTCCATCGTGCCGTCGGTCATGAAGATGATGTGCCGGTTGACCGGCTTGCCGTTCGGCGCCGTCGCGTTTTCCGACGAGAAAAGTCCGGTCGGCGAGATCAGCCGCGCGCCCCACAACATGCCGATGTCGTGATAGGTGAAGCCGACCGCCCTGAGGGTGTTGACGTAGGTGGAGACGTCGGTTGAGTTTGTGACCGTGAGCTTCTGCGCCGAGGACGGGCAGGCGTACCAGTTCTTCATGCTCACGCTGCCGAACTGAGAAGCCATCGTGTCGATCTGGAAGGTGCCGCTGCTCACGCTGCTGGCGCCCCAAATGAGCTCCGGCCACCACGGACGCCATTGCGTCGCCGCATCGGTCGTCGGCAACATGTCGATGTTGAGGTCGTAGGAGGTGGCCGGGATCGTGGAATAATCCGTGGTGCCCGGGGTGGTCTGCCGCTCCTCGATGCATCCGCCCCAGGTCGTCGACGTCGCGGTCAATGTGTTGTCGGCCGCGGCGAGCTGCGCCTCGTTCACCGAGGTCGCGCTCGCATAGGTCAGCGCCGCGCTCGGCGTCGGCGACGAGGACGAATAGGAGCTTCCGGGCGACATGACGACGGAAACGGAGCCCGACCCGCCGACGGTCGTCTTGAACGTGCTCGTATCGTAGCTGGTGGAGCCGATCGTCCAGTTGGTGAAGCCGTAGCGCGGCGGGTTCGGATAAGTCGTCGTCGTCGTGGTCACCGTACGCCGGCAGCTTTTCGTCGTCCCCGACGTGTCCGCGGCGCCCGAATAGCCCCAATCCGAACCGGAGTTCGCATAGGACATTGTCGTCGTCGCGGTGGGAGGCGGTCCCCCGCTGGTCGTCGCGCTCGCCGTGAAGTTTCCGCCGTTCGAGTCGCTGAAGCTCTTGTTCTTGCCGTAATTGGTGCAATTGGTGGAGCTGATGCCGTTGCCGCTGTTGAACACCTGCGGGCTGGTGGTCGGCGTGCCCGCGGTCCCGGTATAAACCGGCGTATTGAAATTGGCGACGCGCGACTGATAGCTATAGCTGTCGACGATGTCGGCGGCGGGAAGCACGCCGCCGACGTTGACGGTCGTCGAATAAGGCACGAAGCCGATTCGAAGCTGCGAGCCGGACGTCGTCGCCGAGTTCAGGGTCGTGTAGAAGCTGTTCACCGCCGAACGCAGCGCCTTGATGCGCGCGTTGCTCTTCTCGACCAGGCCGTTGTCGCTGCAGGTCGAAGTCGTATCGCTCGCGGCGCAGTTCATCGAACCCGTGGTATCGAGGACGAACATGACGTCGTTATTGGCGACCTGAAGCTCCGCCTCGCAGGTCGCCGTCATGGTGATGCTGGTCTTGCCGAAGATCTTCATCAGGGTCGTCGGCACGCTCGCGCTGGCGGTGCCGTCGATCGTGCCGGTGGCGGCGCCGCCGCTGGTGACGTCGCTGACGCTGATCGGGGTGACGGTCGCCCCATAGGCGCCGTTCTTCAAATTGATGTTGAAGAAGTTCGTCGCCTGCGTCTGGGCATTGGTGTCGCCGGAGATCGACTGGCCGCTCATCGTCCGGCGCGCGGCGAGGACGCCGGCGTCGCAGGCCTGCTGGAGGCGCGTCTTGACGAGATAGGCGCGGCTGATGTCGACGGCGGAGCCGACCATGCCGATCATCGGAATCAGCGACGCCGCCATGATCGCGAGCGTGTTGCCGCGTTCGTCGCGGCGGAGGCGCGCCATGAAGCCGCGGCGGCGGCTGCGGCCGGGATTCTTTTCCCTTTTGGTCAGGCTCATCTGCGATCCCTCTGGTCCGGACGAAGGTCAGCGGACGGGGCTTAGGCGGTTGTGATTGACGCACCGTAAGAATGTTTGCCTAACAAGATGTTAGCGCGTCCGGCCGCTGCCCCGCCCGGCCGGGCCATTGCGGGAGGCGGTTTCGCTTCCTAGCTCAGGGGCATGAGCAACAGCATCGCCGTCGACCTTCCCCACAAGCTCGGTGTCGCCGAGGCGCGGCGCCGCATCGGCGCCAATATCGACCAGCTCGGCAAATATCTCCCCGGCCAGGCCGGCGTGCAGTCGGCGTGGGAGGGCAACAGGCTGAAGCTCAAGATCGGCACGATGGGCCAGGAGGTCGATGCCCGCATCGACGTCGCCGAGACGATCGTCCATGTCGAGGTCGACCTGCCGCCGCTGCTCGCCTTCTTCGCGAAGCCGATCGAAGCCCTGCTGGCGCGCGAAGGCTCGGTCCTGCTCGAGGACAAGAACAAGCGGTAACTTTATCCGTCATTGCGAGAAGCGCAGCGACGCGGCAATCCAGCCCTGCACCGGCTGCGAGCTCGGCTCTGGATTGCTTCCCCCGGCTGCGCCGGGGTCGCAATGACGAGATTCGCCAGGTCTGGAGCGACTATTTCCCGTGATGCTTCCCGGGCGGCGGGCCGCTGCGGGTGAGCGATTCGATCGGGCAGCTTCGATGGTCGACGATCAGCAGGCTCGTCCGGTCGAAATTGGCGCTGCCGCGCGTGTCGATGCCGATGCCGATCGCATCCTGGAGGCCCCAGCATTGGCCGTAAAGCTGGGCGCGGTACCAGTTGCGGCCGCGGTCCTGGAGATAGACCAGGTCGTCGCTCGGCGCGTCGAAATTGTAGATGCCGCCGAAATGGGCGAAGGGGATCGACACTTCCTCATCCGCGGCCGGCGGCGCGGTGGCGACAGCGGGGGCCCTGGACGGCGCGGCGGCGAAAGCGGGAGCCGACAGGATAGCCAGCAGGGCGAGCATCTTCTTCATGGCGACACCGATATTCCCGATCGGCTGAACCGCCGCTGACGCTTGCCTGTCGCGATGGCGGCGCTAAGCATCTGGTCCAACGCGTGGGGAGGATCTCGGATGCGTCACGTCGCGATCATCGGCTCCGGCCCCGCCGGCTATTACAGCGCCGAAGCGCTGCAGAAGCTTTACGGCGAGGGCGTCGCGATCGACATCGTCGACCGGCTGCCCGTGCCCTACGGCCTCATCCGCTCGGGCGTGGCGCCCGATCACCAGTCGATCAAGGCCGTCTCCAGGCGCTACGAGAAGACGGCGCTCAGCCCAAATACGCGCTTCGTCGGCCATGTGACGGTCGGTCGCGATGTTTCGATCGAGGAGCTGAAAATGCTCTACGATGCGGTCGTCTTGGCCACCGGCGCGCCGCACGACCGGCCGCTCGGCATCCCCGGCAGCGACCTTGCGGGCGTGGTCGGCTCGGCCGCCTTCGTCGGCTGGTATAACGGCCATCCCGATTTCGCCGCGCTCGATCCGCCGCTGGACGTCGCCGCCGCCGCCGTGATCGGCAACGGCAATGTCGCGCTCGACGTCGCCCGCATCCTTGCCAAGACCCGCGCCGAATTCGCGTCTTCCGACATTGCCGGCTACGCGCTCGACGCCCTCGACGGGTCGGCGATCCGCACGATCAATGTCCTTGGACGCCGCGGGCCGCACCAGATCGCGATGACGCCCAAGGAATTGGGCGAGCTCGGCCATCTCGAAGCCGCGGTGCCGGAGGTCGAGGGCCCCGATTTCCCGCCGGTGGAAGAGGATGGAGCGCTCGAGCCGGGTCTGCGCAAGTCGGTGACGCATCTTCGCGACTTCGCCGGCCTCGCGCGCGACAAGCCGAAACGGATCGTCTTCGATTTCTTCGCCATGCCCGTCGCGGTGGAAGGCGACGGACGGGTCGAGCGGCTGGTCGTCGAGCGCACCCGCCTCACCGAGGACAGGAAGGCGGTCGGCACCGGCGAGCATTATGCGATCGACTGCGGCCTGGTGGTGAGCTGCATCGGCTACCAGAGCTCGCCGATCGCCGGCGTTCCCTTCGACGACAAGCTCGGCCGCTTTCCCAACGAAGGCGGCGTGATCGGGGACGGCCTCTATTGCGTCGGCTGGGCGCGCCGCGGACCGACCGGAACGATCGGCACCAACCGCCCGGACGGCTTCGAGGTCGCGGACACGATCGCCGCCGCCTTCCCGCCCGGCAGCGACGGCGGCAAGGCGGGCGCGGCGGGGCTCGACGCCCTGCTCCAGGCGCGGGGCGTGGCGCCGGTCGCGTTCAGCGACTGGCAGAAGATCGAGGCGGCCGAGGCCGCCCGCGCCCGCGACGGCAGCCCGCGCGAGAAGTTCGCCGCGATCGCCGAAATGATCGCGATCCTCGGCCGCTGAGCGGATCTCAGTTGGGCGCCGGGCTGTTTCCGTCTCGCCACGCGCGTGGCGCGGAGAGCCTGTAGCCGGCGCGCAGGCGTCCGCCATAGGGCGCCAGCACGCGATGACGAGCGCCTGTACCCCAACCGTGCCGCCGTCGGCGAACAAGGTCGCAAATGCACAATCGAATTGCCGCGCAAGCGCCGGGTCCAGCGCTGCAAGCGCGCGCGGGAAAGCCTTGCCGGCCGCGCTCCATTTCCCGGCGGCGCGCAAGGCGAAATCGGCGAGCGCGGTGTAGAGCGAGGCTCCGGCCGCGAGCAGTGCCGCCCTGTCCTGCTCCGGCGCGAGCGCGGCGGCGAACTCACTCAGCGCGAAGCGGCGTCCGGTCAGCATTGCCTCGTCCAGCGGCGGCGGCCCCGCCGCCAGCATCTCCGCGGCAAGCCGCTGAGCCGAGGCGGCCAGCTCGGTTCCCGCACCGGCGATGACCCGGCCCTCGGCGACCATGGTCGGCAGCACCGGCAATCCCGAAGGCCGATCGATCTTCCGGCAGAAATAGGAAAGGGTCGCGAGATCGTGCGCGAACAGCTCGACCGGCCGGCTTTCGAAGTCGAGCATCGCTCGCCAAGCTCCCTCGGAAAGCGATCGGAACAGGAGCACGATATCGTAATCGGATGCCGCGGCCGCATCCCCGCGCGATCGCGATCCGGCAAGGATGACTGCCTCCACGTCCGGATGCCGCAGCGCCACGAAGCGACGGGCGAATGCAATGTCTTCTTCAACGTCCGAACGATGGTCGCCTTCATTGGTGCGCATGCCCGTCTCCCGACCGTGGCTTGTCGCATCCGGCCGCCGCGCCTGCAATCGAGCGCGTCTCGCAAGAGGAAAATCGGCTGCCTGCCGCTTTCGACAGCCCGCCGATGAGGCGCTTGCGCTCCCCGCGACCCGTCCGTATAGACCCGCCCCACTGTCTCCCGGGCGGCCTTGTGCCGGACACCCGGTCGGGGAGTAGCTCAGCCTGGTAGAGCACTGTCTTCGGGAGGCAGGGGCCGGAGGTTCGAATCCTCTCTCCCCGACCATTTTCTTTTATTGAGCGCGTCGGCCCCGTCCCGGGCACTCCTGCAAACCGCAGTTGATGACGCGGCGGACTTCTTTAGTGTCCCGCCTTTGGAGGAAACCCCCCGACTTCAGTCGGGATGGGGCTTCAGCCGTCGGCTCGGCAGATAGCCTGTATCCTCGGGAAAAGTAGCCCGAAGGGCGTCCACTTTTCCCGAGGATACAGGCTATGGGCTACAGCACCGGCAGTCATTCGGTTTTTCACCATCGCTACCACATCGTCTGGGCGCCTAAGTACCGGTTCAAGGTGCTCCACGGCGAGGTCCGCCTGCGGGTGCGCGACATCATCCGACAGGTGTGCGCCGAGATGGGCGTCACCATCGTCAACGGCGCTCTGTCGCGGGACCATGTCCACATGTTCGTCGAGATCCCGCCTCACATCCGCGTCAGCGACTTCGTGCGCAAGGCCAAGGGCCGCTCGTCGCGCAAGATCCAGCAGGAGTTCGAGCATATCCGCAAACGCTACTGGGGCCAGCGCTTCTGGGCGCGGGGCTACTTCTCCACCACCAGCGGCAACATCACCGACACCGTCATCATGAATTATCTCGACAGGCACACGAAGCGCACCGATGAAGGCTTCAGCCCAATCTCATGAACCTACCGGCGTCAGCCGGTCTGTCATTCAGT
>DASXCT010000051.1:0-31862 GCA_036491055.1 Allosphingosinicella sp.
CAGGGAAAGGTCGTCTTCGCCAACAAGGACCTCGACGACCTCGTGCTCCTACGCTCGGACGGCAATCCGACCTACATGCTGGCCGTCGTCGTCGACGACCACGACATGGGGGTGACGAACATCATTCGCGGCGACGATCACCTGACCAACGCCGCGCGGCAGACCCAGATCTATCAGGCGCTCGGCTGGGACATTCCGACGATGGCGCATATCCCGCTCATCCATGGGCCGGACGGGTCCAAGCTTTCCAAGCGCCACGGCGCGCTCGGCGTCGACGCCTATCGCGACACGCTCGGCATCCTCCCCGAAGCCCTGTTCAACCATCTGCTCCGCCTGGGCTGGGGCCATGGCGACGACGAGATCATCTCGAAGGAGCAGGCGATCGCCTGGTTCGATCTCGACGCGGTCGGCAAGGCGCCGTCGCGCTTCGACATGAAGAGGCTGGAAAATCTCAACGGCCATTATCTGCGCGAGGCGGGCGACGGCCGCCTCGCCGGCCTCGCCGCCCCGCGGCTCGAGGCTTTGCTCGGCCGCCCGCTCGACGGGCAGGAGATCGCGCGCCTGACCCGGGCGATGGGCGAATTGAAGCCGCGCGCCAGGAATTTGAACGAGCTGGCCGACGGCGCCGCCTTCCTGTTCAAGACGCGGCCGCTCGATTATGACGAGAAAGCCGAACAGCTCCTCTCCGGCGACGCGCCTTCTCTCCTCGCCCGCATCCACAAGGGTCTTGCGGCGCTTGACGAATGGAGCGCCGAGGCGACAGAGGCGGCGGTGCGCGGCGTCGCCGAGAATGCGGGCGTCAAGCTGGGCCAGGTCGCCCAGCCGCTGCGCGCGGCTCTGACCGGACGGGCGGCGTCGCCCGGGATTTTCGATGTGCTGGTGCTGCTCGGGCGGGAGGAAAGCCTCGCCCGCATCGCCGACCGGATGAAGAGTGAAGGATAGGAATATGGCGGACGAGCAGGCGATTCTGGGCATCGGCGGCAAGGACTATCCCTATCCGGTGCGGCACGGCTCGGTCGGGCCGGACGTGATCGACATCCGTAAGCTCTACGGCCAGACCGGCGCCTTCACCTACGATCCCGGCTTCACCTCGACCGCCTCGTGCGAAAGCGCGATCACCTATATCGACGGCGACGCCGGCATCCTCCTCTATCGCGGCTATCCGATCGACCAGCTCGCCGAGCATTCGACCTTCATGGAGGTCGCCTATCTGCTGCTGAACGGCGAGCTTCCGGACGGCGGCGAGCTCGAGGAGTTCGCCTACACGATCACCCGCCACACGATGCTGCACGAGCAATTGGCGAGCTTCTTCCGCGGCTTTCGGCGCGACGGCCATCCGATGGCCCTGATGTGCGGCGTCGTCGGCGCGCTCTCCGCTTTCTATCACGATTCGACCGACATCACCGACCCGCAGCAAAGGATGATCGCCAGCCACCGCCTGATCGCCAAGATGCCGACCATCGCGGCGATGGCCTACAAATATGCGCTCGGCCAGCCGTTCATGTATCCGCAGAACAGCCTTTCCTACACCGGCAACTTCCTGCGAATGACCTTCGGCGTTCCGGCCGAGCCCTATGAGATCAATCCGGTGGTCGAGCGGGCGATGCGGCGGATCTTCATCCTCCACGCCGACCATGAGCAGAATGCCTCGACCTCGACCGTGCGGCTCGCCGGATCGTCGGGCGCCAACCCGTTCGCCTGCATCGCCGCCGGCATCGCCTGTCTCTGGGGTCCGGCCCATGGCGGCGCCAACGAAGCGGCGCTCAACATGCTGCGCGAGATCGGCACGCCCGACCGCATCCCGCAATTCATCGCGCGCGCCAAGGACAAGGACGATCCGTTCCGGCTGATGGGCTTCGGCCACCGCGTCTACAAGAATTACGATCCGCGCGCGAAGGTGATGCAGGCGACCGCCGCCGAGGTTCTGAAGGAACTGGGCGTCGACGATCCGGTCTTCGACGTCGCCCGCGCGCTCGAGCATATCGCGCTCAACGACGAATATTTCATCGAGAAGAAGCTCTATCCGAACGTCGATTTCTATTCGGGCGTGGTGCTGTCGGCGATCGGCTTCCCGACCTCGATGTTCACCGCCTTGTTCGCGCTGGCCCGTACCGTCGGCTGGGTGGCGCAGTGGAACGAGATGATCTCCGACCCCGAGCAGAAGATCGGCCGCCCCCGGCAGCTCTACACCGGCCCCACCCAGCGCGACTACGTGCCGGTCGAGCAACGCTGACGCGTTTCCCCTCCCTGGAAGGGGGGATCGGCACAGCCGGTTCGTCCCCCGGACGAACCTCAAAGCTGTGCCGATGGGGTGGGTGCGCGAACGGAGGCTCGATGCCTTCGTTCGCGGCTCAATCACAGCGGGCGCCGAAACCGCGCTTCGCGCGGACCCACCCCCGGCCCCTCCCTTCCAGGGAGGGGAGAAAAGCCTCAGCCCAGCTTCGCCTTCAGCGCCGCGAGCGTCGCCAGCGCGTCGCAGACGTCGGCGACCATCGAACGGACGCGGTCCTCGCCCGGGCGGGCGCGGAGCATCGAGCCGGGCTCGAACCGGTTGCCGCCGCTCGCCGCGACGAGGGCGTCGCTCGGGCCGACATAGACGAACACCCGCCCCTTCTCCCGCATGGCGAGCAGGCGCTGCCGCAGGTCGGAATCGAACAGGAGCTGCCGTGCCTCGGCCTCGCTCGTCGAATAGGTTTCGAACCTCTTCTCGAACTCGGGATCGGAGCCGGTCTCGACCCGTTCCAGGCCGCTCATCGGCTTCATGAAGTTGAACAGGCCGCGGTCGGGGACGATCACGATCGTCGCGCCGCTCGAGGGCGGCCGCTCGATCGCATAGACCTGGCCGCGGAACACCGTCTGCTCGCTTTTGCCGCTGCTGCGCTGCAGAAGGGCTTCATAGGCCGCGACGTTCCGCCCGTCCTCGTCCTTGCCGTGGAAGAGATCGGTGAAATGCTCGCTGTTGAGCCAGCTTCCGAACAGGGCCTTGCGCGCCTCGGGATAAGCGGGCGGGCTGAAGCCGCTCTCCAGATAGTCCATCCCGGCTTTGGCGGCGAGCGCCTGGAGCACCGGGACCTTGAGCGCCTCGCTCACCTTCGACAGCGCGCTCCAGGCGAGGATGAAGCCGAGGCCGAGAAACAGGCCGACGCCGATAAAGGAAAAACCGTGCCAGCCGGTCCGCTCCAGCGACACATAAGCGGCGGCGGCGAGCAGCACGGCGCCGACGACCCAGATCCAGAAGCGCCGCACCGCGGCCGCGCGATTCTCCTCGAGCGAGGCGAGCTCGGCGCGCACATTCGGATCGTTGCAGACGTCGTTGAAGCAGTCGGTGGTGAGCGCGATCATGTGTCCCCCTCGCGCGGACTTTGCAGCCGCGCGTCCTTAGGGTCAAATCCCCCGGAAAAAAGGCGCCCGGAACGTCTCGTTAAAGATAGACGCCAAGCCCCTCTTAACCTTTTGGGAAGAAAAGGAACGCGGCAGCGCATCCGGGGGCGGGAACGACCGCCTCGGCGACTTCGAAAGGCGGTAGCAGGACATGGCCAGGCGCGCAGCCGCAGCGGAGCGATTGCCCCGGCCGCGCCTGCCCGTCTTCGCCGTCCTCGGTCTCGGCGAGGCGGAGGCGGCCTGGATCGAGGAAGCCCGCGCGGCGCAGATGCGGATCGCCGCCGCCGCTCTGCCCTTCCTGCTCGTCGCCCAGCTCCTCGCCGGCGCCGTCGCCGCCGGTGCCGCTCTGGCCGCCGGCCGGCTCGACGCGGTGCTGGTTCCCGCGGGCGGCGCCGTCGCCGCGGGCATCGCCGTCTGGCTGTTCCTGCTCGAACGTTCGTGGCGCGGCCTCAAGCTCAGCGCCCGCCTGTCGCTCGCCGTCGTCGCCGCGGCCTGCATGGGCCTGGCCCAGGCTTTCCTGCTCCGTGCCTGCCTGGCGCTGCCGCCGGCGCCGATCGCCGGCGCCGCGGCCTGCGCCGCCGCCGCCGCCCTGATCGTCGGCGCGACCGCCTTGCTGCCGATCCGGATCGCGTCGCTCGCCGTCGCCGCGACCGGCGCCCTCGTCGCGGCGCCAATGGCCGGCATCGCCGCCACCGTCGAAACCCTCTTCCTCCTCCTCTTCGCCGGCCTGCTCTGGCACCTTGCCCGGCACGATCTGACGACCGCCTTCCAGCGCATGAAAGCGGACCGGGAAAGCGGCCGCGCCCGCCGGCTGGTGCGCGAGCATGAAAATCACGGCACCGGCTGGTTCTGGGAGACCGACCGGACGGGCCGGATCACCTATCTCTCCGAAAAGGTGCTGAAGGAGCTCGGCGCGCCCGGCGAGCCGGCGATCGGCCGCCCGCTCACCGAGATTTTCGAGATGGACAGCGGCGCCCCGGAGACCGAGCGCAGCCTCTCCTTCCACCTCTCCTCGCGGACCTCCTTCTCCGATTATTCGGTGCGCTCGGTCGACGGCAAAAAGGATTTGTGGTGGTCGATCTCGGGGCGGCCGATGGTCGACAAGTTCGGCCAGTTCCGCGGCTTCATCGGCGGCGGCAGCGATTTGAGCGCCAAGCGCCGCGCGGAGGCGGAGATCACCCGCCTTGCCCTGTTCGACAGCCTCACCGGCCTCGCCAACCGCCAGCGCATGCGCTTCGCCCTCGACCAGGCGCTCGCCCAACCGCAGGGCAGCTACCGCCCGACCGCGCTCTTCCTCCTCGACCTCGACCGCTTCAAGGCGGTCAACGACACGCTCGGCCACCAGACCGGCGACGAATTGCTGAAGCAGGTGGCGCAGCGGCTGATCCGGACGATCGGCGATGCCGGCATGGTCGGGCGGCTCGGCGGCGACGAGTTCGAGATCGTGCTTCCCGGCGAGAACGACCGCGACGCTTTGGCGCGCCTGGCCAAGGCGGTGATCGCTTCTTTGTCCCAGCCTTATGCGATCGGCGGCACCTCGATCTCGATCGGCTGCTCGATCGGAATCGCGGTCGCGCCCGACGATGGCGACGAATCGCAGATCCTCGTCCGCAACGCCGACCTTGCGCTCTACGCCGCCAAGGGCGACGGCCGCGGTGTCCACCGTTTCTACCGCGAGGAGATGCTGGTCGGCGCCAAGAGCCGCAAGATGCTCGAGGACGATCTGCGCAAGGCGCTCGCGGACGGCCAGCTCCATCTGGCCTACCAGCCGGTGGTCAGCACGATCGGCGCCGAGGTGGTCGGCTTCGAGGCCCTGATCCGCTGGACCCATCCGGCCCGCGGCCCGGTCTCGCCGGTCGATTTCATCCCGGTCGCCGAGGAATGCGGGATGATCGAGGCGATCGGCGAATGGGTGCTTCGCACCGCCTGCGCCGAGGCGGTGAAATGGCCGGATTCGATCCGGGTCGCGGTCAACGTCTCGGCCATCCAGTTCGTCAACCCGGCCTTTCCGCGCCTGGTGGTGAGCGCGCTCGCCGCCTCGGGCCTGCCGCCGCACCGGCTCGAGCTCGAGATCACGGAGAGCGTGTTCCTCGACGAAGGCGCCTCGTCCGACGAGACGTTCGGCCGGCTGAAGGCGATCGGAATCCGCCTCGCGCTCGACGATTTCGGCACCGGCTATTCCTCGCTCGGCTATCTGCGCAAGGCGCCGTTCGACAAGATCAAGATCGACCAGTCCTTCGTCCGCGGCGCGGCGGCGCCCGGCAGCCGCAACGCCGCGATCATCCGGGCGATCGTCACCCTCGCCGAGACATTGGGCATGGAGACGACCGCGGAAGGGGTCGAGGTCCAGGACGAGATCGCGCTGATCCGCGAGCTCGGCTGCTCGCACATCCAGGGCTATGTCTACGGCCGGCCGATGAAGGCGGAAGATGCGGAGCGGCTGGTGGGCGACGGCGGCGGCAAGGCCCAGGCGAGCGGCTATCGCGTCAGCCGCGCCCCGCGCACCACGATGTTCCGCTCCGCCCGGCTGGAGCTGCACGGCCGCCGCCGCCATGTCCGCATCCGCAACATCTCGAGCAGCGGCGCGATGATCGACGGGCTCGACGGCATCGCCTCCGAAGCGGGCGCCGAAGTGATGATCGAACTGATCGAAGAACAGATGTTCCGCGCCTCCCTGCGCTGGGTGAAGGACGGCAAGGCCGGCCTGCAATTCGCCGAGCCGTTCGATCTTTCCCGGCTGAAAATGGGCCCCGAACCCCGCGCGCTGCGCTACGGGTGAGGCGGGTCGAGAGCCCCTCTTTTCTCCTTCCCCTTGGATGGGATGAGCCGCCAACCAAGGTCTCGTCCGGGGGACGAGACCAGGCGGCTCATGATAGCAAGCCTTAGCGGCTCTGCCGCTTAGGCGAAGTTGGCGAGGGCGACACCGTCTGCGGATTTCCTCTAACCCTGTCTAGCGCAGCGGCAAAGTGAAGGTGAATCGCGCGCCCTGGCCCGGCGCGCTGTCGACGGCGAGGTCGCCGCCCATCGCGCGGGCGAGGCGGCGGGCGATGTAGAGGCCGAGGCCGGTGCCGGCGCCGTCGGAAGGATCGAGCCGCTCGAACTTCTCGAAGATGCGCGCCTGGTCCTCGGGCGCGATGCCCTTGCCCTGGTCGGCGACGATCAGCGCGCCGAAATCGCCTTCGCGGTCGGTGCGGACCCAGACCTGGCCGCCGTCGGGCGAATGGCGGATCGCGTTGGTGAGGAGGTTCATCACCACCTGCAGCGCGCGCCTGAACGCGCCGGCGACGGGCAAGAAGTCGGTCGCGGCGGGCGGATCGATCCGCACCTCTTTCTCGGCGGCACGGACGGCGAGCAGGCCGGCGGCGCGGCGGGCGATTTCGGCAAGGTCGATCTCCTCGGTCTCGGGCCTGAATTCGGGCCGTTCGATCGCCTGGAGGTCGACGAGATCGTCGACGAGCGAGAGGAGATGGCGGCCGGCGGTGGCGATATCCTCGGCATAGCCGGCATAATCGCCGCGGATCGGGCCTTCGGCGCTGGCGCCGATCGTCTGGGCATCGGCGATGATGCGGGCGAGCGGGGTGCGCAAGGCCTCGTCGAGGCGACGGCCGAAGGCGCCGTGCTCGGGCTCGGCGACGGGCATCGGCTCGGGCGGTCGCGGCGCCGGCCCGGCGGCGCCGTCGAGCCGGGTCGCGGAGCCGCGGAAGCCGGCGAAGCGGCCGCGCCCGTCGATCAGCGGCACGGCGGCGAGCCGGTAGCGCCCGCCCCGCCCCTCGCGAAGCTCGACGAGCTGGCTGTCGAAGCGCCGCTGCCCGGCAAGCGCGGAAAGGATCGGCAATTCGCCTTCCTCCTCCTCGATCAGGCGGAACAGGCGGGTGAGCTGGCGCCCGATCAGCTCGGCGGCCGGACGGCCGGCCGCGGCGGCGGCGCCGGGCGACAAGGATGTGAAGCAGAGGCCGGCATCGCTCTCCCAGACCCAGTCGGCGGCGGCGCGCTGGAAATCGCCCTGGCGCTCGGCCTCGTTGCCTGGCGCGGCGCCGCGCGGCGCCCGCTCGGTCCAGCCGCTGATCGCGAGGTCGACGCCGCCCGAGGACGGCGCGGCGCGAACCCAGAGGTCGAGATCGGCCTCCCCGTCCGCGGCGACGGCGGGCCGCGAGATGGCGATGCCGAGCCGGCGGGCGAGCCGCGCCAGCGACGCGATCTGCGGCACGGCGAGCGGTCCGCCGACCTCGCCGCCGGCGCCGCGCTGGAGGGCGGCGAGACGCGGCTCGGCCTCGACCAGGCGAAGCTCGGCGTCGAGCCGGCCGTGGACGGCGGCGCTCATGCGGCGAGGCTCGCGATCGCGGCGCGGTAAGCGGGATCGGCGCGCCAGAGGGTGAGCAAGGCGGCGGCATCGGCGGACTCGACCCCGTCGAACCGTTCGAAGGCGGCGACGACGCTCTCGCCGTCGCCATGGAGGGCGAAGAGGATCGCGCCCGCCGCCTCGCGCGACAGGCCGGCGGCGCGCAGCAGCAGGACGGCGCCGCCCGCGCCGGGATCGGCGGCCAGCTCCCAGCAGGCGTCGGCGGCGAGGCCGGTGCGGACGGAGAAAGCGGCGAGGAGCAAAGGCAGGCCCGCCTCGCTTGGCATGCGCGCGATCGTGCGGTCGTCGAGCCGGCCGGCACCGTCGAGCGCGCGGACGAGCCGGAGCGCGAGCGCGGCGAAGGCCTCGCCTTCGTCATGGCGGGCGAGCAATTCGCCCGCCGCCCCGGCCAGCGCTGCATCGGCGAGCGGCGGCGGCAGATCCTGCGTTCGGACCAGATAGGCGCGCAAGGCGGCGGCGACGGTCCAGACCAGGCCGTGCTCGAGCTCGGCGGGAAGCTCGGTCCGCGGCAGCAGAGGCTCGCGGAAGGAATCGAGACGGCGGCTCTGCGCGACGAGCAGGGCCATCGCCCCGGCGGCGATATTCTCGTCGTCGCTCCCCGCAAGCTCGACCAGCAGGAGATTGTCGGCGGCGCCCATCTGCAACCGATGCTCCTCGGCGCGGCGCAGCAGGAGGGCGATCAAAGCCGGCTCCCAGGGCGCGGCATCGTCGAGCAGCGGCCGCGCGATCTCGAGCCGGGCGGAGGACAAAGCGGCATGAGCGGCCTCATGCTCCCCCGCCGGCAGGCGCGCGGCCAAAGCGGAGCGGAGATCGTCCTCGGCCGAGCCGACCAGCCGGTCGAGCAAAGCGAGCATCGTCCGCCTTTGCCATTCGGTCAGCCGGTCGCGCCCGGGCAGGCGCAGCTCCGCGGCGGCGGCGGCGAGGCGCGCGCGCGCGGACGCGGCCAGCCGCGCCGCGCCGTCGAGCTCAGAGCTGCGCCGGTTCTCGGACATCGTCCGCTTCTAGTCCGTTCAGGGTTAAGGCGCCGCTAATCAGATTTCGCGGGGTTTTCAGTTTCTTCCTTGGGCCGGTGGACCTTGCGCTGGACCCAGAAGAAGGAGCCGGCGGCATAGGCCGCGAGCGCGCCGAGGCCGCTGCTCCACCAGCCGGTCGCGGCGAAGGGCAGGAGCAGCCAGGCGAGGCCCTTGCGCTCGGCGAGCCAGACCGCGCCCGGGCCGCGCCGCCCGCCCATCTCCACCGGCAAGGCGATCTGGAAGGCGATGGCCGCGAGCGCGAGGACGAGGCAGCCCCAGCCGCGCTCGGGCGTCAGCGACCAGGCGAGCGCCAGCAAAGCCCCGGCCGAGAGATAGGGCAGGATATGGGTCCACCAGCCTTCCTCGCTGGACAGGCGCATGCGCAGCAGGCCGAGCCGCTCGGCAATGCCTTCGAGCGGCGTCGCCAGCAAGGCGAGGGTGAGGCCGGTGCCGCGCCAATGGGCGCCGAAGGCGACGAGGGCGAAGGTCCAGAAGGCGACCGCGCCGAGGCCGACCAGGCTCGGCGTCATTCCGCCCGGCATCAGCATCCGGGTCAACGCCGCTTCGAGCGGCCCAAGCAGCCAGCGCGACACCCAGTCGCGGCGGCGGGCGGCGGAGCCGGCGACGATCCGCATTTCGAGCCTGGCGAGATCGGCGGGCCCTTCCGCCACCACCAAAGGCTCCTCGGCCGTGTCGCCGGTGACGGCGAGCTGGCGCGCCCCGGCCTGGACGGTGCGGCGAAGCAGGGTCGATTGCAGGTCCCAGTCGCGCAGCATCCGCGCGGTTTCCTGGAGCAGGGCGCCGTCGATCATAGCGAGGCCGGCCCAGCGGCTCTCGGCGTCGATCCGTTCGTAGCGATCGTCGGCGCGGACGTCGGGGATGGTGAGGATGGCATGGCCGCCGAGCGCGGCGAGCCTGGTCATATGGCTTTCGGCGGCGATCAGCCCGTCGCCAAGCAGCAGCAGACGATCCTGCGGCGCCACCGAATCGGCGGCCTCGGCGGCGCTTCGCGCGACGATGATCTTCAGCCCCTCGCCGCGCAGCCGGTCGATCGCGGCGGTGAGCTCGGGCGGCACCCGCTCGACCGCGACGATGACCGGCGAAGCCCCCGCCGCCGCCGCGAGCCGCGCCTGGCGCTCGACCAGGGTGCGGCCGGCGAGCGGAAGGGTCGCCCTGAGGCCCCCGCCCGGCTCGTCCGATTCGTGATAGGCAGCGATCAGCGCGGCCAGCGTCATGACGGCGCGGTCCCTCGGGTCATCGCCCGGCTATAAGACGGGCGATGAACTTTGTCGCGCCTGCCGCGTAGCGGGAAGCGCATTCGGTTTCACCCGCGAAGGGAGAGTTTATGGACATCGGCTTCATCGGGCTCGGGCAGATGGGCGCCGCGATCGCGGGCAATCTGATCGATCACGGCCACAAGCTGACGGTCTGGAACCGCAGCCCGGAAAAGGCGAAGCCTTTGGTCGAGGCCGGGGCGAAGCAGGCGGCGAATCCCGCCGAGGCCGCCGCGGCGGGCGAGATCGTCTTCACCATGCTCGCCGACGACCGCGCGGTCGAGGCGGTGACCTTCGGCGACGACGGCATCCTCGCCGCCGGCGGCGATGCGATCCACGTCTCCTTGAGCACGATCGGCCTGGCGCTCGCCGAGCGCCTCGAAGACGCGCATCGCGGGCGCTACGTCTCCGCGCCGGTCTTCGGCCGGCCCGCCGTCGCCGCCCAGGGCAAATTGTTCGTCGTCGCCGCCGGCCCGCCGGAGGCGCTCGATTCCTGCCGGCCGCTGCTCGATGCGATCGGGCAAAAGACCTTCATCGCCGGCGACAAGCCGTCCGAAGCCAATATCGTCAAATTGTGCGGCAATTTCATGATCATGGCGGTGGTCGAATCGCTCGCCGAGGCGATGATCCTCGCCGGCGCGCACGGCGTCGCCAAGGACAAGTTGCTCGAAGTGCTGACCGGCAGCCTGTTCGGCGCGCCTATCTACCAGACCTACGGCCAGTTGCTCGTCGAGGGCAGATATCGGCCGGCCGGCTTCACCGCGCCGCTCGGGCTCAAGGACATGAACCTGGTCTCGGCGGCGGCGACCGATGCCTTGGTGCCGATGCCCCTCCTCTCCCTCGTCCGCGACCGCCTGCTCTCCACCGTCGCGCGCGAGGGGCCGGACATCGACTGGGCCGGCGCCGCGAAGACGGTCGCCGACATGGCGGGCCGATAGCTTGACGCGGGCGCGTCGGCGGGGAAACACCCGTTCCCATGCCCATTCGCGTCCCGCTGAAGCTTCTCGCCGCTCTCGCTTCCGTCCTGCTCCCGGTTGCGCTGCCCGCCCAGCCGGTGCGGCGGATCCTTGTCGATGTCGCCCGCGCCGGGCCGCCGGTCGACCGCTTCTTCGATCTTTCGGTCGGCTCCGATTATCCGGGCACATTGATCCGCCCCGACAGCCAGGCGCAGCTTCGGACGGCGGTCGACGAGCTCGGCTTCCGATATATCCGCTTCCACGCCATCTTCCACGACGTGCTCGGCACGGTGCGCGACGCCAATGGGCATATCAGCTATGACTGGACCGGCATCGACAAGCTCTACGACGACCTCCTCGCCCGCCGCATCCGCCCGTTCGTCGAATTGAGCTTCACGCCGCAGGCGCTCGCGGCCTCGCAAAACAGCATCTTCTACTGGAAGGGCAATACCTCGCATCCGCGGCCGGACGGCTGGCGCGACCTCGTCGCCGCCTTCGTCCGCCATATCGAGCGCCGCTACGGCGCGGCCGAAATCAGGCGCTGGTTTTTCGAGGTCTGGAACGAGCCCAACCTCTCCGGCTTCTGGGAGGGCGCCGACCAGCCGGCCTATTTCGCGCTCTACGACCTCACCGCGCGGACGGTGAAGTCGGTCGATCCGAAGCTGCGGGTCGGCGGCCCGGCCACCGCCGGCGCGGCCTGGATTCCGGAATTCCTCGACCATGTCGCGAAGAGCAAGGCGCCGATCGATTTCGTCACCACGCATACCTATGGCGTCGACGGCGGCTTCCTCGACGAGAACGGCCAGAGCGACACCAAGCTCTCACCCGCGCCCGACGCGATCCTCGGCGACGTGCGCAATGCGCGCCGGCAGATCGCCGCCTCGCATTTTCCCCGCCTGCCGCTCTATTTCACCGAATGGAGCACCAGCTACACGCCGCGCGACCCGGTCCACGACAGCTACATCAGCGCGCCCTATATCCTGACCAAATTGAAGGGCAGCGAGGGCCTGCTCCAGGGCATGAGCTATTGGACGTACAGCGATCTGTTCGAGGAGAACGGGCCGCCGCCGACGTCCTTCCACGGCGGCTTCGGCCTGATGAACCGCGAAGGAATCCGCAAACCGGCCTGGTTCGCCTACAAATATCTCCACGCCCTCCAGGGGCGTGGCATTCCCGTGGCCGACGGCCGGGCCATGGCCGCGAGCGACGGCCGCAAGGCGGAGGCTTTGGTCTGGGACTGGCGGCAGCCGGTCCAGAAAATGAGCGACCGGCCCTTCTACACCCGCATATTGCCCAATGCGGCCGCGGCGCCGGTGCGGCTCGCCTTCGCCCATTTGCGGCCCGGCGCCTATCGGCTGGCGGTGCGGCGCACCGGCTTCCGGCACAATGACGCTTATTCCGCTTATCTCGACATGGGCCGGCCGGCGAGCCTCAGCCCGGCGCAATCGGCACAGCTCCAGGCGCTCACCCGCGACGCTCCGGAAACCGAAAAGATCGTGCGGATCGGTGCGACAGGCCGCACCGCGCTCGACCTGCCGATGCGCGGCAACGACGTCGTCCTCGTCACGCTCACGCCCACGGGAGGCCGCTGACATGCTCGCCGCTTCGATATTGCTCGCCGCGGCCGCCGCGCCGGCGCCCGCCCCGCTTCCGGTCCATGTCGAAGGCCGCGTGATTCGGGACGCGGACGGCAGCCTGCGCTTCGGCTGGCCCGGCGTTTCGTTCGAGAGCCGCTTCCGCGGCACCGGCATCCGCATCCGCTTCGACGCGCCGACCGATTTCCTGCGGCTGCGCATCGACGGCAAGGAGAAGATGGTCTTCCGCCGCCCGGGCAGCGTCGACAAGGCGATCGGCGGCCTGTCCAAAGGCGTCCACATCGTCCGCCTGGAGAAGATGACCGAGAGCCAGCAGGGCGGCAGCCGCTTCATCGGCTTCTTCCCGACACCCGGCGACGCGCCCTTGCCCGCGCCGAAGCGGACGCGGCAGATCGAGTTCATCGGCGATTCCTACACGGTCGGCTACGGCAACACGTCCAACAGCCGTACCTGCACGAAGGATGAGATCCACGACACCACCGACACCCAGCAGGCCTTCGGGCCTCTGGTCGCCCGCCATTATGGGGCGGACGTCCGGATCGTCGCTTATTCGGGCTTCGGGATCGTCCGGAACTATAATGGCGGCAGCCCGGGCCTGAACCTTCCGGCCCTCTACGACCGGCCGAAGCCCGACGACGACGGCGACCGGGCGGCGGCGACGGGCGGCTGGCAGCCGCGGGTGATCGTCATCAACCTCGGCACCAACGATTTCTCGACGCCCGTCCACGCCGGCGAATCCTGGCGCGACGGCGACGCGCTCGCCGCCGCCTATCGCGCCGGCTATGGCGCCTTCCTGCGCAAATTGCTGGCGCGCCGGCCCCGGGCGCGGTTCATCCTGATGGGCTCCGATTTCTATGCCGAGGTCGAGCAGGTCGCCGCCGCCGTCGATCCCGCCGACCGCGCCCGAGTCGCCACCTTGCGTTTCGGCGAATTGCAGCTCACCGGCTGCGACTGGCACCCCTCGCTCGCCGACGACCGCAAGGTTGCGGGTCTGATCGAAGATGCGATCGACACATTGCGACTTGGCTGGCCCACGAACGCCGAATAGCCGTCTCCGAGGACTGCCATCAACCGCGATTTCCTAGATGCTTGTCACATGACGCGGCCCTTTTTAAGGGCAGGCGTATGAAATGGATTGTATTGGCAGCGTTAGTCTACGAGCTTTCGAATGGGGTGTGGAAATATTTCTATAAGATCAATTTCAGTATCTATGATTGGGTACGACACACCGTTCTGAAATCTGTGGGTTTCCTCAAATACAGTTCCGAATACGTCAGTCCATCTAATCATTATCTCCACGTTGAAAAGGGCATTTTCGGCGTCCCTAACAATGTCAATCTCTCCATCTGAGAGAAATCTTCCAAAATGCATTTTGCTAAATGATTCTGAAATTCCAATTGGAATATCGGGAGCAACTTCTGAATCAGAGATTTTAGCTGGAGCACTTTCCCAAGCAACTTCTAACCTACCTGTGAAGAAACTTACCGCGCTAGACCAAAGGAAATTGCGTGCAGGAGACTGTCCAGTATTCAAGAGAATTATTTCAGTCCAAGAAATTACTTGAGAATCTATTTTTGCTTTGACAGACTTAAGCGTCAAGTAGCATCTGACCTGAGCCTCCCCGATGCGGCGCGTCTCGTTGGCGCCAGCTTCGGTGTGATCGGCGGCGGCCTTAGCGAAAAGGGCGGCCGAGATAGCCGCAAACAAGATGACCACCCCCGTGCCGAATCCCCACGCCGCAACCCTTGCCTGTTGGTAGGCAGCGATGGCGCTTGCGTCGGCGGCACCCGCCGCACGTCGAGCCTCTATGACGCTGTTAGCGGCGCTGCGATGTTGTTCTTCGGCGTCTGCGCATGAGTCGGCTTTGCGCTGTCTTAGGCGAACAGGGAGCTCACCGATTTTCGACCGTTCGCAGCCGGCACCGCCTGCGCGGTAGGATACTGGCTGTTTGCGGTAGCCGCTATCACCGGAAAGGTGTGGCTTGGCGGGTTGTAGAGTCCACCCAAAAACGATGCCGAGAACTATGCTTCCGACAACCGCAGCGAGGAACAGCCGATAGCCTTTAGGCATTGGATCAAGAACACCGCTGTGAATTTTCCCCGCGTCAGCTTCTTCCTGATATTTAGCTCAGAGTCCACGACCTACGGCCGCCAGCTTCTCGACCAGGCTATGATAGTTACGCTACGGCGCTTCAACTCGGCCTTTAGCATAAGGCCGCAATATGTCTGCCCGGATCGGCCGAGGATCAGGAAGCCGGACGTCAGATCACGAGTGGACGAAATCCTCGATCGCGGCGTGGAGCTTCCTCAGCACCACCGGGTCGCCCGGCGCGCCGTCCAGCGCCTCGTCGGCGAGCGCCATCAGGCCGGTCGCGCCGAAGCTGCCGGCGAGGCTCTTGAGACGCGAGGCGGCGAGCTCCCAATTGGCGTCGCAGCGGGCGCGGCCCATCAGGTCGGCCTGGCGGCGCGCGCTTTCGAGAAAGGCCGCGCGCAGCTCGGCGAGCAATTCGGTGTCGCTGCCCACCGCCGCGGCGAGCGAGGCGTCGAGGGCGCCGGGATCGTAGACCATGGAACTGCCCTTAATCCGCGGCGCGTTAACGCCCCGTATCCTTCGCGCTTTCGCTGCTCCCGAAAGATGGTAAACATCGCTGCATGAACATGGGGGCAGAAAGCGCGGCGGAAGCCGAGCCCGCTGGGTTCGGCGCAGGTCAACCCGAAGAGTGGCTGGGCGTCGCGGCCGAGGAGCCGCAGGCGCCGCCCGCGGAGGCGGAGCCCGATTCGGCGCCCGCCATGCCCGGCGCGATTCGCGCGTTCGCCGCCTTGCTCATCCTGCTCGCGCTCGGCTGGGCGGGCCTGTTCGGCTGGACGCTGTGGCAGGGACCGCCGGCGCTCGCCGCCGCGCCGGTCGCCGCCGCCATCGCCACCTTTTCGGCGCCGCTCGCCTTGCTTGCCTTGCTCTGGATCTGGCTCGGCCGCACGCCGCGCCGCGAGGCGGAGCGATTCACCGCCTCGGTCGATGCGATGCGGCGCGAGAGCCTCGCCTTGCAGACGGTGCTGGAGATCGTCTCCGGCAAGATCGAGGAAAATAACGGGCGCCTGCGCGGCGAGGCGGAGCGGCTGATGAGCCTCGGCGACGAGGCCTCGGACCGGCTCGGCCGCGTCACTTATTATCTCTCCAAGGAGACTGCGAACCTCGACAGGCAGGCGGTCGCGCTCGACGCGGCGGCGGCGGCGGCGAGAGTCGATATCGGCGTCCTCCTCCACGATCTGCCGCGCGCCGACGAGCAGGCGCGCGCGGTCACGGAAGCGATGAAGGAAGCGGGGCTCACCGCCCACGGCCATGCCAGCGCGCTCGAGGCCCAGCTTTCGGCGCTGAGCGCGCGCGGGCGCGAGGCGGACGAACTGCTCGGCGGCGCGGCCCAGCGCATGGCGGCGCAGGTCGCCCGGATCGAAAGCGGCGCCGCCGCCGCGGCCGGGGCGATGGGCGAGGCGTCGGGCAATATGAGCTCCGCGGTCGACGCGGCGATGACGCGCGCTGCCGGGGCGGTCGACGCGGCCCGGGCCGGGCTGGAGACGCAATCGGCGGCGGTGCTCGCCGCGATCGAGCATAATCGCGCCGCGCTGGAGCGGGCCGGCGAGGATGCGGCGCGCAACCTCGGCCAGAGGCTCGACGAGATCGGCACGAAGATCCAGGCGCTCGCCGACCATCTCTCGGCGCAGGACGCGGCGAGCCACGCGCTCGTCACCGGCCTCGCCAAGGAGCTGACCGATCTCGACGGCTGGTTCGACCGGCTCGGCCGCACCCGGACCGCGCAGGGCCGGCAATTGAGCGAATCGCTGACCCAGATGCGCGGCGCGGCGCAGGAATTGCTGGAAGAGCTCGGCCGCGGCGGCGACGACGCCCTGATCCTCGGCGAGCGCACCCGGCAGATCGCCGAGGCGCTGGCGGCCCTGGCCGAGCAGATGCGCGAATCGGTGCCAGACGGGCTCGCCCGGATCGAGGCGCAGGCCGCCCGAACGATCGAGACGGCGGCGGCGCTCGTGCCTTTGGTCGAGGGCGCGGAAGCGGCGGCCGAGCGTACCGCGGCCGGGATCGCGCAAGCCGACAGCGCGGTCGCCCATCAGCGCGAGCAGCTCGACGCCCTGCTGGCCCGGATCGGCGAGGGCGGTGCCGGCGCCGAGGAGCAGCTTCGCCGGCTCGCCGCCGCCGCGGCGGAGGCGCAGGAGGTCGCGCGCGCGACGGTCGAGCGGCTCGGCGACGGCTCCGGCCGCGCCGCCGAGCTGGCCCGGCGCAGCGCCGAGATGGCCGAGGGCTTCGCCGCCATCGCCGCCCAGCTCGACGAGCAGCTCCCCGGCGGCCTTGCCCGGATCGAGGCCCAGGCGGCGCGGGCCCGCGAGGCCGCGGCCGCGCTGGCGCCGATGGTGCAGGCGGTCGAAAGCTCGGCCGAGCGCGCGCTGGCCCAGATCGGCGGATCGGAAGATGCGATCGCCCGCCAGCGCGAGGCGCTCGACGCCCTGCTGGCGCGAATCGAGGAAGGCGGCGGCGACGCCGAAGCGCGGCTCCAGGCCCTGGGCGCGGCCGCTTCCGAGGCGCAGCAGGCCGCCGCCCGCATCGCCGCCGAGACCGGGCCGGCCCTGGTCGAGGCGCTCGTCCGCGTCCGCGAAACGGCGCAGCAGGCCGCCGAGAAAGCGCGCGAGGCGATCGGCGCCGCCATCCCGCAAAGCGCCGCCGCGCTCGGCGAAGCCGGCCGCGAGGCGCTGAGCCGCGCGGTCGCCGACACGGTCGAGCGGCAGATGGCCGAGCTTTCCGCCGTGTCGGAGCAGGCGCTGGCGACGGCGCGGCTCGCCTCCGAACGGCTCACCCGGCAGATGCTTGCGCTCTCCGAGACCAGCGCGACGGTCGAGGGCCGGATCGAGGACGAACGGCGCGAGCGCGAGGCGCGCGAGCGCAACAATCTGTCGCGCCGCACCGCTTTGCTCATCGAATCGCTCAACTCGACCGCGATCGACGTCACCAAGATATTGTCGAACGACGTCACCGACAGCGCCTGGGCGGCTTATATGAAGGGCGACCGCGGCGTCTTCACCCGCCGCGCCGTCCGCCTCCTCGACAATGCGGAAGCGCGCGAGATCGCCCGCCATTATGAGGAAGAGCCGGAATTCCGCGACCAGGTGAATCGCTACATCCACGATTTCGAGGCAATGCTCCGCCCGATCCTCGCCGACCGCGACGGCGCCCCGCTCGGCATCACTTTGCTGTCGAGCGACATGGGCAAGCTCTACGTCGCTTTGGCCCAGGCGATCGAGAGGTTGCGCTAACTCAACCCCTCCCTCTTAGGGAGGGGCAAGGGGTGGGTCGCAGCGGAGCGGGCTCGATGCCCGCTTCGATGCCCGAGCACCTTTCGCCGGCCCTTCCCTTCCTTGCGGCAGAAAGAAACAAAGTCCTTCGACAGGCTCAGGACGAACGGCAGAGTTGCTCAATCTCCATAGGCTATGGCCCTGCCATCGAAGGGGAAGGGCTAAACGCCATCACCCCGCCGGGCTCTCCGCCGTGAAGCCCGAGCAGCAGGGCTTGGTGACGGGCTGGAACTCCATCAGCTCGACGCGGGTGCCGTCGGGATCGTAAAGATTGGCCTGCCATTTGCCGTCGCGGCCCATGCTGGGGCCGTCGTGGCGCGGGCTCATCCGATCCTCGGCAAGCAGACGGGTGACCGCCTTTTCCATGTTCGGAACGCCGAGCGAGAAATGGTTGAGCACGCCGAGCTCGCGCGCATCGACATGGTCGAGCGGCGTGGTCGAGCCGGGCCCGACCATCATATATTCGAGCCAGTCGTGCCCGTCCGGCACCTGCTGTGAGATCCAGTCGACCGCGCCTTCGTGCATCGCGCCGTACCAATAAGGCCGGAAGCCGAGCAATTTGCGGTAGAAACGGTCCTCGGCCGCGCGGTCGTGGACGAGATAGCCGATATGGATGATCCGCCCGCTGATCGCGCCCGAAAAGGCGTCGCGATGCAGGCCGGGCTGGACGAACTGGACCTTATTGCCTTCGGGGTCGCTTGCGTCGAACCACAGGCTCCCGTCCGGGGCGCGGTGGAGGTCGGAGAGCGGGCCGGCGCCATGCGCCCCCAGCCATGCCCGCAGCCGCGCCGCGTCGGCCACATTGTAGGCGGCATGGGCGAGCCGGCTCGGGCCCTGGCCGGGCGGCAGCGGCAGCAATTCGACGAACTGGACCGGGCTGAAATAATAACGGACGCCGTTCGGATCCTCGGGGTCCGGCGCCTTTCGCCCGCCGAGGATGAAGCCGTAAAAATGGCCGCTCGCCGCCATGTCGGCCGAATAGATTGCGAGATGGGAGATGCCGCCGATGGCCGGCCGGCCCTCCGGCGCCGGCGCCGCGCCCAATGCCAGCAATGCGGCCAGGCTGAACAGGATCTTCTTCATAGCGTCGCCTCCCCCTTCGTCATGCCGGACTCGATCCGGCATCCATCTTCGGCCGCCGTCAAGAGAAAGGTGGATTCCGGATCAAGTCCGGAATGACGGAAGGGGTGTCACTGCCCCGGCGGCCGCGCCCATTCGAGGCTGGCGAGCGTCACCCAGCCGTAGAGATAATTGAGATAAAAAATGAGGAAAGCGATCGCCGAGAGGATCGTCGCCCGCAGCGCCGCCCTGCCGAAGCTGAAGACATGCGGCGCGCTCGGCGCATGGCCGGGCTCGCATTGCACGCCTTCCTCCTCGGGCGTGCGGACGCCGATCGGAAGCACGACGAACAGGGCGATCGTCCAGAACAAGATGTAGATGGCGAGGATCGACTGGAATTTCACCGCTCAGACCCGCACCACCAGCACGTCGACGACGGGCTTCTTCCCCGTCCATTCGGTCGCGCAGCGGCGCACGGCGAGCCGCACCTCCTCGCGCAGCTTGCTCTCATTGCCGCCATGGCGCGCGGCCGCGTCCGCCGCCGCGGCGCAGGCTTCCTCCAGAAAGGAGTCCCGATCCTCCTCGACCGGCACGCCCTCCAGCGCCAGCGCGACGTCGCCGCGCAGCCGGTCGTCATCGTCCAGCGCCAAAGCGACCGAGATGGTGCCGTTATAGCCGATCCTGCGCCGCTCGTTCATCACGTTGCCGTCGGCGGGGAGGATGACGTCGCCGTCGAGGACCAGCCGCCCGACCTTCTCCTCGGACACTTTCTTCGGCCCGTCGGGCGCGAGACGAATGAGGTCGCCATTGGTCTGGACGATGCCGTGCGGCACCCCCTCGTGCCGGGCGAAGCGGGCCTGCTCCATCATGTGGCGCATCTCGCCATGGACGGGGACGATGATCTCCGGCCGGATCCACTGGTACATGGCGGCGAGCTCGGGCCGGCCGGGATGGCCGGAGACGTGGACCGGCGCCTGGCGATCGGTGATCATGCACACGCCCTTGCCCGCAAGCTCGTTCTGGATGCGGCCGATCGCGATCTCGTTGCCCGGAATCTGCTTGGACGAGAAGATGACGAGGTCGTCGGCGTCGAGCGACAGCTTGTGCTGGCCGAAGGCGATGCGGGCGAGCGCGGCGCGCGCCTCGCCCTGGCCGCCGGTGGCGACGATCATCAGCTCATGGCGCGGCAGCTTCATCGCCGTGTCGAAATCGACCGTCGGCGGGAAATCGGTCAGATAGCCGACGCTCTTCGAGACGCGGAGGATGCGGTCGAGCGAGCGGCCGGCGATGCAGATCTGCCGGCCCGTATCCGTGGCGACATGGCCCAATGTCTTCAGCCGCGCCGCGTTGGAGGCGAAGGTGGTGACCAGCACCCGCCCCTCGGCTTCCGCGACGACCTGGTCGAGCCCCTCGCGCACCCCGGCTTCGGAGCCCGAGGCCTGCTCCTGGAAGACGTTGGTCGAATCGCAGACCAAGGCGAGGATGCCGAGGTCGCCGATCCGACTCAATTCCTCGCCGGTGCTGGGGTCGCCGAGCTGGGGCTCGTCGTCCAATTTCCAGTCGCCGGTGTGGAAGACGCGGCCATAAGGCGTCTCGATCAGCAGCGCATTGCCCTCGGGGATCGAATGGGCGAGCGCGACGTAGCGCAGACCGAAGGGGCCGAGCCGGAAGTCGCCGCCGAGCTCGATGATCTCGACCCTGACCTCGCCGGTCAGCCCCTCCTCCTCCAGCTTGCCGGCGATCAGGCCGGCGGTGAAGGGCGTCGCATAAAGCTGCACGCCGAGATCGGCGGCGAGATAGGGGATGGCGCCGATATGGTCCTCATGGCCGTGGGTGAGGACGATGCCGAGCAGGTCGGCGCGCCGTTCCTCGATGAAGCCGAGGTCGGGCAGGATCAATTCGACGCCGGGATAGGCCGGGTCGGCGAAGGTCATGCCGAGATCGACCATGATCCATTTGCCGTCGCAGCCGTAGAGATTGACGTTCATGCCGATCTCGCCGGAGCCGCCGAGCGCGAGGAAGAGAAGTTCGTTGGAGGGTTTCATATTTCTCTCTTGTCCTCCCTGTGCCGCAGGCGTGGGGAGGGGGACCGGCTGCAAGCCGGTGGAGGGGCCCCTCCACCATGCTTCGCATGGCCCCCCTCCCCGCGAGCTTCGCTCGCAGGGAGGACTATTTGTGACTCACCCGCCCCTTTGGCTCCGCGCGTAGAGCAAGGCCAGCCCCTGAATCGTCAGGTCCGGCTCGATCGCGTCGAAGATGGAAGTGTGACGGTCGAACAGGGTGGCGAGGCCGCCGGTGGCGATGACCTTCACCGGACGGCCGACCTCGGTCTTCATCCGCGCGACCAGGCCCTCCATCATCGCGACATAACCCCAATAGATGCCGATATGCATCTGGTCCTCGGTCGTTCGGCCGATGACCGAGAGATTGCCTTCGGGCGCCTGGATGGCGATGCGCGGCAGCTTGGCGGCGGCAGTGACCAGAGCGTCCAACGACAGGTTGATGCCGGGCGCGATGATCCCGCCTTTATAGGCGCCGGTATAATCGATCAGGTCGAAGGTGGTCGCGGTTCCGAAATCGACGACGATGAGATCGCCTTCGTGCAGCGCGTGCGCGGCGATCGCGTTCAGCGCGCGGTCGGCGCCGACGCTCTGCGGCTCCTCGACGTCGAGCTCGATCCCGTATCGGGCGGTCCCCTGGCCGGCGATGAGCGGCGCGACCTTGAAATATTTTTCGGCGAGCACTTCGAGATTGTGCTGGGCGCGCGGCACCACCGTGCCGACGATCACGGCATCGACCACGTCGCGCGCGAAGCCTTCGAGCGCGATCAATTGGTGCAGCCAGACCGCATATTCGTCCGCCGTCCGCCGCGGATCGGTCGCGATCCGCCAGCGGGCGCGGATCGTCCCACCCTCCACCAGGGCGAAGACGACATTGGTGTTCCCGGCATCGACCGCGAGCAGCATGGAAGCGCTCCTAACCCGGTTCGGCGGGGCTGGCGAGGGGCGGCGTCAGGCGCTCAGTCGAGCCGCCCGACCTCGAGCGCATATTCGGCCACTTCCACCCGGTCGTAGAGATCCGCCTTGAAGAAGGGGCTCTGGTGCAGGAAGCTTTGGGCCTCGGCGAAATCGTCCGCTTCGAGCAGCATCATCAGCCCGATGCGATTGCCGCCTTCGTGGCAGAGATAGCCGGCGAGGCGGGTGCGGCGGAAAGGCTGGGCGAGATGCTCGTTGACCGTGCCCGAATCGGGCAGCCGGCCGTCGACGTCGGGCTTCAGCAATCCAATGAGGGCGAACAGCATCGGCACCTCCGTTTTCTGGAGCCGGCGCGAGTCGCTCGGCGGCGCCTCCGCTAGCACGAATGCACCAACGCATCAGATCAGGAAAACGTCGCCGGCATGGATGAGACGGGTCGAGCCGTCGGCGAGACGGAGGCGAAGCGCGCCGCTCTCGTCCAGCCCCTCGAACAGGCCCTGCGCCCCCTCGACTGCAAGCGCGGTCCCCGGCGGATGGGCGACGGCGACCCATTGGCGGCGGATGGCGGCGAGCCCCTCGCTCCGCCAGCGGCCGAGCCAGCGCGCGAAAGCGGCGGCGAGCGCGTCGAGGAAAGCGGCGGGATCGGGCGCGGCGCCGGCGAGCATTACAAGACTGGTCGCGGGCCGCCCGAGGTCCGGCGGAACATGGGCCAGGTTGACGCCGAAGCCGATCACCACCGCCTCCCCCTCGCGCTCGAGCAGGATGCCGGCCAGCTTGGCGCCGCCGGCGAGCAGATCGTTCGGCCATTTGACGATCACCTCCGCCTCGCCCGCATAAGCCGCGGCGACCTCGTGCAGGGCCACGGCCGCGACCAGCGCCAGGCTCGGCGCCGGCGGATCGCCCGGCGCGAGGCGGACGAGCGTGCTGGCGTGGAGGTTGCCGGGCGGCGAGTCCCACCCCCGCCCCTGCCGGCCGCGCCCGCCGGTCTGGCGGCCGGCGCGGAGCCAGCTTCCCTCCGGAGCGCCGGCGCGGGCGAGCGAAGCGACGTCGTCGTTGGTCGAGCCGGTCTCGACGACGGTTCGGATCAGCGGGTGGGTGCCCTCAAAGTCCGTCATACCGACCCGCCCCCCTCTTCCGGGTGGAAATCAGAAAAGCGCCGCCGCGGCATTGTGGGTGAGGATGTCGAGCGGCCCGATCAGCAGATAGCCGATTGGGGAGACGATTATCGCCGCGGCCGCGATCAGCGCCGTCTGCGCCCAGTCTCGGGTCGGGGCATAAGCCGGCGCCGGTTCGTCGAAGAACATCGTCTTGACGATCTTCAGATAATAAAAGGCGCTGATCACCGAGGTCGCGATGCCGACCGCCGCAAGCCAGGTGAGGTTCGCCGACACCGCCGCGCGGAACACCAGGAATTTCGGCCAGAAGCCGAGCAGAGGCGGCACGCCCGCCAGGCTGAACATGAACAAGGCCATGGCGAGCGCGAGACCGAAACGATTGCGCGACAGGCCGGACAGCGAGGCGATGCTCTCGACCGGTCGGCCCTCCGCATCGCGCATCCTCAAAACCACGAAGAAGGCGCCGAGCGTCATCACGATATAGACGGCCATGTAGAAGAGCACCGAAGCGACGCCGTCGCGCGTGCCGGCGGCGAGGCCGATCAGGGCGAAGCCGACATTGTTGATCGAACTATAGGCGAGCAGCCGCTTGATGTTGGGCTGGCCGATCGCGGCGACGCCGCCGAGGATGGTCGAGGCCAATGCCATGAAGATGATTATCTGCCGCCATTCGAAGGTCGCGGGACCGACCGCCTGGACGGCGAAACGGGTCAAGAGGGCCATGGCGGCGAGCTTGGGCGCCGAGGCGAAGAAGGCGGTGACCGGCGTCGGCGCGCCTTCGTAGACGTCCGGAGTCCACATGTGGAGGGGCACGGCCGAGACCTTGAAGGCGAGGCCGACGAGGACGAAGACGAGCCCGAACAGGGTACCGCCGCCAAGCGCCGCGCCGTGCGCCTTCTGGCCGGCGATACCCCGGGCAATGTCCGCGAACTCGGTCGAGCCGGTGAAGCCGTAGAGAAGCGAGATGCCGTAGAGCAGGATGCCCGAGGCGAGCGCGCCGAGGACGAAATATTTGAGGCCCGCCTCGGCCGAGCGGTTGTCCTGCCGCTGGAACGAGGCGAGGACGTAGGCGGCGAGGCTCTGCAGCTCCAGCCCCACATAGAGGGTGAGCAGGTCGGCGGCCGAGACCATCATCCCCATGCCGATCCCGGCGAGCAGGATCAGCACCGGATATTCGGCGCGATAATCGCCGTCGCGGCCGAACCAGCCGGTCGCCGCGACCAGGGAGGCGGCGGCGGCGACATAGATTCCGACCTTGGCGAAAGCGGCGAAGGCATCGGAGACGAACAGGCCGTTGAAGCCGATCCGGTGCCCGCCATGGGTGCCGGGAATGGTGACCGCTGCCGCGACGAAGGCGGCGATTGCGAGCCAGGAAAGCATCCGGGCCGAACGGTCGCCGCCCCAGGCGGCCGCGATCATCAGGATGAGGGCCGAGGTCGAGAGGATGACCTCGGGCAAGGTGAGGGAAAGGGACTGAAGCATCAATGCGCCCCCGTTCCGGGCAAGGGCGCCGCCCGGAGGGTGCCGGCGAGGCCGGAATCGCTCTTCGGCGCCGCCTGCGCGACGCGCGCCATCAGCAGGCCGACGTCGCCGCGCATCGGCGCGAGGAAGCTTTCCGGATAAATACCCATCCACAGGACGACGAGGCCGATCGCGCCGAGCCCGACCAGCTCGCGCGCGTTCAAGTCCGGCATGGCGGCGGCATCGGCGTTGCGGCTCGTCCCGTAGACGACCCGCCAGTAGAGATAGAGCATGTAGGCCGCGCCGAGGATGATTCCGGTCGTCGCGACGAACGCGACCCAGCTCGAAATATGATAGGCGCCGACCAGGCTCAAAAACTCGCCGACGAAGCCGCTCGTCCCCGGCAGGCCGACCGAGGCCATGGTGAACAGCATGAACAGGAGGGCATAGACCGGCATGTTGTTGGCGAGCCCGCCATAGCGGTCGATCTCGCGCGTGTGCAGCCGGTCGTAGACCACGCCGACGCTGAGGAAGAGCGCGCCCGAGACGAGGCCGTGGCTCAGCATCACCAGCAATGCCCCCTCCAGCCCCTGCCGGTTGAAGGCGAAGATGCCGATGGTGACGAACGCCATGTGGGCGACCGAGGAATAAGCGATCAATTTCTTCATGTCGCGCTGCACCAGGGCGACGAGCGAGGTGTAGACGATTGCGATCAGGCTTAGCGCGAAGACCAGCCAGACGAGCTGGGCCGAAGCCTGCGGGAACATCGGCAGCGAGAATCGGACGAAGCCGTAGCCGCCGAGCTTCAGCAGCACGCCGGCGAGGATGACCGAGCCCGCGGTCGGCGCCTGGACGTGGGCGTCGGGAAGCCAGGTATGGACCGGCCACATCGGCATCTTGACCGCGAAGCTCGCGAAGAAAGCGAGCCAGAGCCAGGTCTGCGCCTCGGGCGGGAAATCGGTCTTCAGCAGGACGGGCACCGAGCTGCTGTGGGCGTAATTTACCATCCACAGCATCGCCACCAGCATCAGCACCGAGCCGAGCAGGGTGTAGAGGAAGAATTTGTAGCTGGCGTAGATCCGCTCGGCCCCGCCCCAGATGCCGATGATCAGGAACATCGGGATCAGGCCCGCCTCGAAGAAGACGTAGAAGAGGAAGATGTCCTGCGCCATGAAGACGCCGATCATCATCGTCTCCATGATCAGGAAGCAGGCCATATATTCCTGGACCCGCCGCTCGATCGCGCTCCAGGAAGCGAGGATGCAGATCGGCATCAGGAAGACCGAGAGCATGATCAGCATCAGCGAAATGCCGTCGATGCCGAGCGCCCAGGAGAAAAGGCCGAGCGAATAAGGCCCCTCGACGAACTGCCATTGCGGCCCGCCGATCTGGTAATTGGCCCAGAGCAGGATGCCGAGCAGCAGGTCGACCAGGGTCGCGATCAGCGCCACCCACCGGGCGCCGTTGGGCGACACGAACAGGCACAGCCCCGCGGCGATGACGGGGACAAGCAGGAGGATGGAGAGGATGGGGAGGCCGTTCATGCTTTCCCCGTCGCCCCAGCCCTTCGACGCCGCCTTCGGCGGCGCTCAGGATAAACCGCAGCTTTGCTGCGAACTGGGGCCCCAGCGAGACCCGCAGAGACTTCTTGTCTTGGGATGCCAGCCTTCGCTGGCATGACGTGTTCGTTCATCTCCCCTCTCATCGCGCCATCGCCCAGGTCGCGGCGGCGGCGAGGCCGAGGAGCATCACCAAAGCATAGGTATAGAGATAGCCCGACTGCAACCGCGCGGTCAGCACATTGCCGACGCGCACCGCGGCGGCGGCGCCGTCGGGGCCGAAACGGTCGATCGTGCCCTCATCGCCTTTCTTCCAGAAGATTCGGCCGAGCCACAAAGCCGGCCGGATGAAGACGACGTCGTAGAGCTCGTCGAAATACCATTTGTTGAGCAGGAAGGCGTAGAGCAATCCGAAGCTGGCGACGAAGCGCCGCGGCCAGTCGGTGTAGCGGACATAAGCCAGCCAGGCGATCGCGAAGCCGGCGAGCATCGCGAGCCCGGCCGAGATCTTCACCAGGAAGGGCAGCTGTTCCACTCTCTCCGCCAGCGCGGGGCTGAAGGACAGGCTGCCGGCCCAGAAACCGGGGGCGCCGTCCGCCTGGATGAACCAGTGCGCGAAGCCGAAGCCCGCGAAGACCGCGCCGAGCGACAGCAGGCCGAGCGGCACCAGCATCGTCCACGGGCTCTCATGCGGGTGATAGCCGCCGGTGCCGGCCGGAATCTCATCCGCCCCGGCCTCGTGCGGCCTTGTGTCGTGGCCGGCATCCTCATCGGATGGAGGATCGCCGTGGCCGTGCGCGTCGTGGAGGGCATGCCGGATATGCTCGGAGGCCGCCCAGCGCGGCTTGCCGAAGAAGGTCAGGAAGACGACCCGCCACGAATAGAAGCTGGTCAGCAAGGCCGCGAACACGCCGACGACATAGGCAAAGCCGCCGAGCGAGGTGCCGCGCGCATAGGCGCTCTCGATGATCGCGTCCTTCGAATAGAAACCGGCAAAGCCGAATATATTTTCGAGGCCGACGCCGGTAATGGCGAGCGTCCCGGCCATCATCGCCCAGAAGGTGAAGGGGATCTTCTTCCAGAGGCCGCCGTAGAAACGCATGTCCTGCTCGTGATGCATGGCGTGGATCACCGAGCCGGCGCCGAGGAAGAGCAGGGCCTTGAAGAAGGCGTGGGTGAAGAGGTGGAACATCGCCCCGCCGAACGCGCCGACGCCGGCGGCGAAGAACATGTAGCCCAATTGCGAGCAGGTCGAATAAGCGATCACCCGCTTGATGTCGTTCTGCACGGTGCCGACGGTGGCCGCGAACAAGGCGGTGGCGGCGCCGACGAAGGTGACGACGTCCATCGCGACCGGGCTGGTCACGAACATCGGCGAGAGGCGGCAGACCATGAACACGCCCGCCGTCACCATCGTCGCGGCGTGGATGAGGGCGGAGACCGGCGTCGGCCCCTCCATCGCATCGGGAAGCCAGGTGTGGAGGCCGATCTGGGCCGACTTCCCGCAGGCGCCGATGAAGAGGAGGATGCAGATGAGCGTCATCGTATCGACGCGGTGGCCGAGGAAGCCGATCGACGCGCCCGCCATATGCGGCGCCGCGGCGAGGATCGCCGGGATCGAGACCGTGCCGAAGACCAGGAAGGTCGCGAAGATGCCGAGCGAGAAGCCGAAATCGCCGATCCGGTTGACGATGAACGCTTTCAATGCCGCCGCGTTTGCCGCCGGCTTGTAATACCAGAAGCCGATCAGCAAATAGGAAGCGAGGCCGACCCCCTCCCAGCCGAAGAAGAGCTGGACGAGATTGTCCGCCGTCACCAGCATCAGCATCGCGAAGGTGAAGAGCGACAGATAAGCGAAGAAGCGCGGCTGGCTGTCGTCCTCCGCCATATAGCCCCAGGAGTAGAGGTGGACGAGCGCCGAGACCGTCGTCACCACCACCAGCATCACTGCGGTCAGGCTGTCGACCTTGAGCGTCCAGTCGACGTGAAGATCGCCCGAATGGATCCAGGACAGGATCGGATAGACTGCCGGATGCTGGCTCCCCGCCAGGAAACCGAGGAAGATCGGCCAACTCAGCACCAGCGAGACGAACAGGGCGCCGGTCGTCACCAGCTTCGCGGCCAGATTGCCGATCATCCGGTTGCCGAGTCCGGCGACGATCGAAGCGAGCAAAGGCAAAAAGACGATGAAGATCGGGGTACTCATTTACCCGTCACCCCAGCGCAGGCTGGGGTCCCAGCGAGACCCGCCGAGACCTCTTGTCCTGGGATGCCAGCCTCCGCTGGCATGACGTGAATGGCTGGCACGCTCACTATCACCCCTTCATCTGGTGGACGTCGTCGACGGCGATGGTGCCGCGGCGGCGGAAATAGATGACGAGGATGGCGAGGCCGATCGCCGCCTCGCCCGCGGCGACGGTGAGCACGAACATCGCGAAGATCTGGCCGACCATGTCGCCGAGGAAGGCGGAGAAGGCGACGAAATTGATGTTCACGCTCAAGAGGATGAGCTCGATCGCCATCAGGACGACGATCACGTTCTTGCGGTTGATGATGATGCCGAACACGCCGAGCACGAACAGCACGGCCCCGACGGCGAGATAATGGCCAAGCCCGATCACGACTTGCTCCTCCCCGGGACGGGGATGAGCAGGCCCGCCATGCCCCCGGCATGGCTGCGAACGTCCGGGGGACATCCGCACCTGCTCATGACCGGCCGCAGGCTGGTGGAGGGGCCGACCCCCACCGTGCCACGCCCCCTCCACCAGCCTTCGGCTGGTCCCCCTCCCCGTTCCGAGGAGGAGAAGAAGGAACCCATCATATCTCCACCCCCTTGCCGATGCCCGGATCGACCTTGACCACGGCTTCGCCGGGGCGGCGGGCGATCTGGCGGTAGGCGCGCTGGGGGCGGACGTCGCCGCGCCGGCGGTGGGTGAGCACGATCGCGCCGATCATCGCGACGAGGAGGATGAGGCCGGCGCCCTCGAAGACGTAGAGATAGCGCGTATAGAGGACCAGCCCCAACGCCTCGATGTTGGGCATGCTTCTGGCGGTCGGCGCGAGCCGGGCCGGCAGCAGGCCGCCGAGCTCCCAGGCGGCGAGCGCGAAGCCGATCTCGATCAGGAGGGCGATGCCGACGAGGGTCGCGAAAGGCCAGTAGCGGGCGAAGCCGGCGCGCAGCTCGGCGAAATCGACGTCGAGCATCATCACCACGAACAGGAAGAGCACGGCGACCGCGCCGACATAGACGATGACGAGCAGCATCGCGATGAACTCGGCGCCCAATGTCAGGAACAGGCCCGCCGCGTTGAAGAAAGCGAGGATCAGCCACAGCACGGAGTGGACCGGGTTGCGCGACCCGATCGTCATCACCCCGCTGGCGATGACGATCGCCGCGAACAGGTAAAAGGCGAAAGCCTGGATCACGACGGCAACGCCGTCGCCCCCGCGAAAGCGGGGGTCCCGCTGCCTTTATCAGGCAGGGTCGAGAGCAGAAGCGGGATTCCCGCTGTCGCGGGAATGACGGGGATGAATCGGGGGGCGATCATGTCGGGACGGGCCGGCGCTTAACGATAGGGTGCATCGGCGGCAAGGTTCGCGGCCAAAGCGCGTTCCCATTTGTCGCCATTTTCGAGCAGCTTCGCCTTGTCGTAGAGCAATTCCTCGCGGGTCTCGGTCGCGAACTCGAAATTCGGGCCTTCGACGATGGCGTCGACCGGGCAGGCTTCCTGGCAGAGGCCGCAATAGATGCACTTCACCATGTCGATGTCGTAGCGGGTGGTGCGGCGGCTGCCGTCCTCGCGCGGCTCGGCCTCGATGGTGATGGCGAGGGCGGGACAGACCGCCTCGCAGAGCTTGCAGGCGATGCAGCGCTCCTCGCCGTTCGGATAGCGGCGCAAGGCATGCTCGCCGCGAAAGCGCGGGCTGATCGGGTTCTTCTCGAACGGGTAGTTGATCGTCGCCTTGGGCTTGAAGAAATATTTCAGCGTCAGCCAATGCGCCTTCACGAACTCCCAGAGGGTGAAGGATTTGATCCAGTGGGCGATCATGATTTTGCTCCGGAGGGCTCGGCGGACCGGGCTCCGCAGACATAGCCCGGGGACTGCCAGAGCGAAGGCCGATCGAGACTGAGCCAGAAATAGATTCTGTCGTTGTCGGAATGAATGTCCGAAAAGGAGATGAACGCCTTCTTCGCTTTGCCGTTCGTCGCAGTCCATTGGAGGCCAACCGACCCGCCAACGCTTCCGAAAGAGGCTTCGAAGGGCTCAGCGGTCAGGGGCGCCTGACCAGGCCAGGAAAGCGTCCAGCGGCCGGTGGCGTCGTACGGTGAACCTGACTGAACGATCCTGAGATCCTCCTGGAGGGTCGGGTGTGCCGCCTCGCGTTCGCTGCGGACGAAATGGCAGCTGAAAATCCTCGTCGGCGCGCTATCCTCCTGGGCCGTTGAGGGAGACGCGACCAGCAACAGGCCCATGCCCGCGATCCTGAGGGCGCCGATCATCCCAAGGCTCCGTAGCGCACGACCTCGAGCCAGCCCGACACGAGCACCACCCAGATCAGCGAGAAGGGAAGAAAGATCTTCCAGCCGAGCCGCATCAGCTGGTCGTAGCGATAGCGCGGCACCGTCGCCTTCACCCAGGAGAAGACGAAGAAGAAGAAGCCGATCTTGAGGAACATCCAGATGATGCCCGGCACCCAGTACAGCGGCGCCCAGTCGACCGGCGGCAGCCAGCCGCCCCAGAACAGCACCGCGTTGAGCGCGCACATCAACAGGACGTTGCCGTATTCGCCGAGCCAGAACAGGGCGAAGCTCATCGAGGAATATTCGGTCTGGTAGCCGGCGACGAGCTCGCTCTCCGCCTCGGTCAGGTCGAACGGGGTGCGCGCTGTTTCCGCCATGCTCGAGATCAGGAAGACGATCGCCATCGGGAACAGCAGCGGATTGAAGCCGAAGCCGTTCAAGAAGCCGAACACATGCGCCTTCTGCGCCATGACGATGCCATTGAGGTTGAACGTGCCGGCCCACAGCACGATCGAGATCAGCACAAAGCCGATCGAGACCTCATAGCTGACCATCTGCGCGGCCGCGCGCAGCGCCGAGAAGAACGGGTATTTCGAGTTCGACGACCAGCCGGCGATGATCACGCCGTAAATCCCGAGCGAGGATACCGCCAGAATGTAGAGCAGCCCGACGTTGATGTCGGCGAGCACCGCCCTGGCGCTGAACGGGATCACCGCCCAGGCGATCAGCGCAACCGTGAAGGTCAGGATCGGCGCGAGCAGGAACAGACCGCGATTGGCCGCCGATGGGATGATGGTTTCCTTGAGGAAGACTTTCAGGCCGTCGGCAAAGCTCTGCAGCAGCCCGAACGGGCCGACGACGTTCGGCCCGCGCCTGAGCGCCACCGCCGCCCATATCTTGCGATCGACATAGATGATCATCGCCACCGCCAGCATCAGCGGCAGCGCGATCAGCAGGATCAGGATCAGCGTGGCGAGGAACCAGCCGAAGCCATAGCCGATATGGGCCTGGAATAGCGCGGTCATTCGGCCGCCTCCGCGACCGACTGGCCGTGAACCAGCTCGGCCGAGCAGCGCTGCATCGTCTCGCTCGCCCGCGCGATCGCGTTGGTCAGGTAGAAATCGCTGATCGGATAGGCGATCTCGCCCGAGACCCAGCGGCCGGCGACCATCGGCTTGGCCGCCTCGAAGCGCGCCAGCCCTTCCTCGGCGAGATGGGGATGCCGCGAGGCAATC
>DASXCT010000052.1:0-37614 GCA_036491055.1 Allosphingosinicella sp.
CGGCGAGGCGCAGCGCCTCGATCCGGCGCTCCCCGGTGCCGGCGACCTTGATCAACGCCAGCTCGCGCTCGACATGGGGCCCGTCCGCCGTCAGGTCCTTGACGGTGTGGACCGGCACCAGGCGCGACAGCTGCGCCTTGATCTGCTCGATGATCATCGGCGTGCCCGACGTCACGATCGTGATCCGCGACAGGTTGTCCCGGCGGTCGATTTCGGCGACGGTGAGGCTGTCGATGTTGTAGCCGCGGCCGGAAAACAGCCCGACGACGCGCGCCAGGATGCCCGGCTCGTTGTCGACCAGCACGGCGATCGTATGGCGTTCGACGGTATCAGGCATGGCGCTTAAGCCCTCCCCCTCGATGGGGGAGGGTTGGGAGGGGGTGGGGCTCGACATGGAATGGAGCGATTCTCGTACCTCACCCCTCCCCGTCCCTCCCCATCGAGGGGAGGGAGAAATGCGGCATGGCATCGTACTTTCAGGCAGATTACCCAGTATCCATGATCGCAACCCCGGCTTGGCCGCCATCCAGCCTGCCGCGCCTCTTTGTTGAAGAAACGCTCGCGGAACGTGCCGCGATCACGCTCGACGGCCCGCAGGCCCATTATCTCGCGGCGGTGATGCGGCTTCGGCCGGGCGATCGGGTGAAATTGTTCGACGATCGCACCGGCGAATGGCTCGCCGAGCTGACCGATGTCTCCAAGAAAAAAGTGACGCTCGCCGTCGGCACGCGCCTTCGCGAACGGGAGGACGTGCCCGACCTCTGGCTCCTGTTCGCGCCGATCAAGCGCGGCCGGATCGACTGGCTGGTCGAGAAGGCGACCGAGCTCGGCATCGCCCGGCTGGTCCCGATCCTCACCCGCCGCACGATCGTCGACCGGCTCAACCTCGATCGGCTCCGCGCCCATGCCATCGAGGCGGCGGAGCAATGCGAGCGGACCGCTTTGCCCGAGCTTGCGGAGCCGGAGAAATTGGCGGCAGTGCTCGCAGCCTGGCCGCAAGGCCGCATTCTCTTCTTCGCCGACGAGCAAGGCGGCGAACCGCTCGCATCCATCGCCGCCGCGCCCGCCGCCATCCTGATCGGCCCGGAAGGCGGCTTCACCGACGAGGAACGCGCGACGATCCGCGCTTTGCCCGCCGCCCGGCCGGTCTCGCTCGGCCCGCGCATCCTCCGCGCCGATACGGCGGCGCTCGCCGCGATCTCGATCTGGATGGGCGGGGCCGGAGATTGGAGCCGGCACGCCGATCGGTAGCAGGGCGAAACCGTCTGGCGGGAGCCGAATGCAGGCCCTAAGGGGCCGCGATGACGACGCGGACCGAAAATGCCCGATACGATCCCCCGATCGAGAGTCGGGACGATCTGCTCGCGCCCTTCATCGGCGGCGAGAAGCCGAAAGCGGCGTGGCGGATCGGCACCGAGCACGAGAAATTCGTCTATCGCCGCGCCGACCATCGCGCCCCTTCCTATGACGAGCCCGGCGGCATACGCGACCTCCTGCTGGCGATGACCGAGTTCGGCTGGCAGCCGGTCGAGGAAGGCGGCAACGTCATCGCCTTGTCCGGCCCCGACGGCACGATCAGCCTGGAGCCGGCCGGCCAGCTCGAATTGTCCGGCGCCCAGGTCGAGCATCTCCACCAGACCTGCGCCGAGGCGGGACGGCACTTGAAGCAGGTGAAGGCGGTCGGCGATCGGCTCGGCCTCGGCTTCCTCGGCCTCGGCATGTGGCCGGACAAGAGGCGCGAGGATCTGCCGGTCATGCCCAAGGGCCGCTATGCGATCATGCTTCGCCACATGCCGCGCGTCGGCACGCTCGGTCTCGACATGATGCTTCGGACCTGCACGATCCAGGTCAATCTCGATTATGCGTCCGAAGCCGACATGGTGCGCAAATTCCGCGTCGGCCTCGCCTTGCAGCCGCTCGCGACCGCGCTCTTCGCCAACTCGCCCTTCACCGAAGGCAAGCCGAACGGCTTTCTTTCCTATCGCAGCCATATCTGGTCGGACACCGATCCGGCGCGCACCGGCATGCTGCCCTTCGTCTTCGAGGACGGCTTCGGCTATGAGCGCTATGTCGATTATGCGCTCGACGTGCCGATGTATTTCGTCTTCCGCGACGGCAAATATATCGACGCGGCCGGCCTTTCCTTCCGCGATTTCCTCCAGGGCAAGCTCTCCGCCCTGCCCGGCGAGAAGCCCCTCCGCTCGGACTGGATCGACCATCTCTCGACCGCCTTCCCCGAGGTGCGGCTGAAGAGCTTCCTCGAAATGCGCGGCGCCGACGGCGGCCGCTGGAGCCGGATCTGCGCGCTCCCGGCTTTGTGGGTAGGGTTGCTCTACGACCAAAATGCGCTCGACGCCGCCTGGGATGAGGTCAGGCATTGGTCGATCGAGGAACGGCAGATTCTCCGCGACGCCGTACCCGAGCTCGGCCTCGGCGCGACCACGCCCTCGGGCGAGCCTTTGCGCGATTTCGCCAAAAGAATCCTCGCCATCGCCGAATCCGGCCTCGTCGCCCGCGCCCGGCTGAACTCGGCAGGCGACAGCGAATCGGGCTATCTCGATCCGCTGCGCGAGATCGTCGCCCGCGGCACCAGCCCCGCCTGGGTGCTGCTCGACCGCTATCATGGCGAATGGCATGGCGACGTTTCGCGCATTTACGAGGAGCAGAGCTTTTGACCCTCCGGACCCTCTATCCGCCGATCGAGCCCTATAAGAGCGGCCGTCTCGACGTCGGCGACGGCCACAGCCTCTATTGGGAGCTGTGCGGCAATCCCGACGGCAAGCCGGCCGTCTTCCTGCACGGCGGTCCGGGCGGCGGCTGCAGCCCCGATCATCGCCGGCTGTTCGATCCGGCGCGCACCAACATCCTGCTGTTCGACCAGCGCGGCTGCGGCCGCTCGACCCCCCATGCCTCGCTGGACGCGAACACCACCTGGGATCTGGTCGCGGACGTCGAGCGGCTGCGCGAGATGGTCGGCGCCGAGCAATGGCTGGTCTTCGGCGGCTCCTGGGGCTCGACGCTGGCGCTCGCTTATGCCGAGATGCATCCGGATCGCGCGAGCGCGCTGGTCCTGCGCGGCATCTTCACCTTCCGCCAGGCCGAGCTCGACTGGTTCTACCAGCAGGGCGCCTCGTCGATCTTCCCCGACAAATGGGAGGATTTCCTGAGGCCGATCCCCGAAGGCGAGCGGCACGATCTCGTCTCGGCCTATCACCGCCGGCTGACCGGCGACGATCCCGCCGTCCAGCTCGATTGCGCCAAGGCCTGGAGCCGCTGGGAAGGCGCGACCATCACCCTGCTGCCGGACGAATCGACCCTCGCCGTCCACACCGCCGACAAGTTCGCCATCGCCATCGCCCGGATCGAGAACCATTATATGGTCAACCGCGGCTGGCTGGACGAAGGCCAGCTCATCCGCGACATCGGAAAGATCCGTCACATCCCCGGCGTGATCGTCCAAGGCCGCTACGATGCCTGCACGCCGCCGGTCACGGCATGGGACCTGCACCGCGCCTGGCCCGAGGCCGAGCTCCACATCATTCCCGATGCCGGGCATGCCTATAATCAGCCGGGGATATTGGATCGGCTGATCCGCGCGACGGATCGGTTCGCCGCCTAAAGTCCTCCCCTCGATTTCGAGGGGAGGGGGACCATGCGAAGCATGGTGGAGGGGCCCTTGGCGCCGTGCCCGACCCCTCCCCCACCGCCTTCGGCGGCGGTCCCCCTCCCCGTTCCGGGGAGGAGCTTAACCGCCCGGCCTGTACGTCCGCTCGACATGCTCCTTGAGCTCATCCGGCCAGAAATAGACCGGCCGCAGATTCCCCGTCGCGTAACGCTGGGCTTCGTCGTTGAAATGCGGGGTGCCGGGATGGCCGCTTTCGCCACCGGCGGTGACGGCGACCGCGTGCACGCGCGGACCGAATTCGACGATTGCGACGAAGCTGTTGCCGCTCGTGCCGTAGCGGCGCTTCGTGCCCGGATAGGTTCGCGCCGCGAACGAGGCGAGCGTGCCCCAGCGCGACCAGGGGAAGCCGACCGGGATGCTCGCCCCCGAATCGGTGAATTGGGGCGCGATGTCGTCGTTCAGGCGCTGGAAGCGGTTGATCTCGCCCCAGGGGGTGCGCCAGGTGCCGAAATCGCGCTCCAGATGATCGGAGGCGGCGGCGAGCGCCTCCAGCTTCATCGCCGCCGGCGCGGCGTCGATCCGGTCGTAGGTTTCGAGGCCCGGGAGATATTTGCCGTCCGAGGCGCGCTTCACCATCTCCTCACCCCAGTAAATAGCGAGCGAGGTCGGCACCGAATCAATACCCCAGCGATCGTCCCAGCCGCGCAGCAAGGCGATCTGGTCGGCCAGCCGCGCCCTGAGCGGCCCCGCGCTCTCGTCCCACGCCCGAACCAGCCCCGGCACCAGCCGCGCGAAAGCGGTGAGGTAGGAATCATAGGCGGCGCTGCGCAGCCGCTCGATCGTGAAATCCTTCCGCCCCTCCAGCACCCTGATCGCGTGGAGCCCGCGCGGGCTTTCGCCGGCCGTATCCATATAGCGCGGATAATCGGCGCGCTTCGGGCTGTCCGGCCCCGCCGCCGAATAGGGCCAATTGTTGCTGTTGTAGAGCCAGCCGACCTTCGGATCGATCACGTGCGGAGAATCGAGCACGCCGTGCAGCCCGTGCCAGTCGGTCCGCGGATCGCTGCCGTCGACCGGCCTGGTATAATCGAAGCGGTCGTTGCGGACCGGGATGAATTGCGGGTGGAGATAGGCGATCTCGCCCGTGTCGTCGGCGAAGATCGTGTTGTTCGACGAATTGGCCGCGAGCGCCGCCACCTTGAGGTAGCTTGCGAGGTCGTGCGCCTTGGTGCGCAGATAGGATTGCTCCAGCGCCGGGATCGGCTTGTCCATCATCGCAAACGCGATCCACTTGCCGCCCTCGGCGCGGACGATCGGCCCGTGATGGGTGCGATAGATGGTGAAGCTGCGCGTCGCCATGCGGCCGTCGGCGGCGCGGTAAGGAACGTCGATCCGCTGCCGCGTCACCGGCCGGAGCTGGGCGCCGTAACGGTAGAAGAGCCGGCCGCCCCGGCGGACGATCGTCTCGGCGAACTCGTCGACCGCGTCGACTCCGCTCGACGTATGCATCCAGCCGATATGCGGATTGAAGCCCTGGTAGAGGAAGAACTGGCCCCAGGTGGCGGCGCCATAAGCGTCCAGCCCCTCATTGCTCGCCATCTGCAGCTCGGAGCGGAAGAAGAAGCTGGTATGGGGGTTGATCAGCAGCAAAGCATGACGGTCGGCCGTGTTGGACGGCGTGATCGCCATTCCGTTCGAGCCGCCCGGCTCCGGCTCCCGGCGCGGCTCGGCGATGGCCAGCTCGTGGCCGGGGCGGCCGTAGAAATCCTCCAGCTTCTTGAGGTCGATCCGCTCGATATCGCCGCCGATGCTGCCTTCGGTGAAGGAGAGCGCCATCCACGGCTCGAAACGATTGATGACGCGCGGATGGACGTCGGGATGGGTAGCGAGATAGAAATTGAGGCCGTCCGCCCAGGCGTCCATCAATCTTTTCAGCCAGGCCGGGCTGGCGGCATAGTCCGCCTTCAGCCTCGCCGGCTGCATGTAGAGCTTCGCGCGCAGATCGGCCCAGATCGCCTTCTCGCCCTCCGCCTCGGCGGTCCGGCCGAGCGCGGTCAGGTAATTGGCCTCGATCCGGTTGAAATCGTCTTCCGCCTGGGCATAGATCATGCCGAAGACGGCGTCGGCGTCCGTCCTGCCCCGGACATGGGCGATGCCCCAATCGTCGCGGACGATCGTCACCCGCGCCGCCTCCGCCCGCCAGCGCGCCTGCGGGGACGAGGGCGGCGCCGCGCCCGCGGCCGCCGCCAGCGGAAGCAGCAGGAGCGGGAGGGCGCGCAGCATGGGCAACCGCCTAGTGCGCGCCCTCCGTCGGGGCAAGACCGCCTACTTGCCGACGCAGGGCGACGCGGCCGGCTTGCTCGGGTTGGTCACGTCGTCATAGGCGCAGAACGGGATCGACCAGACGAAGTCGGCCGAGCTCGCATTGCGGATGAGTCCCGGCATCCCCTGGTAGAGGGGATAAGGCGGCGGGGCGCCGCTCGTCTTCCAATAGCCGACCGAGAGGGGGTTGATCGGGCCGACCTGGCCGTTGCCGCCGATGAAGCCGAACTGGGTCGTCCCCTTGCCCGCGCTCGTGAAGTTCGCCTCGCCATGGCAGGTCATGCACGACGCCTGCGGCACGAACGAATATTCGGTGACGGTATTGCCGAGACGGACGGCAAGGCCGGTATTGTCAGTGAAGTCGGTCTGCGAGCCCTTGAGGCAATAATTGGCGAAGACCGCCGCCACGCCCGCCGCCTTCAGCGCCGATTGCAGCGACGACGTCTTGGCGCAGGCGGGATAGGTCTGGCCCTGATTCTGACCCTGATTGTCCAGCGGCGCCACATGGGGGTCGGTCGCGCCGTAAATGTCGTTGCAGCCGACGAAGTCGCACCGGCCCGGATTCGCCTGATGCTCGAAGGTCGCCCATGTCCAGTTCGGCACGAGCTTCGAGATGACATGCATCGCGATCAGCGCATATTGGGTGCCGCCTTGGGTCGCGACGTAGAATTGGTTGGCGGAGACGCCGGGATAATATTTGCCGAGGTCCGCGACCGGAATCCAGTTCGTCTTCACCTCGACCGAATCGGCCGGGAAGCTGATGTTGGTGCCCGCCTTGAAGGCCGCCACCAGCCCGCTGCGCGAATTGAGATGGTTGCCGACGATGAAATCGAAGGCCGGGCGGTCCCGGAACACCTCTTCGATCAGATTGTTGTCCGCGCCCGGCTCGGTCGACGGCGGCGGCGGGTTGGGAATGCCCTGCTGCTGCACGCCGGCCTCGATCATCCTGTGCGGACGCAGAGCCGGGCGGCCGAGCAGGGCATGCGGCGCGCCGAGCTTGCCTTTGGCTTCGACATTGGTCTGAGCCTGGGTCGGCCAGACCGCATTGGGCTTGAACGTGTCGGTGTCGCTCGCCCAGCCCTGGAAGGCCGACTCGCTGCCCGCTCCGGGCTTCACCGCCTCGATGAAGATATCCCATGCCGTCTTGTCGGGCGCGTTCATCGCGAGCTCGGGGACCGGCGCGCCGCCGACGCCGGCGGCGCTGCTCTCCGCCGCGCCGGCCGCCGTGCCGTTGCCCGATTGCGTGCTGACCTGGCACGAGGCCGTGCCCAGCGCCAAGACCGGCAAGACGAGCGCAAAAAGAATCTTTCGCATCATGCCCCCTCCTTTTTTGCGATGACCGTCCGAAAGCTGCATCCTTTCGGTTTTCGGTCAAGGCAGTTTAGCAACCATTATGGAATCGCTCCGAAGCTTCGTGCTTTTTCACGGATTTCCACGGCACTGGCCCAAGCGCCCGCGAAGCGGCTAAGCTCGCCGGAAAAGACGAGGAGGATGGGATGGGCGATATGCGGATGAAGGGCGAATGGCAGGGGACGACGCTCCGCCGCGTCGTGCTGGCGAGCCTGGTCGGCACGACGATCGAATGGTACGATTTCTTCCTCTACGGCTCGGCCGCCGCGCTCATCTTCAACAAATTGTTCTTCCCCAGCCTCGATCCACTGACCGGCACGCTCGCCGCCTTCGCCACCTATGCGCTCGGTTTCGCCGCGCGGCCGATCGGCGGCATCGTCTTCGGCCATTTCGGCGACCGGATCGGCCGCAAGCGGCTGCTGATGCTGAGCCTCGTATTGATGGGCCTCGCGACCGCCGCCATCGGCCTGCTGCCGACCTATGCGACGATCGGCGTGTGGGCGCCGATCCTCCTCACGGCCTTGCGCGTGATCCAGGGCTTCGCGGTCGGCGGCGAATGGGGCGGCGCCGTCCTCCTCGCCGCCGAACATGGCGACGCGAAGCGGCGGGGCTTCTGGGCAAGCTGGCCGCAGGCCGGCGTCCCCGCCGGAAATTTGCTCGCCGCCGGCATTCTCGCTTTCCTCGCCGGCACGCAAACCAACGCGGACTTCGTCGCCTGGGGCTGGCGCATTCCGTTCCTCCTGTCGCTGGTCCTCGTCGCCATCGGCTGGTGGATCCGCATGTCGGTCGCCGAAAGCCGCACCTTCGAGAAAGAGATGGAGGCGGCACCGCCGCCAAAGGTGCCGGCCATGGACGTGCTGCGCGAGCGGCCGAAGGGCCTCGTGATCGGGGCAGGCCTCAGGATCGGCGAGAACGTCTGTTATTACATCATCACCACCTTCTCGCTGACCTGGATGACGCAGGTGGCGAAGCTGTCCAAGGAGCGGGCGCTCGATGCGATCCTGATCGGCGCCGCCGTCCATTTCTTCATGATCCCGGCGCTCGGCCGTCTCTCGGACGCGATCGGCCGCCGAACCGTCTACGCGATCGGCGGCTTCGGCATGGCCGCCTTCGGCTTCGTCTTCTTCAACCTGCTGGGCAGCGGCGGCCTTGCGATGGCGACCATCGCGATCGTCGTCGCCTTGTTCTTCCACGGCGCGATGTACGGGCCGCAGGCGGCCTTCATCGCCGAGCTCTTCCCGACCCGCATCCGCTATTCGGGCGCGTCGATCGCCTATCAGCTGACTTCGATCGTCGCCGGTTCGCTGGCCCCGATCATCGCGCTGGCGCTCTACCAGCGCAGCCATTCGTCGGTGCCGGTCTCAATCTACGTCGGCATCTGCTGCGCGATAAGCGGCATCACCGCCTTGCTTGCGCGCGAGACGAAGGGGGTGGAGCTGAGCGATATAAGGTAGTGCTCCCGGCGAAGGCAGGAGCCCAGTCCTGCCTGCCGCGCCGGGGGCGGTCGCATTGGCGCCAAAACAGATCTGGGAACCGGATATGTGTTCGGCAGCCCATAACGAAGAGCGACCAACCGTGGATTTCGTCCAGTGACCAGGATCTCTGCAGCTCTGCTTTTAGCCGCCTTCTCCGGACAAGCCTCCGCAGCCGATCCTGCGCCCGCTTTTTGCGCGCGTCTGGTGTCACACGTCCGGCAAATTGCGCGGAATCCCGTTTCATTCCGCCATGCGCTCGCCGTCCAACAGGGGCTGCTGGACGCAGACCTGCATGTCGCCAGGAGGCCCAACGATCCGGCGCTGGCGAAGCGGGCGTTCCAGCAATTTCTGCCCGAAGTCCCTGACACATCGGTGATCGAACTCGAGACGAGCAATGGCCTGTGGCGTGTGTGGGTCACCGGCGGGACGGCGGAGTGCCAAGACGACGCCTTCTTCACGAAAGCGGCGGATGGAAGGCTCGTCTCCGTCCCTTCACCGCGCGCCGAGCTCTGCTGGACAAGTTGGCGCGACCTGGAGACGGTTGGGGGGCAAACGGCGCTGGTCCGGTTCGACGGTACGAATCATCCGCTCGAAGGCATGGATGTGGAGATCAGGCCCTGGACAAGGGGCTGGCAACCTCCCTGCCGGATTTCGCTTCGATATGCGGATCGCTTCCGGCTGTCAGAGGCGTTTTGCGCGCATGGGACGGCCTGCCGCAGTAGCGCGGCGCTTGCCATGAAGCTTGCCCGGGCGCTCGCCCGCGACGAGCATGGACACAGCCTGCAATCAACGGCGCAGGTCCCGCCGAGCCTGCTCCGGGCCAATGCGGATCGGCTCAAGACTCTTCAGTCTCAAATTTCGGATTATGGAGACGGCGCGGCTTTCCCGACCTTCGGTCGAAAGGCGAATACGGAGTTTCCGGACTATAGCTATCCAACGAAGACGATCCTGGTGCAGGTCGATGGGCAGCTCGTCGCGGCGCGGGTGGGGATCGGCGGCGTCGGATGGCGGGCAATCGGAGACTATCTGGTCGTGCTCTATCGCCTCGGCAGCCCGAAGCTGGAGCCTGTGGCAAGCTACGTGGTAAAGCGAGACGTGGTCGGCCTGCAAAGTGCCACGGCGTCCATTCCGGCTTCTCGCCGGGCTCGAAACTGATATTTGGGAATTAGGTATTGTGTCCCTGGAATTGCGTTAAGCGGCATAATCGCCTTGCTGGCGCGCGAGACAAAGGGTGTGGAACTGAGTGAGATCCGTTAGAGCCCCGTCATTGCGAGGAGCGTAGCGACGCGGCAATCCAGTTCGACGCCTCCGACTTGCTCAGCACTGGATTGCTTCGCTCCGCTCGCAACGACGAGAGAAGTTAGCGCATGCCGATACACATTCCGGCACATTCCGGGGACACAATACTTAACTCTATTCGCTAGGCGTACCGCTACGCCCGCCGCGCGGCAATGTAGCGGTCGATCACTTGCGCCAGCAACGTCAGCGGCACGTTGCCGCCGAGCACCACGGCGTCGTCGAACGTCCTGAGGTCGAAGCGCGGGCCGAGCGCCGCCTTGGCCTTGTCGCGGAGGCGATTGATCTCGCTATGGCCGACCTTGTAGCCGCAGGCCTGGCCGGGCCAGGCGCAATAGCGATCGACCTCATTGCGCACCTCCTCCTCGGTCGAGCCGTTGGTCTCGGCGAACCATTGGATCGCCTGCGCGCGCGTCCATCTTTTGGCGTGGATGCCACTGTCGACCACCAGCCGACAGGCGCGGAAGGCGATCGACTGGAGATAGCCGAGCCGGCCGAGCGGATCGTCGTCATAGGCGCCGAGCTCGTCGCCCAATTGCTCCGCATAGAGCGCCCAGCCTTCGGAATAAGCGTTGAAGGCGAGCAGGGAGCGGATCAGCGGCAATTTGTACGTATATTCGCCCTGCCAGACATGGCCGGGAATGCCCTCATGATAGGTCAGGGTCGGCAGCCCGTAACGCGGCCAGATCGAGGTATCGCGCAGGTTGATATAATAATTGCCCGGCACCGAGCCGTCGATCGTCCCCGCCCCGGCATAGCCATCCGGCGCGCCGTTCTCGATCGCCGGCGGCACCCGTTTGATGATGAGGTTGCCCCTGACCAGGGTCGCAAAGGCGCGCGGCAGGCGCGTGCGCATGTCGGCGACCCGGCCGTTCAGATAGTCAAGGATCTGCCGCCGACCCTCGTCATTGTTCGGGAAAAGGACCTTGGGGTCCTTGCCGAGCGCGGTCATCCGCGCGCCGACGCTGCCCTGGGTCAGGCCGCGGGCGCGCAATATCGGATCCATCCGCGCCTGCAGCGAAGCGAGTTGCTCGCGGCCCATCGCATGGACCTCGTCGGGATTCATGTTGGTGGTCGTGCCCGCGCGCAGCGCCCAGGCATAATAAGCCTCGCCGTCCGGCAGCTTCCACACGCCGGCGCGACCGTCGGCCCGGGCGCGAAGGCGCTCCAGCTCGGCAATCTGCCGGTCGAGCGCGGGTGCCACGCGCTCCCGAGCCAGCGTCAGCGCCTCGCGGTCATAGCGTACCGCCAACACCTCGGTCCGCCGCGCGAGCGACGTGACGATCCCCCATTGCTCGATCGGTTCGGCCCGCGCCTTCTTCATCTGTCCCAGCGTCTTGTCGAGCAGGAAGTCGGGGGCGATCACGCCGAGGCCGGAATCGTGGCGCAGCCGCTCGGTCTCGCCGTCCAGAGCGGCCGCATAGAGATCGAGCCTCGCCAGATAGGAATCGGCGCCGGTATGGTCCTTCACCTGGTGGTTGCTGTCGAGGAAATCGGGGATTTCGACGAAGGCGCCGGTATTCTGCGTCACCACATAAGGCGCGTTGCGGTAGGACCAATTCTGGTTGAGAATCGCGACGTCGCCATAGGGAAAAAGATAGCCGTCGGCGGCAAGGCCGTGCGCCGTCTCGGTCACTTCGACGTCGAGCAGAGCGGCGGCGCCAAGGCCGCGCCGCGGCCCCGCCTTCAGCCGCGCCAGCCGCGCCCGTGCCGCTTCGCCAAGCCGCGCCCGCCCCGCCAGCGAACGGTCGGCGAGGCGGCTCTTGAGGCCCGCGCGCTTGTCCTTGTCGAGGCCGAGCGCGCTCGCATTCTCCGGATATTCGGCGAGCAGGGCCTCGGCGATGCCGGCCAGCATCGCTTCCGTGGCCGCGTCGGCGGCAGGCGCGGCGATGGCTGGAAGTACGGGAAAAGCCGCGGCGGCGGCGGTCGAGGCGAGGAAGAAGCGGCGGTCGATCTCGTTCATAGACCGGCTTCTGTCACGGCCCGTCGCGCCCGGCAATGGAGCGCAAAGCCCCCTCTTCCCGGCGGGGAGAGGATGCCCCGCCGCTAAGGACCGCTGCGGGGCAGTGGTCCAGGCGGGGCATGGTGAGGGGAGCGAGCGCAGCGAGCGCCGGCCGTTGGAGGATGTTCTCTACCGCCGAACCCCCTCACCCTACCCTCTCCCCGCCGGGGAGAGGGAGATCTGGGGCATCGCAAATATCGCTACAGCCTATTTCAAACCGAAGCCTATCCGCTTGCCAGCGGCGGCGGTCTGGGGTAGCCACCGCGGCATGGGTACGAAGAGCCTTTTCCGTTCGACCAATTGGTGGCGCTGGCCGGCCGATAACGCCTGGGCGCGCCCGCACGACCGCATGACCTGAAGATCCCTCTTCGACCAAGCGACAGCAGGCCCGCCCTCAAGGCGGGTTTTTTTGTGCCTCCAGACCACGGACAAACCACCATGATCATCGTTCTCAAGCCCGAAGCCCCAGCCGAAACCGCCCGCGAGCTGATGGAGAAGATCGAGGCGAAAGGCCTGAAGCCGCTCCACATGCCGGGCGCCGAGCGCGTCGTGCTCGGCGCGCTCGGCGACGAAAGGCTGCTCGCCGAGCTTGCGCTCGACAGCCACCCGATGGTGGAATCCTTGAAGCCGATCCTCGCCCCCTACAAATTGGTGAGCCGCGAGATGCATCCGCACGACACGATCGTCCGCTTCGGGCGCAACGCGATCGGCGGGCGCGGCTTCACGATCATCGCCGGCCCCTGCGCGGTCGAGACAAGCGAGCAGATGCGCAACACCGCGGTCGCGGCCAAGGCGGCTGGGGCCCATGGCCTGCGCGCCGGCGCCTACAAGCCGCGGACCAGCCCCTATGCCTTCCAGGGCCACGGCCTCGAAGGCCTCAAGATCCTGCGCAAGGTCGGCGACGATCTCGACCTGCCGGTGGTGACCGAGGTGATGGAGAGCGGCGATGTCGACACCGTCGCGCAATATGCCGACGCGCTCCAGATCGGCGCCCGCAACATGCAGAATTTCTCGCTGCTGAAGGCGGTCGGGAAATGCGGCAAGCCCGTGCTGCTGAAGCGCGGCATGTCGGCCAAGGTCGAGGAATTGCTGCTCGCGGCGGAATATCTGCTCGCCGCCGGCAACGAGCAGGTGATGCTGTGCGAGCGCGGCATCCGCACCTTCGAGACGGCGACGCGCAACACGCTCGATTTGAACGCCATCCCTTATATCAAGCAGAAGACGCATCTGCCGGTGCTGGTCGATCCGTCGCACGGCACCGGCGTGCGCGATTTCGTCATCCCGATGGCGCTCGCCGCCGCCGCCTGCGGGGCGGACGGAATCCTCGTCGAGATGCATGAGAATCCGGCGGTCGCGCTCTCCGACGGCGCCCAGTCGCTCTACCCCGAGGGTTTCGAGCGGCTGATGAAGGCGATCGCGCCGATCGTGGCGGCGGTGGGCCGCGAGCTGGCGTGAGCGCGCCTTTGCCCGCCGCCGGCACCGCCCATGCGCTCACCCGGCGCCTCGCCGGCGCACCCGACCGGCTCGACCTCTATGCGGCGCTGACCGACGGCGGCCGGCGGCGCGACACCTTCCTGCTCGAGACGCTCGCCGGCCCAAGCCTGATCCTCGACCAGGCGGCGGTGCGGATCGAATGCCGCGGCTTCGACGTCACCCTGACCGCTTTGACCGCCGGCGGGCTCAACGTCCTCGCCGCGCTCGGCCGATCGCTCGACCATCGTGTCGACGCGCGGCAGAAAGGCAGCCTCATTCTGCGCTTCCCGCCGCCCGAGGGCGACGATGCCGAATCGCGATTGCTCGCCCCCTCCCCCTTCGACGTGCTGCGTGCGCTGACGTCCGGCCTGCGCAGCGAGACGCCCGAGGAGCCCTTCACCCTCGCCTGCCTCGGCATCCTCTCCTTCGACCATGTCGACCTGTTCGAGGATTTGCCGAAGGAGCAGGACGATCCGCTCGATTTCCCCGATTTCGTCTTCTGGCTCGCCGAGTCGCTGGTCGTCGCCGAGCCGGGCCTCGCGCCGCGCCTCGTCTGCACCGCCTTCGGCGCCGAGGATGGCGAGGACGGGGTCCGCGCCCATTATGGCGCCGCCCAGCGGCTCGCTGCCCTGGCCGAGCGCTGCGAAGCCGCGCTCGCGCCCGTCGCCGCGCCCCCGCTCAGGCCGGGACCGGAGCCCGCGACCGATCTCGACGATCAGGCCTATGCCGGCGTCGTCGCGCGGATGAAGGAGCATATCCTCGCCGGCGACATCTATCAGGTCGTGCCGTCGCGCACCTTCTCCGCGCCCTGCGCCGATCCGCTCGCCGCCTTCGCGGCTTTGCGCAAGCTCGACCGCAGCCCCTACATGTTCTTCGTCTCGGGCCCGGACCATCTGCTGTTCGGCGCCTCGCCCGAAGTCTCGGTCCGCGTCGGGCGCGAGGAGGGCTGGCCGGTGGTCGAGGTCAAACCGATCGCCGGCACCCGCAAGCGCGGCGCCGATGCCGACGAGGACGACCAGATGGAGGCGGACCTGCGCCTCGATACCAAGGAGGTGGCCGAGCATATGATGCTGGTCGACCTCGCGCGGAACGACGTCGCCCGGGTCAGCATCCCCGGCACCCGCCGGGTCGCGAAGCTGATGGACGTCGAACGCTATGCCCGCGTCATGCACCTCGTCTCCTCGGTGAAGGGCTCGCTGCGCATCGGCTATGACGCCTTCCACGCGCTCCAGGCCTGCCTCAACATCGGCACCCTTTCCGGCGCGCCCAAGATCAAGGCGACCGAATTGCTGCGCCGCTTCGAGCGGACCCGGCGCGGCCCCTATGGCGGCGCGATCGGCTGGCTCGCCGGCGACGGAAATATGGACACCGGCGTGATCATCCGCTCGGCGGTGGTGAAGGACGGCAAAGCCTTCGTCCGCGCCGGCGCCGGCGTGGTCCATGACAGCGATCCGATGCGCGAGGCCGACGAGACCCGCCGCAAGGCCGCCGCCATCCTCTCGGCCATCGCCGCCGCCGGAGACGCGCCATGAGCGGCAGCGTCCTCCTCATCGACAATCTCGATTCCTTCACCTTCAACCTGGTCGACGCGATCCAGCGGCTCGGCACGAAGGTGCGGGTGCTGCGCAACACCGTCTCGGCCAAGGCCGCGCTCGCCGCGGCCGAGGAAAGCGGCGCCTCGATCCTGATCTCGCCCGGCCCCGGCCGGCCCGAGGAATCGGGCTGCATCCTCGAATTGGTGGCGCTGGCGAAGGGCCGGGTGCCGCTCGCCGGTGTCTGCCTCGGCCAGCAGGCGATATTGATGGAGGCCGGCGCACCGCTCGAACGCGCGCCCGAGCCGGTCCACGGCAAAGCGAGCCTGCTCGACCATGATTGCGCCGGGCCGTTCGCCGGCCTCACCGAGCCGGTCCGCGTCGGCCGCTACCATTCGCTCTGCACGAACGAGGTTCCGGAGCGCTTCCGGGTCCATGCCCGGATCGGCGGCATGGCGATGGCGATCAGCGACCCGGCGGCACTGCAGTCGGGCGTGCAATTCCACCCCGAATCGATCCTGACCCCCGCCGGCAGCCGCATCCTCGCCAATCTGATAGCGCCGCCCGCCGCCGAAGTGGCTGAGCCCGCACGATTTTCGACTCGCGCGCGCTGCCGGACATGATAAGGAAATGCGCGCGGCAGGGAGCCCGGCGGGGGCCGGTGGATACGCCGCAGGGGAGGGGCTCATATGCAAACCAGCAGGCGGACTTTGCTCGGCGCCATCGGGGTTTCGGCCATGTTGCGCGGAACCCCTCTCTTCGCGGCAACGGCGGAGCCGAAGCCGCCGCGAATTCCCGCCGAAACTTTCGCCGAGCGGCCGGCCATGGAGGGACTCCAGCTCTCGCCCGACGGCAACAAGGTGCTCGCCCGCATGCAGGTGCGCGGCCAGGAAATGCTCGGTACCTATGTCATCGCGACCGGCGCGCTGAAGGGCTACACCCTGCCCAAGGGCAGCGAGCTGCGCTGGTATCGCTGGGCCGGCAGCGACCGCTTCCTCGTCAGCGTGATCATGAAGTTCAACCAGAGGGAGGAGTTCGGCATCTCGACCATGCTGATCGAAGGCATGGCGACGCGGCTGCTCAGCTTCGATCTCGCCTCGGAAGCCGGGACGTTCATCGGCTTCACCGATTCCACGAATGTCGGCGACGATGTCTTGTACGTCGACCCGGCGGGCGAATATCTGCTCCTGTCGGTCAGCCGGTCCTATGGCCAGGCGCCCGGCATCTACCGCTGCGCCTTGAAGGACAATCACCCGGACCTGGCCGTGCGGCCGATGGACGGCGTCCACGACTGGTATGCGGACGACAAGGGCGTGGTTCGCGCCGGCATCGGCTTCGATCGCGGCAATTGGTTCCTCGCCTACCGCTCCGGACCGGACGTCGAGTTCCACAAGGTCGCGCGCGGCGAGACCCATTTGTTCGAGGACGCGCCGACCGGCGTGATGCACTTCAGCGGCGGGACCGACCAGGGCTATATCATCTCCAACCGGGACGGCGGCCTCAACGCCGTCTACAAATATGATTTCGCCGCGCGCACGATCGGCGACAAGGTCTTCGGCTGCCCGACCAACGACGTCCAGGATCTGCAGTTCGACCCGAACAGCCATGCGCTGATCGGCGTCGGCTATACGGACGATCGGGATCGGATCGCCTGGCTCGATCCGTTGATGAAGGAGGTGCAGGACGGAATCGATCGCGCCCTGGCGGGCCGCCAGAATCGCATCCTTTCCTGGAGCGACGACAAAGCGGTGCTGCTGGTCCATTCCGGCACCACGCGCGACCTCGGCACCTATTACGTCTTCCAGATTTCGAACACGAAGCTCAGCCCGCTGGTGCGGCCGAGCCCGAAGCTGGTGCCCGCTGAGCTCGCGCCGATGGAGGCGGTGAAATACAAGGCGCGGGACGGCCTCGAAATCCCCGCTTATCTGACCCTGCCGATCGGGCGCGATCCCAAAGGCCTGCCGCTGGTCATCATGCCGCATGGCGGCCCTTACGGCGTGCGCGACACGCTCGAATTCAACCCCGAGGTGCAGCTGCTCGCCAATCGCGGCTATGTCGTCCTTCAGCCCAATTATCGCGGCTCCGACAGCTACGGCATCGACTATTACAAGCGCGGCTATGGCGAATGGGGCCGCAAGATGCAGGACGATCTCGACGACGGCATGGACTGGCTGGTCGGCCGCTCCATCGTCGATCCGAAGCGCGCCTGCCTCGTCGGAGGCTCCTATGGCGGCTATGCGGCGGCCTGGGGCGCGACGCGCAATCCCGAGCGCTATCGCTGCGCCTCCTGCTTTGCCGGCGTCTTCAACCTGCGCAAGCAGCTCTCTTATACCGGCGACTTCCTCTCCAGCCGGATCTACCGGGAATTCAAGTCGACCGTGCGCGGGCCGGGCTCATTCGATCTCGACGCGGTCTCGCCCCTCTTCAGCGCCGCCCGGCTGCAGGTGCCGGTGCTGCTCATCCATGGCGACGACGATCATACCGTGCCGATCGAGCAGTCGAAGGACTATGACGCGGCGCTGACCCAGGCCCGCAAGCCGCACGAATATTATGTGATCAAGGACGAAGGCCACGGCTTCTACCGGCAGAAGGACAGCTTCGCTTTCTATCTTGGGAAGCTCGAGACCTTTCTCGCCCGCTACAACCCCGCCGACCAGGCCTGACCGCTTTGCTCTCCGGCGAAAGCCGGCGATGCTGGACCCGGCCCTGCGTCGGGGGAGCAGAGCCCCTGCGCCTATTCGGCAGGTACGGCATCCGGCCGCGGGCGATGGGACAGCCAGCGAAACAAGCGCGGAATCGGGCCGTTGCGCGCCATCCACTCGGCATAATCCCGATAGGCGGGATCGACCGAAAGATGGCGCTCCTCGGTCTTCGCGCGCCAGAAATAGACGCCGCTGACGCAGGCGAGGATGAAGGTGTTGCGGATGCAGTCGGTCGCGTCGCCGGTGGTGGCGAAAAAGGGCAGGAAGGCCAGCCACCAGAAGAGATTCTTCGAAAGATAGGCCGGGTGCTTCGACCAGGCATAAGGCCCGTTGGTGAGGATGCCGCGATGGGTCAGGTTGGAGAAGCGGTAGCCGAACGTCACCGTCGCCAGCGCGTAGATTCCGGTCAGGAGGACGAGCAGGACGGCGTCGGCCGTCAGCAGCAGCGGCCAGCCGTCGAGCCAATAGGACCAGCTGTCCTCGCCCAAGGTTCCCGGCCGATAATCGAGCGGTCCGCCGCCGTTCATCTGGATGAAGGGCGGGTAGCAGATCAGGGCCGCCATCCAGCTCGCCGCGAATGGATTGGCCGAGCGGATATGGGCGTCGAGCGGCTTCATCGTCAGCACATAGCCGACGGTGGCGAAGGTCACGTCGACCATGAACATGCAGGCGATCAGCCAGCGGGTCAGCGCGCCGATATTTTGGGTGACGTCGGCCGAATCCGGCGTGATCGCGAAAAACCAGTTGCCGGGCACGATCGAGAGCATGAAGGCGAGGAAGAAGGCCTTGATCGCCCAGCAGCGCAGGTAATCGTAGAGGATCGGCCGGTCGACGAGGCTCGATCGGCCGATGAGCAACTGGCCCATATGCCAGGCGCCGTCGCGCGGCTCCTTCAGCCGGCGGTCGAGCCAGGCGACATAGGGGATCGACAGGACGAGCAGGGGGATCGACGCCCAGCCCAATATCTTCATCGAATATTGGGTGTCGCCGAAGCGATTGTCCCAATACCAGCGCGCCATTCCGTAGAGGAAAGCGATCGCCGCCCAGGTCGCCCACAGGCCGGCGATCTTGACGAAGGTGAAGTCGAGCGAATCCTTGAGCGGCCGCGGCGGCGAGTCCCAGTCGATGCCGGTGGTCGGCCGGCGATGGACCTTGTCGACCAGCAGCGACCAGAGCACCATCGGCGCCCCGCAGGCGACGACCGCGCAGAGCGCCGCGTTCGGCCCGGTGAAATGCCAGGCGCGCGCGACGCCCGCATAGACCATCAAGGCAAGCAGCCCCACCGCCCCGGTCCATCCGCTGACCGCCGAGCGCGGCCGGGGGTCCTGGCGCAGCTCCGCGGCGATCTTCAGCTCGGCATTCATGACGGCCGGCCATAGGGGCGAATGGTAAGCAAGACGTGAACGATCCCGCCCGCCGGCGGCGATCGCGGCCGGTGTAAACCGCTTCTTAAGCCTTTGTGGGGTTATGCTTTTTGTGCGTGGGGGGCGACGGGAATGATCCCGTCGTCGAACATTCGATGGCCCGGAGGGCTTGATGCTGTCGAACGAGCTTCACGAGGAGACGATGTTCTCCTTTTCCAAACGCGCACCCCGGCCGCCGGAGCGGCGGCGCGACTCGCGCCATCTCACCATCCTGCGCGTCGGCGCCCTGATCGGGCCGGAGGGGCGCGAGCTCTGCCTCATCCGCAACATCTCCGCCGGCGGGCTCATGGCCCATGTCTATTCGCGCCACGAGGATGGGGAGCGGGTCGCGATCGAGCTCAAGGGCAACCAGCAGACGCCCGGCAAGGTGATCTGGATCGACGATTCCAATATCGGCATCGAGTTCGACGAGCCGATCGACGTCGCCGAAATCCTTTCCAACCAGACAATGCTCGACAATGGGTGGCAGCCGCGCCTGCCGCGGATCGAGGTCGACCGCCTCGCTACCCTGCGCAGCGGCGCGCGCCTCTACGGCGTCAACACCCGCGACATCTCGCAAGGCGGGGTGAAGATCGAATGCGACCAGCCGCTCGAAGTGGGCAAGGAATGCGTGCTGACGATGGAGCATTTCCGGCCGCTCCAGGCGCTGGTGCGCTGGTGCGAAGGCGGCCTTGCCGGCCTCTCCTTCAACCAGCTCATTCCCTTCCCGGAGCTGATGACCTGGCTGAAGAACGGCGAGAAGGACGGGGGCGGCGCGGCCGCCTGAAAAGCGTCCTCGCGGGCCGCCGCGTCCGGTCACCGCCAATCCCTCCGCGTGGCGACCGGAAATGACCGGCTTATCGGATGGTCAAATCGGGGCTATCGAACGAAGACCGGTCTCGCTTTCCAGCACCGCGGCGGCGAGGGCAATGGGGCCGAGCGGACCGGCGCGGTCGCCCAGCCCCGGCGCTGTGACATAGGGACCTTCTCCCGGCAGCAGCACATAGAAGGCGAGGCTTTCGACCAGCATCCGTTCGATGCGGGGCAGCAGATGGGGATGTCCGGAGACGACGCCGCCGCCGATCGCGATCCGGCGCGGCGCGGCGGCACAGACGATGACGTGGCAGAGCTGGGCGAGCGCATGCGCCACCATCTCCCAAACCGGATGATCCGCGGCCAGGCCTACCGCATTCCCGCCGAGCCGCTTCGCGATCGAGCCGCCCGCCGCCAGCCCTTCGACGCAGGCGCCATGATAGGGGCAGGCGCCGGGCCAGTCGTCGCCCGCCAGCCGCGCGACGCGGATATGGCCGAGCTCGCTATGGCCGAAGCCGCGGGTCGGCGCGCCGTTGACGATCAGGCCGACGCCGACCCCCGTGCCGACGGTGATGTAGGCGAAATCCGCCATCCCCTGCCCGGCGCCCCATTTCATCTCGGCGAGCGCGGCACCGTTGACATCGGTATCGAAGGCGAGCGGCACGCCGAGACCGCGCCCGAGCCGCCGCGCCACGTCCGCCTGCGCCCAGCCGGGCTTGGGCGTCGTGGTGATGAAGCCCCAATTCGGGGATCCGGGATCGAGGTCGACCGGGCCGAAGCTGGCAATGCCGAGCGCCGCGAAGCCATGCGCCACCGTCCAGCGGGCGAGCATTGCCTCGATCCGGCCGAGCGTCTCCTCCGGGCCGGTCGTCGGCACCGTCTCCTGCGCGACGATCTTGCCGTCGGGCGAAGCCAGCGAGCAGACGCATTTGGTGCCGCCGAGCTCCACCCCGGCGAGCAGGGCGGCGTCGCTCACGCCAGGCCGCGCCCGTGGATACGCAGCACCGGCACGAAGGCGCCGTCCCAGGGCCGGGGCAAATTCACCGCCATCGCCTGCGCATCCCGCAGCCATTCGACCGGCCCGTGCCCCAGCAATTCGACATGCTCGACCCGCGCCTCGGGCATCGCGCTCGTGCCGAGCGAGGTGAGGACTGCCTTGCCGTCCGGCCAGTCCATCAGGGCCGCATGCAGCATTCCGTTCTTCGTCGTGAACCGGACGTCGGCGCTGGTGAACGGCCCGACCGACCCTTCGTTCATCATGCCTGCTTTCGGCCGCGTCGGCCCCTCGCCATAGATGCGCCAGGGCCGCGTCCCATAGATCGCCTCGCCATTCGTCCCGAACCAGCGGGCGAGGTCGGCGACGATCTTCTCCTCGTCCGGGTCGATCGTTCCATTGCCGCGCACCGGAATGGAGAGGAGCAGATTGCCGTTCTTCGAGACGACGTCGCAAAGCCGCTGCACCACCGGCTTCGCCGGTATGTAGCCGTGCCGCTCGTAGATCGCGCGGTCGTAATGCCAATTGCCGATGCAGGTGTCGGTCTGCCACGGCTCCGGCCGGATCGCGTCGAGATAGCCGCGCTCGACATCCTCGACGATGCCGCCCCGCTGCGCGGGCGAGAGCATCTTGCCCGTCAGCACGCCTTCCAATTGCCCGTGGCGGGCGATGCTGTGGTTGTAATAATGCGCCGCCGCCTCGAGCCCTACGGGACCGAAGGGCAGAGCCGTGTCGTCGAAATAGACGAGGTCGGGCCGGTATTTCTCGACCAGGTCCTTCTGCCGCGCCAGCCAGTTGCGCGCGAAACCGGGATTCTGCGCCGGCAATTCCTCGTGCCACTGGCCGTCGCGCGCACCGTGCCAGGCGTCCATCGCCTTGATGCTGTCGATCCCGTCCGGCGGCACGAAGGCGGGCCCGGTATAAAGGTCCTGGGGATCGAGCCCCGCCCAATATTGGCCCGCCCCGTCGCGCCGCCGCAGCCGGAAGGCATCGTAGCGGGCGCCGCGCATCGGTCCCTCGGCATCGTAGCCGTAAGCGGTCTGCCACCAATGCCAGGCGTGGGAGCTGTGGTTGGAGACGCCGAAGCGCAGCCCCGCCCGCCGCGCCGCCTTCGCCCAGCCGCCGATCAGGTCGCGCTTCGGCCCGACCCGCACCGAATTCCAGCCGTGATGGGCGCTGGCGAAATTGTCGAAATTGTCGTGATGATTGGCGAGCGCCACGAAATAACGGGCGCCCGCCTTGCGATAGAGATCGAGCAGCCGCTCCGGCTCCCACGCCTCCGCCTTCCACTGCCCGATGATGTCGATGAAGCCGGTGCGGCTCGGATGGCCGTAGTGGCGGAGGTGATGGTCGTACAACCGGTGGCCCTGGACGTACATCAGCCGCCCGTACCAATCCCCCGCCTCCGGCTGGCATTGCGGCCCCCAATGGGCCCAGATGCCGAACTTGGCGTCGCGGAACCATTCGGGCGCGCGGAAGGCGCCGGCCAGCGAATGCCATGTCGGCCGCACCGGCCCGGCCGCCGCCGCAAGCGCGCGCGGCGCGACCGCGGCGGCGGCCGCGGCGCCGATTGCCCCCCGGCGCGTGAAGCCGCTAATCGGAGACCACCTTTTGGCGCTGAACGCCAAGCCCTTCGACACTCAATTCGACGGTGTCCCCTTCTTTGAGAAAGACCGGCGGCTTCTGGCCCATGCCGACGCCGGGCGGCGTGCCGGTGGCGATGACGTCGCCGGGATGGAGGGTCATGAATTGGCTGAGATAGGAGACGAGGAAGGCCGGCTTGTAGACCATCGTCGCGCTATTGCCGTCCTGGTAGCGATGGCCGTTCACCTCCAGCCAGAGCGGGAGGCTGGTCGGGTCCGGGACCTCGTCGCGCGTCACCAGCCAGGGGCCGATCGGGCCGAACGTGTCGCAGCCCTTGCCTTTGTCCCAGGTGCCGTGCCGCTCCATCTGGAAAGCGCGCTCGGAGACGTCGTTGATCACGCACCAGCCGGCGATATGGCCCGCGGCCTCATCCTCGCTCACATATTTGGCGCGGGCGCCGATGACGATGCCGAGCTCCACCTCCCAATCCATCTTCGCCGATCCGCGCGGCTTGCGGATGTCGTCGTTCGGGCCGTTGATCGCGCTGGTCGGCTTCATGAACAGCACCGGCTCGGGCGGCACGGTCGCGCCGGTCTCCGCCGCATGGTCGGCATAATTGAGACCGATGCACAGGAACTTGCCGATCCCGCCGACGCAGGGGCCGAGACGCGGCGAACCCTCGACGATCGGCAGCGAGCTTGGATCGATCCCGGCCAGCGCCGCGAGCCCGGTCGGCGAGAGCGCCTCGCCCCCTATGTCGGCGACGCGGTGCGAAAGGTCGCGGATGCGCCCCGCCCCGTCGAGCAGGCCCGGCCGCTCGGCCCCCACCTCGCCATAACGCAGCAGCTTCATCAGGCCACCTCCCCCGGAGTCACGCTCGACGATTTGTTCCAGATGTCGATGCCGCCGTCCTGCGCATAAGCATCGATCTGCGCCGATTCCTCGTCGCTGAACTCGAGCCGCTTCAGCGCCGCGAGCGAATCCTCGAGCTGCGCGATCGTGCGCGCGCCCACCAGGGCGGAGGTGACGCGCGGATCGCGCAGCACCCAGGCGATCGCCATCTGGGCAAGACTCTGGCCGCGCGCCTCGGCGATGCCGTTCAATGCCCGCACCCGCTCCAGATTCTCCTTGGTCAGCAGCCGTTCGCCGAGCGAGCCATGCTTCGCCGCCCGCGCATCGTCGGGAATGCCGCCGAGATACTTCCTGGTAAGCATCCCCTGGGCGAGGGGCGAGAAAGCGATGCAGCCGGTGCCGAGATCGTCGAGCGTGTCGAGCAGGCCGCGCTCGACCCAGCGGTTCAGCATCGAATAGCTCGGCTGGTGGATGAGCAAAGGCACGCCCTCGGCGCCGAGCAGATCGTGCGCGATCCGGGTCAACTCGGCCGAGTAGGAGGAGATGCCGACGTAGAGCGCCTTGCCCTGGCGGTGCGCCTGGACGAGCGCGCCCATCGTCTCCTCGAGCGGCGTCGAAGGATCGACCCGGTGCGAATAGAAGATGTCGACATGGTCGAGCCCCATCCGCTTGAGGCTCTGGTCGAGGCTGGCGAGCAGATATTTGCGCGAGCCGCCGATCCCGTAAGGCCCCGGCCACATGTCGTAGCCGGCCTTGGTCGAGACGATCAGCTCGTCGCGATGGGCACGGAAATCGGCGGCGAGGATGCGGCCGAAATTCTCCTCGGCCGAGCCGTAGGGCGGCCCGTAATTATTGGCGAGATCGAAATGGGTGATGCCGAGATCGAAGGCGCGGCGGAGGATCGCGCGGCCGGTCTCGAAGACGTCGGCGCCGCCGAAATTCTGCCAGAGACCGAGCGAGATGGCCGGCAGGTCGAGCCCGCTCCGCCCGCAGCGGCGATAGATCATGCGGCCGTCATAGCGGTCCGGATCGGGTTTGTGCGGCTCGTTCATTTCCTGCCTGTCGTCGAGAAGCGGTAGATCGTCGTCGCGCGGAAGACCTGGCCCGGCTTCAGCAAGGTCGACGGGAAATCCGGCCGGTTGGGGCTGTCGGACAGATGCTGGGCCTCCAGCGCGATGCCGTCATGCGGGCGGTAGATCGCGCCCTGCGCGCCGGCGTCGCGGCCGCTGAAATAATTGCCGGTATAGACGGTGAGCGAAGGCTGGGTGGTGAGCACATCCATTTGCCGCCCCGAGCTCGGATCGGCGAGCCGTGCCGCCAGGCGCAGCCGCCCGTCCGACGGCAGCACCCAGCTATGGTTGAAACCGCGCCGTCCCTCCATCTGCGGATGCGGCCGGTCGATCATGCTCTCGATCGCCCTGGGCCGGCGGAAGTCGAACGGAGTCCCCGCGACAGGGAGGAAGCGCCCGTCGGGAATGCCGCCCTGGTCGGATTCCATCAGCCGGTCGGAGAGGATCTGGAGCCTTTGGTGCAGCACCGTTCCCGAGCCCGCGCCGGCGAGGTTGAAATAGCTGTGGTTGGTGAGGTTGAGCACGGTCGTCTTATCAGTCCGCGCCTCATAATCGATGCGCAGCGCATTGTCGGGCCCGAGGCTGTAAGTGACCTTCAGATCGAGCCGCCCCGGAAAGCCCTGCTCGCCGTCCGGGCTGACATAGTGGAGCATCGCCCCGACGATCCGGCCGTGCCTGAACGGTCTCATCGTCCAGACCTTCGTGAACAGCCCGTTCGGGCCACCATGGAGCGCGTTCGGCCCGTCATTGGCGACCAGCTTGATCTCGCGCCCGTCCAATTTGAACCGGGCATTGGCGATGCGGCCGGCATAGCGGCCCATCACCGCGCCGAAGGCATAATCGCCATTCTTCGCCTCATAATCGGCGAGGCTGCCGAAGCCGAGCGCGACGTTCGCCTTGTGCCCATGCGCATCCGGTACGACGATGTCGGTGACGTCCGCGCCGTAGGAGATGATCTTCACGACCATGCCTTCATCGTTGGTGAGCGTGACCTGCTCGACCTTCTGCCCGTTCTTCGCGATCCCATAGGGCGCGGTCGTGACGCTCGCGCCCAAAGCGGGAGCGGCGAGGGCCAGCGGAAGCAAGGCAAAGGCAATCTTCATCGGGCGTCCTTGCGATAGAGCGCATCGGCGGCGAGGGCGAGGAACATGTAATTGGTCTCGCCGCCGCCCATCACATATTCGCGCTGCTGCCAGAAGAAGGGCCATTCCTTCAGCTCCGGCAGGTCCGGACGGATCAAAGCCGTGCCCGAGATCACCCCGCCCGGCACATAGGACCAGTCGGCGCGGTTGAAGCCATAGGCAATGGTCGCCGAATGCGCGCCGACTCCCGATGCGAAGCTCTCATTGTTCTCGCCCGGATGGACGCCGAGGTCGAAGTTCAGCGCGTTGATATAGGAATCGGTCGGCGTGACGTCCGGCCAGCCCTTGTGGAAGAAATATTGGCGGACGCCGTTTTCCTGTATGTCCCAGCCGGCGCCCCAGATGTTCGGCTTGTAGGGAACGCCGTAAGGCGAATCGGTCCGCGCCGATTCCCGCACTCCCGCCTGGTAGGCGGCGACGGCGGCCGCGAGCCTTTGCTTGAATCCGGCATCGGGAATGCGGTCGAGGATCGGCGCGATCGCCCAGCCGGTATCCGCCACCTTGGCGAGGATCGCCGGCTCGAGCGCGACGAGCCGCCGCGCCAGCGCCGGATCGCCGATCGTGTGGATCAGCTCGGCGAGCGCGAAGACGCGCATCGCGATATCGTCGGTCTTGTCGATCGCGCCGGCATAGAGGTGACGGGCGGCGGCGAGCGCTTCCGCCGCCATCGCCGGATCGCTCGCCTTGAGCACCCGCGCGGCGGCGGCGAGGCCGCCGGCGACATAGAGCTCGCGCCGCGGATTCTCCTCGGTGAACACCCAGCGATCGTCGATCGTGATCGGCCGGCCATTGTTGTCGACGCCGAGACCCGCCACCCGCTTCATCGGCACATTGTCGGTGGCGTTCGCCGCCTCGCCGAGCATCACATATTGGCGCAACGACACGTCCTGGATGCCGCGATAGACCCGCCCCATGGCGCGATAGCCGCCGAGCACCGAGAGCAGGCCGTGCTCGATCTGCTGGAGCGCGTCGTTCTTGCCGTCGGGCTGGTGGATTTCGGCGACCTTGTGCGTCTCGTCGATCGTGGTGGCATCGTAATTCAGGCCGAATTCCTCGACCATCTTCGCAAGCAGCCAGATTGTGCCGATCTGCGATTCGATGCGCAGATCGTAATCGCCCGCATCGTGCCACCCGCCGGCGTCGAGCCCCGGAACATGCTCGCCCGGCTTGAAGCGGGTGAGGGTCGAAGGACCCTGCGCATAACCGTCGAAATGGTTGAGGTTGGTCGGCGCCATCCGCGCATCGTCGACATGGTCGAGCCCATGCCAGACGCGGTATTTCTCGTTCACGCGCATGTGGGACATCTGGACCGGCAGGAAATATTCGAGCGTCGGCTGCCACACGCCGCGCGCGTAGACGTCGTCCGCGATCCGGAAAGGCTGCGACAAAAGATCGCCATAAGCGAGCTGGTACATTCCGGGCTCGGCGACCTTCGAGAAATCGAAAGTGTAATAAGCATAACGGAGGAAATCGCCCCAGCGCTCCGGCGCGCCGGCCAGCACTTCCCTGCGGCCGTCGTCCGTCAGCCGGAACAGGCGGACGCGCTTGATATCGCGGTCGGTCGGGTCGAGCTCGATCACCGCGCGCTTGGGCTGCGCGGGCGCATAGCCGACCTGCGACACCTGGACGACGGGCCGGTATTTCCAGCCTTCGACCACGTTCGGCGTCACGATCCACTCGATCGCATCCGCGGTCGCCCCCGCGGGCACGGTGCCGCGGACGATGAACCAGCCGTTATTGTGGTTGGCGCGGCCGTCGATCAATTCGATCGGGCCGGTGCGGCTCTCGATCCTGAGCCGTTGAAGATCCTCCTCCGGCGCGACGACCAGCGCGCGGCCGACCGCGAGCGGCGCGGTCAGCGGCTGGCCGTTGGGCGAGGGCACGGGTCCGTTGGGCTGGAAATTGCGCGGCACTTCGACCGGCGCGCCGCCCGCCGGCACCATCGGCCCCACCGGCTGGTTGGGGAAGATGCCGCTCCGCCCGTCCATCAGCCAGGACTTGCCGAAGAGCAGGCCGGGGAAGAGCTCCAGATTGAAACCGACCCGCCCGACCCATGGCGCCGGCAGCGGCCGGTCGAGGTCGACCCGGATGCGGAAGCTGTTCCCCTCCAGCGCGGTCACCGTCACGCGATAGGAAAGATCGAGCTTCGGATAGAAGATCGGGTTGAAGCCGTGGCCGTTCGTCTTCGGGTCGGGATAGGAGAGCGTCTCGCTGATCGTGCCGGTTTTCGGATCGACCATGCGGTGCCCGGCCGCCGGCATCGGCGACCATTGGCCGGGCGAGGCTTCGAGCCTCAGATCGCCATTGGCCGCGACGCGCGTGCCGTGCTGGACGATGGTGACGCCGCTCTGATGGCCTTCGGGATAATAATCGCTGAACACCATCACGTTCAGCCCCTGGCGCGCGAAATAGCCTTTCTCGTTGATCTTGAGGGCTTCGTTGATCTTCAGGTTCTGCGCGCCGACCGGCAACGCCCACACCGAACAGAGCAAAGCGAGCGCCGCCCTTGCCTTCATCCGCCCCTCCCCGATCCTCCGTGCCTGTTAGCGCTATCACAATCGGACGGGGCGTGTCTCGCTTCCCGCCGCCTCAGCGCGTCGGGATCGGCACGAACGCCCCGAGCCGGCAGCGGGCGGTGGCGCCGGTGCCCCTGGTTTCGACGGGGTCATAGACGCTGACATGGTCGTTCGTGCAGAGATTGCCGCTGTCCGGCTGGATCTGGACGATGCTGGCGCTGGTGGCGCGCGCGGCGCCGGGGCAGGCGCCGATCAGATCGTTGCGATAGGTGATTCCGCCGGCCATCTCGAACACGATCGCGTTGGGCGGCTCGGCATGGCGGGCGACGATCTGGTGCGGATCGATGCAGCGCACTGCTCCGGGCGCGGGGCCGCGATCGCCGTGCGGCCCGCCCGAAGCGGCAGCGGTCAGCAGGAACGGGGCGGACAGAAGCAGGATCGCTGAACGCATGGCAGGTCTCCTCTTTCGGCGCGGAATATCATGAAGGCGCCACCTTCGACAACGCACCGGTCAGCGTCTCGGGCTCTCCGGTGGGCCCAGATAAGAGGCGGGTAACGGCCCGCGGGTGACAATTAGCCGCTGAAAGACAAGGTTCGGATCGACCAGCCAGAGATGGACGACGTGCCGGCCCGCCGCCGCGATTTCGATCCGGCTGCGGCCGATGCGGATCTCATCGGCGACGGCACGCTCCCATTTCTTTTCATCGTCGCCGGCGAGCAGGTTGACGATGCGCGGCGCCCCATTGTCGATCGAGACGGCGTAACGCTGCTCGCCACGGCCGCTGACGTCGAGCCCGGGCGAGGCGTAGACGAGCAGGTCGAGCGGGCCCGGTTGGTCGAGCCGGACGGCATAATCGAGGTGCGGGCTGTTCCCGCCGGGATGCTCGATCGGCGCGAACGTGTCGGACGTCGCCGTTACGCCGGAGAGCGTCTTGCCGAGATAAGGAATGGTCATCCAGCCGATGCCGTTGCCGCCGACCGCCTCGACATGATGCTCGGCCTCGATTGCGACGGTGCCGTTGTCCTCGACGAACGCGCCGGTCCCTACCCTTCGGGGTTCGCGCACTGTCACCTCCACGGTGAGCTGGTTCGTCGACTTGATCCTCCGCACCGCCGGCATCGTATCGCGGTCGGGCTGCTGCCAACCGGTATAGCCGATATGGGTCTGCGCCATCATCTGCGTCCATTTGCCGCCGGCCGTATCGACCTCGTAGCGGCGGCGGATTGCCGCATCGCGTGCGAAAGCCTTTTCCGCCTCATCGGCCATCGCATTGGCGAATGGGTTGTCCTGCTGCGCATAATGGCGGTTCTTGGCGACCGCCCAGTAGAGATCGTGCAGATTCTCGGCCGCGAGCACGCGATGGAGGACCAGCTCGAAATAAGCGTCGCGCTGGGCGGTCGGCAGCTTCCCTTCCACGGCTTCGGCGGCCTCGCGGAGCGATTCCCATTCGCCCTTCACGATGTCCCACTCACTGTCGAGCGAATAGGTGTCCGCATCGAGCAATTCGGGCTTCCGGCGGGCGATGAGCTGGCCGTAAAGCTGGAGGATGTCGCCGATCGCGGCCGCATGTTCCGGCCCGAACTGCGCCGCCGCCCAGTCGCGCGGATAGGCTTCCATCCGCGCCAGATTCATCGCCTTCGGGTTCCAGGCCATGTCGAGGAAGAAGCTGGTCGGGAACTCCATCGGCTTGATGTCGCCGACATTGACGATCCACAGCCGGTCCGCGTCATATTCGTCGGCGAGCCGCATCTGCTGCCAGACCCGTTCGATCTGGTTGGTGTCGATCCATTTGTAGTTTCGCGGGCCGCCGACATAATCGAAATGATAATAGATGCCCGAGCCGCCGGCGCGATGCGCGCCGAGCGGCAGCAGGCGGCGCAGATTGCCCCAATTGTCGTCCGAAAAGAGCAGGGTGACGTCGTCCGGAACCCGCATGCCGGCGTCGTAATAATCCTGCACTTCCTTGTAGAGCGCCCAGATTTGCGGCGTCTCGGCGGCGGGACGGTGGGTCACCTGCTCGATGATCCTGCGCTGGTCGGCGACGATCCGCTCGAGCAAGGGCACAGCCGTCCCCTGGGTCATCGGCTTATCGCCGTCGCCGCGCATGCCGATGGTGACGATGCGGTCGTCGCCTTGCGTCCGATCCATGCCCTCGCGCCAGAAGGCGCGGAGCCGCTCTGCGTTCTGGGTATAATCCCACGGCCCCTGCCCGTGATGCTCCCAGTCGACATGGGCGCGCATCAAAGGCTCGTGGTGCGAGGTGCCGATCACTACGCCCATCTCCTCGGCGAGGCGGGCGTTTTCGGGATCGTCCTCGTAGAAGCTCGTGCCCCACATGGCCGGCCAGAGGAGATTGCCGCGCAGCCGCAGCAGCAGTTCGAAGACATGCGCGTACATAAGATGGTTGAAGCCGCCGAACCGCGCCTTCGCCCAGCCGAGCAAGGCCGGATCCTCGTCGTTGATGAAGAAGCCGCGATATTTGACGACCGGCGCATCCGTGTGGCGGCCGGGGAGGACGTAAAGGTCGCGATGCCGGAGCGGCGGCACGTCGGCCCACCAGTTCCAGGGCGAGACTCCGATCTGCCGCGAAAGGTCGTAGATGCCGAAAATGGTGCCGCGCCGGTCCGCGCCCGCGATCACCAGGGCCCGCGCGATGCCGGGTGCCGGATGCTCGACGACCTCGCGGACCGAAGCCTCCCAGCGGCCCGCGACGTCGCGCACGTCCAGCTGATGGTCGCGGATCAGCGCGTCGATCGTCGCGTTGCGGCCGATCGTGCCGACGATGATCGCCTCGGTTCCCCCGCGCGGTTCGACATTGCCGGCGACGCGTCCAAAATCGGTGCGGAGGTTCGTCGCGGCGTCGAGCACGCCGGGATCGTCGCGCGCATCCGTCACAATGCGGAGTGGCCGTCCAGCCTCGATCAACTCCAGCCCATTCGGCGCCTTTTCGGTGCAGATCGCCGCCGGTCCCTCGCAGGCCAGAGCCGGCGCGGCCCAAAGGAACAGCAGCAGGAAGAGAAGCCGACGCATCAGCCGCGGTGCGGCACGGCTCCGCCGAACGAAGCCGCCATCGCCGCGCGCAGCGGCTTGGGCCGGAAGTCGGAATCGTAGGGCGTGCATCTTTTGGGCAGGCCGTCGGCGCGCGGCGGGCGCTGCTGCAGCCAGCTATATTTGTCGACGATGCCCCAGGCGAGAATGTCGCCAAGCTGGCGATAGCTCAGCATCAGGTCGAGATAGGCACGGGCATAAGCCGCCACCTCGCGGTCGCGGGTGGCGATGTCGCCCTGGATGCCGCGATCGTTGACGTCGAATTCGGTGATCAAAAGCTGGTAGCCCATGCCGGTCGCCTCATCGAGGAAGCGGCGCCAGGCGCGTTCGTCATGCGGCCCGAAGGCCGGCGCATCGCCCGGATTGTTGCCGCTGCCGATATGCGACTGGACGCCGAGCGCGTCGACCGGCGTGCCGTTCCTGCGGAAGCGCTCGAGCAGGCGCAGCACGCCGGCGCGGTGGGTCTCGTTGCCCGCCTCCCAGCTCATATAATCGTTATAGACGAGCTGGGCGTGCGGCGCCGCTTCGTGCGCGGTGCGGAAGGCGAGGTCGAGCACGGCGTCGGCGCTGCCCATCGCCTTGGAGAAGACCGTCTCGCGCATTTCGCCGGTCTGGGCGTCGACCGCCTCGTTGACGACGTCCCAGCTCGCGATCGTCGGATAATGGCGGCAGACCGTGTCGATATGCTCGCGCAGCATCCGCGCGGCCTCGGCGGCGGGACGGGGTCCGAAATCGTAATGGGTAACCCATTCCGGCCACCATTTGGGATGGTGCCAGACGAGATTGTGGCCGCGCATGGCGATGCCCTGCGATTGCGCCCAGGCGAGCAGCCGGTCGCCGCCGCGAAAATCGAAGCCGGTCGGGCTGTGCCGGATCCACTGCCATTTGAGCTCGTTCTCGGGAACGATCAGCCCGCATTCGGACGAGACGATCTGGAGATAGCGCGGATCGGCGAATCCGCGTCCCTCCTGTCCCGGCCAGCCCACCCCGACCGCGGAGCCGAAGCGGCGGCCGCCCTTTTGCGCCGCATGGTTCAGCGACTCGCCGATGCCGGGGATCGTGGGAACGGCCGCCTCGGCCACGCTCGCCGCCGCCAGCGACGCGCCGAGGATCAGGGTGTCACGCCGGCTCAGATCCATCTCGCTTCCTCTTCTTCTGTTACCGCTAACAGGCTAAGGGGACCGTCACAATGACGAAGACATTGCTCGCTTTTCTCGCTCTTCTGCTGCTCGCGCCGGCGGCGGCGCGTGCCGAGGACGGCTATCGATTGTGGCTGCGCTACGATCCCGTCGAGGCGCCGCGGCGCGCCGCCTATGCCCCCGACGCCACCGAGATCGTCGCGCCCGGCACGAGCCCCGTCGCGCGGTCGGCACGCGACGAATTGCGGCGCGGCCTGACGGGCTTGCTGGCGCATCCCATGACGACCGCTGCCGCGGCGGACCGGGACGGCGCCATCCTTCTCTCCACCCCGCAAAGCTCGGCCGCCATCGCCGCGCTACGCCTGCCCCTCGGACGGCTCGGCGAGGAAGGCTATCTGATCCGCAGCGTCCGCATCGGCGGGCATCGCGCGACGATCATCGCCGCCAATGACGATCGCGGCCTGCTTTATGGCGCCTTCGCCTTCCTGCGCCTGATCCAGACCCGCCGCCCGATCGACCGGCTCGACATCGAAGATGCGCCGAAAGTGAAGCTGCGCATGCTCGACCATTGGGACAATCCGGACCGCTGGGTCGAGCGGGGCTATGCCGGCCAATCCTTGTGGGACTGGCAGAAGCTGCCGGGCTGGAAGAGCCCTCGTTACACGGACTATGCCCGCGCCGACGCCTCGATCGGCATCAACGGCGTGGTGCTCAACAACGTCAACGCCAAGGCCGACGCGCTCAGCACTCCGTGGATCGAGAAAGCGGCGGCGTTGGCGGACGCGTTCCGGCCCTGGGGCGTGCACGTCTATCTTTCGGCGCGTTTCTCGGCGCCGATCGAGATTGGCGGCCTCGACACGGCCGATCCGCTCGACCCGCGGGTGCGCGCCTGGTGGAAGGCGAAGACGGACGAAATCTACCGATTGATCCCCGATTTCGGCGGCTTCCTGGTCAAGGCCAATTCGGAGGGCGAGCCTGGGCCCCAGGATTACAAGCGCAGCCATGCCGACGGCGCGAACATGTTCGCCGAAGCGCTGGCGCCGCATGGCGGAATCGTGATCTGGCGGGCCTTCGTCTATTCGGCGGACAATGACGAGGACCGGATCAAGCAGGCCTATGACGAGTTCAGGCCGCTCGACGGCAGGTTCGCGCCCAACGTCATCCTCCAGGTGAAGAACGGGCCGCTGGATTTCCAGCCGCGCGAGCCTTTCCATCCCTTGTTCGGGGCCATGCCCGGGACGCCGACGGGGCTCGAGGTCCAGATCACCAAGGAATATCTCGGCTTCGCCACCCATTTGGCCTATCTCGGCACGATGTGGGAGGAGGTGCTGGCCTCCGACACGCATGCGCGCGGGCCGGGCTCGACGGTGGCAAAGGTGATCGACGGCACGCTCGGCGGCCATAGCCTGACCCTCATGGCCGGGGTCGCCAATGCCGGCACCGACCGCAATTGGAGCGGATCGCAATTCGACCAGGCGAACTGGTACGCCTTCGGCCGCCTCGCCTGGAATCCAGAGCTATCCGCGCGCGCGATCGCCGAGGAATGGACGCGGATGACCTGGGGCAGTGATCCGCGGCTCGTGAACGCGATCGTGCCGATGATGATGGGCTCGCGCCAGGCGGTGGTCGATTACATGACGCCGCTCGGCCTCGTCCATCTGATGGGCTCGGACCATCATTACGGCCCCGCGCCCTGGGTCGACAATATGAAGCGGCCGGACTGGGACCCGGTCTATTACCACCGCGCCGACGCGAAGGGCATCGGCTTCGACCGGACCGCGACCGGCAGCAACGCCGTCGCCCAATATGCGCCGGAAGTGGCGCGGCGCTTCGCCGACCTGCACACGGTCGGCGACGATTATCTGCTCTGGTTCCACCATGTGCCGTGGGACGCTCGCCTCGACACCGGCCGCACGCTTTGGGACGAACTGGTCCTGCGCTACACCGGCGGCGTCGAGAAGGTGCGGCAGATGCAGCAGACCTGGGCCGCGCTGGAACCGCTCGTCGACCGGGAGCGCTTCACGGAGGTCTCAGCCTTCATGGCCATCCAGGAACAGGAGGCCTCGTGGTGGCGCGACGCCTGCATCGCCTATTTCCAGAGCATCTCGCACCGCCCGCTGCCCCCCGGCGTGGCGCCGCCGGCGCATCCGCTTAGCTATTATGAATCGCTGCGCTTCCCCCATGCGCCGGGGCAGTCCGACAAGAATTAAAGCGACTTGCGATCATAGGCGTCGCTAAGCCCCTCCCCTTCAGGGGAGGGGTTGGGGTGGGGCCTGTCACGGGTCAACCACTCAGTAGCGCCCAAGCGCCCGCATCAGGAATTGGCGGATGCGCTGGCGGAGCTGCGGCGTCGACTCGGCGAGGATGCCGCGCTGCGCCGCCGGCAGGTGGGCGGCGGGATCCTCGCCGCCTGGCCGGAAGACGTAATTCTCGAACATCGAACGCCAGGCGGCGCGCTGATATTCGGGCAGGGTCCCGATCGCCATGATCCCGTGCACCATCGCCTCGAAGGCGGAGCCGTTGTCGGGCGGCAAATCCTGCCACCAATAATTGACCAGGATGTTGAACGGGTCGAGCGCCTCGACATTGTGCCACCACATGGTGGGGATGTAGATCGCATCGCCCGGTTCGAGATCTGCGACCCGCGCATGCGCGAGCGCCTCGCGGAAGCGGGGATGGGTGTCGAAATCGGGATCGCGCACCGTCACCATGCTCGCCGGCTGCCCCGCCATGGTGAAATCGAGCGGGCCGACATAAAGGTTGCCGACCTGGTTGGGCGGAAACAAAGTGAAGCGGCGGTGGCCGGCGACGACGCAGGCGATATTGTCCGATTCGTCGAAATGGGCGCTGACCAGTGTCGCATTGCCGATCCAGATGCGCGGGACGGCCGGCGTTCCGTCGAGCAAAGGCAGCCTGTTCTCATCGTCGAAACCGGGCAGAACGTCCGGGATCGGTGCCGAGCCGACATAGACGGATCGGATGTTTTCTTCCCCGGCCGAGATCAGCAGGAAACGGAGGAGGTCACCGATCTTCGTACGTTGCCGCTCGAAGTTGAAGCTCGCGAGATCGGATCCGTAGAAGAAGCGGCCCCCGATGTCCGGCGGCCCGACAAAGGCCTCGACGGGCCCGCCCTGGTCGAAGCGGCGAACATAATCCGCCGCCTCCGCCGCCGAGCGCCGCGCCGCCTGCACCGCCGGCCAATCGGCCACCAGCCCGCGCAGCACGACCGGCTCGTAGCGGCCGACGATCTCGGCGCGGAAGCGGGAAGGATCGAGCCCACTTATCTCCTCCATCTTGCGCAGGTCGTTGACCAGGGATTCCTCCGACACCGTTCGCCAGCGCCATCGCGGCTCCGGCGACGACGATTCCTAGAGCATTTTCCTGTCGGATCGAAGCACCCGACGATCCGGGAGTTGGCAAGCGGTAATTCCCCAGATTTTCGGCTGGTTTGATCGCGCATCAGCGCTCAGGTTGCCCTTGCGGAGACGCGGCCTCCATCGAACGGCTGGAGAGCGAAGCGGGCGAAGCTGCTACAGCAGGGAAATTAAAGACTGCCGCACACTCGCAGCGTCGCCAGCAGGTCGAGATACAGCGCATAATTGCCGTCCTCGAAGAAGGTCCACTCGCGCCGGTTCCCCCGCTGCGCCACATGATGGGGAATGCCAGGGAGAACCAGGCGCGGCAGGCGAGACATGGCTACGGGCACGGCGGCTGCAGAAATCCGTCAATTAGGGATATTGCACGTGTCACCGTAATCCACCGTAATCGCCGGTGGCGGAGACCGGCACGGTCTTCATGATGAGCCGGTTGAGCGGAATTCAGTTGGGTGTGGTGCACCAAAATTCCAAACGTCCATTAACTTTGACTGTCCGCAGTGGATGAGTCGGCCCTAACAGGCAAAACAAAAGCAACGATTCCCATTACGGCGTACATTATTATTCCGGCATAATAGTCGAACACATTAATAATCTTATTTCCGAATAGAATTTTATAGGCAATAGATATCGGAAGTACGTTAGTTATTAGAATAACAAGATAACAAAATAAGAAGCCTTTCTTCAATCTGTCAATCGTTGTCGATATACCGACAATTAAGAAGATAGGTAATAGACCACAATAAAATATTACGAACATGCCACATGACGCTACTAATAGGTCGGATTTATACTCGATGATAGAGATGGTCACAGAACTGATCAGGGATACCATAAACGTTATTGCTACCGGCATGATCGCTAGTTGAAGATTGCATTTCAGCATGAGTCAATTTCCATTGGCCTTATGGTCGACTGCTCTCTCAGTTGCGCCACCGAGGGCAGTTCCGAAACGCTCTGCCGCTACACTAGCTGCCCCCGGGGCGGCAACTCGGCCGCCGGCGGTGCCGATAAAGTGACCGGACGCATTGGCCATACGTTGACTTGAATTACGGTGCCAGTTTACTAAATGCACAAATTCTTCGGCTTCGGCCCCCGCTTTTGCGGAGCGAGGGTTCGTCCGGTTCGGGCTTCGAGATCGGCGAGCCATTCGCTGCTGCCAAGCGGGCGACCCGAAGATTTGGACCGACGCAGTGCAAGCCAGGCGTGCTTGTGGTCCACCGGCTCGCCGAGAAAGCGCGCAAAATCGCCATAACGATTGGGCGCCGGCTGCACCCGGACGAGTTCGTCATCCGCGCCGGCGACATGGGCGCGCACGCTGGACCAGGTCCAATCCTGCGGCCGCTCGGCGAGACGCGCCCGCACCGGATTGAACGACACGTAACGCATCGCATGCGCCAGAGCGCCCCGTCCATCACCACCGCGCCGAACCGGCCCTGCCACAAATGACCCGTCCAGCGGCTGCGCGCATTGATGAAGCCCGTGTAGCGGCGATGCGCATCGGCGAATGTGCGCCGCAGCCCGTCCTCATCGGACGGAACGACGATCACATGCACGTGGTTCGGCATCAGGCAGTAGCACCAAATTTCGGCGTCGGCCTTGTCCGCCGCCTCGGCGAGCAGATCGCGATAGAGCCGATAATCGCCGTCCTCGAAGAAGGTCTGCTGCCGGCGATTCCCGCGCTGCGTCACATGATAGGGGTAACCAGGCAGGACGAGACGGGGAAGGCGCGCCATGCCAGCGATATTGCTCATTTTGTGTATTTAGTGTCCCGCCTTTGGAGGAAACCCCCCGACTTCAGTCGGGATGGGGCTTCAGCCGTCGGCTCGGCAGATAGCCTGTATCCTCGGGAAAAGTAGCCCGAAGGGCGTCCACTTTTCCCGAGGATACAGGCTATGGGC
>DASXCT010000053.1:0-33181 GCA_036491055.1 Allosphingosinicella sp.
CACCAGACCTTCGGCGTGGTTGCGAGCCTCGACCGTCTCACGCCGCTTCTTGTCGGCTTCGGCATTGGCCTCAGCTTCCTTGACCATGCGCTCGATGTCGGTCTCGTTCAGACCGCCGCTGGCCTGGATGCGGATCTGCTGCTCCTTGCCGGTGGCTTTGTCCTTCGCCTGAACCGACACGATGCCGTTGGCGTCGATGTCGAATGTGACCTCGATCTGCGGCACGCCACGCGGAGCCGGCGGAATGCCCTGCAGGTCGAAGTTGCCCAGCAGCTTGTTGTCGGCCGCCATCTCCCGCTCGCCCTGGTAGACCTTGATGGTCACCGCCTGCTGGTTGTCGTCGGCGGTCGAGAAGGTCTGGCTTTTCTTCGTCGGGATCGTGGTGTTGCGCTCGATCAGCCGGGTGAACACGCCGCCAAGGGTTTCAATCCCCAGCGAAAGCGGGGTCACATCCAGCAGCAGCACGTCCTTCACATCGCCCGACAGCACCGCACCCTGCACCGCCGCGCCGATCGCCACCACCTCGTCGGGGTTGACGTTGCGCGCCGGCTCCTTGCCGAAGAACGACTTCACCGTGTCGATCACCTTGGGCATGCGCGTCATGCCGCCGACCAGGATCACCTCCTGGATCTCGTTGGCTGACACACCGGCGTCCTTCAGAGCCGCCTTGCACGGTTCCAGCGTACGGCTGATCAGATCGTCGACCAGCGCCTCCAGCTTCGCCCGCGACAGCTTCATCACCAGATGCTTGGGCCCGGAGGCGTCGGCCGTGATGAACGGCAGGTTGATCTCGGTTTCCTTGGACGACGACAGCTCGATCTTCGCCTTTTCGGCGGCTTCCTTGAGCCGCTGCAAGGCCAGCTTGTCATTGCGCAGATCGATGCCCTGCTCGCGCTTGAACTCGTCGGCCAGGTAGTCGATCACCCGGTTGTCGAAGTCTTCGCCGCCGAGGAAAGTGTCGCCGTTGGTGCTCTTCACCTCGAACACGCCGTCGCCGATCTCGAGGATCGAGATGTCGAACGTGCCGCCGCCAAGGTCGTAGACCGCGATCGTCTTGCCGTCCTGCTTCTCCAGCCCATAAGCGAGCGCGGCGGCGGTCGGCTCGTTGATGATGCGCAGCACTTCGAGGCCGGCAATCTGGCCGGCATCCTTGGTCGCCTGGCGCTGGGCGTCGTTGAAATAAGCGGGGACGGTGATCACCGCCTGGGTGACGGTCTCGCCGAGATAGGCCTCGGCGGTTTCCTTCATCTTCTGGAGGGTGAAGGCGGAGATTTGCGACGGGCTGTAATCCTTGCCGCCGGCATTGACCCACGCATCGCCATTGGGTCCGCGCGAGATCTTGTAGGGAACCAGCTCGGTGTCCTTCTTGGTCACCGGATCGTCGAAGCGGCGGCCGATCAGGCGCTTCACCGCGAATACCGTATTGTCGGGGTTGGTGACCGCCTGGCGCTTGGCCGGCTGGCCGACGAGCCGCTCGCCGTCCTTGGTGAAAGCGACGATCGAGGGGGTGGTGCGGGCGCCCTCCGCATTCTCGACCACCTTGGGCTTGCCGCCCTCCATCACCGCGACGCAGCTGTTGGTGGTGCCGAGGTCGATACCGATAACTTTAGCCATAGGATCCTCTTATGCCCCTGAAATATACGCGAACCCGCGCCCTGCAAACGAGGCACGCGAGCATTTCGGGAGCGATATAGGGGGCCTTTCGGTTGCGACAAGAAGTGCGGGCTTGAAGGGTCTGGTTTCACCTCCCGCAATGGCGTGACGGAGCGCATTTTGGCCGGTGGCCAGGCGCGAGGAGAGGCGCGGTGCTGACATCGCGCCCGACGAGCGACGCCGCCGCCGGCCACAAGGCGCCCGCCCCCGAAAGGGGGTCGCCCGGAGCGGCGATCACGCTCGTTGCGGGCGGTGAAAACAGGCCCTAGGGCGCAACTTCAATGACAAGGACGATCAAGCTGCTTCCCCTCGCCGCCGCGGCCCTGCTGCCGCTCGCCGGCTGCCACAAGGACAAGGGCGCGTCGGGCGTCTCGGTCGAGCATGCCTGGGTGCGGCTGCCGCCGGTGGCGGGACGGGAGGGGGCCGGCTATTTCACCGCCAAAGCGGCGGCGGAGGACGAATTGCTCGGGGTCTCCGCGCCGGGCCTGAAGATCGAGCTGCACGAGACGATGACCGCAAGCGGACCCGGCGCCATGGGGGCGATGACCGGAATGCGGCCGCTCGCCAGCGTCGCCTTGCCCGCAGGCGAGGCGGTCCGCTTCACCCCCGGCGGCAAGCATCTGATGGTCTACGGCCTCGATCCCAGGCTGAAGAAAGGCGGCACGGTCCGCTTCACCTTCCGCTTCCGCGCCGCGCCGCCGGCGACGGTGCCCGCGCAGCTCGTCGGCCCCGCCGACCCGCCGCCCGAATATGCGGGAAGCTAGGGTCCGGACCCATTACCGGCAACGGCCATGACAGGCGGAGAGGCGGTCAGGGCTAGGCGCGAGGAGGGAGCGATGGCGATCCATCGTGACCGACGAGCAACGACGATGAGCCGGTGCGAACATCCTCTGGATGTTCGCAGCCATGCCGGGGGCATGGCGGCCGGCTCATGGCCGGCTCTCCGCCTCGCCGCTGCGCCGCAGGCGCAGTTTACCCTGAGCGGCTGCTGCAAGCAGACAGCCGAAGGGGGGTCGCCCGGAGAAGGGCACCGGCACCGTCGCGGCGCTTGTGCGGGCAATCAGCCCGCCCTGCACACCACTCCTTGCCGATGCCCTTCTCCGGGCGATCCTGGCCATTGCCGGTTATGAGTCCGGACCCTAGAGATCTGAGCGAGGGCGAGATCGCTCTTTCGCGCTCGATCTTCGGCGATGCGATCGACTATGCGAGGGTCCGGATCGTCGGCGGCCGCTGGTGGCCGTTCCAGCCCCGCAACATCGTCATGGCGCCGAACGGCAACATCTATTTCCCGCCGGACGGGGCGATCCGCTCGGATGATTTCGCCGCCGAGACTTTGCCGCTCCAGGGCTTCCTCATCCATGAAATGACCCATGTCTGGCAGGCGCAGAAAGCCGGGCGCTGGTATCTGCCTTTGATGCGGCACCCTTTCTGCCGCTACCGCTACAAGCTGGTGCCGGGCCGGCCCTTGCGCCGCTACGGCATCGAGCAGCAGGCCGAGATCGTCAGGCACGTTTTCCTGCTCCGCCGCGGCGCGCAATTGCCGGGCGGGAAGCGGTTGGAAGCCTATGAGGGATTATTGCCGTTCGACGCCGGGTGAATGCCGCCCGACGGCGAATCGCCGCCGTCGATTCCCGCGATCGGAAAAGGGCCGCCGGCGAAGCGGCCCTTCCTTTTCGCCTTTTCCTCAGTGCGGCTGGGCGGGTTGCGACTTGCGGGCCGCCGCCTGGAGCTGCTTCTTCGTGGCCGTGACGGTGAGGCCGCGGCTGTTCTTGCTGAACGCGCTGCGTGGCACCCGTACCTTCGTGCTTGCGTTGAGCGCCAGCGTGACGTTCTGGTCGTCCGCGGACGTGACGGTGCCGACCGATGCACCGGAGGGGTCGCTCACCTTCGCGCCGGCCGCCAGGTCGGCATCGGTCACCGCAGCCGCTGCCGGCTGCGACGGCGCCGGAGTGGTTTCGGGCTGAGGCGGCTGCGTCGCCGTGGTATCGGGCTGAGACGGCGGCGTCATCGGGGGCTGGGCCGGGGGCGTCATCGGGGGCTGGGACGGCTCCGGGGCCGGCGTGGTCGTCGGCGGCGGCTGGGTCGGGGCCGGCTGGGTCTGGATGCCGTGGGCGAGGACGGCGGCCGCGGGCAAGAGGGTTGCGGCGCCGGCGAGCAAGAGCTTCCGGATTTGCATTGTTCCTCTCCTTTCGATTCAGGAGAGATGGTCATCCGGCGTCAAGGTTGAAGACGTCGCGCGGATGGACCGTGAGCTTTCCGGGATGGGCCGCCCATCGGGCAAGGAACGGATGATTTCCCGTAAAAGCAGGGGGCCTCGGCGGACATTCCCGTCACCTCTCGACACGCGCGCCCGAATCGATAGATTGGTGGGGGGCAAAGTCTCGGGGATTCTCAATATGATGGGCCGCAGGTTCGGCGCTGCCGCAGCTTTCCTTCTCTTCGCCGCCGCGCCGGCCGCCGCTCTGGCGCCGCCGTCGGACGCGAAGAACCTCTCGAACAGCACGATTTCGAAGACCGCCGCCGAGCCGGTGATCGAGCCGGATCCGGCGGTCAGGACCGGGACGCTCCCCAACGGCTTCCGCTACGAGGTGATGCAGAACAAGGGGCCGGCCGGCGCGGTCTCGATCCGCCTGCTGGTCAAGGTCGGCAGCTACGAGGAAGCCGACGACGAATTGGGCTATGCCCATTATATCGAGCATATGGCCTTCCGGTCGACGACGTTCGCGCCCGCCGGCATCCTCGACAATCCGTTCGCCGCCATGGGCGTGGCGCTCGGCCGCGACCAGAATGCCTTCACCACGATCGAGAGCACGACCTACGGCGTCGATATCCCTGCCTCCACGCCCGACGGGCTTCGCAAGATCCTCGACTGGATGCGCAGCGCCATGGACGGCATCGCCTTTACCCAGGCGGCGGTGGACATCGAGCGCGGCGTCGTCATCTCCGAGCTTCAGACCCGCAAGAATCCGGCGCTCGCGGCGGCGGAGGACGTCAGCCGGTTCCAGCTTCCCGGCTTCCGCTCGATCTCGCGCCTGCCGCAAGGAACCGAAGCCTCGCTCCGCGCCGCCACGCCGGCGCGGCTCCAGGCCTTTTACGAACGCTGGTACCGCCCCGAAAATGCGACTTTGGTCATTGTCGGCGACGCGCCGGCGGACCAGCTCGAAAGCCTCGCCAGACGGGTCTTTGCGAGCTGGAGCGCGCGCGGCGCGGCCGGCATTCGGCCGGTGCCGCCGGCGACCGTGACGGCACGCGGCCTGGAAGCGATGACGGAGACTGGGGAAGCGCTTCCGCCGGCGCTCAGCGGCTGCCGATTCGGGCCGAAGCGGCAACCGGCGGCGGATCCGATCGAGCGCCTGCGCCACGACATCGATTCGAAATTGTGGACCACGATCCTCTACAAGCGCCTCCAGCATCTGAGCGCGTCCGGCGCGTCGCCGCTTCTCGGCGCGGCGGTGATCGTCAACGACGAAATACCCGATGCCCGCGGGATCTGCATCCTCGCCATGCCCGCGGCCGGCAAATGGAAGGAGGCGCTGCACGCCGGACAGGATGAGCTTCTGCGCTTCGAGCGCGACGGGCCCACCCGACAGGAGCTGGACGATGCGATGGAGCAATTGCGCGGGCCGATGCGCGCCGAGGAGATCCAGGCGGATTCGCGCACGTCCGCATCGCTCGCCGAAACGATCGCCGCGGACGATCTGAAAGGCCGCATTTTCGCCAGCCCCACGGAAACGCTGCGGACCTTCGGCATCGCCACCGCCGGCGTGACCCCGGCGGACATCAAAAAAGCCTTTGAGAATGACTGGAGCGGCAATGGCCCGCTTCTGGTCGCGATGGGTCCGACCGCGCCTTCCAGGGACGCGCTGACCGCCGCCTGGCGCGAGAATGAGACGGCGCCCCTGCCCGCCGCTTATGTCGACGTGAAGAGCGTCGCCTGGCCCTATCGGCATTTCGGCCGCGCCGGCCAGATCGACCGGCGCGAGCAGCTGCCGGATTTCGTGCGGCTGCATTTCCACAACGGCACCATCCTCAATTTCAAGCAGACCGATTTCAAGCCGGGCGACACCGAGATCCGCGTGCGCTTCGGCCGCGGCGAGAGCGGCCTCGCGGCGGCGGACCGGGCGCCGGTCGAATTCGGGATCGAGATGGTTCCCGAGGGCGGCCTCGGCAGGATCGACTATGAGCAGATCGGCAAGGCTTTCGTCAGCACGAGCTGGAAGTTCGGCCTCAACGTCGATGCCACCGCCTTCGAGCTCACCAGCAGCCCGATGAACGACCAGGTCGAAGGCGAGCTCGAGCTGCTGGCGGCCTATATGACCGACCCCGGCTTCCGCCCCGATCTCGACGCCAAGCTGCCGACGGCGGTCGACTTCGTCTTGCGCTATTTCAAGACCGATCCGATGGCGGTCGCCACCGACGCGATCGACCAGAAGCTGTTCCCGGGCCTTGGCTCGCTGCCACCGAAGGACGTCGTCGCCGGATGGCGCGCCGCCGACTTCGCGCGCCTGCTGAAGCCCGCGCTGACCCGTTCGCCGGTCGAAATCACGATCGTCGGCGACCTGTCCGAGGCCGATGCGATCGCCGCCGTCGCCGACACGTTCGGCGCGCTGCCGGCCCGGCCGGCGCTGCCGCCGGCGGCCGGCCCGGGCGCCGTCCGCCGTTTCCCGGCCGATCTCCCGGCCGAGATCATCGCCTATCACCAGGGACCGCAGGAGAAAGCCGCGGCGATCGTCCTGTGGCCGCTCTACACCGCCGTGCCGGAGCGCCGGAAGGAGGAGCATGCCTTGTCGCTGCTGGCCGGCATCTTCCGCGAGCGTCTGTTCCACGAGGCGCGGGTGCGGATGGGCAAGGTCTATGTGACCGACGTCGCGAATCCGATGCCGGATCATGGCGACCAGGGAAGGCTCTCCGCCGAGGTCCAGGCGACGCCGGCCGACCTCGACGCGATGATCGGCGTCGCGCGCAAGATCGGGGCGGACCTCGCCGGCGGCACTATCCGGCAGGACGAGCTGGACCGCGCCCGCCAATTGCTCGTCGCCGCGCGAATGCCGATGCAGAAGCAGAATGCGGCCTGGGCCGGCCTGCTCGCCAGCGAAGGCGAGAATCCGCACGCGCTCGACGACCTGCTCCTCTATCCGAGCCAGATGGCCGCCTTGACGCTGGACGATGTGCGCAAGGCGGCGGCGACGTGGCTGAAGCGGGAGCCTTTGGTCGTGCGCTCGCTGCCCCAGCCACCGGCCACCCCGGCGGCGGCGCATTAGCGACCCTTGCCGGGCGCGCCTGAACGCGTCAGGTTCGGCCGTGCGCAACCGGGAGACGTCATTTGGAACAGCCGCTCGACACCTTCCGTTCCTCGACCTCCGGCTGGCTGCGCGGGTCGCTCGCGGGCTGGGCGACCCTGCTCCTCTGCCTGGTCGGGATCGGCTTCCTGATCGTGCTGGTGAAATGGCTCGAATATGTCTGCACGACCTACGAGCTGACCGGCGACCGGCTGATCATCCGCAGCGGCATCTTCGCCAAGAGCCTCGACGAGATCGAGCTCTACCGGGTCAAGGACATCCGCATGACCTACAGCCTGATCGGCGGCTGGGCGGGCATCGGCACGATCATCCTGACCTCGAGCGATCCGACGACGAGCGGCGGCCCGCTCGTCATCCGCGACGTCATGGACGCCGAGCAAAGGCGCGAGGCGATCCGCAACCTCGTCGACAAGGCCCGCCAGCGCCGCGGCGTCCGCGAGCTCGACATGGTCCCCGAAACGATGTGACCAAATCCTCCCCGCTTGCGGGGAGGGGGACCGCGTGCAACGCGGTGGAGGGGGCTGCGAGACCCGCACGGCGCTCCCTGCACCATGATCCGCATTCGCGCGGCGCTCAGCCCTCCGCCGAATCGATGATGTCGCGCAGATAGGCGGTGTGGGCGCGGAAGGCGCGCTCGCCGGTGGAGGTGATCGCGGCGCGGGTGCGCGGCTTGCGGCCGACGAAATCCTTGGCGATGGCGACGTAGCCGGCCCCTTCGAGCGTCGTCAGATGGCTGCCGAGATTGCCGTCGGTCGCGCCGATCAGGGCCTTCAGCCGGCTGAACTCGAGCCCGTCGCCGCACCGCGCCGCATGCAGCGCGGCCATGATCTTCAGCCGCAGCGATTGATGGATGACCTCGTCCGGCTCGGCCATGTCAGACCTGCCGCAGCCACAGCCCGCCGAGGATCAGGCCGCCGCCGCCCGCCGCCGCGACCCAATAGGCCGTCAGGGCGGGTGCGGCGATATAACCCGCCAGGGGAAGCAGGAAGACGGCGGCGCCGATCGAGGCGAGGCGCGGCAGTCCGGCCAGCAGACCGGCGAAGACGTAGACCAGCCCCGTCACCAAAGCGGGGAAGACCAGATAGGGCAAGGGATCGGCAACCCGGAAGATGAAGCAGGTGGCGCCGATGAACAGCATGACCGCCAGCGCCATGATCGAAGCCTGCCAGCCATTTGCCGCGCCCTTCGCGCTCCTGGCGCCCGTCGCGCGACTGCCGAACCAGACCGAGACCCCAATGCCGACCACGATCAGCGGCAGCCAGATCCAGCCCCAGTCCCCCGCCGGGAAAAAACCGCAGCCGGCATAGCCGACCGCCCAGATGCAGCCCCAGAGGATAAGATACGGGCTTGCGGCCCGATAGCCGCCGCTGACGTGGGTGCGCCGTTCGGTCCGCTCGATCTCTTCCAGCGCCGCCGCCGCTTGTCCTGCCGATATGGCCATCTCCGCCTCCTCCAGATAACTCTGCAATACAGAGTACTCTGATTTGAAGCTGAGTCAAGCCGCGGCCGCCGCCGCGGCCGGCTGACAGGGACTGCGATTCTCCCGAGACTCAGGGCTTTTTGGCGACCCCGACGAGCGCCGGCCGCAACAGCCGGTCCTTCATCATGTAGCCGGCCTGCATTTCCTGGACGATCGTGCCGGGTTCGGCATCGTCGTTCGGAATCTCGAGCATCGCCTGGTGGCGGTGCGGGTCGAGCGGCTGGCCGAGCGTATCGACGCGGCTGATGCCGTGGCGCTGAAAGACCGAATCGAGCTCGCGCGCGGTCGCTTCGATGCCGGTCAGCAGGCTCTTCAATTTCTCGTCCTGGCGAAGCTCCTCGGGAACCGCGGCGAGCGCGCGGTCGAGATTGTCCTTCACCGACAGCATGTCGCGGGCGAAGCCGGCGGACGCATAAGCGGCGGCGGTCTGCTTCTCCAGCTCGAGCCGGCGGCGGACGTTCTGGGTCTCGGCCTGGGCGTAAAGGACGTGCTGGCGGACTTCCTCCAGCTCCTTCACCAGGTCGGCGAAATCCTGCTCGGGCGCGTCCTCCCGGTCGTCGACCGCCTGCTCCGGCGCGTCGTTTCCGTCCTGTTCCCGCAGATCTTCCTGTTCGTTCATGCCATCAATCTCGATAATGCCTGTGCCGTGAAATCCACCATGGGGACGACCCGGGCGTAGTTCAACCGCGTCGGCCCGATGACCCCGACGACGCCGACGACCTTGCCCTCGCGGCCGCGATAGGGCGCCGCGATCACCGACGAGCCCGACAAGGCGAAGAGCTTGTTCTCCGATCCGATGAAGATCTTCATCCCCTGCCCCTCGCGGGCGCTGTCGAGCAGGCGGACGATCTCCTCCTTGCCCTCCAGCTCCTCGAGCAATTGGCGCACCCGTTCGAGATCGGCGGCGGCGCCCTCGTCGAGCAGATTGGCCTGGCCGCGAACGATCAGCACCGGCCGTTGCGCCCCGTCCTCGGACCAGAGCGCGAGGCCGCGCGCGATCAGCGCCTGCGCGGCGCCGTCCAGCGCCGCCCGGCCGGCGTTGATCTCCTCGGCGAGGCGGCTTCGCGCCTCCCCGAGCGTCAGGCCGGAAAGGCGCGCGCTGACATAATTGCCGATCTCGGCAAGCGCGGAGGGCGTGGTGCCGGGCGGAATGTCGATCACCCGATTCTCGACCGTGCCTTCGGCGCCGACCATCACGACCAGCGCCTGGGTCGGCGACAATGGGACGAAGCCCAATTGGCGCAGCACCGGCTCGCGCTTGGGCACGAGCACGATCCCGGCGCAGGCGGAGAGGCCGGAGAGCGCCGCCGTCGCCGCCGCCAGCGCCTCTTCGACCGGCCCGCCGCGCGCGATCCGCGCCTCGATCGCCGCGCGCTCCTCCGCGCTCGGCTCGGCCGCCTGCATCATGCCGTCGACGAACAGGCGAAGCCCGCTCTCGGTCGGCATTCGCCCGGCCGAAATGTGGGGATGGCTGAGCAGGCCCAGTTCCTCCAGATCCTGCATGACGTTGCGGATCGAGGCCGGCGAGAGATTGAGGCCCGGCAACCGCGAGATGGTGCGCGAACCCACCGGCGCGCCCGAGCCCAGATAGGATTCGACCACCATCCGGAACACGTCCCGGGCGCGCTCGGTCATTTCGGAGACGGGGGTCGAGGCCATGGGGAAGATGTAGTCGGGCGAACCGCAACGCTCAACATCGCCGGCGCAAGCGGCTGGACCATGCCCATCGCCCTGTCTAAAGCGCCAGCCTCGCCAAGGAGAAGTATTCATGCGCCCATCCGGACGCGCGCCCGATGAGATGCGGGCGATCAGCATGGAGCCCGGCTTCACCCGCCACGCCGAGGGGAGCTGCCTGGTCGCCTTCGGCGACACCCGCGTCCTGTGCACCGCTTCGGTCGAGACCTCGCTTCCGGGCTGGCTGCGCGGCAAGGGCCGCGGCTGGGTGACCGCCGAATATGGCATGCTGCCCCGCGCCACCCATACGCGCGGCCGCCGCGAGGCGGCTTCGGGCAAGCAAACCGGCCGCACGCAGGAGATCCAGCGGCTGATCGGCCGCTCGCTGCGCGCCGTGGTCGATCTCGAGAAGCTCGGCGAACGGCAGATCACTCTGGATTGCGACGTCATCCAGGCCGACGGCGGCACCCGCACCGCCGCCATTTCGGGCGCCTGGGTGGCATTGAGGCTGGCGGTCGATGCCCTGCTCGCCCAGAAGGCGATCGAGGTCGATCCGATCCGCCAGAAGGTGGCGGCGGTGAGCTGCGGCATCCACAATGGCAATGCGGTGCTGGATCTCGATTATGCCGAAGACAGCTCGGCCGGCGCCGACGGCAATTTCGTGCTGACCGAGGACGGCAATATCGTCGAGGCGCAGGTGACCGCCGAGGGCGAATGCTATGACGAAGAGGGGCTGCTGCGGCTCCTCCGCCTCGCCCGGATCGGCTGCGCCGATATTTTCGCGGCCCAGGACCGGGCAACCGGCCGATGAGGAAGCTCGAACCCGGCAAGCTGGTCATCGCCAGCCACAATCAGGGCAAGGTGCGCGAGATTGCGGACCTGCTCGGCCCCCATGGCATCGAGCCTATCTCCGCCGCCGCGCTCGACCTTCCCGAGCCGGACGAGATCGGTGTCAGCTTCGTCGAGAATGCCGATCTCAAGGCGCGGCAGGCGGCCGACCTTGCCGGCCTCCCCGCCCTCGCCGACGATAGCGGCCTCTGCGTCGAGGCGCTGGACGGGCGGCCGGGCATCTATTCCGCGCGCTGGGCGTTGGCGAGCGATCCTTCGGTGGCGCCCGCGGCCGGTCCCGGCGAGGTGCAGGGCGGCCGCGATTTCGGCCTCGCCATGCGGCGGGTGCAGGAGGAGATCGAGGCGCTCGGGCCCGATGTGAGCCGCGCCGCCCATTTCGTCTGCGCGCTCGCTTTGTGCTGGCCCGACGGCCATTGCGCATGGTTCGAAGGCCGCGTCGACGGCTGCCTCGTCTGGCCGCCGCGCGGCGAGCGGGGCTTCGGCTACGATCCGATGTTCGTGCCGGCCGGCTACGACGTCACTTTCGGCGAGATGGACCCGGCCGAGAAACACCGCATCAGCCACCGCGCCGACGCTTTCCGGAAGCTGGTCGCGGCATTGCTGTGAGAAGAGGATAACGTCATGCCAGCGGAGGCTGGCATCTCAGCGAGAGCTCACGCTGCGGTACGAACCCATAGCGGGGCCCCGGCCTTCGGCTGGGCCGAGGTTTACCCTGAGCGACGCCGAAGGGCTGGGGCGACGGACGAGGGATTGGCCCTCTACATCCACTGGCCCTTCTGCGTCTCGAAATGCCCTTATTGCGACTTCAACAGCCATGTCCGGGAGTCGATCGACCAGGCGGCCTGGCGCGACGCCCTGCTCGCCGACATGGCCTGGGAAGCGGCCGCTTTCCCGCGCGGCCCGCTGACCTCGATCTTCTTCGGCGGCGGCACGCCCTCGCTGATGGCGCCGGCGACGGTCGCCGCCTCGATCGGGGCGGCGGAGCATCATTGGGGCTTTGCGCCGGACGTCGAGATCACGCTCGAAGCCAATCCCTCCTCGGTCGAAGCGGCGCGCTTCGCCGATCTGGCGGCGGCGGGCGTCAACCGGGTCTCGCTCGGCCTGCAGTCGCTCGACGATTCGGCTCTGCGCTTTCTCGGCCGGGCGCACGATGCCGCGGAAGGGCTGGCGGCGCTGGCGACGGCGCAAAAGGCCTTTCGAAGGGTGAGCTTCGACCTGATCTACGCCCTGCCCGGCCAGTCGGCGGAAGCGTGGGCGCGAGAGCTCGAGCGCGCGCTCGGCTTCGGCACCGAGCATCTTTCGCTCTACCAGCTCACCATCGAGCCCGGCACGCGCTTCGCCGCTCTGGCCGCGAAGGGCGCGCTCGTCCCGCGCGATCCCGACGAAGCCGCGTCGCTCTACGAGCTGACCCGGACGCTGACGGAAGGCGCCGGCCTTCCCGCCTATGAAATCTCCAACCATGCCCGGCCCGGCGCCGAGAGCCGGCACAATCTCGCTTATTGGCGCTACCAAAACTATCTCGGCATCGGCCCGGGCGCGCACGGCCGGCGTGGCGGCGTGGCCACGCTTCGGCACCGCAAGCCGGAGAACTGGCTTTCGGCTCTCGCCCGGGGCGGCCACGGGATTCAGGAGGAGACGCCGATTACGCCGGGCGAGGCGGCGTCCGAGGCGTTGCTGATGGGGCTGAGGCTGCACGAAGGCGCAGCGCTGGACATGGTGGAAGCCGCGGTCGACCGGCAGGCGGTGAAGCGACTGGCCGGGCAAGGCTTGCTTGCCGAGCGCGATGGCCGCCTTCGCCTACTCCCCGCGGGGATGCTCGTGCTCGACGCGATTCTCGCGGAGATCAGCGTCTAATGTTCCCCGGCGAACGCCGGGGTCCAGTCTGACTCCGTATCTGGGCCCCGGCGTTCGCCGGGGAACGAAGGGGCCGATCCCCTACTCGAACCCCTTCGGCGCCGGCGACAGCATTGTCGAGCCTGCCGCCGTTACCTCCCTGACCTCCAGCGCGCGCTCGACGATGTTGCTGCCGTCGAAGCGGAAGGCGCCGTCGACCCCGACGAAGCCGCCGGGATCGCGCAGCAGCCGCTCGGGGAAGGCGCGGCCGACCCGCCAATCCTTGGCGATCCGGATCGCCAGCAGCACCGAATCGTAGCCGAGGCTCGCCAGCCGGTAGGGATTGGTGCCGTAGCGGGTGTGATAGCGGGTGCGGAACTGGTTGAACATCACGTCCGACGCGGTCGCGTACCAGGCGCCGCGCAAAGCGGGGGTGCGGCCGAGATCGCCTTCCGTGCCCCAAAGCTCGGTCCCCAGGATCTGCTGGCCGCGCAGCATCGGCGCGGCGAGCGCGGCGATCCGGCCGCTGTCGGCGACCAGGATCGCGTCATAGGCGCCCTGGGCGGAGACCCGGGTGATGGCGGCGCGAAGGCTCGCCGCGTCGCGGTCGTAGCTCTGCATGCCGACGAGACGGCCGCCGGCATGCTCGACCGTTTCGCGCATCGCCCGGCCGGCGCGCTCGCCATAGACGCCGTTCGGAGTTACGGCGGCGAAGCGGGCCAGGCCGCGCCCGCGCGCATAATCGACCACCCGCGCGATCGACCCACCCGGCGTGAAGCCCATCAGATAGACCCCGTCGCCGGCGACGCTGACGTCGTTCGAAAAGGCGATGACCGGAACCCCCGCATGATTGGCGGCCGGCGCCACCGCCCGCACGTCCTCGGCAAGCAGCGGTCCGAGGATAAGGCCGGCGCCCTGCGCGAGCGCCTCGTTGGCCGCGGCGCCGGCGCCGCCCGCGCGCGACGTGTCGTAGACGGTGATGCGGATGCCCTGGCCGCCGGTATCGAGCAAGGCGAGCTGCGCGGCATTGGCGATCGAGGTGCCGACGCCGGCATTGGGGCCCGACAGCGGCACCAGCACCGCCACTCGGTTGCGAGTCTCGTCGGTCGGCAGAGCGGGCAAAGGCTGTTCGGGCCTGGGCTGCTGAGGCCTGGCCTGCTCGGGCGGTAGTGGCGGCGGCTGGTTCGGCTTGGGAACGAGCGCGCAGCCGGCGAGCGCCAGCGCCGCCAGCCCGGCCATCCCGAAGCCGAGAATGGAGCGCCGTGCTTGCGGCGAACCGGACTGCTCTGCCATGATCCGAAACCTCATGAACGCGAAACTTCCCGCCGGCCTCTATATCGTCGCGACGCCGATCGGCAATCTTTCCGACATCAGTCCCCGCGCCGCGGACATGCTGCGCCAGGCGGACGTGATCGCGGTCGAGGACAGCCGCGTCACGGCGAAATTGCTGGCCCATCTCGGCATCAGGAAGCCGATGCTGCCCTATCACGACCACAATGCCGACCGGGTGCGGCCGGAGCTGCTGGCGCGGATGCGCGAGGAGGCGGTCGCTTTGGTGTCCGACGCCGGCACGCCGCTCATCTCCGATCCCGGCTACAAATTGGTCCGCGATGCGCGCGCCCAGGGCCTCCACGTCACCACCGCCCCGGGTCCCTGCGCGGCGGTCGCGGCACTGACCCTTGCCGGCCTTCCGACCGATCGTTTCCTCTTCCTCGGCTTCCTGCCCGCCAGGGCGGCGGCGCGCGGCGCGGCGCTGCGCGAGGTTGCGGAGGTCCGGGCGACCCTGATCCTCTACGAGAGCGGCCCCCGCCTCGCCGCCACGCTGCAAGCGGTCGACAGCGTGCTGGGCGAGCGGGATGCGGCGGTGGTGCGGGAGATCAGCAAGAGGTTCGAGGAGATTGCGACGGGGACGGCCGCACAGCTTGCCGAGCGCTATCGCGAGGCGCCGCCCAAAGGCGAGATCGTCATCCTCGTCGCGCCGCCCGGCGAGCGCGCCGCGCCGGGAGAGGAGGCGATCGACTCGGCCCTCGGCGAAGCGATGGCGCGGCTTTCCCCCTCCCGCGCCGCCGCCGAAGTGGCGGAAAGGCTGGGCGTGCCGCGGCGGCAGGCCTATGAGCGGGCCCTGGCGCTCAAATGACTCGCAAGAAAGCGGAAAGAGGCGGTCGGCGGGCCGAGACGATCGCCGCCTGGTGGCTGCGACTCAAGGGCTGGGCGATCCTCGCCCGCCGGGTCCGCACCCCGGTCGGCGAGGTCGACCTCGTCGCCCGGCGCGGCCGCACGATCGCCTTCGTCGAGGTGAAGGCGCGGGCGACGATGGGGCAGGCGGCCTTCGCGCTCGACGATTACCGCCTCCGCCGGGTCGCGGCCGCGGCGGAGGCGCTCTCCCCCGTTTACGCGCGCGCCGGCGACGATCTGCGCATCGATGCGATCCTGGTCGTGCCGCGGCGGCTCCCCCGCCATTTCGCCAATGTCTGGATCGGATGAAGGCCAATGTCCGGCCCGAATGAAGGAACGTTCATGCGCATCCTGTTCCTGACGCTCCCGATCGTCCTGCTCGCCGGCTGTCACAAGGCCCCGCCGCCGCCGCATCCCATGGATGGGCCGATCCCCGCCCAGATCTGCACCGAGGTGAAGAAGTCGCTCGACAAGCTCGAAACGAGCGACGGCGTCGAGATCACCGGGAAGGGCGAGGCGATGATCGAGCAGGCGGTGTGGTTCGAAGTGAGCCCCGAAGAGCGCGACAGCCTCGCCCAGGCGCTCGCCTATCAGGCGAGCTGCGCATCGGGCCGGCAGAGCGCCCAGCAGGAGGTCACGATCCGCTCCGAGGACGGAACCCTGCTGATGCACCGCTTCGTTTCGACCGAGATCAATATCCAGAACGCGTTCGGCGGCGGCGGACAGGGCGACCAGGCGCGGTGACCGGACGCCGCGCGTGTCGCGCGTTGCGAGGATCACATTTGCAACCTGGGGTCTAAACCCAATCCCCGCAGCGGCGTGACGGAGCGCATTTTGGCCGGTGGATAGGAGCGAGGAGAGGCGCGATGTTGCTCATCGCGCCCGACGAGCGACGCCGCCACCGGCCAAAAGGCGCCCGCCGCTTCGCGGTCGCCCGGAGAGGCGCGCCGGGTGCGTCGCCCGGCTTGTCCGTAGGTCGACTACGGCCTGCGCCGCGCTCCTGCCCGGCGCGCCTCTCCGGGCGATCACGCTCGTTGCGGGGATTGGGTTTAGACCCTAGAGCGGCGCTCCGAAGGAAAGGGGGCGTGATGAGCTTGCGGGTCGCGGTGCAGATGGATCCGATGGAGCGGGTCGCCATAAGCGGCGATTCGACCTTCGCGATCATGCTCGCCGCCCAGCAGCGCGGCCATCGCCTCTTCCATTACGGCCCGGAGGCCCTGAGCTATCGCGACGGCCGCCTCTGGACCCAGGCCCATCCGGTCAGCGTCCAGCGGGTCGAGGGCGATCATTTCCGCTTCGAGCCGCCGGTCCTGCTCGATCTCGGCCGCGACGCGGACGTGGTGCTGATGCGCCAGGATCCGCCCTTCGACCTCGGCTACATCACCGCCACCCATCTGCTCGAGCGGATCCAGGGCGAAACTCTCGTGGTCAACGATCCGGCCGCGGTGCGCAACGCGCCGGAGAAGATCTGGGTGCTCGATTTCGCGCACTTCATGCCGCCGACGCTGCTCACCCGGGCCTCCACCCTCGCCCGCCACTTCCTGGAGGAGCATGGAGAGATCGTGGTGAAGCCGGTCCACGGTTTTGCCGGCAAATCGGTGTTCAGGATCGGACCGGACGGCGCCAATCTCGAATCCCTGTTCGAGATGTTCAACAACGCCTGGCGCGAGCCGCATGTCGTCCAGGCCTTCCTCCCCGAGATCGCGCAGGGCGACAAACGCATCGTGCTGATCGACGGCGAGGTGGCCGGCGCGGTCAACCGCGTCCCCGGCGCGGGCGAGATCCGGTCGAACCTCGCGGTCGGCGGCGCGGCGGCGAAGACCGAATTGACCGAGCGGGAGAAGGAAATCTGCGCCGCATTGGGGCCCGAGTTGAAGAGACGCGGCCTCCTCTTCGTCGGGATCGACGTGATCGGCGGCAAATGGCTGACCGAGATCAACGTCACCTCGCCGACGGGGATCGTCGCCATCGACACATTCAACGGCACCGACACGCCGGCCCTCATCTGGGACCGGATCGAAGCGAAAGTCGCCGCGCGTGGCTGATTTCCTCCCCGATTTCATCCGCCACCACCAATATCTCGCCATCTATTTCCTGATGTGGGTGGAGACGATCATCCCGCTATTCCCGTCGGAATTGGTGATGCCGCTCTCCGGCCTGATCGCCAGCCAGGGCAAAATGTCGCTCTGGGGCGTGGCTTTGTCGGGCGCGGCCGGATCGATGACCGGATCGGTCAGCTGGTATTGGGCGGCGCGGGCGCTCGGCTACGATCGGTTCAAGCGGCTCGTCACCCGCTACGGACGGATCACCACCGTCTCGGCGCGCGAGGTGGAATGGCTGGAGGGCTGGTTCGCGCGATTGGGGCCGATCCTGGTGCTGGTCGGCCGCGTCATCCCGGCGGTGCGCACCGCCATCTCGATCCCGGCGGGGCTGGTGCGGATGAAGTTCGGGCAATTCCTGATCCTGAGCGCGATCGGCGCCCTGATCTCCGCGGGCCTGCTTGCGTGGCTCGGCTCATTGCTCGGGCCCCATTACAAGGCGATCGAACATTATGCCGGCCCGGTCAGCACAGGCATTGTCGCCGCCGCCTTCCTGCTCTGGCTGACGCGGCTGGTCCTGCAGTTCGTGAGGCCGCGAAAGGCCTGAATCCACTCAACTGAGCTTCCTTGTTCCCCGGCGGAAGCCGGGGCCCAGCCTTCCTTCTGGACCCCGGCTTTCGCCGGGGAGCGGTTATGCCCGCGGGTGTGCGGTGCGGTAGACGTCCATCAGATGCGCCGTATCGACCGCCGTGTAGATCTGGGTCGAGGAGAGGCTGGCATGGCCGAGCAGCTCCTGGAGCGAGCGCAAATCGGCGCCGCGCCCAAGCAAATGGGTGGCGAAGCTGTGGCGGAGCGCGTGCGGCGTCGTCCGCTCCGAAAGGCCGAGCCGCACCCGCGCCCGCCGCACGACCCGCCGGATCATCTCGCCGTTGAGCGGGCCGCCCCGGGCGCCCCGGAACAAGGGATCGTCACGTGACGGGGGATAGGGACAGAGATCGATGTAATGCCGGATCGCCTCGCGGACCGGCGCCAGCAGCGGCACGATGCGCGTCTTGTTTCTTTTGCCGGTGACGACCAGCGTCTCGCCGAGCGGCAAAGCAGCGCCGGTCAGCGACAAGGCCTCGGCGACGCGCAGGCCCGAGCCGTAGAGCAGGGTCAGCAATGCGAAATCGCGGGCGGCGATCCATTCCGCGCGTGCATCCTCGCCCGCCTCCTCGGCGAGCGCCAGGGCCTCGTCGGGCGAGATCGGCCGCGGCACGCTGCGCGGGCGCTTCGGCCCCTTGAGCCGCGGCAGGACCGCTTCGCCGCCGCGCTCGGCCGCCACGAAGGCGAGGAAATTGCGGATCGCCGAAAGCTCGCGCGCCGCCGAGCTGTTGCCGAGCCCTTCGCCGCGGCGGCGGGCGAGGAAGGCGCGAAGGTCGGCCGGCCGCAGCGACGCCAGCGCGGCCTCGTCGACCGGGCCGCCGAGATGATCGGCAAGGAAGTCGATCAGCCGCTGCGCCGTCGCGGCATAAGCGCGCACCGTGTGCGGCGAACGGCGGCGGTCGCGGGCGAGATGATGCCGCCAGCGCAGCGCGGTGTCCCGCGCCGGATGGTCCGCTAGCCGATCAGCCACCGGCCGATCGAGCGGGTGAGGACGCGGCCGAGGAAGACGAGCAATTCCGAGCCGTGGCGCGTCTCGAAACCCTGCTCGGCGCGCTGGCCGAGGGCGAGCAGGCCGCCGGGCAGGGGCGCCTCGCTTTCGAGCCGGACCAGGGCCTCGGCCCGGATCAGGCTGCAGGCCGGGCCGAACAAGGGATGGCCGCGCTTGCAGCCGCGCAGCACGACGCCCTCCAGCCCCGCGATCGAACGCTCGATCAGCCGCGGGTCGACGAATTGCAGGCCGGACGCATCGGCGCGGACGCCGCGGTCGCCGACGAACAAAGCCACCGCCACCGCGTCGAGGCCGAGGATCTGCGGCCATTCCTGGGTGACGATATGGATGAGATGGTCGAAGCCCTCGGCGTCGATCGCGGCGAGCACCGCTTCGTGGATCGAGGCGACCGCGCCCGAATGGCCGCGGGCAAAGGCGATCAAATCCTGGTTCGCCTCCTCCGCCGCCGCGACCCGCGCGCGCAGGCTGGCCACCGCCCGATCCTCGAAATTGATGACTTTGCCCATTGCGAGAGGAGCTTAACCCGAAGAGGGTTAAGATGCGATGGCGAAACGTCTCGGCCTGTCGACGGCCGGGCCAGTGTGGCGGCGAGCCCACAGCGAGGCTGTCGCTCTCCTCAACACGCTCGGACAATGTTCCTCCCCGGAACGGGGAGGGGGACCGCCGCCGGAGGCGGTGGTGGAGGGGTCGGGCACCGTGTCGGCCCTTCCACCATGCTGCGCATGTGTTGGAGCGAGATCGTGTCCCCCGGACACGATCTTGGACTGCCGGGGGCAGCCCAAAGCACCAACACCCTCCCCGTCCCGAGGAGGAACTTGAGTCAGGCGATCGTCTGCCCCGTCTTCCGCCAGTCGGCGAGGAAGGCTTCGAGACCCTTGTCGGTCAGGGGGTGCTTGAAGAGCTGGCGGATCACCGCCGGCGGCGCGGTCATCACGTCCGCGCCGATCTTGGCCGATTCCAGAACATGGATCGGGTGGCGGATCGAGGCGACGAGGATCTCGGTCCCGAAATCGTAATTGTCGTAGATGAGGCGGATGTCGGAGATGAGCTGCATCCCCTCCGTCCCGATATCGTCGAGCCGGCCGACGAAGGGCGAGATGAAGGTCGCGCCCGCTTTGGCCGCCAGCAGTGCCTGGTTGGCGGTGAAGCACAAGGTGACGTTGACCATCGTTCCGTCCCCGGTCAGCGCCTTGCAGGTCTTGAGGCCGTCGACGGTGAGCGGCACCTTGACCGCGATATTGTCGGCGATCCCGCGCAGCACCTCGGCCTCGCGCATCATCGCCTTGTGATCGGTGGCGACGACCTCGGCCGAGACCGGGCCGGAGACGATGCCGCAAATCTCCTTCACCACTTCGAGGAAGTCGCGGCCGGCCTTGTGGACGAGCGACGGATTGGTGGTGACGCCGTCGAGCAGGCCGGTTTCGGCGAGGTCGCGTATCTCGGCGGTATCGGCGGTATCGACGAAGAATTTCATGCAAGGACCCCTGGCGCGAATGAGGATTCGCGACGAGCTATAGCCGCCCCGCCGGATGCTGTCAGGGTTGCTCCCACTCAGTCATTGCGAGGAGCGGAGCGACGCGGCAATCCAGCGCAGCCTTGGAGACTGGCACCGAACTGGATTGCGTCGCTCCGCTCGCAATGGCGGGCGCCAAAGCTTGCGTTTCGGCTCGCGCGACTCGATCTAGACTTCAATGTCCCGCGCCCGCCTGATCATTCTCAACGCCGCCTTGGGGCCGCTCGATTATCGGGTGCCGCAGGGTATGGAGGTGCAGCCCGGCTCGATCGTCGTCGCGCCGCTCGGGCCGCGGCAAATGCTTGGCGTGGTCTGGGAGCCGGACCGGCTGCCGGCCGAGGAGGTCGGCGACAATCGCTTGCGGCCACTTCTCCACGCTTATGACGTGCCGCCGCTTTCGGAGCCGCTGCGGCGGCTGATCGAATGGACCGCCGATTATTATCTGGCGCCGATCGCCGCCGTTTTGCGCATGGCGCTCGCCTCGACCAGCGCGCTCGAGGGCGGGCGCAGCATCACCGAATATCGCGCGACCGGCCGGCTGCCCGAGCGGCTGACCGAGCAAAGAAAGCAGGCGCTGGAGCGGATCGGCGAGCGGCAGGGTCTGGTGCGCGAGCTCGCCCTCATCGCCGGAGTCTCGGACGCCGTCATTCGCGGCCTGGTCAAGGCTGGGGCGATCGAAGCGGTCGAGGTCTCGCTCGACGATCCCTTCCCCGAGCCCGATCCGGAGCACGACCCGCCGGCGCTGGAGCCGGCCCAGCAGGCGGCGGCTGCGGAGCTGGTCGCGACGGTGCGGGCCCTGGAATTCGCACCCTTCCTGCTCGACGGCGTCACTGGCTCGGGCAAGACCGAAGTCTATTTCGAGGCGATCGCCGAGGCGCTTCGGAACGGCCGCCAGACCTTGATCCTGCTCCCCGAAATCGCGCTGACCGAGCCCTTCCTGCGCCGTTTCGCCGCCCGTTTCGGCCACGAGCCCGTCGTCTGGCATTCGGGCCTGCGCCAGTCGCAGCGCCGCCGCGCCTGGCGGGCGATCGCGACCGGCGACGCCAAAGTGGTGGTCGGCGCGCGCTCGGCCTTGTTCCTGCCTTATCCGAAGCTCGGCCTGATCGTCATCGACGAGGCGCACGAGACCAGCTTCAAGCAGGAGGAAGGCGTCCATTATCATGCGCGCGACGTCGCGGTGATCCGCGCCAAGCTGGAAAAGGTGCCAGTCGTCCTCGCCTCGGCGACGCAGGCGATCGAGAGCCGCCAGATGGCCGAGATCGGCGTCTATCGCGCTTTGCGTCTGCCCGATCGCTATGGCGGCGCCGAATTGCCCGAGATCGCGGCGCTCGACCTCATCGCCGAGCCGCCGCCGCGCGGCCGCTGGCTGGCGCCGAAACTGGTCGCCGCGCTGGCCGAGACGCTGGCGAAAGGCGAGCAGGCCCTGCTCTTCCTCAACCGGCGCGGCTATGCGCCGCTCACCCTCTGCCGCCATTGCGGCCACCGTTTCCAATGCCCGAACTGCACAGCCTGGATGGTCGAGCACCGGCTCGTCCACCGCCTCGCCTGCCACCATTGCGGCCATATGATGCCGCCGCCCCATGCCTGCCCGGAATGCGCGGAGACGGACAGCCTCGTCGCCGTCGGCCCCGGCGTCGAGCGGATCGCCGACGAGGTCGCGGCCCTGTTTCCGGAAGCGCGGACGGCGATCGTCACCTCCGATACGATGTGGTCGCCGGCCAAGGCGGCCGAGTTCGTCGGCCGGATGGAGGCGGGCGAGATCGACATCGTCATCGGAACCCAGCTCGTCACCAAGGGCTATCATTTCCCGAACCTGACCCTGGTCGGGGTGGTCGACGCCGATCTCGGCCTCTCCGGCGGCGATCTCCGCGCCGCCGAGCGCAGCTTCCAGCAGATCGCCCAGGTCGCCGGCCGCGCCGGCCGCGGCGAGAAACCGGGGCGAGTGCTCGTCCAGACCCACGAGCCGGGCGCGCCGGTGATCGCCGCCCTCGTCGGCGGCGATGCGGAAAGCTTCTATGCCGCCGAGACCGAGGCGCGGCGCGAGGCGGCGATGCCGCCCTTCGGCCGGCTCGCCGGAATCATCGTCTCGTCCGAGGATCTCACCGAGGCGACCGAAACGGCGCGGCTGATCGGCCGGACGGCGCCGCGGGTCGAAAATATGGCGGTGTTCGGCCCCGCCCCGGCGCCGCTCGCCATGCTTCGCGGCCGCCATCGCCAGCGCCTCCTCGTCCACGCCGCCCGAGCGCTCGACGTGCAGGAGGTGATCCGCGACTGGCTCGGCAATCTGAGCTGGCCGCGCCGGGTGCGGGTGGCCGTTGACGTCGATCCTTATTCCTTCCTCTGACGCCGCCATTGAACCGCGCGGAGTGCCGTGCCAGACCGGCGCGGCTGGGGAGGGAACAGCTATGAAATTCGTCGCTTTCGCTCTGCTGCTCGCCTTGGTGGGCGCGCCGGCGCTTGCCGATCCGGTCACGATCCCGGTTGCCGCCGCGCCCGGCACCGAAAAGCCGCTGTCGGGCCGGCTGATCGTCTTCGCCCAGCGGATCGATCCAGGCGCTCCGCCGCAGGGCCAGGTCGACAGCTCGCCTTTCCATCCGACCGACACCGCCGTCGCCGCGCGCGAGGTCGAGGCGCTCGCGCCGGCGCAGGTCGCGATCGTCGACGGCGAGACCGACGCCTTTCCCACCGCTTTCTCGAAGCTCCCGCCCGGCACCTACCGGCTGCAGGCGGTGCTCGATCGCAACCACGACTATAATTATGGCGGCCGCGGGCCCGGCGACCTCCTGTCGCCGGTGGTCGAGGCGCATCTGCCCGGGCCGCTGCCGACGCTCATGCTTTCGAACATGGTCGCCGAGCCGAGCCTCGATGCCATGCTGGCGCGGCTGCCGGAGGCGGAACGCGCCGGCGCCCGCGCCGCTTATGAAGCGACCCGGCCGGTCGATTTCGTCAGCCCGAGCCTCTCCGCTTTCTGGGGCCGGCCGGTCCATGTGAAAGGCTGGATCGCGCTTCCGCCCGGCTACAGGCCCGGCGGCCCGACCTTCCCGGTCGTCTACTGGACCCACGGCTTCGGCGGCACGCTTGCCTCGGCGCGCGCCACCGCCGCGCGGGCGATCCAGCAGATGGCGGCGGGCCGCTGGGCGCCGATGATCTGGGTCTGCCTCGACGAAAGCTCGGCGACCGGCACCCACGAATTCGCGGATTCGGTCAATAACGGCCCGTGGGGCCAGGCGCTGACCGCCGAGCTGATCCCCTGGCTCGAACATCGTTACCGGATGGATGCGCGCCCGAACGGCCGCTTCCTCACCGGCCACAGCTCGGGCGGATGGGCGACACTCTGGCTCCAGACCCGCTATCCGGCGATCTTCGGCGGCACCTGGTCGACCTCGCCCGATCCGAGCGACTTCCACAATTTCACCAATGTCGACCTCTACGCGCCCCATGCCAACGTCTATCGCGAGCCCGACGGCACCGAGACGCCGTTGGTACGCGATCACGGCACGCTGATCGCGACGATCCGGCAGTTCGGCAAGCTCGAGCAGGTGATCGGCCCCTATGGCGGCCAGTTCGCTTCGTTCGACTGGGTGTTCTCGCCCAAAGGCCCCGATGGACGGCCGATGCCGATGTTCGACCGCACCACGGGCGCGGTCGATCCGGCCGTGGTCGCTTACTGGCGCGACCATTACGACATTGCCCGACGGCTGGAGCATGACTGGCCGGCGCTGCGCCGCGACCTCGACGGCAAGATCCATTTGATCGTCGGCACCGCCGACACTTTCTATCTCGACGGGCCCGCCCATCGGCTGAAGGCGGTGCTCGATCGGCTCGGCGCCCATGCCGTCTTCACCTTCATCCCCGGCCGCACCCATTTCGACCTGTTCCAGCAGCCCGGCGATCCGATGGGCCTGATGCGCGACATCACATGGGAGATGTACGCAGTGGCTCGGCCGGGCTCGCGCCTGCCGCCGCCCGCCCGCATGCCCGCTTCACAGCGGCGATGAAATCGGCTAAGTCACTGCCCCGTAAGGACTTTGGGCGGGGGTGAATCGTGGATAAACTGGCCAAATCGGCGGCTTTCGCCTTGCTCGCGCTCGCGCCGTCCACAGCGCATGCGGACGATTGGAAAACCTACGAAACCGCGCATTTCATCATTTATTCGAACCATGGCGAAAAGGATGTCGAGAAGCTGGCGACCGGGCTGGAGACGACCGACGGCCTGATGCGGATGGCGAGCGGGATCTCGAACAAGATCGAGCCGGTCAAGGTCCGCATCTACGAGGTCGACACCGAGGGCGAGGTGGAAGCGGCTTTGGGCCTGTCCGACAGCGGCGTCGCCGGTTTCTACACCAGCAACATCCTCGGCCCGTTCGCGGTCACGCCCCATTCCACCACCTTCCACAATGGCGACTTCACGCCGGAGCTGGTGCTGCACCACGAATATGCCCACCATTTCATGCTTCAATATTTCCCGGCCGTTTATCCCAGCTGGTATGTCGAAGGCTTTGCCGAGCTGATCGGCTCCTCGACCCTCGAGGACGACGGCAAGATCGATTATGGCAAGCCCCCAATCTCGCGCGGCCATGAGATCGCGGTCGACTGGGTGGCGCTCCAGGACGTGTTCCTGAAGCCGTCGGAGAAGCTCTACGGCCTCGATCCCTATCGCCAGGGCTGGGCGATGACCCACTTCTTCACCTTCTCGAACGAGCGGGCGAAGCAGCTCAGGGCCTATTTCGCTTCGCTCTACGCCGGCAAGTCGCGGGCCGACGCCGCCAGGGTGTTCGGCGATCTCGAGAGGCTCAACCGCGAAGCGCGCGCTTATGTGACCGCCGGCAGCTTCGTCTACAAGCCGGTGACCGTCCCGATCGCCAGGCCGGTGATCGAGGCGGTGCATCCGGTCGGCGCCGGCGAAGCCGCCCTGATCCCCGAGACGATCGCGTTCAGCGACGACGATCTTACCGCCTATCGGGACCCGGGCGAACGCTCGCATGAGCAGCACCGGCGCGACGAGATTCTCCAGCGCATCCGCGACAAGGCCCGGTTCTACGCGAACGATCCGTTCGCGCTCTACCTGCTGGCGCAGACCGAATTCTCGGCCGGTCATTACAAGGAATCGGAGGCCGCCGCCGACCGGCTGCTGGCGATCTATCCGAACCATGCCCGCGGCCTCGTCATCAAGTCGCTGAACGTGGCGCGGGCGGCGGCGAGCCTCACCGGGTCCGCGCAGGCCGCCAAGGCGCAGGAGGCGCGGGCCCTGGCGCTCAAGGCCAATCGCGGCGCCCCCAACGATCCGCTGCCCTTGCTCGCTTTCTACGAAAGCTTCCGTCTCGCCGGACTGGTCGCGCCCGAGCCCGCGGTCCAGGATCTCATCCTCGTCCAGGGCCTGCTTCCGGACAATACAGCGATCCGGCAGCAGCTGGTCGAGGAATATGCCCTGGACAGGAATTGGACGAAAGCGATCACGACGCTGGCGCCGATCGCCTACAACACCCATCGGTCGCCCCTGCGCGCGGCGGCGCAGGAGCGGATGGCGCAGCTCCAGGCTTCGCTTCAGAAGGAGCAGGGGACGGACACGCAGACCGCCTCCGCTGCGCCTGCCAAGCCTTGAACCGCGCGCCGGGCTTTCGGTCCAAATCCGGGGGATAAAGAATGAAGTGGATTGCCTGCCTCGCGTTCGGCGCAATGACCGCCCTGCCGACGGCCGCCCAGGCCGGGTGGCGCGAGGCCGAGACCCCGCATTTCCAGATCTATAGCGACGGCGGCGAAACCCAGCTCGTCGACTTCGCGCTGCGCCTCGAAGGCCTCGATGCCTTGCTCCACAAGGCGACAGGCTTCGCGGCGAACTCCGAACCGACCAAGGTTCGGGTCATCATGCTGCAGACCATGCAGATGGTGCAGAAGGCCTCGCACGAGCGGAACCCCAACCTCGCCGGCTTCTATACGGTCAATATCGAGGGACCTATCGCGGTCTCGAGCTACAGCAAGGACAATGATTATACGACCACGCCCGAAATCACTCTGTTCCACGAATATGCGCATCATTTCATGCTGGAATATTTCCCGGCCAGCTATCCGGCCTGGTATGTCGAGGGATTTGCCGAGATTGCCTCGACATCGGAGCCCGCGGGCGGCGGCAAGATGTCGTACGGCAAGGCTGCGTCGCATCGCGGCTATTCTCTCACCTCCTCGCGCTGGATACCGGTTCAGCAGCTTCTCGATACCACCTATGCCTCCTCTCCCGAGGATTCGGATTTTTACGGCGAGAGCTGGCTCCTCGCCCATTATCTGACCTTCTCTCCGAAGCGGGCGGGCCAGCTCCGCAAATATCTGGCTGCGCTGGAATCGGGCGTTCCGAACCAGGACGCGGCCAAGGCTGCCTTCGGCGATCTCGACCAGCTCAACCGCGACGCCCAAATCTATCTCGAACAGGCGAATTTCATGTATCACCAGGTGCAAGTGACGATACCGGCGCGCGATACGATCAAGGTGAGCGAGCTGTCGCCAGGCGCGTCCGACCTCATGGAGGAGACCGCTTCGCTGAGAGACAGCATGTCGAAGGAGGAGATGGCCGCCTATCTCACCAATCTGAAGCAGAAAGCGGCACGCTATCCGGACGATCCCTACGCCCTTCAGCTTCTCGCCGATGCCGAATATCTGGCGGACGATTATGCCGCTTCCGGCACCGCGATCGACCGGCTGCTGGCGCGGACTCCGAACAGCGTTCCCGGCCGGGTCAGGAAGGCGATGGTTCTCCTGCAAGAGGCGGACAGCCTGGACGGTTCCGCCCGCGAGGCGAAGATCGCCCAGGCGCGTCGGCTGATCATCGCCGCGAACCAGAGCGCGGTCAACGATCCGGGTCCCCTCGTCGCTTATTATAGAAGCTTCGTGGTCGCGGGCGAGCGGCCGCCTCAGCAGGCGGTGGAAGGGCTGATGCAGGCGGTCGGCACGATCCCCGCCGATCCGAGGCCGCGGATGATGCTCGTCAACGAGCTAATCCGCGACGACAAGCTGGCGGACGCCATCGACTATCTCGAGCCGCTCGCCTACGATCCGCATCGCGGCAGGGGCCGCAACGATGCGCTGGAGCTGATGCAGTCGCTGAAGCAGCGCCTCGCCGCCTCCGCCAAGGGAGCGGCGGCCAAGCCCGCTTCCTAGGCGGGCCGGCACCGGCTTGGCCCTATTTGCGCTCGAAGGCGGCGCTGATCCGGATCGTCACGCTGTCGCCGATCAAAGGCACATATTTGGTGACCCCGAACTCGGACCGGCGGATCGTCGCAACGGCGTTGAATCCGATCGTGTAGGTCTTGTCCAACGGGTTGGTGCCGGCGCCGTTGAACGAGGCGGCGAGGCTCACCGGCCGGGTCACCCCGTGGAGCGTCAGATTGCCGGCAATCAGCGCGCGGTTCGGCCCGGTCCGGGTGATCCGGGTCGAGACGAAGCGCATCATTGGGAAGCGGGCGGCGTCGAACCAGTCGGCGCCCTTCAGCTCCCCGTCCAGCGTGGCGTTGGTCGTCGAGACCGAATCCACCGGGATCGCGATCTCCACCCGGTCCGCCCGCGGATGGGCGGGATCGAGGCGGAGGCTGCCCGAAACGTGGGTGAAGTCGCCATACCAATCGGTGAAGCCCATATGCGAGACGGTGAACTGGATCCGCGTATGCGTCGGCTCGACATTGTAGGTGCCGGCCGGGATCGCGTTGGGGTTATGGTTGACGGACGGCGCCGGCTGGGCGGCGGCGGGTGCGGCCATGGCGGCAAGAGCAACGGCGATGAGCAGACGGGACATGACAATTCCTCCGGCGAATCGGAGCCGTCCCTAACGTCCATCCGGCAACTCCGGAACGGACGATTTGCTCAACCCCATAGTGCGCAGGACGCAACGCGCTCTGTCCGCCCCCATGCCTTGAGCCGCAGCCGCGGCGCTATAGGGTCCGGACCTAGCCCGACTTGCTCGCCGCCGCGGTGTTTCTGCCGTCATTCACGCCCATCCTGTAGGAGCGCATCAGAGCGTAACCGGCGATCAGCAGACAGACGACGATCAATGCCCAAAGGATCCAATTGTTCTTGTTCATTTCTATCCTCCCCACCGTGTCTTGGGGGCAAAGCGGCGAGGATTGCAATGCGATACCGCGCGTTTGTCATTCGAGCGGGAGCTGACCGCTCTCGCGCGCCAGCAGCGTCGCCTTTCGCTGCAGACCGTAGGCGTAGCCGCCCGGCGTGCCGTCGCCGCGGCGGGCGCGGTGGCAGGGGATGAGGATGGCGATCTGGTTGGAGCCGCAGGCGGTCCCCGCCGCGCGCACCGCATTGGGCCGGCCGGCGCGGGCGGCGAGCACGGCGTAGGAGACGCTCTCGCCCGCCGGAATCCGCGAAAGCTCGCGCCACACCGCCTCCTGGAAAGCGGTGCCGCGGACGTCGAGCGGGAGGTCGTGCGGCCGCGCCGGCTGCTCGACCGCGGCGATCGTGCGGACGACGAGGTCGGCCATCGCCGCGCCGCCCCGCTCGATCGCCGCATTGGGGAAGCGCTCGCGCAGATCCGCCTCGCCTTCGTCGAAGGACAGGCGGCAGATACCGCGGTCGGTGGCGGCGACCAGCATCGTCCCAAGCGAGGTCTCGGCGGTCGCCCAGCGGATCGTCTCGCCGCGCCCGCCGTCGCGCCAGGTCGAGGGGGTCATGCCGAGCCGGTCCCTGGCATCGGCATAGAAGCGGCCGGGACCCGAATAGCCGGCGTCGTAGATGGCGTCGGTGATGCGGCTTTCGGCGGCGAGGCTGTCGGTCATGGCTCTGGCTCTCCTGGCTCGGGCGTAGGCGGCGGGCGTGACCCCGGTCGCGCGCTTGAAGATGCGGTGGAAGTGGAAGGGCGAATAGCCGGCGCTGGCGGCGAGTTCGTCGAGGCTGGGCGGCGTCTCCGCCACCTCGATCAGCCGCAACGCCGTCTCGATCGCGGCGGCATCGCGGGCGACGGCGTCCGGCTTGCAGCGCAGGCACGGCCGGAGGCCCGCCGCCGCCGCTTCGGCGCCTTTCGCGAAGAAGCGGACATTCTCCCTTTTCGGGTGCCGCGCCGCGCAGGACGGGCGGCAATAGATTCCGGTGGTGAGCACGCCGGTGACGAATCGCCCGTCCGCCGCCCTGTCGCGGGCGAGAACGGCGCGCCAGCAGACGTCGGCGTCGATGGGATTGAGGCTGTCCATGGACCCTAGATAGGCTTGATTCGCCCTCGTCGCATCCCGAGCCTTGCGGTCAAACTCGCGCCGGCACGACGTCTCTCACCGGCTCCGCGTCGCCCGGTTTCGGTCCTCTCCGTCAGTCGCCCGGCACCACTTCGATCGCCTGAGCGAATTGCTTCGATCGCCGGAGCAGGGCGGCGATTCCGGCCGAGCTTTTGTCCGGCCCATAAATATAGACTGTGAGAACACGGTTTCCGACCGAGGTGATGCAGGCGCCCACCGAGATTTCGTGAAACGTGGACGCCACCTTCATCTTCAGTGTGCCGCCCAGATAGGCGCACATGTTATCCTTGCCGACCGGATGCATGTCGCCGGTCAGGTTGACATCCCGACCCAGCACCTGCCCCACGCCCTTGCCACTCTCGTCATATGTCTTCTGCGAAAAGATCGTCGCGGCCGCGTCCGGTTTGTTGAAGGCTTCCCCGACGCTATCCAGCAGCTCCCGGCGTGGAGCATTGGTGACAAGAACGGTCTTCGGGGTCTTCACCAGGATATAGTCGTCGTCCGATGCTCCGCTCTGTCCGGCGCATCTGAACAAGGTGAGATCCGTCACATTCACATCGTCGGCCGCGGCCAAAAGCTGCGCGACATCGGCTTTGACACCTTCCGGAACGCAATAGCCGGAGGGAATGGCGGTACGAAACGACACGCCGCCGACCCGAAACGATGCAAATGGCGCTGCCCCTGCGGCCGAAGCAGCTGCAGCCAAAGCGGTCGCCGCCGCCCATACCGAAAGGCTTTTCACGTCTATACTTCCCTTCCCCGTCAGCCTCGTTTCTAGGGCGGGTTGCATCCCCACACAACCGATGCTAACCGCCCCGCAACCCATTGGGGGGCCGCCTTTGCCGGCCCTTTTTCGCATGGGTCAAATCCAATCTGGAGTGAGGGCGCGCGTGGAGAATTCCGGCGGCATTCAGGCAAGTCTCGCGGGGCGCTACGCGACCGCCCTGTTCGAGCTCGCCCGCGACGAGCGCAAGCTCGACGCGGTCGGCGCCAGCCTCGCCGGCCTGAGCGCGGCACTCGCCGAATCGAAAGAGCTGCAGGCGTTGATCTCCAGTCCGCTCGTCTCGCGCGAGGATGCGCTGAAGGCGGTCCGCGCGACCGCCGAGGCGATGAAGCTCGATCCGATCGCCGCCAATTTCCTAGGCGTGCTCGCCCAGAACCGGCGGCTCGGCCAGCTTCCGAACGTCATCCGCGCCTTCAACCTGCTCGCCGCCCGGCATCGCGGCGAGATCACCGCCGAGGTCGTTTCGGCGCGGCCGCTCGACGACGGCCAGGTCGCCGCGCTCAAGGACAATCTGAAGGCCCGCCTCGGCCGCGACGTCGCCGTCGATCTCGGCGTCGATCCGGCCATATTGGGCGGGCTGGTCGTCAAGGTCGGCTCGCAGATGATCGACGGCTCGATCCGCACCAAATTGAACACTCTCGCGCTTGCGATGAAAGGCTGAAAATGGACATCCGCGCCGCTGAAATTTCCAAGGTCATTCGCGACCAGATTGCGAGCTTCGGCACCGAGGCCGAGGTCTCCGAGGTCGGGACCGTGCTGTCGGTCGGCGACGGCATCGCCCGCGTCTATGGGCTCGACAACGTCCAGGCCGGCGAGATGGTCGAGTTCGCCAACGGCATCAAGGGCATGGCGCTGAACCTCGAGGCCGACAATGTCGGCATCGTCATCTTCGGCTCGGACGCCGAGATCCGCGAGGGCGACACCGTCCGCCGCACCGGCACGATCGTCGACGTTCCGGTCGGCAAGGGCCTGCTCGGCCGCGTCGTCGACGGCCTCGGCAACCCGATCGACGGCAAGGGGCCGATCGAGGGTGCCGAGCGCCCCGAAAACCGCAAGCGCGTCGAGGTCAAGGCGCCCGGCATCATCCCGCGCAAGTCGGTCCACGAGCCGGTCCAGACCGGCCTCAAGGCATTGGACGCGCTCGTCCCGGTCGGCCGCGGCCAGCGCGAGCTGATCATCGGCGACCGCCAGACCGGCAAGTCGGCCGTCGCGCTCGACACCTTCATCAACCAGCGCGAGATCAACAAGTCCGGCGACGAGAGCCAGAAGCTCTATTGCATCTACGTCGCCATCGGCCAGAAGCGCTCGACCGTCGCGCAACTCGTGCGCACGCTCGAGGAGAACGGCGCGATGGAATACTCCATCGTCGTCGCCGCCACCGCGTCGGACCCCGCACCGATGCAATACCTCGCCCCCTATACCGGCTGCACCATGGGCGAATACTTTCGCGACGGCGGCATGCACGCCGTCATCATCTACGACGATCTGTCGAAGCAGGCCGTCGCCTACCGCCAGATGTCGCTCTTGCTGCGCCGTCCGCCGGGCCGCGAAGCCTATCCGGGCGACGTGTTCTATCTGCACTCCCGCCTGCTCGAGCGCGCCGCCAAGATGGGCGATGCCGCCGGCGCCGGCTCGCTGACCGCGCTGCCGGTGATCGAGACCCAGGCCAACGACGTGTCGGCCTATATCCCGACCAACGTGATTTCCATTACCGATGGCCAGATCTTTCTGGAAACCGACCTGTTCTACCAAGGCATCCGCCCTGCGGTGAACGTCGGCCTGTCGGTGTCGCGCGTCGGCTCGGCCGCCCAGACCAAGGCGTTGACGAAGGTCGCCGGCAAGATCAAGGGCGAGCTCGCGCAGTACCGCGAGATGGCGGCGTTCGCACAGTTCGGCTCCGACCTCGACGCCACCACGCAGCGGTTGCTCAACCGCGGCGCACGGCTCACCGAGCTGCTCAAACAAGCACAGTTCTCACCGCTCAAGATGGAAGAGCAGGTCGTGGTGATCTATGCCGGCGTCAACGGCTATCTCGATCCGATCCCGGTCAATCGGGTGCGCGCCTTCGAGCAGGGCCTGCTGACGCTCATTCGTAGCAAGAACGCCGACATCCTCGAGGACGTTCGCAAGACCAATGATCTGACCGACGCCACCGCCGCCAAGCTCAAGTCCGCGGTGGATGGCTACGCCAAGACCTTCGCTTAAGGGATCGCGCTCCAGCAATGGCCAGCCTCAAGGACATGCGGGTCCGCATCGCCTCGACCAAGGCGACGCAGAAGATCACCAAGGCCATGCAGATGGTGGCGGCGTCGAAGCTGCGCCGCGCGCAGGCTGCGGCGGAGGCGGCGCGGCCCTATGCCGAGCGGATGGAAAAAACGCTCGGCAACATCGCCGCGACCGTGACCGACATCAACTCCGCGCCGCGGCTACTGGCCGGCACCGGCCAGGACCAGACGCATCTCCTGATCGTTTGCACCGCCGAGCGCGGCCTGTGCGGCGCGTTCAACTCGTCGATCGTTCGGCTCGCCCGCGAGAAGATCAATGCGCTGACCGCGGCCGGCAAGACCGTAAAAATCCTCTGTGTCGGCCGCAAAGGCGCCGACCAGCTCCGCCGCCAATATGCCTCGATGATCCTCGAGGTGATCGAGCTGCGCGTGAAGGCGCTCGGCTTCGAGCATGCTGAGCAGGTCAGCCGCAAGATCATCGAGCTTTACGAGAAGGGCGAGTTCGACGTCGCCACCTTGTTCTTCTCGCGCTTCAAGTCGGTCATTTCGCAGATCCCGACCGCGCTGCAAATCATCCCGCCGGTGTTCGAATCCGCGGTCGAGAGCGCGCCGTCGGCGGTCTACGAATATGAACCCGATGAGCTGGACATCCTGGCCGAACTGCTGCCGCGCAACATCTCGGTGCAGGTGTTTCGCGCCATCCTGGAAAACGCGGCGTCCGAGCAGGGCGCGCGCATGTCGGCGATGGACAACGCCACCAGGAACGCCGGCGAAATGATCC
>DASXCT010000054.1:0-74841 GCA_036491055.1 Allosphingosinicella sp.
TGATGTGGATCCGATCCGCGAACTCCCATGCAGGCCCGCAGCTCACATCGCTGCATCAAAGGCCGGACAGATGGCAGCAACCGACAACGGGCCAAGCTCTCAAAATCCCCCTTGCGCTGAAGGGGGCGTCCACAGATGAACGATTCTACGGCGGTCGATGCCGCTACGCGGCAAGAGGCTTTGCCCGGCGCGCTGGCCGGAAGACCGCCCGAGGACGAGCCCGGAGCCGATTCGGCCGTCCTGAGGCGGGCTGAGGCCGGCCTTCAGCCCGGCGGCAGGGTTGTCGTGGTGGAGATGCCGTCGGCGATATGGCCGACCCAGCCGGTGCCGTCGACCCACAGGTTGAACGTGTTGGTATAGCCCCAGGCGCAGCTCTGGACACCGATCGAGGCGAAGGCGGCGCTGACGTCGGCATAATAGATTTCGCGCGCGGGCACCGGCTTGCTGAAATCGGCGCCATATTCGCCGGCGAACGGCACGCGGCCGGTCGTCGCGATGAAATTGGCGATGCTGTCGGTGAAGGTCTTGAGCTGGGCGATGTCGTCCGGCGTCCCGAAATCGGTGCGGGTCGCCGGAGTCATCCAGGGGGCGGTGTCGAAGCCGAAATTCTGCGGATCGTAATAATGGAAGGTGGGGACGACATTGGGATCGTTCGGGAAGGGCGCGGTCAGCATCGAGGCGCCCGACGCGAAATCGGGCCCGTCCCACACCACCAGCCGAGTCGGGTTCGAGACCCGCACCGCGTCGAGCGCCGGCTTCAGCGTCGCCATCAGATTGGCGGCGGTGAGGTTGGTGTTGGGCTCGTTGATCAGCTCGAAATAGACGGTGGAGGGCTCGTCCTTGAACGCGACGCCGATCTGCTGCCACAAAGCGGCGAAGCGCGGCGCCTGGCCGGCGGGATCGTCGAACAGCTCCAGATAATGGTGCATGTCGACGATCACCGACAGGCCGTTGGCGACGGCGAGATCGGTGACGTGCTTGACGCGCGCCATGAAGACTGGGTCGATCGTATAAGGCGGCGCGGTGTCGGCATGGGCGGAGAAGCGCGCCGGAAGCCGGATTCCCGTGAAGCCCTTCGCGACGATGTTGGCGATGTCGCTGTCCTGGAAGGCCCGGCCCCAATCGCCCTCGTTCGGCGCCTCGAGCATGTTGGAGATGTCGACGCATTTGCCGAGCCGCAGCGTGCCGCCGGTGCGCGGCATGGCGGCCGCGGCGGGCTTGAACGGGTTGGCCGCCGGCGGCGGTGGGGGCGGAGGCGGCGGCGGGGGTGGCGGGGCCGGCGTCGCGATGACCACGCTGCCCACGCCGCCCGTCCCGCTGTCGCCGCCACCACCGCACGAGCCGACGAGCAAGGCGATGAGGCTCACCGCCAAGGTGCGGCCGAACGGCGTCCTGACCAATATCCCTGCCGCCATCCTCTTCATCGGCGCCTCTCCTTTCGGGCCCATCGTCCTTTTCGAGTCATGTTAGCGCTAACGCACGGCCGCGAAAAGCGGATTTGGCGATCGGTCACGCTTGCTGGACCGCCGCCCAGGTCAATCCGTAGCGCTGGAGATATTTGCGCAGGCGGTCGGCATCGTTGGCCGAGGCGCGCCGCGTGCGCGAGGCGCTGAACAGGGTCCGGCCGGCGTCGGACAGCGAGCGGCTGCGGCGGCAGGCGCGCACCACCTCGGCGAGCTGGACCCGGTCGAACGGATCGATCGCGGCCAGCCTTTCGGGGCCGAGCAGGCCGTCGAGCTCCGAGGCCGGCCTGGGGCCGCCCGACCAGAGCCGCTCGAGCCGCGCCTGCTCCGCCGCGACCGTCGCGACGTCGATCCGCCCGGCCGGAGCGAAGGTCGCCATCCGGGTCACGCTGGCGGCGAGGTCGCGGAAATTGCCGCTCCACGCCGCCTCCGGCGCGGCAGCGAAGCGGAGATAGGCCTGCCGCGCCTCCTTGTTGAAGCCGACGCGGCTGCCCTCGCGCTCGGCGAAGCGGTCGAGCTCGTAATCGAGATTGGGCTCGATATCCTCGGGCCGGTCGCGAAGCGCCGGCAGGGTGAAGGTCCAGAGGTTGAGCCGGGCGAAGAGATCGTCGCGGAAAGCCCCGCCCGCCACCGCCGCGCCGAGATCGCGATTGGTGCCGGCGATGAGCTGGAAGTCGGACGCGGATTCGCGGTCGGCGCCGACCGGCAGGAATTTCTTCTCCTCGATCGCGCGCAGGATCATCGCCTGCTCGTCGAGGCCGAGCTCGCCGATCTCGTCGAGGAAGAGCATGCCGGTGTCGGCGGCGCGGAGCAGGCCCGGCCGGTCCGAAGCGGCGCCGGTGAAGGCGCCCTTCTTGTGGCCGAACAGAGCCGACATCGCGCTGTCGCCCTTCAGGGTCGCGCAATTCACCTCGACGAACGCGCCCGAGACCTGGTTGCGCGCGCGCTTCAGCTCGAAGATGCGGCGGGCGAGCTGCGACTTGCCGGCGCCGGTCGGGCCCATCAGCAGCAGAGGCGCGCGCGAGCGGATCGCCACCTGCTCGATCTCGTCGATCATGCGGTTGAAGGCGGCGTTCCTGGTCTCGATGCCGGACTTGAGGACCGAGCTGCCTTCCACGGCCGCGGCGGCGAAGCGCGTCGCGATGCTGTCGTAGCGCGAAAGATCGAGGTCGATCGCGCTCCAGCTTCCGACCGCGCCGCCCTGCGGCGCCCGCGGCGGGTTGGTCTGGAGCAGCTTCGCGGGCAGGTAACGCGCCTCGGTCAGCAGGAACAGGCAGATCTGGGCGACGTGCGTCCCGGTCGTGATGTGGACGAGATAATCCTCCGCCTCCGGATCGAAGGGATAGGCCCGGGCGAAATCGAGCAGCTTGCCGTACACCTCCTCGAAATCCCAGGCATTGGCGAAATCGAGGCGCCGCAGATCGACCTTCGTCTCCGGCGAGACCCCTTCGATGTCGGCGGCGAGGTAGCGGGCAAGCCCCTCGTGCATCGCGCCGTGGATCAGCTCGAGCCGGTCGACCCGCAGATCCTCGTGCATGCACAGGCTCACGGTCGGTCGCCACTTGCTCCAGCGTGTGGGGCCGAATTTCGACGCATCGAGCGTTGATCCGAGGAATCCGATCACGACCAGGGGGCGCATGTCTATATGATAGGATAAAATCCTATCTCAGTCGATACATAATCGGGCAAAAGCCCGCACAGCCCACTTTAGCCACATCAACGAGCTTAGACTTATATTTCAATGCTTTGCCGGATTTCCGACAAGCCTGCATCCGATTTGGCACGCCTCATGCTCTTTCCTTTGCGTCGGGCGATGTCGAACCGTCCGGCAAAGCGGTGAAAAGGGGCGGCCGGAATGGGCCGGCCGCCCCGAAGCCGGCAAAGTCCGGGTGTGGCAGTCGGTAGAGTCCCGGCCTTGGAAGCCGACCGTCGCTGGTTCGAGCCCAGCGCCCTGACCAAATGAGCGGCGAGAGCCGAACGGTCCGTCGTCCAAAGGGCGAGGGCACAGGCTTTCCTCCCGTCACCCCTCGTCGCCGCGCACCGCTTCCCCGTCACCGCGAAAGCGGGAGGCCAGAACGGAGGCGGCATGGATTCCCGCTTTCGCGGGAATGACGAAAGATTAGAGTAGGAAAAGGAGGGCCCAATGGCCGAGCAGGGTTTCGAATTTTTGGCGGTCGAAGGCGGCGCGCCGGTCAAGATGTGGACGAAGGGCGTCGCGGTCGATCCCAAGGCGCGCGACCAGCTTTCGCGCGCCGCGAAGATGCCGTTCATATTCAAGCATGTCGCGGCGATGCCGGACGTGCATGTCGGCATTGGCGCGACCGTCGGCTCGGTGATCCCGACCAAAGGCGCGGTGATCCCGGCCGCGGTCGGCGTCGACATCGGCTGCGGCATGATGGCGGCGCGCACCTCGCTGCACGCGGCCGACCTGCCCGATACTCTGGAGGGCGTCCGCGACGCGATCGAGCAGGCGGTGCCGCACGGCCGCACCGTCGGCCGCGACAAGCGCGACAAGGGCAGCTGGGGCGATCCACCGGCCGAGATCGCCGCCGCCTGGGCGACGCTCGCCGAGCGCTTCAGGCGGATCACCGCCAAATATCCGAAGCTCGAGAAGACGAACCATCTCGTCCATCTCGGCACGCTCGGCACCGGCAACCATTTCATCGAGCTCTGCCTCGACGAAGCGGACCGGGTTTGGGTGATGCTCCATTCGGGCTCGCGCGGCGTCGGCAACGCCATCGGCAGCTTCTTCATCGCGCTTGCGAAGGAGGACATGCGCCGCTGGTTCGTCAACCTGCCGGACGAGGACCTCGCTTACTTCCCGGAAGGGACCGAGCATTTCGACGATTATGTCGAGGCGGTCGGCTGGGCGCAGGATTTCGCGGCCCTCAACCGGCGGATGATGATGACGAACGTGATCCGCGCGATCCGCACCGTCGTCGCCAAGCCGTTCGAGGCCGAGCTGGAGGCGATCAACTGCCACCACAATTACGTCCGGCGCGAGCATCATTTCGGCGAGAATGTGCTCGTCACCCGCAAGGGCGCGGTGCGCGCGGCCGAAGGCGTGATGGGGATCATCCCCGGCTCGATGGGCGCGAAATCGTTCATCGTTCGCGGCCGCGGCAATCGCGAGTCGTTCGACAGCTGCAGCCACGGCGCGGGACGGCTGATGTCCCGCCACGAGGCCAAGCGGCGCTTCACGCTCGACGACCATGTCCGGGCGACCGAGGGCGTCGAATGCCGCAAGGACGCGGACGTGATCGACGAGACGCCCGCGGCCTACAAGCCGATCGAGGCGGTGATGGCCGCGCAGGCCGATCTCGTCGAGATCGTCCACACGCTGAAGCAGGTGGTGTGCGTGAAGGGATGATCCGACATATGCGGCATGCCGGGGGCATGCCGCGTCGGATCATGCGCTTCACGCCGCCGTTTCACGAGAGATGAAGACATGATCCTGATCGACGGATCGGAGGGCGAAGGTGGCGGCCAGGTGCTGCGCAGCGCGCTTGCCCTGTCGCTGATCACCGGCGAGCCCTTCCGGATCGAGAATATCCGCGCCAACCGCTCGCGCCCCGGGATCATGCGCCAGCATGCGACGGCGGTGGAGGCCGCCTGCGCGATCGGCGGCACCGATTGCGAGGAGCTCGCCGTCGGCGCCTCGACGCTCGCCTTCGCGCCCGGCAAGGTCCGTCCCGGCGACCATCATTTCGCGGTCGGGACGGCAGGCAGCACCGGCCTCGTCCTGCAGACGATCCTGCCGCCCTTGATGCTTGCGGATGCGCCGTCACGGCTCGTGCTCGAGGGCGGGACGCACAATATCCATGCGCCGCCCTTCGACTTCCTCCAGCGCGTGTTCCTGCCTGTGCTCAATCGCATGGGTCCGCGCGTGACGGCGCGGCTCGTCCGGCCCGGTTTCTACCCGGCCGGCGGCGGCCGGATCGAGGTCGAGATCGAACCCTGTCCGGCCCTCAAGCCGATCGAGCTCACCGAACGCGGCGCCCTCCGCCGCGTCGAGGCGCGCGCGCTCGTCGCCGCGCTTCCGGACGAGATCGCGGTGCGCGAGCTGACGGCGGTCGCGCAGGTGCTCGGCTGGCCCGAGGAGGTGCGCCGGATCGAGCAGCTCCCCGAGCGCGTCGGCCCCGGCAACATCCTGATGCTGGAGGCCGAGTTCGACCATCTGACCGAGATGGCGAGCGGCTTCGGCCAGCTCGGCATCCCCGCCCAGATTGTCGGCGAGAAAGCCGCCAGGCGCATGGCCGGCTATCTCGCCTCGACCGCCGCCATCGGCCCCCATCTCGCCGACCAGCTCGTCGTCCCGATGGCGCTCGCCGGTGGAGGCCTGATCTCGACGGTGAAGCCGACCCGCCACACACAGACCGCGGCGGTCATCGCCGAGCGGTTTCTGGGCCGGCCGGTCATGATCCGCGAGGGCGACGGGCGGCATTATCTGTCGGTGTGAACGTTCCTCCCGTCATCCCGGCGAAGGCCGGGATCCCCGGGGGAGTTCACGCCGGCGCCCAATTCTCACTGGGATCCCGGCCTTCGCCGGGATGACGAGGGATTGAACAGGCCGATCGACGAAGCCCAGCTCAAAAGTCCCCATCCGCGTCCAGCGCGTAGCCGGCGGAGCGCACGGTCCGGATCAGGTCGGTTTTCTTGCCGTCGTTCAGCGCCTTGCGCAGGCGGCGGACGTGGACGTCGACGGTGCGCAATTCGATCTCGTGGTCGTGGGCCCAGACGCTGTCGAGCAGGCGCTCGCGCGAGAAGACGCGGCCGGGATGCTCCAGGAAATGGCGCAGCAGCCTATATTCGGTCGGGCCGAGCGGCACCGCTTTGCCGTCGCGGCGGACCTTGTGGGAGACGACGTCCATCTCGACGTCGGCATAGCGCAGCACCTCGCCCGCCAGGGCCGGCCGCACCCGCCGCAGCACCGCGGCGATGCGGGCGATCAGCTCGCGCGGGCTGAACGGCTTGGTCATATAATCGTCGGCGCCGGTCTCCAGCCCCCTCACCCGGTCCGATTCCTCGCCGCGCGCGGTCAGCATGATGATCGGCAGATTGGCGGTGGCGGCGCCGCGGCGGAGGCGCCGGCAGACCTCCAGGCCGGAAATCCCCTCGATCATCCAGTCGAGGATGACGATGTCGGGCACCTGCTCCTGGGTGAGCATCAGCGCCTCTTCGCCGTCCGTCGTCCAGCGGACGTCATATTCCTCCCGCTCGAAATGCCAGACGAGCAATTCCGCGAGGACCTTGTCGTCCTCGACGAGGAGGAGGCGCGCCCGGCTCATTCCGCCCTGGCAGGATCCCGGCCGCCGCGCGGCCGCTCGGGCAGCCGCTCGCCGGTCGCGGCATAATAGACCATCTCGGCGATGTTGGTCGCATGGTCGCCGATCCGCTCGAGATGCTTGGCGACGAAGAGCAGGTGCGCCGCCTCGCCGATCTTGGCCGGATCCTCCATCATGAAGGTGACGAGGGCGCGGAAGATCGAATTGTAGAAATCGTCGACCGCGGCGTCGCGCTCGACCACCAGCCGGGCGCGCTCGGGGTCGCGGCGGACGAAGGCGTCGAGCACCTCGTGCACCATCTCGGCCACCATCCGCGCCATTTCGGGGAGGAGGGAGATGGGCTCGATATTGGCCGACGGGCCGATCTCCGGCACGCGCTTGGCGATGTTCTTGGCATAATCGCCGATCCGCTCGACGATGCCGACGATCTTCAGCGCCGCCACCGCTTCGCGAAGATCGTCCGCCATCGGCGCGCGCAAGGCGATCAATTGGACGATCTGGCGCTCGGCCTCGGTCTCGAGCGCGTCGATCTTCCTGTCGTCCTCGACCGCGCGGCGGGCGCCGTCGCAGTCGCGCTTCATCAGGCAGCGCATCGACTCGCGGATCGCATGCTCGGCGAGGCCGCCCATCTGGCTGACGAGCGCGCGGAGCTGGTCCAATTCCTCGTCGAAGGCCTTGAGCGTGTGGGACTGTCCGGTGACCATGTCTTTCTCCTCAGCCGAAGCGGCCGGTGATGTAATCCTTGGTCCGCTCGACCCTCGGATTGGTGAAGATGTCGGCGGTGTCGCCGAACTCGATGAGGTTGCCCAAATGGAAAAAGGCGGTCTTCTGCGAGACCCGCGCCGCCTGCTGCATATTGTGGGTGACGATGACGATGGTGAAGCGCGCGCGCATCTCGTGGATCAATTCCTCGATCTTCGCGGTCGAGATCGGGTCGAGCGCCGAGGTCGGCTCGTCGAGCAGCATGATCTCGGGCCGGACCGCGATGGTGCGGGCGATGCAGAGGCGCTGCTGCTGGCCGCCGGACAGGCCCAGCGCGCTGGCGCTCAACTTGTCCTTGACCTCGTCCCACAAAGCCGACTGCTTCAGCGCGTCCTCGATGCGGTCGTTCAATTCGCTCTTCGGCAGCCGCTCGTAATAGGAAAGGGCGAAGGCGACGTTGTTGCGGATCGACGAGGCGAAGGGGGTCGGCTTCTGGAAGACCATGCCGACCTTGCGCCTCAGCTGCGACAGGCTGTAGCCGCGGCCGAGGACATTCTCGCCGTCGACCCGAATCTCGCCCTCGGCGCGCTGGCCCGGATAAAGCTCGAAGATGCGGTTGAAGGTCCTGAGCAAGGTCGACTTGCCGCAGCCAGACGGGCCGATGATCGCGGTCACCGCCTTGGCCGGAATGGCGAGATCGACACCGTGGAGCGCCTTCGACTTGCCGTAGAAGAAATCGAGCCCCTTGACGTCGATCTGGACTGGGCCGCCGCCGCGTGCGTCCGCCGGCGTCTCGATGCGCAGGGTCGCGCTGCTGTCGTTCATTTCTTCGATCCTTTGCGCGCGAAGAGGCGGACGATGAGGTTGAGCGCGAGCACGAAGGCGGTGAGGACGAACGCCCCCGCCCAGGCCAGCGCGTGCCACTCGTCATAGGGGCTCATCGCATATTGCCAGATCACCACCGGCACGTTGGCGAGCGGCGCGTTGAGGTTCGCGCTCCAGAACTGGTTGCCGAGCGCGGTGAACAGCAGAGGCGCGGTCTCGCCGCTGATCCGGGCGAGGCCGAGCAGGATGCCGGTGACGATGCCGGCCGTCGCCGCCTTGTAGAGGATGCGCGAGGTCACCCGCCAGCGCGACAGGCCGAGCGCGAAGCCGGCCTCGCGCATCTGGTCGGGAACGAGACGCAACGCCTCGTCGGTCGTCCGCACCACGATCGGGATCAGGATCATCGCCAGCGCCAGCGCGCCGGCGATGCCGGAGAAATGGCCGCTCGGGCGGACGACGAGCACGTAGATGAACAGGCCGATGACGATCGACGGCGCCGACAAGAGGATATCGTTGACGAAGCGCACGATCGCCGCGAGCTTCGAATGGCGGCCATGCTCGGCGAGATAGGTGCCGGCGGCGATCCCGATCGGCGTGCCGATGACGATCCCGAGCATCACCATCACGATGCTGCCGTAAAAGGCATTGAGCAGGCCGCCGTCCGCGCCGGGCGGCGGCGTCATCTGGGTGAACAGGCTCGGCTTCAGCGCCGCCGAGCCCTCGGCGAGCGTCGTCCACAGGATCCAGGCGAGCCAGAACAGGCCGAACAGGGTCGCCGCGCCGGCGAACAGCAAGGCGACCCAGTCGACGGCGCGGCGGCGGAGCAGCGTCCAGGACATCAATGGGTCCTTCCGAAGGCGCGGTCCATGCGCAGCAGCATCAGCTTGGCGACGGTGAGCACGATCAGGGTGACGATGAAGAGCAGGAAGGCCAAAGCGATCAGCGACGAGCGGTAGAGGTCGGTGTCGGCCTCGGTGAACTCGTTGGCGATGACGGCGGCGATCGAGTTGCTCGGCATCAGCAGCGACGCCGAAAGGTCGTGCGCGTTGCCGAGCACGAAGGTGACCGCCATCGTCTCGCCGAGCGCGCGGCCGAGGCCGAGGAAGATGGCGCCGACGATCGCCGAGCGGGTGTAGGGCAAGGTGACGCGGCTCAATATCTCCCAGCGGGTCGAGCCGAGCGAGACCGCGGCCTCCTTGAGCGCGGACGGGACGGCGTTGAACACGTCGCGCGCGACCGACGCGATGAACGGGATGATCATGATCCCGAGGACGATGCCGGCGGTGAGCATGCCGATGCCGATCGGCGGCCCGCTGAACAGGGGCCCGACGATCGGCATGGTACCGAGATGGTCGTTCAGCCAGGGTTCGACATGCGCGCCCATGAACGGCGCGAACACGAACAGGCCCCACATGCCGTAGATGATGCTCGGCACCGCCGCGAGCAATTCGATCGCGATGGCGATCGGCCCCCGCGTCCAGCGCGGCGCGATGTCGGTGAGGAAGAGCGCGATGCCGATGCTGACCGGGACGGCGATGAGCAAGGCGATCGCGGAGGTGACGAGCGTGCCGTAGATCGGCACGAACGCGCCGAACTTCAGCTCGACGGGGTTCCAGTCGCGGCTGGTGATGAAGCCGAAGCCGAAGGTCGAGAAGGCCTGGCGGCCGCCCCAGGCCATGGCGAAGGCCGTTCCCCCGAGCAGTACCAGCACCAGCCAGGCGGCACCCGCCGTCGTCAGGCCGTAAAGCCTGTCGGCGGCGGCGCCCCTTATCGCGACCGCGGCGTTATCGACGCCTGCCGCTTCATCCCTCACTTGACGTTCTGGCCGACATAGGTCTCGATCTGCTGGACGAGCGTATCGGGCAGCGGCACGTAATCGAGCTTCTGCGCCTGGGGCTGGCCCTTTTCGAGCGCCCATTTGAAGAAGGCGATGGCCGCGTCCGAACGCCCCTTGTCCTTGGGCTGGCGGTGCATCAGCACGAAGGTGGTGGCGGTGATCGGGTAGGCGTCGGCGCCCGGCGCGTTCGTCATGACCAGGAAGAAGTCCTGCGCATGCGCCCAGTCGGCGCTTGCCGCCGCCGCCTGGAAGCTGGCCGCGCTCGGCGCCACGAACTTGCCGGCCGCATTCTGGAGCGACGTCCAGTGCATGTGGTTCTGAACCACATAGGCATATTCGACATAGCCGATCGAATTGGGAAGTTGGCGGACGTAGGCGGCAACGCCTTCATTGCCCTTGCCGCCGACCCCTGAGGGCCAGGAGACCGAGGTGCCCTCGCCCGGGCCGCTCTTCCAGCTCGGGCTGACCTGGCCGAGATAATGGGTGAAGTTGAAGGTCGTGCCCGAGCCGTCGGAGCGGTGGACGATCGCGATGTCGGCCGCCGGCAGATTGACGCCCGGATTGATCGACACGATCGCCGGGTCGTTCCACTTCCTGACCTTGCCGGCATAGATGTCGGCGAGGACCGGTCCGGTGAGCCTGAGCTTGCCGGCATCGACGCCGGCGATGTTGACGACCGGGACGACGCCGCCGATCACGACCGGGAATTGGGCGAGGCCGGCCGCGGCGAGCTCCTTCGGGTCGAGCGGCTTGTCGCTGGCGCCGAAATCGACGGTGCCGGCCTTGATCTGGGCGATGCCGCCGCCCGATCCGATCGACTGGTAATTGACGTTCGGGCCCCCGCCTTTGGCATAATCGGCCGACCAGGCGGACAGGACCGGATAGACGAAGGTCGAGCCGGCACCGGTAATGCCGCCGCTCGCCTGGCTCGTCGCCTGGTTGCCGCCGCCGCTGCCCTGGCAACCCGCCAGCGCGAGCGCCGCGAACGGAAACAGGATGCTGTATTTGTTCACGTGTCACCTCCGCCGATGATCGGTTCGGAAGGTGGCCTAGGACCCGTTCCCGGTGATTCTCGTGAAGCTTCCGTGACGCTTTTGTGACAGCGGCGACTGCCGCGGCGCGCGTTCAGATGCCGCCCTGGATTGCTTCGCTCCGCTCGCAATGACGGCTCAAAATCTTCGTCATTGCGAGGAGCGAAGCGACGCGGCAATCCAATCCGGAGGACGATCGCGCTGCGACGTCAGGCCCGCAGCCCCGCCAGCCCCTGCGCCAGGTCCAGCGGCAGCGACTTGTCGTCCATCGGATATTTCAGCCCGGTCGCGCAGTTGAACAGCACCACCCGGTCGCTCTTCGCGATCAGCCCCCGCTCCAGCGCCTCGATGCAGGCGGCCAGCGTCGCGCCGCCTTCGGGGCAGAGCAATTGCCCGTCCGCCTGCGCCGCCTCGTCGACCGCGGCCAGGATCGCCTCGTCGGACACAGCGAGCGCGAAACCCTCGCTCTCGCGCACCGCGCGCAGGATCAGGAAGTCGCCGATCGCCTTGGGCACGCGGATGCCGGACGCCACCGTATGCGCGTCCTCCCAGCGCGGCGCATGCTCCTCGCCTTGCTCCCAGGCCTTGACGATCGGCGCGCAGCCTTCGGCCTGCACCGCGACCATGCGCGGGCGCTTCGGGCCGATCAGGCCGAGCGCCTCGAGCTCGGCGAACCCCTTCCACATGCCGATCAGCCCGGTGCCGCCGCCGGTCGGGTAGAAGATGGCGTCCGGCACCTGCCAGCCGAGCTGCTCGGCCAGCTCCAGGCCCATCGTCTTCTTGCCTTCGATCCTATATGGTTCCTTGAGGGTCGACATATCGAACCAACGACCTTCGTGCGCGCCCTCGCCGACCAATTTGCCGCACAAGTCGATCAGGCCATTCGCCCGGTAGACGCGCGCGCCATAGGCGGCGATCTCGCGCACGTTGACCTCGGGCGTGTCGGCCGGACAGAGGATGACGATCTCCATTCCCGCTTTCGCGCCATAAGCGGCGAGCGCGGCGCCGGCATTGCCGTTGGTCGGCATGGCGATGCGGCGCACGCCAAGCTCGTTGGCCATGCTGACCGCCATGACCAGCCCGCGCGCCTTGAACGATCCGGTCGGCAGCCGCCCCTCGTCCTTGACCAGCAATTCGGCGAGGCCGAGCCGCGCCGCCACGCGATCGAGCGGGATGAGCGGCGTCTCGCTTTCGCCGAGGCTGACGATGCTCTCCGCCCGCCGCACCGGCAGGATCTCGCGCCAGCGCCAGAGGTCGGCCGGACGATCCGCCAGCGCCTCCCTGGTCAGCGCCCGTCTGGCTCCTTCCAGATCGTAGCGGACGAGCAACGGCCAGCCGGCATCGGAGAGGTTGCGAAGCGCGTCGGTCGGATAGGCCGCCCCCGTCATCGAACATTCGAGATGGGTGACGAAGGTCGCGCGCGCGGCGGTGAGGTTCTGGTTCCATTGAGTCATGCGGCGGCCATAAGGATCAAGCGCGCAAAGCGGTAGCGGTGTCGGGTATGATGATATCCCTATCCCAGAGCGTTCAGCCCCGGACCGGATCGGGAATTGTCGAACGCCTCAACTCTTTTCCGTCGCCCCAGCGGAGGCTGGGGCCTCAGCGAGGAAAAGGCACCGGCATTTTTCACCCACTGAGATCCGAGCTTTCGCTGGGATGACGCGTCCCCGCCGCGCCCGCTCCGCGTCAGAACTTGAACTGCCCGAACAATCCGAGCTCGTCATAAGTCCCCTCGTCGCGGCCGCCGATCGGGAAGGCGAAATTCGACGGGTTGGCGTTGCTCGGCGCGAAGAAGCCGTGGGAGACGCGGTCGCGCTTATAGACCAGAGCGAGATCGACGACCTTGGCCGGGCTGTAGGCCACGCCGAAATTGAAATAATTATCCCGGATCGCGGGGAACAGGTCCCGCGTCGGCCGCACGCGATCGTAGCGCCCGAACAAGGTGAAGAGCGGCGCCACCTTGTAGGAGGCGAAGGCCGACCAGCCGTCCGACGTATCGCTCGGCACCTTGGTCACCTGGTTCCAGTTCTTCGCCCAGAAATATTCGGCGCCGACATGGAGCCGGTCGCTCGTATAACCGACCAGGGCGTCGAACCGCTCGGCCGTGTGGAAGGTCGCAATGTCGGTGCCGGTCTGGACCGGAGTCACCGCATTGTTGACCGGGCTGAACGGCGTGAAGGTATCGGCGGCGCGCTTGCCGGAATAGAAGCCGGCACCGGCGACGACGCCATGATAATTGACGCTGACGCGGCCTTCGACGTCGACGCTCTGCGAGCGCAGCGGATTGCGATAGCCCGCGCCGTCGACCGCGGAAACCTGATAACTGACGAGGCCGCCGGCGAAGCTGCCGAGCACGTGCACGCCCCAATCGTTCGAATTGCCGAAGGCGGTGCGGTCGATCAGGGTCGGCTCGACATAACGCAGGCCGTAGACGTCTTCGGCAAAGCCGATCCAGGGCGTCGCCGCGGAGCCGAAGCGGACGATGAAGGCCGGGCTGAACCGCCCCTGCAGATAGGCCTTCTTGAGATAGAGCGTCTCGCCGATCGTCTTCGGGAAGGCGGCCGGGGCCGTCGTGCCCTGGCCCGGCTGGGCGGTCGCCGAACCGGCGGTGCCGGTGACGCTGCTGGTATTGGCGATCAGGCTGATGTCGGTGGTGATATTGGCCGACCAGATGTCGCTGAACTTGTGGTCGATGCCGACATAGAGCCGTTTGACGTCGATCCCGGTGCTGCGGCCGACGAGCTGCCCGTCCGAATGCTGGTCGATATGGCTGACGTTGAAGAACATCTGGCCCGAGATGCTCGTATTGTCGAACCATCGCGCGGGCGGCTTGGGCTGGGCGGCCAAGGCCGTCTTGACCTCGGCCGGCACGGCGGCCTGGGCGGCGGCGACCTGGGTCTGCGCCGCCTGCGCCTGGCTGGTCGCGGCCTGGGCTTGCGCCTGCGCCGCGGCGGCGGCCTGCTGCGCCTGCGCGGCATTGGCCTGGGCCTGGCGCTGGGCGGCGTCCTGGGCATCGAGGCGCGCGGTCAAGGCGGCGACCTGCGCCCGCAGCGCCTGGACCTCCGCTTCCAGCGATGCGGCGTGGCGCGTGCGGGCCTGGAGCGGCATCGGCAAAGCAAGGAACGCGGCACCGGCCAACAGGGCGAGACGGAGCTTGGGCGTCTTCATGGCCGAATCCTTTTTTCATTGGATGTGGTTGGACGGAGAAGGTTGCGCCGAAACTTGAGCGCGGAGAGGTAAAACGGGAACAAGGGCGCGCCGCCCGCCTCGCCGGCCGCGCCCATGCGCCGTCGGGCGCGGCCGTGAGGGGAGGTGCAAGGCGGGCGGCGCGCAGGGGGGAGCTGCGTGACCTGGAACGAGGGTCCGGCGAGGCTCAGCGCAAGCATCCGTGTCGGACCCCTGTCCGGCGCCGGGCGGAAGGACCCGATTCGCCAAGGCCCAATAGATACTCAACTCTTTTAGTTGACAATGAGCGGGAGCCCGGACGTTTCGCGGGCGCGACGAAACGAATTTGGATCCCGAACGTGCCCCTTTCGTCACCCCGGCCCTTCGACGCCGCCCGCGGCGGCTCTCAGGATAAACCGCAGCCTTGCCGCGGACCGGGTCGCGGCGGGGAGAGTGCCCTGAATCCATGCCGAGATCCCGGTTTTCACCGGGATGACGAATTTGGCCGGTCCCGCATTGCCCCGCGCGCGCGCGGATTCTAAGCCGTGCCTATGGACGAATTCTACCGCATCCGCCGCCTGCCGCCTTATGTCTTCGCCGAAGTCAATGCGATGAAGGCGGCAGCGCGGGCGCGGGGGGTCGACATCGTCGATCTCGGCATGGGCAATCCCGACGGGGCGCCTCCGGCCCATGTCATCGACAAATTGTGCGAGGTCGCGCGGGATCCCAAAGCCCATCGTTATTCGGCGTCGAAGGGCATAGCCGGCCTGCGCCGCGCCCAGGCCGCTTATTATGGCCGGCGGTTCGGCGTCGAGCTCGATCCGGACTCTGAGGTCGTCGTCACTTTGGGCTCGAAGGAGGGCCTCGCCAACCTCGCCCAGGCGATCACCGCGCCGGGCGACGTCGTGCTCGCCCCCAACCCCTCCTACCCGATCCACACGTTCGGCTTCATCATCGCCGGCGCAGCGATCCGCTCGATCCCGGCGGCGCCGGGGCCGGACTTCTTCGTCCGGCTCGAGCGGGCGATGCGCTATACCGTGCCCAGGCCCTCGGTGCTGGTGATCGGCTATCCCTCCAACCCGACCGCCTACACGGCCGATCTGCCCTTTTACGAGCAGGTGGTCGCCTTCGCCCGCGCCAACGGCCTGTGGGTGATCAGCGACCTTGCCTATGCCGAAATCTATTATGGCGACGTGCCGACGCCCTCGATCCTGCAGGTGCCGGAGGCGAAGGAGGTGGCGGTCGAGTTCACTTCCATGTCCAAGACCTATTCAATGGCGGGCTGGCGGATCGGCTTCGCGGTCGGCAATCGCGGGCTGGTCAACGCGCTGACCCGGGTCAAATCCTATCTCGATTACGGCGCTTTCACGCCGGTCCAGGCGGCGGCGGTCGCCGCGCTCAACGGCCCGCAGGATATCGTCGAGGCCAATCGCCGGCTCTACAAATCGCGCCGCGACTGCCTGGTCGAAAGCTTCGGCCGCGCCGGCTGGGAGATCCCGCCGCCCGCCGCGAGCATGTTCGCCTGGGCGCCGATCCCGGAGCCGTTCCGGGCGATGGGCTCGGTCGAATTTTCCAAGCGCCTGCTCGCCGAAGCCCATGTCGCCGTCGCGCCCGGCGTCGGTTTCGGCGAGGAAGGCGAGGGTTTCGTCCGCATCGCCCTGGTCGAGAACGAGCAGCGCCTCCGCCAGGCCGCCCGCGGGGTGAAGAAGCTGCTGAAATCGGCCTGAGCGGTTCCGGGGAAATCTTCCGCCACTTTGCGGTTCGAACGCCGCTATTCGTTCACGCCAAGGCGCGAAGGCGCGAAGGGTTCGGTGTTTCCCAGGCCTTCGCGGCGCAGCCGCAATCATTCCTTTCTTTTTCTTCTCCGCGTCTCTGCGTCTCTGCGCGAACAATCAGCAGCCTCAATGCCGCCAACCGCCGGCGGCGTAACGGTCACGAAGTCCGTAATTTGGTTCGCGCAGAGACGCAGAGACGCAGAGAGTCCGCGGCTCCAGTGCCCTCCCGGCGAAGCGCATTCTTCTTTTTTCTTCTTCGCGCCTTCGCATAGACAAATCAGCGGCAATGGAGGCCGCTACGCGGCAAGGGTTTCATGCAGAGGCTCGTGAACCAGGCAGCCTCGGTGCCGCGGACAGGAAGGGCGGCCTCCGTGGAGACCGCCCGTCCCCTCACATATTGTAAGCCCGCTCGCCATGCTCGCCGAGGTCGAGGCCTTCGCGCTCGACGTCGGAGCTGACGCGGAGGCCGGTGAGCGCCTTGGCGATATAAATCGCAATGACGGTGCCGACCGCCGCCCAGACGATCGTCGCCGCCACCGTCTCGACCTGCACCAGCAATTGCGCGGCAATCGTCTTGCCGCCGTTGGCAGGGCCGCCGAACATGGCGTCGTTGACGATGCCGGTGCCGATCGCGCCGATCATGCCGCCAACGCCATGGACTCCGAACGTGTCGAGCGCGTCGTCATAGCCGAGCCGCGGCTTGAGCTTCGTCACCGCGAGGAAGCAGATCACCGACGCCACCGCGCCGAGCACGATCGCGCCGAGCGGGCCGCTATTCCCGGCCGCCGGTGTCACCGCGACCAGGCCGGCGACGATGCCCGAGCAGAAGCCGAGCGCCGAGCCCTTGTGGCCCGAGACGCGCTCGGCGAGCATCCAGACCAGGCCCGCCGAGGCGGTCGCGACGAAGGTGTTGATCATGGCGAGTCCGGCGACGCCGTTCGCAGCCACCGCCGAGCCGGCGTTGAAGCCGAACCAGCCGACCCAGAGCAGGCCGGTGCCGATCCCGGTCATGGTCAGGCTGTGCGGCGGCATCGGCTCCCTCGGATAGCCGATGCGCTTGCCGAGGATCAGGCAGGCGACCAAAGCCGAGACGCCCGAATTGATGTGGACGACGGTTCCGCCGGCGAAATCGAGCGCGCCTTTGGTCGCGAACAGTCCGTTCCCCGCCCACACCATATGCGCGATCGGGAAATAGACGATGGTCAGCCAGACCGCGCCGAACACCATCACCGCCGCGAACTTGATCCGCTCGACCACCGATCCGAGGACCAGGGCGATGGTGATCGCCGCGAAGGTCATCTGGAAGCAGCAATAGACATATTCGGGGATCGTCGCGCCGAGCGAATTGACGCTGGTCGGAGTGACTCCGCGCAGGAAGGCCTTGCCGAAATTGGCGATGACCTGGTTGCCGCCGTCGCCGAACGCTTCGGAATAGCCCCAGCCGACCCAGATGAGCATGGTGAGCGCGGCGACCGCGCCCACCTGCGTCATCACCGAGAGCATGTTCTTGGTCCGCGCGAGGCCGCCATAGAAAAGAGCAAGGCCCGGCACGATCATCATCAACACGAGCAGGCTGGAAGTCAGCATCCAGGCCGTGTCGCCCTTGTCGATGGCGGGCGCCGCGGCGAAGGCGGGCGCGGCGAGACTCGCCGCGAGCGCGGCAAGGCCGAAGCGCGCCGCTGTCTTTCGAACGAACATCATCATTCCCCCTTCCTGTCTCACAGCGCTTCCTCGTCGGTTTCGCCGGTGCGGATGCGCAGCACCTGCTCGAGATCGAGGACGAACAATTTGCCGTCGCCGATCTGGCCGGTATGGGCGCTGTGCTGGATCGTCTCGACGACGTGCCCGACCAGCTCCGTGGGCACGGCGATCTCGATCTTCACCTTCGGCACCAGGGTCATCGTATATTCGGCGCCGCGATAGATTTCGGTCTGGCCCTTCTGCCGGCCGAAGCCGCGGACCTCCGACACGGTCAGTCCCTGGATGCCGATGCCCGAGAGGGCCTCGCGCACCTCGTCGAGCTTGAACGGCTTGATGATCGCGATGATCAATTTCATGCTTACCCCCTCTTTTCTCAGAATGAGACGCCGACCGAGCCGACCACCCCCGCGCCGGCGGCATTGCGGCCGCCGGGCGTGATGAACCTGCCGTCGGTGTCGACATATTGCAGGCCGAAGGTGAGCGCCTTCCACGTCACCGTCCCGCCCAGCGACCAGTCGGTATAGCCCTTGCCGATCGCCAGCCAGCTCGGCCCGAACGTGTGGCCGAGATGAGCGGTAAGCCCAATCGGCGTCTTCGGGATCGACGCGCTGAGGTCGCCGGCGAGATAGACATTGTCGTGGCTGGGCCCGATCTGGTCGAGCGCCAGCGCCTTCTGCTTCGGCGCGTAATTGATCGTCGCCTTGGCGGTGATCGGGCCGAACGTCTCCGCCACGTCGAAATAGGGCTCGGCGAAATTGGAGCTGCTGCGGTCGCCCGGCAGCTTCCTCTTGGGATAGACGTAGTAAAGCAGGCCGAGGTCGATCGTCGTGTGGCCGATCGGCTTCTTGAAGCCGGCGATCAGGTCGAGCTCCTGGTGGCCCTGGCCGGAGGCGGTGACGTAATCGTCGACCGACGAGCTCCAGAAAGAGACGTAGAAGCCGGATTTGTCGGTGAGCGTGGCAGTGCCCTGGATCGCCCAGTCGCGGTCGGTCTGCGAGATGCCGCGGAAGCGATAGTCGGAGACCAGGGTCGCGCCGCCGTTGATCGTGAATTCGGGCGTTTTGGCATCCTCGGCGGAGGCCGCGGTGCCGCAAAGGCACAGGCTCGCGGCGAGGCCGAAGACCAGGTGACGAAATTTCGTTCGCATTGGATCCCCCGATTGGTTCGGTTTCGATCCTCTCCATTGCGGGATCCCGTTTCCTGCGCGCTTGGAATCGGCCTGTCCCGCGGTCGCGATCATGGCGACGATGCTGCATCGCAGCAACCGCCCTCGTCGCCTCTGTGAATATTTCACGTTCGTTGCGCATCCGAAGCGGAAAACCGGTTGTGCGACGCAGCAGGATGTGCAGAGTGCAGAGGGCGATTTTGGGATCCCAATCGGAGAGGCGTCATGGGTTCGACGATTCATCTCGCGGGGCAGACGATGCTCGAGGAGATGAAGGCGTTCGCCGCTTTCCCGAAGGCGACGCAGCGTTACATCCGCCGGTCGCTCGACGTGGGTCTCGACCGCCGCGACGCCGCGCGGCGCTGGGCGCGCAACCCGTCCGAATTCGCCCGCATCCGCGCCCAGCAGGATGCCTATCGCCGGCTCGACCGCGTCCGTGCGGCTTTGACCGAGAGGACGGAAGAGGCGTCCCCGGAGAGCGTGCTGGCGCCGCTCGTCGCCGCGAGCGCCTTCGATCTCGGCGAAGGGCGGCTTCCCGGCTTCGACGCTTATCTCTTCCTCTACGAACGATTGCTCGGCGCGCGCGTCCGCCCCTGGCTCCCCCCGTCCTTCTGCGCGGCGGCGGCCCTCCCCCACCTCCATCCCCAGGTCCGCTCCACCCTCCTCGCCACCCTCACCGACGCCGCCGCCACCGCGTCCTCATGGTCGCGGCGGGAGCCGGTCTTCTTCCCCGACTGGGTGGACAAGATCGAGCTTGTAATAGGGGCGTAGGGAGCCGTCATCCCGGCCCTTCGACGCCGCCTGCGGCGCCGCTCAGGATAAACTACGGCCGGGATCTCAGGGAGGGTCCGCGTTTAAGCCGGTGCAAGCCCCCTCCGTCATTCCCGCGAAAGCGGGAATCCCGCTTGGACAGAGCGGAGGAAAAGAAGAAGCTGGATTCCCGCTTTCGCGGGAATGACGGAGAAGGGCTCAGGTCCTGAGCTTCGCTTCCGCCGCCAGACAGGCATTGACCCGCGCCGCGCAGTCCCGTCCTTCGCGGATCGCCCAGACCACCAGCGATTGGCCCCGCCGCATGTCGCCGCAGGCGAAGATGCGGGGGTTGGAGGTCTGATAATCGCCGAACGACGCGCCGACATTGCCCTGCGGGGTGAGATCGACGCCGGAATCGGCAACCGCCCCCTCCCGCAGCGGCCCGGTGAAGCCCATGGCAAGCAGGACGAGGTCGGCCTTCAACGCGAATTCGGTGCCGGGCACCGGCTGCACGACCAGCCGCCCGTCCGGACCGGCCGCCATCTCCGCGCGGACGCAGCTGAGGCCCGTCACCACCCCGTTCTCGCCGGCAAATCCAGTGGTGAGGACCGAGAATTCGCGCTCCGCCCCTTCCTCCTGCGACGAGGAGGTGCGCAGCTTCAGCGGCCAGTTCGGCCAGGTCAAAGCCTTGTTCTCCCGGAGCGGCGGCTCGGGCATGATTTCGAGCTGGGTGACCGAGGCGGCGCCCTGACGGTGCGACGTGCCGATGCAGTCGGAGCCGGTATCGCCGCCGCCGATCACGACGACATGCTTCCCCATCGCCGAGATCGTGCCGAGCGGCGCGGCCTTCGCCTCGGCATCGCCGGCATTGCGCTTGTTCTGCTGGACGAGAAAATCCATCGCGAAATGGACGCCGTCGAGATCGCGGCCCGGCACCGCCAGGTCGCGCGGCTGCTCGGCGCCGCCGGCGAGGACGAGGACGTCATAATCGTCCATCAGCCGCGCGACCGTCACGTCGATTCCGACATTCATGCCGGGACGGAAGATGACGCCCTCGATCTCCATCTGCTGGATGCGGCGATCGATCAGGTGCTTTTCCATCTTGAAGTCGGGGATGCCGTAGCGGAGCAGGCCGCCGATCCGGTCGCTCTTCTCGAACACGGTCGGGGCGTGGCCGGCGCGCGCGAGCTGCTGGGCGCAGGCGAGGCCGGCCGGGCCCGAGCCGACGATGGCGACGCGCTTGCCGGTGCCGCGCGGCGCGCATTGCGGCGTCACCAGCCCTTCGCGCCAGCCATGGTCGGCGATCTCGCATTCGATCGACTTGATCGTCACCGGTTCGTCGACGAGGTTCAGCGTGCAGGCCGCCTCGCACGGGGCGGGGCAGATTCGGCCGGTGAATTCGGGGAAATTGTTGGTGCGGTGGAGGCGTTCGATCGCCGCCTCCCAATCCTGCCTGGTGACGAGGTCGTTCCAGTCCGGGATCAGATTGTTCACCGGGCAGCCCGAATGGCAGAAGGGAATGCCGCAATCCATGCAGCGTCCGGCCTGGCGGCCGATCTGCTCGCCGCCGGGATCGACGACGAACTCGTTCCAGCTCTTCACCCTTTCGTCGACGGGCGCATGGACGCGGTCGCGCCGCTCGATCTCGAGGAATCCGGTCGGCTTTCCCATCAGAATCTCCGCCTCATTCCGCCGCCACCGTGACCGGCTCGACCTCGTTCCGCGCCTCTTCCGCGTCGAGCGCCTCGATCGCGCGGCGATATTCGGGCGGCACGATCTTGACGAAGCGGGCGAGCGCGTTCGGCCAGTCGGCGAGCAATAAGGCGGCGCGGGCGCTGCCGGTGGCGAGAAGGTGGCGCTCGATCAGGACGCGCAGCCGCTCGGCATCGTAAAGCAGCGGATTGCCCATGCCGTTGTCGTGGACGCTCGCACCCCTCTGCCGCGGCGCGCCCTCGCCATAAGAGGAGCCCGGCGGCGCGATCCGCTCGATCTCCACCCCCGCGCGGGCGCATTGTCGCGCCAGCGTCTCGCCGGTGTCGAGCACATAGGCGATGCCGCCCGACATGCCGGCGGCGAAATTGCGGCCGACCGGGCCGAGGATGGCGACCACCCCGCCGGTCATATATTCGCAGGCATGGTCGCCCGCCCCTTCCGCGACCGCGACCGCGCCCGAATTGCGGACCGCGAAACGCTCGCCGGCGACGCCGTTGAAATAGGCCTCGCCCGCGATCGCGCCATAGAGGACGGTGTTGCCGACGATGATGTTCGCCCCCGGATCGCGGCCGGAGCCTTCGGGCTGGCGGACGGCGATGCGGCCGCCCGACAGGCCCTTGCCGACATAATCGTTGGCGTCGCCGGTCAGCTCCAGCGTCACGCCATGCGCGAGGAAGGCGCCGAAGCTCTGGCCGGCCGTGCCCGTGAGGCGAACGAAGATCGTGTCCGCCTTCAGCCCGTCATGGCCGTGGCGGCGCGCGACCTCGCCCGAGAGCATGGTGCCGATCGTGCGATGGATGTTGCGCACCTCACGCGCGATCAGCACGGGCTCGCCCGTTGCCAGCGCGTCGGCGGCCTCGGCGATCAGATCGCGGTCGAAGATGCCGTCGAGATCGTGCGCCTGGCGCTCGCTGTTCCAGCGCGCCGCTTTCCGGTCGGTTTTCGGCACATGGAGCAGGCGGCCGAGATCGACGCCCTTCGCCTTCCAGTGCGCGACCGCCGGCCGCACGTCGAGCAGCTCCGGCCGGCCGATCATCTCGTCGAGCCTGCGCACGCCGAGCGACGCCATGATCGCCCGCAATTCCTCGGCGACGAAGAAGAAATAGTTGATCACATGCTCGGGCTGGCCGGTGAAACGCCGGCGCAGCACCGGGTCCTGGGTCGCGACTCCGACGGGGCAGGTGTTGAGATGGCATTTGCGCATCATGATGCAGCCCGCCGCGATCAAGGGCGCGGTGGCGAAGCCGAACTCGTCCGCGCCGAGGATGGCGGCGATGGCGACGTCGCGGCCGGTCCTGAGGCCGCCGTCGGCCTGGACCGAGATCCGGCTCCTGAGGCCGTTGAGGACCAGGGTCTGCTGGGTCTCGGCGAGGCCGATCTCCCAGGGCAGGCCGGCATGGGTCAATGAGGTGAGCGGCGAAGCGCCGGTGCCGCCCTCATAGCCTGAAATGGTGACATGGTCGGCCATCGCCTTGGCGACCCCGGCCGCGACCGTGCCGACGCCCACTTCCGAGACCAGTTTCACCGAGATGCGCGCCTGCTCGTTCACATTCTTCAAATCGTGGATGAGCTGGGCGAGATCCTCGATCGAATAGATGTCGTGATGCGGCGGCGGCGAGATCAGGCCGACGCCGGGCGTCGAATGGCGGACGGCGGCGATCTGGCGGTCGACCTTGTGGCCGGGGAGCTGGCCGCCCTCGCCGGGCTTGGCGCCCTGCGCGATCTTGATCTGGAGATCGTCGGCATTGACCAGATATTCGGTCGTGACTCCGAACCGTCCCGAAGCGATTTGTTTGATCTTCGAGCGCATCGAATCGCCGTTGGGAAGCGGCGCGAAGCGGTCGCTTTCCTCGCCGCCCTCGCCGGTGTTCGAGCGGCCGCCGATCCGGTTCATCGCCATTGCGAGCGTGGTGTGCGCCTCGCGGCTGATCGAGCCGAAGCTCATCGCGCCGGTGGCGAAACGCTTGACGATCTCGCTCGCCGGCTCGACGGCATCGAGCGGCACAAGCGGGCCGAGCGGCTTCAGCTCGGCGAGCCCTCTTATGGTGAGCAGACGGCGGCTGCGTTCGTTGACCGCGTCGGCGAAGCTCCGATATTTTTCCGGAATCGCGCCGCGTACCGCATGCTGGAGGTCGGCGACCGTCTCCGGCGTCCAGGCATGCTCCTCGCCGCCGATCCGCCAGGCATAGGCGCCGCCGGGCGGCAAGGTCTCGGCCGTCGGCGGGGCATAAGCCAGGCGATGGCGCCGCGCCGTCTCCTCGGCGAGCTCAATAAGGCCGATGCCCTCGATCGGGGTCGCGGTGCCGGTAAAATATTTCTCGACCAGATCGGGCGCGAGGCCGAGCGCGTCGAAAATCTGGGCGCCGCAATAGCTCTGATAGGTTGAGATGCCCATCTTGGACATCACCTTGAGCAGCCCCTTGCCCGCCGCCTTGATGTAATTGCGGCGCACGTCCTCGGGCGCGGCGGCGATCTCGCCGCGGCGGCTCAGCGCATCCAGCGTCTCGAAGGCGAGATAGGGGTTGATCGCCTCCGCGCCATAGCCGGCGAGGACGCAGAAATGATGGACCTCGCGCGCCTCGCCGGTTTCGACGACGAGGCCGGTCTGCATGCGCAGGCCCTGGCGGATGAGATGGTGATGGACGGCGCCGGTCGCGAGCGCGGCCGGGATCGGCACCCGGTCGGGCCCGGCGGCGCGGTCGGAAAGGATCAGGACGTTGGAATCGGCGAGCACCGCCTCGGTCGCTTCCCAGCAGAGGCGCTGCAACGCCGCCTCCAGCGCCTGGCCGGTGCCGCCGACCGGCCAGGTCGCGTCCAGAGTGCGGGTGCGGAAGGCGCCGTCGAGCACGTCCTGGATCGAGCGGATCTTCTCCAGATCCTCGTTGGCGAGGATCGGCTGCGAGACTTCGAGGCGCTTATGGCTGCCCGCCTGGTGGCCGAGCAGGTTCGGCCGCGGCCCGATCATCGAGACCAAAGACATCACCATCGCTTCGCGGATCGGGTCGATCGGCGGATTGGTGACCTGCGCGAAATTCTGCTTGAAATAATCGTAGAGCAATCTGGGCCGCTCGGAGAGGATCGCGATCGGCGTGTCGGTGCCCATCGATCCGACCGGATCGTCGCCGGTCCGCGCCATCGGGGCGAGGAAAAGCTTCAGATCCTCCTCGCTATAGCCGAACGCCTTCTGGGCGCGGACGAGCTCGGCCTCGGGCCGCTCCGGCCGCGCTTCGCGCGCCGCCGCCGGCAGCTCCTCCAGCTTGAACTGGGTCTCGCCTAACCAGTCGCCATAAGGCTGGGCGCCGGCGAGGCTCGCCTTGATCTCCTCATCCTCGACGATCCGGCCTTCCTCCAGGTCGATCAGCAGCATCCGGCCGGGCTGGAGCCGCCATTTGCGGACGATCCGTTCCTCCGGGATCGGAAGCACGCCGCTCTCGGACGCCATGATCACCCGGTCGTCGTCGGTGATCGTGAAGCGCGCCGGGCGCAGGCCGTTGCGGTCGAGCGTCGCGCCGATCCGGCGGCCGTCGGTGAAGGCGATCGCGGCGGGCCCGTCCCACGGCTCCATCAGGGCGGCATGATATTCGTAAAAAGCGCGCCTTTGCGCATCCATGCCCTCATTGCCGGCCCAGGCTTCGGGGATGAGCAGCATCATCGCATGCGGCAGCGAATAGCCGCCAGCGACGAGCAGCTCGAGCGCATTGTCGAGGCTGGCCGAATCCGACTGGCCGTGCGGGATGAGCGGCCACATCTTGTCGAGATCGGCGCCGAGCAGAGGCGATTCGAGCGTCCGCCGCCGCGCATTCATCCAGTTCACGTTGCCGCGCACCGTGTTGATCTCGCCATTATGGGCGATGAAGCGGAACGGATGGGCGAGCTTCCAGGACGGGAAGGTGTTGGTCGAGAAGCGCTGGTGGACGAGCGCAAGCGCCGACCGGGTGAGCGGGTTCAGGAGATCCTTGTAGAAAGTGCCGACCTGGGTCGCGAGCAGCATGCCCTTGTAGATGAGCGTGCGGCTGGAGAAGGACGGGATGTAGAATTCGGCGAGGCCGGGCAGATCGCTTTTCTCGGCGAGCTCGCTCAGCGGATTCTGGGTCTGCTTGCGGATGGCGAGCAATTTGCGCTCGAACGCATCCTGGTCCTTCGCCCGCTCGCCGCGCGCGACGATCGCCTGGCGGATCACCGGCATGCTCGCCGCGATGGTCGGGCTCATGCCCTTGGGGTCGATCGGAACGTCGCGCCAGCCGAGCATCGCCTGGCCCTCGATCGCGACATAATGTTCGAGCCGGGCGATCGCCGCCTGCCGGCTCTCGGCATCGCGCGGCAGGAAGCACATGGCGACCGCATAATCGCCCGGCGCCGGCAGCGCGACGCCGACCCCGGTGGCCCAGTGGCGGAACAATTCGTCCGGGATCTGGATCAGGCAGCCGGCGCCGTCGCCGATCAGGGGATCGGCGCCGACCGCGCCGCGATGGTCGAGATTGGCGAGAATCCTGAGGCCGTCGCTTATGATGTCGTTCGACCGCACCCCCTTGATATTGGCGACGAAGCCGAGCCCGCACGAATCCTTCTCATGACGCGGGTCGTAAAGGCCCTGGGCGGGCGGAAGGCCGATTCGGTTCATGTGCCGGTCCGCTCTTCATAGGCATTTATCGCCTCCTCGTGCGAGAGGGTGAGCGCGATTTCGTCGCACCCTTCCAACAGGCAGCGGCGGCGGAACGAATCCATCTCGAACGCGAAATCATGGCCGAGCGGCGCGGCGACGATCATCTCCTCCAGGTCGACGGTCAGAGGGAAGCGCCAGGCGGCGTCGAGCAGCCGGTCGACCGCATGCTGCGGCAAGGCGATGGCGGCGATGCCGTTGCGAAAGGCATTGCCGGCGAAGATGTCGGAGAAAGAGGGCGCGATCACCGCCTCGATCCCCATGTCGGCGAGCGCCCAGGCGGCATGCTCGCGGCTCGATCCGCAGCCGAAATTCTCGCCGGCGATGAGGATCGGGGCGCCGGCGAAGGCGGGATCGTCGAAGACGTTGCCGCGCTCGGCCCGCGCCGCGGCGAAGGCGTGGCGGCCGAGCCCGGCACGGCCCACGATCTTCAGGTGCGCCGCGGCGACGATCTGGTCGGTATCGACGTTGCGGCGGCCGAACGGGATGGCGCGGCCATGGATACGCTTCAGGACCTTCATGGCTTGACCAGCTCCCTGACGTCGGCGAGGCGGCCGGTCACCGCCGCCGCCGCCGCCATCGCCGGCGAGACCAGGTGGGTGCGCGCGCCCGGCCCCTGCCGGCCGACGAAATTGCGGTTGGAGGTCGAGGCGCAGCGGCCCAGAGGCGGCACCTTGTCCGGGTTCATGCCGAGGCACGCCGAGCAGCCGGGCTCGCGCCAGTCGAAGCCGGCTTCGGTGAAGATGCGGTCCAATCCTTCCGCCTCGGCCTGGCGCTTGACCAGGCCGGAACCGGGCACGACCAAAGCCTGCTTGATGCGGGCGTCGATCCGGCGGCCGCGGACGACGGCGGCGGCGGCGCGCAGATCCTCGATCCGGCTGTTGGTGCAGCTTCCGATGAAGATATGCTCGACGGCGACGTCCTGCAGCTTCTGCCCGGGCGTCAGGCCCATATAATCGAGCGCCTTGCGTGCGGCGGCGCGGCGGGCGGGATCGGCGAAGCTGTCGGGCTCCGGCACCTTGCCGGTGATCGGCGCGACATCCTCCGGGCTGGTGCCCCAGGTGACGGTCGGCGCGACCTCGCCCGCGTCGATGCGGACGCCGCGGTCGAAGCGCGCGCCTTCGTCGGTCGCGAGATCGCGCCAGCCGGCGACGGCCCTCTCCCAGGCCTTGCCTTGCGGCGCCATCGGCCGGCCTTTCAGATAAGCGAAGACCTTGTCGTCCGGCGCGAACAGGCCGGAGCGCGCGCCGGCCTCGATCGTCATGTTGGCGACGGTCAGCCGTCCCTCGACGCTCATCCGGGCGAAGGTGTCGCCGCGATATTCGATCACATGGCAGTTGCCGCCGGCCGCGCCGATCCGCCCGATCAGGAAGAGGATCAAATCCTTGGCCGACACGCCGAAGCCGAGCCGGCCGTCGACGCGCACCTCCATCGTCTTCGACGGATGCATCCAGAGCGTCTGGGTCGCGAGCACATGCTCGACCTCGCTGGTGCCGATGCCGAAGGCGAGCGCGCCGAGCGCGCCATGGGCGGCGGTGTGGCTGTCGCCGCAGACCAGGGTCGTACCGGGGAGGGTGAAGCCCTGCTCGGGCCCGACGACGTGGACGATGCCCTGCTCGGGCGCGATCGCCTCGATCGCCGGAACGCCGAACTCGGCCACATTCGCTTCGAGCGCGGCGAGCTGCCCGGCGCTTTCGGGGTCGTCGATCGGCAGCCGCCGGCCCGCTTCGTCGACCCGCCGCGTCGTCGGCAAATTGTGGTCGGCGACGGCGAGGGTGAGGTCCGGCCGGCGCACCTTGCGGCCGGCGAGCCGCAGCCCTTCGAACGCCTGGGGCGAGGTCACCTCATGGACGAGGTGCCGGTCGATATAGAGAAGACAGGTCCCGTCCTCACCGCGCGCGACGACATGGGCATCCCAGATCTTCTCGTAGAGGGTGCGGGGTACGGGACTCACGCGCAGCAGCCCCGGTTCATCGTCACCAATTGGACGATGGCCGAGCGGCGGATCAAAAGGGTCTCCAAGATCTCGCGCACCCGCGCGCCGAAGGCGGCGCAGCCATGGTCGCCGTCGAGATCGGCGGTGCGGCACCCTTCGAGCAAGGCCGATTCGAGCGCCCGGTTCAGGATTCGCGCCTCGTCCGGCAGATGCAAGGCCAGGTCGAGCAGCATCGCCGCGCTCGCGATGGCGCCGGCCGGATTGGCGACGTCACGCCCGGCAAGGTCGGGCGCCGATCCGTGGATCGGCTCGAACAGCAAGGCACCCTTGTCGCCGGCGCTGGCCGAAGCGAGCAGGCCGATCGAGCCGCCGATCGCCGACAATTGATCGGAAAGGATGTCGCCGAACATATTCTCGGTCAGGATCACGTCGAACCGCGCCGGCCGCGTCGCCAGCGCCATGGCCGCGGCATCGACGTAAAGATGGTCGAGCGCGACATCGGGATAGTGCGCCGCCACTTCGTCGACGATCCGCCGCCACAGGCGCGAGGTCGCGAGCACATTGGCCTTGTCGACCGAGGTCACTTTGCTCCGCCGCCGCCGCGCCGCCTGGAAGGCGACATGGGCGATCCGCTCGACCTCAATGCGCGAATAGGTGCAGAGGTCGGAGGCCTTGTCCTCGTCCTGGCTCTTGGCGCCGAAATAGAGGCCGCCGGTCAGCTCGCGCACGACCAGCACGTCCGCCCCGGCGGCGAGGTCGGCCTTCAATGGCGAGAAACGCTCCATGCCGGCGATCACCCGCGCCGGCCGCAAATTGGCATAGAGGCCGAGCCCCCTCCTCAGCTCGAGCAGCCCCGCCTCGGGCCGCCGCGCGGCGTCATCCCATTGCGGACCGCCGACCGCGCCGAGCAGGATCGCATCGGCCCGCGCGCAGGCGTCGAGCGTCGCCGCCGGCAGCGGATCGCCGCACGCAAGGATCGCGGCGCCGCCGACCGGCCGGGTCTCGAAATCGAGGTCGAGGTCGCAGGCCTCGGACAGCGTTTCGAGGCATTTGACCGCCTCGGCCGTGACCTCCGGGCCGATCCCGTCGCCGGGCAGCAGGACGATATGGGGCACGAATATTCTCTCCCGGTTCAGGCGGCGCGGATTTCCGGCGGCGCGCTTCCGCGAAGCGCGCGCACCGCCTCGGCATTGCTCGCGGCGTCGATGAAGGCGGAGACGCAGCAGGGCAGGATGTCGCGCGCCCGCGCGCGGCCGGCGAAAATCTCGCCGTCGACCGCGATCGTCATCTCGACGAGGACGTTCGCCCCCTGCTTGTTCTCGACCCGTCCGCCCTCACCCGTCCCACTCTCATTCGGCCCCTCGGGATCGGCGGCGAGATATTGCATCTCCAGCGTCTGGACCCGGGCGGGGACTCCGATCATCTGGCTGACCGCGGCAAAGGCGGCGTCGAGCGCGCCCGGCGCCGAGGCGATGTCGGTGACCCGGCCGCGCTCGCCATGGTCCAATTCGACCCGCGCCACCGGCCAGGCCTTGTCGGAGACCGGCGCGCGGATGTCGACCTTGGACAATTTCCACAGCCGCTGCGGCCGCCCCGTCTCCAATTCGGCGAGGATGGCGAGCAGGCGCGCCGTATCGACGATCCCGACCTCGTCCGCCTGGGCGCGGAAGGCGGCGAAGGCGCGCTCCAGCTTCGCCCCGTCGAGGACGTATCCCAATTCCTTCGCGCGGGCGGCGAGGGCGTGGCGGCCGCTGTGCCGGCCGAGGACGATCCCGTCCGTGCTGAGGCCGATATCTTCGGGTTTCATGATCTCGTAGGTCTCGCGATTCTGGAGGATGCCATGCTGGTGGATGCCCGCTTCATGGGCGAAAGCATTGGCGCCTACGATCGGCTTGTTGCGCGGCGCGGGCGCGTTGGTAATCTGCGCCAGCGTCCGGCTCGCGGCCATGATCCGGCTCGTATCGATGCCGGTGTCGACGCCGAAGGCGTCGGCGCGGGTGCGCAAAGCCATCACCACTTCCTCCAACGCGCAATTGCCGGCGCGCTCGCCGATCCCGTTCATCGCGCATTCGACCTGCCGCGCGCCGCCGCGCACCGCCGCCAGCGAATTGGCGACCGCCATGCCGAGATCGTCGTGGCAATGGGCCGAGAAGATCGCCTCCGGCGGCCGCTCGACATGGGCCGCGAGGTAGCGGAACAGATCCTCGATCTCGTCCGGCGTCGCATAGCCGACCGTGTCGGGCACGTTCAGCGTCGATGCGCCGTTCGCCGCCGCCGCGCTCAAACATTCGACCAGGAAGTCGCGCTCGGTGCGGATCGCGTCCTCGGCCGAGAATTCGACGTCGTCGGTGAAGCCGCGCGCATAAGCGACCGACATGCGGATCGCCTCCAGCACCTCGGCCCGGCTCTTGTGCAATTTGGCCTCGCGGTGGATCGGGCTGGTGCCGATGAAGACGTGGATGCGCCGGCGCGGCGCCGCGGCGAGCGCGGCCGAAGCGGCGAGGATATCGGCGCGGTTGGCGCGGGCGAGCCCGCAGACGACCGGCCCCTCTACCCCCGAAGCGATCGCCGCGATCGATCGCGCGTCGCTTTCCGAGGATGCGGCGAAGCCGGCCTCGATCACGTCCACTCTCAAAGCGGCGAGGGCGCGGGCCATGCGGAGCTTCGCGTCCGGCATCATCGAGAAGCCGGGCGCCTGCTCGCCGTCGCGCAGGGTCGTGTCGAAGATGAAGACGCGTTCGGTCATGGCGCACCTGGTTCGGGAGGAAGGATGGCGACGTTGCGGACCTCGACCAGCCGCCGGAGCTGGGCGGCGACCACCTCGAGACGGCGCCCGGGATCGCGCGCGGCGATGTCGAGCGAGAGCGCGCCGCGCCCGTCGGCGGCGTGCATGGCGAGCCCGCCGACCGTGAAGCCGCGCCGCTCGACCAGGCCGACCAGCCGCAGCAGGGCGCCCTCGGTCGCGTCGAAATCGACATGGATGCGGCCGGTCATCGCGCTTTCTCCAGCATTTCGACATTGGCTTTGTTGGGCGGCACCAAAGGCCAGACATTCTCGCGCGGATCGATGCGGGCGTGGCAGAGGATCGGCCCCGGCGTGCGGAGCAGCCGCGCGACCGCGCCCTCGACCTCCGAGCGGTGGTCGATGGTGAAGGCCTCGATGCCGAAGGCGCGGGCCACTTCGGCGAAATCGGGATTGTCGCTGAGGTCGATCTCCGAGAAATTCTCGTCGAAGAACAATTCCTGCCACTGGCGGACCATGCCGAGCTGGGCATTGTCGAGCAGCAGGATCTTGAGCGGCAGCCGGTAACGCCTGAGCGTCGCCAATTCCTGCACGTTCATCATGATCGAGCCGTCGCCGCTGACCGTGATCACGGTCGCCGACGGATCGGCGAGCAGGGCGCCGATCCCGGCGGGAATGCCATAACCCATCGTACCGAGCCCGGCGCTGGTCAGATGCGCCTGCGGCCGCGAGAAACGGCAATGCTGCGCCACCCACATCTGGTGCTGGCCGACGTCGCAAGTGAAGATGGTGTTCTCGGGCGCGGCCTCGGACAGGCGCTTCAGCAAGGCCGGCGCATAGACGCCGTTTCCCGGCGCGTCATAGGCCGGCGCCCACATCTTCTTCTGGCGCAGGCAGCGCTGGCGCCAGACGGCGGCATCGGGGACCGCGTCGAGCGCGTCGAGCAAAATCTCGATATTCCCGGCAATGCCGACATCCGCGCGGCGCAGCTTGCCGACCTCGGCCGGATCGCCGTCGAGATGGATCACCTCCGCATTCGGCGCGAACGTATCGGGCTTGCCGGTCGCGCGATCGTCGAAGCGCGCGCCGACGCAGATCAGAAGGTCGCACTGGTCGATGGCGATATTCGCCGCGCGCAGGCCGTGCATGCCGAGCATGCCGAGGAAGCCTTCATCGTCGGTCGGAATCCCGCCGAGACCCTTCAACGTCGCGACCGAGGGGATGCCGGAGCGGGCGGCAAATTCGCGCAGCGCCCGCTCGGCCCGCGCGATGGCGATTCCGCCGCCGAAATAGAGGATCGGCGCCCGCGCCTGTGCGATCAGCCGGTTCGCCTGCTCGATCAGGGCCGCATCGGGCGCACTCGGCTCCTCCTCGGGCACGCGCGGCTCGGCGGGCAAGGCCGCCTTCATGCCGACATCCTTGGGCAGGTCGATCAGTACCGGCCCCGGCCGGCCGCTCCGCGCGATATGGAAGGCGTCGGCGAACACCTGCGGGATATCCTCCGTCCGCCGGACGACGAAGCTGTGCTTCACGATCGGCAGGGTGATCCCGAAGATATCGACTTCCTGGAAGGCGTCGGTGCCGATCAAAGGCGTCGCCACCTGGCCGGTGATCGCGACCAGGGGCGCGCTGTCGAGAAAGGCGTTGGCGATGCCGGTGACAAGGTTGGTCGCGCCCGGTCCGGAGGTGGCGATGCAGACGCCCGGCTGTCCCGTGACGCGGCCATAAGCGTCGGCCGCCAAAGCCGCCGCCTGCTCGTGCCGGACGAGGATATGCTGGAGGCTGGAGCCCGGCAGCGCGTCATAAACCGGCATGATCGCGCCGCCCGGATAGCCGAAGACGTGGCGCACGCCCTCGCGCTCCAGCGCCTCGACGACCATCCGCGCGCCGGTGACCGGCCCCACCCGCTCGTCGCTCGAGTATCGCTCATCCCTCGGGTTTCGCTCGTCCTTCAGGTTTCGCTCGTCCCCCGGATTTCGCTCGTCCCGAGCCCCTCGACGCCGCCTGTCGGCGTCGCTCTGGATGAACTCCGGCCCTTGGCCGGAGTCGAGGGGCGCGTGTGATGAGTCCGTGCCAGCGCCCCTCGACTTCGCTCGGGACGAGCGACCCGAGGGTTCGCATATCGCAGGCTGAGAGGCACGGCTGGCCATGTCAGGCCGCCTTGGTCTCGGGCTGGCTCTGCAGCCAGGCCATGTGCTGCCTGAGGCGCGCGCCGACCTTCTCGATCGGCTGGTCGAGATCGGCGGCGAGCATTGCGTCGTAATTCTGCTTGCCGCCCTCATTCTCGGCGATCCAGTCGAAGGCGAAGCGGCCGGTGCGGATGTCGCGCAGCACTTCGCGCATCCGCTCGCGGGTCTCGGCGTTGATCACGCGCGGGCCCGAGACGAGATCGCCATATTTGGCGGTCTCCGAGACGAAGGCGTGCATCTTGGCGAGCCCACCCTCGTAGAGCAGGTCGACGATCAGCTTGAGCTCGTGCATGCATTCGAAATAGGCGACCTCCGGCTTGTAGCCGGCCTCGACCAAAATCGTGTAGCCGGAGACGATCAGCTCGCTGACGCCGCCGCACAACACCGCCTGCTCGCCGAACAGGTCGGTCTCCGTCTCTTCGCGGATGCTGGTCTCGATCGCGCCGGCGAGCGTGCCGCCGATGCCCGAGGTATAGGCGAGCGCCTTGGCGCGCGCCCCGCCGGTCGCGTCCTGCTGGACGGCGAAGAGGCAGGGGACGCCGCGGCCGATCTCATATTCGCGGCGGACGAGGTCGCCCGGCCCCTTGGGCGCGACCAGCACGACGTCGAGGTCGCGGCGCGGGACGATCTCGCCATAATGGACCGAGAAGCCGTGGGCGACGAGCAGGGTGTCGCCGGGCGCGAGATTGGGCTCGACCTCCTGCGCATAGACCTTGCGATGGGTCATGTCGGGCGTGAGCAAGGCGACCAGCGACGCCTCGCGCGCCGCCTCGGCCGGGGTGACCACCCGGAAGCCGTCCGCCCGCGCCCGCCGCTCGGAGCCGCCGCCCGGCCGCGCGCCGACCAAAACGTCGAAGCCGCTGTCGCGAAGGTTGCGCGCATGGGCACGGCCCTGGCTGCCATAGCCAAGGATCGCGACCGGGCCCGTCAGGGCGGATCGGTCGGCATCGGCTTCGGTGTAGATATTTTCCACCTGGGTTCTCCTTCGTCGCGCAAAAGAAAACCCCCGCTCCGGTCGGGAGCGGGGGCTTCTGGTTTCCGGTCCGCCTGGACCTTCAGTCAGAGGCTGGGGCCGCTCCCCAATGTGAGCCGGTAAGTACGGTAATAATAAAGGCGGTCGCGCGGCCGGCGCCGAGCGCCTCCGCGTCCAGATTCTCGTTCAAAGCCGGTTTCGGCTGCACGAAAGACCCCTCTTGCTCGGAATCCTTTTGGGATCCCGTTCATTTCCTTCATGCTGCATTGCACACGCCGGATCAAGTCTAAAATCGGGTTGCGGAGGGGATTTCGGCCGTTAATGTACCCCGTTTCGGCGACATTGCGCGCTGATTGTATCCCAAACGCAACAGGAAATCCTCATGCCGACCCCCCGCTGGCCGTCCCGCAATTTGGTCGAAGGCCCCGCCCGCGCCCCCGCCCGCGCCATGCTCCGCGCGGCCGGTTACGACGAGGAGGCGCTTGCGAAACCGCTCATCGCCATCGTCAACAGCTGGTCGACGGTGACGCCGTGCAACATGCATTTGCGCGATCTTGCCGACCATGGCCGGCGCGGGATCGAGGAAGCGGGCGGCACCGCGATCGACTTCAACACGATCGTCGTCACCGACGGCATCGCCATGGGCACGCCCGGCATGCGCGCGTCGCTGATGAGCCGCGAGACGATCGCGGATTCGGCCGAGCTTGCGGTGCGCGGCCATTCGCTCGACGGGGTTTTGTTCCTGGTCGGTTGCGACAAGACGATCCCCGCCGCGGCGATGGCGGCGGCGCGGCTCGATCTCCCAAGCGTCATCCTTTACGGCGGCTCGATCATGCCGGGCTGCGCCGCCGGCAAGGCGATCACCATCCAGGACGTGTTCGAAGCGGTCGGCGCGCACAGCGCCGGAACGATCGGCGACGCGGCGCTGAAGGAGGTCGAGGCCCATGCCTGCCCCGGCGCCGGCGCCTGCGGCGGCCAGTTCACCGCCAATACGATGGCGCTGGCTTTGAGCTTCCTCGGCCTGTCGCCGATGGGCCTCAACGACGTCCCCGCCGTCCATCCCGACAAGCCCGCGGCCGCTTGTGAAGCGGGCCGATTGACGGTCGAGGCGGTGAAGGCGGGCCGCAACGCGCGGCGCTTCATCACGCCCGCGAGCCTGCGCAACGCCGCGGTGGCGGGAACCGCAACGGCGGGCTCGACCAACCTCATCCTCCACCTCCTCGCCATCGCCCGCGAAGCGGGGATCCCGGAGGCCGAATTCAACATCGACCTGTTCGATTCGATCTCGCGCGAGACTCCGGTGATCGCCGACCTGAAGCCCGGCGGCCGCTTCATGGCGCCCGACATGAGCGCGGCGGGCGGCACGCCCTTGCTCGGCCGGCGGCTGATGGAGGCGGGGCTGATCGCCGACGCGCCGACCGTGACCGGCCGTCCGCTCTTCTCCTGTTTCGCCGATGCCCAGGAGACTCCGGGCCAGGAGGTGATCGCCGCGCCCGACCGGCCGATCAAGGCGCGCGGCGGCTTCGGCATCCTCTACGGCAATATCGCGCCCGAAGGCTGCGTGGTGAAGCTCGCCGGCCACGGCAGGCTCAGCTTCGAAGGCCCGGCCAAGGTCTATGACGGCGAGGAAGCCTGTTTCGACGCGCTCACCCATGGCGCGATCGAGCCGGGCGATATCGTCATCATCCGCGGCGAAGGGCCGGTTGGCGGGCCGGGCATGCGCGAGATGCTCGCCGTCACCGCCGCCCTCCAGGGCCGCGGCCTCGGCGACAGCGTCGCGCTGGCGACCGACGGCCGCTTCTCGGGCGCGACCTACGGCTTCATGGTCGGCCACATCGCCCCCGAAGCCGCGCGCGGCGGCCCGATCGCGCTCCTCCGCACCGGCGACCGCATCCGCATCGACGTCGAGGCGCGGGTGATCGAGACCGACGCGGACCTGTCCGCCCGCACCGTCGAGCCCTGGCGCCCTTCGCCCGAAGCGACCGGCGCCTATTGGAAATACGCCCAGCTGGTCGGCTCGGCCTCGCATGGGGCGGTAACGAGCGGCGTCTAGGGATCTTGCCCTAACTCTGACCCGCTCATCCTGAGTAGCCGGTGAGCTTGTCGAACCGGCATATCGAAGGACGTCCTTCGATACGGGCCTTCGCCGGGCTCAGTCCCTACTCAGGATGAGCGGGAATGCGCAGTCTTGACACAGGATGTCTTAGCTACTTGGTCATGGCCTGTCGCCCGCGCCGTAATTTTGTTCACGCGAAGGCGCAAAGGCGCGAAGGGTTCGATGCTTCCCGCGCCCTCCCGGCGAAGCCGCAATCATTCTTCTCTTTTTCTCCTCTGCGTCTCTGCGTCTCTGCGTCTCTGCGCGAACAATCAGCAGCCTCGTTGCCTGCAACCACCGACGGCGTAACGGTCACGGAATCCGTATTTGGTTCGCGCAGAGACGCAGAGACGCAGAGAGGCCGCGGTTCCAGTGCCCTCTTCGGCGAAGCCGCTTCCCTTCTTTTCTCCTTCGCGCCTTCGCGCCTTCGCGTGAACAAATCAGCGGCCATGGAGGCCGCTACGCGGCCAGGGATTCGCTCTCCAGCGCCTCCACCAACGCCTCCAACCGCGGCGCAATCGTGCGCTTATGCCCCTTCCGCCCGAGGATCGCCTCCAGGGCCGGCGGCGGCGCGATCCTGGCGCCGATCAAAGGCTCGATCGCCTCGGCGAACTTGAACGGATGCGCCGTGGCAGCGGCGATCCACGGCCGGCCCTCACGCTCCGCATCGGGCAGCCGCGCATAAGCTTCGGCCGCCGTGGCGCTGTGCGGACACCAGACATAGCCGCTTACCTCATAATCCGAACGGATTCGCGCGCGGATGGCGTCGTCATCGACCAGCTCGACGCGCACATCGCGCAACGCCGGCGGGAGGGCGACCAGGCGTTCGAAATTGCTCGGCGCGCCGACGTCCATCGCATTGGCCATGGTCGCAATCGCCGCGCGCGGCTCGTAGGCGCCGCTTCGGTGCCAGTCGAGCAGCGTTCGGTTGGCGTTGGTCACGAGCAGCACCGGCCCGATCGGCGCGCCGAGCGCACGCGCGTAAAGCGCGGCGAAGCCGTGGCCGAGATTGCCGGTGGGAACGATCAGCCCCGGTTTCTCCCCGGCCTCGGCGAACAGGCGCCCGGCGGCATGAGCGAGATAGGCCATCTGCGGCAGCAGCCGGCCGATATTGATCGAATTGGCCGAGGTCAGCCGATGCGCCTCCGCCAGCCGCCGGTCGGCGAAGGCGGCCTTGGCGATGCGCTGGCAATCGTCGAAATCGCCCTCCACCTCGAGCGCCCGCACCGGCGCCCCCCAGCAGGTGAGCTGCAGTTCCTGGAAAGGCGAGACGCGGCCCTTGGGATAAAGGATGAAAGCGCGCACCGCCGCTTTCCCCTCCGCCGCGCAGCCCACCGCGCCGCCCGTGTCGCCCGACGTGGCGGCGAGCACGGTCAAGGGCGCGGCGGGGTCGCCGATCCGGTCGAAGCAGCTCATCAGGAACCGCGCGCCGAAATCCTTGAACGCGCCGGTGGGGCCGTGGAACAGCTCCAGCGCCTTGAGGCCCGGCTTCGCCGGATCGGGCGTCGCGAGCGGGACGGGGATGTCGAGGGCCTCGCGGCAAATCGGTTCGAGCTCGGCCTCCAGCGCATCGCCGGCGAAGAAAGGCGCAAGCAGCCGCGCGGCGAAAACGGGCAGCGGCAGGTCTAACCCTGGGTCACATCGAGCGCCGGATTCTAAGCCCTCTCCCCGGGGGGGAGAGGGTTGGGTGAGGGGGTTCGGCGATGGAGAATATTCTCCAACATCCGACGCTCGCTGCGCTCGCTCCCCCTCACCCCATCCCTCTCCCCCCTGGGGAGAGGGGGCTTGCCCCAACGCCGCCCAATCCACCGCCGGCATATACAACCCACCATCCGGCGCAGCCCCCGCGCGGATCGCTTCGGCGAGGGGCACAGCCGGCGCCCCCCCGCGCGTGCTGGTGAAATGCATCAGGCGACTTCCTCGCGCACCCGCTCGACCCGGACGCCGGCCGAGGCGACCGGGGCGCGATAGGCGCGGGCGGCGAGGCCGGCTTCGACGAAGGCCCAGGACATGGCATCCTCGACCCGGTCGGCATCCTTTTCGTCCGCCCAGGCGAAGACCGACGGCCCCGATCCCGAGAAGGAGCAGCCGAGCGCCCCCGCCGCCATCGCCGCCCTTTTCACCGCGGGGAGCAAAGGCAGGAGATGCTCGCGCTGCGGCTCGACCAGCAGATCCTCGAGCCCGGCCCGGATCAGGTCGCGGTCGCCGGTCGCGCAGCCGGCGACGAAGGCGGCGACCCGGCGGCTATGCTCGACCGCCAGCGCCATCGGCACCTCGGCCTTGAGCAGGCCGCGCGCCGCCCTTGTCTCGATCCGCGCCGCCGGGTGGAGCAGGATCGAGACGATCCCGCGCGGCACCGGCAGCGGCCGCAGCAAAGGCGGCGCCTCGCGCGCGGCGAGGACGAGCCCGCCGACCAGGCTCGCGACGACATTGTCCCAGGGCGGTGGATCGGACGCCGCGCGCTCGCCCTCGATCGCGAAGGGCAGCAATTCCCCGGTCGCGAACGGTTCGCCGAGCAGGGCATTGACCGCCGCCGCCGCAGCGACCGCCGAAGCCGCCGATCCGCCCATTCCCGCGGCCAGCGGCACGCCCTTCTCAATGTCGAGCCGCACGCCGAACGGCTCCCCGCAGGCGCGCAGCACGGCCAGCCCGGCGGAAAGCGCGGTGTTTGCGTCCGGCCTCTCGGGGAGCGATGTCACCAGCCCCGAAACCACGCCGAGGCGGATGCCCGGCGCCTCTTCCCGCCACGCAACCACCCGGTCGCGCACGGCGTCGAAGGCCTGGCCCAATATATCGAAGCCGACCCCGACATTGCCGATGCTGGCGGGGGCGCTGGCGGAAGCTTGCAGCACGTGCCGGTTCCTCAGGCGCGCAGCTTGAGCTTCAGCATCGGCCGCTCCGCCTCTGCCTCCCGCGCGCGGCCGAGCAGCGTCTCCACGGTCGCCGCCTGGCGGCCGAGCAGCGTTCTTTGGGCGTCCATCACGTCGGCGAAGACCGCGTTGGCGGTCGGGCATCGGCCGGCTCCCTTGCCGAAAATCTCGTGCACTCTGCCCGCGCGATCGGTGACGAGGAAGCAATTTTCCTCGTTGCGGGTGCGGGCGAGCGGGTGGCCGGCGGGGAGCGGCACCACCCTTACCTCGGCGAACAGGCTTCCGTCGGGGAGAAGGCGGCAGCGGCCGACCTGCTTCAGCACCTGGCCGCGCGCCACCGCCGCGCGCACCGCCTCCACATTGACGTCGCGCAGCGAATCCTTGCCGATCCGTTCGGGGAGCAGGGCCGCGCCGAACGCCTCGCGCACCAGGATCGAGACCTTGTCGGCCGCGTCATGGCCGTCGATGTCGGCGCTGGGATCGGCCTCGGCGAAGCCAAGCTCCTGCGCCCGTTTCAGCGCCGCGCCGAACGGCCAGCCTTCGGCCAGCCGGCTCAGCAGGTAATTGCACGTCCCGTTCATCACCCCTTCGACCGCGACGATTTCGCCCGCCAGCCGCGCCAGCGTCTCCAGGATCGGGGCGCCGCCGCCAACCGCGGCCGAGTAGAAGAGCCCGCCGCCGCCCGCATCGGCGCAGGCGTGGAGCGAATCGTAATGGCGGGCGACCGCCGCCTTGTTGGCGGTCACCACCTGCGCACCCCAGTGCAAGGCGGAGAGCATCAATTCGGCCGGGAAATCGGCGCCGCCGATTGCCTCGACCACCAGGTCCGGCTTGCCGGCCATCGCCTCGGCGGCGGAAGTGGTGAAGACGGCATCCTCGTCGTGCCGCTCGGGATGGCGGACGAGCACCGGGCCCACTTCGAACAGGTCCGGCCGCGAGCGCAGATGGGCGAGCACGCCGCCGCCGACCGCGCCGCAGCCGAGCAGGGCGACGCGGAGCCGCTCCGGCCGCGGCGGCCGCGCTTTTTCGGGCGCGCGGCGGGCGATGGTCGTGCATTCGGCCGAGCCGAGCGCCGCGACCTCGATCAGCACATCCTCCGCCTGCGCCGCCCGGATCGCCTTGGCCTGGACGAGGCCGTCGCTGACCTCGGCCGCTTCCTCATAGCTCAATTCGGAAAAGCGCTCGGCCCGGGGGTTGCGGGCCGGATCCTCGGCATAGACGCCGTCGACATCCTTGATCAGCCGCACCCGGTGCGCGTCGAGCCGGGCGGCGAAGAAGACGGCGCTGAGATCGGTGCCGCCCCGGCCCAGGGTGACCACGCCATGTTCGGCATGGCCGGCGGTGAAGCCGGGCACGACCGCCACGTCATGGACGGCGAGCTTCGCCCATACCGCCGCGGCATCGAGCCCGGTCAGGTTCGAATCGAGCGGATCGCCCTCCGCGACCAGGCCCATTTCGTCCGGGTCCATCGCGCAGGCCCGCACCCCGACCCGGCTCAAGGCCAGCGCCATCAGGGCCGCCGAATGAAGCTCCCCCACCCGCGCCAGCCGCGCCACCAGGGCATCGGGCGCGCCGCCGCCGACCCTTTCCGCCTGGTCGAGCAAAGCGTCGGTCCGGCCGGCGAGCGCGGAGACGACCGCGACCACCTTCTCGCCGGCGCGGACGTGGCGATAGATTTCGAGCGCGACCGCCGGATAATCGGCCTCGGTGCCGAGCACCGAGCTTCCGAACTTGAGGACGCAGAGGCGGTGCGCCCGCGGATCGACTTCCTGAACCATCTTCTTCGCTCGCTTTCGTGCCGGGTCTTTTGGGGTGATCGTCTGGAATGGCCGGGGCAAAAAAAGGCCCGCTCTCCTCGGGAGGGGAGCGGGCCTGAGATGCCTGGTTGTCCTAAACCGTCGTCAGCCGCTTTCCCCCCGGAACCGGGTGGTCGTGGTGATAATGGTCATCATCATGAAGCCGCCCCCACGAACGCCGGTGGCCGCGCCAAAAGCGCGGTCGGCGATCGAAAAGGCACCCTCATGAATCATCCGGACTTCCTTCGGGATGGGATCCCATCTGTGGCAGGGGACGGAGCTTAGGTCAACAGGCTTTCGATTTTCTTACCTGATCGAAGTCGGGTTCATTCGGCGGCCGTTGCAAACGGGATACAATCCCGTATGCAGATCAAGCGCTGAGGCGACCAATGCCACCATGCCTGGGCAACCCCCTTACCAACGTCAGCCGGCAGCTTCATGCTGACTAGCCGCCGAGTATGAGCGACAACGACGGTGACGATGCCGCGTCTCACACGGGGCAAAGGCAGCGATTTTTTGCCGTCTACATCAATCGCCACAAGCTGATCGTTACGTACTTGAACCGGTTGGTTCGCATCCTATTTCCTGAACGGAATGTTAACGTTCTAGGGATGGGAAGATGGCTAAGACCTACCATTTCAAGGTCGGCAACGGAGACATGTCGCTGGTCGAACTTGAGACCGGCCGGCGCATTCTCGTGGATATTAATATCCGCGGTGGCGCTGATGATGAGGATGATGAGACGCCCGACGTGGCGAGGCAGTTGAAAGACGCTCTCACCCGCGACGACCAAGGCAGGCTCTTCGTAGATGCGTTTCTGCTCACCCACCCGGATAAGGATCACAGCAGCGGTTTGGAAAAACATTTCCACCTCGGCCCGCTAACAGACTGGAAAAAGACCGACGACAAAATCGTAATTCGGGAAATGTGGTCGTCGCCAATGATCTTTCGGCGGCGATCGAAGAAGCACAACCTCTGCGACGATGCATGTGCTTGGAGCAAGGAAGCTCGCCGCCGGGTGCAACTCTTCCGAGAAAACGGCAAGTTGGACAACGGCGACCGCATTCTCGTCCTCGGCGAGGACGTTGGCGGCAAGACGGACGATATCGAGGGCATTCTGATCAAACAGGGCGAGCGTTTCGCCGCTATCGACGGCATTGAGGAGGAGGTCTTCGAAGCGCTTTTGCTCGCGCCGCGCTCCCCGGCCGATGATGAGGAGGAGGATGTCCTTTCCAAGAATAATTCCAGCGTTATCCTGCAAATGCGCTTGGGCGCAGGCGGCAAGGAAGACGCTGCCTATTATCTCTTCGGCGGCGACGCAGAAGTTGCGATCTGGGAGCGACTCTGGAACGCTCACAAGGACGCACCTGCCGACCTTGCCTATGACGTACTGATCGCACCACACCACTGCTCGTGGCATAGCCTGTCATGGGACAGCTGGTCCAAGCTTGGCGAAAAGGCGAAGGTATCGGACGACGCGCGCAACGCTTTGTCGCAGGCTCGCGCCGCGAGCGTAATTCTCGCGAGCTCCTGCCCGATCGCAGACGACCAGAATGACCCGCCGTGCATCCGTGCGAAGCGCGAATATGAGGGCATCGTCGGAGAAGTGAAGGGTGAATTCAAATGCGTCGGCGAGATCGAAGGTGACGGCCCGCTCGTTATCGAGATCGGAAAGAACGGCCCCAAGCTCATGCGTGTCACGCTGGCCGCCACCGCGGCAGCCGCGACAGGGATCGGCACCGAAGCCCTGGCTCACGGGTGAGCGGTAAGAACGAAGGGCCGAAGGTCTTACCGGTTGCCGTCTCGCGCGCGCTTCGGCAAGCCGCCGCGCACCCGTCTGTCCGCGGATTGAGTGTCACCTACCAGTCTGAAGATTGGACCTTCGCGAAAATTATCATCCATACCGAACTACCTGCAGCGTGGCGTGCGGCGGGCGAAAGTCCTTTCGGTGTACAAGTCGATGAAGAAGTAACTATTGGACTTCGAAAGGACTTCCCACTTTCCGCACCTTGGATTGTTCTACGGAAGGATTTTCCCCGCTTTCATCCGCACATACAGCCCGATAAACCTGACAACGCCGTGCGACCGTGCTTGGTTAACGGGAGCCCTCGCGAGGTCGTTCAGGGAAGAGGATTCATCGGGCTGGTGGAGCAACTGGTGGAATGGCTCGAACGGGCGGCCAACCTCGACCTCAATGATCCGACCGCAGGTTGGGAGCCGGTTCGCCGCGACACAATCGACGATGTCGTGGCCTGTGACGCCGACAAGCTCCGTGGTCGAGTTACACTGGAGGGTGGCTTAGAATATTGGTTTAACTTCTATATCTACTACTCAAAGTCGGATACCTACAAGTTGCTCTTGGGATCTGATCCGACCGAACTCAAGCCATATACCGGTACATTGATCAGCAGGAGTGATGAAGACGATCCGGGCGGAACTGGCCTAGGGTTGACGGCTTGGGCCGGACTGAAGGATGGCGAGGCCTTCGTCGCCAGCTTTTACCTCCCCGAGACGGTCGAGAATGTTGGTGAACTGCTCTTTCGCGCTCAACTATACGGATGCCGTTCCGAGTTGGAAATTGGACTGGCATCCCTTCGTGATACGCTGGTTGCCAATCCGACCACTTTTCGTTTCCCTCTCCTAGTGATGCTGCTTCCCCGGCGACCGTATGCGCTCGTCGGGTCGAATAGCAATATTGAGATCTGCCCATATCTGATTGACGTGGAACCCGGTCAGAATTTTCTCGACCTGACCACCCCCGTGCGCCTTGTCGCGCAACGCGAAACCATCAATTCTGGGTTACTCAGACGAACGTCGCGCGACACGGCTAATGTGCCAACGCTTCCTTGGACGCTAATAGGATGTGGCAGCGTCGGATCGAAGATTGCGTTGCACGCAGCACGCGCAGGCCGTGCGCCCTCGATCCTAGTCGATCGGGGCTATCTTGATGCCCATAATTACGCCCGTCATGCGGCCATTCCATATGGTGCCGCCGATCGCCTATTCCTTCGCGCAAAGGTTGATGCGGTCCAGGAACAGATTTCGAAGCTGGGTCAAAGTGCGGCCGCGGTTATGAAGGACGCCATTGAGTTGATCACCGATGTTGCTCAACGGGAAGCGCTCGCCACTTCCGATACGGCGATGGTCGTAGACACAACCGGAAGTCTCGTAACTCGAGAAGCGCTCGCCCACACCGATTGGGCGGGCCGGCCTCGCATCATCGAAGCCTGTCTACTCGGCGCCGGTAGTCTCGGCTACCTCGCTCGTGAAGGTAAAGGTGCTAACCCGAGTATCAGCGATCTGGCGGCGGAAATCTATCGACGGCTCGCCGAGGATCCGGAGACAGCAAAAGTCGTATTTGGAGCCGAGGCCGAGGAAATTGTGATCGGCCAAGGTTGTTCCGCCGCAACGTTTCCGATGCCCGACAGTGAATTGTCCCTGCTGAGCGCTTCGATGGCGCAGCCAATCACCCGATGGGCTCGTGACGGACTGCCAGTATCCGGAGAGACCCGCATCGGCCGGACCGATGGAAACGGTGGTCTTCACTGGTCCGTCGTAGAGGAGGCCCCTTGGATCGAAGTAGCTGGCGCTGGTTCGAACATGCCCAAAGTCCGCATTCATCCGCGCGTACATGCGGCAATCGAACAAGACATCGCTTTATATCCAGGTGTGGAAACCGGAGGTGTGTTAGTCGGTCGCTTCTCGCAAATTGGAAATCTGTTTCAGATTGTCGATCTGATTCCGGCTCCGCCCGACAGCATCAGGAGCGCGCACGAGTTCAGCCTCGGAACGCAAGGGCTGAAAGCTGCCGCGATGAAAGTCGCACGCGAAACCGGAGGCGCGCTACAAGTCGTTGGGACCTGGCATTGCCATCTGATACCAAGCGGACCCTCCCCCACCGATGCGTTCGCTGGCGCAATCCTCTCGATCCGCCAATACGTGCCTGCCTTGCTCCTCATACATACCCCAGGCGGCTACTCGACGCTTGTCGCGGAAGCGGTGCTTGAGGCTAATGAGGTGACCGCGGACTCCAAGGCGGAGGAAGGGCAATGAAGAACTGGTTCCCGCTCACCAGCTATGACTTCTACGCCTATCTGACTGCGGGTATGGTCGTGCTGGCAGCATATGACCGCGGTTTTATGGGATCGTCGCTGGCGTACCAGCAGTGGACTGTAGCGGGAGGGGTGTTCTGGGCTGCGGTCGCCTATCTCCTCGGTCAGATTGTTGCCATGCCGTCGGCAGTCCTACTCGAGCATCTCCTCGCACGCAGGTTTCTCAGACCTCCCACTGATATTATACTCGGTCTTGATCGGCCACGCTGGCGTGAAAGGATCATCGCACGGGTGTCAGGCGCACGGGAATACGAGCCGTTTCCAGCAGCAAATCGTACGCGGATACTTGAGAAGCTTGGTAAAGCACTCAACGTGCTGCCTACGGCGGTTGAAGGGGAAGCGGCATTCGAATGCGCATTTCCACATGCCCGCAGCGTCGCCGACAGCGCAACTAGACTCGACAACTTCCTCAATCAGTATGGCATGTGCCGAAACGTGTCGTTCGCGTCGCTTCTTGCCGCGGCGATCTTGGGCTTAAGTGAGTGGCGTATCCATGATTCGAAGACCACCGCGTTCGCAATAGGCGCACTGATTTTGGCAATCGGCTTGTTCCTGCGCTTCGTTAAATTCTACGCGGCTTATGCCCGCGAACTTTTCCGCGCCTACGACAAGTGCGCAAGCTAACAGGTTTTGACCGCTTCCATCTATCCCTTCCGAAAGGGCCCTAACCGCCTGAAGAGCGCAATCATCCAACTCAGCCGAATATGGTTGCGTGCCGTACTTTTCTGAGGAAGGCCTCCACGAGATCCGGGTCGTCTACTTGGGGCACGATCATTGGTCGAAGCAGCCGAACGGTCGGGTTGTTAGGGAACCACACTTTGAATCGATCATCAGCGTGCAAGTCGAGCAGGGCGAGCGACACCGCAAATGGCCCCTCGATCTCCTCGCTGGCAAGAAACTCCGACATCTGCTTGAGAAAAGCCTCTGCGTCCGTCTGGAATTCGAACAAAGCGAGTTGACCGCCGTCACGTTCCTGAAGAGCCCAGGAGATGCGTGCGTGAATGAACCAATCGTCTCTTACAAAGAGCCGGAAATGACCATCACCGCCAAAGTTCTTGCTGAAGGCTTCATGCCCATCTTCGCAGGCCTTGAAAAATGATTGGCCACCCCGGTCTCCAAAGCTCGGCGCTGGCGACCGGACATGATCCTCTTGTGAAAAGGGTGACCGCCTGTGGTCGAAGTATTCCTGAGGCAGGATGCCTACGCGAATAGAGCGTGCCGCGACGAGCCTACCCTGCTGATCTAGCTTCTCGTCTTCCTTTTCGGTCAAAGCCTGGCATTCACGTACCCAAATGGCCTCATCGACAAACCGGCTCCGCAGCGTGCCCGGGTCGATCGGACGGTTCCTAACTCCGGTTCGAAGCAAATAGGCGCCGTTGAGGCTGTTCATGAACGGGCCGTTGACGTGTCGTGGGATCTGAATATCGAGCAGAAAACCATCGGCGACATGCAATGGCACAACTGCGACGTCGAAAGGCGTAGGGCGGACGGAGTCTTGAATGAGCGACTGCATTTGCAGGGCCAGCTGATCGGCATCTCCACGCAACGGACGGAATTCCAAGAAGCGGCCACCCGATTCCTCCACACCGACGATAATCCTAGCTTCGCCTCGATTGAGGAACGCCACGATGGAATCGATGAACTTTGCCTTCTGCTCATCCTTTTCGAGTACCACAATACGTTTAAAATCCAGCGTTTCGCCTTCCTGAAGACCGCCCTTCTCGATATCTTGCGGTGTGATGCTGACCATAGTGCGCCGACGACGCGGCCGCTTGTCCTTTTGGACTGTGATCGTCACCATTCGACCGCTCCCCGAGAATTGCTACATGGCTCATTTATGAAGCTCATTTTTCAATCGCTATCACCGCCCCATCGCCGCAGCCCGCGCGCATAGGCCTCTCCCGCTAATGGTGCGACATTATCGCGCGCCTGCACGATTAGCGCGGTCAGGCAAGGGCCAAGCCGAGCTGTTGGAGATCCGGACGACCTGCCCGAGCCTTTTCCCACCACATATTTGAAGCTGGCGAGCTGCTCGGCTGACCGGGTCCGCACGTGCAAAGGGGCGAGCGACGATGACCAGCCGCCCAAAGGCGATAATACTAGCGGTGGCATTGAACCTTCGTTCAAAGGCCGGCCAAGCGCGCGGAGCCGAATAGCGCCGCAACGTCGACGTGCCGCTTATAATGGTTTCAAACTTGCGTGGGCAATCGATAACAAACGCAAGCCGAGGTGACAGATGGACACGCAAGAGCTCGAGGCACTGCTGACTGGCGCCGAGGAAACTGACACCCTCGAGTTCAAGGGGGCGGTCGCCTGGGATCGCAGTTTGTTCGTGAAAGACATCCTCGCCATGGCCAACGTGATCGATGGTGGCCGGATCGTCGTTGGGGTCGAGGACAAGAACTTCGAACGTGCGGGCCTGACGGACGAGCAGCTTGCGAGCTATACAATCGATCAAATGCGCGATGGCATCGCGCCTTTTGCAGACCCGCGTGTGGTTTTCCGAATCGAGAAAGTAAGCGACACTGCGGAGCGCAACTATGTTGTCATTGAAGTCAGCCCATTTGAGGACGTTCCGGTAATCTGCCACCGCGATGGAGCAGATGTGACAGCGGGTACAATCTATTTTCGCAGCCGTACGCGACGGCCCGAAAGCGCGCCGATCGCAAGCAGTGCCGATATGCGCGACATGGTCGAGCGCGCTGCGGCATTGAGCCTGCGGCGATTGCGCCGGATCGGCTTTGTGCCTGAGGGCGAGGCAGGACCGGACTATGACGCCGAGCTTGGAGGCTTGTGATGAAGGATGGCCTTCTTGAGCGCATGCGAGCAACCGGACACTGGCGAGTCGTGTTGCGCCCTATTGCGCCCTTATCTGAACGCCTCTCCTTCAAGCAGTGCGCCACACTCGTGGAAAATGCCCGAGTTTCGCTGCGCGGCTGGGACTATCCCCATATCAGTCATAGGCAGGATCAACAGGGCGGAAGCGGGCGCACTGACAGCTATTACGAAAACTGGTGCGATTGGATGACCCAGGTCGAGTTTTGGCGGATGTATCGGAGTGGCCAGTTCCTTTCGTATAATGCACTCGACGACGATCTACGCCATGATCCACAGCCGATGGGTGATGAGCGCTATCTTAACGTCGTGGGCGCGATTTATCAGGTAGCCGAGATCGTCGAGTTCACCCACCGCCTCGCCGCAGCTGTGGACATGGACGAGGGAATTGGCCTGCAGCTCTCGCTCGTCAACACGTACGGACGCCATCTGCAAGCTGGGCGCGGCCGCATGCCGTTCTTTGATGTTCAGCGTGCAGGGTCAGAGACGATCGCGATCGAGCGCCAGCTTGATCCAGCAGCACTGAAAAAAGGTGCACCGATCCACGCCCTTTCGGTGCTGCTCGAACTGTTCGATTGTTTTGGCTGGAACCCCGAGCCGAACCAAATTCGAGGCGACATCGAAGGCCTCTACCGCCGTGAATTCAGATGACGTGCGCCAGACTGACGCTGCCAGATTGAAACATAGCCGCTGCGGGATTCTAAGTGCTCCTCTCAGAGCGAACGAACGGATCTTGACATCATTTTGATGATTAGCTAATCATCGAATCATGAGTCAGGTGTTCAAGGCCCTTTCCGATCCGACCCGCCGGCAGGTGCTGCAGCTTCTGCGCAAGGGGCCGATGAGCGCCGGCGCGCTCAGCGATCGGTTCGACGTGTCCAAGCCGACCATGTCGGCGCACTTCGCCGTGCTGAAGGAGGCGGACCTGGTCCATGCCGAAAAAGCCGGCAAATCCGTCATCTATCATCTGAAGCTCTCGGTGCTCGAGGACGCGCTTTTGGGCTTCGTCGATTCGTTCGGCCGCGGCGCCAGGGCGCCGGGGCCCGGCAAGGAGACTGTATCATGAACAAGGAACTGACCGCGGCCCTCGCCTGGGCCGGCTTCATGCTCGCCTTCGCGCTGGCCGCGACCTGGGCCCGCCGATTGGGCTATATCGACCGGGACATGGTGATGCGCATGGTCATGGGCCTCAACGGAATCTGGATCGCCTGGTACGGCAACCGGATCCCCAAGACCTTCGTCCCCAGCGCCTGCGCCCGCCGGGCCAAGAGGGTCAGCGGCTGGTCGATGGTGCTGAGCGGGCTGGTCTATGCGGGTCTGTTCGCGTTCGCGCCGCTGCAGGTGGCGTTCATCGGCGGCACCGGCGCGGTCGTCGCGGGGGTCGCGGCGACCTTCGTTTATTGCCTGTCGCTGCGGGCGCGGGCGCGGGCGGTTTAGGGGGGATGGATATTCGGATTTGCCGTTAGACTCCCTCCCCTTTTGATGGGGAGGGATACGGAGCCTTGGCGACGAAGGAGCTTAGGCGCAGTTGGGTGGGGTGACACCGCTGACGATAATCCGCTGACGGTGTCACCCTCACCAACTTCGCCTAAGCGGCGGAGCCGCTAAGGCGAAATATCCTCCCCCATCGAAGGGGGAGGAGGAAAAAGGGGAAGGGTTAAGTATCGATCGGCCTAGGGTCTGGACCATCGCCCGGGTGAATTGGCCGTGAAGGGGGAATGAAATGCACAAGATCGTGAGAAAATTCGCCTTCGTCCTGCTGCTGTTCGCCGGCCTTGCGGTGCCGCGGGCGGGGTTCGCGCAGGGGGCGCCCGATCCGGTTGGGGACTGGAGCGGTATTGTGCAGACGCCGCAGGGCGCGATCACGCTCGTCGTGACGATCGCCCGAGCGCCCGACGGATCGCTCAAGGCCACGATCGAGAATTCGGACCAGGGCCCAGGCGACACGGTGCCGATGTCGAGCGTCGCCGTGAAGGACGGCCAATTGACGTTCGAGGTCGCGCAGGTCGGCGCCACGTTCAAGGGCGACTGGAATCCCGCCGGGCAGAGCTGGAACGGCATCCTCAAGCAGGGCGTCGAGCTGCCGCTGGCGCTGCACCGGGGCCTGCCGCCGGCGCGGCCGGTGGTCGCCGGGCTCGACGGGACCTGGGCCGGGACGATCACCCGCAATGCCGTTCCCCTGCGCATGGTCCTGCACATCCGCACGACCGCGCGCGGGACGACCACCTCCCTCGATCTGCCCGACCAGCTCGCTTATGCCGTGCCCGTCCAGAGCCTGACGCGCGACGGCCAGAAGATCGGGTTCAAGATCGCCGCGAGCGGCGCCGTCTATGAAGGCATGCTGTCCGGGGACGGCGCGCATATCGCCGGCATCCTGAACGCGCCGGGCCGCCCGCCCGCCCCCGTCGATTTCGCGCGCGCCGACGCCAATGCCGCGCGCACGCCGCCGAAGCGGCCGCAGACCCCGCAGCCGCCCTTCCCCTATCGGGCCGAGGAGGTCGCGTTCGACAATCATGTGGAAAGCGGCGTCCATCTCGCCGGCACCCTGACCCTGCCCCCGGGCAAGGGTCCCTTCCCCGCCGCGATCCTCATCACCGGATCGGGCCAGCAGGACCGCGACGAGACCCTGATGGGCCACAAGCCGTTCTGGATCATCGCCGATTATCTCTCGCGCCGGGGCATCGCCGTGCTTCGCGTCGACGACCGCGGCATGGGCAAGTCGACCGGGGACGTCGCCAATGCGACCTCGGCGGATTTCGCCACCGACAGCAATGCCGCCTTCGCCTATCTCAAGACCCGCGGGGAGATACGGCAGGACGCGATCGGCTTAATCGGCCATAGCGAAGGCGGGATGATCGGCCCGATCGCGATGGCGACGAACAAGCAGGCCGCCTTCCTCATCATGATGGCCGGGCCCGGCACCGCGCTCGACCGATTGATGCTGTCCCAGCGCCGGCTGATCGGCGCGACCATGGGCGTGGGCGAGGCGGAGATGAACCGGGCGGAGCCGGTCATGGCCGCCTTGTTCAAGGCGGTGGCCAGCGGCGCGACCTATGAGGAAGGCCTCGCCGCCGCGCGCGCCGTGCTGACGCCCGAGGCGATGACCGCGCTCGGCGTGCCGCCGACCACCGACAAGCAGCGCATCCTCGACCAGCTGGCCACGCCCTGGTTCCATTATTTCCTTCGCTACGATCCGTCGCCGAACCTGCGCGCGATCCGGGTCCCGGTTCTCGCCATGGGCGGCAGCCTCGACCGGCAGGTGCCGCCGGTCGAGAATCTGGCCGCGATCCGGGCGGCGCTCAAGGACAATCGGGACGCGACGATCGTCGAGCTGCCCGGGCTCAACCACCTCTTCCAGACCGCGAAGACCGGGGCCGTCGGCGAATATGCCGAGATCGAGGAAACGGTCGCGCCGATCGCGCTCGACCTGATGGCGAAGTGGATCAATGCGCGCTTCGGCGAGCCGAAGTGAAGGCGGCCTTCCAGGCAAAACCAGCCTGATCAAGAGTTGCGAAATGCAATCGAAACAGCGTCTTGGCAACCACCGATCCAAGAAGACGACAAGAGAATTGGCAACTTTGCTGCAAATCCTCTCCTGAATATCCGGGCTATTTCATGACTTTATCGCACGGAGAACAGAATATCCGGAAATCAATGGACGCGTCCGGTTGACTCTTTCAGGTGCGGATGGGAGAAAGACGGGCACGTGGAGGGACTGGTCATGACGAAAAGACCGCCGATCGTCGATCTTGGATCCGTTCTCGATCTGACGACCCATAATAGCGTCGGCAATCTTCCGGACGGCGGCCTCGAGGCTCCGTTCAACATCATGTGGGAGCCGGCGCCACCGCCGCCACCACCGCCGCCGCCTCCTCCGCCACCCCCACCCGATCCGCCATCCCCGCCGGATCCGCCGTCGCCGCCCGATCCTCCATCCCCATCGGATCCCGATCCGAGCTGAAACGCACGGGCCGGGCGTGGGATTGCCCGTGTCGACGCCGGTTCCCCGGCTTGGTGGCCACGTCCGGTGGATCGATTTCGACGAATTCATCATCGTGTTCGACGGCCGCGAGGGGCGCTTCTCGGCCGTCGATCCGATATGGGCGGCAAGCTGGCGAAGGCTGTTCGGCTCCCATCCTTCCGGCGGCGGCCTGGCGGACGATAATGAAGCGCAGGCCTTCCTCGAGGATATCGGCCGCGCGGGGTGGATTGATCGGGGACCGCCGTCGCCACCGGCCACCGGTGACCGCCTGGTCCTGTGGCCGCCGGCCTCGGCGCCCGCTTTTGCTCATTATGCCGCGGTCAGCCTGAGGCTCCGTCTCTTCGGGTTCGGGCCGACCTATGCCGCTGTCGAACGGCTGCGGGCCGGTCGCATGAGGGAAGGATTGTCGCCGTCGGTCGAGGCGGTGGTCGGGCGCTACCGCCGTGGAGAGGGCCCGTTCGTCCGGCGCGCCTTTCGCGATTGCCTGCGCCGGTCGCTTTCGCTGCACGCCCTGCTGAAACGGTGCGGGATCGCATCCCGCCATCATATCGGCGTCGCGCTCCACCCGTTTCGGTCCCATGCCTGGGTTGAGGTCGATGCGCGGCCGGTGCTGGAAGCGCCCCGGGCGACGAGCCCGTATCGCACCATCTCCGCCATCGGATGAGCCCGGCGGGACCCGCCCTGTGCGACGTGGCGGGCAGCCGGAAAACGGCGCAACCGAACGCCGATTTCGCATTGGTCTATGATCCCGAAGCTGGAATCGTCTCGGCGACAGGTGAATGCCATCGCCGGGGCGACCGGATGCTCTTCCTGAGCGGCTATACGGGCAACCGGTCGCCACATGAGGAGCTCCTCGACGCCTACGCTTCCGAAGGTGCGGCCTTCACCAGCCGCGTGCCGGGCCAATATGCGGGCGTGCTCGTCGACGCGGGCCGCCAATGTCTCATCGCCTTTCAGGACAGTTTCGGCGTGCGGACGCTTTATTATAGCCGCCGCGCCGCCATCTGGACCTTCGCCAGCGACCCGGTCCACGCCCGTTCGGCGGAGGCTCCGCTCGATCCGGATCACGCCGCTTTCTACCTGCTTGGCACGCCCGATTTCGGCGGATCGACCTTCTTCGCCGGGGTTCGGCGCCTGACGCTCGGACAGGTCCTGATCCTCAACCGCCGCGGATCGTCGCTTCGCCGTATCTATATTCCTCCGCGGCGGACCGACCAGGCGCCGGCCGCGCGGGAACAGGAGAGGCTGGCCCGGCTCGTCGACGACGCCGTCGTCCGGGCGCTGGAGCCCGACCGGCCGCATCTCTGCCTGTTCTCGGGCGGCCTCGATTCGACCACCGTGCTTGCGTTCGCGCGCCGTCGCGCAAAGGTCGCGGCGCTGACGATCGCGGATTCGCACGGCGAGAATGGCGACGACGAGGCCTTTGCCGCCCCGGCCGCCGCCGAGCTGGGCGTCGAGCATCTGACGATCGACAAGCAGCTCCACCCGCCATTGTCGCTGACCGCCTCGCCGCCCCGGCCGCTGCCCGGCAAGGAGCTCAACCTGGCGCTTCACGAACGATTGCAGCGGATCGTCGCCGAGCGCGGTTTCCCGGTGCTGCTGACCGGCATCGGCGGCGACCAGGTCTTCGGCGTCCGCGACGACCGGCATTACGGATTGGCGGATTCCCTTCTGTCGCTTCGCTTGCGGCGCTTCGTCGAGGATTGCCGCCGCGCGTCCGCCGCATCGCCCCAGGCGCTGCACTGGAGCCGCTTCGCCGCGGGCTATGCGATTCCGGCCGCTTTGCGCTGGCTGACGGGCGCCCGCGTCGCCGCGCGCCCGCCCGCGATGCAGGCGCCGGACTGGATCGCCCCCGCCCTCGTCAGGCGCGCGCGAAAAGGCCGGCGCGCCGGCGCCTCGCCCTTTCCGAGGATCGCTCCGCCCGGTGTGCAGCATGTCTGGGAAGAGCTGTTCGCGGTGTGCCACAACGCCGCCGCCGGGGCCTTGGTCTTCGACGGCTGCGAGACGCGCCACCCTTTGCTCGATCGCCCTTTGGCCGAGCATCTCCTGCCGATCGACGCCGGCCGGAACACCCGGCACCGGGAGGACCGATCGCTGCAAAGGGAAGCGCTGGAGAACATCCTGCCGGAGCCGGTCAGGCGGCGCGCCACCAAGGGCGGAGGAACCGCCTTCCAGGAACGCGCGCTGCTCCACGATTCGGAGCTGGTCGCGATGCTGACGGAAAGGCCGATCCTGGGGCGGCTCGGCTGGATCGACACCGGGCGGTGGCGCGCGGCCGTCGAGCGCGCCCGGTTCGGGCTATTCTCGAATCTCGGCGCCTTCCAGACGACGATCTGCCTCGAAATCTGGCTCCAGCAGCGCGAAGCCGCCGGCGAAAGGATCTTCGCTTCCGAAGGCTGACGAAGCTCCTTCCCGGCTCCGGCGATTAGAGTCCCGATGCCGCCGCGACGATCGCCTTGGCATATTCGGGATTGCCCGAAAATCGCGTGCCCAGGCGCGCGGACAATTCGCCGATGACGGCGTTCGCCAGCGCCATATTGTCGCGCATCAACGGCGCCAGCGCCGGCCTCAGAAAAACATTGCCCGGCTCCAGCATCGGAAATTCCTCGACATAGCGCTTGCCTGCCGAGGTCCGCACGAAGGCGAGCAAGGTCCGCATCTGTTCGCCGCGCCACCACGTGGCGAAGGTCCGGATCGCCCCGGCGCGAAGGGCCGGAATGCGCGGGTCGACGATGTGGCGGAGGCGGGCCGGCAAGGTGTTCAGCATCTGAGCGATCGCGGCGCGGACGGCCGGATCGTCGACCCCGTCGAAAAGGTCGAACGCCCGCCGGTATCGGTCCATGAGCCGCTCCGAGAGCCAGTCCGCCGTGTCGTCATCGGTATCGCCATGATACATGATCGCAACGAATTCGCGCGCGCCGTCGATATCCTCGGCTTCCGGCGGCCCGATCCTTTCAACGCGCGGAGATCCGCCGCCGGCCGGCTGCGCCAGAGCCGCGCTCGATTGGAGCGCCAATGCCGGAACCGCGCCGGCAAAAGCCAAAGCCAATGTGAAATTCGTCCGCCGCATCGAAACCATCCCATGATCGAGCCCGCCCTCGCGACGGACTCTCGTCTCTCATTGTGACCGATGCCCAAACGTTCATCCAGCGCCGATCCGCGCACCCATTGCCGCGACAGCATTTTCATCGGCGCCTGAGAGGTGCGCGATGGCGACGGACATTCACATCAGGACGGATCAAGATCCCGATTTCGCGCAAGGCCCCCTCTCCCCGGCGGGGAGAGGGTTGGGGTGAGGGGGCTCGGCGTCCGAGAATTACCCCAAACGCCCGACACCCTCTTGCACCGGCTCTTTGAGAGACCGCTTCGACCCACCCTCTCTTTGCCCAGACGATCCGCGCGGGTTCACGATCGGCCGCCAGCCGCCATCATCTCCGCCGCCGCACGGTAGCCGGGATCGCGCTTGCGGCGGAGCAATTGTCGACGGTACGCCCCTCGGCATCCGCGATGTCGCCGCGCGCGCCATGGCGGGCGAAGAGCTGGAAATGCTCGGGCGCGCTGCTCTTCTTGAGCATGATGTGCAGCGCGGTCGCACCCGCCTTGTTGCGGACATTAGGGTCCGCGCCGGCCTCCAGCAGCGCCTCCGCGGGGCCGAACTTGCTCCAGCTCACCGCGCCGAGCAAAAACCGTGTCGCCGCGCTCCACGCCTTCCTCGATATCGGCGCCGAAGCGGAGCAGGAGCCGGATCGCCTCGCGATCCTCGTTCCAGACGGCGGCGAACAGGCAATGATCGGGATCGGCGCCGAGCGTCAGCAGATGCTCGGCCAGCTTCAGGTTCCGCCCCCGCGCGATCACATGCCACAAAGGCGTCGCGCGCCACGTCCGCTCGGTGAAAGCGGCGTCGTCGATGCCAAACCCCAGCGCGAGCAGGACCTGCACCGTGCGGATGCTCGCTTCGTCCTCGCCCGGGGCCATGCAGGCGAGGTGCAGCCAGTTGCGTCCGCGCTCGTCGGTCACGCCCTTCAGATCGGGCCGCGCGGCCAGGCCTTCCTCGACCTCCCGCCAGCGATGGGCTCGAACGGCCTCGCGCATGCTCGTCTTCGAAACCATATGCTTCCGTCCTCGAAAGGATGCCGTTCGGCTCAGCCTCGGCTTTTCCCAAAAAGCCGATGGCTTTTTCGAACCTTGGATAAAAGTTCGCCGTTCGCCGGCGCACGATCATAAGCTCTTGCCCAGGAGGGAAAAGTCGGGATAGCAAGCAGATAGGGACAGGGGGGATTCATGAACATATTATTCCGCACGACCATTGTGCTTGCCGTCGGCATCTCCGGCGCTGCCGCCAATGCGAAGGACGTAAGCCCGCAAAGCTTCGTCGCGGCGCCGACGCGCGCTGCGACGGGCAGCGTCGCCGTCCGCGTCGAGGTCGCCCAGGGCGAAATCAAGTCGAACATCAATCCATCCAACATCGCGGTCGCCACGGGTGGCGGCCTGCTCGGCGCGCTTGCCGGCGCCGCCGTCGATTCCGCGAGGGCGAAGAAGGCGGAGGTGCTGATCACGCCGTTGCGCAATGCCTTGACCGGATTCGATGTCGATGCGCTGGCGATCGATACGACCAGGGCGGAAACCGCCGATATCTCCTGGATCAATGCGAGCGCGGCGACCTTCTCGAAGGACACGTCGAAGGCCGGCCGGAGCGCCTATCTGGATACGATCGCCGGGGACAAGCTCGCTTTCATCACCTATTCCTATGATCTTTCGCCTGATTTTTCGAGCATCCGGGTCGTCGAGCATATTTCGATCGCCCGCAAGGCCGGTACCAACGGCGCGGGTGAAGCCATCAAGCCCGTCGATCGCCTGTCGGACCGCAATCTGGAATATAGCCAATCCGTGACCAGCGTGGTGACTTTGGTCGATGCCACCAAGGACAAGGACGCGAACGCCGCCTTGTGGGCCGCCGACGGCGGAAGACGCGCGCGGGCCGCGCTGACGACCGCCTTTGCGCAAATGAATCGCCTGGCGCATAAAACGCTCGATCTCACGCCGGAAACCATCAAGGCGATGGACGGCAAGGAGAACAAGCGCATCGTCGCGGGCGGCTATTCCGGGCGCTTGGTCGCCGGCGAAGCCGCCGACATCACGCTCCTCTGGGCGCCGGGCTTCGTGTCCGAACAGGTGCTTGCGGACAAATCGACGACGTGAGCGCGCCCGTTGGGTCCGGCCCATGGCCGCCGTCGCGGCCGGGCGGGAGCTGGTTGCTGCTGCTGGCCCTCGCCGCTCCGGCGGCCGCTTATGCCGCGTCGCGGCCGGTCGTCCTGGACCAGATCTATGTGGAGCCGGGCCCGGTCGTATCCGTCCTGCCGAAGGGCGCTCCGCCTTGCCCGGTCCATATCGTGGAGATCGCCGATGCGCGCCGCTCGCCCGAGATGATCGGGATGCTGGGCGGAAAGCCGGTGATGGCGCCGCAGGACAGAAAGGCCTGGCTGCTTTCCATCGTCGGGGGATTGAGGGCTCGCGGCGTCGCCGCGGATTTCGGCAATCCGGCCGTCGACAATCCCGGAATCATCAATGCGCGCATCATGCTGCAAACGGCCTGGATCAATTCGGTTCAGGTCAGTCTCGACGAGAGCGTCGTCTTCAAGGTTGAGGCCAGGGGTGTCGACGGCAGGGCGATCGATCAATTCTACCGGGGCAGCTCCTCGCGGATGAACTGGGCAAACGGAGACGGTGAGATAAAGCATGCGATCAACATCGCCTTCTCGCGCGCGCTCGACGCCATGGCGCGCGATCTGGCGGGATTATGCGAGGCGAGGCAGGCATGAAGGGGTGACGTCGGCAACTGGCGCAAAGCCGCCAAGCCGGCAGTCGCTCCGCGCTTTACCCATCTTATTCGGCCCGCCCCCGCACCACGGGAGGAAGCGGAATCGCCTATGGAATCGGGCCGCTCCTCCCCGTTCGTCCTGAGCCTGTCGAAGGACTTTATTCTTCTGCCTCAAGGCGCGATGCCGTCACCCTTCCCTAGGACTCGCCCGCCTTTTCTCCCCGAAAAAACCACTCCACCCCGTAGCGATCGGTCAGCCTGCCATAGAGGCCGAACGGCATGTCGCGAAGCGCGACATGGGTCTCCGGATCGGCACCGTCGGAGAGCGCATCGAAAATCTCTCCGAGCGCGCGCGGCTGCGCGCCGCTGACATAGACCGCCGTCATATTGCCCCGCCGCGGGCTTCGCGTGGGATGGAGCCAGTCCGTCGCCGAAAGTTCGACCGCTTCGCTCTTCAGATGGGCGTTGACGATCTTGTGATGCTGATCGGCCGCGAAGCCGTGCTTCATCGGCGTGTCCCCAAGCCGGGTCAGCACCAGATCGCCGCCGAAGCAGGCGTGGTAGAAAGCCATCGCGTCCGCGCAATTGCCGTCGAAGAGCAGGAACGGCGTCAGATGCAGCATTCCGGCCCTCCGTTCGCGATCCTTTCTCATATCCCCGTTGCCGGCCGATCGAAAGGCCGCGCCTCGCGCATGCTCGTCTTCGAGACCCATGTGCTATCCTTTCGCTGTTCGAGCGATCCTCCCTCAACGATTCCACCTCACGCAAAGCATCGGACCGACCGATCGGGGACGCCCGGGCGGGGCGTGCCGAACGTCCGTCCGCGCCCGCGACCGGACATTGTCCCATTCTTGTGCTGTTGCTAATGATCCTGCCAATCGGGAGTGGGAGATTCGGCGAATGCGCAAGATGATCATGCTGGCGGCGGCCCTTCTCCCGATCGCCTGCTCCAGGCTTTTCGACCCGCCTGAAGTCACAAAATGTGAAAAATACGTGATGTCGAAGCTGAACAGGCCGGACACCTACAAGAGGGGTCGGCATGCCACCTTGTCATTGGGGCAGTATTGGGAGGTCGGCATCGAGTATAGCTATGTCAACAAGAGCGGCGCTACCGTTCCTCGTGCCTGGGAGACCTGCGATTATCCGATCGTCAACGGAAAAGCGGACGTATCGAAATTCCTGAGCTTGAACGGCTCGGACGGAAGCCCGCCGTCGAAGGCCCATTGAACGGCGGCCAACCACCATTTCGGACAGCGTCGTCTCGCTTCACCCCGGCCGCATTTGCCCCGTTCCCCGCACCACATATTTGAAGCTGGTGAGCTGCTCGGGTCCGACCGGACCGCGCGCGTGCAGCTTCCCAGTGGCGATGCCGATCTCGGCGCCGAAGCCGAACTCGCCGCCGTCGGCATATTGGGTCGAGGCGTTCCAGAGCAGGATCGCGCTGTCGACGCGGGCGAGGAAGGTCTCGGCGGCCCCTTCGTCCCCGGCGACGATCGCCTCGGTATGGCCGGTACCGTAGCGGGCGATATGAGCGATTGCCGCGTCGAGCCCGGCGACGATCCTCACCGCCAGGATCGGCGCCAGATATTCTTCGTGCCAGTCGCTCTCCGCGGCCGGCGCCATCGGCACGATCGCCCGCGCCACTTCGTCGCCGCGCAATTCGCAGCCGGCCAGCGCCTCGGCGATCCCGGGCAGCAGCGAGGGCGCGGCCTCGGCGTCGACCAGCAAGGTCTCGGTCGCGCCGCAGACCGAGACCCGGCGCATCTTGGCATTGGCGACAATCGCGGCGGCCATGTCCGGATCGGCCGAGCGGTGGACATAGGTGTGGCAGACGCCCTCGAGATGGCCGAGCACCGGTACCCGCGCCTCGCGCGAAACCCGCTCGACCAGCGACTTGCCGCCGCGCGGGATGATGAGGTCGATGGTGCCGTCCAGCCCCTCCAGCATCAGCCCCACCGCCGCGCGGTCGGCCGTCGGCACGATCCGGACGCAGGCTTCGGGAAGGCCGGCCGCGCGCAGGCCGGCGGCGATAGCGTCGTGGATGGCGAGCGCGCTGCGCAGGGCCTCGGACCCCGCACGCAGGATCGCGGCATTGCCCGAGCGCAGGCAGATCGCGGCGGCGTCGGCGGTGACGTTGGGCCGGCTCTCGTAGATCATGCCGATGACGCCGATCGGCGTGCGCACGCGGGCGATGTCGAGCCCGTTCGGCCTCTGCCAGCGCGCCATCTCCGCGCCGACCGGATCGGGCAGGCCGGCAATCGCCGCGACCGCGTCGGCCATCGCCGCGAGCCTGTTCTCGTCGAGCATCAGCCGGTCGACCATCGCGGTGGCGGCGGCGACGTCCGCCCGGTTGGCGGCGAGGATCGCGTCGGCGCGGGCCCTGATCTCCCTGGCCGTGGTCCGAATCGCTTCCGATCTTTGCCCGGCCGGCGCCTCGCGCAGGATCGCGGAGGCCTGGCGGGCGTCGCGGCCCATAAGCTCCATCGCCGCGCGCATCAGAGCAGGACCAGATCGTCGCGGTGGATCAATTCGTCCGGGCCGCGAAAGCCGAGGCATTGCTCGATCTCGCCGCTGCCGCGCCCGCGGATCGCCGCCGCCTCGGCCGCGCTATAGGCGCTGAGCCCGCGCGCGACCTCGCGCCCGTCGGGGGCGAGGACGCGCAGGCAGACGCCGCGCTCGAACGCGCCTTCGACCGCGCGGACGCCGGCGGGGAGGAGGCTCCGCCCCGCAACCAGCGCCCGCACCGCGCCGTCGTCGACGATCACCGCGCCGGCCGGGGCGAGCGTGCCCCTGATCCATTGCTTGTAGGCGCTCCCAGGGCTGCCGGCGGCGGCGATCAGGGTCGCCCGCGCGCCTTCGGCGAGCCGGCCGAGCGGATGCGCATCGCGGCCGGCGGCGATGATCGTCGCGCAGCCGAAGCCCCGGGCGATCTCCGCCGCGGCGAGCTTGGTCCGCATCCCGCCGGTGCCGACGCCCGTCACGCTGCTTCCGCCGGCGAGGGCGAAAATGTCCGGCGACAGCGCCTCGACGAACGGCAGATGCCGCGCATTTGCGTCGCGCGCCGGGTCGGCCGTGTAAAGGCCGTCCACGTCCGAAAGCAGGATGAGGAGATCGCTCTTCACGAGTTGCGCAACGCGGGCGGATAGCCGATCGTTGTCGCCGTAGCGAAGCTCGGCAGTGGCGACGCTGTCATTCTCGTTGACCACCGGCAGCGCGCCCTCGGCGAGCAGCATCTCCACCGTCGCCCGCGCATTGAGCCAGCGCCGGCGCGATTCGGTATCCTCGATAGTGAGGAGGAGCTGTGCCGTCGGGATCCCAAATTCGGCCATAGCCTGCTGCCAGGCCTGCATCAGCAGAGGCTGGCCCGCGGCCGCGGCGGCCTGCTTGGCCGCCAGCCGCTCCGATTTCCTGAGGCCCAGAGCGGCGCGCCCGAGCGCCACCGCGCCCGACGAGACGGTGATGATCTGCCTGCCCTGGGCGCGCAGACCGGCGAGGTCGGCGGCGAGCGTGGCGAGCCAGTCCCGCCGCACGCCGCCATTCTCGCCGATCAGCAGGGAGGAGCCGATCTTGACGGTGATCCGGCGCGCGGCGGCCAGCAAGGACGCCGCTTCGCTCCCCTCTGCCATTTGCGCTTGCGTCTCGGCCATGGGTCTTTCCTATGTGGCCCTGCTGCATCGCACAAGAAAATGATTGTATCCCATCTTGACAGAGTAAGGCGCAGGCGTCAGCTTTCGGGACTGGTGACATTCAGCGATGTCACTCCTCCCTTGAGGAAGGGATGGGGTGTCGGGCGTTCGAATTAATTCTCGGCCGCCGAGCCCCCTCACCATGTGCCGCCTCTAAGGTTCGTCCGGGGGACGAACCGGGCGGCACATCCTCTCCCCGCCGGGGAGAGGGGGTAAAGGGGAGAGGGAGTGTAGGAGCAGGCATATGGGCAAGGACAGGATCGTCTCCGCCGCGCTTTCGGCCTGCTGCTGCTTTTTCGGCTCGTTTAGCGGCCGGTACGCCTGAGGGCGTATCGGACGAACCCGCCTTTCTTCCCCAATTCGAGCTGAAAGCGCCCGTCCCGAGCAAGGGACCGGTGCCATGAGAACCAGGATGAACGACATGAGCGCCCGGGGGCTTCCCGCCCTCCGTTCCGAGATCGACGGGATCGACGACGAAATCCTCCGGCTGATCGAGCGGCGCATGGACATCGCCGACGCGGTCGCCGCGATCAAGGACGAGGAAGGCGACGGCCGCCTCAAGCTTCGCCCGCGCCGCCAGAAGGAGGTGATCGCCCGCCTCGCCCGCCGCGCCGCCAAGGCGCCCGCGGCCCTCGTCGGCGCAGTCTGGCGCGAATTGATGGGCCACGGCCTCCAGGCCCAGGCCCACACCGAGATCATCCTGTGCGGTTCGATCGACCGCGCCGTGCTCGAAGCCTATGTCCGCAACCATTTCGGAATGGCCTTCCCGATCGCCTGGGCGTCGACCGACGAGGAGGCCCTGCGCCGCGCCCGCGACGAGGAAGCGATCGCGGTGATCGCCGGGCCTTTGCCCCAGCTCGACCGGCGGCTCATCGTCTGCGACCTGATCCGCGCGCCGGACGGAAGCGCCGTCGCCCATGCCGTCGGCCGGGTCGCCGCCGCCGATTGCGCCGAGCGCGTGCGCGGGCCCGAAACCGTGGCGGCGCGGGGCACAAAGGCCGCCGGCTGGTCGCCGTCGAGCTGGCGGCTTCGCAAGGCCGAGCAGCTTCCCGCTTACCCCGATGCCGGCGCGCTCGCCCGGGTCGAGCGCCGGCTGGAGGCCTCGCCCCCTTTGGTGTCGGTCGCCGACATCATGACCCTGCGCGCCTCGCTCGCCCGGGTCGCGGCCGGCGAGGCCTTCATCCTCCAGGGCGGCGATTGCGCCGAAAGCTTCGCCGAATTCGGCGCCGACAAGGTGCGCGACACCTACAGCCTGCTGCTGCGCATGGGCGCGACGTTGCGCGCGGGGAGCGGCGCCGAAATCGTCCATCTCGCCCGCATCGCCGGCCAGTTCGCCAAGCCGCGCTCCGCCCAGGAGGAGAATGTGGACGGCGCCACCCTCCCCTCCTATCGCGGCGACGCGGTCAACGGCCCCGCCTTCACCAGCGCCGAGCGCACGCCCGACCCGCGCCGCCTGCTCGACGCCCACCGCCAGGCCCATGCGACGATCGACCTGCTCAACGCTTATGCCGGCGCCTCCTATGCCGATCTGCCGGCGATCCACCGCGCGGTCGGCCTCGCCGCGCCGCCGCGGCCGGTCTCGATGTACACCAGCCACGAAGCCCTCCTGCTCAATTACGAGCAGGCTTTGACCCGCTTCGACGAGGCGAGCGAGAGCTGGTGGGCGATGTCGGGCCACATGATCTGGATCGGCGACCGCACCCGCGGCCTCGACGGCGCCCATGTCGAATATGCGCGCGGCGTCGCCAATCCGGTCGGGCTCAAATGCGGCCCGAGCCTGTCGGCCGACGATCTGCTGCGGCTGATCGACCGGCTCGATCCCGACAATCGGCCGGGGCGGCTGGTGCTGATCGGCCGCTTCGGCGCCGGCAAGGTCGCGGCGCATCTGCCCGCGCTGATGCGGGCGACGCGGCAAGCCGGGCGCAACGCGATCTGGTCGGTCGACCCGATGCACGGCAATACCCGCTCGGTCGGCGCGCTGAAGACGCGGCTGGTCGCCGACATCCTCGCCGAGATCCAGGCCTTCGTCGCGATCGCGGCGGCGGAGGGCGTCCATGCCGGCGGCGTCCATCTCGAAATGACCGGGGCGGAGGTGACCGAATGCCTCGGCGGCAGCGCGCCGCATGTCGAAGCGGACCTGCCGAGCCGCTACCTCACCCATTGCGACCCGCGGCTCAACCGCGCCCAGGCGCTCGACGTCGCCCAGGCGGTCGCACAGATGCTCGCCGCCGCGCGCGCCGGCCGCGACGCCGCCTGAGAACCGGTCCATGCGCGTCGCCTATCAGGGCGTGCCGGGTGCCTTCGGGCATCAGGCCTGCCTGGCCTTCCTTCCGGAGCACGATCCGGTGGCGGAGCCGAGCTTCGCCGCCGTCGTCGCCGCGGTCGCGGAAGGGCGGGTCGAACGGGGCCTGATCCCGGTCGAGAATAATGAAGCCGGCCCGGTCGAGGAGGCCCAGGCGGCACTCGCCGGCGCGCCCGTATTGGTGGTAGCGGAGCCGGTGCTTCCGGTCCGCCTGCACCTGCTCGGCCTGCCCGGGGCGCGGCTGGAGACGATCCGCGTCGCGATCAGCCATCCCGTTGCGCTGCGCCAATGCGCGCGGACGCTCGGCCGGCTCGGCCTCGCCGGCGAGGAGGCGCCGAACACGGCGATGGCGGCCGCGAACCTGCGCGATCAGGCCAAAGCCGCGCTCGCCTCCGCCGCAGCCGCCGAGGCCTATGGGCTGATCATCCTGCTCGCCGACATCCAGGACCGGCCCGACAATGCCACCCGCTTCGCTTTGCTGGCGCCGCGTGGCGTTGGCGCCACATCAAGCAACCATTCATCCTTCGGCGCGCAGGAATGGCCGCGCATCGCTTGACACCATGCCTATCGCGAACCAGTGAGGCCGCATGAATCCGCGCGTCGCCATTGCTGACGGACTTTCGGTCGCCCTCGGCGCCGCGCGCATTTCCTATACCTATTATTATTTCACCGCCCGGGCGGACACGGACTGACGCGCTTTCAAGCCAAGCACGATCTTCCGAACCCCGCCCGGACCCTCCCGGCGGGGTTCTTTCTTTTTGGAAAGGACCACAGCCATGACCCACAATACCAGCCAGGATGAAGCGCCGGCGCAGCGACACGGCGCCCTCGCCTCGCCAACGCCGCCGCCCGGCGCCGCCGCCGACTGGACGGTGCCGCAGCATTGGGACGAATTGAGCGCCGAGGACCATTGGGTCTGGGACACTTTGTTCGCCCGCCAGCAGACCATGCTCCACGGCCGCGCGGTCGAGGCCTTCCAGCAGGGGCTCGACGTCCTCCATCTGTCGCGGCCCGGCGTTCCCAATTTCGACGAGCTCAACGAGAAATTGAGCGCGCGCACCGGCTGGACGGTGGCGGCGGTGCCCGGGCTGGTTCCGGACGACGTCTTCTTCACCCATTTGAGCAAGCGCAGCTTCCCGGCCGGCAATTTCATCCGTTCGCCAAAGCAGCTCGATTATCTGGAGGAGCCCGACGTCTTCCACGACGTGTTCGGCCACGTCCCCCTGCTCGCCCAACCTGCGGTCGCCGATTTCATGCAGCAGCTCGGCCGGCTCGGTTTGGCCGCGCTCGAACGAGGACAGCTCCACCGTATCGCCCGGCTTTACTGGTACACGGTCGAGTTCGGCCTCGCCCGCGAGGAGGGCGCGCCCAGGATCTACGGCGCCGGCATCCTCTCCAGCTTCGGCGAATCCCATTATTCGCTGGAAAGCGCCAAGCCGCACCGCGCCGATTTCGAGCTCGAGCGCGTGCTCCGCACCCGCTACCGGACCGACACCTTCCAGCAGGCCTATTTCGTGATCGAGCATTTCGAGGATGTGCTAAAGCTCGTCCTGCGCGACGATTTCGCCGCGCTTTGCGATGGGCTCGACGCGATGCCGGACCTCGATCCGGGCGAGGAACCGCTGCGCGTGGCGGCGTGAAAGCCGCCACTTGCCGCCGACACATTTGATGGACGCCCCAACCCGCCGCCGCTAAGAGGGCGCCGGAGAGGGCGAATATTGAAAGTGTCGGAAGGGCATAGCGGCGCGTGGACAGCCCGGTAGCGCAGCGCATCCGCGAGATGATCGTCGACGGGAGCCTCCCGCCCGGCACCCGAGTCGCCGAAGCGGCGATCGCCGAGCGGCTCGGAGTTTCGCGCACCCCGGTCCGCAACGCCCTCCCCGCTTTGGCCACCGAAGGCCTGCTCGAGCCCGCCGGCAAGCGCGGCTTCGCGGTGCGCGGCTTCAGCGTCGAGGACAGCTATCGCGCGACCGAGATGCGCTGCGTGCTCGAAGGCTATGCCGCGCGCGAGCTTGCCGCCCGGGCGGACCGCATTCCGATCGTCGCCGAGCTCCACGAAGTCCTCGTCGAAGGCGACGCGATCTTCGCCAAGGGCCATGTCGTGAAGGAGGACGAGGGCGCCTATGCGCGGATGAACCGGCGCTTCCACGATCTCATCGTCGGCGGCGCCCGCGACGCCCTGCTCGCCGAATTGATCCACCGCGTTTATTCGGTGCCCTTCGTCGCCCCCGGCGTGGTCGCCTTCAACCGGGTGCCGCTCGATGAAATCTACCCGATCCTGGTTTCCGGCCACCACCAGCATCACGCGATCGTCGACGCGATCGAGGCCGGCCAGCCCGACGTCGCGGAATCGCTGATGCGCGGCCATTCCAGCCCGGCCCGCCGCAGCCTCGGCCTGGACCGCGACGAAAGCGGCCACCCGGCCCACGCGCTTTAGCTCCCGCCACCCCCAGCGCCCCCGTCATCCCGGCGGAGGCCGGGATCTCAGGGAAGAAAAGGCTCGGCGTTTTTTTAAGCGCATTGCACAACCGGCGGTGCGAACTCTCCCCGGGATCCCGGCCTCCGCCGGGATGACGGGTATGGCACGGCGTGAAGCGCGCTGCACAACCCCCGGCGCGAACTCCCGCTGGGGTCCCGGCCCACGTCCGAATGGTGTGGCAAATAACTTGACCTTAACCGCCGCTCGCTCATAAGGGATCCCATCGGGCGCGGCTTGCCGCGACCGAAGCATCAAGAGTGGGCCTTGGCCCACGCCAACCTGCCTTCCCGGGCAAGGTGGCGGTCCCAGCGGGACGATGCGGCCGAGACGGCAACCAACCGGGTCTCTCAGCCTCATCTTCCCGAGCGAAGAAAGGAAGATGGAGCTGATTCTCGAACGTGTCCCCACCGGTTTCGCCGACGCGCCGGCGCCGCGCCACTTCGTGCCTGCCGCGCCCGCCTTTCGCGACGTCGAGGTGATTCTGCCGACCGATCTGGCCGCCTTCGGGCCGGTTCGCGCGACCGCGTGCGGTCCGGCTGGCGCGCCCGCCATTGTGATGCTCGGCGGCATTTCGGGCAATCGCTTCGTCGCCCGGACCGCGGACGGCGGCCCCGGCTGGTGGCGCGGCCTAGCCGGGCCGGGCTGCGCGATCGATCCGGCGCGCCATTGCGTCGTCGGGCTCGATTTCGCCGCCGATGCGACCGGCGCCGCGGCGCCGACCACAGCCGACCAGGCGCGTGTCCTCGCCGCGGCGCTCGACGCGCTCGGGATCCCGAAGGCCGCGGCCATCCTTGGCGCTTCCTATGGCGGCATGGTCGCGCTCGCCCTCGCCGAGATCGCGCCGGAACGGGTCGGCAGGCTCGTCATCATCTCGGCCGATGCCGAGCCGCACCCCGCCGCCACCGCCGGCCGCGAGCTGCAGCGCCGCGTCGTCGCGCTCGGCCTCGACAGCGGGCGTGGCGGCGTGGCGCTGGCCATCGCCCGCGGCATGGCGATGATGAGCTATCGCACCAGCGACGAATTCGCCGCCCGCTTCGAAGGCGGGATCGAGGGTGCCTGTCCGCGCACCTGCTCCGAGCCCGGCACCTATCTGCGCGCGCGCGGCGAAGATTTCATGTCGGTGATGACGCCCGAACGCTTCCTCAGCCTTTCCGCCTCGATCGACCGCCACCGCGTCGACCCAATGAAGATCGCCACTCCGGCTTTGCTGATCGGCGCCGAGACCGACCAGCTCGTCCCCGCCGGCCGGATGTGCGCGCTCGCCGCCGCGCTCGCCGGGCCGGCGCAGCTCCGCCTGCTCCCCTGCCTCTACGGCCACGACATGTTCCTGAAGGAAGCCGAGAATGTGGGCCGGCTCGTCGCCCCCTTCCTCGCCGCCTGACATGGCGAAGACCTGTCCTGAGCGAAATCGAAGGCGCCGCAACCCCGCGACGATCGTCGCCGCCGCGCGGCCGGACCGCGACCCGGCTTTTGCCGGCGTCGCGCCGCCGCTCTGGTCGTCCGACACCTATCGCTGGGCCGATGCCGACACCAAGCCGGGCTACGATTATTCGCGCACCGTCAATCCGACCCGCGACCTGCTCGCCGAGGCGCTCTCGGAGCTGGAAGGCGCGGCGGGCGGAATCGTCACCAACAGCGGCCAGTCGGCGGCCCTGCTCGCTTTGATGCTGCTCGACGCCGGCGCCCATGTCGTGGCGCCGCACGATTGCTATGGCGGCACCTACCGGCTGATCAAGGGGCTGGAGGACCAGGGCAAATTGAGCGCGCGCTTCGTCGACATGGCCGACGATGGCGCCGTTGCCGGCGCGCTGGCCGGCGGCGCCGACCTGTTCTGGATCGAAACTCCGAGCAATCCCCTGCTCCGCCTCACCGACATCGAGCGCCGCGCCGCCGAAGCGCGGGCGGCGGGCGCGATCGTCATCGCCGACAATACCTTGCTGACGCCGATCCGGCAGCGGCCGCTGGACCTCGGCTGCGACCTCGTCCTCCATTCGACGACCAAGGCGCTGAACGGCCATGCCGATCTGTTCGGCGGCGCCCTGCTCGCCCGCGATCCCGGGCTGGTCGAGGAATTGCAATGGTGGGCCAATGCCGCCGGGCTCAGCGGCTCGGCCCATGACAGCGCGCAGATATTGCGCGGCCTGCGCACCCTCGTCCTCCGCGTCGACCGCCAGGAAGCGAGCGCCAAAGCCATCGCCGGCTGGCTGGCGGGCCAGGCGTTCGCCACCGAAGTGCATTATCCGGACGTGGGTTTCATGATCAGCTTCCGCATCGCCGGCGGCACCGAGGCGGCGGCGAAATTCCTCAAGGCGCTGGAGATGATCGTCCTCGCCTCCTCTCTCGGCGGCTTCGCGACCCTGATCTGCAAGCCCGCGACCATGACCCACCGCGGCATGCCCCCCGAGGCGCAGGCGGAGGCGGGGATTCACCCCGATCTGCTGCGGCTGTCGGTCGGGCTGGAGGATGCGGACGACCTGATCGCCGACCTGGAACGGGGCTTCGGGGCGATCCGCTAAGCGTCACCCCAGCCCTTCGACGCCGCCTGCGGCGTCGCTCAGGATAAACTCCGGCGAAGCCGGAGGCTGGGGGCCCAAGGGGTGAAGAACGCGGCGGTTCCGCTTCACTGGGACCCCAGCCCTCCGCTGGGGTGACGGCGATGCTTACAGCGCCGGCTGCGGCTGCGTCGTTACGGAATGCGCCTGCCTCCGCCGCCCCCAGGGCACCAGATCCCACAGCCTCTCATGGAAATAGAAGAGGAAGATCTTCGACAATATCTCGAACCCGGCGATCGAGCCGGCGATGCCCAGGCTGCCGGTCATGATCAGCGACCAGATGAAGGTGTCGAGACTGCCGAGGACGCGCCAGCTCACCGCCTTGACGAAGGAGCGCGGGTGGGATTCGATCTGCTTCACGAACAGAAACATGGCCGCCTCCTATGCGCGCGCGACGGATTCGGCCCGGACTAGCACGGCATCCTCCGTGGCCGAGTCGCGCGCTGGTTCAAAATAGCCGGAACGGTGGAGGAAGTAGCCGAAATGCTCGCCGGGCGAGCGCCCGCGCGCATAAAGGCCGAGCGTCTCGGCCAAGGTCGCGAGAATCGCCGCTTCGCCCGCATTGTCGAGCACCGGACGGTTCAGGCGCTCGCCGTGGAAGCCGCCGCCGAGCCACAAAGTATATTTGCCCGGCGCGCGGCCGGTCAAAGCGATCTCCGCGACATAGGGACGCGAGCAGCCGTTCGGGCAGCCGCTGATCCGCAGCGTGATCGGCTCTTCGCTGAGACCGTATTCGGCGAGGATCGCCTCCACTTTCGCCGCGAAATCGGGGAGGTAGCGCTCGGCCTCGGCCATGGCGAGCGGGCAGGTCGGCAAGGCGACGCAGGCAATGGCGTTGCGGCGAAGCGCGCTGGCGCCGGCCTCGCCGATGCCGTGCGCGGCAAGGATCGCCTCGATCCGTGGCCGCTCGCGTGCGGGAATGTCGGCGACGATGAGATTCTGGTTCGGGGTCAGCCGGAACTTGCCCCGGTGGATGTTCGCGATTTCGCGCAGGCCGTCCAGCAAAGCCTTGCCGGGCCGGTTGGAGAGCCGGCCGGAGAGGATGAGGAGGGTGAGGTTGAAGCCCCCGTCGCCATTTTCCCGCCAGCCGATCACGTCGCCGTTCGAGGTGAAGTGAAACGGCCGCGCCGGCTCGAGCGAAGCGCCCAGCCGCCGCTCGATCTCGGCCTTGATGACGTCGAGGCCCTTGGCGTCGATCGTATATTTGAACCGCGCCCGCGACCGGTCGACCCGATTGCCGTAATCGCGCTGCACCGACATCACCGCGTCGGCGGTGGCGACCAGCCTGTCCTTGGGAATAAAACCGATCACGTCCGCGAGACGCGGATAGCTTCCCGGATCCTGGTCGGAGCGGCCCATGCCGCCGCCGATCGCGACGTTGAAGCCCTGGAGCGCGCCGTCCGCCCCGGTGACGGCGATCAAGCCGAGATCCTGGCTGTAGACGTCGATGTCGTTCGACGGCGGGATGACGAAGCCGATCTTGAACTTCCGCGGCATGTAGGTGCGGCCGTAGAAAGGCTCCTCCTCTTCCGAGGTCGCGACCCGTTCCTTGCCGTACCAGATTTCGTGATAGGCGCCGGTCCTGGGGATGACGTGGTCGCTCAGCGATTTCGCCAGCGCCGCGACCTCGGCGTGGAGCGCGCCATCATCGGGATCGGCGGTCGCCATCACCCCGCGGCTGTCGTCGCCGCAGGCCGCGATCGTGTCGAGCAGCACGTCGTGCAGGCCCTGGATGGTCGGGCGCAAATCCTCCTTCAGCACCCAGTGGAACTGGAAGGTCTGGCGGGTGGTGAGGCGCAATGTCTCGCCGCCGTGGAGCCGCGCAAGCTCGTCGAGCTTCAGCCATTGCTCGGGCGTGCAGACGCCGCCGGGCAGCCGCACCCGGACCATGAAGGTATAAGCCGGCTCCAGTTTCTGCCGCCGCCTCTCGTCGCGGATGTCGCGGTCGTCCTGCTGATAGATTCCGTGGAATTTCATCAGCTTGTTGTCTTCGAACCGGACGCCGCCGCTGATCCGGTCGATGAGGCCGGTGTCGATCGTGCCGCGCAGATAATCGCTGTCGTGCTTGAGCCGCTCGTCGGGCCCGAGCCGGTCGAGCGGCTGGGACACATCGTTGCTGCGGTCGATCGCGTCGTTCATGTCGGTTCTCAATAGACGTCGCGCTGGTAGCGGTGATCGGAGGTGAGCCGGCGGACATATTCCTCCGCCGCCTCGCGATCCTTGCCGCCCTGCTCGGCGACGATGCGGATCAGGGTCTCGTGGACGTCGGGGGCGAGCGCATTGGCGTCGCCGCAGACGTAGAGATGGGCGCCCTCCTCGAGCCAGGCGTAAAGCTCCTTCGCTTGCTCGAGCATGCGGTGCTGGACGTAGACTTTCCCATTTCCGTCACGCGAGAAGGCGACGTCCATCCGGCCGAGCGTGCCCCCCTTCAGCCAGGCCTGCCATTCGCTCTGGTAGAGGAAGTCGCTGCGGAAATTGCGCTCGCCGAAGAACAGCCAGGATGGGCTCGTCCGTCCCGCCGCCTCGCGCTCCTGCAGGAAGGCGCGGTAGGGGGCGATACCGGTGCCGGCGCCGAGCATCACGATCGGCGCGTCGTCCTTGGGCAATTTGAAGTGCGGGTTGGCCTGGACGTAGACCGGCAGGACGTCGCCCGGCTGCACGCGCTCGGCGAGTTGGAGCGAGGCGACGCCGCCCCGTTCCTCGCCGTGGAGGCTGTAGCGAACCGGCGCCACCGTCAGATGCGCTTCCTCGGCGCCGGCGGCGAGGCTGGAGGCGATCGAGTAGAGCCGCGGCTGGAGCGGGCGCAGGCCCGCCAGCAGGGCTTCGGGCTCAAGGCCGGAAACCGGAAAGCGCCGCACGATGTCGACGACATGGTGGCCGTGGAGGAAGGCGCGCCGCGCGGCCGCGGCCGCCTCGCCCCTCAGCTTTTCGAGGTCGGCGGCGCCGCTCAATTTGGCCCATTGATCGACGAAGCGGGGGCTGGCGATTGCGATCTCGAAGCGCCGCTCCAGCGCCTCGGCGAGACCCAGGCTCTCGCCTTTCACCGCCACCGCGGCCCCGCCGTCCAGCCCGGTCGCGTCGATCAGGCGCGCGACCGCGTCCGGATCGTTGGCCGCGACGATGCCGAGCGCGTCGCCCGGCGCGTAAGCAAGGCCCGAGCCGGCCAGGTCGAGCTCGATATGGCGTGTGTCCTTGGTCGAATGGCGGCCGGTGATGCGGATCGCATCCAGCACCGGCGCCGGAAACGGATTGCGCTTGTCATGAGCCGGCGCGGCGGCGGGCGCGGGCGCGGCGGTCGGGAACAGCCGCACCACCTCGGCGCCGCGCTCGGCGCCCTCGGCCGCCAGTTGGTCGACCAGCACGCCGCTCCAGGACGCCGCCGGTTCCTCATAATCGAGGTCGCAATCGACCCGGTCGTGGAGGCGCGCGGCACCCAGCTCCTGCAGGCGCCGATCAATCCGTTTCCCGGCCTCGCAATATTTCTCGTAGGTCGAATCGCCGAGCGCGAGCACCGAGTAACGCAGGTTCGGCAGCAGCGGCGCGCGGCGGCCTTCGAGGAATTCGAAGAAGCCGATCGCCGGCTGCGGCGGATCGCCCTCGCCATAGGTGCTGACGATGACGAGCAGATCCTCCTCGTCCTTCAATTGCCGCATCTTGTAATCGGCCATGTCGAACAGGCGCGGCGCGAGCCCCCGCTCCGCCGCCGCGGCCGCCAGCGTCTTGCCGAGGTCGCGGGCATTGCCGGTCTCGGTGCCGTAGAGGATGGTCAAAGTCCGCCCCGCCGGCGCCGCGTCGGGCGCCGCCGCGACCCCGCCGCCCCGCAGCAGGCCGGCGTCGAGCCCGGCAAAATAGCCGCTGATCCAGCGCGCCTGGACCGGGCTCAGGCTGCCGGCGAGCGCCTCGACATGCTGCCACTGCTCGAGCGTCAGCGCGCCCTCGTGGAAATGCTGGGCGATGGTCATTGTCCACCTCCCGTCATCCCCGCGAAGGCGGGGATCCCGCTTCTTCTTTGTGACGGGGTGGGCAGAAAAAGCGGGATTCCCGCCTGCGCGGGAATGACGGGAAGGGTTGTCGGCGCCCTCCCTGAGCGGGTCAGATCACCCATTGGTCCGCCTCCTCTCCGTAGCCTTGCGCAGGATCGATCACCCGTCCCGGCCACGCCTCCCCGGCCCGCGCATCCACGGCGAGGATCGCGTCGACCCCCGCCCGGCGCATCAGCAACGCCACCTCACGCGCGCGGCGCACGCTCTCCGCCCGCGCCGCCTCGCCCGCGCCGAGATCGCCGGCGAGGCCGCCGAGCGCCTCCGCGTCCAGCAAAAACACGTGCCTCCCGGCCGCCTTAAGCCGTCCCGCGGCGCGCGCGGCGCAGGCGGCGCGGTCCGTCGTCCCGTCGCCGCCGATCCAGATTATCTCCCCGGCCTCGCTCCGGGGCGCGCCGGCGCGCCCGACGGCGCCGGCCGAGACGCGCTCGACCAGCCCGGCCGCGACCGTGGCATGGGTCAATTTGTCGATCAGGATGAAGCCGCCGAGCCGCCGGTCGTCGGCATAAAGTACGGCGGGCACCGGCCGGTCGAGATCGATCGCGACCCGGCCGATATCGTTGAGCCGAAGCGTCGGCGCGGCGCCTTCCGTCATCGCATTGACGTCGATCACCGCGCCCGGCGCGGAGAGGCTGGCGGAGACGGTCGCGGTGCCGATCTTCAGCCAGTAGGCGCGGTGCGGGACCATCGCCTCCTCGGCCATCCAGACCAGGGTCGCGTCGAGCCGCGATGCCGGCTCGGCCGCCGCGTCCGGCGACGCGATCAGGTCGCCGCGCGAGCAGTCGACATGGTCGGTGAGGGTCAGGGTGACCGACCGCCCGGCTCCCGCCTCGGCGAGGTCGCCGTCGAAGGTGACGATCCGCGCCACGGTCGAGCGGGTGCCGGCGGGGAGGATCGTGACCGCATCGCCCACCCGCACGCGGCCGCCGGCGATGCGGCCGGCATAGCCGCGGAAATCCTGGTCGGGCCGGTTCACCCACTGGACCGCCATCCGGAACGGCGCCTCGGCCGCCCGGCGGGGCGATAGCTCGACCGTCTCCAGATATTCGAGCAGGCTCGGCCCGTCATACCAGGCCATCGCGGCCGAACGGCTGGCGACATTGTCGCCGGTCAGGCCGGAAAGTGGGATTGCGGAGAAATTCTCGATCCCCGCCTCGCGCGCGAAGGCCTGGTAATCGGCGACGATCTCCTCGAACCGCGCCCGGTCCCAGCCGACCAGATCCATCTTGTTCACCGCAAGCACGAGGCTGTCGATGCCGAGCAGCCGGCAGAGGAAGGAGTGGCGCCGCGTCTGGGTCAGCACGCCTTGGCGCGCGTCGATCAGGATCACCGCCAGATCCGCCGTCGAGGCGCCGGTGACCATGTTGCGGGTATATTGTTCGTGGCCCGGCGTGTCGGCGACGATGAACTTGCGCCGCGCCGTCGCGAAGAAGCGATAGGCGACGTCGATCGTGATCCCCTGCTCGCGCTCGGCGGCGAGGCCGTCGACCAAAGAGGCGAGATCGAGGTCTCCGCCGCCCTTGCTGCTGTCGCTGCGAAGCGCGGCGAGCTGGTCGTCGAGCAGCAATCTGGAATCGTAGAGCAAACGCCCGATCAGGGTCGACTTGCCGTCGTCCACCGAGCCGCAGGTCAGGAACCTGAGCAGGCTCTTGTGCTGGTGGGCGTCGAGGTAGGCCTCGATGTCCTGGGCGATCAGGGCGTCCTGGTGAGCCACTAGAAGTAGCCCTCCTGCTTCTTCTTCTCCATCGAAGCCGACTGGTCGTGGTCGATCACGCGTCCCTGGCGCTCGCTGGTGGTGGCCAGCAGCATTTCCTGGATGATCTCGGGCAAGGTCGCCGCCGTGCTCTCGATCGCGCCGGTCAGCGGATAGCAGCCCTGGGTGCGGAAGCGGATCGAGCGCATCTGCGGGACCTCGCCATCGCGAAGCCGCATCCGCCCGTCGTCGACCATGATCAGGGTCCCGTCGCGCTCCACCACCGGCCGCTCGGCGGCGAAGTAGAGCGGCACGATCGGGATGTCTTCCAGGTAGATGTATTGCCAGATGTCGAGCTCGGTCCAGTTGGAGATCGGGAAGATGCGGATGCTTTCGCCTTTGGCCTTGCGGGCATTGTAGAGATTCCACAATTCGGGCCGCTGGTTCTTCGGATCCCAGCGGTGGTTGGCCGAGCGGAACGAGAAGACGCGCTCCTTGGCGCGGCTCTTCTCCTCGTCGCGCCGCGCGCCACCGAACGCCGCGTCGAAGCCGTAATGATCGAGCGCCTGCTTCAGCCCCTCGGTCTTCCACATATCGGTGTGGAGCGGACCATGATCGAACGGGTTGATACCGCGTTCCATCGCCTCGGGATTGTGATGGACGAGCAGT
>DASXCT010000055.1:0-42670 GCA_036491055.1 Allosphingosinicella sp.
CCGGCGGCGAGGTCGAGCTTCATCAGCGCGTCCACGGTCTGCGGGGTCGGATCGACGATGTCGAGCAGGCGCTTGTGGGTGCGCATCTCGAACTGCTCGCGGCTCTTCTTGTCGACATGCGGCGAACGGTTGACGGTGAACTTCTCGATGCGGGTCGGCAGCGGAATCGGTCCGCGAACCTGGGCACCGGTGCGTTTCGCCGTATTCACGATCTCACGGGTCGACGTATCGAGGATTCGATGGTCGAACGCCTTGAGACGGATGCGAATGTTTTGGCCGTTCATTGCCGCTGTCTCTTTTCTGGTCATCGGCCGCAGAATGCGGACGACACAGTGATTGCTGCCGGCGAGTAGTGAGTAGCGAATAGATTTCTCTACTCGCCATTCGCCATTCGCTTATTCGATGATGCTGGCGACGACGCCGGCGCCGACGGTGCGGCCACCTTCGCGGATCGCGAAGCGAAGGCCCGGGTCCATGGCGATCGGAGCGATCAGTTTGACGCCCAGGTTCACGTTGTCGCCCGGCATCACCATCTCGGTGCCGTCGGGGAGCTGAACCTCGCCGGTCACATCCGTCGTCCGGAAGTAGAACTGCGGACGATAGTTGGCGAAGAACGGCGTATGACGGCCGCCCTCGTCCTTCGAGAGGACGTAGACCTCGGCACTGAAGTCGGTGTGCGGAGTGATCGAGCCGGGCTTGGCGAGCACCTGGCCGCGCTCGACGTCCTCACGGCCGACACCCCGCAGAAGGGCACCGATATTGTCGCCCGCCTGGCCCTGGTCGAGCAGCTTGCGAAACATCTCGACGCCCGTGACGATCGTCTTCTGGGTGTCGCGGATTCCGACGATCTCGACTTCGTCGCCGACCTTGACGATGCCGGTCTCGACACGGCCCGTGACGACGGTGCCGCGCCCGGAGATCGAGAACACGTCCTCGATCGGCATCAGGAACGGCTTGTCGAGCGGACGCTCCGGGGTCGGGATCCACTCATCGACCGCGTCCATGAGCTTCAGGATCGACTCCTTGCCGATCTCGGGATTCTTGTCCTCGAGGGCGGCAAGCGCCGAGCCGGAGACGATCGGAATGTTGTCGCCGTCGAAGTCGCGCTTCGACAGCTCCTCGCGGATCTCGAGCTCGACCAGTTCGAGAAGCTCGGGATCGTCGACCTGGTCGACCTTGTTCAGATAGACGACCATGGTCGGAACGCCGACCTGCTTGGCGAGCAGGATGTGCTCCTTGGTCTGGGGCATCGGGCCGTCGGCGGCGGACACGACCAGGATCGCGCCGTCCATCTGGGCGGCGCCGGTGATCATGTTCTTCACATAGTCGGCGTGGCCCGGGCAATCGACATGTGCATAGTGGCGCTTGTCGGTCTCATACTCGACGTGAGCGGTCGAGATGGTGATCCCGCGCTCGCGCTCTTCCGGCGCCTTGTCGATGTTCGCGTAGCTGGTGAACTCGGCCTTGCCCTGCTCGGCAAGAACCTTGGTGATCGCCGCGGTCAGCGACGTCTTGCCATGATCGACGTGACCGATGGTCCCGATGTTCACGTGCGGCTTCGTCCGCTGGAATTTAGCCTTCGCCATTTTACGCCTCTTCTTCTGGAAAATCGGACGGCCCGCCCAATGCGTGCGCGCCCATAACTACAATTTTGCGCTTACGCCAGCTTCGCCTTCACCTCGTCGGCGACGTTCTGCGGCACTTCGTCATAGTGCGAGAACTGCATCGTGTACTGCGCGCGACCCTGGGTGAAGGAGCGCAGCTGATTCACGTAGCCGAACATGTTCGCCAGCGGCACTAGGGCCTCGACGACCTGGGCATTGCCTCTGCTGTCGGTGCCCAGGATCTGCCCACGTCGGCTGTTGATGTCGCCGATCACGTCGCCGAGATAATCCTCAGGGGTCACGACCTCGACCTTCATCATCGGCTCGAGGATCTTGATTCCGGCCTTGTGCGCCGCCTCGCGCATCGCGCCGCGGCCGGTGATCTCGAACGCGAGCGCCGACGAGTCGACGTCGTGATACTTGCCGTCGATGAGGTGCACTGCGAAGTCGACGATCGGGAAGCCGATCAGCGAACCCGTCTCGGCCGTCTCCCTCATGCCCTTCTGGACTGACGGGATATATTCGCGCGGGATGTTGCCGCCCTTGATCTCGTCGAGGAACTGGAAGCCCGAACCACGCTCGCCGGGGACGACCTTCACCTTCACCTCGCCGAACTGACCCGAGCCGCCCGACTGCTTCTTATGTGTGTAGGTGAGCTCGACCGGCTTCGCGAGATATTCGCGGTAGGCGACCTGCGGAGCGCCGACGTTGGCCTCGACCTTGAACTCGCGCTTCATACGGTCGACGAGGATCTCGAGGTGGAGCTCGCCCATCCCCTTGATGATGGTCTGGCCGGACTCATGGTCGGTCGTCACCCTGAAGCTCGGGTCCTCGGCGGCAAGGCGGTTGAGCGCGATGCCCATTTTCTCCTGGTCGGCCTTGGTCTTGGGTTCGACGGCGACCTCGATGACCGGGTCCGGAAATTCCATCCGCTCGAGAATGATCGGCTTGTGCGTGTCGCACAGGGTGTCGCCCGTCGTCGTTTCCTTAAGGCCGGCAATCGCGACGATATCGCCGGCATAGGCCGTCTCGATGTCCTCGCGGTTGTTCGCGTGCATCAGGAGCATTCGGCCGATCTTCTCCTTCCTGTCCTTCACCGAATTGGCGACGGTGCCCTTCTCGAGCTTGCCCGAGTAGATGCGAGCGAAGGTGAGCGTCCCGACGAACGGATCATTCATGATCTTGAAGGCGAGCGCCGAAAACGGCGCGCTGTCCGACGCCTCGCGGCTGTCGGGCGAGTCGGTCGAGGGGTTGATGCCATCGACCGGCGGAATGTCGAGCGGACTCGGGAGATAATCGACGACCGCGTCCAGGAGCGGCTGGACTCCCTTGTTCTTGAATGCCGAGCCGCACAGCACCGGGACGAACGAGAAGTTGAGCGTCCCCTTGCGGATCAGGCGCTTTAGCGTGTCACGGTCGGGCTCATTGCCCTCGAGATAGGCCTCCATGACGTCGTCGTCCTGTTCGACCGCCATCTCGATCAGATCCTTGCGGGCAGTTGCAGCGGCATCCTTCAGCTCGTCGGGGATTTCGCCATATTCGAACTTCGCCCCGAGGCTTTCCTCGAGCCAGATGATCGCGCGGTTTTCGACAAGGTCGACGAGCCCCTTGAAGCTGCTCTCGATGCCGATCGGGAGGTAAAGAACGGCCGGACGGGCGCCGAGGCGATCCTTGATCATCCCGACGCACATCTCGAAGTTGGCGCCGGTGCGGTCGAGCTTGTTGACGAAGCATATCCTTGGCACGTGGTACTTCTCGGCCTGCCGCCAGACGGTCTCGGACTGGGGCTCGACGCCGGCAACGCCGTCAAAGCAGGCGACCGCACCGTCGAGCACGCGCAGCGAACGCTCGACCTCGATCGTGAAGTCGACGTGGCCCGGTGTGTCGATGATGTTGATCCGGTGATCGTTCCAGAAGCACGTGGTCGCAGCCGACGTGATCGTGATCCCGCGCTCCTGCTCCTGCTCCATCCAGTCCATCGTCGCGGTGCCCTCATGGACCTCGCCGATCTTGTAGGACTTGCCGGTATAATAAAGGACGCGCTCCGTCGTCGTGGTCTTGCCGGCATCGATATGGGCCATGATGCCGATATTGCGGTAACGCTCGAGCGGGTGGCTGCGGGCCATTTTCTTATACTCCGATGTCGGGAGCGAGGCCCCTGCCCCGCACCGACGATATAGGGATGTTTTTTACCAGCGCCAGATCACCAGCGCCAGATCACCAGCGGTAGTGGCTGAAGGCGCGGTTCGCTTCCGCCATGCGGTGCGTGTCCTCGCGCTTCTTGACGGCGTTGCCGCGATTGTTGGCGGCGTCCATCAGCTCGCCCGAGAGGCGGCCCGACATGGTTTTCTCGCTGCGCGCACGGGCGGCGGAGATCAGCCAGCGAATGGCGAGCGCCTGGGCGCGCTCCGGCCGAACCTCGACCGGCACCTGGTAGGTGGCGCCGCCGACGCGGCGACTGCGGACCTCGATGCCCGGCTTCACATTGTTCAAGGCGTCGTGGAAGACGCCGATCGGCTCGCGCTTGGCGCGCGTCTCGACCGTGTCGAGCGCGCCGTAGACGATCCCTTCCGCGACCGACTTCTTGCCGTCGAGCATGACGCTGTTCATGAACTTGGTGAGGACCACGTCCCCGAAACGGGGATCGGGAAGGACTTCGCGCTTCTCGGGACGGCGGCGACGGGACATATTCTCTTCCTTTCTCTTCAGCCGGGTCCGGAACCTGTCCGGGGCTTACTGCTCTTCAACTCTTCCTGTTTCCGGGCGAAAGCCGGGACCCAGCCTTCTTCCTGGATCCCGGATTTCGCCGGGATGACTCTACGCGGGCTGCGCCCGCCCGGTCATTTCGGCCTTTTGGCGCCGTATTTGGAACGGGACTGGCGGCGGTCCTTCACCCCCTGGGTGTCGAGCACGCCGCGAAGGACGTGGTAGCGGACGCCCGGCAAATCGCGGACGCGGCCGCCGCGGATCAGGACGACGCTATGCTCCTGGAGGTTGTGGCCCTCGCCGGGAATGTAGCTGATCACCTCGCGCTGGTTGGTGAGGCGGACCTTGGCCACCTTGCGCAGCGCCGAGTTCGGCTTCTTCGGGGTGGTCGTATAGACGCGGGTGCAGACGCCGCGCTTCTGCGGGTTCTGCTCCATCGCAGGGACCTTCGACTTGGCCTTCTGCGGCTCGCGGCCCTTGCGGATCAGCTGGTTGATCGTCGGCATGAAGCCCTTCACTTCCTTCAAAACACATTGCCGAGGCGCAAAAAACGCGAAGCACCGGGGTGCCTTGCGGCCCCCTGGCCCTCGCGACGCGACAGCGCTGTTCAAGCTCTTGCGCCCTTAGCGGACGGCCTGGTTCCTCAAGGAGAATCCCACCGGCCCCGGGGCGGGGCGGCCTATAACCGCGCGGCGCATATGGGTCAACGCTCTGATTTGTGAAGGAGGGGGCCTTTCCTGCCCCCGCTCCTTTGTTCCCCGGCGAAGGCCGGGGCCCAGAATGGCGGCTGTTCTGGACCCCGCCGTCCGCCGGGGAACACAGGTACTTTGGGTACTACTCCCCTCCCCCGCTCCTGCGCGCCTTGCCGGCCGCCTGCATGAACGCCCACACCGCCATCGAGAAAGGCGGCTTCTGCTCGCCCTTCCACTCGTCCATTCGCTGGTACAGCTTCGACGCGCCCGCCATCATCTGCGGCGTCGCGACGTCGGTGAACGGCTTCAGCAGAGCCTGCCATTCGTCGAAAAAGGCCTGCGCCTCGGCCGAGGCAGGATCCAGCGGCAGCGCCGCCTCGATCCGGGCCGAAAGCTCCGACCATTGCCGGCTATAGGCCTCCTGGTCGAATGTTTCGGGCGCGTGCGCCGCCCAATGCGCCTTTTCCTCCGGCGTGAAATAGCGGTCGGTGACCTTCTTCCAATTCTCGGCTTCCATGATCGTATCTCCATAACTGATCAGCGAGCAGAAGGTCGCGGCATCGACGGGCTCGCCGCGGTCGATGCGGGACTTGACGGCAAGAAGGAGCGCCTCCGCCTCCTCCAAATCCTTCCGGCGGCCCTCGATCGCCTGGAGCTGCGCCTCGATCAGCCGCGGCAAATCGAGGTTGCGTCCATGGCTCAGCATCCGGATCTGGGCGAGCGTCAGCCCCGCCCGCTTCAGCGCAAGAATGCGATTGACCTGCTCCAGCTCCGCGGGCCCATACCAGCGCCGGCCCGAGGCGGAGCGCAAAGGCGTCACCAACCCCCGCGCCTCGTAAAAGCGAAGCGCGCGGGAGGTGAGACCCGTCCGCCGAACCACCTCAGCTATGTCGAGAGCCTGTTCCATGAATCGCGCTGTACCGCTTGACCCAACGTCAAGTTCAAGCGGATTCTGCACCATCATCCTCCCCTGCCTTTGCAGGGGAGGGGGACCATGCGTAGCATGGTGGAGGGGCACTTTGCGGAGGCACTGCGTGAGCAACATCGACCGCGCACGGGAACTCCGACGCCAGATGAGCCCGCCCGAAGCCCTGCTCTGGCAGCACCTCCGCGCCCGACCCGGCGGCTTCAAGTTCCGGCGTCAGCGCCCGCTCGGCCCTTATTTCCTCGATTTCTACTGCCGCTCGGCGGCTCTGTGCATCGAGGTCGACGGCGACGCGCACGACATGGGCACGGCGCCTGAAGACGATGCGCGGCGCGACCAATGGCTTGCTTCGCGGGGAATCCGAACGGTCCGCTTCCTCGCCGCCGATGTCGGCAACGACACCGAAGCCGTCGTGCGCCATATCGAAGATCTCTGCGCTTCAAGAAGCCCCTCCACCGGCGATGCCGGTCCCCCTCCCCGGCAAAGGCCGGGGAGGATCGGCTAGGGCTCCACCGGCGATGCCGGTCCCCCTCCCCGGCAAAGGCCGGGGAGAATTGGCTAGGGCTGGTGCGATCGTTTCGTTTCCGCTATGGGGCCGCTCCCCGCACCTGCAGGGAAGGAGGGCATCGATGACGAATATGCATATGCCGCTCCCGATCGCCGTCGGCGTCTTCACCCGCTGACTGCCCGGCGGCCCGACGGCCGCTTCGCCTCCACCGACCGAAACTTTTGCAGGGACGCGCGCCGCACTGCGCGCGATGAATCGATGACCATCCGTCCGGACAAGCGCGAATCCGCGCTCCGCATCGTCCTCCGTTTCGCCTGGGGGCTTGGCGGCGCCGCAAGGCCCAGGCGGCCCTGCTTTGCGCCGCCATGTCGCTGGCGACGCTGACGGAGATTTTCGTGCCGGTCTATGCGGGCCGGCTGATCGACGCGCTGGCGCTGGGCGCCGCCGGGCGTCCCGCCGCGGTCGCGGCCTTCCTCGCCATCGTCGGACTTGGCCTGGCGATGGTGGCTTTGCGCCAGGTCGGCTGGTCGACGATCGTCCCCTTCACCCTCTCGATCATGCGCGCGGTGGCGTCGGACGCCTTCCACCGCATCCAGCGCCTCTCGACCGATTGGCACGCCAACAGCTTCGCCGGATCCCTGGTCCGCAAGGTGACGCGCGGCATGTGGGCGTTCGACGCGCTCGACGATGTGGTGCTGCTGGCGATGCTGCCCTCTTTCGTGGTGCTGATCGGGACGGTGGCGCTGCTGGCCGCGCACTGGCCCCTGCTCGGGCTGGTGATGGCATTGGGCGCGATCCTCTACATCGCCATGACGGTGACGCTGGCGATGCGGGTGCTGGCGCCGGCGGCGCGGCTCTCCAACCAGTGGGACACCAAGGTCGGCGGCCTGCTCGCCGACGCGATCGGCACCAATGCGGTGGTCAAGGCCTTCGCCGCCGAGGAACGCGAGGATGCGCTGCTGGCGGCGATGCTCGCCAAATGGAGCCGGCGCACGCGCCGCACCTGGATGCGCTTCACCTGGAGCGGCACCGGCCAGCTCGCTCTGCTGTGGGCGATCCGCGCCGCGGTGACCGGCACGGCTTTGGGGCTATGGTCGGCGGGCCAGGCGAGCGCGGGCGACGTCGTCTATGTGCTGACCGCCTATCTGGTGCTGAACGGCTATCTGCGCGACATCGGCCAGCACACCCACCATCTGCAGCGGGCGGTCAACGAAATGGAGGAATTGGCCCTGCTCCAGGAGGAACCGTTCGGCGTCGCCGACCGGCCCGGGGCGAAGCCGCTCCGCGTCGACGGCGGCGAGATACGGTTCAGCCGGGTCTCCTTCCGCTATGGCGGCCATGCGACCCCGCTCTACTCGGCGATGGACGTCGTCATCCCGGCCGGGCAAAGGGTCGGGCTGGTCGGCCGTTCCGGATCGGGCAAGACGACCTTCGTCAAGCTGATCCAGCGGCTCTACGAGGTGACCGGCGGCCGCATCGCGATCGACGGCCAGGATATCGCGCTCGCGACCCAGGCCTCGCTTCGCGGGCAGGTGGCGATCGTGCCGCAGGAACCGATCCTGTTCCACCGCAGCCTCGGCGAGAATATCGCCTATGGCCGTCCCGACGCGACCCGGGCCGAGATCGAGGCGGCGGCACGGCTCGCCAACGCCCATGATTTCATCGCCGATCTGCCGAAAGCCTATCGCACTTTGGTCGGCGAGCGCGGCGTCAAATTGTCGGGCGGCGAACGCCAGCGGGTCGCGCTCGCCCGCGCTTTCCTCGCCGACGCGCCGATCCTGATCCTCGACGAGGCGACGTCGAGCCTGGATTCGGAATCGGAAGCCCTGATCCAGCAGGCGATCGAGCGGCTGATGGTCGGCCGCACGGCGATCATCATCGCCCACCGCCTGTCGACGGTGCGCGCGCTCGACCGCATCCTGGTATTCGACAAGGGCCGGATCGCCGAGGACGGCACCCACGACAGCCTGCTCGCGCGGCCGGCCGGCCAGTATCGCCGGCTGTTCGAGCGGCAGGCGGGAGTGAGGCGGGAGGAAGAGCCGCTGATCGGCTAAACCATCCCCACCACCGTTCGGCTCTGATCAGGAGATTCCTTGCCCAGCGGCAAGGCCAAGGCCATGTCGGAAGGATGTCCCCGCCGCTGGTCGTCGCGCTCGCCATCATTGCCTTTGCGGCGGGCTTCCACCTCCTGTGGGCGCTGGGCGGGCGGCTGGGCTTTGCGGTCAGCCTGCCGCAACGGCCCGACGGCGTGCCGGTCATGAATCATCGCCTCCATTGGTGGCGGCCCGCGGCGGGCGCGATCGCGGTGGCTTCGATCCTGCTCGGTGTGCTGGCCCTTGCCGCGGAAGGGCATCTCGCGCTGCCGCTCCCGCCGGCCATGGTGCGGACCGCGCTGGGGATCGCCGGCACGGCCTTCGTGCTCCGTGCCATCGTGCCGACGCGCTGGACCGGCTTCTTCAAGCGCATCCGTACCACGCGCTGGGCGCGCTACGACAGCCGGCTCTATTCGCCCTTGTTTCTGCTGCTCGGCGCCGCGCTTCTCGTCATCGCGGTCCGGTGATGCGACAGGCTGCCAGCCGCTCGTAATAAGGCCGGCAGCGGTCGGCGAGGCGGCGGGCTTCGTCCGGCAGGCTGGCGGATCGGTCGGCCGGGCCGAAGCCGGTGCTGGCCTCGACCGCCTGGTACCAATAAGGCGCCCAGGGGCCGTCGGTCGGCCGGCGTCCCGGCGGCCATGACAGCATCGCCGGATCGAAAGCAATGCCGAGCCGGGCGCAGAGGGCCGAGAGCGTGCCGCGCGGATCGGCAAGCACGTCGTTCGCATCGACCACCGGCGGCGCGGCGCCAAGCCGGTCCGCCTCGCGCTCGAAGAACTCGGCCTGGCGGTCGAGGGCGAAATCCTCGAACGCGGCCGCCTCGCGCTTGCGGAGGTATGAGGCGATCATGTTGGCCGGATCACGGATCAGGAAGGCATTGGTGAAGCCCTCGAAATCCGCATGGCCGATCGGCCCGCCGACCATATGGTGGCCCATATGCTTTTGGTACCAGATCGGCCGTCCTTCCGGCGCCGGACCGGCGAGGGTGCGCGCAACGCTTTGCCAGTCGCAATCCATCGCCGCGATCACCACCTCGCGCATCGGATGATCGGCGGCGCTCGTTTTCAAAAAGGCGCCGTAAAAGGGCTCGTCGCTGACCGCGGTGTCGGCGCGATTGCCGAAGCTGCGCATCATCGCCGTCGAAAGATTGCGCGGGCCGGACCACATGGCGATCCGGAGCGTCACGGTCAGGGCCGCTCCGCCGCCGCGACGTCGGCCTCGATGCGCTCTTTGTAGAGACCCTGCAGGCGCCCGGTCATCGGCCCCTTCCCCTCCGCATAAGCCCGCCCGTCCACCGAGCGCACCGGGATCAGGCCGGCGAAGGTGCCGGTGACGAACGCCTCGTCGGCGCCGTAGACGTCGGTCAGCGAGAAATTCTTCTCGAAGACCGGGATGCCCGCCTCTCGGCAGATCTCGATGACATTGGCCCGCGTGATTCCGCCGAGGCAATAATCGCCGGTCGAGGTCCACACCTCGCCCTTTCGCACGATGAAGAAATGGGTCGAGTTGCAGGTCGCGACGAAGCCGTGCGGATCGAGCATCAGGCCTTCGTCCGCCCCGGCCTCGATCGCCTGGATGCAGGCGGTGATGCAGTTGAGCTTGGAGTGCGAGTTGAGCTTGGGGTCCTGCACCGCCGGATCGCCGCGCCTTACATGGACGGTGAACAGGCTTATGCCCCGTTCGAGGATCGTGGGCAGCGGCTCCTTATATTCAGGGATGATGACGATGGTCGCCGCCGAGACGATCACGCGCGGGTCCTGATAGGGCGTCGAGCGCAGGCCGCGCGTCACCATCAGCCGGATGTGGACGCCGTCGGTCATCCCGTTGGCGTCGAGGACATCGTAGAGCCGCCGCGTCAGCGCCTCGCGGTCGAGGCCGATGTCCATCGCGATCGCCTTCGCACCTTCGTAGAGCCGGTCGAGATGGGCATCGAGAAAGGCGATCCGCCCCCTGTGGACGCGCATCCCCTCCCAGACGCCGTCGCCGAGCATGAAGCCCGAATCGAACACCGACACCACCGCCTCGCCGCGCGGCTTCAGCACGCCGTTGACGTCGATCAGGATCGAGGCGTTGCGCGGATCGGCGGCGCTGTCGTGCGTGCCCTTCATGTGGCGAGCGTGAAACCTTGATAGGGGCTTGGCAAGGGGCGCGAGCGAGGACTCCTGCGACGGATGACATTCGCCTAGACTCCCTCTCCCCGCCGGGGAGAGGGTTTTCTGAGGTTCGTCCTATTCGCTCTTCACCACCTCGCCGCCCTTGATGACGGTCCGGACATGTTCGAGCGTCCGCACGTCCTTCAATGGATCGCCGTCGACCGCGTCGATGTCGCCATAGCGGCCGACCGCGATCGCGCCGACGTCCGACTCGCGGTTGAGCGCCCGCGCCGCTTCCGAGGTCGCCGCCTGCACCGCCTGGAGCGGGGTCATCCCCCATTCGACCATCTTGGCGAATTGCAGCGCATTCTCGCCGGCCGGGAAGACGGCGCCATTGTCGGTGCCGAAAATCTGCTTCACCCCCGCCCGCACCGCGGACCGGAAGGTCTCGCGCTGGCGGCGGCCGATCGCCCGTTCCTTGACCAAAGATTCTTCGTGCAGGCCGTTCTTCGCGCCCTCGGAGAGGATGTAATCGTCGTCGTAAATATCCATCGAGAACCAGGCGCCATGCTCCTTGGCGAGGCGGAAGCTCTCCTCGTCGGCGAGGCTGGCATGCTCGATCGTGTCGACGCCGGCGCGCAAGGCGTCGTTGATCCCGGCCGTGCCATGGGCATGGGCGGCGACGCGCAGGCCCAGCCGATGCGCCTCGTCGACGATCGCCTTCATCTCCTCGAGCGTGAGCTGCTGGACGCCCGGCGAGTCGGTCTTGGAGAGGACACCGCCGGTCGCGCAGATCTTGATTACTTCCGCGCCATATTTGTGGAGCTTGCGGACGATGTCGCGCATCTGGTCGGGCCCGCTGCCGAGCGCCGGCTGGACATGGTCGAGCGAGGGCGGCAGGTCGCCGGTATCGTCGCAATGGCCCCCGGTCGCGCCGATCAGATAGGTGGCGGGGACGATGCGCGGGCCGGTTATGTAGCCGCCCTCGACCGCCTGCTTGATCGCGACGTCGTTATAATTGGCGGAGCCGACGTTGCGGACGGTGGTGAAGCCCGCCTCCAGCATCTTCTTGGCATTGGCGACCCCGACCGCGGTCCAGAAAGTGTCGGTATAAGCGAGGCGGCGATAGCCGCCGATCCGCGCATCGGCGTCGAGATGGACGTGCATGTCGATGAGGCCGGGAAGGATGGTGCGGCCGGGAAGGTCGATATGCCTGGCGCCGGCGGGGATGCGCACTTCGCCCTGGCGGCCGACGGCGCTGATCCGGCCGTCGGTGACGATCACGACCGGTTTCGCCAATTCGGTCCCGGCGAGCACGTCGACCATGCGGTCGGCGGTGATCGCGACGACGACCGGCGGATGCTCCTGCGCCGCCGCCGGCGCCGCGGCCAGGGCCGCGCCGACCAGGGCCGCGGCCCAATGGATCGACTGCTTCATCGTTTCGCACCCTCCCCTTTGCCCTCGCTCATGCAACGATCGGCGGAGCGCCGCAACCGCCTCAGTTCGCCGGCGGCAAGGGCGTCAGGAGCAGCCTTCCCGCCATTCCGGCCAGGCTCACCGCCCCGGCGACAGCGGCGAAGGCGACCAGGTGCCGCCGTCGGATCGCCCCGGCCGCGGCGAGCAGGACGATGCCGATCCCGGCGGCAAGGATCGTCCAGAGATGGTAGCGCAGGTCCGACGCGATGCTGACAACGCCATAGCTGAGGCCGCCGCAAACCGAAGAGACGAGAAAGGCCAGAGCCAGATCGCGTTCCGGGCTCCGCGCCGCCTTAGCCGCGGGCCACAGGGCCACGAGGGCGAGGGCGAGCCAGAAACAGGGCCAGCCCGGGGGCAGAGCGGTCCAGGCCTCGCCGAAATTCCAGAAGGCCTGCTCCGCATCGCTGGGATCGCGGCCGAGGCCGAGGCGGTTGTCCTCCGGATCGACCGGCGACATCGCGCCGGGCAGGTTGGCGGGCACGAAGAAGCGCATCGTCGCGTTGAAATGGGCGATGCGGTGCGCGGCATAAGCGAGAGGGTGGCGAAGGATCGTCGCCAGCCAGAGGCGGTAGAGCGGCGGGCTGTCCGCCTCGGCGGTAAGCCGCGGGTCCGGGACGCAGCCGGGCTCGCCGAGCGCGTCCCAATCGGCCGGGTCGTAGCAGCCCTTCGCCGCGATCCGCGTCCACGCCGCCCGGGGAACGCCCGCCACGTCCCCCGTCCCGGCCCGGATCGCCGTCCCGTCGATATCGAAGACGAGCAGGCTGTTCTCGACGCCCGAGCGATGGGCGCCGAGCAGGAGGCGGTCGATCGGCGGGGTCAGCAGGATGACGAGAGCCATGGCGGCGATCGCGGCCGCCGCCCGCGCCCGGATCGTGCGAAGCCCCGGCCAGCCGAACAAGGCAAAAGCGAGCGGCACCACGGCGAAGACGGCATTGGCCCGCACCAGCATCGCGTAAAGCAGCAGGATGAGGATGATCGCGCCCGCCCAGAGCGGCAGCCGCCGCGCCTCCAGCCGATGCCAGCCCGCAATTCCGGTCGCGGCGGCGAGCGCGCCGACCATCTGCGCGTCCTTGAGGATCGCCGCCATCCAGCAAGAGAGAAAGCACAAGGCCGCCAATGCCAGCACCGCCCAGCCCGTCCAGCGATGGAAGCGGCGGGCGCAGGCGGCGGCGAGCAGGCCGATGCCGAGCCAGAAGAGGGCGAGCTGGAGGACGAACATCGGCTCGGTCCCGCGCCGCACCGTCATCAGCAGCGACCAGAGCCGCGCCATGACCGGCGGGTGCCAATCGTCATAATGGCCGGTCAGCGCCTGCGCATATTGATAGACGCTGTCGAACAGGGCGACGCCCGGCCAGAACAGCCACAAGCAAAAGAGGAAAAGAAGGAAAGCGGCGCCGGCATGAGCGAGACCGCGCCGCGTCGCCTCCGCGATCATCCGACGACGGCGCGGCGGCGGGTTTCGGCGTCCTGCTCCGGCCGGACGAACAGTCGCCGCACCGCCGGCCAGCGTTCCGCCACCTCCGCCTCGATGTCGGCGACGATCCGCTCGACCCGGCCCGCCAGGATCGAATCGTCGAAGTCGACGCTCAGCATCGCCGTGATCTGGTCGGGCGCCGAATGGACGGTGAGGACGAGGCCGACGCCGACCACCCCCTCCTGCCCCGCCGCGACCGCCCTGATCCCTTCGACCAGCTCGGGATCGGCCGCCTCGCCGATCAGCAAAGCCTTGGATTCGTAAGCGAGGAACGATGCGGTGACGCCGAGGATCAGGCCGATGACGACCGAGGCGGCGCCGTCGAAGAATGGATTGCCGGTCGCCTGACTCAGCGCCAGCCCGGCCGCCGCCGCCAGAATCCCAGCCATCGCCGCGCCATTCTCCAGCAGCACGATGAAGCCGGGCGGGTCCTTCGACTTCCGCACCGCCTCGACCCAGGCGAGCTCGCCCTTGGCGGCGCGGAATTCCTTGAACGCCGTGACCGTCGACCCGCCCTCGAGCAGGAAGGCGATCGCAAGCACGCCATAAGCGATGATCGGCGACACCGCCGGCTCGGGATGGCGGATGTGGACGATGCCTTCATAGACCGAGACGCCCGCGCCGACCGCGAAGACCAGCAAGGCGACGACGAAGCTCCAGAAATAGAGCTCGCGCCCATAGCCGAACGGATGCTTGCGGTCGGGCGGCTTCTTCGACTGCCGCCGGCCCCAGAGAAGCAGCAACTGGTTGGCGCTGTCGACGACGCTGTGCACCCCCTCGGTCAGCATCGCCGAGGAGCCGGTGACCCCCGCCGCGACGAATTTCGAGACCGCGATGCCGAGATTGGCGGCGAGCGCGATCAGCAAGGTGCGATTGTTGTCGGCGTGCGCGCTCAATAGTGGAGCGCCCCTTCACAAGCGTCGAAAACACATTCGTGCATCATCTGGCCAGCCACAGCGTCAATGCAAGAATGGCCGCGCTTAATCCAAGCAATATCAAATATAGGCTAGGCCGGCTCTTTGCAGCTCCTCGGACGCCTTCTTTCGACATTTGCACAAGGGCAGGTTCTGAAAGGGGCTCGTTGTCCGGAGGCAACTTGGAATGTTCGACAGCCTGCTCGTGAAGCGAGGTAAAATTGAAAAGTGCTTGTAACTCCCCGACACGTTCCGGCTGCAAAGTTTCCGGCTGCAAAGTTTCCGGCTGGGCGTTTTGCCCTATAATCGGAATCTCCCGCGTCAATAGCAGGAAATTAGGAATCGGTACCGGCATCGCCCACTTGACTGATTCAGGATCGTCCCTTAGTTTTTCCCGAATCTCCATCAACAGGCGACCCAATACGTTTCTGCCGTGTAAAGCACCTTCTTCATCTGGCATTGCACCCCAAAAATCATCCTTCCTAGAGTCCTCGACGATAGCTCGATCACCCGTTTCAAGCAGGAGCTCGCCAAACTTATCCCAATGTTGAAGCAACTTTACTCTAAGACACCATTTCATAATTGGAACACGAACGGCGTCCCAATCTGACCGGGAATCGTTTCGATGTGGCTTGGCTCGCATTTTAGCTGTCATCGGACTGGTCTGAGCAATTATGAGCCTTTGAACTTCCGGCAGATGAGGAAATCGACATGCTTGATAAAGTGCCTCTGCTGTGAGGATTCTCACATCCAGAATTGTGATTGGGAAACCAGGCGCCATGTTCGACAGCCCGCCGAACCGCTCGTTCGTTTTGCGGAAAGATGCGACATCGGTGCGTCGGTAGGTTCTGGGATCGGCTTCGGCCATCACTCTAATTCGTACTTCTAGGAAACAAAGGATACCACGGAGCATCAACCCATAATACCAGTGGGGCATTATTGGCGCAGTTTCTGAAGGTCACAATGGTAGAGCCAAATCCGACTTTTCTATGCGTTGTATTACCCAAAGGACGCTGGAAGGCGCCGAGATTCGGACACATCTGACGAATACGAATCCCCATCGTTAGAAATTCCTGCTCTAGCAGATTACGTCCGGTCTCAGAGGAGAAGAAACCATTACCGCCAACATTTCCTGGCACTCTGAGACTTGGAGCGGTGCCCAAGTCCTGCATATAAGCTTGGGTAGCCGGATCTAATGGTATATGCGTTGGTCTGAGTACATCCGATACATTTATATAGTAGTTTCTATCTTCTATGACGTAACGACTTACCCATCGAAAGGCGATATTCTTTCCTGCGTCTTTGGATGCTTTTGCTAAGTCCTTTTCTGCAAAAAAGTGCCCTTGGGTGTGGCGCGCAATAGTGATGATGAAAACAGTAGCGTTAACTGGGGCGGAGACACTTATCCAAGAGGATATGTCGGATTTTATCCGACCTCCCGAATATAGCGCGTCATCAATGTATACATACCGTCCAATTTCCCCTCCACATTCATTCAATCCAATATTGAATTGTCCTCGTAATTGCTCATCGAAGATTTCTAGAAGGTCGCGCTGACTATTTCCTGCTGTCTGCAGGTTGAGAAAGTTTGTACTCGACCAGAAGCCACCAGGGTCTGTTCCTACCAATCTGTCGTATGTGAGCAGGGCTGAGAAGAAGCGGGTAACGTATTGACGAGTGAAATAGGTCTGCCGCAGGACGTGCTCCAACTCAGCCAAAATTGGCTCCTGAACTTGGGGAGCAAACTGTCGGACCCACTGGTCTACCCGCGCGGGCGTCACGCCGCCGATGTCCGCTTGGCGATAGTCCTGAGCTATATCAGCAATAGCCTGCAGCCGGAGGTCGCGGTTGGGCACTTTACTTTCTCCGACTCAGAAACCTGGTATCAATAATGCAGCGCCCTGCCATAAGCGTCGAGGACGCTTTCGTGCATCATCTCACTGAGCGTCGGGTGCGGGAAGACGGTTTCGATCAGCTCGGCCTCGGTCGTCTCGAGCTGGCGGGCGATGACGTAGCCCTGGATCAATTCGGTCACCTCGGCGCCGACCATATGGGCGCCGAGCAACGCCCCTGTCGCCTCGTCGAACACGGTCTTGATGAAGCCTTCCGCCTCTCCCAGCGCGATCGCCTTGCCGTTGCCGATGAAGGGGAATTTGCCGATCTTGACCTTGATCCTCTGCTCCTTGGCTTTGGCCTCGGTGAGGCCGACCGAGGCCACCTGGGGCCGCGAATAGGTGCAGCCGGGGATGTTCCAGGTCTCGAACCTGTGCGGATTCTTCCCCGCGATCGCCTCGACGCAGACGATGCCCTCATGGCTCGCCTTGTGCGCGAGCCAGGGCGGCCCGGTGACGTCGCCGATCGCATGGATGCCCTCGACATTGGTGCGGCCATAGCCGTCGGTGACGATATGGCCGCGATCGGTCTTCACCCCGAGCGCTTCGAGGCCGATATTTTCCGTGTTCGGCGCGATGCCGACGGCGACGATGACGTGGCTGAACTCCTGCGCTTCGCCGCCCTTCAGCGTCGCCTTCACGCCGCTCGCGCCGGTCTCCAGTTTCTCCACGCCCGACGAGACGTGGATCGTCATCCCTTGCTTGGCGAGCTGCTTATGCATGAAGGCGGAGACTTCCTCGTCCTCGACGGGGAGGATGCGGTCGAGCATCTCGACGATGGTCACCTCGGCGCCCATGTCCGAATAGAAGCTGGCGAACTCGACTCCGATCGCGCCCGAGCCGATCACCAGGAGCTTGGTCGGCATCTCCTGCGGCACCATGGCGTGGCGGTAGGTCCAGATGCGCTTGCCGTCGGCCTTGGCGAAGGGGAGATCGCGCGCGCGCGCGCCGGTCGCGACGATGATGTGCTTGGACTGGAGGTCGGTGGTCTTGCCATCCCTGGCGACGCTGAGGCCGCCCTTGCCGGTGAGCGTCCCCTCGCCTTCCACGACCGCGATCTTGTTCTTCTTCATCAGCCCCTTGACGCCGGCATTGAGCTGGCCGGCGACCTTGCGGCTACGCTCGACGATCCTGGCGAGGTCGAAGCCGGTCTTCTCCGCCGAAAGGCCGTAGGCGGAGGCGTGCGTCAGATAATGGTTGATCTCGGACGTGCGCAGCAAGGCCTTGGTCGGAATGCACCCCCAGTTGAGGCAGATCCCGCCCAATTTCTCGCGCTCGACGATCGCGACTTTCATGCCGAGTTGCGCCGCCCGGATCGCCGCGACATAGCCGCCGGGCCCGGAACCGAGGACGATAAGGTCGTAAGTGTCAGCCAAGGGTCGGTCCTTCGTCTCGATCAGCGGCCGGGAGTCATCAGCGCCCAGGCGGTCGCACCGTCCATGCCAGCGAAGGCCTGGCCGATCCACAGCCGCGCCATGCTTTCAAGATCCCGCGCGAAGCCGAGCGGCCCGGCGTCGCGGGCATCGAAGCCGATGTCCGACATCAGAGCGAGCACCTTCTGCTTTGCCTCATCGTCGTCGCCGGCCGCGAACTGGAGCGGCCGCATTCCATAATTGCCGGCCTGCGCCATGGCGTCGGCGCCGACCTGGTTGAAGGCCTTCACCACCCGCGCATCGGTCTTGCCGGCGACGATCTCGCCGGCGGAGGTGTCGTTCGGGATCTGCCAGGCGAGCCCGTTGGCGAAATCCAGCGGATTGGTGCAGTCGATCAGGATCTTGCCGGCGATCGGTCCGCATTCGGAAAGGACCGCGTCGACCGCGCCCCAATGCACCGCGAGGATGAGGGCGTCGGCCTCGCGCGCCGCGTCGGCGACGGTGGCGAGCGGAACGCCGTCGCCATCCTGATATTTGGGATCGGACGGATCGCGAACGCCGTAGACGGCTTTATGGCCCGCCGCATTGTGGATGCGCGGCGCGAGCGCCTTGCCGACATTGCCCTTGCCGATGACGGCGACCTTCATATGCTGCTCCTTCGATGCCTCACGCGATCATCCCCAGCGGGGATTCGACCAGCGCCTTGAACACCTGCATCAGCCGCGCCCCGTCGGCGCCGTCGATGGCGCGGTGGTCGAAGCTGCCGGTGGCGCTCATCACGGTCGCGATCTGCAAGGACTCGTCGACCACATAGGGGCGTTTCTCGCCGGCGCCGATCGCCATGATCATGGCCTGGGGCGGATTGATCACGGCCTCGAACTGCCTGATGCCGTACATGCCCATGTTGGAGAGGCTGGCGGTGCCGCCCTGATATTCCTCGGGCTTCAGCTTGCCCTCGCGGGCGCGGGCGGCGAGGTCCTTCATCGCGGTGGCGATGGCGGACAGGCTCTTCGTGTCGGCCTGCGCGATGACCGGGGTGATGAGGCCGTTCGGGATCGACACCGCGACCGAAATGTCGGCGCGCTTGAAGGTGACGAGATCGTGGCCGGTATATTGGACGTTGCATTCCGGCACCTGCATCAGGGCGGCGGCGAGCGCCTTGATCAGCATGTCGTTGACCGAGAGCTTGACGCCCCGGCTCTCGAGGCTCGCATTGAGCTCGCCCCTGAGCTTCAGCAAGGCATCGAGGCGGATATCGACCGTCAGATAGATGTGCGGAATGTTCTGCTTCGACTCGGTGAGCCGCCGCGCGATCGTCTTGCGCATGTTCGAAAGCTTGACCGTCTCGTGCGGGATATCCGGCACCGCGAAGTCCGCGGCCGGCATGTGGGCGGCGGCCGGTTGCGGCGCGGCCGCGGGTTCGGGCGCCACGGCGGGCGCCGTAGCGGGCGCGGCTTTGCCGCCGGCCTGGTCGACGTCCGCCTTGACGATGCGGCCATTGGGGCCGGAGCCGCGCAGCGACGACAGATCGACGCCGCGCTGCTCGGCGAGGCGCCGGGCGAGCGGGCTCGCTTTGAGCCTGTCGCCCTGGTCGTGGCGGGGCTGGGGCGAAGCGGCCGTGGCGGGTGCCGGTTGCGGCGGAGGCGGCGCGGCCTGCTGCGGCCCGGTCTGCGGCACCGCCGGCTGGCCGGCGCCGGTCTCGCCGCCCTCCATCTCGGGCGCCTTGGGAGCTTCCGCCTTCGCCGCCGGCGCGCCGCCGCCGGATGCCGCGGCGGAGACGTCCTCGCCTTCCTCGGCCATGATCGCGATGACGGCGCCGACCTTCACCTCGTCCGTGCCTTCGGCAACGACGATCTTCGCGATCCTGCCCTCGTCGACCGCCTCGAACTCCATGGTCGCCTTGTCGGTCTCGATCTCGGCGAGAATGTCGCCAGACTTGACCTCATCGCCTTCCTTGACCAGCCATTTGGCGAGCGTTCCCTCCTCCATCGTCGGCGACAGAGCGGGCATCTTCAGTTCGATGGTCATGGACGGAGCGCTCCCTTGAACCGGCTCGGCGGCTGAACGCCAAACAGCATCAATCGGTGCCGGGTCAAGCCCATCCTGAGCCGGTCGAAGGGCCGTCCCACGGCCTATGGGTAGCCGCCGACGGCGCGGCGGTCGCGGATTTCCTATTCAATTCGCGCAGAGACGCAGAGGCGCAGAGAGTCCGTGCCGCCGACCTTCGGCGATCAATTTTCAGGCTCATTCGATGAAACGCGGCTTCGCCGCAGCGACGGCATCCCTGCGTCTCTGCGCGAACAATCTGAACAGGTCGAAGGGCCTGGCCTGAGGCCGATGCCATAACCGCCGACGATGCAGCGGTCTCAGACTTCGTGTTTAATTCGCGCAGAGACGCAGAGACGCAGACGACCGAGGCTGGGATTGGCCGCCGAGGAGTCAGCGGCACGGATTCTCTGCGTCTCTGCGTCTCTGCGCGAACAATCCTGAGCCTGTCGAAGGAGACCGCGCTTGCGCCGACAAATGATCTGGCGCAGCATTTGCGCCTCCTTTTGGGGGATCGAATGCGCTCATATCTGGTCGTGGTGGATGAGACGGGCGAGGCGGATACCGCCCTGCGCTACGCCGCCCGCCGCGCCGCGCGCACCGGCGGCTCGGTGCTCATCCTCGCCATCGTGCCGCCGCAGGAATTCGTCCAATGGGGCGGCGTCCAGGCGGCGATGGAGGAGGAGGCGCGACTGCGCGCCGAGGCGATGGGCCTGCAGGCCGCGAGCGCGATCGACGAGGAAGCCGACGTCCAGCGCACGATCCTCGTCCGCCACGGCGATCCGGTGAAGGCGATCACCGAAATGCTCAAGGAACGGGACGACGTCGCCCAGCTTGTCCTCGGCGCCGCCGCGGAAGGCGGCCCCGGCCCGCTCGTCGTCCATTTCTCGGGCGCGGTGTCGGGGACCCTCCCCTGCCCTTTGGTGATCGTGCCCGGCCGGCTCAGCGACGAGGCGCTGGACCGGTAATCCAGGATCCGACGTGGTCAGCCGCGCTCGCCGCCGCCCGGGGGCGGAGGCGGCGGTGCCGCGCGCCGGCAGGTGCAGCGGACGATATGGCGGCGATGCTTCACCCGCACCCGCACCGTCTCATAGGTGACGTAGGTGCGCTGCTCGACCACCGGCGCCTCGGTCACCGTGGTCTCGGTGACCAGCACCGGGCCGTAGCCCATGTTGGCGCCATAACCGTAACCGTAGCCGCCGGCGCAGCCGCGCATGCAGGGCGGCGGCGGGCCCATCGGCGCCCCCGGGGGCCCCTGCATATAGACGCGCTCGCGGACGCGCGGGCCCGGGCCCATCTCGCCATGATCGTAGCGCTCGGCCCATCGGTAATCGCGGCCGCGCGACTGGTCGTCGCCATCGCCGACATAGACGGGAACGCCGTCATCGTCGTCGGCCCAGCCGGCGCCATAACGGTCCCAGTCCCAGCCGGGACGGCTGTCGCGGACGCGGCCGTCGCCGTCGATCAGCAGGGCATCGTCATAATAACGGATCCAGCGGCCGCCGGCGAAGGGCTCGGGAAAGCCAAACTGGCGCCAGGAGCGGACCTGGACGTCGGGGCCGCGCCACCGCTGCGGCACGGTGCCGCCGCGCTCGATCCGGCGGAATTCGACGTGGCGCTGGGGACCCATGCCAGGACCCATGCCGGGACCCATTGCGTGGTCCGGGCCCATCCGCCGCAGGATGAAATTCCGCCGCTGCTCCATGGCTTCGGGCGACGGGCCGCGCATCCCGTCCGGCGGCGCCTGCCAGCTCGTCCCGGCGGGCGGGGCGGCGCGGCGGTGCGGCGGCGGCGGCGCGTCCGGGCCCTGCGGCATGCTGTAGGCGGGATCCGGATCCGGCACCGTCTGCGCGGCGGCGGGCGCCGCCCAGGCGGCGGTGGCGGTGAGTGCAACGAGCGCGATCATTCTCATCGTCGCTTTCCCCTTCGATAAAGCGCGGCCGACTCTCCGCACTGGAGAGCGGCGTTAGGACTTCCTTAACTCTCGAAGCGGGCTTTTGCTATTCAGACGAAGCGGGGCGCCAGCCGCCGTATCAATTCGAGACAGCCCTCGACGTCTTCCTGATCGAAGCGGCCGACATTGGGGCTGTCGAGATCGAGCACGCCGATCAGCCGGTCGCCAAGCAGGATCGGCACGACCAGCTCCGCGGCGGAAGCGCTGTCGCAGGCGATATGGCCGGGAAAGGCGGCGACGTCCTCGACGCATAAAGGCGCGCGGGTCTTCGCCGCCGTGCCGCAGACGCCCTTGCCGATCGCGATGCGGATGCAGGCGACGCGGCCCTGGAACGGCCCGAGCACCAATTCGCCGTCGAGATGGCGGTAGAAGCCCGCCCAGTTGAGGTCCGGCAGCGTCTCCCACAGCAAGGCGGCGATATTCGCCATGTTGGCGATCGGGTCCGGCTCGCCGCCGGTGACCGCATCGGCCACTTCGATCAGCTCGCGGTAAAGCGCCGGCTTGTCCGCCGCCTCGATCCTGAAATCGTACATGGATGCTCCTTGTCCTCCCCGGGACGGGGAGGGCGACCGCGCGCAGCGCGGTGGAGGGGGCTCGGCACCTGGCACGAAGCCCCTCCACCATGCTCCGCACGGTCCCCCTCCCCTGCCAAAGCAGGGGAGGACTAGGAAGATGGCGTCGCCGGGGGCGAAGTGGAAGGGCCTCCGTTCCGCCAACGTCAAGCCTGCGTCATGAAATGGTCCCCCCTCGCCCGGGGAAAATCGGGGGAGACTTTCAGTCCAGCCGCACCTTGCCCCGCGTCTTTTTCACCACGCTCCGCCCCTTCTTCTCGTCGATCCGTTTCGCCCTGGCGGCGCGGCTGGGCCTGGTTCGGATGCGCCTGGCCTTGCGGATGTGCGCCCTTGCGATGAGGTCGGCGAGCCGCGCGCGCGCTTCCGTGCGGTTCGCCTCCTGGGTGCGGTGGGTGCGGGCGGTGATGACGATCTCGCCGGCTTCGGTCATCCGGCTCCCGGCAAGCGTCTTCAGCCGGTGATAGACGGGCGGCGCCAGGCCGAGCCTGAACACGTCGCAGCGCAGCTGGACCGCGGTCGCGACCTTGTTGACGTTCTGGCCGCCCGGCCCGGTCGAGGCGAGGAACTTCTCTTCCAAAGCCTCTTCGGGAATCTCGAAAGGCTCAGGCGACATCGCCGAATCCCGCCTCGGCGAAGGAAAGCGGCAGCGGCGCCCGCGCCTCGACCGGTCTTTTCCCCTCCCGCTCGAGCCGCAGCGACACGGCGTGGAGCAGCATTGGCCCGTTTCCGTCGCCATAGACCGGATCGCCCACGATCGGCGCGCCGAGGCCGGCGGCGGCATGGACGCGGAGCTGGTGGGTCCTCCCCGTCGCGGGCATGAACAGGATCGCGCTCCGCCCTTCCCCCACCGCGAGCCTCCGCCAGCGCGTCACCGCTGGCGCGCCTTTCGGATCCGGCACCATGCGCCAGCCCTCCTCCCGCGTCGACACCTTGGCCAGCGCCATCTCGATCGCGCCATCCTCCGCCGCGATCGCGCCTTCCAGGATCGCGACATAAGTCTTGACGACCCGGCCCTCCTCGAACGCGCGCTGGAAACGCTTGTGCGCCTTCGGGTTGCGGGCGAGCAAAAGGCAGCCGCTCGTGTCCCGGTCGAGCCGGTGGACGGGGCTCGGCCGGCGCGCGAAACCGAAGCGGAGATCGTCGAAATGATCCTCCAGGCTCGCTTGCGTGCGCGGCCCCGGATGCACGGCAAGCCCCGCCGGCTTGTCGATCACCAAGGCCTCGGCATCGATGAACAGGACGTGTTCTTCACCCATCCCGCCCTTGTGCGGTTTCTGTTGCGCTGCTGCAACATTGGCGCGACTCATTGTGATTCCTCGTTTAATTCGAAATTAACCTTTTGCGTTCACACCTCCGATGGTTAATGAACTGCAAGAGAGGTAAACGAAGCCTCAGCTTCGGGGACCGCTGCAAGAGGGGCCAGACATGCGCGTTCTGCTGATCGAAGACGAGCCGACGACCGCGAAGAGCATCGAATTGATGCTGAGCGGCGAAGGTTTCAACGTCTATACGACCGACCTCGGCGAAGAGGGCCTGGATCTCGGCAAGCTCTACGATTACGACATCATTCTTCTCGATCTCAACCTGCCGGACATGCACGGTTACGACGTGCTGAAGAAGCTCCGGCTCGCCAAGGTCGGCACCCCGGTCCTCATCCTCTCCGGCATCGGCGAGATGGATTCGAAGGTCCGGGCGCTCGGTTTCGGCGCCGACGATTATGTCACCAAGCCCTTCCACCGCGACGAGCTGGTCGCCCGCATCCACGCGGTCGTGCGCCGCTCCAAGGGCCATTCGCAATCGGTGATCCGCACCGGCAAGCTCGCCGTCAACCTCGACGCCAAGACGGTGGAGGTGGACGGGGCCCGCGTGCACCTCACCGGCAAGGAATATGCGATGCTGGAGCTGCTCTCGCTGCGCAAGGGCACCACGCTGACCAAGGAAATGTTCCTCAACCATCTTTACGGCGGCATGGACGAGCCGGAGCTGAAGATCATCGACGTCTTCATCTGCAAGCTCCGCAAGAAGCTCTCTCTTGCCTGCAGCGGCGACAATTATATCGAGACCGTCTGGGGCCGCGGCTACGTGCTGCGCGACCCGGAGGATTTGGAGACCGCCAAGGTCGCCTGACCCTTTCCAGAGCGGGGCAACGGAACCGGCGTCCGCAGCAATGCGGGCGCCGGTTTTTTTGCGCCCGCGCCGCTTCCGCCGGGTGGCGGCGCGGGCGATCCGCGAGTAGGCGTCGCGCCCGATGACCCGTTGCCCCGGAATATCGATCGACGCCGGCCCAAGCCATCGAAGGCGCCGTTCATGAGCAGGATCGCCGCCACGATGCTGGCGATGGGCCTCGCGCTTGTTTCCGCGCACGCTGTCCGCGCCGCCGATCCGCCGCCCAGGCCCACCAACCGCGCCGAGGCGACGGAGGTGGTGCGCAACCTGCGCAGGATCGTGACTCCCGACGGGATCGAGCGGGCCGAGAAAGTGCGCATCGGCGGCATCGACCAATGGGTGACGATCCGCGGCGACGATCGCCGGAACCCGGTGCTGCTGGTCCTGCACGGCGGCCCCGGCTACGTCGAAATGCCGCTGAGCTGGTGGTACGACCGCGGCTGGGAAGAATATTTCACGGTCGTGGAATGGGACCAGCGCGGCGCCGGCAAGACCTATATGATCAACGATCCCAAAATCGTGGCGCCGACCATGACCGCCGACCGCCTGCTCCGGGACACCGAGGAGATGACCGCCTGGCTGCGCAAGGACCTGGGCAAGAAGAAGATCTTCATATGGGGCCATAGCTGGGGCAGCTTATCTGGGGCTGGAGCTTGCCAGGCGTCATCCCGAGTGGCTCTACGCCTATATCGGCACCGGTCAGGTCACCAACATGCCGGAGAGCGAGCGCCGCAGCTGGGCCTATTCGCTGGCGGCCGCGAAGCGGACCGGCAACGCCAAGGCGATCTCGGAGCTCCAGGGCATCGCCCCCTATGCGGCGCCGGGCAAGCGCATCGCCCTCAAGGACGCCATGATCGTCCACAAATGGGGCGACTTCTTCGGGGGGGTGATGGCCTACCGCCACGACCAGGACGACGAGAGCCACGCCGCGAGGCTGTCGCCCGATTACACCGATGCCGAGGCGCCGCACGTGTTCGACGGCAACGACTTTTCCGAGCATTATCTGCTGGCCGGCTTGTACAATAGCGACCTGAGCCATGAGACCGACTTCAAGGTTCCGATCATCCTCCTCCTGGGCCGCCACGACCGGACGGTGAGCTCCGACGTCGCCCGCGACTGGTTCATGACGGTCCGGGCGCCGGAAAAGCATTTGGTCTGGTTCGAGCATTCCGCCCACGAGCCGGAATCGGAGGAGCCGGGCAAGTTCCTGCTCTCCCTGGTCCGCTATGCGCGCCCCATCGCCGAGAAAGCCGGGGACGTCGCGCCATAGAGTGGTTTTCAGTCAGGTGGAACGAGCTGGTTTCCCGCCGGGACAGGGAGCTCTTCGAAGCGGAAATATCTCAAGCCTGGCGGAAGCCTCAAAGCCAGCCGTTCGTATGCGCGATGCGGGCCGCTTCGATGCGATTGGCGGCGCCGAGCTTCTGGGCGGCCTCAGAGAGATAGTTGCGCACCGTGCCCGGAGACAGGCCCAAAGCCGACGCAATGGCGCGATTGGACCGGCCCTCCGCGGCCAGCCTCAGGACCGCCCGTTCGCGCTCGGTCAGCGGATCGGGGATGCCGTCCCAGATCGTGTCGGCGAGCTCGGGCGCGATCGCCCGGCCGCCGGCGACGATCTTGCGCACCGCGGAAGCGAGGACGGCGCTCGGCCCGTCCTTCAGCAGATAGCCGCGTACGCCCGCGTCGAGGGCCCGGCGGAGATAGCCGGGCCGGCCGAAGGTGGTGACGATGAGGACGCATGTCGGCGAGCCTTCGGCCTTCAGCCGGGCGGCGACGTCGATTCCGCTCAGCTCCGGCATTTCGATGTCCGAGACAAGCACGTCGGGGCGGATCGAAAGCGCGAGCGCGAGTGCGCTGGCCCCGTCGGTCGCGCGGCCGACGACCTCGAAATCCTCCTCGAGGTCAAGCAAGGCGGCGAGCGCGCCCAGCACCAGCGATTGGTCCTCGGCGATGACGATCCGGATCATGACGCGAACTTTGCCAGGCGGGCGACGAGCCGGGTGCCCGAACCGTCCGACTCCAGCTCGAGCATTCCGCCCGCGGCCGACAGGCGCGCCCGCATTCCCTGAAGGCCCGAGCCTTCCCGGATGTCGCCGCCGCGGCCATTGTCCGAAACCCGAAGCTGAAGCGCTTCCTCGGCATCCGTCGCGACCTCGATCGTGCAGCGCGACGCTCCGGCGTGGCGGATGACGTTGGTCACCGCCTCGCGCAGGGCCATTGCCATCACCGCTTCCCGCTCGGGATCGGACTTCGGAACAGGCTCGCCGATATCGGCCTCCAGCCCGGCCGCCGCCAGCATGCGCTTCGCGCGGCCGATCTCGACCGCGAGGCTGGCCCCTTTCATTCCCGCGACCGCAATACGGACCTCGGCGAGGCCGGAGCGTGCCGCCTCGGCCACCCCCTCCATTTCGCGCCGCGCCGCGCCCGGATCGCGCGCCGCCAGCCTCGACGCCAACTCGGCTTTTACCGCGACGAGGGTGAGGGTGTGGCCGAGCAGGTCGTGAAGGTCGCGGGCGATCCGCTCCCGTTCGGCGCTGGCCGCGAGTGCGCGAACCTCCTCCTGCGCCGCGAGGAGCTGGCGGTTCTTGCGCTCCAGATCGGCCTGGACGAGCGATCCGAGCCCGGCCATCGTTCCGAAAAAGATCCCGCAGAGCCAGCCGACGGGGGGAAGGCGCAAGGCCAGGCCGCCGACCACCAGAATCGCCTGCAGGCCGATCAGGGTGGCGATCGCGGTGCGGCGGCGGCGGATTTTCGCCGCCGCCAGCGCGGCGGCGAACACGTTGACCACGCTCCACATCGCGCTGAACGGCGACAGAGCGAAGCCGATCAGGGTGATCGCGGCGATGTGCGGAAGGACCGAGCGGCGCGCGGCGAAGGCGGCGTCGAGATAGACGATGAGGAAAAGCCCAAGGCCGATCGCCGACCCGGCCACGGCCTCGAGCCCGGGGCGCTCGAACAGCCACGGCACGAAATAAAGGATCAGGTAGACGAGCCAGACAAGCCCGCCGGCCGCGAGCCGCGGCCGCTTCCTCCCGGCAGCATCGCGTCCTTCCGCAGCCATCATGTGGTTCGAATCCCGCAGCCTGAACGCTTCCGCCTTATCGGCCGCGGGGACAGGGGTCGGTCAAGCGACATCGCGGCGCCAGGCGCTCCATGCCCCGAGTGCCGCGACGGCGCAGATGGCGAGAAGGATCGAGACATGGGCGAGCATGTCGCGCGCGGGCGCCATTCCGGCGAGCACGAGCGAGAGCTGCGCCAGATGGAAGGAGGGGATGGTCCAGGCCGCATGTCCCATCCAGGCCGGCATCTGGTTCAACGGAAACCAGAGCCCGCCGAGGACGCTGAAGCCCAGAAAGAGGAAGTTGGCGACCGCGGTCGCGGCCTGCGCGCCGAGCCTGAGCCCGACGTTCAATCCGATCAGCGCGAAGGGCACGGACGACGCGACGCCCAGCGCCAGCACCGCGGCCCAGCGCCAGGCCGGCATCGTCACGCCCGCGAGCAGGGCGACGACGGCGATCGCGCAAAGCGCGAGCAAGGCGGTCATGCAGGCGGCGGCGAGCTTGCCCGCGACATAGGCCCCGGCCGGCATCGGCGACGCGCGCTTCAGCTCGATCAGGCCGGCCTCGCGCTCGGTCGCGATGCCCGCGCCGAAGCCGAACATCGACGGCCCGACCGCCGCGAAGATCGCATAGGTCGCCAGCAGCCACTGGGCGGCCGCCAGATTCCCCTTGGCGAAGGCGATTCCGAAAATGGCATAAAAGGTCACCGGCAAGGCGACGCTGGGGATGAGGAATTGCGGCATGCGCAGGACGGCCAGGATCTGCGCCCACGCCTCGCGGCGGTAGATTCCAAGAATGCGACCGGTCATCGAACGAGCTCCAGCTGAGGGACGGGGGCGGCCGCGCCGTCGACCAGGCGCGTGAAGGCGTCTTCGAGCGATGCGGCCGAGAGGGTCAGGTCCTCGAGGCCGGGATCCAGATCGATGAGCTCGCGGACCGTAGCCTGGGGCCTGGTCGTCAACAGGGTCACGCGGCCGCCGTCGCGGACGACGGAAACCACTCCGGTCAAGGCGGCCAGCGCCGAATCAAAAAGCTTCGAACGGCAGCGCAGGGCGCTCGCCGCCGCATCCGCCTTGATCGACTGGGGGGATCCGTCGGCGATGATTCGGCCGCGGTCGATCACGACGACGCGGTCGGCGAGGGCTTCGGCTTCGTCGAGCTGGTGGGTGGTGAGGAGGATCGCGGCCCCGCGCGCCACTTCGGCGCGGACCGCCGCCCAGATTCCGCGCCGCGATTCGACGTCCATGCCGGCGCTCGGCTCGTCGAGGACGAGGAAGTCGGGCCGGCCGCAGATCGCAAGCGCGAATTGCAGCCGCCTCTGCTCCCCGCCGGAGAGCGCCGTGCACCGACGGTGCTCGAGCCCGTTCAGTCCCGAGGCGGCGACCGCTTCGGCGCGCGTGCGCGGGGCCGGATAATAGCCGCGGAAAAGGTCGATCTGTTCGGCGACCCTCAGTCCCCGCGGCATGCCCGCCTGCTGAAGCATGACCCCCATGCGCGACCGCATCCGCGGGTTCTGTGGGCTTCCGGCAAACAAATGCACATTCCCCCGGTCGGGCGAAAGCCGGCCGGTCAGCATCGCGACCGTCGTGCTCTTGCCGGCGCCGTTGGGCCCGAGCAGCGCGGTGACCTCACCGGGAGCGAAGGCGAGGCTGATGCCGTCCAGCGCGGTGACGCGGCCGCGCCGTTTCACCACGGCGATGAGCTCGGCCACTGGCGCGGCGTCTGGCGATTGCGGCATGATGCGGCTCCTCGAGTGTCGATCACGCCTTGTGCGCGCGCCGCGGCCCAGCCGGCGAGTGACGAATGTCATGCCGCGCGGGTGACATCCGTCATTCGCCGCCGCGGCCCCGGCCTGCCCTCCGGGGGCGCGACGACGGTCGAGGTGGACGGCGCCCGCGCGGGGCTTGCTTTCTTGGATCGCGGCGCACTTAATCGAGATGCGCGAAACCGCCGCAGACATGCGAAACGCGGTGCGTGTGGAGGGCCTTTCCATGGAGCATCATCCGAACCCCTATATCGAGTTCCGCAAGCGGTTCCTGCGCCCGCTCGAAAAGCGCGAGAGCCGTTTCAACGACCGGCTGGCGGTCAGGATCACCAACCTCGTCGGCACGATGTGGTGCGCCTACGCCTTTGCCTGCCTCGCCCTCATCAGCCTGCCGGCGGCGATCGCGGCCGGAACCGCCGCGCTCATCGGGTGGATCGCGCAGACCTTCCTGCAGCTGGTCCTGCTTTCGATCATCATGGTCGGCCAGAAGGTCGCCGCGGCCAAATCCGACCGCCAGCTCGAGCAGACCTATACGGATGCGGAGGAGCTGTTGAAGATCAGCGACGAGATCCACAGCCTGCTCAAGCAGAACACCGAGCTTACGCAGGATATCCAGCTCGTCTTGCAGAGTGGCAAAAAGAGCTGAGTCGCCATCGGCGCACCGCGCCATCCGCATTGGAAGGTGGGTTCAACCGGTGGATTATGCGGTTGCTCCCCTACGAACGGAGCACGCAACGTGAAGAACAAACCACCATCATCTTTCTACGGCTCTGCCGTACTTTTCTCTTGAATCTGATACGGCATTGCCGTACATAAAGCCTATTCACACGGTCGTTGAAACCAAAGCCTATATCGCCGCCGCCAAGGGCGCGGGCATGTCCGAAGAGGAGATGCAGGCCGTGGTCGACGCGGTTGCCGCCGATCCCGAAGCTGGTGCGATCATGCAGGGCTGCGGCGGCGCCCGGAAGTTTCGCCATGCGAAGCCGGGCAAGGGCAAGTCGGGCAGCTATCGGATCGTCACTTATTACGGCGGCGAGAACATTCCGGTGTTCCTGATCACCGTGTTCGGGAAGGGTGAGAAATCCAACCTTTCCGACGCGGAGAAGAAAGCAGTCGCGAAGCTGACCAAGAAGCTTCGGGACGAATATTGAACGCCGAGGAGGGCGAGATACCATGCGCAAGGCATTCGACAAGATCGCTGCTGGGTTCGAGGACGCGATTGCGTTCGCGCAGGGTGACGAGTCTCGCGGGCGCATCGCCAGGCCTGTCAACGTGAAGGCTATCCGCGAACGGGTGCGCAAGACGCAGGCCGAGTTCGCCCAGGCGTTTCATCTGCCGATCGGCACCGTGCGCGATTGGGAGCAGAACCGCCGCCAGCCCGACGCGCCCGCGCGCGTCCTGCTTCACCTGATCGACGCGGATCCGGAAACGGTGGAGCGGCTGATCGCAAGGGCCGAGGCGTAGACCCGTTTGCCCTGAAGGTAAGCGTCGCAGGCGAAAGGGAACGGAAAGGTCGGCCCCCGCGGCCGCCGCTCAGGCCGCCGCCCGTCCCCCGATGCGGGCCACCTGCGGCGCGGCCAGCGCGGCGGCGGCGGCGGCGGTGAGCGGCGGGGACAGGAAGAAGCCCTGGCCCTCGCGGCAGCCGAGCTCGCGCAGCAAGGCGAGCTGGTCGGGGCTTTCGATATGCTCGGCGACGCAGGGCAGGCCCATCGACGCGCAGAGGTCGAGCACGCCTTTCAGGAGCCGCCGCCCGCGCAGCGAATCGAGCACCGAGCAGACCAGGGTCCCGTCGAGCTTGATCCCGTCGAACTGCATCTCGCGCAGATAGGAGATGGAGGCGTGGCCGGCGCCGAAATCGTCGAGCACGATCCGCGCCCCCGCCGCCCGCAAGGCGTGGAGGTTGCGCCGCGCCGCCTCGAAATCGGCGAGCAAGGCGGTCTCGGTCACCTCGATCTGAAGCCGCGACGGCTCCAGCCCCTCCGCGCCGAGCACGGAGAGGATGCGGTCCGACGAGCCGGCGGTGCAGAGCTGGACCGCGCTGACGTTGAACGACAGGCGGATGCTGCCCGCCCAGCGCCGCGCCTCGCGCGCCGCCTTGGCGAGCAATTTCTCGCTGATCGCGCCGATCACGTTGATCTGCTCGGCGATCGGCACGAACTGGTCGGGCGGCACCCGGCCGAGCTCGTCATGGTCCCAGCGCGCCAGCGCCTCGAACGCGCGCAGCTCGCCGCTCGCAAGGTCGCGGATCGGCTGGAAGACGAGCGCGATCGCGTCCTGCACCTGGGGGAGGCGAAGCGCCTTTTCGATCTGCTTGCGGCGCCGGTGCATCTCGTCCATCTCCCGGGAGAAGATGACGATTCCGGAGCGGCCGCTCTGCTTGGCGCGGTAGAGCGCGGTGTCGGCGCGGATCAGGGCCTGCTCGACCTGGCAGTCGCCGCGGGCGAGCAGGGTCATGCCGCAGCAGCCCGAGAGGCGGAACTCGCGGCCGTCGACGACGAATGGCTCCTCCAGGGCGGCGCAGATCGCCCCGCCCGCCGCCGCGGCGACGCCGCCGTCGCGCACATTGGGATAAAGGAGGGCGAATTCGTCGCCGCCGGTGCGCGCGACCAGGGCGCCGCCGCCCGAGGCGATGCCGAGCCGGATGCCGACCTCGCGCAGGACGACGTCGCCGGTCGCGTGGCCGAACGTGTCGTTGATCGGCTTGAACCCGTCGAGATCGACCAAGGCGAGCGCGAAGCCGCCACCGCGCCGGCCGAGCGCGGCCGCCCGGCGGGTCAGATGACGCAGGAAGGCGCGGCGATTGGCGAGGCCGGTCAGCGGGTCGGTATCGGCGATCCGTTTCGCCTTGGCCTTCTCCGCCTTGGCGAGCCGTTCGGCCTGGCGGGCGCGCTCGCGCTGCTCGGCAATGTCGGTGCGCGATTCGACGATCGCCCGGAAGCCGCGATTATGGACCCCGAGCAGCCGCACGATCAGCAGCAGGATCATGACGAGGCTGATGCCGAGCCCGACATGGGCGGCGTCGCGGAACAGGATCAGCCGCAAGGCAAGCGGCAGGCCGAGGAAGATCAGGGGCAGCCGCGCGGCGGCGGGATAAGCGGTGATTCCATAGGAGCAGCCGACCGCCGCGAAGCTTCCGAAGAAGATGACATAATCGTCATAGGAAGGCGGCACGAGCTGGAGCAGGTAGAGCGACCAGGCGCAGAAGCCGACGCTGATCACCAGCGCATAGACCCAGGTCTTGGTCAGCTCGACCAGGATTTTCTCGGGCGCGAGCCGGCGGCCGCGCGCGCGCATCCAATAAGCGAGGCGCAGGCAGACGAGCGCGACGAGCAATGTCTCGGGGCTGTAGACGTAGACGATGCGGCCGCCGGTCGCGAACTGCAGTCCGACGAAATTGGTGAGGGCGACCAGGTAGAGGAGCGGGATCTGCCGCTGGAGCGCCCGGTAGCGTTCCTCGAGCAGAGCGCGGCCGGCGCGGCTTTCCGCCTCGCCAGCGTCGATCACCCGCGCCAGAAGAGTTTTCACCCGCCCCATTGGAAAGCGGCCATAAGGAAGAAGGATTAAAGGGGTATTGCGGAGGGGTTGATGGGCGACACCAAACCCCCTCTCCCCGGCGGGGATTGGAAGGTGTGGGCTGCCCCGCAGCCCACAGCCGCATCCGGGGGATGCGGCGACCTCCCAATGATGCCGGGCGGCTAAGGACCGCTGCGGGCAGCGGTCCAGGCGCGGCATGGTGAGGGGGCTCGGCGTCTGAATATTATCCCGAGCGCCCGACACCCTCACCAACTGCGCCTAAGCGGCGAAGCCGCTAAGGCTTCGTATCCTCTCCCTCAAGGGAGAGGGAATTCAGAATCGGTGTCGATTCGTCCCAGGTGTCACCGCCCCAGCGGAAGCTCGCGCTGGTCGGGATCGAAGCGCTGCCAGCCGTGCGGCCCGAGCCGCTCCAGCGGCCGGAATCGGGCCTTGTATGCCATGCGCCGCGAGTTCTCGACCCAATAGCCGAGATAGACATAAGGCAGGCCGGCCCGCGCCGCGCGGACGATATGGTCGAGGATGATGTAGGTGCCGAGGCCCGAGCGGACCGGATCGTCCGGCTCGAAGAAGCTGTAGATCATCGACAGGCCGTCGCCCTGCTGGTCGGTGAGGCAGGCGCCGACGAGCCGGCCCGGGCGGCCCTCGACCGCCGGCTCGCGATATTCGACGACGTAGGTCTTGACCGGGCTCTGCTCGATCATGTCGGAGAAGTCGCTCTCGTCCATGCCGACCATGCCGCCGTCGGGATGGCGCCGCTTCAGATAGCGGCGGAGCAGGGCATATTGCTCCTCGGTCGCCCAGGGCTTGCAGGCGGTGACGTCGAGCCCGGCATTGCGCTTCAGCACCCGGCGCTGGGTGGCCGAGGGCTGGAATTCGTCGGTCACGACCCGGACCGAGACGCAGGCGGCGCAGTCGATGCAGCTCGGCCGGTAGGCGACGCCCTGGCTGCGGCGAAAACCGATTCGGCCGAGCGCATCGTTGAGGTCGCTCGAATGCTGGCCCGACAGCTCCGTGAACACCTTCCGCTCCGTCTTGCCCGGTAGATAGGGGCACGGCGCGGGGCTCGTCACGAAGAAGCGGGGAAAGCGGAACGGTGCGCTCAACGGGCCTCCGCGAGGTTGAAGGGCGTGGTTGCCGGAGTCTTTATGCGGCTTCGGCGGCCCCTTGGAAAGAGCGGCCGGGCGCGAAAACGAGGTTAACGGGCGCGCCGTTCCGGGCCGGGACAGTGGCTCAGCGAATCTCTACCGGATGGACGCTGAATCCCTCGCGCTCGAGGTCGGCGACGAGCGCCCGGAGATGGCCGGCGTCGCGCGCCTCGCAATCCACGTCGATGAAGGCGTCCTTGGCCGGAAGCGCGGTGAAGACGCGCTGGTGGGCGATCTCCAATATGTTGACATTGTGCCGCCCGAACAGCCGCACGACCGCATAAAGCGCGCCCGGCCGGTCCTGGAGCTGGATCCTCAGGCGCGACATCCGGCCGGACCGGTAGAGGTCGCGCAGCAGGACGGTGGCGAGCAGCCGCGTGTCGATATTGCCGCCGGTGAGGACGAGCCCGATCCTGCGTCCGGCAAAGCGCTCCGGATAAGCGAGCAAGGCCGCGAGCCCCGCCGCTCCCGCGCCCTCCGCCACCGTCTTTTCGATCTGGAGATAGAGGCCGACCGCGGTCTCCAGCTCGGCCTCGGAGACGAGCAATATCTCGTCGACCAGCCGGGAGATGATCGCGGCGGTGAGGTCCGCAGGCTTCTTGACCGCGATCCCTTCGGCGATCGTGTCGCCGGCGGAGGTCACCTCCTTGCCGGTGATGCGGCCGTACATGCTCGGGTAGAGATCGGCCTGGACGCCGAAGATGAGAATGTCGGGCCTCAGCGCCTTGGCCGCGGTGGCGATGCCGGAGATGAGGCCGCCGCCGCCGATCGGAACGATCAGGGTGTCGATCTCCGGCGCGTCGGCGAGCAGCTCCAGCGCCACCGTGCCCTGGCCGGCCATGATCTCCGGGTCCTCGAACGGATGAACGAAGGTGAGCCCGCGCTCCTCGGCCAGCCGCAGCGCCTCCTGATAGGCCTCGTCGAACGATTCGGCGTGGAGGACCACTTCGGCGCCGTGGCTCTCGGTCTGCATCACCTTGATGCTCGGCGTCGAGCGGGGCATCACGATCGTCACCGGCACACCGAGCCGGGCGCCGTGATAGGCGACCGCCTGGGCATGGTTCCCCGCCGAGGCCGCGATGATCCCGCGGGCACGCACCGCCGGGTCCATCAGCAGCAATTTGTTGAGCGCGCCGCGCTCCTTATAGGCGGCGGTGAACTGGAGATTCTCGAACTTCACCCAGATCCGCGCGCCGGTGAGCAGCGACAAGGTGCGGCTATAATGGGTGGGCGTACGCACCACCGCCCCCTCGATCCGAGCCGCCGCGGCCTCGACGTCGGCAAGGGTCAAAAGCGGGTCGTTCCGGGTCGCGGGGCTGGCCATGCGGCGCGTCTAGGACGGATCGGGATTCAGCGCAGCACCCTTTTTATTCCTCCCACCTTTGGACGAACCCACAGTCCCTATAACTCCCTCTCCCCAGCGGGGAGAGGGTTGGGGTGAGGGGGTTCGGCATTCGAGAATGATCTCCAACGCCCGACACCCTCACCAACTTCGCCTAAGCGGCAAAGCCGCTAAGGCTCCATGAGCCGCCTGGTTTCGGCTCATCCTCTCCCTCAAGGGAGAGGGTTTTTATCGGTCCCACGACATACACTCACTCCGTCCAACGGGCGCATCTGGCGCGGGGACGAAACAGGCCTTATTCGCGCCTGCCATGTCCCTCAAAAAGCTTCTCGCCCTCATCGCCCTCCTCTTCTGGGGCCTCCCCTTCTGGACCGGCGCCGCCTTCGCCGACGAGCTGATCGACAACGTCAACGGCTATACGATCGACGCGCACGGCCATCTCGTCCGCTTCGCGGCGATGTGGGTGGGCGACGACGGCAAAATCGTCCAGCTCTACCAGAAAGGCGAGCGCAAGCCGGACCGGACCCGCTACCGGTTCGACGGCAAGGGACGGACCCTGCTCCCCGGCCTGATCGACGCCCACGGCCATGTCATGGAATTGGGTCTGGGCGCGCTCGAGCTCGACCTCACCGGAACCCGCAGCGTCGCCGAGGCGCAGGCCAGGATCGCCGCCTTCGCCGCCGCCCATCCGCGTCCGCTCTGGATCGTCGGCCGCGGCTGGAACCAGGAGAATTGGGGCGGCCGCTTCCCCACCGCCGCCGACATCGACGCGGTCGTCGCCGATCGCCCGGTCTGGCTGGAGCGGGTCGACGGCCATGCCGGCTGGGCGAACAGCGCGGCCATGCGCGAGGCGAAAATCGGCCCGCATACCCCGTCGCCGTCCGGCGGCCGGATCGAGACCGAGGCGGGCCGGCCGACCGGAATCTTCGTCGACGCCGCCAAGGACCTCGTCACCCGGATCATCCCGCCGCCGCTCCCGCGCGTCCGCGACGAGGCCTTCCAGAAGGCGCAGCAGATTATGCTCTCCTATGGCCTGATCGGCGCCTGCGACATGGCCGAAAGCACAGACGACTGGCTGACCATGCGCCGCGCCGGCGATGCGGGGACGCTCAAGGTCCGCATCATTTCCTACGGCTATGGGCTCGAGACCGTGCTCGCCGTCGCCGGCACCGGCCCGACCCCGTGGCTCTACGGCGACCGCCTGCGGATGATCGGGGTCAAATTCTTCGCCGACGGCGCGCTCGGTTCGCGCGGCGCCTGGCTGAAGGCGCCCTACAAGGACGCGCCGGGCCAGAGCGGCCTCCCCTTCCACTCCGACGCCGAGATCCGCAATCTGATGAGCCGGGCGGCGATGGACAATTTCCAGATCGCGGTCCACGCGATCGGCGACGCCGCCAACGCCCAGATATTGGGCGCGATCGACGAGCTCTCGGACACCTACAAAGGCGACCGGCGCTGGCGGATCGAGCATGCCCAGATCGTCGACCCCGCCGACCTGCCCAGGTTCGCGCGGCACGGCATCATCGCCTCGATGCAGCCGACCCATGCGACCTCCGACTGGCGCATGGCCGAGGCACGGCTCGGGATGGACAGGCTGCAGGGTTCCTATGCGTGGAAGACGATGCTGACCGAAGGCGTGCCGCTCGCCTTCGGTTCCGACTTTCCGGTCGAATCGCCCAATCCTTTCCCCGGCCTCGCCGCCGCGATCAGCCGCGAGGATGCGCAGGGCCAGCCGCCGGGCGGCTGGATGCCCGGCCAGAAGGTGACGCTCGAACAGGCGCTCGCCGCCTTCACCAGCGGCGCGGCCTATGCCGGCTTCGCCGAGGACCGGCTCGGCAGCCTCGAAAAGGGCCATTATGCCGATTTCGTCCTGATCGACCGCGACATCTTCGCCGGCGCCACCCCGCGGGACATAAGCAACACCAAGGTGCTGGAAACCTGGATCGCCGGCGTCCGCGCCTGGCCGAACTGACCGAAAATCCTCCCCTCGATTTCGAGGGGAGGGGGACCAGCCGCAGACTGGTGGAGCCGCAGGCTGGTGGAGGGGCAATGGCGCTGCGGCAGGCCCCTCCACCGCGCTTCGCGCGGTCCCCCTCCCCTGCAAAGGCAGGGGAGGACCTAGACTCGCGACCTAAGGGTACGCCGGGGCGGCCCTGCTTCCCGATGAAGCGGCCGAAGGCCGTTCTTGGGGGACCGGAAATCAGTGGTGCGCGATGGGGCGCCGCGGAACGTAGCTGCTCCAGGGATGGCTTCCCACCCCCTGCGCTACCGTCTTCACCGTTGGACTGGTGCCGAGGCGGATGGAGAGGCCGCCGGTTCGGCTCAGGAGGAGCGGGTCGATCTTCAGCCAATGCGGGGCGCATTCCGGCGGCAGCTCCTGTTCCGAGACCACGATGTCGGCGGCGGCGCAGGCCCGGGCGAGCGGACCTTTGTCGAAGCCGATCCCGGTGCGCAGCGCGAGGATGCGCCAGAGGCGGCCGCCTCGCCGCAGGGTAATGAAGCAGGAATCCTTCGAGCAGGCGGCGCCCTTCATGTCGTCGATGTCGGGCAAAGGATCGTCAGTCGCGAAGCTTGCGGCGACGGCGCCGCGAACATAGTCGCCGGCGCGGGTGCGCAGCAGGCCGACCTTCCCGTCCGGCTCGAGCACGGCCATGTGGCGGCCGTCGCCGGTGACGAGCAGGTCCGGCCGCGGCGCGAACAGGGCCCAGATCGCGCCGATCGCGAAGGGGATGAGCCCCCAGCGCCGCCATTTCGTCCGCCAGAGGCCGAGCCAGAGCGCGCCGACGATCATCAAAGCGAAGGCGGTGTCGGCCATGGCGGGCAGCAGGGCGACCGCGCCCGGGGCCTCGCCGGTGCCGTGGGCGATGGCGAGGAGCAGGCGGATCGCCCCGCCCGTCACCCACCAGAAAGGCGCGCCGAGGCCGATCGCGTCGAAGAGCAAGGCGAGCGCCTCCGCCGGCATGATGACGAAGGTCGTCAGCGGAATGGCGACGATGTTCGCGAAGGTGCCGTAGAGGCCGGCGCGGTGGAAATGGTAGAGGCCGATCGGCGTCAGCGCCGCCTCGACCACCAAACCGGTCAGGATCAGGCCGGCGAGACCCCGAAGCATCCGCAGCGGCAAGGCCTCCTCGCGCCGGGCGACGAAGGCGCGGACCTTGGGATGGTCGTGGAGGAGGACGATCGCGGCGATGGCGGCGAAGCTCAGCTGGAAGCTCGGCCCGACCAGGGAATCCGGCCAGAGCAGCAGGATGATCAGCGCCCCGGTCGCGACCAGCCGCAGGGTCAGCGCCTCGCGCCCGAGCGCGAGCGCGCCGAGCACGAGCAGGGAGGCGATGCACGAGCGAATGGTCGGCACCTGCGATCCGGTCAGGATCGTATAGGCGATGCCGGCGAGCGCGCCGGCGCCGGCGGCGACCAGGGTCAGGCGGAAGCGGAGCGCCAGCTTCGGGCTCAAGGCCAGCAGCCTGAGGGTCAGCAGCATCACCGCGCCGACCACGGCGGTGAGGTGCAGCCCGCTCACCGACAGCAGGTGGGCGAGGCCCGAGCGGCGCATCGCAGCGGTGTCTTCTTTGGATATGCCGTCCTGGTCGCCATTGACCAAAGCGACCGCAATCTCCCCCTCCGCACCCGGAAGCGCCCTGCGGATATGGTCGCCGAGCCGCTGGCGCACCCCCTCGATCCAGCCGCGCCAGCCGCTCGGCCCCGGATCGGCGAGGACCTTGAGGGCTATCGGCCGCCCCGATCCGCCGAGCCCCATATACCAGGCGGCGCGCGAGAAATCGTAGGCATCGGGCACCTGGGCCGGCGCCGGCGGCATCAGCCAGGCGCGCGTCTCGACCAGGGCGCCCGGCGACAGTCTCGGCGCCTTGGCGGGATCGACGTTGAGCCGGAGATGGGGCGGGAGGTCCGGCGCGTTCAGCGGATGGACGACCACCCGCACCTTGCCGGCCATTGCGACATAGCTGACCGATTCCACCTCCGCCTCGAAGGTCGCGACCCGCGGCGCCTCGATCCGCGGCGCCGCGACCCGGTCCGCCTCCCACCAGGCATCGGCGCCGCCGATCAGGGAAGCGGCGGCGAAGAAAGCGAGCGCCCGCCCCCAGACCGAGCCGGAACCGATGGCCAGGCAGGCGAACAGCAACGCCGCCGCCGCCAGCAGGAAGCCGATCCAGGCATGGCCGTCCGGCAGGATGAAATAGAAAGCGATGCCCAGGCTAAGCCCGACCGGAAGCCAGAGCGGGAGCTGGTCCCGTTCCGCCTCGGCCTTCGCCTCCAGCCAGCCCGAAACGGCCGCGAAACGGGCCTTGAAGCCCCTTGGTCGCGGCTCGTCCCCTATGCTAGGGGCGCCGCAGTCCATCGCCGTCACCGGCCGCAGCCCTGGAGAATGCGCGCTTGAGCGCCGAGAATGAGCCCCGCGCGGTCGTCACCCGCTTTGCGCCCTCGCCGACCGGATTCCTCCATATCGGCAACGCCCGGACCGGCCTCTTCTCCTGGCTCTATGCGCGTCACCATAAAGGCAAGGCTTTGCTCCGCATCGAGGACACCGACAAGGCCCGCTCCACCCAGGCGGCGATCGACGTCATCCTCGACGGCCTCACTTGGCTCGGCATCGACTGGGACGGCGAGGCGGTTTTCCAGTCCGACCGGCTCGCCCGCCACGCCATCGTCGCCCACGAACTGCTCGCCAAAGGCGAGGCCTATCGGTGCTACATGATTCAGGAAGAGCTCGCCGCCGCCCGCGCCGCCGCGGAGCGCGAGCGCCGGCCCTTCCGGCTCGAAAGCCCGTGGCGCGATTGCAGCCCCGACGCGGCCGCGCCCGATCGGCCCTATGTCGTTCGCCTTAAAGCCCCGCGCGAGGGCGAGACCGTTATCGACGATCTCGTCCAGGGCCGCGTCACCGTCCGCAATGCCGAATTGGACGACATGATCCTGCTCCGCTCCGACGGCACGCCGACCTACATGCTTGCGGTCGTCGTCGACGATCACGACATGGGGGTCACCCACGTGATCCGCGGCGACGACCATCTGAACAACGCCTTCCGCCAGCTCGGCATCGTCAAGGCGATGGGCTGGCTGGAGCCGGTCTATGCCCATATTCCTTTGATCCACGGTCCGGACGGCGCCAAGCTTTCCAAGCGCCACGGCGCGCTCGCCGTCGATGCCTATCGTGAGATGGGCTACCTGCCGGAAGCGATGCGCAACTACCTGCTGCGGCTCGGCTGGAGCCACGGCAACGACGAGATCATTTCCACCGAACAGGCCATTGCCTGGTTCGATCTCGAACATATTGGCCGCAGTCCGGCGCGCTTCGATTTCAAGAAACTCGACAACGTCAACGCCCATTACATCCGGGCGAGCGGCGATGCCGTGCTGGTGGAAATCGTGGCAGCGTTGCTCGCGCGCCGGCAACCGCCTTGCGTGCTGACGGAAAGCGCAAAATCGCGACTCTTGCGCCTGATGCCGAGCCTGAAAGAGCGCGCGAAAACCCTTGTCGAAATGGCCGAGGCTGCAGATTTTTTGTATGCGGATGGACCGCGAACGCTCGATGCCGCAGCAGAAAAGGTGCTCTCGCCGGAAGCGCGGCAGCTGCTGGGCGCCCTCTTGCAAGCGATTGGATCTGCGACGTGGGATGCGTCAACCCTCGAGCAGGCGGCGCGCGCTTACGCCGATAGTAGGGGCCTCAAGCTGGGCCAGGTCGCGCAACCCCTTCGCGTGGCCGTGACCGGCCGAACCACCTCACCGCCGATTTTCGAGGTATTGGCCGTCCTGGGTAGGGATGAATCGCTTGCCCGATTAAGGGCTTATGCCACGTGACGGAGCCCGCTCCGGAATCCGGTGGCGCTTGCCGCCTGCACAGATTATATGAATGCTGCACTGCAACACGGCTGCCGCCGGAAAGGATCGCACCATGACCGAGAGCAAAGCCAAACCCGCCGGTGCCGCCACCCTGGTCTACCAGAACAAATCCTTCGACCTGCCGGTTTTCTCCGGGACTGAGGGGCCGAACGTCATCGATATCCGCAAGCTCTACGGCGAAGCCGACGTGTTCACCTATGATCCGGGCTTTACCTCCACCGCCGCGTGCGAAAGCGACATCACCTTCATCGACGGCGACCGCGGAATTCTTCTCTATCGCGGCTATTCCATCGACGACCTCGCCGAGCGCTCCAACTTTCTGGAAGTCTGTTATCTGCTGCTGCACGGCGAGCTGCCGGATCCGAAACAGATGGCGAAGTTTCACCGCGCCATCACCCACCACACCATGGTGCACGAGCAACTCGCCTCGTTCTTCCACGGCTTCCGTCGCGATGCGCATCCCATGGCGATTATGTGCGGCGTTGTCGGCGCGCTGTCGGCCTTCTATCATGACTCAACGGATATCAACGATCCGAAGCAGCGCGAGATCGCGAGCCACCGGCTGGTGGCCAAAATCCCCACCATTGCGGCGATGGCTTACAAATATTCGACAGGCCAACCCTTCGTGTATCCACTCAACCATCTTGGCTTTACGGAAAACTTCCTGCGGATGACCTTTGCGGTGCCGGCGGAAGAGTACAAGATCAATCCGGTGATGGCGAAGGCGCTGGACACCATCTTTATCCTGCATGCCGATCACGAGCAGAATGCATCGACCTCTACCGTGAGACTGGCCGGCTCTTCGGGCGCCAATCCGTTCGCCTGCATCGCCGCCGGCATCGCCTGCCTGTGGGGGCCGGCGCATGGCGGCGCCAACGAAGCGGCGCTGAAGATGCTGGAAGAGATCGGTACGGTCGACCGCATTCCGGAATACATTCGGCGGGCCAAGGACAAGAACGATCCGTTCCGCCTGATGGGCTTCGGTCACCGGGTGTACAAAAACTATGACCCCCGCGCGAAGGCCATGCAGGTGCAGTGTCACGCCGTGCTGGACGATCTCGGCATTCATGACGAGCCGCTGCTGAAGGTGGCGATGGAGCTTGAGCGCATCGCCCTACAGGATGACTACTTCATCCAGAAGAAGCTCTATCCGAACATCGATTTCTACTCCGGCATCACGCTGCGGGCGCTCGGTTTCCCCACCACCATGTTCACGGTGCTTTTCGCCCTGGCCCGCACCGTCGGCTGGATCGCGCAGTGGACCGAAATGCTGGAAGACCCGCAGCAGAAGATCGGCCGGCCGCGTCAGCTCTACACCGGCGCGCACCGCAGGGATTACGTGCCGCTGGACAGGCGCTAAGCGGCGCGCGCCCGCCGTTCCTGCACGAATTCCAGCAACGCGCGCGCGGCGCGCAGGCTGGGCGGCTCTTCGTCGAGTCCCAGAAGATGGACGGCTTCGCGCAGATCGCGCTTCTGCCGTTCAC